>NZ_JAPSLK010000015.1 GCF_031180885.1 Saccharothrix sp.
GCTGCCGCCGCGCTGCTGCCGCCGCGCTGCTGCCGCCGCGCTGCTGCCGCCGCGCTGCTGCCGCCGCGCTGCTGCCGCCGCGCTGCTGCCGCCGCGCTGCTGCCGCCGCGCTGCTGCCGCCGCGCCGCCACCGCCGCGCTGCTGCCGCCGCGCTGCTGCCGCCGCGCCGCTGCTGCCGCGCCGCTGCTGCCAGCGAGTCGCCGCGGGAGCCTCCGCCGCTGAACCGCCACCGCCGGGCCGCCGCTGAACCGCTGGCGCTGGCCAACTCGCCCGCAGCCGAACCGCCGCCGGGCCGTTGACGCCAGCCCTGCCGCGGCCGCCGGGCCGCTGCCGGGCCGCTGAATGTCGTACCCGCGTGGGAAAATGGTGTCGGGGGCCGGAGGCCGCACCCGCTACAAACGTCCGCCGCGCCGGACCTGTCGCCGCTGCCGTCGCGCCACTGCCGCTGGGCCGCCGCCGGGCCGTTGGCGCTGGCCCGCTCACGCTGTTGCCGCTGAGTTTCCGCCGCTGAGTTTCCGCCGCTGAGTTGCTGTCGCTGAGTTGCTGTCGAGATGGCCGATGCTGCGGGGTCGCCGCCGGCCCGTTGGCGCTGGCCCGCTCACGGTGTCGCCGCCGGGTTTCCGCCGCTGAGTTGCCGGCGCTGAGCTGCTGTCGAGATGGCCGATGCTGCAGGGTTGCCGCTGCCAGGCCGCTGCCGTAGGGCCGCTGCCGCGACGTCGCTGCTGGCGGGCTGCTGGTGGCGGGCTGTTGGCGCGAGGTCGCTGCCGTAGGGCTGGTGCTGGGGGCTGCTGCCGTGGGGACGCTGGCCCGAAGTCGGTGCTGCGGGGGCGCTGCCGCTGACCTGGCGTCGACATCGCCTCAGGGGGCGTAGCGGTCCACTGATTCCGGGTCGGATTCGACGCCCGCGAGGACCGAGTCGAGCAGGCCCGGGAAGCGTTGTTCCAAGTCCTCCCGGCGCAGGGACAGCAGGTGTTCGCGGCCCGACGGGCGCTGTCGGATCACGCCGCTGTCGCGCAGGACACGCCAGTGGTGGGTCAGGGTCGACTTCGCGATCTCCTTGCTCAGCACCGTCCCGCACGCCCGCTCGCCACCCCCGGCGAGTTCGCGCACGATCGCCAGCCGCATCGGGTGGCCCAGTGCGGTGAGGACGTTCTCCAGCTTGATCTGGTCCGGTTCCGGGTGGTGGCCGATCACCCTGCCCAGTGTACGTCAGTACGACTTCTGTCGTACGATCCGATCGTACGTAAATTGTCGTACTGTCGAACGAAACCAAAAGGCGAAGCCAAGAACCTAAGGATGGGTATGAGCACGTCCACCACAGCACGGCCGGGGCTGAGCCTCGCCCTGCTCGCCCTGGCGCAGTTGATCTTCGCGCTGGACCTCAACATCGTCTTCGTCGCGCTGCCCGAGATCGGCGCGGACCTCGGCTTCACCGGGCAGACCCAGCAGTGGGTGGTCAGCGCCTACGTCGTGATCGCGGGCGGGTTCCTGCTGCTCGGTGGGCGGGCGGCGGATCTGCTCGGGCGGCGGCGGGTGTTCGTGTTGGCGTTGGTCTTGTACGCGGTGTCGTCGTTGGCGGGTGGGTTGGCCACCTCGCCTGGGGTGATCGTCGTGGCGCGCGCGGTGCAGGGGTTGGGGGGTGCGTTGCTGTTGCCCTCGACGTTGTCGTTGCTGAACAACCTGTTCGAGGAAGGACCCAAGCGCAACCGGGCGTTGGCGGTGTGGGGTGGTGCGGGGGCCAGTGGGTTGACCGTCGGGGCGTTGCTCGGCGGGGTGTTGACGGAGAGCTTTGGCTGGCCCGCTGTGTTCTTCGTCAACGTGCCGCTGGCGGGGGCGGTGGCACTCGCCGCGTTGCTGGTCATCCCGGCCGACCCGCGTGGGCACGAGCGGCGGCGGTTCGATCTGCCGGGGGCGTTGAGCGTGACCGGTGGGGCGACGTTGCTCGTGTTCGTCCTGGTGCAGGGACCTGAGGTGGGGTGGCTGTCGGCGGAGATCCTCGTTGCCGCAGTGGTGGCGGTGGTGTTGTTGTGGGCCTTTGTGTTGATCGAGCGGCGGAGTGCGGATCCGTTGATGCCGTTCCGCTTGCTGCACAACCGGAGTCTCCTGGTCGGCGTCACGGTGACCGCGCTGTTCATGGGCACCTTTGGCGCTCTGCCGTACTTCCTGACCGTCCTGCTGCACACCGTCCACGGGTTCTCGCCGCTGGCCGCCGGCCTGGCGTTCCTGGTGCCGTCACTGGCGATCGCGGTCGGCACCCAGGTCGGTGAGCGGATGTCGACTCGATTTGGCACGCGGACGACCCTGCTCGCCGGGTTCGGCGTCGGGGTCGTCGGCACGGTGGTGCTGGCGTTCGGGTTCGACGCGGGCAGCACGTTCGTCGGGGCCGTGCCGGGGCTGGTCGTCTCCGGTGTCGGGCAGGGTGTGGTGTGGACGGCGATGTGGATCGCCGCCGCGTCGGGAGTCGCCCCGCACGAGCAGGGTGTGGCGTCGGGGCTGGCGTCCACGACCTTGAACCTGGGCAATGCCGTTGGTTTGGCGGTGCTCATCGCCGTGGCGAACTCCAGTGGTGGTCCGGAGAACGGCGGGTTCGTGGCGGTGTTGCTGACGGCACTGGGCATGGTGGCCGGTCTGGTCGTGGCGTTGGCGTTGCCGCGCAAGGCTTCCACCGTGGAGCGCCAGCCCGAACCGGTGTGAGTCGGGTCCTCCGAAAGTGCGACCCCCTGTGAATCCTCCGGCCGACTCGCCGACGCCGTCGCGCGGCCTACCTTCAGAGGCGATCTTCACTGGAGGGGGAACATGGGCGGTCGGATCACGGCCCTGGACGTGTTGCGGGGCGTGGCCATCCTGGGGACGCTCGGCACGAACATCTGGATCTTCACCCACCCGGACGGCCCGGGCGGCTTCCTCACCGGCGCCGACGACTGGGGCGAGGCGCTGCTGCGGATGGTCAGCAACGGCAAGTTCCTGGGACTGCTGTCGATCCTGTTCGGCATCGGGCTGGCGTTGCAGCACGCCTCCGCCGTCAAGCGCGGGCAGAAGTGGCCCGGCTGGTACCTGTGGCGGTCGGCGTTGCTGCTGTTCGAGGGGCTCCTGCACTACGTGCTCATCTTCGAGTTCGACGTGCTGATGTTCTACGCCATCGTGTCCGTGCTGGTGGCGTTCCTGGTGGGGCGCAGCGACCGGGTCGTGCGGGCGTGGCTGGGCGGCGCGCTCGTGCTGCACCTGGCGTTCGTCGGCCTGGTGACGTGGGCGATGCACCTGGGGGACGGGTCGTTGGGCGGGTCGTTGGGCGGGTCGCTGCCGGTCGACAACACGAGCTGGCTGGGGCAGGTGCAGTCGCGGATCGAGTTCCTCGACGTGTTCCGGGCCGAGATCGTGTTCGTGCTGCCGTTGAGCACGGTGCTGTTCCTGGCCGGGGTGCGGCTGGTGCGGGCCGGTGCGCTGGAGGACTCCGAACGCGGCCTGCGCATCCAGCGCCGGCTCGCGGGCTGGGGACTCGGCCTGGGTCTGCCGCTGAACGTGGTGACCACGCTGGCCGGCGGCGAGTGGTTCGCCGTGGACCGGTACGTGTCCGCGCCGATCGTGTCGTTCGGCCTGCTCGGCGCGATCACCATGCTGGTGCACCGGATGCGGTCGCCCGAGGGTTTCCTGCGGCGGGGCGTCACGTCGGTGGGGCGGTCGGCGTTGAGCTGCTACATCGCGCAGAACGTCATCGCGTCCGTGCTGTGCTACCAGTGGGGGCTCAACCTCACGGGCCGCCTCGGTCACCTGGGCGTCTGGTACACGATCGGCGCGTGGGTCGTGGTGTCGGCGCTGTTGGTGCTCGGCGCGAGCTGGTGGATGAAGCGGTTCTCCCGCGGCCCGGTCGAGGCGGCGTGGAACTGGGCGTACCGGGCGCCGCAGCGACGCCCGGTCTCCGCGTAGGTCAGGCGAGGCGGTCCGGCACGGGGGCGAGCGGGTACTTCTGCCAGAAGTACGCGTCGGCCGCGTGCTGGTCCGCCGCGAAGTTGACCGCCTCGGCGATCTTGCCGTCCTGGATGCGGAAGGCCAGCGCCCACATGATGTCCAGGCCCTCGGGGTCGGTGCTCCACCCGCGGTGCAGGTCGACCACCCAGTCGCCGTCGGTGGCGAGGAACACCGGGTCGGCCTTGAAGCCCGCCTTGGCCAGTTCGCCGAAGAAGGCGAGCACCTCGGTGGCGCCGACCTTCGTGCCGGACAGCGGGTGGTGGCCGGGGATGATCCAGCGGATGTCGTCGGCGAAGAACTCCGCGAGCGCTTGCGGGTCGTCGCCGCCGTAGGCCTGGTAGAAGCGGCGGATCAGCTCGACGTTGGGGTGCGCGGTGGTCACGCCGGCCAGCCAACCAGCGGCCTCGGGGATGGTCCAATGCCTGTGGCGATGCCCGGCGGGCATCGACGGCACTTCGTCAAGTCCGGGCGGCTACTTCGTGGCGTCCGGGCGCAGCAGGCGGCGCAGGGCGGTGGGGGTGTGGCCGACCAGGCCGCGGACCGTGCGGGTGAGGTGGGCCTGGTCGGCGAAGCCCAGTTCGGCGGCGAGCCCGGCCAGGTCGGTCTCGCCGTCCTGGATGCGGGCCATGGCGCGGCCGACGCGGACCCGGTTGCGGAAGCGGGTGAGCGAGACGCCGACGTCCTGGCTGAACGCGCGGCTCAGGCGGTAGGGGGAGACGCCGAGCAGCCGGGCCAGCGGGACCAGCCCGCGCGACTCGGGGTGGTCGGCGAGGATCGCGGCCCGCGCGGCCGACACCGTGGCGCGGTCCTCGACGCCCGGCAACGGCCGATCGCGCGTGCTCGCCACGAGCCGCACGAGCGCTTCCGCCATCCCGAACGCGATGTCCGCCACCGCCCCGCCGCTCGATAGCGCGCCGCCGCCTGACGGCGCGCCGCCGCCCGTGACCGCCCTGCGGCCCGCGACCGCACGGCCGCCTGAAACCGCACCGCCGCCTGAAACCGCACCGCCGGCCGCCAGCAGCTGTCGGTGCGCCAGCTCGACCGTCGCGTCCACGTGCAGCACCGACCGCGTCGGCCACTCCTCACCGACCACGGACCGCCACAGCGAAGGCGCGACCCACACCGCCGTGCACACGTCACCACCCGCCGGGTGCGCGAACTGCTCCTCCTCACCGGGCACGCTCACGTACCCCGCCGTCCCGTCCAACTCCGCCACCCCGTCCCGCGCCCGCCGCCGGAACGACCCGCGCCGCACCAGCACGACCCGGTGGCCGCCCGCCGCCTCGGGCGCCGACCAGGACGCGTGGTGGTCCGTGCACGTCACCGAGCTGACCGCGAAGTCGGCCGTGACGGCGAGGTCCACAGCGGTGCGCATGTCCGAGACCCTACGCGTGGGGTACGACAAGAATGTTCAATACGCCGTTCGCCCGGACAGGTGAAGCTGTGCCCCGACCACGAAGAGAGGGCACCAAGCGATGAAACTCGCCACCGTCATGCTCGACAGCGCGGACCCCGGCAAGCTCGCCGAGTTCTACCGCGTCGCGACCCGCTGGGAGGTCACCTACAGCGACGACGACTTCGTCATGCTGGGCGACGGCGGACCGATCCAGCTCGGCTTCCAGCGCGTCGAGGGCTACGAGGGCCCGGGCTGGCCGGACGACCGCAAGCACGTGCACCTGGACTTCACCGTCCAGGACGTCGCCAAGGCAGTCGAGAACCTGCTCGGCATCGGCGCGACCAAGCCGGACTTCCAGCCCGGCGACGGCAACTGGACCGTCCTGGCCGACCCGGAAGGCCACCTGTTCTGCATCTCGGCCGAGAGCTGACCGGCGAGGAGGGTGCCGCCCGCACGGACGGCACCCTCCCGGCAACTCACGGGTAGTCGACCAGGTACCGGACCTGGTTGGCGGTGTTGGCGACCCCGCCCACGCCGTTGATCACGTTGTTGATCGTCCCGACCCCGCCCAGCGACACCGTCACCAGGTCGTGGAACCGCACACCGGGCGTCTGCGGGACCTCGAACCCGTTCCGCCGTCACCACGCTGGGGTCGGCGTTGTTGAAGCAGTAGACGCCCACACCCCAGGCCTCGTGCGTGGTGACCGAGGGTGCGACCTTGTACGCCGCCCAGCCCGGGGACGAGCCGTTCATCCACGCGGCCTGGTCCGGCGGGTCGTAGGGCAGTTCGTTCTGGAAGAAGTAGGTCCGGCCGCCGTTGCCGTTCCACACCACGTTGTGCTGCTGGTAGTGCTCGACGAACAACCCGTACGCGGTGACGTCGTTGCCGTTGACCACCACGCCGTTCTGCGCCGTGTTGACCGTCCAGCCGACACCCGCGCCGTGGTCGGCCCGCCACACCCACGTGTGGTCGACGATCGTGTGGTTGCTGTTGATCTGCAACGACACCGTCGCCTTGCCCGCCTGCGACCCGCCCACGCGCAAGTACACGTCGTGCAACGAGATCGGGTTGGCCGCATGGCTGACGGACGAGCCCGGCGTCCCGATCTGGAGCAGGACGGGCGAGTTCACCACACCCGCGTCCACCAGGAACCCGGCCAGCTTGACACCGTCCACATCGGACACCGCCATCGCCGCCTTGCCCGTCTCAGGTGACAAGGTGGCCAAACCCAGACCCAGTACGACCGTGTTCGGCCGCGTCACGTTGATCGTGTCCGAGATCCGGTGCACACCGGGCGTCAACAGCAGGTGCTTGCCCGCCGCCAGGGCCGCGTTCGTCAGCGACACCGGCGTGCCCGGCTTGACGATGAAGAAGTCCGCCAACGAGATCGACGTCCCCGCCGGCGCGCCGGCCTCCCAGCTGGTGCCCCGCGCGTTCTGCCGCAGCGCGGGCACGAACACCCGGTACTCACCGTTGGCCAGGTACAGGAACGGTTTCTCCCGCACGACCGGCGTGGTGTCGACAGTCGTGTGCGACGGGTTGGGGAAGTGCTGCGGCGGCGCACCTTGCGCGCCGACGAACACCATGTTCCACACCGAACCGCCCCAGCCGCCGGCCAGGTTGCTGTTGCGCGTCAGGAACTGCTGCTGCGACCCGGATTCGGTGTACCCGTCGATCCTGCTGTCGACGATGAGCCCACCGGAAGCCCAGCCGTCACCACCGTTCCACAGCTGGACCTGCCCGCGCAGGTGCATGCGCCGGTAGGCGGCCGCCTGCGACACCGCCCACCGCTCGATCTGCCCGGCGGGCACGGTGACGGACATGTTCTCCGCGCCACGCCAGAAGTTCTGCGTCGCGTTGCCGAGGTTGTCGGGGTTGTCCCCTTGCTGGAGCCAGTCCGCCTCGACCCGCACGTGCCCGTTGAGGTTCACGTCGTCGGGCCGCAACCCGAGGCCCATGACCTGCGTGTAGAAGCGCAGGTTCACGTCGGCGTTGTACGAGCCGGGCTTGAACAGCACCGCGTAGCGCTCGGGGCCGAACTGGTTGGTCTTCATCTGGGTGGAGATGGCGTTGAGCCGGTTCTGCATCTCCACCTGGGCGGATTCGGGGCCGTAGACCAGGACGTTGGGCCCGAAGTCGGGGTTGCGCGGGTCGGTCGGCGGGATGGCAGGTGCATCCGTCACCGCGTTGATGCCGAACTCCCAGAGCGAGTGACCCCACTGCGTGCCACGGGCGGTCCCGAGCACCCGGACGTACCGCCCGGTGCCGGTCACGTCGAGGTTCTGCACGCCGCCGGTCGCCGTGGTGGTCGAGTGGACGGTGGTCCAGGTGGCGGCGTTGTCCGAGACCTGGACCTGGAAGGCGCGGCTGTAGGCGGTCTCCCAGTCGAGGTGGACGCGGCAGACCTGGTGGGACGAACCGAGGTCCACCTGGATCCACTGCGGATCGCCGAACGCGCTGGACCACCGGGTGCCGGTGTTGCCGTCCACGGCGGCGGTGGCCGGGGTGCCGGCGTTCTCGGTGGAGGAGGCGGAAACGGGCCGGTTGAGCGCGGTGTTGGTGGTGCCGCACTCGGTGGCCTGGGCGGATTGCGGGAGGACGGGTCCCAAGACGGCGACCACGCCCAGTGCCGTTGCGGAGGCGAGCAGCCGGGAACGTGTCAAGCGCATGGTCCTACCTGACGAGGTAAGGGGCAGGGAGCAGCCCGAAGAGGGGAGGAGACCCCGTGGCACCGGGGCTCAGGAGAGCGCTCTCCCGGAGGTTAACGCCGCCTCGCGCACGCCGTCAACGACACCCGACCCGTCCGGAAGTCCCGGTCCGACCGGGAAAAACGCACCCGCACCGAGTTCCCGCCACGTGCAACCACGGGCTGAGCAGCCCCTGGGATCAAGCGATGTCGGCGTGGGAAGAAGGCTTGCGAGGATCGGCGGCCCGGTCCAGCAGAGCCGCCACCGGGAGCGTCGCCGCCCCCACCGCCACCGCGTCCGGCCCCAACTGCCCCAACGCGATGGAAGTCTGCTCGTACGGATGCCGCAACGAGTGGACTCGCGTGGCCGCCACGATCTCCTCGAAGTACCGCTCTCCCAACGCCAACCCGGCCCACCCACCCAGCACTATCCGCTCCGGGTTGAACAGGTTCACCAGGTTCGCGATCCCCGCCCCCAGGTACCCCGCCGTCTCCTCCAACACCCGAGCCGCCGCCTCCGACGACCCGGCCGCCCGGATCAAAGCGTCCACACCGGACTGCTCATCCCCTCCACCGAACGCAGCACCAACCTCCTGGTACCGCGCCAAAATTCCGTCCGCCCCCACATAAGCCTCCAGACACCCCGAAGACCCGCACCGACAAGCCCGCCCCCCGTAAACGATCGTCGTGTGCCCCCACTCACCCGCCGACGACGTCGCGCCCCGGTACACCGACCCCTCGGTCACCACCGCCGCCCCAACCCCCGACCCCACCAACGCGACGACCACGTGCCGCGCCCCCCTCCCCGCCCCGAACCACATCTCCGCCTGTCCCTGCGTCTTCGCCCCGTTCTCCACGTGCAACGGCACCCCGAAGACCCCGGCCGCCCGGACCATCTCCTCCAGCGGCACCCCGTCCCACCCCAACGTCCGCGCGTGGACGATCGCCGAAGCCCCCTGCTCCACCGTCCCCGGCACCCCAACCCCCACCCCCAGCACCGATGACACCGGCACCCCGGCCGCCACCTCCGCCACCCCGGCAGCGATCAACCGCGCCACCGCACCCGGATCAGCCGGCGACATCGCGTGTTCCACCGCCGCCACCTGCGTCATCCCCAGGTCGAAGAGTTCGACCTTGATCCCGGTCTCGCCCACATCAACCCCGATGACGTGCCCGAACCCCGGATTCACCCGCAGCAGCACGCGCGGCCGACCGCCGTCCGAGCCCACCGACCCGGCCTCGACGACCAACCCGTCCTCGACCAACTCCCCGGTCACGTTCGACACCGTCGCGGCCGACAACCCGGTCCGCGCCCCCAACTCGTGGCGGCTCAACGGCCCTTCGAAGAACAACATCGACAACAGCGTCGAACGGTTCTGTCGGCGCAGGTCGCGGACGGTGGTGCGCTTGGGCGGCATGGTTCACAAGTTAGTTCGCGACTTAAAATTAGACTAATTTCGTTACTTGTTCGTTATTGACGTGACCTGGCTCACCGGGGTTGAGTCTGCTGGCGACACCAGGACACCGTCCACCCGCGATGGCACGCGCGGCCCACCACCACAGGCCCACAGCACCCGCTCCACCAGCGCTCGCCTCACCCCTGCGCTCGCCTCACCCCGGTCCCGACAAGGAGAATCCATGCGACTCAGGCGAACGTCCGCCCTCGCCGTCGCGGCAGCGCTGCTGTTCTCGGCCGCCTGCTCGGCGAGCAACGAAGGCGCCAAGAGCGGCGGCAACGGTGTGCTCAACGTGGGCATGCCGAACGGTCCCCAGACCGAGAACAACAACCCGTTCCTCAACTCGTCGGCGGCCAGCTCGCTGGGCTACCGCAGGCTCATCTTCGAGCCGCTGGCGATGGTCAACGAGGTCGAGGTGACCGAGCCGTTCAAGCCGTGGCTCGCCACCAAGTGGGAGTGGTCGGACAACTACAGCAAGTTGAAGCTGACCATCCGCGACGGCGCGACCTGGTCCGACGGCAAGCCGCTGACCGCCGAGGACGTCGCCTTCACCTTCGAGCTGCTCAAGAACAACCCCGGCCTCAACATCGAGGGCGTGCAGTACGGCGACATCTCCTTCGCCGGCAACGAGGTCACCCTGGGCTTCGCCCGCTCGCAGTTCGTCAACCAGAAGAAGATCTTCGAGCAGTTCGTCGTCCCCAAGCACATCTGGTCGACGATCTCGAACCCCTCCACCGAGACGCTGAAGAACCCGGTCGGCTCCGGCCCGTACGTGCTCAAGTCCTTCACCCCGCAGACCGTCACGCTGACCGTCCGCGACCGGTACTGGCAGGACCTGCCGCAGGTCAAGGAGGTCCGCTACACCTCCTACAGCGACAACAACGCGCAGACCACCGCCCTGGCCACCGGCGCCAGCGAGTGGAGCTTCGTGTTCATCCCGAACTACCAGGCCGTCTACACCAGCAAGGACCCGCAGCACTACAAGCTCTGGTTCCCGCCCGTGCTGGGCGTGCACGGCCTGTGGTTCAACACCAAGAGCAAGCCGTGGGACAACCCGGTCCTGCGCCGAGCCGTCAACCAGGTCGTCAACCGCGACGACATCTTCCTGCAGGGCGAGGCCGGGTACTTCTACCCCAAGGTCGACAACATCACCGGCATCCCGACCCCGGCCGGCGACTCGTTCATCGCGCCCGAGTTCAAGGACAAGATCGTCGAGGTCGACGTGGACGCGGCCAAGAAGCTGTTGACCGAGAACGGGTTCAAGTTCGACGGCGACAAGCTCAAGACGCCCGAGGGCGAGCAGGTCACGCTGGAGATGACCGTGCCGTCCGGCTGGTCGGACTACGTCACCGACCTGGAGATCATCAAGGACAACGTGGCCGAGATCGGCATCGAGGCCACCGTCGACCTCCAGAACGCCGACTCGTGGACCAAGGCGCTGGACGTCGGCGACTTCCAGGCGGCCATGCACTGGACCAACAACGGCCCGACGCTGTACGACATCTACCAGTCCATCATGGACGGTGCGCTGTACAAGCCGATCGGCACCGGCGGCATCAACGGCAACTACGGCCGTTACGAGAGCGCCGAGGCGACCAAGGCGTTGCAGGACTACGCCAACGCGCCCGACGAGAAGACCCGCACCGAGGCGCTGTACGCGCTCCAGCGGCTGCACGTCAGGGACATGCCCGTGGTGATCACGTCCGCGGCCAACGGCGGCGGCCAGTACAGCACGAAGAACTGGGTCGGCTGGCCGGAGGAGTCCAACCCCTACGGCCCCGCCCAGCCCACGCTGGAGAACGCGCTCGACGTCGTGATGCACCTGAAGCCGGCCGCATGACGACGAGCACACCGCCGACGGCCTCCGGGACCACCGACGTGGTCCTGGAGGCCGAAGGCCTGACCAAGCACTTCCCCGTCCGCAAACGGGGACGCGAACTGCTCTCGCGCACCGCCCGCTCCGTGCGCGCGGTCGAGGACGTGTCGCTGCGCCTGCGTCGCGGCCGGGTCACCGCGCTGGTCGGCGAGTCCGGCTCGGGCAAGTCCAGCGTCGCCCGGCTGCTCGCCCAGCTGCACCTCCAGACCTCCGGCACGATCAAGCTGCACGGTGAGGAGGTGAACGCCAAGGGCGGCCGGAAGTTCCGCGCGTACGGCAAGCGCGTCCAGATGATCTTCCAGGACCCGTTCGCGTCGCTGAACCCCGTGCACACCGTGCGCTACCACCTCACCCGCGCCCTGAAGATCCACGGCCGCGCCGGCAAAACCCCGCAGGACCTGGAAGAAGCCCTGCACGACCTGCTCACCCGGGTCCAGCTCACGCCCGCCGAGCGGTACGTCGACAAGTTCCCGCACGAACTGTCCGGCGGCCAACGCCAGCGCGTGGCCATCGCCCGAGCCCTGGGCGCGGACCCCGAGGCGCTGCTCGCGGACGAACCCGTTTCGATGCTCGACGTCTCCATCCGCCTGGGCGTCCTCAACCTCCTCCGCGACCTGAAAGACCGCCTCCGCCTGGCAATTCTGTACATCACCCACGACATCGCCTCGGCGCGCTACTTCGCCGACGAGACCTACGTGATGTACGCGGGACGGGTCGTCGAGGGCGGGGACAGCGAGTCCGTCACCCAGCGCCCCGCCCACCCCTACACCCAACTCCTCATCGACTCCGCCCCGGACCCCGACCGCCCGGCCGCCGAGGAGAAGGACGGCGGCGCCGGCGAACCCCCGTCGCTGATCGACCCGCCCGCCGGGTGCCGGTTCAACCCGCGCTGCCCGCACGCGATGCCGATCTGCACGGAACAGGTCCCGCCGCGCTTCGACGTCGGAGAGGGTCACTTCGCGGCCTGCTGGCTCTACAAGGAGGACGGGGCGTGAGCTACCTCCTCAAGCGGATCGCGTTCTACCTGTTCACCGCGTGGGCGGCGATCACGATCAACTTCTTCGTGCCGCGCCTGATCCCCGGCGACCCGGTCCAGGCCCTGATCACCAAGTCGCGCGGCCAGATGACCACCGAGGCCGTCCAGTCCCTCTACGTGCTGTTCGGCCTGGACAAGGACGAGAGCGTCATCGAGCAGTACTTCCGGTACTGGGGCCAGCTCCTCCGGGGCGACCTCGGCCTGTCCTTCACGTTCTTCCCCTCTCCGGTGGCGGACGTGATCGGCGACGGCCTGCCGTGGACCGTGGGCCTGGTCGGCATCACCACCGTGGTCGGCTTCCTGATCGGCACCGCCGCGGGCACGGTCGTCGGGTGGCGGCGCGGGTCGTGGGCGGACCTGTTGATCCCGGTGACCACGTTCGTCTCGTCCATCCCGTACTTCTGGCTGGGCCTGATCGCGATCACCCTGCTCACCGGGCGGGGCAGCTTCTTCCCCGCGTCGGGCGCCTACGACACCGGCCTGGTGCCGGGCTGGGACTGGGAGTTCATCGGCAGCACTCTGCGCTACGGATTGCTGCCCGCCGCCACCATCCTGATCTCGTCCATGAGCGGCTGGATCTTGAGCATGCGCAACATGATGGTGACGGTCGCCTCGGAGGACTACGTGACGGTCGCACACGCCAAGGGGTTGAGCGAACGGCGGGTCATGGTGGGCTACGCCGCGCGGAACGCGTTGCTGCCCAACGTGTCCGGGTTCGCGCTGTCGCTCGGCTTCATCGTCGGCGGCACGCTGCTGGTGGAGATCGTGTTCTCCTACCCCGGGCTGGGCCTCCAGTTGTTCCAGGCGGTAGGGGCGAAGGACTACCCGTTGATGCAGGGGATCTTCCTGATCATCACGCTGTCCGTGCTGCTGGCCAACTTCCTGGCCGACGTCGCCTACCTCGTGCTGGACCCGCGGACCCGGAGGGAGGGCTGATGGCCGTCGTACCCACCACCGCCGCCGTGACCCCGGTGAAGCGGCGCAAGCCAAGGTTCGTGGCCAACCCCAAGGCGACCACGGGCCTGGCGCTCATGGGTTTCTTCGTGCTGATGGCGGTCATCGGGCCGTGGATCGCGCCGTACGACCCGTCCGAGCGCAGCTCCGACCTGCTGCAACCGCCCTCGGGCAAGCACTGGTTCGGCACCACCCACCTCGGTCAGGACATCTTCAGCCAGGTCCTCGTCGGCACGCGAAGCGTCATGCTGGTCGGGCTGATCGCGGGTGTGGTCGCGACCGTGCTGGCGGTGCTGGTCGGCGTCACGTCCGGTTACCTCAGCGGTGCCGGCGCGGAAGGGCTTTCCGCGCTGTCCAACGTGTTCCTGGTGATCCCGGCGCTGCCGCTGATCATCATCATCACCTCGACCCTGCCCGACACCGGCAACATCACCATCGCCCTGGTCATCGGCTTCACCTCGTGGGCCTGGGGCGCCCGGGTGCTGCGCGCGCAGACGTTGTCGTTGCGGCGCAGGGACTACGTGGAGGCGGCGCGGGCGACCGGCGAGTCGACGTGGCGGATCATCCTGTTCGAGATCATGCCCAACCTGACCGCGGTCATCGCGTCCGGGTTCGTCGGCACGGTGATCTTCGCGGTGATCTCGGAGATCACGCTGGCGTTCATCGGGGTGTCCGACGCGGGCGGCTGGAACTGGGGCACCGTGCTGTTCTGGGCGCAGAGCCAGCAGGCGCTCGCGCAGGGCGCGTGGTGGTGGTTCGTGCCCGCCGGCCTCGCGATCGCGTTGCTGGGCACCGCGTTGTCGCTGGTCAACTTCGGCATCGACGAGTTCGTCAGCCCGCGCCTGCGCGGCGGCGGGAAGACCCGCGTGAAGACCGCGGACGGGCGCACGGTCCGGATGCGCGTCGGGTTCACCCCGGTGCTGGGCGAGGAGGCCAAGTGAGCGACGCCGTGTTGGAGGTCCGCGACCTCAACGTGGACTACGGGCTCGGCGATGACGCCGTGCGCGCTCTGCGGGACGTGAACCTCACGCTGCACCGGGGCGAGGTCCTGGGCCTGGCGGGGGAGAGCGGCAGCGGCAAGTCGACCCTGGCCTACGGCCTGACCCGGCTGCTGCCGCCGCCCGGCGTGGTGCGGTCCGGCGAGGTGTTCTACCACCGCGACGGCGGCGACCCGGTCGACGTGCTGCGGATGAGTCACGCCGAGCTGCGCCGGTTCCGGTGGGCGGAGACCGCGATCGTGTTCCAGGGCGCGATGAACTCGCTCAACCCGGTGCACCGGATCGCCACCCAGCTCACCGATGTGATCAAGGCGCACGACGCGCGCAGCACGCGCGCCTCCCGGCTGGACCGCGCGCGGGAACTGCTGAGCCTGGTGGGCATCTCCGCCGACCGGCTGGACAGCTACCCGCACCAGCTCTCCGGCGGGATGCGGCAGCGGGTGATGATCGGCATGGCGCTCGCGCTGGAGCCCAAGGTCGTCATCATGGACGAGCCGACCACCGCGCTGGACGTGGTGGTGCAGCGGCAGATCCTGCGCCGGCTCGTCGACCTGCGCGAACGGCTCGGGTTCTCCGTCGTGTTCATCACCCACGACCTGTCGCTGCTGATCGAGTTCTCCGACCGGATCGCGATCATGTACGGCGGGCGGATCGTCGAGGAGGCCGCGTCGGCGCGGCTGTACCGCGACCCCTTGCACCCCTACAGCCAGGGCCTGCTCAACTCGTTCCCCGCCCTGCGCGGGCCGAAGCGCGAGCTGACCGGCATCCCCGGCTCACCGCCCGACCTGCGCGCGATGCCCTCCGGCTGCGCGTTCCACCCACGCTGCCCGCGCGCAACGGAGCGCTGCGGTGTGGAGGTCCCGGTGCTCGGCGTCCCCGAAGGCCGTGTTCAACACAGCGACCACCGGGGCCGCACCGTGGCCTGCTTGCTGCATCCCGTTCACGACAACGGGTTCTGACCTCCAGAGGAGATCCATGGACACCACGGCGCCGACCGTCGGGAGCAACCCCGCGATCGACACCTTGCCCGCCACCTTCCGGTGGGGTGTGGCGACCTCCGCGTACCAGATCGAGGGGGCGGTGCACGAGGACGGTCGCGGACCGTCCATTTGGGACACCTACTGCCGGACGCCCGGCATGGTCCACGAGGGCGACAACGGGGACGTCGCGTGCGACCACTACCACCGGATGCCCGAGGACGTGGCCCTCATCGGCTCGCTGGGCGTGGACACCTACCGGTTTTCCGTGGCGTGGCCGCGGGTCCAGCCCGGCGGCAAGGGGCCGGCCAACCCGGCGGGCCTGGCGTTCTACGACCGCCTGGTGGACGAACTGCTGGGCAAGGGCGTCGACCCGTGGGTCACGCTCTACCACTGGGACCTGCCGCAGGAACTGGAGGACGCGGGTGGCTGGCCCGAGCGCGACACCGCCTACCGGTTCGCCGACTACTCGATGCTGGTGTTCGACGCCCTGTCCGACCGCGTCCGCACGTGGACCACGTTGAACGAGCCGTGGTGCTCGGCGATGCTCGGCTACTACGAGGGCCGTCAGGCCCCGGGGCGCCGGGACTTCGAGGCCGCCATCCACGCCGTGCACCACCTGCTGCTCGGCCACGGCCTTGCGACGCAACGGATGCGCGCCGCCGCGACCGCGCCCACGGAGTTCGGCATCACCCTGAACATGGCCCACGCCTCACCCGCCACCGACAGCGATGCCGACCGCGAGGCCGCCCGCCGCGCCGACGGCCTGTCCCGCCGGCTGTACCTGGACCCGTTGCTGCGCGGGCACTACCCGGCGGACGTGGTGGAGGACCTGGCGGCGCGCAGCGTGAAACTCCCGGTGAACGACGGCGATCTGGAGATCATCAACCAGCCGATCGACGTGCTGGGCGTGAATTACTACTCCAGCCACCGCTTTTCCGGCGTGGACGAGCAGGGTCGGACGACGGACGCCGAGGGCCACCCGGTCGACCGCGCGGTCCCGTTCGGCCGCCCGGTCACCGCGATGGACTGGGAGATCGTGCCCGAGGGGTTCACCGACCTGCTGGTGCAGATCAGCGAGGAGTACCCCGGCGTGCCCATGGTGATCACCGAGAACGGGGCGGCGTTCGACGACGCCCTGGCCGGCGGCGTGGTCCAGGACGACGACCGCATCGAGTACCTGGCCTCGCACATCGCGGCGGTGGCGGAGGCCCGGTCGCGGGGCGCGGACGTGCGGGGCTACTTCGCGTGGTCGCTGATGGACAACTTCGAGTGGTCCTACGGGTACGCGAAGCGCTTCGGGCTCGTGCACGTCGACTACGACACGCAGGTGCGGACCCTGAAGAGCAGCGCTTTGTGGTACCGCGACACCATCCGCCGGGTGCGCGGCCGGTGACCGCGCTGCTGGTGCTCGGGCGGCCGGTGATCGGCGGTCGGTGATCGCCCGGCCGTGATCGCCCGGCCGTGATCGCCCGGCCGTGATCGCCCGGCCGTGATCGCGTGGCCGTGATCGCGTGGACGCCCCCGTTGTGCTCGCGGCGGGGGCGTCCGCTTCCGGCGTAGCTTCGGTGTCATGAGCGAACGAGGGCGGGTGCGGGTCGAGCAGGGGCAGAAGCGGGTCAGGGCTTACCTGGCGGGTTCGCTGGTGGTGGACACCGTGCGGCCGTACCTGGTGTGGGAGAAGCCGTACTACCCGACGTACTACCTGCCGGCCGAGGACGTGCGGGCGGACCTGGTGGAGACCGGCGAGGTGAAGCAGTCACCGAGCCGGGGCGAGGGCAAGGTCTACGACGTGAAGGTGGGCACGGCCGTCGCCGAGGGGGCCGCTCTCCGGTACGAGGAGTCACCTTTCAAGGAGTTGCGTCCCCTTGTGCGTCTTGAATGGGACGCGATGGACGAATGGTTCGAGGAGGACGAACCGGTCTACACGCACCCCCGCGACCCGTACACCCGGGTGGACGCGCTGCCCAGCTCGCGGCACATCCGGGTCGAGGTGGGCGGTGTGACGGTGGCCGAGTCGTCCCGTTCGGTGATCTTGTTCGAGACCGGGTTGCCGGCGCGGTACTACCTGCCGATGACCGACGTCCGGATGGACCTGCTGCGGTCGACCGACTTGCGCACCAGCTGCCCGTACAAGGGCACTGCCGAGTACTGGTCCGTGGTCATCGGTGACGAGGTGCACGAGAACATCGTGTGGGGCTACCGGACGCCGCTGCCGGAGAGCCGGAACGTGGCCGGGCTGGTCGCGTTCTACAACGAGAAGGTCGACATCTTCATCGACGGCGTCCGCGAGGAACGCACGCGCTCGCGGTTCAGCTGAGGCCACCGGGAGCGGACCGTTGCGCTGACCGCATTTTTCGGTAGTCGGCCGGGGGTGTGGGCAGCCCCCGGTCGGCGGATGGTCGGCGGGCGGCGGTCCGTTGGACAGTCGCCTGGTGCCCACCAACGTCTTCCCCGCGGCGCCCAAGGGCCACCGCGACCCACGGCTCGTCGTGCGCAAGATGGCGCTGCTCAACGCGCCGCACATGAAGCCGCTGACCGAGTTCGCGCGCAAGATCGCCGAGGAGCGCAAGGCCGAGGTGCCGCTGTTCGACCCGGCCAGCGGCGGGATCAACGCGAAGGTTCTCCTGCTGCTGGAGTCACCCGGGCCGAAGTCCGTCGCGGGGAACGGGTCCGGGCTCATCTCGCTGGACAACGACGACCAGACCGCCGTCAACGGCTTCACCGCGATGGCCGAGGCGGGCCTGTCCCGGCAGGTGTCCCTGAACTGGAACGTCGTCCCCTGGTACCTCAGCGGCCACGCCCCGACCCCCGCCGACCTGCGCGCGGCCATCCCGTACCTGGTCGAGCTGCTGCGGATGCTCAAGAGCCTCAAGGCGGTGGTCGTCCTCGGCACCCCGGCCGGCACCGGCTGGAACCTGTCCGGCAAGGGCCACGGCCTGAAGGTCTTCAACGCGCCGCACCCGTCGCCCCAGTCCATCAACCGGGACCGGGCGACCCGGTGGCCCCAGTTGGTGGAGGCGTTCCGCCAGGCGGCGGCGGCCATCGCGTAGGCCGATCAAGCAGGCGTTTTCACAAGCGGTTCCACCGAGGTGCGAGCGGGAGTTCACGGAGTCGGAATCGGTACACCCGAAAATTCCTTCAGGCATGTCGAATCCCGGCAGGCTGCTTCGTCGAACGGGTAGAGACACCGAACCCGGCCCCGCGCCCCGGAAGGAGCACCGCCATGAACGTCACCATCACCCACCGCGACCGATCCGTCCTCCGCGCCGTCGCGGCCGGCCGCTGCGTCTACACCGCCGGAACGCTGCTGGTCGACGGCCTGGCCTGCTGCGACCAGTTCCTCGGCCCCCGCCTGGTCCGGGCCGGCCTCATCGCGCCCCAACCCGGTGGCCCGGCCCACCTGACCCGAGCGGGCCTCGCCGCCCTGGCCCCCGCCGTCCCCACCGCCGCCTGAAAGCCCGGCCCCGGCCTGAAACTCGGCCGAGCCCGGACGCGGCCCGAAGCGCGGTTACGTCAGGGCGTGACCTCGCGCCCACTGCTCGAACCCGACCGCCGGCCGGCCGAGGACCCGTGACACGTCGTCGGTGACCCGCGCACCATGCCCCGCGCGCGCCCACATCACCCCGCTCCGCCACGCCGGGTCGACCACCGCCGGATCGACCTCCACCACCTCGACCGCCGCACCCCGCACCTCGCCCAGCACCGCCGCCTGCTCGGGAACGCTCATCGCCACCGGCCCGGTCAACTCGTAGACCCGGCCCGCGTGCCCGCCGACCAGCGCCTCCACCGCCACCGCGGCGATGTCCGCAGGGTCGATCACCCCGTGCTTGGCATCCCCGGTCATGTTGAACACCGGCGTGCGCAGCATGTTCGTGGCGAACATCGACGGCCGCAGCACGGTCCACTCCACGCCGCTGTCCATCACCGCTTCGTCGGCCGCCAGGTGGTGCGGCGCCAACACCTCGTTCTCGAAGGACTCCCCGCTGCCGATCGCTGAAAGCCGCACGATCCGCTGGACCCCGGCCTGCCGGGCTGCCGCGACGAACGCGAGGTCGTGGTCGGGGACCGGTGACTCCGGCGCGGTGACCAGGTAGGCCGCCGTCACGCCGTTCAGCGCGTTGCTCAGGGACTCGGGATCGGCGAAGTCGCCGAACACGTCGTCGGCGCGGGACGGGTTGCGGGTCATGCCGCGCACGGGCACGCCCCGGTCGACGAGGAGCTGTCGGACGAGACTGCCAGTGGTGCCGGTGACCCCGGTGATCAGGAACATGCCACCAGGATCGCCGGCAGACCCTGGTTCGGGATTGGAAAAACCGGCACAAACGAGCCGCTACTTCCTGGCCCGGCTGGGCGCGACCCGTGGCGGCTCGTTGGGCATCTTCGGGTACACGGGTGGCCAAGGCGCGTCCATCAGCCCGTTCGCCATGTCCAGCCGGGACATCTCCAGCAACGGCTCGATCGACTGCGGCTTCGCGGGCATCGCCTCCCACGGGTCCGGCCGCCCCGGAACGGTCGCGATGGTCAGCTGGTCCGGCTCGACGGTCCCCAGTTCCTCCCACGCGATCGGCGTCGACACCTGCGCCCCCACGCGGGGCCGGACGCACCACGCGCCGAAGACCGTCTTGTGCGGGGCGTTCTGGTTGAAATCGACGAAGACGCGGGAGCCGCGCTCCTCCTTCCACCACTGCGCGGTGATCTGCTCGGGGTGCCGGCGTTCCAGCTCGCGTGCCAACGCCACCGCCGCCGCCCGCACCTGGTAGCCGTCCCACCTGGGTTGCAACGCCACGTAGAGGTGCAGCCCGCGTGACCCGGTCGTCTTGACGTACGCCTCGATGCCCAGTTCGGCCAGCAACGACCGGGTCAGCCGCGCGGCCTCGCGGAGCTGCGGGAAGTCGACGCCGGGGGAGGGGTCGAGGTCGACGCGGAGTTCGTCGGTCACCTCGGGGTCCTCGGCGCGGATGGGCCACACGTGGAAGCCGAGGCAGCCGAGGTTCACCGCCCACAGGACGTGCCGGATGTCGGCGGCGACCAGGGCCTCGCTGGTGGTGCCGTTGGGCGTGGACACGGTGGTCGTCTGGAGCCAGTCGGGCGGCGACTTCGGCACCCGCTTCTGGAAGAACGACTTCCCGCCCGCGCCCTCCGGGTACCGCTCCATCAGCAGCGGACGGCCGCGCATGGTGCGCATGAGCGGTTCGGCGACGGACACGTAGTAATGGACCAGGTCGAGCTTGGTCTCCCCGCGCTGGGGGAAGAACACCTTGTCCGGGCTGGTGATGACGACGCCCTCGACCTCGGTCACAGCCCGAACACCTCCGCCGGCTCGGCCCTGGTCACAGCCCGAACACCTCCGCCAGTTCGGCCGGGGGCGCCTCATCGAGCTGGTCGTAGGTGCACGACTCGGGCGTCCGGTCGGGTCGGAAGCGGTTCAGCCGGGCGGTGTGCCGGAACCGGCGACCCTCCACGTGCTCGTACCGCACCTCCGCCACCAGCTCCGGCCGCAGCGGTTCCCACGCCATGTCCTTGGTCGGCGCCCACCGGCTGGCCGCGCCCGGCGTCCGCGCGTCGATGTGCGCCCACTCGCCCCACGGGTGGCCGTCGAGGGCGTTCTCGCGGTAGGGGGCCAGCTCGTCGACCAGCTCACGGCGGCGCGCGGCGGTGAAGCTGCTGGCCACGCCCACGCTCTGCAACCGGTCCCCGTCGTAGAGGCCCAGCATGAGCGACCCGACGCCCTCGCCGTCCTTGTGCCACCGGAACCCGGCGACCACGCAGTCCGCCGTGCGTTCGTGCTTGACCTTCCACATGACCCGTTTGTCCTGCTCGTACGGCAGGTCGGTGCGCTTGGCGACGACTCCGTCGAACCCGGCGCCCTCGAAGCGGGTGAACCAGTCCTGGGCCACGTCCGGGTCGTCGGTCGCGGGGGTGAGGTGGAGTCCCTTGGCCGGTCGCAGCGCCTGTTCGAGGAGCTTGCGGCGCTCGCCGAACGGGGTGGTGGTGAGGTCGCGGTCGCCCAGTGCGAGCAGGTCGAACGCCACGAACTCGGCCGGTGTTTCGGCGGCGAGCTTCCGGACGCGGGAGGCCGCCGGGTGCAGGCGGAACTGGAGCAGACCGAAGCTCAGGCCCTCGGGCGTGACGATGACGATCTCGCCATCCATCACGCAGCGCTCGGGCAGCCCTTCGCGGAGAAGTTCGACGACCTCGGGGAAGTACCTGGTCAACGGCCGGTCGTTGCGCGACCCGAGTTCGATCTCGTCCCCGTCCCGGAACACCACGCACCGGAACCCGTCCCACTTGGGCTCGTACACCAGCCCCGGCTCGCGCGGCACCTCGCGCACGGCCTTGGCCAGCATCGGGCGGACGGGCGGCATCACGGGCAGGTCCACGTCGGCGAGCCTAAGCCGAGAACGAGATTTCCACTCGACTTCGCCTTCGAGGGGTCATTGAGGACTGATCCTGACCGCAATGGGTCGTAGCGTCGGTGCCAACGACGAGGACGAAGGACGTGCACGATGACCGCCATGACGCTCTCCGCCGAGAAGACCGACCTGCTCAGCACCCTGGCCAAGCACCGCGGCTTCCTGAAGTACACGGTCCAGGGGATCACGGACGAGCAGGCGCGCTTGACGCCGACGGCGAGCGCGTTGTCACTGGGTGGGTTGATCAAGCACGTCCGGGATGTGGAGGAGAGCTGGATCCGGTTCGCGGTCGGTGGCGCGGAGCTGATGGAGAGCGTTCAGGGGGATTGGGAGAACGGATTCCGCTTGCTGCCGGAGGAGTCGCTGGCTGATGTGTTGGCGGCTTACGAGGAGACGGCCCGGAAGACGGATGAGCTGGTTGCTTCGTTGGACCTGAACGTTGCTCATGCGTTGCCGGAGGCGCCCTGGTTCGCGAAGGAGTCGTGGACGGTTCGGCGGGTGCTGCTCCACCTGATCGCCGAGACGTCGCAGCACGCGGGCCACGCGGACATCATCCGCGAGACCCTCGACGGCCAGAAGACCATGGGCTGACGCCCGCTCCTGCTCTCAGACCGACGCGCTTCGCGCTTTCAAGATCAACGCGCTTCGCGCTCTCAAGCGGACGCGCTTCGCGCTCTCAAGCGGACGCGCTTCGCGCTCTCAAGCGGACGCGCTTCGCGCTCTCAAGATCAAAAGCTTGAAAGATCACAAGCTACAAGCGGCGCTCGCCGCGCGGCAGGCCCCCGGGGGTAAAAGGGCGTCGGTTCGTCCCCCGTACGGCCTGCCGGAGGCAACCACCCTTCGCCCTTCTTGGCAACCGGTGAAGCGTGGTTGCCAAGAAGGGCGCAGCGCGGTTGGGCTGCGCCCAGGCCGTACGGGGGACGAACCGAGGCCCTTCCTGTGGCTGATAGCCCATAGGGGCGCCTGCGGCGTAAAGCAGCCGCTGCGCGGCGAGGGGTGGGGTGGGGGGTTGGCCCCGGGCCGGTACTGCTTGGTCTCGTTAGAGTGCGACTGAGTGGTCGGGTACGGGGAGTGGAGTGGGTATGGGGTTGAAGGTCGGGTACAAGGCGTCTGCCGAGCAGTTCGGGCCTCGGGAGTTGGTCGAGTACGCGGTTCGGGCCGAGGAGGTGGGGCTGGACAGCGTCAGCGTGTCCGACCACTTCCTGCCCTGGCGGCACGAAGGCGGGCACGCGCCGTTCGCGTTGTCCTGGCTTTCGGCCGTGGGGGAGCGGACCTCGCGGGTGGTGCTCGGGACCAGTGTGTTGACGCCGACCTTCCGCTACAACCCGGCCGTGGTGGCGCAGGCGTTCGCCACGCTGGGCCTGCTCTACCCGGGGCGGGTGTTCCTGGGCGTCGGGTCCGGGGAAGCGCTCAACGAGATCGCGGTGTCCGGGCGGGAGTGGCCGGAGTTCAAGGAGCGGTTCGCGCGGTTGCGGGAAGCGGTCCGGCTCATCCGGGAGTTGTGGACGCGGGACAACGTGAACTTCGACGGCGAGTTCTACAAGCTCGTCAACGCGAACATCTACGACCGGCCCGAGCAGCCCGTGCCCATCTATGTTGCGGCCGGTGGTCCGACCGTGGCCAAGTACGCGGGGCGTGCGGGGGATGGGTTCATCTGCACGTCCGGCAAGGGGATGGAGCTGTACACCGAGCAGTTGATGCCGGCGGTCGTGGCGGGGGCGGAGGCGGCCGGGCGCGATGTCGGCGAGATCGACCGGATGATCGAGGTCAAGCTGTCCTACGACCGCGACCCCGCTAAGGCGTTGGAGAACACCCGGTTCTGGGCTCCGCTGTCGTTGACGCCGGAGCAGAAGCACAGCGTGGACAGCGCCGAGGAGATGGAGCGGCTGGCCGACGAGCTGCCCATCGAGCAGGTCGCCAAGCGCTGGATCGTGGCCTCCGACCCGGAGGACGCGGTCGCGCAGATCAAGCCGTACGTGGACGCCGGGCTCAACCACCTGGTGTTCCACGGTCCCGGGCACGACCAGGAGCGGTTCCTGACGCAGTTCGCCGAGGACGTGTTGCCCTTGCTGCGGAAGTTGGGCTGACCTGCGAGAGCGCCACCGGCGGGGAGCCGGTGGCGCTCTCGCGGGGGTCAGGACAGGAATTCGGCGGCGAAGCGGCGTAGCGGTTCGTCGTCTCGGGCGACGAAACCGATCACCAACTCCTGCACGCCGGCCTCCTCGTACCGGGCGATGCGCTCGCGGATGGTGTCGAGCGTCCCGATCAGGCCGTAGGACGCCAGGTCGCCCGGGAACGCGAAGTCCGTGCCGGGCGGCAGCATGGCGCGGGCCTCGTCGTCGGTGTCGGCGATGATGCACAGGGTCGTCGTGGTGCGCTTGATCTGCTCGTAGTCGGTGCCGAGGTCGGCGCAGTGCTTGCGCAGCACGTCGTACTTGTGGGTCAACTGCTCGGGCGACTCGATGACGTTGCACGCGTCGCCGTGCTGCGCCACGATCCGCAGCGTCACCCGCTCGCCGCCGCCGGCGATCATCAGCGGGATGCGCGGCTGGACGCCCTTGGGCTGGTTCACCGCCCCGCGCACGGAGTAGAAGCGGCCCTCGAAGGTGGCCTCGTCCTCGGTCCACATCGCGCGCACGACCTTGACGGCTTCCTCCAGCCGCCGCAGCCGTTCGCCCGCCGATCCGAACTCGTAGCCGTAGCCGGTGTAGTCCGGCTCGTACCAGCCCGCGCCGATGCCGAACGTGAACCGGCCGTGGGAGATCACGTCCACGGTCGACGCCATCTTCGCCTGGAGGGCGGGGTTGCGGTAGCTGTTGCCGGTCACCAGGTGGCCCAGGCGGATCCGGGACGTCTCGCGGGCCATCGCGGTGAGCGTGGTCCACGCCTCGAAGAGGTAGTCCTGCGACGACGTGACGGTGTGCAGGTGGTCGGGTGCCCACAGGGTGTGGTAGCCGCTTTCGTCGGCGGTCTTCGCCAGGCGGACCAGGGAGTCGAAGGCCGCGACCGGGTCGGTGGCGCCGGCGAAGTCGAGGGCGAAGCCGGTGGGTAAGAAGACGGAGTACTCCATGAAGTGCAGACCTCGCCCGCACCGGAAAGGAGTCGGTTCAGAAGCGGCAGAAGCGGCGGACCCGCTCGGCGTGCGAGGGGTACTGCTCCGCGACCTCGTCCGCCTTGGCGAAGCTGACCACTTCGTCGGTGTACGGCGGCACCACGACCGTTCCCACGAGGGACCACTCGCCCGCCGGTTCGCTGGCCTGCCACACCCCGGCGGGGACGATCACCTGGGGCCGCTGGCCCGCCGCCAGGTCCGGACCGAGCACCGGTTCCTCGACGCGCCCGCCCGGGTGCAGCAGCAGCATCCGCAGCGGTGAGCCGGCGTGGTAGGCGTAGACCTCCAAGTGGGTCAGGACGTGCAGGCCGGAGAACTCGGGCGCGCGCAGCAGGTAGTAGATCGCCGACGCCTCCGCCGACCGCCAGGACTGGCCGAAGTGCCCGCCCTCCACCGGCAGCTCTTCCAGCCCCAGCAGGGAGATCGCCTCGTCGGGGGTCATGTCAGCCCCGCCTCCACCGATCCGTGCACCACGACCATGCCCTTCCCCAGTCGTTTCGCCGTGTACATGGCCGCGTCCGCGCTGCCCAGCAGGTCGTCCGCGGTGAGCGCCGGGTCGTGGGTGTCCCGGTGCGAGATGCCGATGCTGGCCCGGATCAGGTGCTCACCGCCCGCGGTGCGGTGCGGTGACGCCATCGCGGCCAGCACCCGGTTGCCGATCTCCTCCGGCTGGGCCGGGTAGCCGTCGACCAGGATGCCGAACTCGTCGCCGCCCAGCCGCGCCACCGTGTCCTGCGGGCGCACGCAGTGCTGGAGGCGTTCGGCGACGATCCGCAGGACGGCGTCACCCTCGGCGTGGCCGTAGTTGTCGTTGACGTCCTTGAACCCGTCCACGTCGATGAACAGCACCACCAGCGGGTCGGGCCGGTCCAGCGCCGCGTTCAGGCGTTCGCGGAACAGCACGCGGTTGGCCACCCCGGTCAACGGGTCGTGGTAGGCCTGGTGGCGCAGGCGTTCGCGGCTGTCCCGGAGCTGTTCGAGCAGCTTGACGTTGTCGATCAGGGTGAACAGCTGCCGCGCGATCACCAGCAGCACCACGCCGAGGCCCACGTAGATCTCGAACGGGTTGAGCCGGACGCCCGTCGCCGTCCCCACGACGATGAACAGGCCGGTGACCAGCATCGGCAGGTACGGCACGAGGATGTGCAGCATCTCGCCCGCGCGGAGCCGCCCGGTCCCGGACCGCTCCCGGCGCGGGCTGCTCGGCGCGATGGAGGACAGGAAGAACATCGCCGGGCAGATCATGAACCCGATGTCCGCGGCCGTGGGGATCGCCGTCGCGCCCTTGCTCACGAGGAACGCGAACACCCACCCCGACGACGACTGCGCCAGCCCGGCGATCGCGACGAACATCATCGGGAGTTGGCGCACGGAGCGGTGGGACCAGGAGGACACCAGCAGGACCACGAGCATCACCAGGTAGGCGGCCGGGTGCGCCACGACGGTCGCGAAACCCGGGCCGGAGGTGGCCCAGGCCCGGACCATCGACTCCAGCAGCGAGACCCAGGTCAGGACGAACAGCGAGCCGACGACGATCAGGCCGTCGAGGACGATGACGACCTTGCTGCGGTGGTTGGGCAGCGAGCCTGGGCCGCCGTGTCCCAGGACGAGTACGGCGAAGAGGACCAGGACCGGGACGAGGATGAAACCCAGTGGGGCCACGGTGGTCGAGGGGAGTGAAACGCCGAGGAACACCTGTCCCCAGATCCACGCGCACAGGCCGACCGAAAGGCTCGCCATCGCCGCGGCCATCCAGAGCCGCCACCGCCGTGCGGTGCCCTGCCTGCGCAAACCGGCGCGCCAGTAGCAGACCATCGCGGCGATCGCGCCCACGAGCTGCACGAACTTGTCGATGGCGACGGAGGTTTGCCGGTCCAGGACCCCCGAGACGCTGAGAGAGACGACCGCGACCAGAAGAAGGCAGACGGCAGCCGTGATGAGGCCGAACCGTCTCAGGGTCATGGCACCCCGCCTATGCCGCGACTGGAGTCGATCAGGTGACCGAGCCACTGTAGTGACACCGTAACGCTCCGTGGACGCCGGGGTGTCCGGTTGTGACCGAACGCGTGTCGAACAGGGGTGGGCACCACCCAACCGGTACGGTTCGAACTGGTGTTCGTGGCGGCGTTTCTGAGAGGACCAGCGTGCGCGTGTTCGGTGTCGACCCAGGCCTGACCCGATGTGGTTTCGGCGTGGTCGACGGAGGTCCCGGGCGTACGGTTCGGCCCGTTGCGGTGGATGTCCTCCGCACGCCCGTGGACGCCGATTTGGCGATGCGGCTGCTCGAATTGTCGAATGCCGTCGAACACTGGCTGGACGAGTACAAGCCCGATGTGGTCGCCGTGGAACGGGTCTTCAGCCAGTACAACGTCCGCACCGCGATGGGCACCGCCCAGGCCGGTGGCGTGGTCGCGCTGGCCGCCGCCCGCCGGAACCTGCCGGTCACCTTCCACACCCCCAGCGAGGTCAAGGCCGCCGTCACCGGCTCCGGTCGCGCGGACAAGAAGCAGGTCACCGCGATGGTGACGAAACTGCTCGGCCTCAAGGCCGCGCCCAAGCCCGCCGACGCCGCCGACGCGCTCGCCCTCGCCATCTGCCACCTGTGGCGCGCACCCATGCGGTCGCGCCTGGAGGAAGCCCAAGCCAGGGCGGCTGAACTCGCCCGGACGCACCGCGCGAGACTTGCCCAGGCCGCCGCCCGCACGACCGGAGGGAAGACCCAGTGATTTCGTCGCTTCGTGGACAGGTGCTGTCCATCGGACTCGATCACGCGGTCGTCGAGGTGGGGGGCGTCGGGTTCGCCGTGCAGGCCACGCCCGCCACGCTGGCGACGCTGCGCCGCGGCGAGGAGACCGCCCTGGCCACCGCCCTGGTCGTGCGCGAGGACTCGCTGACCCTGTTCGGGTTCGCCGACGCCGAGGCGCGCGAGCTGTTCGGCCTGCTCCAGACCGTGTCGGGCATCGGGCCGCGGCTCGCCCTGGCCACGCTGGCCGTGCTGGAGCCGGACAAGCTGCGGGCCGCGCTCGCCGAGGGCAACATCACCGTGCTCACCCAGGTCCCCGGCATCGGCCGCAAGGGCGCGGAGCGGCTGTGCATCGAGCTGCGGGACAAGGTCGGCCAGCTTCCCTCGGCGACCCCGGCCGCCTCGAACACCGGCCAGGTGCGCACCCAGGTCGCCGAAGCCCTCCTGGGCCTGGGCTTCCCGGCCAAGCAGGCCGAGCAGGCCGTGGACACCGTGCTGGCCGACGACAGCGCGCAGACCACCTCCGAGGTCCTCCGCAAGGCGCTGGCGATGCTGGGCCGCAAGCGATGAGCTTCGAAGAAGACGACACGCTCAACCCCCTGCCCGACCCGGCGGAGCGGGACGTCGAGTCCACCCTGCGTCCCCGCGACCTGCACGAGTTCGTCGGCCAGCCCAAGGTGCGCGAGCAGCTCGAACTGGTCCTGCGCGGGGCCATGCGGCGCGGCGCGCCACCGGACCACGTGCTGCTGTCCGGGCCGCCCGGCCTGGGCAAGACATCGCTGGCCATGATCATCGCGGCCGAGCTCGGCGCGTCGCTGCGGATCACCTCCGGCCCGGCCCTGGAACGCGCCGGCGACCTCGCCGCGATGCTGTCCAACCTGGTCGAGGGCGACGTGCTGTTCATCGACGAGATCCACCGGATGGCCCGCCCCGCCGAGGAGATGCTGTACCTGGCGATGGAGGACTTCCGGGTCGACGTGGTGGTCGGCAAGGGGCCGGGCGCGACCAGCATTCCGCTGGACATCGCGCCGTTCACGCTGGTCGGGGCCACCACGCGGTCCGGTGCGCTGACCGGTCCGCTGCGCGACCGGTTCGGCTTCACCGGGCACATGGAGTTCTACAGCCCGGACGAGCTGGAGCTGATCATCCGTCGGTCGGCCAAGATCCTCGGCGTCGACCTGCGCGAGGACGGCGCCCGGGAGATCGCGGGCCGCTCCCGGGGCACGCCCCGCATCGCCAACCGGCTGCTGCGCCGGGTCCGGGACTTCGCCGAGGTGCGCGCGGACGGCGCGGTGACCCGCGAGGTGGCCCGGGACGCGCTGGCCGTCTACGACGTGGACGAACTGGGCCTTGACCGGCTGGACCGGGCCGTCCTGGGCGCGCTGGTGCGCTCGTTCGGCGGTGGTCCGGTGGGCGTGTCCACGTTGGCCGTCGCGGTGGGGGAGGAGCCGACGACGGTGGAGGAGGTGTGCGAGCCTTATCTGGTGCGCGCGGGCATGCTGGCCCGCACGCCCCGCGGCCGGGTCGCGACCGCCGCCGCCTGGCTGCACCTGGGCCTCCAGCCCCCCGCGAAGGCCCCCGGCGACGCCGGTCGAACCCTGTTCGACGACGCCGGCGACTGAGCGGGTTCGCTCACCTGGCACAATCGGCGGCGGCACCCCAGGAAATCCGGACGTTCCGGGCAGACCAGTCCCGCCGCGCCCGGTTGAACGGAGAATGATGGGCAACCTGTCTTCCTTGATGTTCCCGCTGCTGCTCGTGCTGCTGGCCGTGCCGCTGTTCCTCAGCGCGCGCAAGCAGAAGAAGGCGGCGGCCGAGCAGCAGGCGCTCCTCAAGTCCCTCGAGCCCGGTGACCGCGTGATGACGACCTCGGGTCTCTACGCCACGGTCGCCGACGCGAGCGACGACGAGACGATCGAGCTCGAGATCGCCCCCGGCGTGGTCACCACGTGGCTGCGGCCCGCGATCCGCGAGAAGGTCAACCCCGTCACCGACGTGGACGAGACCGACGCGGTCGTGGACGACGTCGAGGACGCGCCCGTCGCGGAGACCGAGACCGCGCAGCAGGACTCCAAGAAGTGAGTCGCACGGCGAAAGGGGTTGTGCCGCACCCGCGGCGCAACCCCTTTCGCCGCCGCGCACCCATTGCCTTCACACCCGGTGAAACCGGGTCAAGTGTGAACGCCGTCCGGCCGATGTGATTGGTCCGGTTAACGCATTATGGCCGGTCGGGATAGCCGGCCGGTTGTTGCGGAACCGGTTCGGAACCGGTGACAGACAACTCACACGGTGCGGGGTACGCTGCGCAATCACCCGGCAGGGCAGTGCCGGGTGGGCAAGCGCTGCCCTGGTCCGTATCGCACGGTCGCGGCGGCGTTCGACATCTCAACGACAGTTGCAGGAGACGGACGGACCGTGGCACCCCCGGCCGGGCAAATCCGCCCCGCGAAGTACCTGGGCGCGTTTGTCCTCATCGTGGTCGCGCTGTACTCCTTGGTGTTCTTCACCGGGGACGGCAAAGCGACCCCCAAGCTCGGCATCGATCTCCAGGGCGGCACGCGGGTCACGCTGACCGCGCGCGCCCCTGACGGCCAAACGCCGACCGACCAGGCCCTCAACCAGGCCAGGGAGTTGATCGAGACCCGGGTGAACGGTCTCGGTGTCTCCGGCGCGGAGGTCGTCCGCGACGGCACCAACCTGGTGATCACGGTGCCCGGCACGGACAGCGAGGGCGCCAAGCGCCTGGGCCAGACCGCGAAGCTGAACTTCCGCAAGGTCATCGGCTCGCCGCAGCCCAACGCGCCGGAGCCCGCGCCCACGACCGCCCCGACCACGTCCGGTTCGGCCGCGCCCACCACGACGACGGCCCCGCCGGCGGGTTCGGAGACGGCGTCCGCGCCGACCACCACCGCCCAGGGCCGCCCGGCCCCGGCGCTGGAGCAGCAGCCGACCGACACGGCCACGCCGCCCGCGACGACCACCCCGTCGGCGCCGACCGAGCCGCAGGTGGACTGCCGGAAGGTGTTCAACGGCGAGTACTCGGCCAAGACCGAGGACGCCATCAAGGAGTCCCGGACCTGCCGCCAGGACCCCGCGCTGACCACGCTGGACGCGCAGACGGTGTCCCAGGCGCTCGCGGCCTTCACCTGCCCGAAGAAGGACCCGCTGCTGGGCAACGACGACCCGGCGCTGCCGCTGCTGACCTGCGACCAGAAGAACGAGTTCAAGTACGTGCTCGCGCCGGTGTTCCCGGCCAAGGACGCGCAGGTCAAGGACGACGACTTCAGCCTGTACTCGCGGCTGACCGGTGAGGACGTCGCCAACGCGATCTCCGGCACCGACCCGCAGGGCGCGGGCTTCGTCGTGGACCTCACCTTCAAGGGCGAGGGCGGCGAGAAGTGGGGCAAGTTCACCTCGGCGAACGTGTCCCAGCAGGTCGCGGTGGTCCTGGACACCCAGGTCGTGTCCGCGCCGAACATCAACGAGCCCATCCTGGGCGGCAACACCCAGATCTCCGGCCAGTTCTCGCAGAAGGACGCCGAGGGCCTGGCCAACGTGCTGAAGTACGGCTCGCTGCCGCTGTCCTTCGAGGCCTCCGAGGCCGAGACGGTGTCCGCGACGCTGGGCCTGGCCTCGCTGAAGGCCGGTCTGATCGCGGGCGGCATCGGCCTGGCGCTGGTGTTCGTGTACTGCCTGTTCTACTACCGGCTGCTGGGCGTGCTGACGATCCTGTCGCTGGCGCTGTCCGGCGTGGTGGTCTACGCGGTGCTGGTGCTGCTGGGCCGCTGGATCGGGTTCACCCTGGACCTGGCCGGCATCGCCGGTTTCATCGTGGCGATCGGTATCACCGCGGACTCGTTCGTGGTGTTCTTCGAACGCTTGAAGGACGAGATGCGCGAGGGCCGGTCGTTCCGGTCGGCGACCCCGCGCGCCTGGGTCCGGTCCCGTCGTACGATCCTGTCGGCGGACGCGGTCAGCTTCCTCGCCTCGGCCATCCTGTACGTGATCGCCGTGGGCCAGGTGAAGGGCTTCGCGTTCACCCTCGGCATGTCGACCGTGCTCGACCTGGTCGTGGTCTTCCTGGTCACGCACCCGCTGGTCGCGATGGTCTCCAAGTCGAAGTCCCTGTCCAACCCGAAGCTGTCCGGCCTGGGCGGTGCGGCTGCGGCCGGCGCCGGTTCGCGGACCGCCGTTCCGGCGGGCAAGACCGCCGCGAAGGAGGTCTGAGCCCCATGTCCAAGGGGAACGTCTTCCAGCGCCTGTACGTCGGCAACGGTGCCTTCGACATCGTCGGCAAGCGCCGGCGCTGGTACGTGCTGTTCGGCGTGATCCTGCTGGTGTGCCTGGCGTCGATCATCTTCCGCGGCTTCAACCTCGGCATCGACTTCACCGGCGGCACCCGGATCCAGATGCCGGCGCAGAGCGCGTCCGGCGCGATCAGCGTCGAGGCGGCCAAGGAGAGCTTCGCCAAGGCCGTCGGCAAGGACCCGGCCGCGGTGCAGACCGTCGGCACCGGCGACGCCACGACCATCCAGATCCGGTCCGAGACGCTGGACGCGGCCACGGTCGCCACGCTGAAGGAGGGCCTGAACAACGACCTCAAGCCCAACGGCGGGGTCCAGGCCATCAGCGACAGCGCGGTGTCGGCGTCGTGGGGCGGTGAGATCACCACCAAGGCGCTGATCGCGCTCGGCGTGTTCTTCCTCGCCGTGGCGATCTTCCTGGCGCTGTACTTCGAGTGGCAGATGGCCGTGGCCGCGCTGGTCGCGGTGGTGCACGACGTGCTGATCACGGCCGGCGTGTACTCGCTGGTCGGCTTCGAGGTCTCGCCCGCGACGGTGATCGGTCTGCTCACCATCCTCGGCTTCTCGCTGTACGACACGGTGGTCGTGTTCGACAAGGTCAAGGAGAACACCCGCGGCCTGCTCGGCCTGACCCGCCGGACCTACGGCGAGGCGGCCAACCTGGCGGTCAACCAGACCCTGATGCGGTCGATCAACACCTCGCTCATCGCGCTGCTGCCCGTGCTGGGCCTGCTCGCGATCGGCGTGGGCCTGCTCGGCGTCGGCACGCTCAAGGACCTGGCGCTGGTGCAGTTGACCGGTATGGCGATCGGCGCGCTGTCGTCGATCTTCATCGCCACCCCGGTCGCGGTCGACCTGAAGATGCGCGACCCGAAGTACCAGGCCCAGGCGGCCCGGGTGCGGGCGCGCCGGGACAACCTGGCCCGCAAGGCGTCGGGCGAGGTGCTGACCGGCGGCGACGTGGTCGAGTCGACCGACGACGAGGCCCTGAAGGCGGAACTGCGGCACGAGAAGGCCCTGGCCGCCGCGGCCGGCACCCCGTCCCGCACCGCGAAGGCGGGCGACGCCCGCCGCCGCCCGACCGGCAAGAAGCACCGTTGAAGCTGGACAAGGCCCTAGGGCTGCTGCGTGAGGTCCCGGACTTCCCCCAACCGGGGGTCGTCTTCCGGGACCTCACGCCCGTCCTGGCCGACCCCGACGCGCTGCGGGCGGTGGTCGACGCGCTGCAGGACAAGATCCACCCTGACACCCAGGTGGTCGCGGCCATCGAGTCGCGCGGGTTCCTGCTGGGCGCGGCCCTGGGCTACGGCTGGCGGTACGGGGTGGTGCCGCTGCGCAAGCCCGGCAAACTGCCGGCGGTGGCGCACCGGATCTCCTACGACCTGGAGTACGGGACGGCGACCCTGGAACTCCCGGCCGAGTCGATCACGCCTGGTCAGCAGGTCGTCGTGGTCGATGACGTGCTGGCCACGGGTGGCACGGCGGCGGCTGCCTGCGCGTTGGTGGAGCGGGCGGGCGGTGTGGTGACGGGTGTGTCGGTGGTCTTGGAGATCCCCGGCTTGGGTGGCCGGGACCGGTTGGCCGGTCGTTCGGTCAATGCCCTGCTGGCGGTCTGAACCGGCTTTACCCAGCACGCGGCCCGAATTCCGTTTGCGTGCCCGCAAGAGTGCGGTGAATTCCGTCGGACTTTGTCCGGATGCTCGGACAGGTCCGCCTGAACAGGCAAAACCCCGGCGGACTGTCCGGGACAGTCCCAACCCCTTGGCGGGCCTGCGCCACTTTGCCAAGCTGAACCGGCGTGAATCGGTCCGGGCCGGAGGGGTCCACCACGCACGACCGGGAATTCGAATTCGTCGATTCTCATGCCGGTCCACCGGTGTGGTGGCGCACCGCGGGGTTGCGCCACCACACCGGTGCCGGGTCGCCCCACCCCGCGCGACCGGTCGGGCCTAACACCGGGTGCAGCTCGTCGTGTGAACTTCGCCGCTCATCGGCTCGCCGCCGGAGCGCGGTGGCGTGCGGAGTTATCCTCGGTTCCTAGACCCGAGGAGCGTGGTTGAGCCAGGACATCGAGCCCGCCCAGACGACGCAGTCCGTGCCCGCACGGCCGCCGTCGGCCACCAGGCGCGTTCGCGCGCGCCTCGCCCGCCGCATCACCGCGCAGCGGGCCGCGCCGGTCAAGCAGGTGCTGGAGCCGCTCGCGGCCGTGCACCGGGACCTGCACCCCAAGGCGGACCTCGCCCTGCTCCAGCACGCCTACGACGTGGCCGAGGAGAAGCACCGGCCGCAGCGGCGCAAGTCCGGCGACCCCTACATCACCCACCCGCTCGCCGTGGCCACGATCCTGGCCGAGCTGGGCATGGACACGACGACCCTGGTCGCCGCGCTCCTGCACGACACGGTCGAGGACACCGACTACTCGCTGGACGCCCTGCGCGACGACTTCGGCAACGAGGTCGCCCTGCTGGTCGACGGCGTGACCAAGCTGGACAAGGTCAAGCTGGGCGCGGCGGCCGAGGCGGAGACCATCCGCAAGATGGTCATCGCGATGGCGAAGGACCCGCGCGTCCTGGTCATCAAGCTGGCCGACCGGCTGCACAACATGCGCACCATGCGGTTCCTGCCGCCGGAGAAGCAGGCCCGCAAGGCCCGCGAGACCTTGGAAGTGCTCGCCCCGCTCGCGCACCGGCTGGGCATGGCCACGGTGAAGTGGGAGCTGGAGGACCTGGCGTTCGCCATCCTCCAGCCGAAGAAGTACGACGAGATCGTGCGCCTGGTGGCCAACCGGGCGCCCTCGCGGGACACCTACCTCAGCGGCGTGATCAACGAGCTGGCCACGCAGCTGGAGTCGGCGCGGATCACGGCCAAGGTCGAGGGCCGGCCCAAGCACTACTACTCGATCCACCAGAAGATGATCGTCCGGGGCCGGGACTTCGACGACATCCACGACCTGGTGGGCGTGCGCATCCAGGTCGACGAGGTCCGCGACTGCTACGCCGCGATGGGCGTGGTGCACGCGCTGTGGCAGCCCATGCCCGGTCGGTTCAAGGACTACATCGCCCAGCCCCGGTTCGGCGTGTACCAGTCGCTGCACACCACGGTGATCGGCCCGGACGGCAAGCCGCTGGAAGTGCAGATCCGGACCTACGACATGCACCGCACCGCCGAGTACGGCATCGCGGCGCACTGGCGGTACAAGGAGACCCGGGGCACGCACAGCGGCAAGGGCGTCGAGGTCGACGAGATGGCGTGGATGCGCCAGCTGCTCGACTGGCAGCGCGAGGCGGCGGACCCGGGCGAGTTCCTGGAGTCGCTGCGCTTCGACCTGGCCGCGCGGGAGATCTTCGTCTTCACGCCCAAGGGCGACGTGGTGACCCTGCCTACCGGCTCGACCCCGGTCGACTTCGCCTACGCCGTGCACACCGAGGTCGGCCACCGCTGCATCGGCGCCCGCGTGAACGGCCGGCTCGTCGCCCTGGAGCGCAAGCTGGAGAACGGTGAGGTCGTCGAGATCTTCACCTCCAAGGCGGAGGGGGCGGGTCCTTCGCGGGACTGGCTGTCCTTCGCCGCCTCCCCGCGCGCCAAGGCCAAGATCAAGCAGTGGTTCGCGAAGGAGCGCAAGGAAGAGGCCATCGAGGTCGGCAAGGACGCCATCGCGAAGGAGGTCCGGCGGGTCGGCCTGCCGCTCCAGCGCCTGGTGTCGGCGGACTCGATGGGCGCGCTGTCCAAGGAACTGCACTACCCGGACGTGTCCGCCCTGTACGCGGCGGTCGGCGAGGGCCACACCTCGGCCCGGCACGTCGTCCAGCGGCTGGTGGCGCAGCTCGGCGGCGTCGAGCACGCCGAGGACGAGCTGGCGGAGCGCTCGACCCCGTCCACGGTGGCCCGGCGGCGGGTGACCGGTGACGCGGGCGTGATCGTCAAGGACGCGGCCGACGTGTGGGTCAAGCTCGCCCGCTGCTGCACTCCCGTGCCGGGTGACGACATCCTGGGCTTCGTGACCCGCGGCGGCGGCGTCTCGGTGCACCGGACGGACTGCACCAACGCCGATGAACTGCTCAAGACGCCGGAGCGCCTGCTGGACGTCGAGTGGGCCCCGTCGTCCTCGTCGGTGTTCCTGGTCGCGATCCAGGTGGAGGCGCTGGACCGGCACCGGCTGCTGTCGGACGTGACGAAGGTGCTGGCCGACGAGAAGGTGAACATCCTGTCCGCGTCGGTGACGACGTCCCGGGACCGGGTGGCGGTGAGCCGCTTCTCCTTCGAGATGGGCGACCCGAAGCACTTGGGGCACGTGCTCAAGGCAGTGCGGAGCGTGGAGGGCGTGTACGACGTGTACCGGGTGACGTCGGCGTCCTGATCAGGCGCGCCAGACCCGTTTGAGGACCGCCGCGGTGAGCAGGTACAGCACCGCGGCGACCATCAGCCCGAGCACGTAGGAGGGTCCCGTCCCCGCCTGCGTGGCCGGCACCACCGCCCCGGTCGCCAGCGACAGCCCGCCGGCGGCCAGCCGCCCCCGCCGCCGCTTGGTCTTCAGCGCGATGCGCCGCGCCGCCGGTGGCGGGAGGGGCTTCGAGCGGGTCCTGCGGCCCTCCCGGTCCCACACCCACACGTCCTTGCCCGCCCACCCGCCGTCGTGGGTGGTGCCGGCGAGGAACCGGCCGTCCGGGCTGAACGCCGCCGCCGCCAGGTCGGTCGGGATGCGCTGCATCACCTGCCCGAGCGCCAGGTCCCACACCTCGATGCCCTCGTCGGTGCGGTAGACCACGTCGCGCAGGTCGTCGCTGAACGCCAGCGGCTCGCTGACGTGCGGTGATCCGGAGACGCGGAAGGTGACCCGGAGGTCGACCAGCGGAGTCCAGTCCGAGGTGCGCCAGAGGACGACGTTCGTCCGGCTCGCGGCGGCGACCAGCGTGCCTTCCTCGCTCACGGCGACCAGTTCGACACCGTCCAGGTGCTCCCCACCCAGCCGCTGCCACGTCGTGGTGTCCCACAGCGAGACCTCGTTGGTGGTGGCGGCGCTGACCGCGCGCGGGCTGCCGGCGCTGAACCGGAAGCCCTTCGTGGTCTCGTGCGGGAGGGCGTTGAGCCACTGCACCCAGCCGCCGGTCCGCTTCTCGCAGATCGCGATGCGCCGTGCCCAGGTGGCGGCGAGGTGGGTTCCGTCGTGGTTGAAGCTCAGCGACCGGATGTCCTCGGTGCCGGTGAACTTGACCATGCCGACGCGGACCCAGGACGCCGTTTCGTAGACGGTGACCCTGGCCCCGGTGGCGACGGCGAACAGGCGGCCGTCGGGGCTGAAGGCCCGCGCCCCGAAGCTCCGCACGCGGCCGACCTGCTGCCAGGTCCGCGTGCTGCGGACGATCGACCCGGCGGCGAGCAGGGCCGAGTTCGGGTGGAAGGCGAGGGGCACATCGGCGCGGCCGACCGGGACGGCATACGCGAACGGCGGCCGGGCAACCGGCTCCCCGCCCGCCAACCAGGGCGGCAACACCTCGACGGTCCCTGTGGCATCCGGTTCGGCGGTCTCGGCGCCGGCGGTCTCGGCGCCGGCGGACTCGGGGGCGGAGGGGTCGGCGGCAGCTGTGGGTTCGGCGGTGGTTCCGTGTGCTGCGGGCTCGGAGCGTTGCTCGGTCGAGGTGGGCGCGGTGGCGGGTTTCGGCGCGAGGGCTCGGGCCGCCGCCGCGGCGAGGTCGGAGTTCGGGCCGGCGGCCAGGACTTCCAGGGCGGTCCGGGCGACCGCGTTGCCCTCGTCGGCGCGCGAGCCGAGGAGTCGCACGCCGATCAGCCGCAGGGCCGGGTCGGAGCTGCGGAGCAGGCGGCGCAGTTCGTCGGGCAGGTCGCGGGGCAGCGGGGTGCCGGCGTAGGCGATGCGGAGGTCGCCGTTGAGGACACCGCTGTGCGTGGGCGTCTGGTCGGGGTTCTCACGGCGCACGCGCTCGTACACGTACCCGTACAGGTCGCGGTCGGTGATCTCGCCATCCGCATCCAGGTCGGCTTCGCCGGTGCGCAGGCCTTCGATGATCGCCTTGGTGAACACCGAGGGCTCGACCTCGCCCTCGACCCGGTCCTGGCCGCTCTCGTAGGCGTACTGGATGTGCGTGGACGCCGTGATGACCACGCAGCCGCGCGCCTCGTGGAACTGCTGGACGACGTCCACCGTCCCGGTCGCCCGCGGCAGCATCCCGCTCGGGAACGCGCCGCCGTAGCAGCAGTCCAGCAGCACCACGACCTGCGCGGCGAGGCTGTGGTCGATGCTCTCGCGGACGAACTGCGCCGACACGGCGGTCGACCGGAGCCGGTTGTTGACGGTGTCGGTGGTGGCGAAGACCAGCTTCCCGGAGCGGTCCTTCACGCCGTGCCCCGACACGTACAGCAGGACCATGTCGTCCCGCCCGGCCTCGGCGAACACGCTGTCCACGCGTTCCCGCAGCAGTTGCGCGGACGGGTTGACCAGCACCTCGGTGTCGAACGCGCCGATCGACTCGTCCCGCAGCACCGCGTCCAGTTCCTCGGCGTCCCGCCGCGGCGCGCGCAACGCGCTGAACGTGGAGTCGCCGTAGGTGTCGGTGGCGATCAGCAGAGCCCGGCGCATGGACCGACAGACTACGGAAAGCACCGACCGCCGTGGATCACGTCAGCGAAACGTCAGGTGCCGCTGCGATCATCGCGACTGCCGGTCTCCTCACGGCCGGCGGGGAAGACGAAGGGGCCGGCCGCAGCACTCCTCTCCCGAGTGCGCGGCCGGCCCCTTCGGAATTCAGAACTACTCGACCGTGACGGTCTCGAACTTCACTTCCTTGTTCGGCTTGCCGCCGCCGGGGGACGGGTCGAAGGAGCCGTCGTGGCCTGCCCGCGCCACCTCGTCGACCAGCTTCAGGCCGGCCTCGTCGACGCTGCCGAAGACCGTGTAGTCCGGGGACAGCTGCGCGTCGCCGTAGACGATGAAGAACTGGCTGCCGTTCGTGCCCTTCTGGGTCTCCTGGTCGATGCCCGCGTTGGCCATCGCCAGGTAGCCGCGGCCGTAGGTCAGCTCCGGCCAGGTCTCGTTGTCGAACGCGTAGCCGGGGCCGCCGCGGCCGGTGCCGGTCGGGTCGCCGCACTGGAGCATCTGCAGGCCCTCGGTGCCGATGCGGTGGCAGGTGCTGCCGTTGAAGTAGCCCTGCTTGGCCAGGCTGATGAAGCTGTTCACCGCGCACGGCGCGAGCGCCTTGTCCAGGGTCAGCTTCAGGTCGCCGATGTTGGCCTTGATGGTGGCCGTCGCGGTGCCGGTGGCGGAGACGCCCGTCGCCTCGGGGGCCTTCGTGCCCTCCTTGGACGACGGCTCCTTCGACTGCCGGTACTCGCAGGTCGCCGGGTCCGCGATCGGGGTCGGGCGCTTGGGCAGGGCCTTGACCTCGGTCGGGATCTGGATCGGCTTGGGGGTGGTGGAGCTTGCCGCCGCGTCGTCCGACGAGCTGCCGAAGTCGGCCGTGGAGAGGAAGTAGACACCGCCCGCGACGACGACGACCGCGATGACGGTCACCACCACCGAGACGATCCGGCGCCGCTTCGCGCGCTCCGCCCGGCGGGCGAGCTGTCGTTCCAGCTTCCGCTTGGCCTGCTCGCGGCGCTGCACGTTGGTCGGCACCTGCAACCTCCCTGTTCTCGCGTCGACCGGCGACGATCGGTGTGCAGTCTAGGGGGCTCGTATATGGCTGGTGTGTGCCGGATAGGCTGGTAGCGCGGTCCACAGCGATCCGTTGCCGTTCTGTTGCCGTCGATAGCCCGTCGAGGAGTGTCCGCGTGCTGGTGATCGGGTTCCCCACCGGCGCCCTCCTGGCCAACTGCTTCGTGCTGGCCGCGGAGGCCGGCGGACCGTGCGTCGTGGTCGACCCCGGCCAGGACGCCGAGGAGCGGCTCGCCCGGGCGCTGCGCGAACACCGCCTCACGCCGGTCGCCGCCCTGCTCACGCACGGCCACTTCGACCACTGCTTCTCCGTCGCCCCCGTGTGCGACGGCAACGACATCCCGGCGTGGGTGCACCCCGACGACCGGGTTCTGCTGTCCGACCCGCTCAAGGGCATCAGCGCCGAGTCGCGCGCGGCCTTCGGCGGGAAGCTGGAGATGCGCGAACCGCGCGAGGTGCGCGAGCTGTCCGACGGGGCCGAGCTGGACCTGGCGGGCCTGCGGCTGACCGTCGACCACACACCGGGCCATACCGGCGGGTCGGTGATGTTCCGCTCCGGCACCGAGGAGGGCGGACGGCTCGTGCTGTCCGGCGACACCCTCTTCGCCGGCTCCATCGGACGCACCGACCTGCCGGGCGGCGACCACCGCGCCATGCTGGCGTCACTGCGCACGAAGGTGCTGACGCTGCACGACGACACGGTGGTCCTGCCCGGCCACGGCCCGACGACCACCATCGGCCGTGAGCGCGGGAGCAACCCGTTCCTGCTGGAACTGGGCGACGACGCGCCGGCCGCACCGCACCGAGGACTGTGAACCCCGTGACGACGTTCTCCGCCCCCAAGGGCGTGCCCGACTACTTCCCGCCGGTCTCCGCGACCTTCGCCGCGGTCCGCGACATCCTGCTGGACGCCGCCCGCCTGGCCGGCTACGGCTACATCGAGCTGCCCGTCTTCGAGGACACGGCGCTGTTCGCGCGCGGCGTCGGCGAGTCGACCGACGTGGTGACCAAGGAGATGTACACGTTCACCGACCGCGGCGGCCGGTCCATCACGCTGCGCCCCGAGGGCACCGCGGGCGTGATGCGGGCGGTCATCGAGCACGGCCTGGACAAGGGCCAGCTGCCGGTCAAGCTCGCCTACGCGGGCCAGTTCTTCCGGGCCGAGCAGCCGCAGGCCGGCCGGTACCGGCAGTTCCACCAGGTCGGCGTCGAGGCGATCGGCGTGGACGACCCGGCGCTGGACGCCGAGGTCATCGCCATCGCCGACGAGGCGTTCCGGCGGATGGGCCTGACCGGCTACCGGCTGGAGCTGACCTCGCTGGGCGACGCGTCCGACCGGCCCGCCTACCGCGAACTGCTCCAGGCGTTCCTGGCGAAGCTGCCACTGGACGAGGAGACCCGCAGGCGCGCGACCATCAACCCGCTGCGGGTGCTGGACGACAAGCGCCCCGAGGTGCGGGCGTTGGTCGAGGACGCGCCACTGATGCGCGACCACCTGTCCGACGCTTCGCGCGCGCACTACGAGCAGGTCAAGGACTACCTCAACGACCTGGGCGTGAAGTTCGTGGAGAACCCGCGGATGGTGCGCGGCCTGGACTACTACACCAAGACGTGCTTCGAGTTCGTGCACGACGGGCTGGGCGCGCAGTCCGCGATCGGCGGCGGTGGCCGCTACGACGGGCTGATGGAGCAGTTGGGCGGGCAGCCGCTGTCCGGGGTCGGTTTCGGCCTGGGTGTGGACCGGTCGCTGCTGGCGTGCCAGGTTGAAGGTGTGCAGCCGGGTGACGTGGCGCGGTGCGACGTGTACGGCGTGGCGCTGGGCGAGGCGGCGAAGTCGCGGCTGGTGGCGTTGTCGGCGGCGCTGCGCGGTGCCGGGGTGCGCTTCGACCTGGCGTACGGCGGCAAGGGCCTGAAGGGCGCCATGAAGGGCGCCGACCGGTCCGGTGCGAAGTTCGCGCTGGTGCTGGGTGAGCGGGACATCGAGGCGGGTGTCGTGCAGCTCAAGGAGCTGGCGTCCGGCGACCAGCGCGAGGTGCCGCTGGTGGACGTGGTGATCGCGGTGCGGGAGGCGTTGGGCCGGTGAGCGACGACGAGCGGATCCCGCTGGACCTGTTGGACCCGGCCGCGGTGCGCAAGCGCGCCCGGACGGTGGCGATCGGCGCCCTGATGGTCGCCGCCGCGTTCGGCGGTCTGCTGGGTCTGCTCGCCGGTCGCACGGCCGGGTTGGTGACGGCGGCGGTGTTCGCGCTGCCGCTGCTGCTGTTGGCGTGGTCGGAAGCGCGTCGGCGGGTGTGGCTGTCGGGTCACGTCCTGTCCGTGCGCGCCTTCGGTACCCGTTCCGTGGACCTGCACACCGCTGACCAGCTGGATCTGCTGGTGACGGACATGCGCGGCAGCCGCACCGTGGGGTTGTTCGTGCGGGGCGGCGGCAAGGCGATCAACCTGGCGCTGGCGATTTACGCCGGCACGGGCGGCCGGGAGCAGGGCGTGCTGGCGCTGCGCAAGCTGGCCGACGTGCTGGCGGGTCGGGGCGACGCGCCGGGATTGGTGTTCTCGGAGTTGTTGGTGGCGCAGCTGCGGGCGGAGGCCCGTGGGTTGGCCGCCGCGGACCGTCCGCTGTACCAGTTGGGCTCGCTGGCACCATCGGGCCGGCTGGCGCAGAAGCTGAACCCGGACGCGATCTCCCGCTTCGTGTCGACCCTGGACTGACCGAACAGCTCATTCGGTGGGCAGGCCCCACGTGCCCTTCGGCGGGGGTGGGGACTGGGTGGCGGTTTCGTCTGTGGTCACCGGTGTGCCGCCGATGAACCTGACCAAGGACTCATCGTGCTCCACCCGCCCCGGGAACGGGTCGCTGGCTGTGCGGCGGACCAGGTCGGACACCGGCAGTTCCACGTGCGAGCCCAGGATGACGAAGTTGCCGAAACGCCTGCCCCGGAACACCGCCGGCTCGGCCAGCACGCACACGTGCCGGAACACCGCCCGCACGGTCGCCGCCTGGGCCTTCGCGAACGCCAGCTTGCCGCCGTCGCCGATGTTCGCCGCGTACACGCCCCCGCCGCGCAGCGTCCGCTCGGCCAGCTCCACGAACTCCACCGACGTCAGGTGCGCGGGCGTGCGGGCGCCGGCGAAGACGTCCGTCACGACCAGGTCGAACGTGTCGGCGGGGGCCTTGGTCAGCACCTCGCGCGCGTCGCCGTTGCGGATCTTGATGCGCCACGCCCGGTCCAGTGGCAGCAGGCCGCGGACGAGTTCGATCAGCGCCGCGTCGACCTCCACGACCTGCTGGGTCGAGCGCGGTCGGGTCGCGGCGATGTAGCGGGGGAGGGTCAGGGCGCCGCCGCCCAGGTGCAGGGCGCGGACGGGTTCGGCGGTGGGGGCGAGCAGGTCGGCGACGTGGCCGAGCCGCCGGATGTACTCGAATTCCAGGTGGCACGGGTCGTCCAGGTCGACGTGGGACTGCGGGGTGCCGTTGAGGCGCAGCGTCCACGCGCCGCTCACGTCGTGGTCGGGGACGAGTTCCGCGATGCCCGAGTCGACCTCCCTGGTGATCGTCTCGTCGGCCTTCCGGGTTCGTCCCACGCCGGTGATTATCCCGGCAGCGCCTGGTTGCGCCGCCGCCGGTCGGGCAGTCGGTCGACCAGCCGGCCGAGGCGTTCGGTGGTGCCCTGCAACGGGCCGAGCGCGGCGGCCAGGACGCGGATCGACTCGTCCAGTTCGCCGGTGTTGCCCGCCAGCGCGGTGATCTTCGGGGCCAGCTCGACCAGTTGGGCGTGCACGGCCTCCATCTGGTGCAGCGCCTCGGGCAGTTCGTTGGCCAGGAAGGCGGCCAGCTGCTCCAGCCGTTCGAGCGTCCCGCGCAGCTCGGTGACCTGCGGCAACGCCTCGGCGAGCGGGGTCAGCCGTTCCAACGCCTCGGCGATGCGCGGCAGCGCCGGCACACCGGCCACGAGTCCGCCCGCGACACGGGTGGTCATGCTCAGCACGGTCCGCAGCATGTCGGTACGGTACCCGCCGTGCAGATCGTCGCGAACGTGCTCACCGCGCTGGTCGCGGCCATCCACGTCTACATCCTGGTGCTGGAGATGTTCCTGTGGACCACCCCCCGGGCGCGGGCCGCGTTCGGGACGACGGCCGAGTTCGCCGCCGAGACGAAGGTGCTCGCCGCCAACCAGGGGCTCTACAACGGGTTCCTCGCCGCCGGGTTGATCTTCGGCCTGGTTCGGGGCGGTGAGATCGGGTACGCGTTCGTCGTGTTCTTCCTGCTGTGCGTGTTCGTGGCCGGGCTGTACGGGGCGGCGACGGCGAGTCGGCGCATCCTGCTCGTGCAGTCGGTGCCGGCGGCGATCGCCCTGCTGTTCGCGTTCCTCGCCGGCTGAGCCTGTTCCAACCACTCGATCGTGTGACAAACGGTGGGGTGAAGGCGTCCTAGCATCGGTCCCGACCCCGGGAGCGAAGCCATGGAACCAGCCTTACGCCGCCTGCTCGTCACCGCGTCCCTGCTCGCCACGTCCCTGGTGCCGCTGTCCGCGACGGCGGCGGGTCCGATCACCGAGTACGGCCCGGTGCCGTCGTCCCTCCCGATCGGCGGTGTGTGCGAGGTCGAGTTCGACCACCACGGCAAGCTGTGGGTGGAGCAGTACCTGAGCAGCCAGGTCGCCCGCTTCGACCCGGCCACCGGGCGGTTCGAGAACTTCTCCACCCCGATGCCGCTGTCCGTGCCCGGCGGCATGGACCTCGACCTGGCGGGCGACCTGTGGATGCCGCAGGTCACCGGCAACAGCCTGCTCCGCGTGGACACCGACGACGGCAGCATGACCGAATTCCCGTTGCCGTGGGCGAACGCGTTCAGCACCGAAGCGCTGGGCATCCCCCTGCACAGCGGCCTCGGGCTGGCCAACGACCTCGCGCGGGGCGCGGACGGTGCCCTGTGGTTCACGCTGGGCGGGCTGGACTCGATCGGCCGCTACGACCCGGTGACCGGGGCGTGGGCCAAGTTCCGGGTGCCGGGGGAGATCCTGGGCCAGGTGGGTGCGCTGTTCGGGATCATCAAGCCGGGTCCGGGGCGGACGGTGGTGTTCGACCTGCCGCAGTTGAACAAGGTGGCCACGCTGGACGTGGACACGCACGTCTTCACCCAGTACACGATGCCGACGCCGAACTCCTTCCCGGTGGGCGTGCGCACGGCGGCCGACGGCACGATCTGGGTGGGCGAGTCGCTGGGCATGAAGATCGCGCGGATCAACCCGGTGACCGGCGTGATCACCGAGTACCCGCTGCTGGGCGTGAACGGCCTGCTGACGAGTGTCCTGGGTGGCCTGGCGGTGGGCAGCGTCGGCAACCCGTTGCCGATGGCCGGGCCGATCGCGGAGGCCGGTGACGGCAACATCTACTTCTCGGTCAGCTTCCCGGCGGTGTTCGGCCTGGGCAATCAGGTGGCGCGCTTCAACCCGGTCACGCACGAGGTGCGGATGTGGAGCACGCCGTCCTCGGCTTCCTACCCGTGCGACATCAACGTGCACGAGCCGGGCGCGGTGTGGTTCGGGCTGTTGACCGCGAACAAGATCGGGCGGCTGGACATCGGGTGAGCCTCAGACGCGGCGCCATGGCCCCTTGGCGGGGTCGTACCCGGTCCGCAGATCGCCCGTGACCCGCTCGAACCGCGAGGGCGGCTCTTCCTCTTCCTCTTCCTCTTCGGGCTCCTCTTCAGGCTCCTCTTCGACGGGTACGTCTTCGCGTCCGGCGACGAACGCGGCGAGGGCGGTGGTGATCGGGACCGCCGCCACCAGGCCGATGCTGCCGACCAGGGTCCGCACGACCTCTTGGGCGACCTGCTGGGCGGTGAGGATCTCGCCGAGGTTCCGGCCGGAGAGGGAGAAGGCGAGCAGGAGGGGGAGTGCGGCGCCAGCGTAGGCCATGACCAGCGTGTTCACCACGGACGAGAGGTGGTCGCGGCCGATCCGCGAGCCTGCCGCGTACAGGTCGCGGAACCCGAGCGAGGGGTTGGCGCGGCGCAGTTCCCAGACGGCGCTGGTCTGGGTTACGGTCACGTCGTCCAGCACGCCCAGCGCGCCGATGATGGTGCCCGCGAGCAGCAGGCCGCGCGTGTCGATGGCGTGGCCGAGGAGGGACACCAGGTTGGCGGTGTCCTGGTCGAGGCCGGTGAGCTTGCCGAAGGCGGTGAACGCGACGCCGAGCAGGCCGATCAGGGCGAGGCTGACGAGCGTGCCGAGGACGGCGGTGGACGTGCGCGCCGAGACGCCGTGGGTGAGGTAGAGGACGATGAACATGATCAGCCCGGCCCCGACGACCGCGACCGTCACCGGGTTCTCGCCGGCCAGCAGCGCGGGCAGCACGAACAGCACGAGCACCACGAAGCTCAACGCCAACGCACCCAACGCGGCCAACCCTTGCCACCGCCCGAGCAGCAGGACGGCCGCCGCGAACAGGACCGCCAGCAGCACCATCGGCGTGCCCCGCTGGAAGTCCGCGAGCTGGTAGGACGTGTTGGCGGTCGGGTCACCACCGCCGAACGCCAGCACCACCTCGTCGCCGACCTCGAACGTGGGCGAGGACGGCTGCTCCGGAACGGGGATTCGGACCTCCCGCCCGGCGGCGGCCCCGTCGGACATCTTGACGGCGACCAACACGCACCCGCTCGCGCCGGGCTGGTCCCCCTCCGGCCCACAGCCACCCTTGGTGACCGCCGTGACTTCGCCACGGACCGGCGTCTGCGTGATGCCGACCTCGGGGCCCGTGGGTTGCTCGCGGCCGAACGGGTAGAGCAGCAGCGCTCCGACGACGGTGGCCAGCACCAACGGGACCAGGAGGACCAGCAGCAGTCTGCGGACGGGCGCGGAGGCGGGTTCGACGTGACGGCCGTGCCCGTGGCCGTGAGCTGCGAGGAGATCCTTGACGTGCACCCGCACATACTGCCCGACGCGAGGTGCCGGTACCGCCCGAGATGATCGAACCCCCCGCCACCGGCTACCCATCCGCCACCGTCAACGCTGCTTTGGCACGCCGCGCCACCGCCGCTGCCGGCCGCCGCCGCTGCCGCCGCGCCGCTGGTGCTACCTCGCCGTTGCTGCGCCGCGACCGCAGCCGTGCCGCCGCGAGGCCGCCAGGCCGCTGTCGTGATCGCGTGATCGCCGAGCACAACGTCCGAATAACGGACACTTCGCACCGAATTTCGGGCCAACCCCTTCAACCCGCCCGACCCCGGTGCCACAGTCGAGCGCGTGACGAACTGGACCCCGATCCACGGTCGACCGTTCGAACCCGTCCCCTACCGCCCCGCCCGGATGCCGGTCGAGCAGTCCCTCAAAACCGCCGCCGACCTGCGCCGCCGGATGGACGAGCGCCGCACCGTGCGCATGTTCTCCACCGACCCCGTCCCGACCCAGGTGGTCCTCGACGCGATCGCGGTCGCCTCCACCGCCCCCAGCGGCGCGCACCAGCAGCCCTGGACGTTCGTGCGGGTGGTGGACCTCGATGTGCGCAAGGCGATCCGCGAGGCCGCCGAGAACGAGGAGCGCATCTCCTACGCCGGACGCTTGGGCGAAGAATGGCTGGACGCCCTGCGCCCCCTGGGCACCGACGACGTCAAGCCGCACCTCACCGACGCCCCCGAACTGATCGTCGTCTTCCAACAGCGCTACTACCTCGACGAGACCGGCGAGCGCCGCAAGCACTACTACGTCGACGAGTCGGTGGGCATCGCGGTCGGCATGCTGCTGACCGCGCTGCACCTGGCCGGCCTGGCCGCGCTCACGCACACGCCCTCGCCCATGAAGTTCCTCGGCGAAGTACTCAACCGGCCCCGCAACGAGAGGGCGTTCGCGGTGATCCCGGTCGGCTACCCGGCGGACGACTGCGTGGTGCCGAACCTGGTCCGCAAGTCGCTGGACCAGGTCCTGGTCACCATCTGAGCCGTTTAGCCCAACGGGTCGGCAAAGGGGAAGTGGTCCGCCAGAACGGGAGCGCATGCCGCCAGCGCCTGGCGCAACCGCGCCTCCGGCGACCCGGTCACCTTCACCCACGGCACGCCCCGCGCCGCCAACCCCTCCTCGAACAGCCCGGTCATCCACGTCCGGAGGTGCTCGCCGTCCCGCCACCCGTCCTGCTCGAACGGCACCCCCTCGTGGTCGGTCAGGACGTAAAAAGCAGGACGGCGGGCTTCCACCACAACCGGGTGCCCGAGATACCGGTGACCCCACACCGAAGCGGCCCAAGAGTCGTTGTCGCACACCAATACCGGGCGCGACACGGCCGCAGCGTCAGCCATCTCCTGCTGCCGCCGCGCCACGTCGACGAAGTCGCCGACTGTCCACACAAGACTCCCCAAAGAAGCTGAACCAGAAAAGGCCCGCGCGGCGGCCAACTTGTGCTCGGTGTGCTCGCGTCCGTACTCGGGAATCCACCCCGCGTCCAACGCCGAGGCCAACGCCCGGGACAACGTCGTGGTGCCGGTGCCCTCCGCCCCCACCACCACGACCCGCGCGCACAACCCCGCCCGCACCGCCGGAGCCAGCATGTCCCAGTTCTCCGCGACCGACGCCCGCACGGCCGTCCCGGACACCGGGAACGCCACCCGGCCCGGGTCGACGGCCACGTGCCGCGCCCCCAACCGCTTGGCCATCTCCTCGCCGTACGCCTCGCTGGAGAACACCGCGTCCACGACCGCCGACGCCGGCGACCCGTCCATGATCGCCCGCCGCGCCAGCACCGCCCGCGCCACACCCATGTGCAGCTCCCACACCGCATCGCTCTCGAAGTCGATCGGGTGGTCGTCGAGATCACCCAGGACCACGACGCCCGGCGAGTCGGTGTGCTCGGCCCGCAACCACGCCACCCGCGACTCCACCGGGATCGACTCGACGCTCGACGCCAGCACCGCCACCGTGACCCGGTCACTGCGCGCGGCGGCGGTCCGGATCAGGTGGTGGTGGCCGCGGTGCGGTGGGTAGAACTTGCCCAGGACCAGGGCGTGGTCGAACTCGCTCATGCCGGCACCGCGTCCGCGCGCAGCGCCCGCGACCAGTTGCGCAACCCCAGCACGCACAGCGCCATGAACCCCACGTACAGGATCGCCGTGAGCCACAGGTCCTTGTAGGCGTACAACGGAACGTAGATCACGTCGGCGGCGATCCACAGCCACCAGCACTCGACCTTCTTGCGGGTCTGGCCCCAGGTGGCGAGCAGGGACAGCACCGTCGTGACCGAGTCCGCCCACGGCACGGTCGAGGTGGTGAACGTCACGAGCACCCAGGCGATCAGCAGCGTCCCCGCCACACCGGCGGCCAGCAGCGACCACCACTGGCCGGCGGTGGTGCGGCTGACCGGCAGCGGTGTGTGCTCGGTGCCGCCGCGCAGCCACGCCCACCACCCGTACAGGGCAAGTGCGATGTAGACGACCTGCAACCCCGAGTCCGCGTACAGGCCGCCGGTCGCGAACAGCACGAGGAAGGCGAGGTTGTTGAGGATGCCGATGGGCCAGTTGAGCGGGTTCTGCCGGGCGACGAGCCACACGCACAGCGCGCCCGTGACGAAACCCGCCACCTCCCCCCAGCTCGTGGAAACCCCGCCGACGGTGACCGCCGGGGTGTTGAAGGGCACGAGGATGACGTCCAGTAGCGACACCAGTACTCCGTTTGACGCTCGTTCGAACACGTGTTCGAATGTGGGTATGCGATGGGACGGGCAGAAGGACGGGGCGGACCGGCAGCAGGCCCTGCCGGGGTTGCCGGGACTGGTTCGCAGCGTACGAACCCCGGACTTCGCCGACGTCGTGTTCCACGAGGTCCGCGCCAAGTCGGTGCTCAACAAGGTGCCCGGCGGGCGGCTCCCGTTCTCCTGGACGGTCAACCCCTACCGCGGCTGCACCCACGGCTGCACGTACTGCCTGGCCGGTGACACCCCGGTCCTCCTGGCCGACGGCCGCACCAAGCCGATCGCGGAGCTGTCGCCGGGGGAGGAGGTCTTCGGCACGCACGCGGGTCGTTTCGTCACGACCCGTGTCCAGGCGCACTGGACGACGGTGAAACCGGCCTACCGCGTGACCCTGGAGGACGGCACCCGGGTCGTCACCAGCGGCGACCACCGGTTCCTGTCCGAGGACGGCTGGAAGCACGTCACCCCGGGCCGGTGCGCGGACTTCGAGGAGCGGCCGTTCCTGACCAAGGGCACCCGGCTGGTCGGCACCGGCCGGTTCGCCGCGCCGCCCGCGCGCACCGACGAGTACAAGCGCGGCTACCTGTGGGGCGTGGTGCGCGGCGGGCTGCCCGCCGACCCGGACGTGCTGGCGCGGGCGCAGGAGTACTCCGGCGGTCGGGTCCCGCGCGACGGCGAGCTGATCGAGTGGCCGACCACGCCGGACGACGAGTGGTCCAAGGGGTTCCTCGCCGGGCTGTTCGACGCGCGCGGTACGGCGGCCGGCGGCGAGCTGGTGCTGTCCTCTTCGGACAGTTCGGTGTTCGAGGCGGCCGTGCTGGCGTTGACCCGCTTGAGGATCGGGCACGTGGTGGAGGTGCGCGGGGTCCGCATCACCGGCGGGCTGGCCGAGCGGCTGCGGTTCCTGCACATGGTGGGACCGGCGGTGGCGCGCGGCAAGGCCGTCGAGGGGGTGCCGGTGCCGACGTCCGCGCGGCTGCGCGTGGTGTCGGTGGAGGCGCTGGGCGTGACCCGGACGCTGTACGACATCAGCACCGGCACCGGCGACTTCGTGGCCAACGGCCTGGTCAGCCACAACTGCTTCGCCCGCAACACGCACACCTACCTGGACCTCGACGCCGGGCACGACTTCGACTCCCAGGTGGTGGTGAAGGTCAACGCGGTCGAGGTGCTGACCGCGCAACTGCGGTCCAAGCGGTGGACGCGCGAGCACGTGGCGATGGGCACGAACACCGACCCGTACCAGCGGGCCGAGGGCCGGTACGCGTTGATGCCCGGGATCATCAAGGCTTTGGCCGACTCCGGGACGCCGTTCTCCGTGCTGACCAAGGGGACCGTGCTGTCCCGCGACATCCCGTTGCTGGCCTCCGTGTCCTCGTCGGTGCCGGTGGGGTTGGGCGTGTCGATCGCGTTGCTGGACCGGGAGTTGCAGTCGGGGCTGGAGCCGGGCACGCCCAGCCCGCAGGCCCGGCTGGAGCTGGTGCGCAAGGTGCGGGAGGCCGGGCTGCCGTGCGGGGTGTTCGTCGCGCCCGTGCTGCCGGGTCTCACGGACTCCGAGGAGCAGCTGGACGGGTTGCTGGCGGAGATCGCCGCGGCGGGGGCGACCGGGGTGACCGTGCTGCCGCTGCACCTGCGGCCCGGCGCGCGCGAGTGGTTCGCGCGGTGGTTGGTCGCGAGCCGTCCCGACCTGGCCGACACCTACCGGCGGCTCTACGCGCGCGGGTCCTATGTGGACATCCGTTACCGGAAGTGGCTCGCCGACCGCATCCAGCGGCTGCTGCGCCGGCACGGGCTGGACGTGAAAGGCGGTCGCGACGCGGTCGGGGTGCCCGGCGACGACGACGGCGTGTGGCCGGAGGGCAGCCTGCCCGGCACCGTCCCGACGCCGCGCGGGGTGGACCAGGAGCAACTGGCCCTGCTCTGACTCGATGGTTGGAAAGTCCTCACCGGTTAGGGTGGTTGTCCCGCTTTGTGCGTCGCTGATCCGCGCGGGCTGTGGCCAAGCTTTCTGGTCCGCGTACTTCGGTTGTCGCCGTCCCCACCGGCAGCCCGCCGCGCTCTCGTGCGCGCGGGCCGGAGCCGACTTTGGAGGACGACGTGCGCACGACCATCACCCGGGCCTTCCAGTTGACGGCCTGCCTCCTCGCCGCCGGTGTGGTGTGGTTCGGCACCGCCACCGCCCAACCGCCGGGCCAGGACCCACCGGTGTCCGGCGACCCCCGCGCCACGGCCTACGCCGGCAACGCCACCACGTGTGCGGAGGGCATGTTGCCCGGCGAGATCATCCAGGTCACGTCGAACGACGACGGCACCTACCTGGACGTGACGGCGGTCCCGGAGGGCTACAAGCTGACCGGTGTGGTGGTGAAGGGCAGCAACGCCTTCAACACTTACGGCGACCTGGGTCCTGTGCCGTGGCTGGACCTGCACGCCCCGCTGGCCAGTTCCGGCCAACCGGCGGAGATCAGCCACTGGTTCGCCTGCGGCATCAAGTCCGTGGGCACCACCACGACCACCACGACCACCATGACCTACGACATGACGACCACCACCACGACGACCACCACGACCTACCCGACCACGACCACGACGACGTCCGACACCACCACGACGACCTCGGACACGACCACCACGACCACGACGCCGACGACGACCACCACGTCCGATACGACGTCGACCACCACGACCACCACCACGTCACCGGCGACGACGACCACGACGCCCGTGACGACCACGACGTCACCGGCTCAGACCACGACGACCAGTGCACCGGCCCAGACCACGACCACGACCGCGCCGCTGGCGGTCGACCGCCAAAAGCCGTTGGCCTCCACGGGCTCGCGGACGGCGTGGATGGTGCCGATCGGCACCCTGCTGGTCCTGCTCGGCGGCATGGGCGTCGCACTGGCGAGGCGCCGGCGCTTCCAGCGGTGAGGCGGTTTCAGCGGTGTGGCCGGCCTCCAGCGGAGAGGCCGGTTGGAGCGGTGAGTCAGCGCTGATCGGCGGCGGAGCGCCTAGGCCAGTGGCAGGAGGTCTGGGCGCTTCGCCGTTCGGCCGTCCCCCGACGACCGGCCGCGCAAGCGGCGGAGCAACCACGGAGCCAGGAAACCGGCCAGCCACCGGGCCTCGGTGAGAGCGGTGGCCCGGGCCGCCGCATCGGGGAAGGGACGGTGCCAGTTGTCGTCGGTGTCGGGTAGGCCCAGGGCGTGGGCGACGGCGTCGGCGATCAGGGCGTGGCCCAAGGCGTTGGCGTGCAGCCGGTCCGGGCTCCACAGGCGGGCGTCGCAGACCGCCGGGTACGGGTGGGTGTCGACCACGGTCACGCCGTGCCGTGCCGCCGCCGCGCGGATCTCGGCGTTGAGGGCCAGCACGCGGGGCCGCAGCGGGCGGGCCAGCGGGGTCACCGCGCCGATGTCCGGGAAGGTCACGGTGACGACGTGCGCGCCGGCTTCCGTCAGCGCCCGGAACATCGCCTCCAGGTGGCCGACCACCTCGGGAGCGGAGAACTTCGGGCGCAGGATGTCGTTCATCCCCGCCACCACACTGGCCAGGTCCGGGCGTAGCGCCACAGCGGGGGCCAACTGCTCCCCGTGCACGTCGGAGGCGAGCTTGCCGCGCACGGCGAGGTTGGCGTAGGTCAGGCCGGGGTTCAGAGTGGCCAGGCGTTCGGCCAGGCGGTCCGCCCAACCCCGGTGACCGGTCACGTCGTCGCCGTCGCCGATGCCCTCGGTCTGGCTGTCGCCCAGGGCGACGAAGCGGGAGTACGCCATGCGCCGAACCGTAATGTGCGACCAGTTGCAGTGCAACTAGTTGCATAGGACTTGAACATGTTCAAAAACCAGGCGTACGCTCGGCGACGACAAGAGTTGAACACGTTCAAAAAGGGGGAAGAGTGGACGCCCTGGTCCTCACCTACGTCCTGTACCTGCTGATCAGCATCGGCCTGACCGTCTGGGTCGGGCACACCCTCAGCCGCAACGGCAAGGTCTTCCTGGTCGACGTCTTCGGCGGCAACGACGAGCTGGCCCGGACCGTCAACCACCTGCTGGTGGTCGGCTTCTACCTGGTCAACTTCGGCTTCGTCACCTGGTACCTGCGCACCGCCGACACCGTCGGCGAGACCCGCCAGGTGTTCGAGACGCTCTCGGTCAAGGTCGGCACGGTCCTGATCGTGCTGGGCGTCCTGCACCTGGGCAACGTCTTCGTGCTCGGCCGGATGCGCCGGCGCAGCCTGCACCAGGCCGAGGACCTGCCGCCGGTCGGCCCCGACGCCTACACGAGGCCGGCATGACCGCCCTGACCGTCCTCTACGACGCGGACTGCCCGTTCTGCCGCCGGGCCAAGGGCTGGCTGGCCCGGCAGGAGCAGTTGGTGCGGCTGGAGTTCGTCCCGGCGGGCTCCGAACCGGCCCGCCGGCGGTTCCCCGACCTCGACCACGCCCACACGCTGAAGGTGATCACGGTCATCGGCGATCGGGGGGAGGTGTACCGCGGCGAACGGGCGTGGCTGGTATGTCTGTGGGCGTTGCGGGCGTGGCGGCCGACGGCCAACCGGATGACCCGGTCCGGGCACCGGGTGTTCCTGCGCGCGGCGACGGAACTGGCCGACCGGCTGCGGGCGATGACCAAGGACGAGGACTGTGGAGAAACCTGCCAAGAGTGAGCAGACGCGGGCCCTCATCGTGGACACGGCGCTGCGGCTGTTCCGCGAGCACGGCTACGACCGCACCACGATGCGGGCCATCGCGAAGGAAGCGGGGGTGTCCGTCGGCAACGCCTACTACTACTTCCCGTCCAAGGAACACCTGGTCCAGGGGTTCTACGACCAGATGGCGGAGGCCCACGCCCGGGCCTCCGCCGAGGCGTTCGACGCCGACGCCGACTTCACCTCGCGACTGACGGCGGTGCTGCTGGCGTGGCTGGAGGTCTCCGCGCCCTACCACGAGTTCGCGGTGCAGTTCTTCAAGAACGCGATCGACCCGAACAGCCCGCTCAGCCCGTTCTCCACCGAGTCCGGCAACGCCCGCGAGGCCGCGATCGCGATCCACCGGCGGCTGCTGGACGGGGTGAAGGTGGACCGGCAGTTGCGCGAGGACCTGCCGGAACTGCTGTGGCTGTTCCAGATGGGCGTGGTGCTGTACTGGGTGCACGACAAGTCCGAGGGGCAGCGCAACACGCGGACGTTGATCCGGCGCAGCGCGCCCCTGATCGGCAAGCTGCTCTCGATGTCGCGCGTGCCCGGCCTGCGTTCGGTGACCCGGGAGGCCGTGCAGTTGTTCCGCGACATCGGTTTGAGCCGGCTGGGTTGACGATCTGGCGGGTTCTCGCCATCCTGGAAGCGCGGCCGAGAGGCGCTGCGACGGACCGGGAAGGTCCGCCACGCTCGGTCCGCGATCACTCGACCCAAGGGCGCCTCCTGACCACAGGAGGTTCCGCTTCGGGCAACTCCCCGAACTGACGGCTCGTCCCGTCACACCCACCACCCGCGCCCGTTCGCGGGTGGCGTTCGGCGCGCCCGGGTGGACCCTCCACATTGGACTGAGGGACACATGAGTGACAAGCTGAGGACGGTCAACGGCATCGAGTTCGCGGTGGCGGACCTCGCCCTGGCCGAGGCGGGCCGGCACCAGATCCGGCTCGCCGAGCACGAGATGCCCGGCCTGATGGCGTTGCGCAAGGAGTACGCGGAAGCCCAGCCGCTGCGCGGGGCGCGCATCGCGGGTTCCCTGCACATGACCGTGCAGACCGCCGTGCTGATCGAGACCCTGGTGGCGCTGGGCGCGGAGGTGCGCTGGGCGTCCTGCAACATCTTCTCCACCCAGGACGAGGCCGCGGCGGCGGTCGTCGTCGGCCCGGACGGCACGGTCGACGAGCCGAAGGGCACGCCGGTGTTCGCCTGGAAGGGCGAGACGCTGGAGGAGTACTGGTGGTGCTCGGAGAAGATCTTCGGGTTCCCCGAGGGGCCGAACCTCATGGTGGACGACGGCGGCGACGCCACCTTGTTGGTGCACAAGGGAGTCGAGTTCGAGACCGCCGGCGCGGTGCCGCGCGCCACGGAAGAGGACGGCGAGGAGTACCGGATCATCCTGGCCACGCTGGCCGACAGCCTGGCCGACGACCCGACGCGGTTCACCCGGATCGCCGCCGGCATCCGGGGCGTGTCCGAGGAGACCACCAACGGGGTGAACCGGCTCTACAAGCTGGCCGAGGCCGGTGAGCTGCTGTTCCCAGGGTTCAACGTGAACGACTCGGTGACCAAGTCGAAGTTCGACAACCGCTACGGCATCCGGCACTCGCTTGCCGACGGCCTCAACCGGGCCACCGACGTGATGCTGGGCGGCAAGCTCGCCGTGGTGTGCGGGTACGGCGACGTCGGCAAGGGCGCGGCGGACTCGCTGCGCGGCCAGGGCGCGCGGGTCGTGGTGACCGAGATCGACCCGATCTGCGCGTTGCAGGCGTCGATGGACGGGCTGGAGGTGCGGCGGCTGGACGAGGTGGTGGAGCGCGGCGACATCTTCATCACCACGACCGGCAACGTCGACGTGATCGGCGTCGAGCACATGGCCCGGATGAAGCACAACGCGATCGTCGGCAACGTGGGCCACTTCGACCACGAGATCGACATGGCGGGCCTGGCGAAGGTGCCGGGCATCCGGCGGATCGAGATCAAGCCGCAGGTGCACGAGTGGGTGTTCCCGGACGGGCACTCGATCCTGGTGCTCTCCGAGGGCCGGCTGATGAACCTGGGCAACGCGACCGGGCACCCGAGCTTCGTCATGTCCAACTCGTTCACCAACCAGGTGCTGGCGCAGGTCGAGCTGTTCACCAAGCCGGGAGACTACGGGAAGTCGGTGTACCGGCTGCCGAAGCTGCTGGACGAGAAGGTGGCGCGGCTGCACCTCGACGCGCTGGACGTGCACCTGACCGAGCTGACCAAGAAGCAGGCGGAGTACGTCGGCGTGGCCGTCGAGGGGCCGTACAAGCCCGAGCACTACCGCTACTGAAAGTAGTCGTGCGATTGTCGTACACCGTACCGTACTGTGTACGGCATGAGTGCTGTGCCGGGTGGTGGTGCTGGTTTCGTGGCGTCGGACGAGGACGTGAAGGGCGTCCTCGACTGGTTCGAGCGGTGGGACGCGTTGGCCGTGGCCAAGGACGTCGAAGCGATGGCGGAGATGTCGATGTTCCCGGTCAACGCGGTCACCGACGGGTCGGCCGGGCAGTGGGACCGCGAGCGGTTCCTCCGTGACATGGCCGCCAACCTGGGGGAGGGGGACGTGCAGATGGAATCCGTGCGGACCCCCGTGTTCATCAACGCCAACCTGGTCTTCGTGATCACGGACGCGACGATCACCCTGGGTGGGCACTCGCGGGCCGTGCGGTACGGCGACCTGCTGGTGAAGACCGACGGGAAGTGGCTGTTCCAAACCATGGCCCAGGGCGGCTGGTGACTGTGTTGGATTGCGCCGCCTCCGGCGTCGCGGGCGAGGCCGCCTGAAAGTCGGCTCATCGCGTCGTCTTCCGCTCCGATCGAAGAGCGTGATCGGAGCGGAAGGCGACGCGACAAGCCGACGCGGCCTCGCTTCCGCGCCACTAACAATCAGTCTTGACTGTTTGTTAGTGGCGCGGAACACTCCGCTGCATGGTTACCGAGACCAGGCAGCGGCAGGCCGACCGCAGCCGCGAGACCCGGCGCAAGCTGATGGTGGCGACCGTCGAGTGCCTGGTCGAGCTGGGTTGGTCGGGCACGACGACGACGGTGGTCGCCGAGCGCGCGGGCGTGTCCCGGGGCGCGCAGTTGCACCACTTCAGGACCCGCGGCGAGCTGGTGGCCGCCGCGGTGGAGCACCTGGGCGCGGAGAGCGTGCAGGTGTTGAAGGAGCGCGCGGCCGGGCTGGACGGGGTCGCGCCGGGGGAGCGCATCCCGGCGGTCGTGGAGCTGATCGCCGACTTCTACGCCAGCGACCTGTTCACCGCGGCGCTGGAGCTGTGGGTCGCGTCGCGGACCGACCCCGAGCTGAAGACGGTCGTGGTCCCGCTGGAAGTCCGGTTGGGGCGGGAGACCCACCGCCTCGCCGTGGAGCTGTTGGGCGCCGACGAGACGAAGCCGGGCGTCCGCGAAGCCGTGCAGATCACCCTGGACCTGGTGCGCGGCTTGGCGTTGGCCAACCAGCTCACCGACGACCGGAAGCGGCGTGCGCGGATCGTCCGGCATTGGGCGACGATGCTGGAGGGATGCCTGGGTGGGCGGGCGGAGAAGTGACACTGTGATTTCTGAGGTCTTGGACGATCTGCGGGCCGAGAGCCAGGTTCTGGACGACCTTGTCGGGCCGTTGGACGACTGGACGATCCCCACGCCCGCGCCGGGCTGGACGATCGCGCACCAGATCAGCCACCTGCGCTGGACCGACCGCATCGCGGCACTGGCGGCGACCGACCCCGAGGCGTTCGCGGAGGCGTTGAAGACCGCCACGCCGGACATGGTGGACAAGGGCGCCGAGGAGCCGGTGACCTTGGACGAGTGGCGGGCCGGTCGGGCGGAGCTGGAGCGGGCGCTGCCGGCGGTGCCTGCGGGGGTGAAGGTGCCGTGGTTCGGCCCGCCGATGAGCCCGGCGTCGATGGCGACCGCGCGGCTGATGGAGACGTGGGCGCACGGCCAGGACGTGGCCGACGCGCTGGGCGTGACCCGCGAGCCGACCGCGCGGCTGCGGCACGTGGCGCACATCGCGGTGCGGGCCATGGGGTACGCGTTCATGGTCAACGGCCTGCCGGTGCCGGCGGAGCCGGTGCGCGTCGAACTGGTCGGGCCGAACGGCGAGCAGTGGACGTGGGGGCCGGAGGACGCGCCCGATCGCATTTCGGGACCGGCTCTGGACTTCTGCCTGCTGGCGACGCGGCGGCGGCACCGGGACGACCTGGACGTGAAGGCGGAAGGGGAAGTGGCGTCGGCCTGGTTGCCGATCGCGCAAGCGTTCGCGGGACCACCGGGACCGGGTCGTGAGAAGAGGTCGTCGTGATCCGGATCGGCAACGCGTCGGGGTTCTACGGGGACCGGTTCGCCGCCGTCCGGGAGATGCTGGAGGGCGGTGACCTCCACGTCCTCACCGGCGACTACCTGGCCGAACTGACCATGCTCATCCTCGGCCGCGACCGCATGAAGGACGCCAACCTCGGTTACGCCCGCACGTTCCTGCGCCAGCTCGAAGACGCCCTCGGCCTCGCCCTCGAACGCGGTGTCAAGATCGTCTCCAACGCCGGCGGCCTCAACCCCGCCGGACTCGCGCAAGCGATCGACAAGCTCGGGCTCCAAGCCAAAATCGCGTACGTGACCGGGGACGACCTGCGGCCCCGCTTCCCGGAGGCGCTGACCGCCAACGCCTACCTCGGCGCCTGGGGGATCGCGGAGTGCCTGAAGGCCGGTGCGGACGTCGTGGTCACCGGGAGGGTCACGGACGCGTCCCTGGTCGTCGGCCCGGCCGCCGCGCACTTCGGGTGGGATCGGGACGAGTGGGACAAGCTCGCGGGCGCGACCGTCGCCGGGCACGTCCTGGAGTGCGGCACCCAGGCCACGGGCGGCAACTACGCGTTCTTCACCGAGATCGACGCGACCCGCCCCGGCTTCCCGATCGCGGAGGTCGAGGCGGACGGCTCGGCCCTGATCACCAAGCACGACGGCACGGGCGGCGCGGTCACCGTCGACACGGTCACCGCCCAACTCCTGTACGAGATCGGCGCACCGGCCTACCTCGGCCCGGACGTCACCAGCCACTTCGACACCATCCAGCTGGAGGACCACCCCAGGGGCGTCCGGATCTCCGGCACGAAGGGCTCGCCGCCGCCGGAAACGCTCAAAGTGTGCCTCAACCACCTCGGCGGCTTCCGCAACTCCACCACCTTCGTCCTCTGTGGACTCGACGTCGACCGCAAAGCGGAGTTGGTGCGCCGCCAACTCGAAGACGCGATCGGAGCTGACGGGCTCACCTGGACGTTGGCGCGCACGGACCACGACGACGCCGACACCGAGGAGACCGCCTCCGCCCTCCTGCACGCCACGATCAAGACCGCCGACCCCAAGCGGGCCAAGGCGTTCTCGCGGGCGGGTATCGAGTTGGCGCTGGCGTCCTACCCGGGGTTCCACGTAACCGCGCCGCCGGGCGACGGGACGCCGTACGGCGTCTACAAGGCCGCGTACGTCGGCCGTCACGAGGTGCGGCACCAGGCCGTGCTGCCTGACGGGGAGGTGGTCGAGGTATGAGGGTTCCGTTGGGCGCGATCGCGGGCGCGCGGTCCGGGGACAAGGGCGGTGACGCGAACCTCGGGGTGTGGGTGCGCACCGACGCCCAGTACGCGTGGCTGGTCGGAGAGTTGACCGTCGCGCGGCTCAAGGAACTCCTGCCCGAGGCGGGCGAGGTGGACCGGCACGAGTTGCCGAACCTCCGGGCGCTGAACTTCGTGCTGCACGGCCTGCTGGGCGAGGGCGTGGCGTCCTCGACCCGGTTCGACCCGCAGGCCAAGGCGCTGGGCGAGTGGCTGCGGTCCCGGCACGTCGACCTCCCGGAGGACCTGCTGTGAACACCACCTCGGACCTGTTCGAGACACCGGAGCGCCGGGACCTGCGGGCCACCGTGCGGCGGTTCACCGAACAAGAGATCGTGCCGCACATCAACGACTGGGAGCGCGCGGGCGAAGTTCCCCGGGCGCTGCACCGGACGGCGGCGAAGATCGGTCTGCTGGGCATCGGGTTCCCCGAGCACGTGGGCGGCGCGGGTGACCTGCTCGACACCGTCGTGGTCACCGAGGAACTGATCCAGGCGGGCGGGTCGTCCGGGCTCATCGCGGCACTGCTCACGCACGGCATCGCGATCCCGCACATCGTGGACGCGGGCGGCCCCGACCTCGTCGACCGGTTCGTCCGGCCGACGTTGGAGGGCGAGCTGATCGGTGCGCTCGCGGTCACCGAGCCCGGTGGCGGGTCGGACGTGGCGGCGTTGCGCACCAGGGCGGTCCGGGACGGCGACCACTACGTCGTCAACGGGTCCAAGACGTTCATCACCTCCGGCGACCGCGCCGACTTCGTGACCACGGCCGTGCGCACCGGGGGAGAGGGCTACCAGGGCATCAGCCTGCTGGTGATCGAGAAGGGCACACCCGGCTTCACGGTCGACCGGCGGCTGGACAAGATGGGTTGGCACTGCTCGGACACCGCCGAGTTGTCCTTTGTGGACGCGCGCGTGCCGGCGGCCAACCTGGTGGGCCCGGAGAACGGTGGGTTCGGGCTGATCATGCGCCAGTTCCAGGTCGAACGGATCTCACTGGCCGTGCAGGCGTACGCGACGGCCCTGCGCTGCCTGGACCTGGCGATCGCCTACACCCGCCGGCGCGAGACGTTCGGCCGTCCGCTGATGGGCCGCCAAGTGGTGCGGCACAAGCTGGTGGAGATGGCGCAGCGCGTCGACCTCGCCCGCACCTACACCCGCGAGGTGGCGGTGAAGGTGGCGCGCGGGGAAGAGGCGGTGGCGCAGGTGTGCTTCGCCAAGAACGCGGCCGTGGAGGCGTGCTCGTTCGTCGTGGACGCGGCCGTCCAACTGCACGGCGGCGCGGGCTGCATGCGTGACAGCGAGGTCGAGCGGCACTACCGGGACGCGCGCATCCTCGGCATCGGCGGCGGGGCCACCGAGGTCATGGTGGAGCTGGCCGCGAAGCGATTGGGGTTCACGGCATGACGACGTTGGGCACGAGGCTGGACACGCGGGCGGTGGAGTACCACGAGAACCGCGAGGCGCTGCTGGCCAAGCTCGCCGACCTGGACGCCGAGCACGCCAAGGCGCTCGCGGGCGGCGGGCCGAAGTACACCGAACGGCACCACAAGCGCGGCAAGCTGCTGGCGCGCGAGCGGATCGAGCTGCTGGTGGACCAGGACAGCCCGTTCCTGGAGCTGTCCCCGTTGGCCGCGTGGGGCACCGACTACCCGGTGGGCGCGAGCGTGGTCACGGGCATCGGCGTGGTCGAGGGCGTCGAGTGCGTGATCGTCGCCAACGACCCGACCGTTCGGGGTGGCGCGAGCAACCCCTACACACTGCGCAAGACGTTCCGGGCCGACGACATCGCGTTGCAGAACCGGTTGCCGCTGATCGGCCTGGTCGAGTCGGGCGGGGCGGACCTGCCCAGCCAGAGCGAGATCTTCATCCCCGGCGGCCGGGCGTTCCGCGACCTGACCCGGTTGTCCGCCGCCGGCATCCCGACCATCAGCACGGTGTTCGGCAACGCCACCGCCGGCGGCGCGTACGTGCCGGGCATGTCCGACTACGTGGTCATGATCGACCAGCGCTCGAAGGTGTTCCTCGGCGGCCCGCCGCTGGTGAAGATGGCCACCGGCGAGGAGTCCGACGACGAGTCCCTGGGCGGCGCGCGGATGCACGGCACCACCTCGGGCCTGGCGGACTTCGTGGCGACCGACGAGGTGGACGCGATCCGCCTGACCCGCCGCGTCGTCGCCCGCCTGAACTGGCGCAAGCTCGGACCGCAGCCCAAACCCTCCGAACCACCGCTCTACGACGAGGAAGAACTGCTCGGCCTGGTCCCCACCGACCTGCGCGTCCCGTTCGACCCGCGCGAGGTCATCGCCCGGATCGTGGACGGCTCGCGGTTCGACGAGTTCAAGCCCGACTACGGCACCAGCCTGGTCACCGGCTGGGCGGACCTGCACGGCTACCCGATCGGCATCCTCGCCAACGCCCGGGGCGTGCTGTTCAGCGAAGAGGCCCAGAAGGCCACCCAGTTCATCCAACTGGCCAACAAGACCGACACCCCGCTGCTGTTCCTGCAGAACACCACCGGCTACATGGTCGGCGCCCAGTACGAGCAGGGCGGCATCATCAAGCACGGCGCGATGATGATCAACGCGGTGTCCAACAGCCGGGTGCCGCACCTGACCGTCGTCATGGGCGCGTCCTACGGCGCGGGCAACTACGGGATGTGCGGCCGGGCCTACGAGCCGCGCTTCCTGTTCACCTGGCCCAACGCCAAGTCCGCCGTGATGGGGCCGGTGCAGCTCGCGGGCGTGCTGTCGATCGTGGCGCGGCAGGCCGCCGCCGCGAAGGGCCAGGAGTACGACGAGGAGCACGACGCGGCCATGCGGCAGGTGGTCGAGGGCCAGATCGAGCAGCAGTCCCTGGCCGCGTTCCTGTCCGGCCGGCTCTACGACGACGGCGTGATCGACCCGCGCGACACCCGCACGGTGCTCGGTCTGTGCCTGTCGGCGATCCACAGTGGACAGATCAAGGGCGCCGACGGCTACGGCGTCTTCCGGATGTGAGGTCACCCGTGATCAGCAAGCTCCTGATCGCCAACCGGGGCGAGATCGCCCGCCGCGTGGCGCGCACCTGCCGCGAGGTGGGGGTGAGCCCGGTGGCGGTGTTCTCCGACCCGGACGCCGACGCGCCGCACGTCCGGGAGGCCGACGCGGCGGTGCGCCTGCCCGGCGCCGCGCCCGCCGAGACCTACCTGCGGATCGACGCGCTGGTGGCGGCGGCGAAGGCGGCCGGCGCGGACGCCGTGCACCCCGGTTACGGCTTCCTGTCCGAGAACGCCGAGTTCGCGCGGGCCGTGCGGCGGGCCGGGCTGATCTGGGTCGGTCCGGACGCGGACGTCATCGAGGCGATGGGCTCGAAGGTCGCCGCGAAGAAGCGGATGGCCGAGGCCGGCGTCCCGGTGCTGCCCGAGCTGGACCCCGAGGCCGCGACGGAGTTCCCGTTGCTGGTCAAGGCGTCCGCAGGCGGTGGCGGCCGGGGTATGCGGGTCGTGCGGACCCGGGACGAGCTAGCCGACGCGGTGGCCGCCGCCCGCCGCGAGGCAGAGTCCGCGTTCGGCGACGGCACGGTGTTCTGCGAACCGCTGCTGGAGAACGCCCGGCACGTCGAGGTGCAGATCCTGGCCGACACGCACGGCACGGTGTGGGCGTTGGGGGAGCGGGAGTGCTCCATCCAGCGGCGGCACCAGAAGATCATCGAGGAGACCCCGAGCCCGGCGGTGGGACCCGAGGCGCGCCAACGACTCTTCGACGCCGCCACAAAAGCCGCGCGCGCCATCGGGTACGTGGGCGCGGGGACGGTGGAGTTCCTCTTCACCGACGACCAGCGGTTCCACTTCCTGGAGGTCAACACCCGCCTCCAGGTGGAGCACCCGGTCACCGAGGAGGTCTTCGGCCTGGACCTGGTGGCCTGGCAACTCGCCATCGCCGAGGGCGCGCGGCTGCCCGCCGAACCGCCCAGCCCCAACGGCCACGCGATCGAGGCCCGCCTCTACGCCGAAGACCCGGCGCACGACTGGCGGCCCGCTTCCGGCACGCTGCACCGGTTCCGGGTGCCGGACGGCGTCCGGGTGGACAGCGGCGTCGAGGACGGCAGCGTCGTCGGGGTGCATTACGACCCGATGCTGGCGAAGGTCGTGGCGTGGGGGCCGACGCGGGCAGCGGCGGTGCGCAAGCTGGCCAACGCGTTGGACCGCGCGGAGGTGCACGGCCTGGTCACCAACCGCGACCTGCTGGTGCGGACGCTGCGCCATCCGGCCTTCACCGCGGGCGATACCCATACCGGGTTCCTCGACCAGCACGGCCTGACAAAGCGGCCTGACGTGGACGTTCGCCCCGCCGCCCTGGCCGCCGCCCTCGCTCTGGCCGAGATTCGCCGGACGAACCTGCCGCTGGGCTGGCGCAATGTGCCGGCACAGCCGCGGAAAGCGGACTTCGAATTCAACGGTGAAACGGTGTCGGTGACCTATCGGCACACCCGCGATGGAGTCATATGCAGTCCTGAACTCGAAGTGGTGCGCGCCGCTGAAGATTTCGTGACGCTGGAAAGTGACGGCGTGCAGGTCACATACCCCGTTGCCGTATACGGGGACCGGGTGGAGGTCGGCGGGTGGTCACTGCGCGTGTTGCCCCGCTTCCCCGAACCCGCCACCAGGGTCGCCGAGGGCGCGACCGTGGCGCCCATGCCGGGCACGGTGGTGCGCGTGTCCGTCGAAGCCGGCCAGGTGGTCGAGGCGGGCGCGGAGCTGCTGGTGCTGGAGGCCATGAAGATGGAGCACCGCGTGCTCGCCGCGACCGGTGGCACGGTCACCGAAGTCCTTGTCCAACCGGGCGACCAGGTCGATGCGGGCGACGTGCTCGCGGTTGTGGAGGCGTTGTCATGACGAACTTCGTGGAGAGCGAGGAGCGGCGGGCGCTGCGCAAGGCCGTCGCGGACCTGGCCGCCAAGTACGGGCCGGAGTACTTCGTCGCCAAGGCGCGGGCCGGGGAGAAGACCGACGAGCTGTGGGCCGAGGCCGGCAAGCTCGGCTACCTCGGGGTGGCCGTCCCGACCGAGTACGGCGGCGGTGGCGGCGGCATCGGCGACCTCGCGGCGGTGTGCGAGGAACTGGCCGCCGCGGGCTGCCCGCTGCTGCTGATGGTGGTGTCGCCGGCCATCTGCGCCACCGTCATCGCCCGCTTCGGCACCGAGGAGCAGAAGCGGCGGTGGCTGCCCGGGTTCGCCGACGGCACCACCAAGATGGCCTTCGCCATCACCGAGCCCGACGCCGGCTCCAACTCCCACAAGCTGGCCACGGCCGTGCGCCGGGACGGCGACGACTGGGTGCTGTCCGGCGGCAAGTACTACATCTCCGGCGTCGACGAGGTGGACGCGGTGCTGGTGGTCGCCAGGCACGTAGCCCCGGGTGCGGGTGCCCCGCAGGACACCGCCACCGGTCCTCAGTTGCTGTTGCCCTCTCTCATGATCGTGCCGACGGACGCGGAAGGGTTCACCTTCCAGCACATCCCGATGGAGATCGTGTCGCCGGAGAAGCAGTTCACCTGCTTCTTCGACGACGTCCGGCTGCCCGCCGACGCCCTCGTGGGCGCCGAGGACGCCGGGTTGGCCCAGCTGTTCGCCGGGCTCAACCCGGAACGCGTCATGGCGGCCTCCCTGGCCACCGGCATGGCCCGCCGCGCGCTCGACCAGGCGTCGGAGTACGCCCGCACCCGCACGGTCTGGGACAAGCCGATCGGCGCGCACCAGGGCGTCGCGCACCCGTTGGCGCAGTGCGCGATCCAGGTCGAGCTGGCTCGGCTGATGACCCAGAAGGCCGCGGCTCTCTACGACGCTGGAGAAGACCGGGCTGCGGGTGAGGCGGCCAACATGGCCAAGTACGCGGCGGGGGAGGCGGTGGCGGCGGCGGTGGACCAGGCCATCCAGGTGCACGGCGGGAACGGGTTGGCCTCCGAGTACGGCCTCGGGGCCCTGCTCGCCGCGTCCAGGCTGTCCCGGATCGCGCCGGTCAGCCGTGAGATGATCCTGAACTTCGTCGCGCAGCACACCCTGCGGCTGCCGCGCTCTTACTAGATCACGTCTCGGATCACGTCCAGTCCCAGCGCAGTCCCACGACACCCGGACCGAAGTCCAGGGCCACGGCGTACGCGTAACCCCAGGTGTCCACCGGGGTTTCGCGGACGTCGGCGGGTTCGCCGCCGGACAGGTCGGTCGTGAACTGCTCGCACCGCGCAGGCCTGCACCGGGAGTCGTACCTGACCTCCAGGACGTACTCCCGGACCGGGTGGCGGAACCGGCGCGAGTAGGTGTTGTCGTGCGTGGGGTGGTGCGGAGCCATGTGGATCAGCTCGTACTCCACCGCGGTCCGCTCACCGCGGCGCAACGGTCGTTCGAACAACAACTCGGCGATCATCAGGCCGTTGCGCGGGTCGGCGGAGACCCGCCCCAGTCTGCACGAGCGCAGCGTGCCGATCACCGGCAGCGGGTCGCCCGGCAGCCGGGTGTCGTAGCCGAGTAGGACGCGGTCCACGCCCGCCCGTTCGGCCCGCAGCACCTGCCGGGAGCGCACCCGCCGGGTGCTGCCGTCCATCGCCAGCTCCACCTGGTCCCGCAGGCTGAGCCGGGTGAGGTCCTGGTCGTTGCTCGTGTCGACGTCGGCGAGCAGCTCGGCCATGGTCTGGTAGTCGCTCCGGTGGACCCACCCCTCCGGACCGCTCAGCCGCGACCGCGGCCGTGCCTTCCCGCGCGGACGCGGCGGCCCCAGCAGCGTGCTCAGGCCACCTTCGCCGACCTCGAGGATCTCCTCCAGGTGCCCGACCGCGGCCAGCGAGTCGGGCCGCTCCGGGCGGCGCCGCCCGGACTGCCAGTAGCTCAGCGCGGCGATGCTGACCGCCACGCCGCGTGACCGCAGCTTGTGCTGGATGCGCTCCAGGCTCAGCCCCTTCGCCCGGATCGCCGATCGTAGTGCGTCCGCGAAGGGGTCTGCTCCTCCGTCGATCCGTCGGGGATCGCGAACCCGCGAATCCGGCCCGACGACTGGCGTTGGCATCTCCACTCCGTTCTCCCGAGGACAAGGCGAGCGACGTTATCGTGCGAAATCACTCGGCGGTACAGCCGATCGGGTTTCCCGCCGTGAATTTAACCGAATCGGCGGGCAAAATCCCCTGCGGCCGTGAATGCTTGAAATCTCATTAACAGCGGTGGTGTGAAGGCCCCTCCTCCGGGCGATCGTCGCACCGCTACTGGGACAACTGGTCGCTTCCCGGTACGCGAACCGCCCCATAGCCTCGGGTACGTGGGGTGATGCAGCCCACACCACGCGGTTCGCGGCCCCGCTCCTGCCGCACCACGGGCGCCGCGCACCGTTCCCTGCGAAGAACGGACAAGGTATGCGCAAGCTCAGTTGGATCGCCACGGTCGGCGTGAGCGCCGCTGTGGCGGCCGTCACCGCGACCCCCGTCCAAGCGGCCGAAGGGACCATCCTGTCGGCGGGCAGCCCGGACGCCATCCCGAACAGCTACATCGTCACGCTGAAGGATTTCTCCACGGCGGATGCCAACTCGCTCGCCGCTCGCTTCGGCGGCCGGGTCGACCGTATTTTCTCCACAGCGTTGAATGGCTTCTCGGCCACGATGTCCGAGCGCGCGGCCCGCAGGCTGGCCGCCGACCCGGCCGTCGAGCGGGTCGAGCAGGACCAGGTGGTCCGGCTAGCGGCTACGCAGAGCAACCCCCCGTCGTGGGGCCTGGACCGCGTCGACCAGCGCAACCTGCCGCTGGACCGCAGTTACACCTACAACACCACCGGGTCGGGCGTGAACGTCTACGTCATCGACACCGGCGTGCGGATCAGCCACTCGACCTTCGGCGGCCGGGCCCGCAACGGCTACGACGCCGTCGACAACGACAACGTCGCCCAGGACGGCAACGGCCACGGCACCCACGTCGCCGGGACCATCGCGGGCAGCCAGTACGGCATCGCCAAGGGCGCGACGGTCTACGCGGTCCGCGTGCTGAACAACTCGGGCAGCGGCACCACCGCCGGCGTCGTCGCGGGCATCGACTGGGTGACCCGCAACCACGTCAAGCCCGCCACGGCCAACATGAGCCTGGGCGGCGGCGCGTCCACCACGCTCGACAGCGCCGTGCGCCGGTCCATCGCGGCCGGCGTCACCTACGGCGTGGCGGCGGGCAACAGCAACGCCAACGCGTCGAACTACTCGCCGGCCCGCGTCGGCGAGGCGCTCACGGTCGGCTCCACCACCAGCAGCGACGCCCGGTCCAGCTTCTCCAACTACGGCTCGCTGGTGGACGTGTTCGCGCCCGGCTCGTCCATCACGTCGGCCTGGCACACCAGCGACACCGCGACCAACACCATCTCCGGCACCTCGATGGCGACCCCGCACGTGGTCGGCGTCGTGGCCCGCTACCTCCAGGCCAACCGGGCGGCCACGCCCGCGCAGGCGCACGCGGCGATCGTGAACGCGGCGACCACCGGCAAGGTCACCAACCCCGGCTCGGGCTCCCCGAACCGGCTCCTCTACTGGGCCCCCACGGCCTGATCCCCGCCACTGGCGGACCCCGGCGCGCGGACCCGCGCCGGGGTCCCACCCCTGCGAAGGACGACATCCATGCGCACTCTCTTACCCGGCTTGGCCGCCGCGGTGCTCACCGCCGCCGCCGTGGCCACGCCGGCCGCCGCCGAGGGCACGGTCCTGCACGCCGGTTCCCCTTCGGCCGTGCCCGGCAGTTACATAGTCAAACTGAAGGACGGCCGGTCCCTGCCCGGCATCCAGACCGACCGCACCTTCGCCGGCGGGTTCACCACCCGGCTGAGCGCCCGTGAGGCCCGTCGACTGGCCGCGCACCCGGCGGTCGCGTACGTGGAGCAGGACCAGTACGTGCACGCCAACGCGACCCAGCTCAACGCGCCCTGGGGCCTGGACCGCATCGACCAGCGCGCCCTGCCGTTGAGCACCACCTACAGCTACACCTCCACCGGCGCGTCGACCTCGGTGTACGTGGTCGACACCGGCATCCGGACCACCCACGAGGAGTTCGGCGGACGCGCCTTCCACGGCTACGACGCGGTGGACCGGGACAACATCGCCCAGGACGACAACGGGCACGGCACCCACGTGGCGGCCATCATCGCCGGCAAGACATATGGAACGGGCAAGGCCGTGGACGTCTACGGCGTCCGCGTGCTCAACGGGTCGGGCAGCGGCACGATCGCCGGCGTGATCACCGGCGTCGACTGGGTGGCCGCACACGCCCGCAAGCCCGCCGTCGCGAACTTCAGCCTGGGCGGCGGGGCGTCCACCGCCCTCGACGACGCCGTCCGCCGCTTGATCGCCTCCGGTGTCACGGTCGCGGTGTCGGCGGGCAGCAGCGGCAGCGGCACCGTGAACACCTCGCCCGCCCGGGTGGCGGAGGCGATCACGGTCGGCGCGACCACGCAGACCGACGCACGGGCCTCCTCCTCCAACTACGGCCCCGGCGTGGACCTGTTCGCGCCCGGCGTGGGCATCAAGTCCGCCTGGCACACCAGTGACACGGCGACCAACACGCTGAGCGGCACGTCGATGGCGACCGGTTTCGTCAGCGGGGTGGCCGCGCGGTACCTCCAGTTCAACCCGACCGCCACGCCCGCCCAGGCGCACGCCGAACTCGTGCGCGAGGCGACCCCGCTCCCGTGGGGCGGGAAGTTGCTCTACTGGAACCCCGCCCGCTGACCCCTTGCCCTGCAAAGGAAACCCCATGCGCAAGCTCATCCCCGGCGCAGCGGTCGCAGCCCTGGCCGCCACCGTCCTGGCCACCCCCGCACACGCGGAGGGGGCCATCCTCCACGCCGGCTCCCCGTCAGCCGTACCCGGCAGCTACATCGTAAAACTCAAGGACAACGCCACTCTGGCCACGATGGACAGACTGACCCCGGACCGCGTCTACAGTGGACCGTTCCGGGGTTTCTCGATCCACTTGAGCGCTTCGCAAGCCCGCAGGCTGGCCGCCGACCCAGCGGTCGAGTACGTAGAGCAGGACCAAGTGGTGCGGGCCAACGCCACCCAGTACAACCCACCGTGGGGCCTGGACCGCATCGACCAGCGCAACCTCCCGCTCGACGGCGAGTACAGCTACACGTCCACCGGCCTGGGCACGACGGCGTACGTGATCGACACCGGCGTCCGGGTCACGCACACGGAGTTCGGCGGTCGGGCCTGCAACGGCTGGGACGCGGTCGACAACGACGCCATCGCGCAGGACGACAACGGCCACGGCACGCACATCGCCTCGCTGATCGCCGGTCGCACCTACGGCGTGGCCAAGCAGGCACGGGTGTGCGGTGTGCGGGTGTTGAACGAATCGGGCAGCGGCACCACGGCAGGCGTCGTCGCGGGCATCGACTGGGTGGCGCGCAACGCGGTCAAGCCCGCGGTGGCGAACCTCTCGCTGGGCGGCGGGCCGTCCACGGTGCTCGACGACGCGGTGCGGCGGCTGATCGCCTCGGGCGTCAGCGCGTCGGTGACCGCGGGCGGCAGCAACGCCAACGCCGCGAACTACTCGCCGGCGCGGGTGGTGGAGGCGATCACGTCGGGTGCGTCCACCACCTCGGACACCAAGTCGACGTTCTCCAACTACGGCACCGTGGTCGACCTCTACGCGCCCGGCGTCTCCATCATGGGCGCATGGCACACCAGTGACTCGGCGACCAACACCATCTCCGGCACGTCGATGTCCACCGGGTACGTGACCGGTGTGGCGCTGCGGTACCTGCACTTCAACCGGACCGCGACGCCGGCGCAGGTGCAGGCCGAGCTGGTCCGCGAGGCGACCCCGCTGCCGTGGGGCAAGCTCCTGTACTGGTCACCCCTGCGGTGAGTGGTGCCGGGCGGGGGTGAGGTCGTGGCGCATCACGATCTCACCCTCGTCCACCTCGCCGGTCTCCTTGAACCCGAAGGCCGCGTAGAGTCCGTGCGCCACCGCGTTGCCCGGGACCAGGCTCAGCGAGAGCTGGGTGCGCCCCTCGCCGCGCGCGACGTCGGCGATGGCGGCCAGCCCCTTGCGCCCGAGCCCGCGCCCTTGCGCCCTTCGGTCGATCATGAACCGGACTATGTGGAGGTCGTGGGGCTGGTCCCGGTAGAGCAGCGTGAAGCCGACCAGCTCGTCGCCGGAGTACATGGCCAGCGGCTGCATCTTCGGGCGGTAGACCCAGGCGTCGGCGATCGACTTCAGGTTCGTGGCCACGAAGCCGCGCTGCTCCTCGTGGACCTCCAGGGCGATGACCGCGCGGTAGTTGTCCTCGGTGACGGGTTCCAGGCGCATGAGGTGGAAGGTAGCGCCGAGGCCCCTACCAGGTCTCCCGGAATTCGGGAAAGCCCACCTCGGGGGTTTTCTTCACGGAGTGTGATAACTGGCAATCTTTCACACTTCCGGCAGTACGGACGTCTTGGTTAGCGTTGGTGACTGTCAGCGAGGGCAAGGTGGCCCAGCGTCACGCCCGAGCCCCTGCGTTCGTGTCCCGCTCGGGGTGACCGGCCGGCCGCCGTCAGCGAGAAGGAAGCACTTGATGCGACAGTCACGACAGGTCCGGTTCCTGGCCGGTGTCGGCGCGACGGCGATCGTCGCGGCGGCGAGTTCCCTGTTGGCGTCCCCCGCCCAGGCGGCGGAGGGCGAGATCCTCGCGGCCGACGCGGCCGAGAAGGTGCACGGCAGCTTCATCGTCAAGCTCAAGGACGGCTCCGCCGCGACCGCCGACAAGCTGGCGGGCCAGTACGGCGGCAAGGTCGACCGCGTGTTCCGCAACGCGCTCAACGGCTTCACCGTCAGCCTGCCCGAGTCCGCCGCCAAGCGCCTGGCCGCCAACCCGGCGGTCGAGTATGTCGAGCAGGACCAGGTGCTCCACCTCCAGGCGACCCAGACCAACCCGCCGTCGTGGGGCCTGGACCGGATCGACCAGCGCAACCTGCCGCTCGACTCGTCCTACAGCTACACCTCGACCGGGTCGGGCGTGAACGTCTACGTCATCGACACCGGCGTGCGGATCAGCCACTCCACGTTCGGCGGCCGGGCGCGCAACGGCTACGACGCGGTGGACAACGACAGCGTGGCCCAGGACGGCAACGGCCACGGCACCCACGTGGCGGGCACCATCGCGGGCAGCCAGTACGGCGTGGCGAAGGGCGCCACGATCTACGGCGTCCGCGTGCTGAACAACTCCGGCAGCGGCACCACCGCCGGCGTCGTCGCGGGCATCGACTGGGTGACCGCGAACCACGTCAAGCCGGCCGTGGCCAACATGAGCCTCGGCGGCGGCGCGTCCACCACCCTCGACAACGCGGTCCGCCGTTCGATCGCGGCCGGCGTCACCTACGCCATCGCGGCCGGCAACAGCAACGCCAACGCGTCGAACTACTCCCCGGCCCGCGTGGGCGAAGCCATCACGGTCGGCGCGACCACCAGCAGCGACGCCCGTGCCAGCTACTCGAACTACGGCTCGATCCTGGACATCTTCGCCCCGGGCTCGTCCATCACGTCCGCCTGGCACACCGGTGACACCGCGACCAACACCATCTCCGGCACGTCCATGGCGACCCCGCACGTGGCCGGCGCGGCGGCGCGCTACCTCCAGAACAACCGCGCGGCGACCCCGGCCCAGGTGGCTTCCTACCTGGTCGGCCAGTCGACGCCGAGCAAGGTGACCAACCCGGGCACCGGCTCCCCGAACCGCCTCCTGTACTTGGCTCCCTCTGCCTGATCACGCTTCCCACTGGGGCCGCCTCCACTCCGGGGGCGGCCCCTGCCGCACGTTGAAGCCAAAACAAGACCCAACGCAACCGCCCGCGCCGGTGGTGTGAGGGCTGTGCTCGGGTGTGCGGGTTACTTCTCCTTGAGTGACACGAACTTGAGCGGCAGCACTGGCCGGCCGTCGGTCTCCGAGTACCCGGTGCCGGGTACGACACCGCCGGCCGCCACCTTGTCGATCACGTCCATCCCCTTGGACACCCGCCCCAGCACCGGGAAATCCGGGTCGAAGTCGCTGTCCTTGTGCACGATGAAGAACTGGCTCCCGTTGGTCCCGGCCTCCTGCCGGTTGGCCATCGCGACGATCCCCCGGTCGTACCCACCGGTCTTCGCATCCGGGTCGTCGAACTGGTACCCGGCAGTGCCGCGCCCCGTGTCCGTGGCATCTCCGCACTGCAGCACCCACAAACCATCCACCGTCAGCCGGTGGCAGGAGGTGCCCTCGAAGAACTTCTCCTTCACCAGGTGCCGGAAGTTGTGGACCGAGCAGGGCGCGCTCGCCGCGTCGAACTCGAACTCCAGCTCGCCCTGACTGGTCTCGACCTCGATCACGACCGTGCCTTCGGTCTCCGCACGGGCCGACGGCGGGTCGACGTCCTTGGCGGGGCCGTCAGCGGGCTGGTCGTAGTCGCAGGTCACGGTCGGCACCACGGGGAGTGGCCCGGCCACCGGTTTGCCCGCCACCGCCGTCGTGCAACCGGCGATCAGCACCAGGGGGACCAACGGGAGCAGCAGGCGTCTGGCCACAGCCCGGATCCTAGGCCGACCAGTTGCCCGAGATGAACATCGCGTACAGGAACCCGAAGACGAGCGTGTGCGTGAACAGCAAGCCGTACACCACCGGCCGGGCCGCGCGGCGGCGGTCGAACAGCACGGTCAACCCGACGTACACCACCACCAGCGGCAGGACGTAGCGGTGGACCGAGACCAGGTTGCTGTTCAGGCTCAGCATCACCACCGCCGCCAAGCCGAACAGCGCCAACGGCACGCCCTCGCCCCTCAGCTCGACCACCACGTACACCGACACCGCCAGCACCACGGTCAGCGCGATCAGCGGCAGGACGTGGTCCACGAGGTGCACCGCGTGTATCGGGCCGTAGCGGACCGCGCGCGTGGCGGCGGCGATCTCCCGGCCCCACGTGGCGAAGATGTTCGGGTCGAACACCTGGTACGGCCACATCCGGTGGCCGGCGAAGTTCGCGAACGGGTTGCCCGCCGTCCGCCACAGGAACAGCCAGTACCCGCCCAGGCCGGTGAACGCCGCCGGGAACCACAGCAGGTGCCACGACCACACCCGCCGCCAGTCCCGCGACCGGAGGAACTCCAGCAGGCACAGCCCGACGAACAACGCCGCGGTGATGCGGCTCGCGGTCAGCGGCATCAGCAGGAGGCCCATCGGGACCCACTGCCGGCGCAACGCGAACAGGTAGGCCCAGAAAGCGATCGCGCAGAAGAGCGCCTCGCTGTACATGACGTGCAGGAAATACGCGGACGGTGCGCTCAGCAGCAGGGCGGGCGCGAGCCAGTGGAGGGCTTTGTCGGCGACGAAATGTCGAGTGATCCTCAGCAATGCGACCACGGCCGGCCACGAGGCGAGGACGTTGACCACGAGGCCCGCGCCGAGGATGCCGAGCTGGGCGAACGTTATCTTGTGGACCACCCAGGTGGCCATCGGGAACATCGGGTAGAACGCCGCCAGCCAGGGCTTGTTCCGCAGGTCGTAGCCGTTGGCGACGATGTCGACGTAGTACAGGCCGTCGAAGCGGTACATGTGCGACAACGGCGTGGGGTCCGGGCTGATGTCCGGCGGGTACGCGTAGTTGAGGTGTTGGGAGCCCTGGAAGAGGTAGGCGATCACGCTCAGGACGACGTGCCACGCCACGACGGCGGTGAGCGCTTTGGTCCAGTCGTTCCACGGGATCGTTCTGCGCCTCGACCGGGTGAACGGTCTTCGTAATCGGGTGGAATAAGAGGGTTGCTCCAATATCGGGGTTTGCGACATGGTCAGGAGAATAGGCCGTCGCGATATTCCCGCCGAGGTGTGCGCGAGTGCATTCCCGGGTGATCGTCCGGGTGCCGGTCGGTCGGGCGGCCGGGCTGGGGAAACCTGGTGGCGTGCGGCGGGGGGCCGTTGGCTAGCCTTGACGACCAGTCGCCGTTCAGCTAGCACGAGGAGAGCAGTACCCGTGATGCGCACGCACGAGGCCGGGACGCTCCGGGCCGAGCACGCCGGGCAGTCCGTCACCCTGACCGGGTGGGTCGCCCGCCGGCGCGATCACGGGGGCGTGATCTTCATCGACTTCCGCGACGCTTCCGGGGTCGCCCAGGTGGTGTTCCGCGAGGGCGAGATGGCCGAGCGTGCCCACAAACTGCGCTCGGAGTTCGTCATCAAGGTCGTCGGCGACGTCACCCGCCGCCCCGAGGGCAGCGAGAACCCCGACCTGCCCACCGGTGACATCGAGGTCTACGCCACCGAGCTGGAGGTCCTCAACGAGGCCGCCCCGCTGCCGTTCCAGCTCGACGAGCACCTGGAGGTCGGCGAGGAGGCCCGGCTCAAGCACCGCTACCTCGACCTGCGCCGCTCCGGCCCGGCCAAGGCGATGCGGCTGCGCAGCGAGGCCAACCGGATCGCCCGCGAGGTGCTGCACGCGGAGAAGTTCGTCGAGGTCGAGACGCCGACGCTGACCCGCTCCACGCCCGAGGGCGCGCGCGACTTCCTGGTGCCCGCCCGGCTGCGGCCCGGCTCCTGGTACGCGCTGCCGCAGTCGCCGCAGCTGTTCAAGCAGCTGCTGATGGTCGGCGGCCTGGAGCGGTACTACCAGATCGCCCGCTGCTACCGCGACGAGGACTTCCGCGCCGACCGGCAGCCGGAGTTCACCCAGCTCGACATCGAGATGAGCTTCGTCGAGCAGGACGACGTCATCGAGCTGGGCGAGAAGATCATCACCGCGCTGTGGAAGGGCATCGCGGGCCAGGACATCCCGCGCCCGTTCCGCCGCATCTCCTACGCCGAGGCGATGGCCAAGTACGGCTCGGACAAGCCGGACCTGCGCTTCGACCTCGAACTGACCGAGCTGACCGAGTACTTCAAGGACACCCCGTTCCGCGTCTTCCAGGCGCCGTACGTGGGCGCGGTCGTCATGCCCGGCGGCGCCTCCCAGCCGCGCCGGACGCTGGACGCCTGGCAGGAGTGGGCCAAGCAGCGCGGCGCGAAGGGACTGGCCTACGTGCTGGTCCAGGAGGACGGCACGCTGGGCGGCCCGGTCGCCAAGAACCTGTCCGACGCCGAGCGCGACGGGCTGGCCAAGGCGGTCGGCGCGAACCCCGGCGACTGCGTGTTCTTCGGCGCGGGCGACCCGGACGGCGCGCGGGCCCTGCTCGGCGCGGCCCGGGTGGAGATCGCGCACCGGATCGGCGCGATCGAGGAGGGCTCCTGGTCCTTCGTGTGGGTCGTGGACTTCCCGATGTTCGAGGCGACCGACAAGCTGGCCGAGGGCGACGTGGCGGTGGGCGGCGGCAAGTGGACCGCGCTGCACCACGCGTTCACCTCGCCCACCCCGGAGTGGATCGACCGCTTCGAGGAGGACCCGGGCAACGCCAAGGCCTACGCCTACGACATCGTCTGCAACGGCAACGAGATCGGCGGCGGCTCGATCCGCATCCACCGCGCGGACGTGCAGCAGCGGGCGTTCAACGTGATGGGCATCGGGCCGGAGGAGGCGCAGGAGAAGTTCGGCTTCCTGCTCGACGCCTTCAAGTACGGCGCCCCGCCGCACGGCGGCATCGCGTTCGGCTGGGACCGCATCGCCATGCTGCTCGCGGGCGCGGACTCCATCCGCGAGGTCATCGCGTTCCCGAAGAGCGGCGGCGGCTACGACCCGCTGACCGCGGCCCCGGCGCCGATCACCGCGCAGCAGCGCAAGGAAGCCGGCGTCGACGCGAAGCCCCAGCAGAAGCAGTAGCCCGGCAGGGGCAGTAGGCCCAGCAGAAGCGGAAGCAGTAGCGGAACGGATCGGGCACAGTAGTGGCCATGTTGCACCTGCGTGCCGTGTGCCCGGTCGAGCACACCGACCAGGTCCTGGCCGCGCTCAAGGAACACCCCGGCGTCACGCACGTCGTGCTGTTCCGGGGCGCGGCCATCGACCCGGCCGGTGACGTCGTCGAGGCGGACGTCGCCCGGGAGGCCACCGACGAGGTGGTCGCCGCGCTGTGCGGGCTGGGCATCGACCACACCGGCGGCGTGACGCTGGAGCAGATCGACACCGCCCTGTCCGACGCGGCGGACCGGGCCGAGGAGGCCGCGCCCGGCGAGGCGGCGGACGCGGTGGTGTGGGAGGAACTGCTCTCCCGCACCGGCGAGGAGTCCCGGCTCAACGCCACCTTCCAGTCGTTCCTGACCATCGCGTGCCTGCTCGCGGCGGTCGGCGTGGTGACGAACTCGCCGGTCACCATCGTCGGGGCGATGGTCGTCGGACCCGAGTTCGGGCCGCTCGCCGCGATCGCGGTCGGGCTGGTGCTGCGGCGCTGGGACCTGGTGCGCCGGGCGTCGGCGGCGCTGGCGATCGGCTTCCCGCTGGCGATGGTGGCGACCTTCGCGGCGGCCGTCGTCGGCTCCTACGGCGGGCTGTTCGACCGGGACATGGTGCTGGCCGCCCACCAGGTGGACTTCGTGTTCCAGGTCGGCCCGTTCTCGCTGATCGTGGCCCTGCTGGCGGGCGCGGCGGGGATGCTGTCCATGACGTCGGCGAAGTCGGCCGCGCTGGTCGGGGTGTTCATCTCGGTGACCACCGTGCCCGCCGCCGGGTACGCGGCGATCGCCGCCGTGCTGGGCGAGTGGGCGATCTGCGGGTACTCGGTGCTGCAACTGGCGGTCAACCTGGTGGGCATCGTGGCCGCCGCGTCGGTGGTCCTGGCGTTGCGCAGGCGGCGCGACCGGACGGTCGCCCCCGGCCGGCCGCTGTCCAACGGGTAGGCGGTCGTTCCACCAGTTGGTCGGTTCCGTTATCGACAAGTGGTGGCTCAACCATGCATATGAGCACTACCGTCACGGTGCCCGGACGGGTTCTGTCAGGTCGGTGGCCACCGGGGTAGGGTCGGAGGGGATGAGCGTGGAGATCACCGCCGGCCCAGCGGACATCGACGACGCCGACCACTCCGACCTGCTCGCGGCGGTGGCCGCCGCCGAGTCCGTGCTCAGCGGGCGGTTCGGAGCGCAGGTCAGACTGGCCGACCCCGAACGCCTCGGGGGCGCGGGCCGGTCCGTCGTCGTGCGGGTCCGGGTCGCGTCGACCCCGTTCTCCCTGCCGCGCACGCTCGTGGTCAAGCGCTACCCGTCGGCGGTGGCCGACCGGGACCCGTTCGCGCACGAGGCCGTCAGCCACAAGCTGTTGACGGCGCTGCCCGGCGAGGACCGGTTGACGCCGGAACTGGTCGCCCAGGACTCCGCCGAGCGGCTGGTGGTCCTGGAGGACCTGGGCAAGGCGCCCCGGCTGGCCGAGAAGCTGCTGGGCTCCGACGCGCGGGCGGCGGAGCGGGGCCTGCTGTCGTGGGCGCACGCGATGGGCCGCCTGCACGCCACGACGGCGGGTCGGGACGCGGACTTCGACGCCCTGATGCGGCGGCAGGGCAGCCAGTGCTGCGCCGACCCCATCGCGGTGGACGTGCACGCGGCGCTGGCCGGGTTACCGACGTTGCTCGCGGAGGCCTGGCAGGTCGACACGCCCGGCCCCGTGCTCGAGTTCGCCGAGCAGGCGGTGCGCGCATTCGTGACGTCCCGGCGGCGGGCGTTCTCGCCGTCGACGTCCTGTCCGGACAACCACCTGGTGACCAGCAAGGGCGTGCGGTTCCTCGACTTCGAGGGCGGGTGCGTCCGGGACATCGTGTTCGACGCGGCGTGCCTGCGGGTGCCGTTCCCGTCGTGCTGGTGCCCGTACGGGCTGCCGGCGGGGATGTCGGAGGCGATGGTCGCGGCGTGGCGGGCCGAGGTCAGCGGCGTGTGGCCGGACCTGGACGACGACGCGGTGTTCCTGCCGAAGCTGCTGGAAGCGCAATTGCTGTGGGTGTGGCTGGCGACGTGGCGCGGGTTGCCGCGGTTGGACCTGGCCCTGCCTTCCGGGCACCGGCCGTTGGATTCGCCGCCGCGCAGCACGGTGCTGGCTTCGCGGTGGGTGCGGTTGCGGGCGGACGCGCTGGCGGCGGGGGCGAAGCCGGTGGCGGCCCATGCCGAGGCAGTCGTCGACGCTCTCGTTTCCCGTTATGGTTCCGAGTCGGTCGAGCTTCCCCTTTATCCCGCTTTTCGGTAGGCGTTTCGCTGAAACGCTCAAATAGCGCGGAAAGTGCGGCTCGCTGTGCGCTACCGGGGCTTCTGGAAGCGTTCTGCCCGCTGTTCCTCGGTGGACACGTCGCTGCGGGATGGTCGTCCGGTGGCCGATGTGGTGCGAAGCCTGGTGGTCCTGGGTGACTCGACTACCGTCGGGGTCGGCGACCCCGTTCGGGGTGGGTGGCGGGGTGTGGGTCCGCTGCTCGCGGCGTCCTTCCCGGAGGCGCGGTACCTCAACCCCTCGTTCCAGGGGGCGCGGGTGGCGTCGGTCCGGTTCGAGCAGTTGCCGCAGGCGCTCCGGGCGCGGCCGGACGCGGCGGTCGTGCTGGTCGGGATGAACGACACGCTCCGGTCGGACTTCAACCCCGTGCAGCTGCACGAGGACCTCGACGCGATCGTGGGGGAGCTGACGCGGGCCGGGGCGCGGGTGGTGACGGCCCGGTTCCACGACCACAGCCGGGTGTTCCGGCTGCCGGGGCCGTTGCGGCGGGCGTTGTCGGCGCGGGTCGCGGAGTTGAACGAGGTGATCGACGCCGTGGTGCGCCGGCACGGGGCCGGGTGCGTGGACCTGAACCTCGTGGAGGGCGCGTACTCGGTGGAGACCTGGGCGGTCGACCGGCTGCACCCCTCGGAGCTGGGGCACCGGAAGCTGGCCAGGGCGTTCGCGGAGCGGCTGGCGGAGCAGGGGTGCGAGGTGGTCCGGCCGGTGAGCCTGGTGTGCACGGGCGGGTTGAAGATCACGCCGTTGCACCACGCCGCCTGGTTGGTGTTCAAGGGGATCCCGTGGCTGTGGCGGCGGGGCAGGGACTTCCTGCCGTTCGCGGCCCAGATCGTCTACCGGTCCTGGGTGGGCACGGACCAGGCGGTGGCCGAGGCGCACCGCCCGGTCGAGGCCTACCGGCGGCCTAGCTGAGCTTGTAGACGGTGGTCCCGTCCACGGTGGTCGCCTCGAAGTTCGCCGCGACCCAGCTGGTGATCTCGTTGTCGCCGCGATCGCCCATCCCGCCGCCGGAGACGAAGTAGCCGATCCGGCCGTCCGCCACGTACTGCTTGAACTCCTCCAACGTGGGCGCCGGGTCGCCGCCGCTCCAGCCGCCGATGCCGATGACGGCCTTGCCGCTGGCCAAGGACAGGCTGGCGGCGGACTGCGCGCTCACCGTGGCCGCCGCCCACGTGCCGGTGGTGTTGCGCAACAGGTCGATGATCTGCTCGGACGTGCCCGGGCCGCCGCGCATCCCGCCGCCCATGTCGGAGGCGTACTCCGCGGGGCCGGACATCGGGATCGAGCCGCCGTGCGGGGTGGCGGCCGTGGCCACGCTGAACGCGGCCGACGACAGGAGTGCGGTGGCGGCGGTCAGGGCGGCGATCCGCTTGACGCCCATGACGATCGCGGTGGTGACGAGGATGGTCAGGACGAGCACGGTCCAGCGGATGGCGGGCTGCCACTCGCCGAACCGGGCGAGCAGGATGAACCCCCAGAAACCGGACGCGGCGACCATGACCGCGAGGGCGATCCGCACCGGCTGGTGGCTGCGGCCCCGCCACATCTCGCGGCCCGCGATGGCGACGATGGCGGCGACGCCCGGAGCGGCGGCGACCGTGTAGTACGGGTGCGTGATGCCGCTCATGTAGCTGAACACGACTCCGTTGCCGATGACCCACAGGCCCCACATCACCAGCGCGGCCCGGGTGCGGTCGGTGAGAGGTGCCTTGCGGGTGAACCAGAGGCCGGCGATGAGGCCGACGAGCGCGGCCGGCAGGAGCCACGAGATCTCCCCGCCCATGCTCGCGCCGAACAGCCGGCCGATGCCGGTCTCGCCGCCGAAGCCGAGGTTGGCGTTGGGCGCCCCGGCGAGCATGCCGCGTCCGGGGCCGCCGAAGATGCGGCCCAGGCCGTTGTAGCCCATGGCCAACTGCCACAGCGAGTCGTTGGTCGACCCGCCGATGTAGGGGCGCGACGCCGTGGGCCACCACTCGACGAGCGCGATGAACCAGCCTGCCGATACCGCTACTGCCACGGCCGCGCCGAGGAGGTGGAGGAAGCGCTTTCCGAGGCTGGTGGGGGCGGCGAGGAGGTAGGCGGCGGCGAAGGCGGGCAGGACAAGGAATGCCTGTCCCATCTTGGCGAGGAAAGCGAAGCCCACGGCGACGCCGGCGAGGGCGAGCCAGAGCGGGGAGGCCTTTTCCAGGGCGCGGACGGTGCAGTAGGCGCCGGCGACCATGAGGAGCACCAGCAGGGCGTCCGGGAGGTTGAACCGGAACATCAGGACGGCGACCGGGGTGATGGCGAGCGCGGTGCCGGCGAGCAGGCCGGCGACGGGGCCGGACGTGCGCTTGACCGTGGCGTACAGCAGCCAGACGGTGAGCACGCCTTCGATCGCCTGGGGTGCGAGGACCGTCCAGCTGGAGAACCCGAAGATCCGGGCGAAGAGCCCGCTGACCCAGAGAGACGCGGGTGGTTTGTCGACGGTGATGACGCCGCCCGCGTCGAGGCCGCCGAACAGCCACGCCGTCCAGCTCTGGCTGCCGGCCTGGGTGGCGGCGGCGTAGTACTGGTTGCCCCAGCCGGAGTCGGTGAGGTTCCACAGGTAGAGCACCGCCGTGCCGGCGAGCAGGACGACCAGCGCCGGGGTGGTCCACTTCGCGCCGGGACGGGCCGGCGCGGGCGTGGGGGAGGGGGCGGTGAGGGTGGCGGTCATGAGGTGGACTCCTGGGGACGGTTGCGGAAGACCCAGTTGCGCAGCAGCAGGAAGCGCAGGACGGTGGCGAGCAGGTTCGCGCCGACGACGGCGGCCAGCTCGGCCCCGCCGCCGGGGTCGGTGAGGTGGTGCAGGAGGGCCAGCGCGCCGCTGGTCAGGGCCAGGCACAGGCCGAAGACGATCAGTCCTTCGAACTGGTGGCGGCCCGCGCCGTGCCGGCCGCGCACGCCGAAGGTGAAGCGGCGGTTGGCGGCCGTGTTGGCGATGGCGGTGGCGAGGAGTGCCACCAGGTTCGCGCCCTGTGCGCCGAGACCGCCGCGCAGCAGCACGAAGAGCAGGAGGTACGCCAGGGTGCTGGCCACGCCGACCGCGGCGAAGCGGACCAGTTGGCGGAACAGGCCTTCGGGGACGCCCGGGGTGCTGGGTTCGAGCGGTTCGCGGCCGAGTTGGGCGCGGAGTTCGCCGATCGGGATGCGGCCGGTGAGCAGGCCACGCCCGACCCGGGCGATGCCCTTGAGGTCGGCGATGGCGGTGGAGACGATGTCGACCCGGCTGTCCGGGTCGTCCACCCAGTCCACCGGCACCTCGTGGATGCGCGCGCCGGCGCGTTCGGCCAGCACGAGCAGTTCGGTGTCGAAGAACCAGCCGGTGTCCTCGACGTGCGGCAGCAGCCGCCGGGCCACGTCCGCCCGGATCGCCTTGAAGCCGCACTGGGCGTCGGAGAACCGGGTCGCCAGCGCGCCGCGGAGGATGAGGTTGTAGCAGCGGGAGATGAACTCGCGCTTGGGGCCGCGCACGACCCGCGCGCCGCGCGCGAGCCGGCTGCCGATCGCGATGTCGGAGTGCCCGGAGATCAGCGGCGCGACCAGCGGGGCGAGGGCGGCGAGGTCCGTCGACAGGTCGACGTCCATGTACGCCAGCACTTTCGCGTCCGACGCCGACCACACGGCGTTGAGCGCGCGGCCCCGGCCCTTCTGCTCCAGGTGGACGGCCTCGACCTGCTCGATCTCCGCGGCCAGCGCGTCGGCGACCGCGCGGGTGCCGTCGGTGCTGGCGTTGTTGGCGATGGTGATGCGGAACCGGTAGGGGAAGGTCTGGGTCAGGTCCGCGTGCAGCTTGCGCACGCACGGCGCGAGGTCGCGTTCCTCGTTGTACACGGGGACCACCACGTCGAGCACGGGGGTCGTCGTGAGCGTCGCGAGTGTCATGGGATCACCTTCGGGCGCGGGGCTGGGTGGCCGGTGTGTCATCCCTGTGCCCCGGCTGTGAGGTCGTAGACGGTGACGTCGTCGACGGTGGTGGCGGGGAAGGTGTCCGCGACCCATTCGGCGATGTGCTCGGAGGCGTCGCTGCCGGTCTCGGCGGGCATTCCCGCGCCGCCGAGGAAGTAGTGGATCTGTCCACTGTGGACCAGTCGTTGGAACTCTTCGAGGGTGGGCGCGGGGTCGGTGCCGTTGAAACCGCCGACCGCCATGACCGGCACGCCGCTGCCGAGTTGGTAGCCGGCCGCGTTGTTCGACCCGACCGCGGCGGCGGCCCACGTGTACTTGCCGCTGTTGCCGCGCAGGAGTTCGACCAGTTGCGGGCCGGGCGTGGGCGCGTGGAGCAGCCCGCCGATCCCGCCCCCGGTGCGGGTGCCGCCGTTGAGGACGATCATCCCGCCGCTGGGGGAGATCGCCGGTCCGGCCATGGGGATCGCGCCGGAGTGCGGGGTGGCGGCGGTGGCGACCGAGTACGCGCCGGGGCCGAGCAGGGCGGCCACCACGGCGACCGGCACGACGAGGGCGGGTGGGGCGGCGGCGGAGAGGAACAGTCCCACTGCTCCCAGGAGGCCGAGGACGAGGACGGCGGTGGCGAGGGCTGGTGACCAGCCGAGCAGCAGCAGGTAGCACTGGAGCGCCGTCACCGCGAGCGCACCCGAAAGCGCTGCCGCCGCACCGGGTTCGTGCCGTCTGCGCCAGAGCACGACCGCGCCGGTGCCGATGATCGCGCCGATCGCCGGGGCGAGGGCCACGGTGTAGTACGCGTGGATGATCCCGTTCATGAAGCTGAAGACGGCGGCCGTGATCACGAGCCAGCCGCCCCACAGCCCCAGACCCACGCGTTCTCGCCGCTTTCCGGCCCAGATGCCGGCGATCAGCAGCACCAGTGCGGTCGGCAGCAACCAGGCGATCTGGCTGCCCATCTCCGCGCCCAGCAGGCGGCTCCAGCCCGTGGAGCCCCAGCCCCGACCCCCGCCGACACTGCCGATCTCCTCGCCGGTGAGGCGGCCGAGGCCGTTGTAGCCGAGGGTGAGTTCGAGGACGCTGTTGTGCTGCGACCCGCCGATGTAGGGCCGGTTGGGGACGAGTTCGACGACCAGCACCCACCAGCCGCCGGCGACCACCATGCTTGTCAGGGCGCTCAGAAGGTGGACTGCCTTGCGTTTCCAGGTCGTGGGCGCGGCCAGCAGGTACACCGCCCCGAAGGCGGGCAGGACCAGGAACGCCTGCAACATCTTCGTCAGGAACCCGAACCCGACCGCGACCCCGGCCAACGCCAGCCACCGCCAGGACGCCACTTCGGTCGCCCGGACGGTGCAGTACGCGCCCGCGATGAGCAGTAGGACCAGCAGGGCATCCGGGTTGTTGAACCGGAACATCAACACCGCGACCGGCGTGAGCGCCAGCACCGCTCCCGCGATCAACCCGGCCGCTTCGCCCGCTGTCCTTTTGACCGTCGCGTACAGCAGGCCGACGCTCGCGACGCCCATCAGGGCTTGTGGCACCAGGATGCTCCAGGCGTTCACACCGAAGAGCCGCGCGGACAGCCCCATGACCCAGACCGAGGCCGGTGTCTTGTCGACCGTGATCGACCCCGCCGGATCAGTGGCCGCGAAGAACCAGGCCCGCCAACTCTCAGCGCCCGCTTGGGCGGCGGCCGAGTAGTAGGCGTTGGCCCAACCGGAGTCACCGAGTCTCCAGAGGTACAAGACGGCCGTTCCGGCCAGCAACAACAACAGGGGAGGTCGCGCTCGCATGCCCCCACCCTGTCCACCAACCCTGGGCCGCCCTTGTGCCCACCCTGTGAACCCGCTGTGTGGGGCGAGGTCAGTCGGGGAGGGTGACGGTGAAGCGGGTTTGGCCTGGGCGGGAGTTCACCGTGACAGAGCCGGAGTGGGCGGCCACCACGGCGGCGACGATGGAGAGGCCCAGGCCGGTGCTGCCGGCGGCGCGCGAGCGGGAGGTGTCGCCGCGGGAGAAGCGTTCGAAGACTTCGGGTTGCAGTTCGCGGGGGATGCCGGGGCCGTCGTCGGTGACGGTGAGGGTGGCGCCGGTCTTGGTCGCGGCCAGGGCTGTGGTGACGGTGGTGCCGGGTGGGGTGTGGGTCCGGGCGTTGGAGAGGAGGTTGACCAGGACCTGCTGGAGCTTGTGGGGATCGCCGGTGACGACGACCGGGGACGCGGGCAGGGTGAGGCGCCAGTCGTGGTCGGGGCCGGCGATCCGGGCGTCGCTGACGGCGTCCACCACCAGGCGGGACAGGTCCACCTGTTCGCGGGCCAAGGGACGGCCGGCGTCCAAGCGGGCCAACAAAAGCAGGTCTTCCACCAACGACGTCATGCGGACGGCCTCGGATTCGACGCGGCGCATGGCGTGGGCGATCTGGTCGGGGACCTCGTCCCGGGTTCGGCGGGTGAGTTCCGCATAACCCCGGATCGCGGCCAGCGGGGTGCGGAGTTCGTGGCTGGCGTCGGCGACGAACTGGCGGACCCGGGTTTCGCTCTCGTGGCGGGCTTCCAGGGCGTTGCCGACGTGGCCGAGCATCTTGTTCAACGCCAAGCCCACCTGGCCGACTTCGGTGTCCGGGTTGGCGTCCTCGGCGGGCACGCGTTCGGCCAGCGCCACTTTTCCTTCGTGCAAAGGGAGTTCGGCGACTCGGGAGGCAGTGGCGGCTACTCGTTCCAACGGGCGCAAGGTCTTGCGGATGATCAAAGCACCGGCGATGCTCACCGCCACCAGGCCGGCCAGGGCCACGCCGCCGAGGATCAGGGCCATGCGGAAGACGATGTCGTCCACTTGGGCCATGGGCAGTGCGGTCACGATCCGGGCGCCGTCGCGGGTGCGGAACGACAGGACGCGGTAGTCGCCGGACTCGCCGAGGGTGGTGGTGTGCGGCTGGGCGTCGGCGGGGACGTTGAGCAGGGTGGCCTGTTCGTCGGTCGGGACGGCGCTGGTTTCCCGGCCCTGCAACCGGTCCGCGTCCTGGACCATGTCGCCGTACGTGATCAGCACGACGGTGCCCTGCGAGAAACCCGGTCCCTCCAAAGGGTTCTTCGGCGGACCGGGCAAGGGCGCGGGGACGGGGAAGGCGTGCACGCGTTCGACGCGGCCGGCGGCGTCGCGCAGGTCGTCGTCCAGCTTGCCGATCAGGAAGTCGCGCAACGCGAAACCGGTCACCAGGCCGATGCCTGCGCACACGATGGCGATCAGCACCACCTGCTCGACGATGAGCCGGGTGCGCAGCGGCCACCGCCTAGGGTGCAGGCTTGAGGACATACCCGGCACCCCGCATCGTGTGGATCATCGGCGTGCGCCCCGCGTCGATCTTCTTGCGCAGGTACGAGATGTACAGCTCGACGATGTTCGCCTGCCCGCCGAAGTCGTAGCTCCACACCCGGTCCAGGATCTGCGCCTTGCTCAGCACCCGCTTCGGGTTGCGCATCAGGAACCGCAGCAGCTCGAACTCGGTCGCGGTCAGCTCCACGGCCTGCCCGCCGCGCCGCACCTCGCGGGTCTCCTCGTCCAGCACCAGGTCGCCCACGACCAGTTCCGACCCGGCCGACGCCTCCGCCACCCCGGTCCGCCGCAGCAGCCCGCGCAGCCGCAGCACGACCTCCTCCAGGCTGAACGGCTTGGTCACGTAGTCGTCGCCGCCCGCGGTCAGGCCCGCGATCCGGTCCTCGACGGCGTCCTTCGCGGTCAGGAACAGCACGGGCAGCGCGGGCGCGTCGGCGCGCATCCGGCGCAGCACCTCCAGGCCGTCGAAGTCGGGCAGCATGACGTCCAGCACGACCACGTCCGGCCGGAACTCGCGCGCGGTCCGCACCGCGGTGGTCCCGTCCAGCGCGGTGCGCACCTCCCACTTCTCCATGCGCAGGGCCATCGACATCAGCTCGGCCAGCGTCGACTCGTCGTCGACCACCAGCACCCGCACCGGACTGCCGTCGGGCCGACGGATCTCGGGGGAAGTCACCGCACGCATGCTCTTCATCGTCCGCCGGCTGGTTGAGCCCACCCTGTGCCGATCCTGTGTACCACCTGTGAACCCGCGCCGCACAAGCCACAGCCGCCACCCAACGCGCGCACAGCCCACGCACAGACTCCGCCGACACGGTGGTCGCCATGACTACCGAAACCGAGAACCCCACCTGGGGCGAGGACCCGCCGCCCCGGGCCGATGCTCCCGGACCGCGCTGGTCCGGCCGCAAGACCCTGGTCGCGGTCGCGATCGCGGTCGGCATCGCGGCCGTGGGCGGCGGGGTCATCTACGCGGCGAGCAACTCCGAGGCGGCCCAGATGATGGGCGGACCGCGCTACGGCGGCCCCGGCGGCGGGCTGCGGATCGCGGGTCCGGGCCCGTTCGGCGACGCCGCGCACGGCGAGTTCCAGAACGGCGAGGTCACCGCGGTCTCCGGCGACTCCGTCACGGTCAAGAGCAGCGACGGGTTCAGCCAGACCTACAAGATCGACGACAACACCGAGGTCAACGGGGCCAAGGGCGGTGCGGGCAGCCTGGCCACCGGCGACAAGGTGATGGTGATCGCCCAGGACGACGTGGCCAAGACGGTCATCGAGGGCGACTTCCAGCGCGGCGGCGGCAAACCCGGTGACGGGCAGGGGCAACCGGGTCAGCGCCCGGGCGACGGGCAGCAGGCGCCGCCGACCCGGTAGAACTAGCGGGCATGAAGCGACTGGCGCTCTCGGCACTCGTGGCACTGGGTCTGCTCGCCGCGGCACCCTCGGCCTGGGCCCACACCGAACTGATCGGCAGCGACCCGGCCGAAGGGGCGACCCTGGCCCAGCCACCGTCCCGGCTGACGTTGACGTTCAGCCAACCGGTGCCCGCCGAGAGCGCCACCGTCACCGTGACCGCACCCGACGGCACCGGGTGGACGGTGGGGGAGCTGTCCGTGTCCGGTGCGACGCTGACCGCGCCGGTGACGCCCGGCGCGTCACCGGCCGGTCAGTACGTGGTGAGCTGGCAGGTGGAGAGCCTCGACGGCGACTTCGTCAGCGGCAAGACCACCTTCTCGCTGGCCACCGCGGCCCCGCCGGCCGTTGGCACCACCACTGCACCCTCCGTGACTTCCGAGCCGCCGGCCATCACCTCCTCGGTCACCCCGACCGAGACGATCACGCTGGTGGCCACCGCGCCGCCGACGATCCAGTCCGGGCAGCCCGCCGAGGGGGACGGGTTCCCGGTCTGGGGGTGGGTCGTGGGCGCGCTGGTGGTGGTCGCGGCCGGGGTGGCGGTGGCGCTGCGGTTGCGCGGCCGGTCGGGGTGAACCTGCCGGACCTCGTGCGGCCCGGGCTGGACGTGCTGTTCTGCGGGATCAACCCGGGCCTGCTGTCGGCGGCCACCGGCCACCACTTCGCCCGTCCCGGCAACCGCTTCTGGCCCGCGCTGCACCTGTCCGGGTTCACGCCGCGCCGGTTGTCGCCCGCGGAGCAGGGGGAGCTGCTGGAGTTCGGGCTGGGCATCACGAACCTGTCCGACCGGGCGACGGCGAAGGCGGAGGAGTTGACCGCCGACGAGTTGCGGGCGGGTGCGGTGCGGCTGACGTCGTTGGCGGCGGAGTTCGAGCCGCGGGTGGTGGCGGTCGTCGGGATCACGGCGTACCGGACGGCGTTCGGTCGACCGCGGGCGGTGGTGGGGCCGCAGCCTTTCGCGATCGCGTCGTCGCGGTTGTGGGTGTTGCCGAACCCGTCGGGGTTGAACGCGCACTACCAGTTGGACGACTTGGTCGAGGTGTTCCGGCGGTTGCGGTCAGAGGTTGCGGAGGCCTTGTAGGACGCGTTCCATCAGCCTGAGGTCGGGACCGCCGGGGGCGGCGGTGCTGATGGCGACGACGCCCATGTCGATCAGGTCGCCGAGCAGGACGCGGACGACGCCCAGGGGGAGGGCGAGCAGGGCGGACACCTCGGCCACCGAGCGGGTGTTGGCGCACAGTTCGACGATGGCGCGTTGCTCCGGGGTGGTGTCGCGCATGGCTATGGCGATGCCGTGCTCTTCGAGGGAGACCAGGGTTTCGATGCGCAGGTCGTGCTGGGAGGCGGTGCGGCCGCGGGTCCAGGCGTAGGGGCGGACGAGGGGGCCGCTCCACTCCAGCGCCGGGTCTTCCGGCTCTTCCTTGAGGTCGGTGTCCTCGAAGTGGCCGCTGAAGGGCGCGGTGTCCTCTATGTCCGTTTCCGTGGGGGCCGGTTCCGGTTCCGCGGCGTCGAGGCTCTTGCGGAGGGCGGCCGACCCGAACCGCGCCCCGGTGGCCCCGACCTCTCCGCGCAGCGACCGGCGTTTCCTGGGTGGTTTGGGCGGTTCGGCCGGTTGCTCCTCTTCGAGGCTCTTGCGGAGGGCGGGGGATCCGAACCGCGCTCCGGTCATGCCGACTTCGCCACGCAGGGACCGGCGGCGCTTGGGGGCCGCGTCCGGGTACTCAGAGCCGGCGGTGCTCACACCTCGGGAACCGTAGACCTCACGGCGGCCGGCTCGTGTCGTTCGTGTTTCAACCTTGTGCAATCCTGGTTACCGGATGCACGTGCAGCCGCTCTGCGCGGGTTGGGCGATGATGGCACGATGCGCATCCGCGAGGTGGAGATCTCCGACGACATGATCAGGCTGGGCCAGTTCCTCAAGCTCGCGGGCCTGGCGGAGAACGGCGCCCACGCGCGTGAGCTGGTGGAGGACGGCGAGGTGACCGTCAACGGGCGGGTCGAGGTGCAGCGGGGGAAGCAGCTGCGCGGCGGCGACGTGGTGGCGGTGGGGGCGGAGAAGGTCCGGCTGGTCGCGAACGCGTGATCGCGGCTGTGCCGACGACGGCTGTGCATCGCGGCTGTGCATCGCGGCTGTGCCGGCGACGGTTGCGGGCGGGCCGCGGGGCGGTGGCCGCGAGCGCGCTGGGCGGCGGCTTCGGTTGCTGGTTGGCTCGGCCTTGCGTTGCGGCCGTTGGCGGCGTGACCGTGGCGGCGGCCTCCGGCCCCCGTCTCCATTGTCCCACGGGGGTACGACAATCCCGGCTGAAGCGCCCCGGGGCTCATTGTCCCACCGGGGTACGACAAAACGGGCGATCCGAAGAGGCCGCTCAGGCCGGCGGGGTGCCTTGCACGCGGTAGGCCCATTCCTCGTGCCAGCAGTGGGGGTAGACGCCGCGTTGGAAGTACGCGGCCACGCTGTCGATCGGGGCGCGACGCCGGTCGTGGTACAGGAGCCAGTACGGCAGGACCGTCGCCACCACCCAGTTCGCGACCACCAGCGGCAGGTACAACGGCCCCAGCAGCCTGGCCTGGAGGACGTGTACGGCCTCGTGGTCGTCCACGCCCAGGGCCACGCCCGCCTGAACCGGACCGACCGTCGTCGCGAAACCCTTGATGACGCCGTCCCGCAAGCCCAGGACACCGCGGTGGCGGCTGAACTCGCGGTCGACCGCGTTGCCCCGGCCCAGGGCGTAGGCCAAGAACAGCACGCCCGCCACGGTGTTCGGCAGGCTCCACGTGAAGTCGATCACGGCCACGATCAACCCGCGCGCCGACCGCGGGTACAGCCGGACGCGCCACGCCCAGCCGCCGTGCGGCGCAGCCAACGCCGCGGCGGCCACCAACGCGACCTCCACGTCCCACATTGTGACGCCACCGGTGAACTGCGTCACTCCCGATCGGCCGGCCGGGCGTTGAATTCCGCCTCCGGTGACGGGAAGTGGCCGGATCGTTGCGCCGAATAGCTGCTTCCGCTCTGTGAATGGGTGACCGCGCGCCGCCACCGGAGGGGTCGGGCGGGTAGGGTCTTTCGGCCCTTTTTGGACTCTCCGCCGTCCGCTTCGACCGAAGTCGAAAACGTGCTGTAACGCCGACCGCCCCCACATCGATGGATCTGCCCGCGAGCCCGCTACCAGGCCAGATGCCGGGAGTGGTCCTGCTCGACCGGCCACAGTGGACGCATTTTCGGGAGCGCTCCGAGGGTTTCCACAAGAGACGGCGGTGACCGCACGTCACCCGGTGGACCCGGCCCGTGCCCGGTCCGGTCAGTGCCAACCGGAAACGGGCCGAAAGTCCCTCACCGTCCGTGTAACGCGCCGCCCCGGCCGGACGAATGACGGTTTGGCGAGGCGTGGAAAGCGCCGGAGCCACATTTGCGAACACACCACACGCGGGTTCGTCGGGGATGCCCAGCGATGTTGCACGTGTCGAACCGGACCGACCGGGGAGCGAGAGCGATGAGCGAGCAGGCCCGATCCACGCGCCGCAGACCGGCGGCGGGGTTGGCCGCGAGGGATCAGGCGACCAACCGCACCACCCACCCCACCGTCGGCAGCTGGGAGCCCGCCTACCGGTACGGCGTGATCGCCGCCGACACCGTCTGCACCGTCCTGGTCGTGGTGCTGGCGGGTGTGCTGCTCTCCCCCAAAGCGTTCGGACCCCTCCCGCTGGTCGCCCTGGAAGCGGTGACGGTCGCCGTCGTCCTGGGCTCGCTCTACGTCAACCGCGTCTGGAACGCGTCGGTGCTCGGCCAGGGCGCCGAGGAGTTCCGCCGGCTGGGCCGCGGCCTGTTCGCCTCGGTCGTCGCCCTGGGCCTGGGGGCGCTGGCCGCCGGGTTGCCGGGGGCGCGGCTGTGGGTGTTCGTGGTGGGGCCGGCGATCGCGCTGGTCGCCTTCCCCGCCCGCTACCTGCTGCGCCGCCCGCTGCACCGGGCCCGCGGCGAGGGCAAGTGCCTGCTGCCGGTGCTCGCCGCCGGCAACGTCGACACCGTCAAAGACCTGATCAGCCGCACCCGCCGCGCGCCGCACCTCGGGTGGCGGGTGGACGCGGTGTGCACTGTGGACGGTCGCGCGGACCTCGGCGGCGAGTTGGACGGCATCGCCGTCGTCGGCCGGTTCGCCGAGGTCGCCGAGCAGGTGCGGCGCGGGGGCTACCGGATCGTCGCGGTCACCCCGGACGCCTACTGGACCCCGCGCAGGCTCCAGCAACTGGCCTGGGACCTGGAGGGCACCGGCACCGAGATGGTCGTCGCGCCCGCCCTGATGGACTTCGCCGGACCCCGGCTGCACGTCACCGGCGTGCTGGGGATGCCGCTGCTGCGGGTCAGCGAACCGTCGTTCACCGGCATCCGCCGCGTGGTCAAGGCGACCGTGGACCGGGTCGGGTCGCTCGTCCTGATCGGGCTGTTCGCGCCGGTCCTGCTGGCCTGCGCGGTCGCCGTCATGATCGACACCCGCGGCCCGGTGCTCTACAAGCAGCGCCGCGTCGGCAAGGACGGCGCGCACTTCACGATCATCAAGTTCCGCACCATGGTCACCAACGCCGACGCGCTGCGCGACCAGCTCCAGCAGGTCAACGAGGGCGCGGGCGTGCTGTTCAAGATGCGCCGCGACCCGCGGGTGACCACCGTGGGCCGGTTCCTGCGCCGCTACTCCCTGGACGAACTGCCCCAGCTGTTCAACGTGCTCGCGGGCTCGATGTCGCTGGTCGGGCCGCGCCCGCCGCTGCCGGAGGAAAGCGCGAAGTACGGGCCCGCGATGCGGCGGCGCCTGCTGGTCAAGCCGGGCCTGACCGGCCTGTGGCAGGTGTCCGGCCGCAGCGACCTGAGCTGGGAGGAGTCGGTCCGGCTCGACCTGCGCTACGTCGAGGACTGGTCGCTCGCCCTCGACGCGCTGATCTTGTGGAAGACCTTCCGGGCCGTCTTCGGCGGCCACGGGGCCTACTGATGAGGAGCGAGATGGACCAGCCGATCGGCATCGCCGTCATCGGCGCCGGGTACTGGGGGCCGAACCTCGTGCGCAACGCACAGGCGACCCCCGGGCTGAAGCTGCGGTACCTGTGCGACTTGGACACCGAGAAAGCCCGCCGAGTGCTCGGCGACTACTCGACGGTGCGGGTGTCCGGCTCCCTGGACGACGTGCTGTCCGACCCGGCGGTGGACGCCGTCGCGATCGCCACCCCGGCCGCCACGCACCTCCCGGTCGCGCTGGCCGCGCTGCGGGCGGGCAAGCACGTGCTGGTGGAGAAGCCCCTCGCGGCCGGGTACGCGGCCGGGCTGGAGCTGGTCGAGGAGGCCGAGGCCCGCGGCCTCACCCTCATGCTCGACCACACCTTCGTCTACACGCCGACCGTGCAGCACCTGCGCCACCTGGTGCGCACCGGCGAGATCGGCACCGTCCAGTACCTGGACTCCGTGCGGGTCAACCTGGGCCTCGTGCAGCCGGACGTGGACGTGTTCTGGGACCTCGCCCCGCACGACCTCTCGATCTTCGACGCGATCCTGCCCGACGGGGTCGTCGTCCGCCGCGTCTCGGCGCACGGCTCCGACCCGATCGGCGCCGGCCGCGCGTGCGTCGGCCACCTCACCCTGGAGCTGTCGGACGGCGTGCTGGCCCACGTCCACGTGAACTGGCTGTCCCCGACCAAGATCCGCACCATGATCGTCGGCGGCTCGCGGCGCACGGTCGTCTGGGACGACCTGAACGTGGTGCAGCGGATCTCGGTGCACGACCGGGGCGCGGACGTCATCGACGGTGACGAGGAGCGCACCCAGGCCATCATCTCCTACCGGCGCGGCGACACCGTCGCGCCCGCCCTGCCCGAGCGGGAGGCGCTGCGCGGCGTGATGTCCGAGTTCGTCTCGGCGATCACCGAGAAGCGCGCGCCGCTCACCGACGGCTGGTCGGGCCTGCGGGTGCTGGCGATCCTGGAGGCGACGTCGGCGAGCCTGGCGGCCGGCGGCGAGTTCGTGACCGTGCGGGACGTGGGTCGTCCCGCCGAACTGGAAGAGGCGGTGGCATGACTGGGGTAGCGGCCCCGAAGCAGGGCATGGACATGACGGTGACCCCCACCGAGCTAGAGGGCGTCTTCGTCATCCAGCCCGAGTGGTTCGAGGACGAGCGGGGCTTCTTCTTCGAGTCCTACAGCAAGCGCCGCTGGGAGCAGCACGGCCTGTCGCTGGACTTCGTGCAGGACAACCACTCCCGTTCCACCAAGGGCGTGCTGCGCGGCTTCCACTTCCAGAACGCGCTCGCCCCGCAGCACCGCCTGGTCCGCTGCACGGTCGGCGCGATCTTCGACGTCGTGGTGGACCTGCGGGTCGGCTCGCCGACGTTCGGCCAGTGGTACGGCATCGAGCTGACCGCGCAGAACCGCACCCAGTTGCTCATCGGCCCGGAGTTCGCGCACGCCTTCGCGGTGCTGTCGGACGTGGCCGAGGTGCAGTACAAGACCACCGGTTTCCACAACCCGCTGGCCGAGGGCCTGCTGGCGTGGGACGACCCGGACGTGGGCGTGGCCTGGCCGGTGGACGACCCGATCCTGTCGGCCAAGGACAGCAACAACCCCTCGCTCGCCGAGTACCTGGAACACCCGGCCTTCACCATGGGAGCCCACGCGTGAACCTGCGTGACGCACGTGTCCTGATCACCGGCGGGGCGGGCCTGATCGGCTCGACCATCGCCGACCACCTGCTCGACGAGGGCGTCGCCGAGATCGTCGTGCTGGACAACCTGGTGCGCGGCCGGCTGGAGAACCTCGCCGGCCCGCTGCAGGCCGGCGCGGTGAAGTTCGTGGAGGGCGACCTCCGCGACACCGACACCGTCCGGTCCACAATGGACGGTGTCGACCTGGTGTTCCACCAAGCGGCCATCCGCATCACGCAGTGCGCTGAGGAGCCCCGGCTGGCGCACGACGTGCTGGCCACCGGCACGTTCAACGTGCTGGAGGCGGCGGTGCAGGCGAACGTCACCAAGGTCGTCGCCGCGTCCTCGGCGTCGGTCTACGGCCTGGCGGAGCTGTTCCCCACGCGGGAGAACCACCACGCCTACGGCAACCGCACCCTCTACGGCGCGGCGAAGGTCTACAACGAGGGCCTGCTGCGCAGCTTCAACGAGATGTACGGCCTGGACTACGTGGCCCTGCGCTACTTCAACGTCTACGGGCCGCGCATGGACGTCTTCGGCGTCTACACCGAGGTCCTGGTGCGCTGGATGGAGCGCATCGCCGCGGGCACCCCGCCGCTGATCCTCGGCGACGGCAGCCAGACCATGGACTTCGTCTACAGCACCGACATCGCGCGCGCCAACGTGCTGGCGGCCAAGAGCGACGTCTCCGACGAGGTGTTCAACGTGGCCTCCGGCGTGGAGACCAGCCTCGCCCAGCTCGCCGACGCGCTGCTGGAGGTCATGGGACGCACCGACCTGCGCCCCGAGCACGGCCCCGAGCGCAAGGTCAACGCGGTGCCGCGCCGGCTCGCGAGCACCGAGGCCGCCCGCGAGAAGCTCGGCTTCGAGGCGAGCGTGTCCCTCCACGAAGGACTGACCAAGCTGGTGTCGTGGTGGCAGAGCGAACTCCAGGGAGCGAAGGCATGATCCCCATCACCCGCCTGTACGTCGGCCAGGAAGAGGCCGACGCCGCCGCGGAAGCGGTGCTGTCCGGGTGGCTGTCGGTCGGCCCGCGCGCGGCGAAGTTCGAGGAGCTGGTGGCCGAGCAGGTCGGCGCGAAGCACGCGGTGGCCGTCAACAGCGCCACGACCGGTCTGCACCTGGCGCTGGCGGCGCTGGGCATCGGGCCGGGCGACGAGGTGATCTGCCCGTCGTTCACGTTCATCGCGACGCCGAACTCCATCCGCTACACCGGCGCCACGCCGGTGTTCGCCGACATCGACGAGCGCACCTACAACATCGACCCCGCGCACGTCGAAACCCTGATCACGCCGCGGACCAGGGCGATCATGCCCGCGAGCCAGATCGGCCTGCCCGCGGACCTGCACGCGCTCAAGGAGATCGCGCGCAAGCACGGTCTCCACCTGGTCGAGGACGCCGCGCCGGCCTACGGCGCGACCATCGACGGTGTCCGCCTGGGCACCATCAGCGACATCACCGTGTTCTCCTTCGACGCCCGCAAGATCCTCACCACCGGTGAGGGCGGCGTGGTCACCACGGACGACGCCGAGGTGGCGGCGAAGCTCAAGGCGCTGCGCGCGCACGCGGCTTCGATCTCCACGCTGGCCCGGCACACGTCGACCGCGGTGATCGCGGAGAGCTACGACGAGGTCGGCTTCAACTACAAGATGACCGACATCCAGGCCGCGGTGGGCGTGGTGCAGCTGGGCAAGCTGGACCACGTGGTGAAGGTGCGCCGCGCCCTGGCGGCCCGCTACGACGAGTTGTTGGCGGGCAACGGGTCCCTGGTCCTGCCGCACGAACCGGCGGGCTTCGGGCACGTCTACCAGTCGTACCTGGTCCGGCTGAAGAACCACACCCGCATCGACGTCATGAACTCGATGGCCCAACGCGGTGTCGCGACCAGGCGCATCACCGCGTGCCACCTGGAACCCGTCTACCACGCGGGCGACGCCACGCCGTCCCTCCCGGTGACGGAAAGGGTTGCGGCGGACCACATCCTGTTGCCGCACTTCGTCGGGCTGACCGACGAGGAGCAGGACGAGGTCGTCGCCGCGCTGAACGCCGCCACCGCCTAGCGCGCCGGCGGTCGTTCGCGCCAACCCGGCGGCCGGGGGCAGGGCCCGGCCGCCGGGTCCCGCCGTGCCCGAGGCGACTACGCAGCGTTACTACGGGATCCGGCTTCGAGTTGTTTTCCAAATGAGATCTCCACCCTAGTAACGGATCTGTGGAATAGGGCGACCTTTGGAGCAACAAGGTTGCACTACGGGGAGTAGTGACTGCCGCGCTACGGAGTGCGTTCGAGGAGATGAGTGGTCGATGGCGTCGCCGGTGAGACGTCTTGCAAGGACCCTGTGCGCTGTGCTCATGGTGACCGGATGTGTCACGCCCCTTGTCCTCCTCAACGCCACGGTCGCGAACGCCGCGCCCTGTGACGTGCCGGTGGTCAACAAAGTCGCGTGCGAGAACACCAAACCGGGTACGCCCGACTGGCAGGTGACCTCGCGGGACGACTCGATCCTGGGTTACACCACCGACATCAGCACCACGCCGGGTGGCCAGGTCGCGTTCAAGATGCTGACCAACGCCTCGTCGTACACCATCGACATCTTCCGGCTGGGCTGGTACGGCGGCGTCGGCGCGCGCCAGGTCGACTCGGTCTCGCGCAACACCCCGCAGAACCAGCCGCCGTGCCTGCGCGACACCCCCAGCGCGCTCATCGACTGCGGCAACTGGGCCGTGTCGGTCACCTGGAACGTCCCCGTCGACGCGGTGTCGGGCATCTACTACGCCCGCGTCACCCGCAACGACAACCAGCTCAAGAACGAGATCGTGTTCGTCGTCCGCGACGACACCAGCACGTCCAAGATCCTGTTCCAGACCTCGGACTCCACCTGGGTGGCCTACAACCGCTACGGCGGCAACTCGCTGTACTTCGGCGACGGCCCCGGCCAGGGCGGCCAGGCCTACAAGGTCAGCTACAACCGCCCGTACACGGGCGGCGACGGCGACGAGAACTTCATCTTCAACGCCGAGTACCCGATGCTGCGGTTCCTGGAGCGCAACGGCTACGACCTGAGCTACACCACCGACGTCGACAGCGCGCGCCGCGGCCACCTCATCAAGAACCACAAGGTGTTCATGGCCGTCGGCCACGACGAGTACTGGTCCAACGAGCAGCGCGCCAACGTCGAGGCGGCCCGGGACGCGGGCGTGCACCTGGCGTTCCTCACCGGCAACGAGATCTTCTGGAAGACCCGCTGGGAGAAGAGCATCGACTCCTCCCAGACCGACTGGCGCACCATCGCGTGCTACAAGGAGACCAAGGGCACCCAGAACGACGGCCTCAACGACTGGACCGGCACGTGGCGCGACCCGCGCTACAGCCCGCCGCAGGACGGCGGCCGGCCGGAGAACGCCCTGCTGGGCAACATCTTCACCGTCAACGGCCGGCGCGACGACTCGCTGCAGGTCCCGGCCGAGTACGGCCGGATGCGGCTGTGGCGGCACACCTCGCTGCAGAACATGAGCAGCGGCAGCACCTACACGTTCCAGCCCGGCACGCTGGGCTACGAGTGGAACACCGTGGAGGACAACGGCTACCAGCCGCCGGGCGTCGGCCAGTTCTCCCGCACCACGGTCGCCATGCTCGACGGCCCGTACGTGCTGCAGAACCACGGCGACTACTACACGCCGGACACCAAGACCCACGCCATCACCTACTACAAGCACTCCTCCGGCGCGTTGGTGTTCGGCGCGGGCACGGTGCAGTGGGCGTGGGGCGTGGACGACGAGCACGCGTTCCTCACCAACACGCCGACCTCCGACATCCGGATGCAGCAGGCGACGGTGAACTTCCTGGCCGACATGGGCGTGCAGGCCACGACCCTGATGCCGGGCCTGGTGCAGGCCACCGCGTCCACCGACACGGCGCCGCCGGTCGTCGCCTACACCACCGTCCCGCCGACCTCCACGGTCGGCCAGCCGTACACGTTCGCCGGCACCGTCGTCGACGTCGCGGGCCAGGTGACCGGCGTCGAGGTGTCCACCGACGGCGGCGTGCGTTGGCACCCGGCGGTGTGGCAGGCCGGGCAGAGCGCCTGGACCTACACCTACACGCCGTCCGCGTCCGGCCCCGCCCAGCTGCGGGTCCGCGCGGTGGACGACTCGCTGAACCTGTCCTCGCCCGCCACGGCCTCGCCCGGCGTCAACGCCCGGACCTGCCCGTGCGGCCTGTGGACGAACAACGACACCCCGAAGACGCCCGACATCCTCGACGGCTCCGCCCTCGAACTGGGTGTGAAGTGGCGCGCCAACACCGACGGGTACGTCCGCGGCGTCCGTTTCTACAAGGGGCCGAACAACACCGGCACGCACACCGGCACCCTGTGGACCGCCGGCGGCCAGCAGCTCGCGACCGGCACGTTCACCAACGAGACCGCGTCGGGCTGGCAGACCATGCTGTTCCCGGTGCCCGTCGCGGTCACCGGCAACACCACCTACATCGTGTCGTACCTGTCGCCGACCGGGCACTTCTCGGTCGACACGGAGTACTTCAGCCGCTCCAGCCGCTACCTGGAGCCGCTGACCGCGCCGCAGACCGGCGTGGACGGCCCGAACGGCGTGTTCCGCTCCGGCCCGGGCTTCCCGGACCGGAGCGCGCAGGACAGCAACTACTGGGTCGACGTGGTGTGGGCGCCGGACCCCGGCCCCGACACCCGCGCGCCCGAGCTGGTCGGCACCAACCCGTTGGCCAACGCGAACAGCGTCAGCCTCAACCCGACGCTGACCGCGACGTACGACGAGGCGGTCAACCCGAGCACGCTCCAGTTCACCCTGACCGGCCCCGGCGGCGCGATCGCCGGCACGTCCTCGGTCACCGGCAACGGCAAGACCGCCCAGTTCACCCCGGACGCGGCCCTGGCCGCCGGCACCACCTACACCGCCTCGGTGAAGGTCAAGGACGCCGCCGGCAACGAGACCGTGCAGCACAACTGGTCCTTCACCACCGGCTACAACCGCCCCGCCACGTGCCCGTGCACGGTGTGGGACGACTTCGCCACGCCCGCGATCAACAGCGCCGACGACAGCAACCCGGTCGAGCTGGGCGTGAAGGTCCGGTTCGACGGCAAGGGCGAGGTGCTGGGCGTCCGCTTCTACAAGGGCGCGGGCAACACCGGAACCCACAAGGGTTCCCTGTGGTCCTCCACGGGACTCCTGCTGGCCACCGGCACGTTCAGCAACGAGACTTCCTCGGGCTGGCAGACGCTCAACTTCACCACTCCGGTGGTCGTGCAGGCCAACACCACCTACATCGTGTCGTACTACGCGCCCAACGGCCGGTACTCCGTGACGCCCGGCTACTTCAACGGGCAAAGCGCGAGCTACGGCGCGATGCGGGCGCTGTCCAACGGCACCGATGGCCCCAACGGCGTCTACAAGTACGGCACCGGCGGCGGGTTCCCGACCTCGTCGTACAACGCGGCCAACTACTGGGTCGACGTCATCTACAAGAACGGCCTCAACGGCGACACCACGCCTCCGACGCTCGACACCCGCACGCCGGGACCGGACGCGACCGGCGTGGGCCTGAACTCGTCGCTCACGCTCGGCTTCTCCGAGGCGATGGACCCGGCCTCGACCCAGATCTGGCTGTCCGACCCGGGCGGCGCGAAGCTCTACGGCTCGGTCGCGCTCTCGGGTGACCAGAAGACCGTGACCTGGACGCCGAACGGCGCCCTGAAGCCCAACACCCGTTACACGGCAAGCGTTCTGCTCGCCGACGTCAACGGCAACGCGATGACGTCCACGGCGGTGTGGTCGTTCACCACGTCCACCACCGCGACCTGCCCGTGCTCGCTGTTCAGCACGGCGACCGTGCCGACCACCACGTCGGCCGACGACAGCGGGTCCTACGAGCTGGGCGTGCGGTTCAGCCCGACGCAGAGCGGCCAGATCACCGGGGTCCGCTTCTACAAGGGCGAGGGCAACACCGGCACCCACACCGGTTCCCTGTGGTCCTCCGCGGGCGTCCGGTTGGCGACCGGCACGTTCAGCGGCGAAAGCGCCTCCGGTTGGCAGACCCTGACCTTCTCCACACCGGTCACGGTCGCGCCGGGCCTGGTCTACACGGCGTCGTACTACGCGCCGAACGGCCACTACTCGATCGACCAGGGCTACTTCCAGGCGACCGGGGTCAACGCGCCGCCGCTGACCGCGCCGCAGACCGGCGACGGCAACCCCAACGGCGTGTTCATGCCGGGCGGCGGGTTCCCGACGATGTCCTACCAGGGCAACAACTACTGGGTCGACGTCGTCTACACGCCCAACAGCGACACCACCCCGCCCGCGCACTCCGGCCACACGCCGTTGACCGACGCGGTGGACGTCTCCCGGACCAGCCAGGTGACCGCGTCCTTCGACGAGCCGGTCGACACGACCAACTCGCAGTTCACGGTCAGCGACCCGGGCGGCGCCAAGCTGGACGGCACGGTGACCCTTTCGGGCGACCAGCGGACGCTCCTGTGGACCCCCGCCGCGCCCATGGCGGCCGGCACCCGGTACACCGCGAGCGTCCGGGCGGCCGACACCGGCGGCAACATCATGGCCACGCCGGTCACCTGGTCGTTCACCGTCACCACGACGCAGACGTGCCCGTGCTCGCTGTTCAGCTCGGCGACCGTGCCGACCACCACGTCGGCCGACGACACCGGGGCCTACGAGATGGGCGTCCGGTTCACACCTTCGGTCAACGGCCAGATCACCGGCGTGAAGTTCTACAAGGGCGCCGGCAACACCGGCACCCACACCGGCACCATCTGGTCGGCGGACGGCGTGGCGCTCAAGACCGGCACGTTCACCAACGAGACCGCGACCGGTTGGCAGACGCTGACGTTCGACACCCCGCTGGCCGTCACGGCGGGCACCACGTACGTGGCCTCCTACACCGTGCCCAACGGCCGCTACTCGGTGAACCACGGCTACTTCGCGGGCTACACCGCGACCTCGCCACCGCTGTCCGCTCCGGCCACCGCCGAGGGCGCGCCCAACGGCCTGTACCGCGTGGGCAGCGGGTTCCCGACGAACAGCTACCAGGGCAACCACTACTGGGTCGACGTCGTCTTCACGACGAGCTGAGACCGCCGGCCGGGTCCACACCGGACCCGGCCGGCTCTGCACCGAGGGGGACGAGATGACGCCACGGCCACTGCTACTGGTCGGCGGGGGAGGACTGGCCCGCGAGGTGCTGGCCACGGTCCGCCTCTTCCCCGACGAGTGGAAACCCGTAGGCGCACTGGACGACGACCCAACCCGCCACGGCGCCGACCTGGACGGCCTCCCCGTGCTGGGCGGGTCGGAAATCGTGCACGACGTGCCCGACGCGGCCGTCCTGGTGTGCATCGCCAGCGCCCGCCGCCCGTTGGGCCGGATGAATGTCGTCCGACGCATGGACTTGCCACAAGACCGCTACGCCACCATCGTGCACCCGGCCGCGTCCGTACCCGAGGGCGCGGCGCTCGGCCCCGGCACCGTGCTCCTAGCCGGAACAGTCGTGACGACTCCGCTGCGCTTGGGGGCGCATGTCGTCGCGATGCCGCACGTGCTGGTCACCCACGACGACGAGGTGGCGGACGGCGTGACGTTCGCCGGTCGGGCGGCCCTGGGCGGTGCCGTGCGGGTCGGTGAGAGCGCCTACCTGGGGCAGGGCTCCTGCGTGCGGGAGGGCGTGACGATCGGCGCGGGCGCGGTCGTGGGCATGGGCTCGGTGGTGCTCACGGACGTGCCCGCGGGTGAGGTCTGGGTGGGGAACCCCGCCCGGAGACTGCGAGAGGGGAACGGTTCGTGATCGACATCCCGCTGGTGGACCTGCGTGCCCAGCACGAGCAGGTCGCCGACGAGGTCGCCGAGGGCTGGGCGCGGGTGCTGAAGAACACCGCGTTCATCGGCGGTCCACAGGTCGCCGAGTTCGAGGCGGAATTCGCCGCCTACCAGGAGGTCCCGCACTGCGTGGGCGTCGGCAACGGCACCGACGCCATCGAGCTGGCACTGCGCGCGCTGGAGATCGGCCCGGGCGACGAGGTGGTCCTACCCGCGAACACCTTCATCGCCACCGCCGAGGCCGTAGTCCGCGCCGGCGCAACCCCCGCCCTCGTGGACTGCGTAGCCGCCACCGGCCTGATCGACCCAACCCTGATCGCCGACGCCCTGACCCCACGCACCAAGGCGATCATCCCCGTACACCTCTACGGCCAGGCGGCGCCCGTAGAGCAACTGCACACCTTCGGCCTCCCCATCATCGAAGACGCCGCCCAGGCCCAGGGCGCACGCCGCTTCGACAAGCCCGTAGGCGGCCTCGGCGACATCGCCGCGACGAGCTTCTACCCCGGCAAGAACCTGGGCGCATACGGCGACGGCGGCGCAGTCCTGACAACCTCGGACACCCTCGCCACCACAGTCCGCCTGCTCCGCGAACACGGCTCCCCTCGCAAGTACGAACACACCGTCCTGGGCTTCAACAGCCGCTTGGACACCCTCCAGGCCGTCGTCCTGTCCGCAAAACTCCGCCACCTGGAGGCCTGGAACACCCAACGCCGCGCAGCAGCCGACCGCTACTCGAGCCTGCTGTCTGACGTACCCGGCGTCGTCCTCCCAGAGGTCCTGGAGGGCAACCTCCCGGTCTGGCACCTGTACGTCGTGCGGGTAGCCGACCGCGATCGCGTCCTGAAGTCTTTGCAGGAGGCCGGCATCGGCGCAGGCATCCACTACCCCACGCCCGTCCACCTGACCGGCGCGTTCGACTGCCTGGGCCACACCGTCGGCGACTTCCCGGTCAGCGAGGCCATCGCAGGCGAAATCCTGTCCCTCCCGCTGTTCCCCGAGATCACCCCGGCGCAACAGGAGCGGGTCGTCGAGGCGCTGGCGGAGGCGGTCCGATGAGCGTCTACGTCCACCCCAAGGGCTTGTGCGAGAGCGACCAGGTCGGCGAGGGCACCCGGGTGTGGGCTTTCGCGCACGTCCTCCCAGGCGCCCGAATCGGTCGTGACTGCAACATCTGCGACGGCGCTTTCGTCGAGGGCCGGGCAGTCCTGGGCGACCGCGTGACCGTCAAGAACGGGACCCTGGTCTTCGACGGCGTGATCTGCGAGGACGAGGTCTTCCTGGGCCCGAACGTCCTGTTCACCAACGACCTCCGCCCCCGCGCCGCAATCCGCAAAACCGGCGACGAATTGCTCTCCACCGCCGTCCGTCGCGGCGCTTCCCTCGGCGCCGGCACGGTCGTCGTGTGCGGTGTGGAAATCGGCGAATACGCCTTCGCCGCCGCAGGCGCAGTAGTGACCCGAGACGTCCCCGCACACTCCTTCGTAGCCGGCAACCCCGCCACCCACAAGGGCTGGGTCTGCGCCTGCGGCCACCGCTTGGACAACTCGCTGACCTGCCCGGACTGCGGCAACCACTACACCGAGGGCGACAAGGGCCTGGTCCGAACCTGACCAACCCGGTCGCAGTCGCCGAGCGGGCAGTCGCCGAGCGGGCAGTCGCCGAGCGGGCAGTCCGCCCGAGCGGACACACCTCAACTTGGGCTTCTTGCTTGTGTCATCCCCGTATGGCCCGCCCGAAGGGCTACCACAGATTTCCCGGGTGCAGCCGAAATTTTTTGTGAGGAGCGAGCAAAAAATTTTAGCGGCACCCGGGAAATCTGCGGTTGGCTTTGCCGGGTCATGTGGGGATGGCACAAGCAAGAAGCCCTCGCAGTTGTAGTTGTGTCATCCTTGGCGGCTCGCCCGCCGGCGAGGCTCTTTTGATCTTTAAGAGTCACGCTGTCGCTCTCAAGCCCACGCTTCGCGTGTGTGGACGCAACGCGCTCCGCTTCCGCAAGCTCGAACGCGCTTCGCGCTCTTGAACGCGCTGACGCGCTCTCAAGCTCCAACGCGCTGCGCGCTCTCAAGATCAAAAGCGGCGCTCGCCGCGCGGCAGGCCCCCCGGGGGGTGGAAGGGCGTCGGTTCGTCCCCCGTACGGCCTGCCGGAGGCAACCACCCTTCGCCCTTCTTGGCAACCGGTGAAGCGTGGTTGCCAAGAAGGGCGAAGCGCGGTTGGGCTGCGCCCAGGCCGTACGGGGGACGAACCGAGGCCCTTCCTGTGGCTTGGCAAGCCCGGGCAAAAGCAGCGCCTGCGGCGCAAAAGCAGCCGCTACGGGGCAAAAGCGCGGGTCGGTGTGCGGCCGAAGCGGCTAGGCCGCTGGACCCGGCTCTGCCGACGACCTCTCCTCCCGGGCGATCCGCAGCATCGCTCCCGCCAACCCGATGTACGCGAACACCAGCCCGGTCGCCACCCCGAACCCCAGCAAGTCGAACGTGATCGACGCGATCCCACCCGCCAGCACGGCCGACAGCACGCACGCCGCCAACCCCCGCAGGTGCTCGTCCTTGCTGATCATCCGCACCCGCACCACCGCGTACGCCGCCGCCAGGAACATCCCGATCAGCGCGAACAGCCCCAGGTACCCGTTCTCGATCAGCGTCAACAGGAACTGGTTGTCCAGGATCGTGTACTTCGTCGGCAGGAAGGTGCCGAAACCCCGGCCCAGCCACGGGTTCAGGTCGATCTGCTCGGCCGCCGCCGCGTAGTCCGCCGTCCTCGCTTTCACGCTCGGGTCGTCCTCGATGTTGGAGAACATGCCGCGCAGCGTGCCGAACAGGCCCGGCACCGCGACCGCCGCGCCGAGGAAGAAACCGCCGCCCACGACCGCCGCCGTGATGCGCTGCCGGCGCGGCAGGGTGATCACCATGATGACCCCGGCGACCGTCATGCCGAGGATCGCGGTCCGGGACAGGGCGGTCATCGCGCCCAACCCCACCAAGGCCAAGCACAGCAGCCAACGCACGTACGGCGTGCCCTCGTCCCGCGCTCGGAACACGTAATGCGCGCCCAACGGCACGGCCATCGCGCAGATCAGGCCGTACTCGATGGGGTGGTTGGTGGTGCCGGTCGGCCGGCGGAAGATCGAGCGCGACTCCATGACCGCGTAGCCGTTCTCCTGCGTCCGCAGGCCGGGGACGCTCACGTAGCTCGCCAGGTCCACGCCCAGCCCGAACTGGACCAGCCCGACGAACGCGATCAGCGCCGCGCAGCCGAGGATGAGCTTGAGCACCTTGTCCAGGCGTTCCTTGGTGCGGACGGCGTCGCAGATGAAGACCGCGAGCGCGATGGTGGCGGTGATGCGGACGATGCTGGAGTCCGCCACGGTCAGCTCGTCGGTCGGCAACCACCGCCGCGTCGCCACGGCGTAGGTCGCCAGGTGGGCGGCCAGGTAGAGCCCGATCGCGAACCGGACGACGTTGCGGCCCTTGCCCATGCCGAGGGTGTCCACCATCTGCGCGGACAGCCACAGCACGCCCAGCATCAGCGCCACGACGAGCGCGGGCGGCAGGGTCATCGGGACGAACGACAGGACCAGCCGGGCGGGGATGATCAGCAGGGCGAGGAGGTAGACGCAGACGAGCGTGGCCCCGTCCGCACGCTGCCGGACGTGCGCGCGCTGCGTGGTCAAGAGCCGTCGTCGTTGGTCGGCCATGCCGGTGTGGGCGGCGGCACGGCGATCTTCACCGTCTTCTCGCTGGCGGTGGGCTGCGCCTTGGGCGCTTGGACCTTCACCGTCTGCTCACTGGCCGTGGGGCGGCGCGCGGGCGGTCCCGGAGGACGGCGCTGGGCAGCGTTCGGCACGGGCTGACCGGCGGTGGGCGCGCCCTGCTGTTGCCCGTTCACAGACCGTTGCTGCCCGCCGGTCGGCGCGGGACCCGGAGCTGCCGGCCCGGTCGCCCCGGGAGCCGGGACCGGACCTGCCTGCCCGGCCGAACCAGCCGGGGCTGGTTGTGCGGGCGGGGCTGCCGGGCCTGCCGGGGCCACCGGCGCGGGCACGCCACCCGACTGGCCGCCCTTGCCGCCTGAGGAGTCGGCAGGCGGGGCGTCGTCCCCATCGTCCCCACCCGCGGCCCTGGCTGCGGCCTCACGCCGCCGGCGGAGGTGGTTCAGGACGCTGTCCGAGCCGAAGGTCGCCGCCGTGGTCAACAGCATCAGCAACACGAACGCCGCGCCGCCGTACCGGACCTTCCCGCCGATCTGCGCCTCCGCCTCGGTCGGGTTCACGATCACCTGCGAGGTGATGAACGTCGACTCCGGCGCCTTCAGCTTCCGCTGCTGGTCCTCCAGCTCCTTGGTCGCGAACTCCAACACCGTGCTGACCATCTTCTCGGCCGCCTCGGGCGTGTCGCTGTCCGCCGTGACGAACAGGAACGGCCCGTTCTGGCCGCCTCCCGTCGCCGTGTAGTTCAGCGGCGAGCCCTTGACGATGCCGAGCTTCTCGCGGGTCTTCGGGTCGGCCAGGATCTGGGACAGGATCTGCGAGGTGGTGGCGAGGCTGCCGTCGAACGCCAGCAGCGGGTTGATCTTGACCGCTTCCTCGGGCGTGACCTTCTGCGAGAACGTGCCGCCGGCGGCCGGCGTGGTCAGCACCATCACGCCGGAGGACTGGTACCGGGTCGGGATCGAGACGAAGATGCCCGCGGCGACCGCGACCGCGACCAACGCCGACGGCACGGCGATGTACCACCGCCTCCGCAGCGTCCGCACGGCGCCCCAGAAGTCCATCCGCTCCCCGATCCGCGTTCACCCCGAGTCACGTGCCCGCGGGGACTTGTTACTGTGGAAATCGGCCGACTCCGGCCCAGTCGTTACAGGTGGTGATGGACTTTGGGCTCGCGTCGCGTGGTGCTCGCCGTCCTCGCCATCGTACTGGTCGTCGGGGCCGGGGTGGTGTACGTGACCAGGGTCGTCAAGGACCAGCCCGCAGCGCCCACGGCCTCGGTGAACGCCGACTTGATGTTCGTCGAACTGGCCGACGGCCGCAGCCGCGTGGAACAGGTCGCCCTGTCCGCTCCGGACACCCGCAACGGCACCGACATGTCCTGCCAACGCGTCTACCGGGCGGGCGGAACCACCGTCTGCCTGCGCCTGGCCGGCCCCGGACCGACCTACGCCGCCGAGATCTCCCGCGACGGTGCCGTAATCCGCACCGTGCCACTACCCGGAGCGCCCAGCCGCGCGAAGGTCTCGGCATCGGGCCGGGTCGTGTCGTGGACGTCCTTCGTGACCGGTGACTCCTACCTCGTCCCCGGCGGCTTCTCCACCCGTACCGGCTACTTCGACTTGAGGACCGGCGAGGTCGTCGAGTCGCTGGAGACCTTCAGCGCCGAGGTCGAAGGCAAGCCCCACACCGCCCAGGACGTGAACTACTGGGGCCTGACCGTCGCCGCCGACGACCGCACTTTCTACGCCACCCTGGCCTCCGGCGGCCTCACCCACCTCGTGAAAGGTGACCTGGCGGACCGTCGCGTGACGTCACTGCGCCGTGACGCGGAGTGCCCCTCCCTCTCCCCGGACGGCACGAAGGTGGCCTACAAGAAGCGCATCGGCCGGCTCGGCCCCTGGGACCTGGCAGTGCTGGACCTCGCGACGGGCGCGGAGCGCCGGCTCCCGGGCACAGCGGGCATCGACGACCAGGCAACCTGGCTGGACAACGGCCGCCTGGCCTTCTCGGCCGTGCCGAAGGACGAAAAGCTGGCGTCCATCCACACGGTCCCCGCAGACGGCTCAACGCCGGCAACCCTGGTCATCAAGCACGCAACCTCGCCGTCCCCCATCTAAGTCAGCAGGCGCAACCTAGGCGAGCAGTTCTCGGCGCAGGACCTTCTCCAGCTCGTGTCCAGCGGCGTCCCACGACCTGCCCGACACGCTCGCCGACGCCGCACGGGCCAAAGCCGCGAAGTCCGGCGTAGTGACCACATCAGACAGTGCCCTGGCCAGATCATGCGGCGTGGCCTGGGCATACCGGACATGGTCGTTCTCCAACACCACCCGGTTGTGCGCGGCCTCGTTCACCACCGGGATGCACCCCGCCGCCAGCATCTCGTGCGGCACCAACGAAACATTCGTCATCGACAACGTCAACCCGGCGTAGCACCGGTTGTAGATCGCGTTCAGCTCGTCCGGCGTGATCAGGCCGTGGTCGACGTGCCGCGGCCCCAGGGAACCGATCTTCTCGCCATACGTGTGGATCACCACATCAGGGTGCTGCTCGGCGAACACCTCCAGCGCCAGCAAGCCGACCTCGATGGCCCGCCTCGGCGCGAGTCTCCGGGCATAGAACACCACACCGTCGCGCGCCCCGTTGTCCCGCAAGTGGTACCGGTCGGTGTCGCACCCGAAGTCGAACCAGTCCGCCGCCATCCCCACGTCGGTCCTCAGCTTCTCGGCCAGGAAACGCCCGGCGGTGAAGCCGTGGAAGCCCATCCGGTACGTGTTCTCGGCCAGCGCGGACAGGCCGCCGACCGGGAAGAACCAGGGCTCGTAGTCCTGCACCAGGTAGAAGCGCTTGCCGGCGCACGGGTCGTTGAAAGCCGGATACGCGGTCATCCAGGCCGTGGCGAAGACGGCGTGGGCGTCGGCCATGCCCTCGGTGGCGTCGAAGATGCCGCCGCGGAAGCCGGGGTACGCCGACCGGATCACCGGCTCGTGGTCGACGGCCCGACTGCCGTACACGTCGTACAGGTACAGCCGGCACGTGTGGCCCAACGACTCCAAGTGCTGGATCAACCGGAACATCGTGGTGTGGCCACCGGACCCGGGCGCCGGAGGCGTGCTGATCCAGTTGACCGTCAGCGACCCGTCAGCCGGAATCGGCGGCACCACAACGGGTTTGTGCGCGGAGACGTCCGCCGCGCGCACGTCCTCCCACCGCACGGGGAAGACCTCGGCCTCCGCGCCCAACCGCTTGGCGGCCGTGCGCAGCGCTCGGGCGCTCAGCGAGCGGACGCCCTGTTCCCGCACGATCCGCGACACCTGGTGCGCTCGACGTCGGAACACCTGGACGGGCTTCACGACCCACCCCTTCGCAGCAAGCCGAGCGCCTCGTGGCGCAACGGGAAGACGACGGCCGTGTAGGCCAACAGCGACAGCACGCCACCGATGATCAAGCGCCACAACGCATCCGCCACGAACCACTGCACGGACAGCGCCACGGCCACCATCACGACACCGCCCAGCACGGGCCGTGCCACCGCCGTGCCCAACGCCCGCGCACGCACCCCGTAAGGCCGGAACGCGATGAGGTAAGCGGGCACGATGAACACCAGCACCACAACGCTTTGCGCCAACGCGACACCGCGAATGCCGTCCAAGTGCGCACCCAACGCCAGCAACGGCACCAAAGTGGCCAGCCACACCACATGGATGACGAGGATCGCCCGCGACCGCCCGGCACTGGCCAGGTAGTCGTACCCCAGCTCCAACGCCACCCGCATCGCGCCCAGCAAGACCAAAGCCGCCAAAGCCGCCGCCGCGGGAGCCCACCGCTCGCCGTACACCGTGCGCACCAAAGGATCGGCCAACGAAGCCAACAGCACGCACGCCGGCACGGTGAACAACGCCAGCAACCCCAAAGCCCGCCCGAAAGCCCGCTGGAACGCCTCAGGGTCGTCCCGCAGCTTGGAGAACGCCGCCAGCGACACGCTCCGCACCGGCTGCGAGAACGCACCCACCGGCCAGTTCGCCAGGTTCGTCGCCAGCAGGTAGAACCCCAGCGGCACGGTCCCCAGCACGCTGCCCACGATGATGCTGTCGACGTTCAGCACGCCGAAGATGAGCAGCGAAGCCCCGGCCAGCGGCAGCCCGAACCCCAGCACCTCACGTGCCCGCCGCGGGTCGAACCCCGGTCGATAGCGCTCCTTGGTGAACGCGAACATCACCACCGCGGCGGTCACGTTGGTCGCGATGCGCGACCACGCCAGGCTCCACGCCCCGAACCCGAGCACCGCCAGCACGACCACGACCGCCGTGCCGACGACGAACGCCGACGTGTCGGCCGCGAACTTGTGGTCCTGCCGCAACTCCCGTTGCAGCAACGCCCCCGGCACGGCCGAAGCGCCCGCGATCACCAGCGCCACCGACATGAGCTGGATGACGCCCGTGGCCTGCGGCGTCCCCATCGCTGCGGCGAAGAATGGGGCGCCCACCACGCACAGCCCGCACAACACGCACCCGGACAGGATCGACAGCGTGGTCACGGTCGGCGCGATGTCCTCGACCGGCTCGTCCGTGCGGACCAGCGCCACGCTCACGCCCATCTCGCTGACGCTCAGCACGATGTTGAGCACCACCAGCGCGACCGCGAACACGCCGAACTGCTCGGGCGCGATCAGCCGCGCCAGCAGGACCCCGACACCGACCTGCGAGACGCGTTGGAGCAGGCTGTTGATCGCGCTCCAGCGGATGGCCGAGGTGACCTTGCCCTCCAGGGTGGTCACTGCCCCCGCCACTTCCAGACCTGCTTCCCGACCAGGCCCCGCCCGCGCTTGACCAGGTGCGCGCCGACGAAGATCTGGGTTCGGCTGCACAGCTTCGCGCCCAGCGCCTTGCGCCGCCGCAACGCCCGGTACTCGGGCAGTCGCTCGGTGTGCGGGTAGACCGACCGGGCGAACTCCACCAGTTCCTCTACCGGGATCTCGTCGAGCTTGTCCCGGTCGTAGGCGCGCACCGCCCGCCACAAGGCGTCCTTCGCGATGGACCGGTTGGCCAGGTTCTTGAGCCGCGGCGGCAGGTCGGGGTGCTCGGAGAAGAACCGGTCGAACACGGCCTGTCGCTGCTCCAGGTCGGCGAACACCGACGAGAACTGCGTGCGGAACATGCTCTGCTGGTGCACCCGGTAGTACGCCGCGGGCTTGCCCCGCACGTACCCGATGTCCGAGACCGCGGCGATGCGCATCCACATCTCCAGGTCGCCGGCGTGCGGCAGGTCCGGCCGGTAGCCGCCGACCTGCTGCTGCACCGACGTGCGCACCACGGCCTCGGGCGAGGACAGCACGTTCTGCCCGGTGCGGCAACGGTTCTCGATCCAGTCCACACCGGACCACACCGTCGTGCCCGCCGGCGGAGTGACGATGGATGGCAAATCGTCGTGGTCGGAGTAGTAGACCACCCGCCCGTACACCATGCCGACGTTCGGGTTCGCCTCGAAGACCGCGGCGGCGCGGGCGAGCGCGCCCGGCGCCAGCAGGTCGTCAGCGGACAGCAGCACGGTGTAGTCGGCCTTGGCCCACTCCAGCAGGCCCTCGTTGTAGGTGGCGATGTGGCCCTGGTTGACCTCGTGGCGGCGGCCCTCGACGCGCGGGTCCTCCACCAGCTCCGCCATGACCTCGGGCGTCTCGTCGGTGGACGTGTCGTCGATGACCAGCACCCGCACGTCCACGCCGGGCTGGTCGAGCACGCTGCGCACGCAGGCTCGCAGGAACCTGGCGTAGTTGTAGCAGGGGATGACGACGTCGACCGTGGGTCGTGTCGGGGCTTCAGTCACGTCCTACACATCGCCCCCGGGCACGGATCGTTAACTCGGTGGCGATAACGGCGGGCCGCGGATCCCGATGTACCGGTCGACGGGAAGGGGTCTTCGATGGACCACGTTGTGCTGACGCGCTTCAACCTGCCCTCGGTCGGCGCGGAGAGCGTCGTCCGGGCGCGGGAGGGGTGGTTGACCGAGCGCGTCGGGCTGTTCGAGCGGTACTGCCTGCCGTCGGTGCGCGCGCAGACGTCCGCGAACTTCCGGTGGATCATCTACTTCGACCCGCAGAGCCCCGAATGGCTCAAGGACCGCATCCGCGAGCACGGCGAGGTCTACACGCCGGTGTTCCGGGAGCAGGTCAGCCGCGAAGACCTCCTGGAAGACATCTCGAAGCTGTTCCCGACCAGGGGTGACACCCTGCTGACCACCAACCTCGACAACGACGACGGCCTGGCCGCGGACTTCGTCGCCCGCCTCCAGGCCGTCCGCACGACCGCGCCGCGCACCGCGCTGTACCTGGCGAACGGCCTGGTCAAGAGCCCGACCGGGCTGTACGCCCACCACGACCCGGACAACGCGTTCGCTTCGATGCTGGAGTCCTGGGACGCCCCGGTCACCTGCTGGGCCGACTGGCACAACCGGTTGCACCGGCACGCCGAGGTGGTGTCGGTGGGCGGCGCGCCGGGCTGGCTCCAGGTCGTGCACGGCGGGAACGTGAGCAACCGCACCCGCGGCCGGCTCGTGTCCCCGACCCCCCACCGGCCGCTGTTCGGCGATGCGCTGGACGACGTGCCGGAGCCCGACCGCCGGGTCCTGGCCCGTGACCGGTTCGTGGGACATCCCTTGCGGGTGGCCCGGGACGGGGCCAGATACTTGGCCAAGACGACGGCCATGCGGGTGCTCGGACCGGGTGGTTTCGAAAGGGCCAAACAGGTGCTGGCCGCTCGTGGCCGCGCCACGTCGTCGAGCTGAACAGGCTCGCTGAACAAGGACAACCGCCATGGCTCGTGCCCGACACCTCGCGCTGGCCGCCCTGCTCACCGCCGCCACCGCGTGCAAGGCCGAAGCCGAACCACCGCCGCCGCAGGGCGTCCCGCCCGCCCCCGCGCGGGACGCCCAGCCCGCCCCGGTGGTCGACTACTACAAGAAGTGGGCCAACGGCCCCAACCCGACCGGCGACCCGAACGTCTTCCCGATCACCGTGTGGATGCAGGACCCGTCCGGCATCGAGAACGGCGTGAAGCTCGGCAAGGCGTACCCGGAGATCGGGATCGACGTCGGGCTCGGGCTGTGGGAGGACGAGTGGTGGTACCTGCGCCGCGAGGGCCTCATCGAGACCGACTGGCGGGTCTACGTCGACCCCAAGCGCCTGGACACCGTGCTCGGGGACAAGGGCCACGAGCGCAACTACGTGGGCTACCTGGTCGCCGACGAGCCGGACATGAACAAGGTCTACGGGGACGTGTTCCACCCGGAGATGCAGCCGTCCGCGATCCTGGCCAAGTCCAACGACACCCGCGCCAAGGACCCGTCCCGGCCGACCTACATCAACTTCGGCGTGTGGATGGGCACCCCGGGCGGCAGCGTCGGCTACGGGTACGTCGAGAAGTCCTACGAAGAGGACATGAAGACCTACTGCTCGGCGGCGGACATCGCCTCGGCGGACTACTACGGCTGGACCCACCCCGATCGCGGTGACCGGGTGGGGGCGTTCAGCTACGGCGAGGTCATCGACACCATGCGCAAGTGGTGCGGCCCGGACAAGCCGCTGTACGGGTTCGTCGAGACCGGCCACCCGCACACGCACGGCGAGACCATCACGCCGGACCAACTGGAGTCCGCCGTGTGGAACACGATCCTGCACGGCGCCACCGGCATCAACTACTTCGCGCACAGCTTCTACACCGACGGCAAGGGCGAGTACTCCAGCGTCCTGACCCGTCCGGAGATCACCGCGAAGGTCAAGGAGGTCAACGCGAAGCTCAAGGCGCTGGCGCCCGTGCTCAACGCGCCGAGCCTGCCGGGCGTGACGGCCAAGAGCGACAACGACATCCCGGTGTCCGTGCTGCACAAGGAAGCTCAGGGCGCCAAGTGGGTGCTCGCCCAGACCGATGGCAACACGAAGGTCCCGCGCAGTGGTGCCGCCCGCGTGGAGATCACCGTGCCGGTGCAGTCGGGGACGGCGACGGTGGTGGGCGAGGATCGGACTGTATCCATTGAGAACGGAAAGATCGTGGACGACTTCGGGCCGTACCAGGTGCACGTGTACCGCTTCTAGGCGCCGTCCTGCTTTGCGCCGCGCAGCGGCGCTTCGCCGCGCAGCGGCGCTTCGCCGCGCAGCGGCGCTTCGCCGCGCTCCGCGCGGCTGGCTGGCTCCAGTCACAGGCGGGCCTCGGTTCCCCCACCGTATGGCCTGCCCGAAGGTTGGCTCCGCCAGGCCGTGCGGTGGGGGAACCGACGCCCTTCCTCCCCCACTGGTGGTCTGTCCGCCGGCGAGGCTCTTTTGATCTTCAGACTCGCACATCCCTACACAATCTCGGACGGGCTCCGCGCTCTCACGTTCAGACGCGCTCCGGGCTCTCAAGCTCGGACGCGCTCAACCCTCTCAAGATCAAAGCGCCTGGCCGGCCGGCCGGCCGATGACTTCCAGCACAAGCCCTGGCTAACGGACGGGGCCGCTACGGCGATTGGGGCAATGCGGGATCCCAGTCGACTTGGAGGCCGAAAGTGCCCACTACCGAACGGCTCAGACCGATCCGCAAGATGCCCGCGCTGTGCGGTGTCGCAGCGCTGGGCGCTGCCCTGCTCGTGCCGTCCGCGTCGGCTGTGGCCGCACCGACCCGGGTCCTCGGCTACATCGCCAACAACGGCGGAGGCGTGTCGGTCCTGGACACCTCCACCGACACCCTGACCAGCACCCTGTCCGACGCGGGCGGCGACTCGCCCTACGGTGTCGGCGTCGCCTTCGACGGTGCGCGCGGCTATGTGACGAACGTTCGCAACAACACCCTCACCGTCATCGACACGCCCACCAACACGATCGACGCCGCGGTGCCGGTCGGCGACGGGCCGGCGGGTGTGGTCGTGTCGCCCAGCGGCGGTCACGTGTACGTGTCGAACTACCGCGCCGGCACGGTGTCCGTGGTGGACGCCGCGACCCTCACCACGACCGCGACCGTCGACGTCGGCCCCAACGCCGACGGCGTCGCGATCACCCCGGACGGCAAGAAGCTGTTCGTGGCGCACGACGTGGTCGGCGCGGGCACGGTGTCCGTCGTGGACACCTTCACCATGACCGAGGTCGAGGAGATCCCGACCGGCAACACCCCGACCGCGGTGGCGGTGACGCCCGACGGCAGCCGGCTGTTGGTGGTCAACAAGTTCTCCAACAACGTGGCCGTGGTGGACGTGGCCTCCCACGCGGTGGTCGGGACGATCCCGGTCAGCTTCATCCCGCACGGCGTGGCCATCTCGCCGGACGGGACGCGGGCGTTCGTGACCAACAGCGAGGCCGACTCGCTGTCGGTGCTGGACATCCCGGCGATGGCGCCGCTCCTGGCGGTCCCGGTCGGCGACCGGCCCATCAGCGTGGCGCTCACCCCGGACGGCTCCCGTGCGTACGTGACGAACTTCAACAGCAACTCGGTGTCCGTTGTGGACACCGCCACCCTGTCGGTGGTCAACACGATCGCGGTGGGCGTCAACCCGGTCGGCATCGCCATCCACGGCGTGCCGCCCGCGCCCACGAAGCTCGTCGCCGAGCACGCCACGCTCCAGGTGCGGCTGCTCGGGTTCACCGTGCGCGGCATGGACGCCACGTTGACCGAGTCGCACACCGGGCGTCCGGTGGCCGGCAAGACCATCGAGTTCCGCACGGTGAAGGGACAGGCGCTGTGCAACGCCCTCACCAACGCGTCCGGCAAGGCCTCGTGCGACGCCAACGTGCCGTTGCTGGTGGGCCTGGCGACGTTGTTGCAGGGCTACACGGCGGCGTACCCGGGTGACATCACCCACGGCCCGTCGGTCGCCCACGGTTCGATCGGCTTGTTGTGATCCGCGACCGGCTCGACCCGTGCCTCAGGTGCACGGGTCGAGCCGGTACGGGTCGGGTTTGTAGCCCTCGGCGTTGAGGTCGCCGAAGTTGGCGCGGAAGAACTGGTCCCACGCGCCGTTGGTGATGAACCCCTTCAGGCCGTCGGTGATCCGCTCGCACAGGGCTTTGTCGTTCTTGGGCAGGCCGACGCCGTAGCGTTCCTGCGCGCCGAAGGTCAGGTCCAGCACCTTCAGGCCCGGGGTCTGGCGGGCGAAGCCGTGCAGGATGATCTGATCGGTCGAGGCGACGTCGACCTCCTTGCGCTGGAGCCGTTCGACGCACTGCCGGGTGCCGATCTCGGTGGTCGTGGTGACCCGGTCCCTCAGCGCGCCGGCGGTGAGCTGGTCGTAGGAGGTGCTGCCGGACTGGGTGCACACCGTCAGGCCGGCCAGGTCGTCCAGGGTGCGGATCGGCCGGTCGAAGTCCGCGCGGACCAGGAAACCCTGCTTGGACAGCAGGTAGGGGCCGGCGAACCCGATCTTGCCGCGCCGTTCGTCGGTGATGGAGAAGGTGTGCACCACCATCTGCACCCGGCCCTGGGCGAGCGCGTTGACCCGCTGGGCGATGATCACGTCGACCTCGACCGGGGTGAACTGCGGGGTCGTGTTGCGGCCCAGCCACCGGTACAGGTCGACGTCGAAGCCCCGGCGTTCGTGGGTGTCCGGGTTCAGGACGGCCAGGCCGGGGATGTCCGTGCCGACGCCGACGTTCATCGGGCGGTCGGCGGCCACGGACGGCGGGGACGGCGACGCGGGCGGCAGGGAGCACGCCGTGAGGACTGCCAGGGCGCTGGAGAGCGCGGCGACCCGTGTCCACATGCTGGTGGACCCCTCTCAGTTGTAGAGCACCGCTTCGGTGACACCGAGGTCGACGCGGCAGGTCTCGTCGGGCATGGACAGCTCGATCAGCACGCGCGCCTCGCGGGTGGTGCCGCGCAGGTCGAGCCGGACCTCGTGGCCGGACAGGCGGTCCGCGATCGGCTCGTCCTCGCGGCCGTCGCGCACGAGGGTCACGGTCATCCGCGCCGAACCCACGCAGTCGCCGACCTTCGCGTGGTTGACCAGGGTGGGCGTGACGAACAGGTACCGCCGCTCCGGCGGGCTGCCGGGGACGCGGAAGCCGGCGTGCTCACCGTCGGCCATCTCCTCGGCGTTGGACAGCTCGACCAGGTCGGTGACCGGCACGTCCGGCTTCACCACGACCAGCCAGAACCCCAGGCCGCCCAGCACCCCGAGCACGGCCGGGACGGCGGCGAACACCCAGCGCGGCAAGGGCCTCCGGGCCGGCTTGACCGCGGTCGTGCGGGCCGCGCCGGAGTGCTGGAAGCCCAGCACGGTCACGACCAGGGACGCCGTGCCGACCAGCAGGGACACCGCGTCGGCGATCCCCTCGCCCTTGTTGCCCAGCAGCAGCAACCAAATCACGAAACACGACACGCCGACCAGCAGCGGCGCGGCCCAGAAGAGCTGGACGACCCACCACGGTCGCTTCACGGCGGCTCCTGCGGTTCCTCCCCGAACCAGATGAGCGACCACGATATCGGTTCAGAGGGGCGGACCTCAGGCGATCCGCCAAGCAACCACCAATGCGATGACGAGCGCGCCGATCGCGCTGTAGACGGCGGTGCCGAAAGCCGCGAACTGGAGCAGAAAGCCGAACGCGACGGAAGACACCAGGCGGGTGAGCGCCTGCCCCGTCTGGATGACGGACAGGCCGGAAGCCCGCAAAGATTCGGGTACGAGGGTGCTGATGCGGGCGGAGAGGACACCGTCGGTGGCCGCGTAGAAAAGTCCGTGCAGGAGCAGGGCGATCCCCATGCCGAGGTAGCCCGAACCGGTGGTGAGCAGCAGCAGGTACACGGCGAGCAGCAGCACGTGCCCGCCGAGGAACACCCGCCACCGGCCGACCCGGTCGGCCAGCAGCCCCAGCGGGGTGGCGGCGACCAGGAAGACGAGCGCGGTGCCGAGGGGGAGCAGCGGGAGCAGGCCGGGGCGGATGTCCGTGGACTTCTGGATCAGGATGAACACGAACGCGTCGGACAGGGTTGCCAGGCCCAGGACGCCCGCGACGATCGCGACCTTGCGGTAGCCGGCGTCCTTGAGCAGCGCGAGCCCGGCTTTGATCGACGGCCGCGGGCCGGGGCGGGTTTCGCGGCGGTTCTCCCGGACGAACGCGATGAGGACGATCAGGCCGATCGCGGCGAAGCACGCGCTGACGACGAACACCGGGCCGGCGATCATGCCGATCTGGGCGAGCAGGAGGAAGGTGACCAGGGGGCCGAGCAGCGCGCCGATGGTGTCCATGGTGCGGTGCACGCCGAACGCGGCGCCGAGGCGTTCGGGCGGGGTGGCGAGGGAGATCAACGCGTCGCGCGGGGCGGTGCGGAGGCCTTTGCCGGCGCGGTCGGCGGCCATCGTCGCCCCGATGCCGAACGCGTTGGCGCCGACGAGCGGGAAGACGAGCTTGGTGGCTGCGGACAGTCCGTAACCGACCGCCGCGACGGCCTTGTGCCGGTGGGTCTTGTCGGAGACGTGCCCGCCGACGAGGCGGAGGACGGCGGTGGCGCCCGTGTACAGACCGTCGAGGATGCCGAACTGCGCGTAGCCCATCTGCAGCGTGAACAGCAGGTAGACGGGCATGAACGCGGTCACCATCTCGGCCGAGACGTCGGTCAGCAGGCTGACCGTGCCCAGGGCCACCACGGTGCCGGGGACCTTGCCCCGGGCGCGCTGGGACGGCCGGACGGATGCGACGTACATGCCCCCTTATCGGTCACGGTTGGTAGTCGTTACCTGGTGTGGGCTTGATCGCGGGCACCGCCTTGCTTGGACGGCTGGACAAGAAGGCTTCAACCGCCCGTTGCGAATCGCGCGATGTCTTTTCGCCCGGTGCTGTGCGTCGAAGGCAACCCGCGCCACATCCGGGTCCGGCCAGGTAACGAGGGGGGTTGTCCGCTCGATGTCGCGGGTATGTCGCAGTTGCCTCACGAGCGGGTTCGGGTGGGCGTCGTCGATGTCTGGGCGGTTCGGGAGCCTGACGTCGTGGCCCACGTCGTCGAGGGTTGGCGGCACGGGGAGGGCGGGGCGATCGTGACGGCGAACGTGGACATCGTTCGGGCCGCCACCCGCGATCCCGCCCTGGGTGCGCTGGTGGCGGAGTCGGAGGTGGTGGTCGCCGACGGGATGCCGGTGGTCTGGGCCGGGCGGTTGGCCGGGGTCCCGGTGCCGGAGCGGGTCACGGGGGCCTCACTGGTGTTCACGCTGTGTGAGGCGGCTGCTCGGGAAGGGCGATCGGTGTACCTGCTCGGCGGGAACCCGGGGATTCCGGAGAAGGCCGCGGGCGTGCTGTGCGAGCGGTACCCGAAATTGCGGGTGGCGGGGACCGACTCGCCGCCGTTCGGCTTCCACGCCGATCCCGTGCTGGCGGCCGAGGCCGTGGCGAAGGTCGTTGAGGCCAAGCCCGACCTGGTGTTGGTCGGGCTGGGATTCCCCAAGCAGGAACGGGTGATCCGGATGTTGCGGGCCGAACTGCCGCAGGCCTGGTACCTGGGCTGCGGGGCCGGCATCCCGATGGCGGCGGGGGAGTTCAAGAGAGCTTCCGGCGTGGTGCAGAAGATGGGGGCCGAGTGGGTGCACCGGCTCGCCCTCGAACCGCGTCGGCTGGCCAAGCGGTACCTGCGTGACGACCTGCCCTTCGCCGTCCGCCTGCTGGCGGCTGCGGTGAAGACCCGGCTCGGCAAGGGGAAGTGAACAGCGTGCCGCTCGCCGTGGTCATCGTGACCTATTGCAGCGCCGCCGTGATCGAGGACTGCCTCCGGTCCGTCACGGTCGCGTTGGAGTCCATTCCGGACAGTCGGATCGTGGTGGTGGACAACGCTTCCGGTGACGACACCCTCGACGTGGTCGCACGGGTCGCGCCTGACGCCCAGGTGGTGGCGAGGGACACGAACGACGGGTTCGCCGCCGGGGTGAACGCGGGATTCGCGGCCGCCCCCGACTGCGATGTGCTGGTGCTGAACCCCGACATCCGGCTCGACGCCGATGCGGTGGAGTTGTTGCTGGCGACGCTTGCCTTGCCGGGCACGGGAATCGTGTCGCCTCGGCTGGTGGGGTCGGACGGGCGCCAGCAGTTCTCCCTGCGGCGCGCGCCCACCGTGTTGCGGGCCTTGGGGGAGGCGGTGCTGGGCGGCAACCGGGCCGGGCGGGTCGACGCGCTGGGCGAAGTGGTGGTCGATCAGCGCCGGTACGACACCGCCGGGCAAGCCGACTGGGTCACCGGGGCCGCCTGGCTGATCTCGCGGGAGTGCCGGGAGGCGACCGGGTGGTTGGAGGAGCGGTACTTCCTGTACTCCGAAGAGACCGAGTACATGCTGCGGGCCGGCGATCGCGGGTTCGCGGTGCGGTACGAGCCCCGGGCGAAGGCGGTGCACCTCGGGGGTGAGCAGTCGACGTCGCCGTGGTTGTGGTCGATGGCCACGACCAACCGGGTCCGGATGGTGCGCGAGCGACGAGGCCGGCCGGCCGCGTTCGCGATGTGGTGGGCCGTTCTGCTGAACGAAATCCTGCGAGCGCCTCGGAGCGCGAAGCACCGGCGGGCGGTTCGGGACCTGGTGCGGTGGCGCCAGTGGCCGGCCACGAGCAGAGACGACGACGGCACGGGCTGGATCTGCTTCTCCGCCCAGGACTGGTGGTACCACAACCGGGCGCACTCGGACTTCCAGCTCATGCGGTCGGTGGCGCAGCGGCGGCGGGTGCTGGTGGTGAACAGCATCGGGATGCGGATGCCGACCCGGGGCAACAGCACGCACGTGGCCCGCCGCATCCTGCGCAAGCTCAAGAGCGTCGCCAAGTTCATCCGCAAACCGCTGCCGAACTTCTACGTGATGTCCCCGCTGCCCCTGCCGTTCTACGGCTCGCCGTTCCTGCGCCGGGTCAACGCTGTGCTCGTGCGCGCCCAAGTACGGCTCGTGGCCACGTTTCTGCGGCTGAAGACGCCCGTGATCATGGTCACCATCCCGACCGCCTGGGACGTGGTCGCCCCGATGCGCCGCCGCGGCCTGGTGTTCAACCGGTCCGACCGGCACTCCGACTTCCCCGAAGCCGACCGCGAGGCCATCCAGGCCCTCGAACGCCAACTGCTGACCAACGCCGACCACGTCGTCTACGTCAGCCACGTCCTGATGGACGACGAACGCACGCTGACCGGCGACCGCGCCCACTTCCTCGACCACGGCGTGGACGTCGACCACTTCACCGCGCGCCCGGAGTTCGAGTGGCCCGACGACATCCGGTCGATCGACGGCCCGCGCATCGGGTTCTTCGGCGCGCTGGACGACTTCCTGGTCGACTTCGACCTGCTGGAACGCCTCGCGGCCGAACTGCCGGACGCCTCCCTGGTGCTCATCGGCGACGCGACCCACCCGATGGAGCGCTACGACAAGTACCCGAACGTCCACTGGCTCGGCTTCCGCCCCTACGACAGCATCCCGGCCTACGGGTCGGCGTTCGACGTGGCGATCATGCCGTGGCTGGACAACGACTGGATCCGGCACTCCAACCCGATCAAGCTCAAGGAGTACCTGGCCCTGGGCCTGCCGGTGGTGAGCACGGACTTCGCCGAGCTGGACGCCTACCGCGACCGGGTCCGCGGGGTGCGCACGCACACCGAGTTCGTCGAGGCCGTCCGCCGCACCCTCACCGAGGGCGGGCTGAAACCGGCGAACGCGCTGCGCCAGTCGGTGCTGACCTACTCGTGGCACTCGCGGGCGCAGGAGTTGCTCGACCTCGCCGAACGGTGACGGGGATAACGATGACGCGGTGAACCGGGCCGACTCCGACCGCCCCGGTCCCGGACTTCTCTAATGTGGGTGGTGTGCAGCCACTGCCCCCGGACGCCCCGCAGCGGATCGGCGACTACACGCTGCTCGCCGCCCTGGGTCGCGGGGCGATGGGTTCCGTGTACCTCGCCCGGTCCCGCGGCGGGCGGCCGGTCGCGGTCAAGGTCGCCAAGGCCGAGCTCGCCGACAGCCCCCAGTTCCGGGAGCGGTTCCGGCGCGAGGTGGAGATGGCGCGTTCGGTGGGCGGGTTCTGGACGGCCACCGTCGTGGGCGCGGACCCGGACGCCGAGCGGCCCTGGATGGCCACCGAGTACGTGCCCGGACCGACCCTCCAGCAGGCCGTCCACGACTTCGGGCCGCTGCCCGAGCGCGCCGTCCGCAGACTGGCCGGCGGCCTGGCCGAGGCGCTGGTCGCGATCCACGGCGCGGGCCTGGTGCACCGCGACCTCAAGCCGTCCAACGTGCTGCTCGCGACCGACGGGCCGCGGGTCATCGACTTCGGCATCGCCCGCGCGCTGGAGAGCTCCGGCCTGACCGAGGCCGGGATCGTGTTCGGCACGCCCGGCTACCTCTCGCCCGAGCAGGTCGTGGGCTCGAAGATCACCCCGCAGAGCGACGTGTTCGCGCTGGGCTCGGTGCTGGTCTACGCGGCGACCGGCGCGGGTCCGTTCGGCGAGGGCGCCACGTCGGCGCTGGTGTACCGGGTGGTGCACCAGGAGCCGGACCTGTCCCGGGTGCCGCCCGGCCTGGTGCCGCTGATCGTGCCGTGCCTGGTCCGCGACCCCGCGCACCGGCCGACGCCCGCCCGCCTGCTGGAGCTGATCGGGCCGCCGTCCAACGACCCGTCGTGGCTGCCGGCGGAGGTCCGGACGCTGGTCGAGCAGCGGCACACCCAGCTGCGGGAACTGCCCGCCAAGCCGCCCACCCGGGTCATGGGCCAGGAGGCCAAGCCGCCGACCCGGCTGCTGGTGGAGGAACCGCCGCAGCCGGTGAGCCCGCCGCAGCCGGTGGCTCCGGCGAAGGTGGTGGGGGCGGCGAAGGTGGTGGGGCCGGTCAAGCCGTACACGCCGCCGGCGAAGAAGAGCGGGGCGAAGTTCAAGACCTCGCGCGCGGTCGGCCTGGGCTGGATGTCCGCGCACGCGTTCGCCGCGCTGGTGTCGGCGGGCATCGCCAGTGAGACCTCCGGCGCGCCGAACGGGGTGCGGGCGGCGGCGCTGGTCGCGTTCCTGGTGTTCGCGCTGGCCGCGGTGCGGCTGCTGGTGGGTGTGTTGCGCTCGCCGCTGACCATCGACATCGGGCCGGACGGGATCGTGCTGTCCAACGGCACCGAAAGTCGTCGCCTGCCCTGGTACGCGATCTCCCGCGTCCGGGTCGACGCCCACCACTCGCGGCCCTGGGTGATGGTGTGGCTGGTGGGGGCGGCCAAGGCGCCGGAGTCGTTGGGGCGCGGCAGCTTCCACACCCACAAGGGCGGCCTGCGGGTCTACCCGATCTCGCACGAGCGGTACCGCAAGCGGCGGGAGCGGGACGTGGCGGAGATCAGGTCGGCTTTGGCCTGGTACGGCTCGTCGGTCTACGACCCCCGTTAGGGTGCGGGCGTGGATGGGGATCAGCCGGTCAGAGCCGGCCTCACGCCGTCGGAACTCGCGCAGGACCTGCTCGGGCGCATCACCAAGGCGACCGAGTACGGCCGGTCGCGCAAGGACCGGTTCCGCCGCCGGTCGGCCGCGCTGAAGATCTCGCTGCTGGGCCTGTCCGCCACCGCCACCATCATCCTGGGCTGGCAGGACTTGGACTTCTGGACCGGTCTGGCGTTCTCGCTGGTCGCCCTGACCACGGTGGTCAGCGCGCTGGAGCCGTTCTTCGCGTGGCGGTCGCTGTGGGTGCTGATGGAGGAGTCCCAGTACCGCTTCTACCGGCTGCGCGACGACCTGGCGCACTACATCGCCGCCACCAAGCCCGAGGACGTCGACCGGGCCCACGTGGAGGAGATGTTCGCGCAGTACCAGGCCATCTGGGCGCAGGTCAGCGACCGGTGGCTGGAGTACCGGCGGATCAGCGACCGCTGAACACGGCCTTGCCCGGCCCGTCGGCCAGGAACGACGCCACCCCGTTGCGCAGGTCCTCGGTGTCGAACAGGTCGGCCGCGATGGCCGTGACGTGCTCGTTCGCCTCGGCGACGCCGCCGCGTTCGTAGTAGGCCAGCACCTGCTTGGTGGCCGCGTGCGCCATGGTCGGACCGGCGGCCAGGGACGTGGCGAACGCCAGCGCGGCGTCGTCGAAGCCCTCGTGCGGCAGCACCCGGTTGACCACGTTCCACCGCTCCAGCGTGGCCGCGTCGTACCGGTCGCCGGTCATCACGAATTCCTTGGCCCGCCCCACGCCCGCCCGTGCGGCCAGCCGCTGCGTGCCGCCCATCGTCGGGGTCAGCCCGATGACCTTCTCCACCAGCCCGAACGACGCCCGTTCGGAGGCCAGCAGGATGTCGCACGCCACCGCGACCTCGAACGCCCACGTCAGGCACAGGCCGTGCGCGGCGAAGACGGTCGGGAAGGGCAGGGCGGCGACCCGGTCGGGCAGGTCGAGCATCTGGTCGAACAGGGCCTTGGCGCGCGCCCTGGTCTCCTGCGCGGCGAACAGCCGCACGTCCACCCCGCCGCTGACCACCTTGCCCTCGAAGCGCACCAGGAGCGCCCGCGCGGGCCGGTCCTCCAGGTCGCCGACGGCGGCGTCCAGCAGGTCCTGCAGTTCGGCGGTGTAGAGGTTCAACGGGGGAGCGTCGACGGTGAGCACGGCGACACCCGCCGCGTCCCGCTCGACGCGGACCTGTTGCGCTGCCACGGGCGAGGACTTTACACGCGTCCGGAATGGCGAAAACCGGGTGTCCGAATGGCCCAGCCGGTGCGCAGAATAGCCGCGTGACGACTTGGACCGTTCAGCCCGTTGCGCCGGACAGCCCCGCTGCGGTACGCCTGATCCGTACCTACCTGGCCGACATCATCGGCCGCTACTACGGCCGCCCGGCCACCGACACCGAGGTCGACCGGGCGATCGCGGACGACCCGACCGACGATCTTTCGATGTTCTTCGTGGCTTCCCGGGGCGGGCGGGACCTGGGTTGCGCCGGCTTCCGGATGGTCGACCCGAAAACTGCGGAACTGAAGCGGCTCTTCATCCGTTCGGACGCACGCGGGCTCGGTGGCGGGGCAGCACTCCTGGTAACCGTGGAAGCCGCCGCCGTCTCGTTTGGCGCATCCTCCATTCGCCTCGACACCCGCGCTGACCTGGTCGAAGCCCGGAAGCTGTACGCCCGGCACGGTTACGCTGAGGTGCCGGCCTTCAATGACGACCGCTATGCGGAGCACTGGTTCGAAAAGCGGCTATAGGTCCCATAGGGTTCCGGAATCCCCCGTGTGAGGTGTCTCACTTGACACTGAATTAGGGGGACAGTTGAGTGTGTCACGAAAGTCGGCCGCGGAATGAAATGGGGATCAGTCCAGTGGCTTTCGCCGTTGAGTTGACATTTCGTGATGCGCGCCAGGTGCGGAGATCCATTCATCTCGCACATCGCGAATACTGGCGACCGCTCGCCGAGCAGGGCGTCCTGGTGGGCACGGGACCGTGGGCCGACGGCTCCGGTGTCCTGCTGATCTGCCAGGTGCCCGACGAGTCCGCCGCGCGAGACCTGGTGCGCGGTGACCCGTACGTGCGCTCGCAGTCGATCGCGGAGGTGCGGATCCGCCAGTGGCACGTGCTGATGGGCGTGCCCGAGGGCGAGCGGGTCCCCGGCATGGTGCGCCCGAGAGACGGGCAGAGCGCCGAGTCCCGGACGCGCGAGCAGCTGACGCCGCACGAGCACCGGATCGCGCTGATGATGCTGGAGGGCATGACCAACCGGCAGATCGCGGAGCACTTCTCGGTGTCCACCCGCGCGGTCGAACTGCACATCACCAGGATCTACCGCAAGCTCGACATCGGACGCCGCGCGCAACTCGCCGCGGCGATGCCGTGGGGGCAGCGCTCTTACCTGTGACCTGATCGGCCGACTGGACACAGCGGAGGGCCTGCGGCGTGGACCCGCGGGCCCTCTTCGGCTTTCTCCGGCCACCGGCTCGGCTCTCAGGTCGCCAGCGCGCCGCGCGAGGTGACGCCGAGCTTGCGCAGCACCCGCGCCACGTGCTGCTCGACCGTGCGCGGTGACAGGAACAGCACCTCGGCGATCTCCCGGTTGGTGCGACCCTGGGCCGGCAGCCGCGCCACGTCCCGCCCGCGCGGGGACGGCGCGTTGCCGTAGCCGCGCCGACCGCGGCGGGACGGCGTCGCCACGCCCGCACCGCGCACCAGGTGCCGGCACCGGGCCGCGTCCCGGCTCGCGCCCAGGCGTGATCGAGTTCTCCACCGACCGGACCCCGCTCTCCGCCAGGTGCCGCCCGGCCTCGTCCCAGTCGCCGCGCGCGACCGCCAAGCAGCCCAGCACCAGGGAGATCTCGCTCGCGACCGGCAGCAGCTCGCGGTACTCCTCCAGCAGCCGCCCGGCGCGCGGCACCAGCGAACCCCAGTTGCCGGAGTACCAGTCGAGGTGGATCTGGGTGGACTGCCCGGTGCTCGCGGTGAACGGCACGCCCGCGCCCACGGTGAGCCGCAGGCCCTGTCCAGGAAGTCCCGCGCCAGGTCGAAGTGCCCGACCAGCATGCACGCGTCGGCCACGTTGCAGTTGGCGCGGGCCAGGTGCCGGCGGGTCTCCACGTCGTCGGCGCTCGCCGGCAGCCGGTCCAGCTCGCCGAGCACGCTCTGGTCGCCGATCGACAGCCGCGAGCCCAACTCGTTGGCCAGCCACGAGTACCGCACCGCCGGGTCGTCGCACCCCTCGATGAACGAGTCGACCACCCGCATCCAGCGCAGGTGCTCGGCCAATGGGGTCGCGCCGATGAACGGCTGGCCCAGCACGGCCCTGCTCCGTTCGGCCCAAAACCCGCTGAAAATCCTGTCGGAATCAATTCCGAACGCCCGGCCCGCGCGTGTTACGGATCTCGTGGCGAGAAGTTCACGAACGTGGGACTGATCACAAGATTAGGTGATCTCGCTGGTCGCACCGAATACTCCTACTGGTCGGTAGCGGATATGTGGGAGTCATTCGTGCGCAACCTCGTGATCGGTCTGGCCGCCGCGCTGGTCCTCGGCGGCTGTGTGACCGGCGATGAGGACACCCAGGTCAAGGCTGGTCCGGGGGTCACGGCGGACACCATCGCGCTGGGCGTGCTCACCGACATGACCGGCCCGTTCTCGCAGTCCGCGCTGATCCGGATCAAGGGCTACGAGCTGTTCCTCAGCGAGCTGAACGAACGCGGCGGCGTGTGCGGCCGCAAGGTGGAATTGAAGCAGAAGGACCACGGCTACAACGTGGACCGGGCGCTGGAGGGCTATTTCGAGCTGGAGCCGCAGGTGCTCGGCTTCATCGACGTCGCGGGCGCCCAGATGACCGCCGCGATCGCCCCGGACCTGATGCAGACGCGAGCCATCGTCGCACCCGCGTCGTGGTCGGCGTCCCTGCTCGGCAACCCGCACATGATGATCGTCGGCACCACCTACGACCTCGACGTCATCAACGGCCTGGAGCACCTCAAGCGCGAGGGCGTGATCAAGCCCGGTGACACGATCGGGCACATCCACGTCGACAGCGATTACGGCCGCAACGGCCTGGAGGGCAGCCAGTTCGCCACCCAGCAGTGGGGCCTGGACCTGCTGACCCGCTCGGTGCCCGAAGCGGTGACCGACGTGATCACCCCCGTGCAGGAGCTGAAGGCGGCGGGCGCGAAGGCGGTCTTCCTCAGCACGTCCCCGCCGCAGACCGCGTCCGCCGTGGGCACCGCCGACAAGCTCGGCTGGGACGCCCCGTTCCTGGTCAACGCCGTGGGCTACGACCCGCTGATCCTGGACTCCCCGGTGGCCGGGGCGGTCGTGGAACGGGTGCGGGTCGTCTCGCCGATCGCCCCGTACGCCGCCGACCTGCCCGGCCCGCGCGCGGTGGCGGAGAAGTTCGAGCGCAAGTACCCCGGCCTGCAGCCCACCGGTTCGGTCGACCACGGCTACGCCATCGGCATCGCGTTCGCGGCCGTGCTGCAGAAGGCGTGCGACGCCCGCGACCTCAGCCGGGACGGCGTGCTGCGGGCGTTCCAGGACACCAACTCGGTCGACACGGACAGCCTGACCGGTCCGCTGCGGTTCTCCCTCGTGGGACGCCCGTCGAGCACCCAGTCCTACATCGCCAAGCCCGACCCGAAGGCCCCCGGTGGGCTGGCCGTGCTCGCCAACCTGTTCGAATCCGAGCTGGTGAAGCTCAAGGGCACGCGCGCCAAGTAGTTTCCGGCCGGCCGGGCGGGGAACCCGCACGGCATGGTCGAGGTGAGCCTGCGGGTGCCCGCACCGGCGGACCGCGTGTTCGCGGTGCTGTCGGACGGTTGGTCCTACGCGAGCTGGGTGGTGGGCGCGGCCCACATCCGTGAGGTGGACACCGGCTGGCCCGCCCCCGGGACCCGCATCCACCACAGCATCGGCTCCTGGCCCGCGCTGGTGTCGGACGTGACCCGGGTGGCCGCCTGCGAGCCGCCGGCGGTGCTGGAACTGGAGGCGGGGATGTGGCCGTTCGGCGCGGCCCGCATCCGCTTCGAGCTGTCCGAGGAGGACGGCGGAACGCTCGTGCGCATGCGGGAGATCGTGGAGCGGGGACCGTTGTCCGTCCTCCCGTCGGCCGTACAAGGCGTGGTTTTGAAGCCGCGCAACAAGGAGACCTTGCACCGGCTCGCGGACCTGGCCGTGCGGCGGGAAAGCCAGCGCTGACCCGGTCGCGCCGACTCAGTACAGGAGTTTGTTCAGGCCGCGCATGACGAGCCGGTACCCGTCGCCCGCCAAGCCGTTGCGGGCCAACGCCGCCCGCGCCGCGTTCGCCCCCGCCGCCCCGTGCACCCCACCGCCCGGATGCGCCGAGGCACCGGCCAGGAAGAGCCGGTCCACCGGCGTGTCCGACCTCCCCATCCCCGGCACCGGCCGGAACACCAGCTGCTGGTGGATCGCCGCCGTCCCCGCGTTGACCGACCCCCCGACCAGGCTCGGGTTCCGCGCCTCCAGGTCACCCGGCCCCTGCACGCACCGGTTGACGACCAGCTCCCGGAACCCGGGCGCGTGCTGCTCGATCAGCTGCTCCACCCGGTCCGCCCGCCGCCGCAGCCGGTCGGGCGACCAGCTCTCGCCCCGGGGCACGTGGGTGTAGGCCCACGCGGCTTCGGTGCCGGCGGGGGAGCGGGTCGGGTCGGCGGTCGTCATCTGGCCGAGGATCACGAACGGGGTCCGGGGCAGCCGGCCTACGGCGATCTCCGTGCTTCCAATGGCAAGACCGTTGAAATCCCCGCCCAGGTGAACGGTGCCGGCGCTCTTCGGTTCGGCGGCCGTCCACGGGATCGGTCCGGACAGGGCCCAGTCGACCTTCACCGTGGCGTCGTCCCACTCGAAGTGCTCGAGGTCATCCAGAAGACGGGCCGGAAGGTGGTCCGTGCCCACCAACTCCAGATACAGCACGGGTGCCGGAACGTCGGCCAGCACCGCTTTCCGAGCGCGCACATAACCACCCTCGGCGTCCCGGACGCCCAGCGCCTTTCCTTGCGCGACAACGACCTTCTCCACCCGCCGCCCGCATTCCACGACACCGCCGAGCCGCTTGACCATCGCCTCGGTGAGCCGGCCCGCGCCGCCCTCGGGGACGGGGTAGCCGACGTCCTGGCCGAGCATGCACAGCAGCCAGCCGAACGCCGTGCTGCCCGCCTGGTCCGGACCCAGGTCGGTGTGCATGGCGTTGCCGGCCAACAGCAACGGCCCGCCCTCGCCGGTGAAGCGCTCGTTGCCGAAGGCGCGCACCGGCTGGACGAACATCCGGGCCAGCCGGAGCGCCTCCGCCGGACCCAGCGCGCCCAGCAGCCCGGCCGACGCCCGGACCGGCGGGAACGGTCGCATCAGGGCCTCGATCAGGGCGTCCCGGACCCGTTGCCACTGCCGGAACTCGGCGTGCCACCGGTCGCCGTCGCCCGCGCCGAACCCCTCGACCGACGCCGCCGTCCGGTCCACGTCACGCGACAGCAGGACCGCCCGGTCGTCGGGCAGCACGTGGGCGAGGACCTCGGGGGCGTGCCGCCAGCGCAGGCCGTGCCGGTCCAGGCCCAGGCCCGCGATGACCGGCGAGGCCACGCCGAGCGGGTAGAACGCGCTGAACAGGTCGTTGCGGAAGCCCGGCGCGGTCAGTTCGGCGGTGCGCACCGCGCCGCCCGGTTCGTCTGCGGCCTCCAGCACCGCGACCTCCCAGCCGGCGTCGGCCAGCAGGTTCGCCGCGACCAGCCCGTTCGGTCCGGACCCGATCACCACGGCATCCACGTCGTCGGCCACTCAGCCTCCTTGGCTCTGGTGCACGGGACGTCCCCAGCCCAGTCTGCCCAACCGGGGACCGTCGTGTGGCGCGAGCGGCCCCCACGAGCCGCGGCCCTCGGCCATGGCGGCGACGAACTCCGCCAGCGCCGCGCGGGCGTCGTGGCGGGGTTCCCAGCCGAGCGCGCGCAGCCGGGTGGTGTCCACAATGGACACTTGGTCGGCCAGGCGGAGCCAGCCGGGGTGCATGGGTTGGAGCCCGAGCCGCCACGTGGGCAAGGCCAGAGCGGTGAGGGCCTTGAGCGGGACCGGTAGCCGGAACCCGCCGAAGATGCGCGCGATGTCGTCCGCGCGGAGCACCGGCTCGGCGGCGACGTTGAACGCGCCCTCGGCCCGGTGCAGCAGTAGGACGACGATGGCCCGGGCGACGTCGTCGGCGTGCACCACCTGCATACGCAGCCCCGACCACAACGGCACCGGGAGCCAGCGCTTTCCCAGCAACGCGGGCGGGATGAGCGGGCTCAACGCCCACCGGTCGAGCTGGCCGCCGGCCTCGGGCTGGACGACCGCGCACGGCCGGATGCGGGCGACCGGCGCTCGGTCGTACTCGTCCAGCATGTGCTCCAGCCGGGCCTTCTGCAGACTGTATGCACTACCCGGAACCCCGTCGCACGGCCAGGTCTCGTCGACGACGTGCGCGGCGGGCGTGTAGGCCGCGACGGACGAGGCGACCACGACGTGCGGCACCCCGGCCGCCGCGGCGAGCACGTGGGCGGTGCCGTCGAGGTTGGTGCGCCGCATTGGCGGTTCGTCGGCCCTGGGCTGGACCGCCCACGCGAGGTGAACGACGGCGTCCGCCCCGGCGAAGACGGCACGCAGCACGACGTCCGCCGCCGGGGCGCCGACGTCGCAGCTCACCCAGGTCTCGGGCGCCGAGTCGGGCACGCGCCGGGCGACGCACACCACGTCCGCGCCCAGCGCCGCCAAGGCCCGGCGCAGGGCCGTCCCCACGTTGCCGCTCGCACCCGTGACGACGACCCTCATGCCCAGCCGGGTACCCCTACTTCGACCCGCCAAGCCCCGCCCGGCGCAGGGCTTCGGCCATCGCACCGTTCGCCGGCGGCCGCTCCTGCCGCTGCGGCTTGTTCTGCCGACCGCCGTTGCCGTTGCGCTGGCCGCCGCGCTGGTCGCGCTGCTGCGGACCCTTGCGCCCCGGTTCGTCCTCCAGCCGCAGGGTCAACCCGATCCGCTTGCGCGCGATGTCCACTTCGAGCACCTTCACGCGCACCACGTCACCGGACTTCACCACGTCCCGCGGGTCCTTGACGTAGGTGTTGGACAGCGCCGAGATGTGCACCAGACCGTCCTGGTGGACGCCGATGTCGACGAACGCCCCGAACGCCGCCACGTTGGTGACCACGCCCTCCAGCACCATGCCGGGCTTGAGGTCGGCGATCTTCTCCACCCCGTCCGCGAACGTGGCGGTCTTGAACGCCGGACGCGGGTCGCGGCCCGGCTTCTCCAGCTCGCGCAGGATGTCGGTGACGGTCGGCAGACCGAACTGCTCGTCCACGAACTGCTCGGGCCGCAGCGACTTGAGCACCTTGGTGTTGCCGATCAGCTCGACGCCCGCGTGCTCCTGGATGCGCCGCACCACCGGGTACGCCTCGGGGTGCACGGCGGACGCGTCGAGCGGGTCGTCGCCGTTGGGGATGCGCAGGAAGCCCGCGCACTGCTCGAACGCCTTCGGGCCCAGGCGCGGCACGTCCTTCAGCGCGCGGCGCGACCGGAACGGGCCGTTGGCGTCGCGGTGCTGCACGATGTTCTCCGCCAGGCCCGCGGTGATGCCCGAGACCCGGGTCAGCAGCGGCACGGACGCGGTGTTCAGGTCCACGCCGACCGCGTTCACGCAGTCCTCGACCACGGCGTCCAGCGAGCGGGACAGCTTGGTCTCGGTGATGTCGTGCTGGTACTGCCCGACGCCGATGGACTTCGGGTCGATCTTGACCAGCTCGGCCAGGGGGTCCTGCAACCGGCGCGCGATGGACACCGCGCCGCGCAGCGACACGTCGAGGCCCGGCAGTTCGGCGGACGCGAACGCCGACGCGGAGTAGACCGAAGCGCCCGCCTCGGACACCACGGCCTTGGTCAGCTTCAGCTCGGGGTGGCGCTTGAGCAGGTCGGCGGCCAGCTTGTCGGTCTCGCGCGAGGCGGTGCCGTTGCCGATCGCGATCAGGTCCACGGAGTGCTTGCGCGCCAACGCCGCCAGCTTGGCGATCGACTCGTCCCACCTGTTCGCGGGCACGTGCGGGTAGATGGTGTCGGTGGCCACGACCTTGCCGGTGGCGTCGACCACGGCGACCTTCACACCGGTGCGGAAACCGGGGTCGAGGCCCATGGTGGCGCGGGTGCCGGCGGGCGCGGCGAGCAGCAGGTCGCGCAGGTTGGACGCGAACACCTTCACGGCCTCGTCCTCGGCGAACTGGCGCAGCCGGGAGCGCAGGTCGATGCCCAGGTGGACGAGGATGCGCGTGCGCCACGCCCAGCGGACGGTGTCGGCCAGCCACTTGTCGGCGGGTCGCCCCTGGTTGTCGACCCCGAACCGGGCCGCGATGGCGACCTCGTAGCCCGAGGGCTCCTCGTCGTCGTCACCCGGGTCGAGGTGGAGGTCGAGGACCTCCTCCTTCTCGCCGCGGAACAGGGCGAGGATGCGGTGCGAGGGCAGCTTGCCGAACGGCTCGGAGAAGTCGAAGTAGTCGGAGAACTTGGCCCCGTCCTCCTCCTTGCCCTCCCGCACCTTGGACGCCACCCGCCCGCGCGACCACATGCGTTCCCGCAGCTCACCGATGAGGTCACCGTCCTCACCGAACCGCTCGACCAGGATCGCGCGAGCGCCCTGCAGCGCGGCGGCCACGTCCGGCACCTCTTCGGTGACGTAGTCCTTGGCCACGACCTGCGGGTCCTGGGTGGGGTCGGCGAGCAGCCCGTCGGCCAGCGGCTCCAGCCCCTGCTCCCGGGCGATCTGCGCCTTGGTCCGCCGCTTGGGCTTGTAGGGCAGGTAGAGGTCCTCCAGCCGCGCCTTGGAGTCCGCGGCCAGGATCGCCGCTTCGAGCGCGTCGTCGAGCTTGCCCTGCGCCCGGATGGACTCGATGACGGCAGCCCGCCGCTCCTCCAGCTCCCGCAGGTAGCCCAGCCGCTCTTCCAGCGTGCGCAGCTGGGCGTCGTCCAGTGCGCCGGTCGCCTCCTTGCGGTAGCGGGCGATGAACGGCACGGTCGAGCCCCCGTCGAGCAGTTCGACGGCGGCACTGACCTGTCCGGCACGCACGCCCAGCTCGTCGGCGATCCTCTGGTGGATGGCTGTGGTCACGACAGGCATTCTGCCCGGCCGCCCGCCGTGCGGGGGCGCAGGGGGCGAACTGGGCGGGTCGTGGCGCTCTGCACCCGTTCGGGTGAACGCTGTAGTCCGTTCGTAACAGCGCGTCGTGCCTCGCGACATACCCAGCACCCGGATGGTCGGGAGGTGTTGTGCGATGTCGGATGGACCTACCACCGCGGAGTTCAAGCTGCTGGGCGTGATCAAGTCCGGCCGGTCGGTGGACCACTCGGCGGCCGGCGCGACGGTCCGGGCCTCGACGCTCCAGCGGGTCCTGCTCGGCCATGCCGGGAGCCCGCGCACGCTGATCCTCCGCGACATGCGCGTGGCGGGCACCCTCGACCTGGAAGCGGGCTCGGTGGCGTTCCCGGTCGAGTTCGTGCGCTGCACCTTCGTCGATGTGCCCATCATGGAGCAGGCGACACTTTTCGGACTCTACTTCACCCGGTGCGAGCTTCCCGGCTTCCGCGGCGCACAGGTGAAGGTCCGGTACAACCTGGAGTTCAAGCACTGCCCGCGGGTGGGCGGGATCGACCTGATCGGAGCCCGGATCGACGGCCAACTGCTGGTCGTGGCGACCAAGCTCGTCAACCCCGGTGGCGAGGCGATGAAGGCGGATGGTCTCGTCGTCAAGCAGGACGTCAAGTTCACCGAGACGTCTCGCGCCGAAGGGCTGGTCAAGATGGTCGGCGCGCGGATCGGCGGCGAACTGGACTGCGATGGCGCCACCTTCGGCAACCCGGGCCAGGTCGCGCTCAACCTCGGTGAGGTCGTGATCAAGGAGCGCACCTACTGGCGCAACGGCTTCCGCGTCGACGGAGGGGTGTGCCTCGACGGTGCCCACCTGTCCGGCCGGTTCGACTGCACGGGTGCGGTGCTCCACCAGCCCGCGGGCAAGGCCTTGTTCGCCGAGGGACTGGTCGTGGAGAGCGACGTCAAGTTCGACGGGGCGACGGTGCACGGTGAGGTGGACTTCACCGGGTGCGACTTCCGGGGCACGCTGGACCTCACCGGTGGCCGGTTCCACAACCCCGGACGCGCGGCGCTCGACCTGGCGAGGGTGCGCGTGGGGCAGAACCTGATCTGCCGCAGCGGTTTCGTCGCGCAGGGCGAGGTGCTGCTCGCCGGGGCCGACATCGGTGGCGGGCTCTGGTGCGAGGGCGGCCGGTTCGAGAACGGCACCGGGAACGCCGTGCAGGCGGCGGGCCTCAGGGTGCACCGCGACCTGCGCCTCGGGAAGCGCCGACCGGCCGACGGCGCGGCCGGCGACGGTTTCCGGGCCGAAGGTCCGGTCGTGCTCACCGGCTGCACGGTGGGCGGCGACTTCGATTGCAGCGGCGGGCAGTTCGTCGACGCCGCGCGGACCGCGATCGACGCCGTCGGCATGTCGGTGAAGGGCGACCTGCTGCTGCTGGAGGACTTCACCGCCGAGGGCCTGGTGCAGCTTTCCGGCACCGAAGTGGACGGGAGCATGAACTGCACCGGCGGGCACTTCCGGAACACCGAGCAGGCTCTGCGGGCGGACCGGGCCGAAGTCGGTCACTCCGCCTACTTCCACCACATCGCGGCCGGGGGCCCGTTGCACCTGCGGGGTATGCGGATCAAGGGCAACCTCAGCATCGTCGATGCGCGCATCTCCGGTGACGAATGGGCACTGGTGCTCCAGGGGACGCAGGTCGAGGACCGGATGGAGCTGAAGTTCGGGTCCAAGCCGGTCGGTGGCGTCGATCTGCGGTACGTGTCGGTGTCCCAGCTCGACGACGGCGGGTCGATCTGGCCGGATCGGTTGTGGCTGAACGACTTCACCTACAAGGCGCTGTCCTCCGACGCCATCGGCCACAAGGCCCGCATCGAGTGCCTGAAGCGCAACCACAAGTACGCGCCGCAGGTCTACCTCCACCTCGCCAAGGTCTACGAGAGGACGGGCCAGTACGACGAAGCCAAGCACGTCCTGATCGCCGGCGAGGACGCGAAACGGGGTGCGGGCCACGGTTTCCGCAAGGCGCTCGACCAGTTCTTCGGCTTCCTGCTGAAGTGGACCGTGTGGTACGGGTACCGGCCGCTGCGGGTGGTGTACTGGATCATCGCCCTCGCCGTCGTGGGGTCCGTCGGTGCGACGATCGGGCGGCCGAACTTCGTGAAGGCGAGAGGGGATGCGCCGGGCGAGTTCCAACCGGTCCTCTACACGCTGGACCTGCTGATCCCCGTGGTGAACCTGAGGCAGCGCGACCACTGGGTGCCCCTCGGCTGGACCGTGTGGGGCTCGGCGGCGTTCACCGCCCTGGGCTGGATCTTGGCGATCTGCCTGGTGACCGGGCTCGGCAAGGCGTTCAGGCGCGAGCTGTGAGCCGCCTCTCCACCCGGTGGGCGGGCACGCGGCGGGTCTCCACAGGTGTCTCTCCCGTACCGGGGTCCACAGTGGACTTGTCAGGCGCGGGTGTCGCACAGCGCGCTCGCCTGCCGGCAGTCGACGTGGCGGCGTGTGCACAGCACCTGGGACGTGGTCCGATACCGGCACCCCGGCCCGTTGCTGGCCAAGGGGGTTCGAACCGTGGCAAGGTGTGGTCATGCGCTGTGGAATCGTGCTGCCGTTCTTCGACGCGCCCGATGTTGCGGCGTGCGCCGTCGAGGCGGAGGCAGCTGGGTGGGACGGGATCTTCCTCGCCGAGTCGGTGTGGGGTGTGGACGCGTGGATCGCGTTGACCGCCGCGGCGATGCGGACGTCGGAGTTGGTGCTGGGCACCATGTTGACGCCGCTGCCCCGGTTCAAGCCGTGGGACGTGGCGTCCAAGGTCGGGACGCTGGACCGGTTGTCCGGCGGTCGGGTGCGGCTGGCGGTGGGGTTGGGCGCGTTGCACCCGGGGTGGACGGCGTTCGAGCCGGACCAGGGGCGGGTGGAGCGGGCGTTGCTGCTGGACGAAGGTCTTGCGGTGTACGACGGGTTGATGCGCGGGCAGCCGTTTTCGTTCTCCGGGCAGCGTTATCGGGTGAGCCCGACCGACTTCTACCTGCCGCCGCCGACCGTGCAGCAGCCTCGGGTGCCGGTGTGGGTCGTGGGCGCCTTTCCGAAGCGGGTGTCGTTGCGGCGGGCGGCGCGGTGGGACGGGTTGTTGCCCAACATCGTGTCGCCGGACGCGGAGGCCCGTGGTCCTGAGGGGCCGGAGGAGTTGGCGGAGGTGGTCGCGGTGGTGCGGGAGTTGCGCGAGGCCGAGGGGCTGCCGTGGGAGGGGTACGACGTGGTGGCCGAGGGGGTGAGCCCGATCGACGTGGTGGCGTGGGCGCAGGCCGGGGCCACGTGGTGGATCGAGTCGGATTGGGAAGCGACCCCGAACGCCATCCGCGACCGCATCGCCCAGGGGCCGCCCAGCTGAAGTCGCTCGCCGCGCGGCCCCGGATGGACGCCGCCGAGCAGGTCCTGGATTTCGTGCGACGATGCCGGACGTGATCGAACTACCCGGTCCGGTCGGGTTCGTGCTGGGCGGCGGCGGCAGTCTGGGCGCGGGCCAGGTCGGCATGCTGCGCGCCCTCGCCGAGCACGACGTGATGCCCGAGTTGGTCGTCGGCACGTCCGTCGGCTCGGTGAACGGTGCGTTGCTCGCCCTGGACCCTTCGCACGCCACTTCGAGACTGGCGGAGATCTGGCACCACATGACCCGGGCTCGGGTGTTTCCGGGCGGGTTGCTGGCGCAGGCGCGGACGTTGCGGCAGCACAAGACGCACCTGTTCCCGAACACGGGGTTGGCGGAGGTGCTGGAGTTCGGACTGGGCGGGGTGGCGGACTTCGCGGAGTTGACGCTGCCGTTCGGGGCGGTCGCGGTGGACTGCGTGACCGGTACGGCGCTGACCTTGAGCGAGGGTGACCTGGTGTCGGCGGTGCTCGCCAGTGCGGCGATCCCGGGCATCTACCCGGCGGTGCACCGGGAGGGGCGGGTGCTGTACGACGGCGGGGTGCTGGCCAACGTCCCGATCAGGCAGGCGTTGGGGATGGGCGCGAAGTCGTTGGTGGTGCTGGATTGTGCGTTCCCCGGTCACTTGCCGACGGTGCCGGGGACGCTTGCGGAGACGTTGTTGTTCTGGGCGACTTTGGGGATGCGGAACCAGGCGGTGTTGGAGGTGGAGCTGGCTTCGAGGGAGGTTCCGGTGCTGTACCTGCCGGGGCCTCCCGTGCAGCCGGTGACGCCGTTGGACTTCGGGCACACGGCGGAGTTGGTGGAGGCGTCGTACGTGGCGTCGTCGCGGTTCTTGGACGGGGTGCGGGTGGAGGGGCCTGGGTTGTACGGCCATCCGTCGGGCTGAGTGGGGCCGCGGTGGGCTTTGCTCGCTGTAGGGTCCACCCGCCCGCCCCCTCCCAGGCCACCCCGCAAATGCCCCAACTGCACCCGCCTTCGGCGGAGCCGCCTGCCGCGGCCGGCACGGCCCGGCGAAGCCGGCCGTGCGCCCCGAGCGCGCAGCGCTCGTGGCTTGCGCGCGAAGCGCGCTTGGCGCGCCCCGCGCGCCTGGCTTGTGCCAGGTGGCCTGGGAGGGGGTGGGCGGGTGGATGCCCAAAGCGAGCAAAGCCAACCGCAACCCTCGCACCCCGGCCCAACCCACCGCACCCGCCGCACCCGGTGCAATCCCCCGCACCCGGCGCAACCCACCGCACCCGGCGCAACCCACCGCATCCGCCGCCGGCCCAACCCACTGCAACCCGGCCCAAGCCGCCGCAACCCACCGCAACTCGCCGCAACCCTGCCAGAGCCGCCGCCCTCGCTGCACGACTAGCGGGCGGGGACCACATACGACCTGTTGGACGCTCGCGTATTTTCCAGCCGCAGAACCGCGCGAGCGTCCAACAGGTTCATACCGGTCCTCCGGCAGTGCCCCACTCGACTCGCCCAACCCAGCTAAGCCGTCGCCGCCACCAACTCGTCGAACCCCTCCCGAATCCCCTCCGCCAACACCCCCACGTCCGGCACCCCGTCAACATCCGCCGTGATCCCGAACACCACCTCCCCCAAGTACGAAAACACCCCCACACTCACCCGCACGTTCCCCGCCACCGGCACATACGGCCAAACCTCCGCCAACCGCCGCCCCAGCATCCACATCGGCACCCCAGGCCCCGGCACGTTCGTCACCACCGTCTGCACCACCCGCTGCGGCACCCTCATCACCGCCCGCGAAGCCCAGGCCAGCACCGCCCCCGATGCCAGATCCCCCAACCCCGACACCACATCGGACGCCACCACCGCCTGCCCGCTCCGCTTGAGCCCGTCCATCTGCCCCCGCACGTCCGCCAAGCGCCGCAACGGGTCCGGCTCGCTCACCGGCAGGTTCACCAGCACCGCACCCACCCGGTTCGTCAACACCCCCCGCTCCTCCGACGACCGCGTCGACACCGGCACCAAAGTCCGCACCACCAAACCCGGCCGCAACTCATCCCGCTTGGCCAACAACGCCCGAAACCCGGATGCCACCGCCGCGAGGATCACGTCGTTGACCGTCCCCCCGGCAACCCCCCGAATCCTTTTGATCTCCGCCAACCCCGCCTTAGCCCACACCCACCGCCGACCAAGCCCCACAGGGCCGTTCAAGGACCCGGGCGTCCGAACCGCCAACCTCCGCGCGGTCCCGGGCAAGCTGCGCAACACCGACAGCCCGTCCACCCCCGCACCGACACGCAGCATCCGCCCCAGCGAACCCAAAGGCGCCAGCACACCCTCCACCACCGACCCCACCACCGAAGGCGCCGGCTGAGGCGTCCACGGAGTCGGAACGGGCACCGGGGCATCGGCCCGCCAGTCCAGCAGCGCCTGCAGCAGGCCCATCCCGGCGACCCCGTCGACCAGGCAGTGGTGGACCTTGCACACCACCGCCCACCGCCCGCCCTCCAACCCCTCGACGAACCACGCCTCCCACAACGGCCGCCGCATGTCCAGCCCCTGCGAGAACAGCCGCCCGGCCAACTCGCGCAACTGGTCGTCCGCCCCCGGCGCCGCCACCGCCACCCGCCGCACGTGGTGCGACAGTCGGAAGTGCTCGTCGTCCACCCATACCGGTCGCCCAAGGTTGAAAGGCAACTCCCGCACCCGCCGCCGGTACCCGGGGACCAGCTTGCCCGCGAACAGCCGCAGCACGTCACCGTACGACGGCGCCGGCCCCTCGAACACCAGGACCGACCCGACGTGCATCGGTGCGGCAGGGTCCTCCGAGAAGTAGAACCCGGCGTCCACCGCGCTCATGCGGTCCATGGACCGACGGTAGAACCGCGTCGACACCCCGTCGAGACGTATCTGAGACTGGTGCGAGCGGTTCTTGAGAAACATCATGGAAACTCGGGGAACGCTCAACGCCGAGCGCGGGGGGAGGGGCCATGTCGGCACTACCGGAGATCCCACCCGAGGTCCCGAGCACCGCACCCAGGCTGCTCTGGTACCTCACCGAACCGACCCGCGCGGTCGTGGACATCGGGCAGTTCGCGGCCACGCGCTCGCTGCTGCGCGCCGCGCCCAGGGGTGACGGGCACACCGTCCTCGTCCTGCCCGGCCTGGGCGCCTCGGACGGGTCCACCGGGATGCTGCGCAAGTTCCTCACCGGATTGGGCTACGACGTCCACGGCTGGGGCCTGGGCCGCAACTTCGGGCCGTCCGTCCCCGTGGTCACCGGTATGAGGGCACTGCTGGCCGAACTCGCCGACAACGGGCCGGTCAGCCTGGTCGGCTGGAGCCTCGGCGGCATCTTCGCCCGCGAACTGGCCCGCGAAACACCCGATCGGGTGCGCCAGGTCGTCACCCTGGGCAGCCCTTACGCGATGACCGACCTGCGGCAGACCCGCGTCAACCCCGTCTACCAACTGCTGGCCCGCTTCTACGTGGCGGGTGCGGACCGGCCGCCGCCAGAGCACACCCGGCCGCCGATCCCGGTGCCCGCCACCTCGGTCTACTCCAAGGCCGACGGCATCGTGGCGTGGCGGACGTGCATCGAGGAGCCCGGGCCGCGCCGCGAGAACGTCGCGGTGACCGGCAGCCACCTCGGTTACGGCTACAACTCGACCGTCTGGTGGGTCGTCGCCGACCGGTTGGCGCAGCCGGTGGCCGACTGGCGGCCGTTCACCCCGCCGCCGGGCATGGCGAAGATGTTCCCGGCCCCCTGAAGACCCGGCGAACCCCCGGGGGAGCCCGCGGAAAACCCGGACAAAACACCCTCTCACCAGGGAAGATGGCACCCTCCAGAACCCATCCCTGAGGGGGGACATGAGATCGTCCGGAAGACCCGGGCACGTCGCGCGCGCCGGATTGACGACCGCCGCCCTGATCGGCGGACTCGTGGCGGTTCCGGGCACCGCCACCGCGGCCCAGAACCCGAACTGGACCACGCTGCGCCCCACCCAATGGCTGAGCACGGACGCCCGCACCCCGTTCCACGCCATCACCACGGGTGACGCCCGGGTCGGCGCGTGGCGCGACGACGACGGGAAGCACCACCTCGGCAAGTCGTACTTCACCTTCGACCTGTCCCGGCTCAAGGGCACCACGGTGTTCACAGCCCGGCTCAGCGCCTACGAGAAGTCGGTGAACGACTGCGCCACCCCACGCGCCCTCGAACTGTGGACCACCAAGCCGCAGCGCACGATCAGCTGGGCGTTCCAGCCGCGCGAGCTGGTCAAGGCCCCGGACCCGGCGAGCGGCACGCCGTGCGCGTTCCCGTGGCTGAGTTGGGACCTGGGTGAGATCGTCAAGAACGCCGTGGCCGAGGGCAGCACGTCGCTGACCCTCGTCGCCCGCATCAACCGCGACCACCAGGGCGACCTCGCTTACGGCCGGTCCCTCTCGACCAGCCCGAGCCTGGAGGTCACCTTCAACACCCCGCCGGGCACGCCCACCGACCTCACGCTGAACAACCGCCCGTGCGGGGAGCCGATCATCACCGCGTCCCGGCAGCCGTTCGCCAGCGCGCGGGTGTCCGACCCCGACCCCGGCGGGATCGACGGCAGGCTGGCGTTCTGGCCGGTCGACGCCCCGGACCAGCGCGTCGAGCACGCCACCTCCGCCGTCGGCGGCTCGCTCTTCGGCTACTTCCCGGCCGGCATGGTGCAGGACGGCCGGCAGTTCGCGTTCGCCGCGCGCGCCGAGGACGGTCACGCGAACTCCGAGTGGTCCGCCCCGTGCGTGTTCACCGCGGACTTCACCGCGCCCGCGAACGCCCCGTCCGTCACCTCCACGGTGTACCGGGAGAACAACGGCCCGCCCGGTGACGGCGGCGAGGGCGTCCCCGGCGACTTCACCTTCGACGCCGGCGGCGACGAGGACGTAATCGCCTTCGAGTACTCCGGCCACGCGGTCGGGTACGGCCGGGTGACCGCCGACCGGCCCGGCGGGTCGGCCACCATCACCACCACCCCGACCACCGACGGACCGGTGTCCATCGAGGTCTCCGGCGTCGACCGGGCGGGCAACCGCTCCCCGGCCCGCTCCTACCGGTACTGGATCCGCACCACCGCCCCGTACCTAAAGCTGCCGATCTTCGAGCTGGGCGTGCCGGCGGACGTCGTGTTCACCGCGACCCAGGCGGGCGCGACGACGTTCGTCTACACCCTGGACGACGGCCCGGAGCAGACCGTGCCGGTCGGCCCGGACGGCACCGGCAAGGCGACCTTCACCTTCTACGCCGGGCAGCGCACGCACCCGTTCAAGGTGTGGACCGTCGACGCGTCGGGCTTCAAGTCCGGCATCACCGACTTCGACATCGACGTCCAGCAGTACGAACCGCTGGTGTACGTCGACAGGTGGAACCCCGTCGTCGGCGACCGGGTCGTGGTCACGGCCTCGCCGTGGCTGGACCGGCCCGGCGTCGTCGCCTACGTCTTCCAGGTGGGCGACGGGGAGGAGGTGACCCTGCCGGTCGACGCGAACGGCGAAGCCCGCTACGAGTACACGGTGACCGCCCCCGGCTACCACCGCGCCCGCGCGGCGAGCGTGACGGAGGCGGGCATCCGGTCGGGCTGGGGCGAAGACCGCTTCGACGCCACCGCCCCCGCGCCGACCGTCACCAGTGCCGAGTACCCCGGCGGCGCGGAGACCGGCGGTCCGGGCGTGGAGGGCTCCTTCACGTTCTCCTCGCCGAGGGTCCCGGTGGCCGCCTTCCGCTACCGGTTCAGCGGCGGCGAGGAGCAGACCGCGGCGGCCGGGCCGGACGGCACGGCGACCGTCCGGTGGGCGCCGAAGTCGCCGGGTGGCCACGGGGTCTACGTGGTCGGCGTGTCGTCGAGCGGTTGGACCACCGAGGGCACGTACCACTCGTTCGCGGTCAAGGCGTTGCCGCCGACGCTGATTAGCCCGCAGTACCCCGAGGGCGGCCCGTCGACCGGCAAGGCGGGGCAGCCCATCGAGTTCGTCGCGACGCCGAACGTGGCCGGGTCGCACGAGGTGGTCTGGCGGGACATCAGCAGCTCCGCGGAGCAGGTCGTGCCGGTCGGTGCGGACGGCACGGCGAGGTTCACCCACACGCCGCAGTTCCAGGGCGACCTCGTCATCGTGGTGTTCAGCCGGACCCCGGACGGCACCGTGTCGGGCACTGCGTACAAGAGTTTCTACGTGTCCCCGTAACGCTCATCTGATCAACGCCTTGCGTTGGTCACCGCTTCACCGCAGGGTTCCGCGTGGCCCGTTGGCTCAGCCGACGGGCCACGTCCCTGTCTACGGAAGGTGGAGCACCTTGTCCCCTGCGCGCAAAGCGGCCGCGGCACTGCTCGCGGCCGTCTCGCTCTCGCTGCTGCTCACGTCCCCCGCGTCGGCCGCGACCGACGCCGAACTGGCGTTCCACTGGGCGCCGGTCCACTACCAGGACACCGACTCGTCCGACCACGACGCCGACTACGTGTCCACTGTGGACTTCGACGGCGAGTGGAACACCTTGAACAACTGGGAGTCCCAGGACGACACCCTGTCCCGGTTGACCGGCGCCGCCTACTACTCCGTGGTGGAGACCTCGACGCACTGGTTCATCGTCTACAGCTTCTACCACCCGCGGGACTGGGAGGACTTCCCGGACCCGTTCGGCCAGTACACGCACGAGAACGACATGGAAGGCATGCTCGCGACCGTGCGCAAGGACGGCACGGTGTTCGGCAAGCTCGAAGCCGTGGTGACGGTGGCGCACAGCGACTTCTACTCGTACGTGCCCGCCGGCAGCACGTTCACCAGCGGCCGGGAGAACGTCGACGGCACGCTCCTGCTCCAGAACGGCCGGCCCACCACGCGCCAGGAAGCCAAGGGGCACGGGCTCTACGCGTGGAACGGCGCGGAGTTCCCCGGCGGTGACGGTGTCGTGTACCTGCCGTCGTCCCTTGGTGAAGTGCCCTCGGGCGGCAACGACCGGTCCGTCGGCTACCGCCTGGTCGACACGTTCGCGGCGGGCGGCCTGTGGGCCCGGCGCAACGACTCCACCACCTACGCGGGCTGGGGCACGTTCCGCGGCGACAACGGCAAGGACAACGCCGCGAACACGGCATGGGGATGGGACGACGGCAACGACGGCAGCGACCTCCAGCGCGGGATGCTCGCCAACGACCCCGCCTACCTGGTTTCGGTGTACTTCGCCAACCGGGGGAACTTCAGCCTGACCTACACCCGCAACGCGTACCGCTCGTAATCACACGGCTCGGTGGTCGTGGGCGATCTTGCCGTCGCCCGCGGCCACCGCGCCCTACGCTGCGCTGCATGGCCGTTTCCACGCCTCCGCTGCTCGCCAGGGTGGTCACGGAGGTGCTCGCGCCGTGGGTGCTGGTGCTGAGCCTGCCGCTGCTGGTGGCGTGGCACGCGACCGGCGACCCGGTGGCGACGGTGGTGTGGGGGACGGTCGTGGGCGTGTGCGGGTCGGTGGTCCCGATGGCGGTGGTGGTGCGGGGCGCGCGGCGAGGGCGGTGGCAGGGCCACCACGTGACCGACCGCGAGGGCCGGCTGGTGCCGCTGTTCACGTGCGTGCTGTCGCTGGGCGTGGCGATCGTGGTGCTGGTGCTGGGCGGCGCGCCGCACCGGATGCTGGCGCTGGCGGTGTCGATGTTCCTGAGCCTGCTGGTCAGCATCGCGGTGACGTTCCTGTGGCCGGTGCCCGGCGGGCGGGGGTGGAAGATCTCGGTGCACGCGGCCGTGGCGTCCGGGGCGCTGGCCGTGCTGGTGGTGACGTTCGGGTGGTGGACGCTGGTGTTCTCGCCCGCGGTGGCGTTGGTGGCGTGGTCGCGGGTGGCGCTGCGGGACCACACGGTGGCGCAGGTCGTCGGCGGGGTGGCGATGGGCCTGGTGGTGGGCGGGCTGACGTTCTGGTGGCTGGCGTGAGGGCGGTCACTGCGCTCGGTGCGCGTTCTCGTCCTACTCTCCGGTAATGACGCTGAGGTTGGACACGTCCGGGCCGGTCGCCACGCTCACCATCGACCGCCCCGCCAAGCGCAACGCCATGAGCTACGAGATGTGGTCGGCCCTGCCCGGCTTGATGGCGGATGTGGCGGCGGCGCCCGAGGTGCGGGTGTTGGTCGTGCGCGGCGGCGAGCACTTCTCGGCCGGGGCGGACATCAGCGAGTTCTCCACCCTGCGGGCGGGCGCTTCCGGTGCGGCGCGGTACAGCGAGGCCGTGCACAACGGCGAGCGGGCCATCGCTCGCCTGGGCAAGCCGACGATCGCGGCGGTGAACGGGTTCTGCGTGGGTGGCGGGTGCGAGATCGCGCTGGCGTGCGACCTGCGGATCGCGTCGTCCGGCGCCCGGTTCGGCATCACGCCCGCGAAACTGGGGATCGTCTACAACTTCACGTCCACCAAGCAGTTGGTCGACGTGGTGGGGCCGGCGTGGGCGAAGCAGATCCTGTTCAGCGGCGAGCTGATCGACGCGGCGACGGCGCTGCGGATCGGGCTGGTGAACGAGGTCCACGACGACCTGGACGCGCGGGTGAAGGAGCTGTCGGAGGTGGTCGCGTCGCGGGCGCAGGTGAGCGTGCGGGGCGCGAAGCAGATCGTCAACCGGGTCACCGACGGGCAGGTCGAGGAGGACGAGGCGGTGCGGGCGTTGTACGACGAGGCCGTGCACAGCGCCGAGTACGCGGAGGGCGTGGCGGCGTTCCTGGAGAAGCGCGCGCCCCGGTTCTGAGCGCGATGGCGGCGTTCGGCTCGGATTGGGCCGCGGTCGCGGTGCCGCGGTCGAGCGGGTGCTCACGCCACAGCACCGATCACCGGGCCAACCCTCCGAGACGCAGACGACCGGTCCAAGGGGTTCGTGGACGTGGAACAGGCCGCGCTGCCGGACATGTCGTCGTCCGCGCAGCGCGGCCTGTTGGCGTTCCTGGACCTCGCGCAGGCGTGCGCGCCCCGGTCGGGGAGCGGAACTCGTGCGCGCCCTCGACCGGTTGCTCGCGATCAGCGCGCCGCTGTGAGCTACTTGTCCACGTCCTCCGTGTCGCCGGGCCACTCGCCGGTCAGCTTGTCGTAGCCGGTCGCGCCGCCCCGGTCGATCGCGGCCTTGACCAGGCCGAAGATCGCGCCCTGGACGGTGGCCGCGAGCAGCACCTCGCCCCACCCGCGGTCCTTCTGGGTGGCGGTCGGCGCGACCTTGTCGCCGCTGATCAGCTTCCACACCTGGGCGAACAGCCGCGAGGCGGCGAGTCCACCCAGGACGCTGAACAGCATGCCCAGCGGTCGGTACAGCAGTTTGTTCATGACCTGCCCCTCACCAGCCGCCACAGCACCAGCAACGCCGCCGCCGCACCGAGGGCCACGGCGGCCGGGTGCCGGCGGACCTGTTCGGCGACCGGCTGCGGCAGCGCCTGCACGGCCCGGTCGGTCGCGTGGGACGCCTGCGCGGTCACCTTCGAGGCCTGAGCGGTCACCTTCGACGCCGCCTCCTGCGCCTTCTCCGCTGCCACGGCGGCGGCGGTGTTGACGCGCTCGGCGACCGTGGCGGCCTGTTCCTTCACCTGCACGGCACCGTCCTTGACCTGCTCCGCGCCGAGGCGGGCGGTGTCCTTGACGCGGTCCGCGCCGTGCTGTGCGGTGTCCTTCACCTGTTCGACCTTCCCGTGCGCGGCTTCCTTGACCCGTGCGGGCACGTCGGCCTTGTGCACCAACGCCTCCACGGTGTCGCCGAGATCGCTGCGCGTCCGCTCGATGTCGGCGCGCAGCTCGGTGGGGTTCTGCGGGTTGTCCTTGCTCATCGGTGCGCCCTCGCCTTCACCTGGGAGATGTCCCGCTTGACGCTCTCGGCGGCCTGCTCGGGGATCGGCGGCGTGCCCCGGTCGATCTGCCGGCGACCGACCAGCGCGAGCACCCCGGCCACCGCGAACACCAGGGCCGCGACGACGAACGCCGCGCCCCACGCGGGCATGACCAGGGCCAGCACCAGGATCAGCCCGGCGATCAGCGCCATCACCCCGAACCAGGCCAGCACGCCGGCCCCGCCGAGGAGCCCCGCGCCGACACCGACGTGCTTCCCCTTGTCCTTGACCTCCGCGACGGCGAGCCTGATCTCATCCCGGGCCAGCCTGCTGACCTGCTCGGACAGCCGGCTGACCAACTCGGCGGTGGACGGGTCGCGGTCGCTGGCGACGTGGTTCATGGGCCGTCTCCTCTCATCGGCCCAGGACTACCCACATCACAGCGCGTGTACGCACGGGTCGGGTGCAGGCGGTCAGAGCAGCGGGCGCAGGCGCTCCACGAACGGCGCCGGGTCCTCGGCGAACGCGATGTGCCCGCCGGGGAACATGGTCGGCTCGATCCCCAGGGCGGCGGCCAGCGCCCGCGAGGTCCGGTCGCACAGCTGTCCCGCCGACTCCTCCCCGAGCCCGACCAGGACCCGGGTCGACGAGGTCCGCAGCACGTCGAGGTCGGGCTCCCACAGCGTGGTCGGCAGCAGCATCCGGGCGTGCTGGTACCAGGCGTCGGCGGCGGCCTGCGGGTCCTGCTGCTCGGCGGCCATGTGCTCGACGACCTCGTCCGGCAGGTGGATGTTGGCCACCGCGAGGAACTTCTTCCACGCGCCCAGGACGTCGCCGGCGAGGTGCGTGGCGACGATGTCCTCGGTCTTGACCCGCAGTTCCTCGCGGTCGTCGAGGAGCTGGTCCAGCGGCGGCTCGTGCGCGATGACCGTGTGCGCGACCTCCGGGTGGTGCTGCGCGAGCGCCAACGCGCTGACCGCGCCCCCGCTGGACCCGAACACCGCCGCGGGCCCGCCGCCGACGTGCTCGACCAGCCGGCGCAGGTCGTCGGCGCGCAGTTCGGGCGTGGAGTCGCGGTCGCGGTCGTCGACCGGGCTGCGCAGGATGCCGCGCGGGTCGGTGGTGAGCACGGTGCGGTCGACGGCGAGCAGGTCCGCCATGGCTTCGAACGCCCGCGCGTCCATCGGCGCGCCGACCAGCACGACCAGCGGTCCCGTGCCGCGCAGTTCGTAGTGGAGGGTGGCGTCGTCGACGCGGAGGGTGTCGGCGGTGACGGTGTGGTTCATCGGGAGGTCCTCCGATCAGGGAATGTTCCGTTCAGAGGTGGGTGACTCCCGGCGCGAGGCAGAATCGTCGCTCGTGAGCGAAGTTTCTCCGCGCGTGTTCGACGACCCGGACGTGGACCGCGCCCGCACTGGCGACCATGAGGCGTTCACCCGCCTGGTGGAGCCGCTGAAGCGGGAGGTGCACGCCCACTGCTACCGCATGCTCGGGTCCGTCCACGACGCCGACGACGCGCTCCAGGAGGCGTTGCTGCGGGCGTGGCGGGGGTTCGGCCGGTTCGAGGGGCGGTCGTCCGTGCGGAGTTGGCTGTATGCGATATCCACCAACGCGTGCCTGGACGCGGTCGAACGGCGGGGCCGGCGGGCGTTGCCGGTGGACCTGGGGCCGGCGAGCACGGAGGTCGAGGAGGGCGCGCCGCGTACGGACGTGGCGTGGCTGGGCACGTATCCCGATGCCCGGTACGAGCAGCGCGAGGCCGTGGAGCTGGCGTTCGTCGCGGCGTTGCAGCACCTGCCCGGCAACCAGCGTGCGGCGTTGCTGCTGTTCGAGGTGCTGGGGTTCAGCGTGGCGGAGATCGCCGAGGTGATGAAGACGTCCACGACCAGCGTGAACTCGGCCCTGGCCCGGGCGCGGCGGGTGCTGGCGTCGAAGGTCGGCGCGTTGGCGGGGCGACCCGCACTGAGCAAGGTCGACGACGCCCGGGTCCGCGAGGTCGTGGCGGACTACGCGGCGGCTTTGGAACGCGGGGACGCCGACGCCCTGGTGGCACTGCTGACCGAGGACGTCACGTGGGCCATGCCCCCGATGGCGCAGTGGTACCGGGGTCGGGACGCGGTGATGGCGTTCGCCCGGGCGACCCCGTTGACCAGGTGCGGGGCGTGGCGGCACGTCGCCACCAGCGCCAACACCCAGCCCGCCGTGGCCTGCTACCTGCGGCGCCCGGGGGAGGAGGTCCACTCGGCGTGGTCGATCACGGTGTTCACGCTGCGCGACGGCCTGATCGCCGGCCTGACGTCGTTCATCGGCCCGGACCACTTCGCGGTGTTCGACCTGCCCCCAACCCTTCCCTCGACGCCCTGACGAGCCCAAACGCGTCCCCCGTCCGCCTCGTGAACGGTCCCCCGACACGACAAACGGCCTCCGGCACCCGGTTTTGTCGGTCCCTCGTGGGACCATGGAACCGGGGGCCGGAGGCCGCGCCAAGACGTGATCAGGCCCGCATGATCAGCCTGCGTTATCAAGCCCGCGTGATCAATCCTTCGTGATCAAGCCCGCGTGATTCAGGCCTGCTGCTCGGCGACCTGCTTGCGAACCTCGTCCATGTCGACCTTGCGCGCCTGGTCGATCAGGTCCTCCAGCGCCGCCTCGGGCAGGGCGCCCGGCTGCGCGTAGAGCACGACGCCGTCGCGCACGATCATCAGGGTCGGGATCGAGCGGATCTGGAAGGCCGCCGCCAGTTGCTGCTGGTCCTCGGTGTCCACCTTGCCGAACACGATGTCCTGGTGCTTCTCGGCCGACCGCTCGAACACCGGCGCGAACTGCTTGCACGGACCGCACCAGTCCGCCCAGAAGTCCACGAGGACCAGGTCGGAACCGCCGACCACCTCGTCGAAGTTGTCCGTGGTCAGCTCCACCGTCGCCATGGGTACTCCTCGCCTCGACTGGGGTTTCGCCCCCGGTTACCCGGGTCAACGCGCGCGCGAACCCTCCGATTCCCTTCAACCATGTTGTAGGCGTCTCCACTCACTCCGTGCACCGGATCGACTACGCACAGTGTGCACGTTGGCGGCGCGTGTCGGAGCGATGGTCGTCCGGGCCGCAGGGCAGGTGCTGGACAATCCGCGTGACGGGTGGACCCGGCAGTTCGTCGCGAAGGTGCTCTGATCATGCGCATCCCGGCCGCGTACTCGGTGCAGTTCCAGGAGCCGGAGGGGTATCTGGACTTCACCCGGTTCGGGCCGCCTTCGCGTGCGGTGGTGGAGGAGTCGACGCGGTTGCTGGAGCGATCGACGCCGGCCGGTCCGTCCACTGTGGACGATTTGATGCGGGAGGAGGCGCGGGCGGAGGCGGCGGTGGCGAGGTTGTGCGGGGTGGGCGCGGAGCACGTGGTGCTGCTCCCCAACACCAGCACCGGCCTTTTCCAGACGGCCCTGGCCCTGTCCGAACGTGTCCGGCCAAACCCGCCTCAGCCGCAGGTGTGCAGACGGCACGCGGCCCGGCTCAAGCTCCCTCGGCCGCTGCCACCCCAGCCCTTGCCGCGCCCGTAGAACCGGCCCAGCCGCCACCACACCACTGTGCCCGGCGTCACCCCCCCACCCCCTCCACAACCACCGCACCCACCACCCCAACCGGAATAGTGGCCCCCGACACGGCGTTGCCAGCGATCACACGACCACTGGAGCGATCAATGAGCCTGTTGCCCGACCCGTCGACCCCACTGGGCGCGCGGGTGGCCCGTGACCTGTCCGAGCGCATGATCGGCTGGATCACCTCGGTCGACCGCACCGGCACCCCGCAGCCGGCCCCGGTGTGGTTCCTGTGGCACGAGGACCGCGTGCTGTTCTACTCCCAGCCCAGCGCCAAGCGGCTCGAGCGGATCAAGGCGAACCCGCGCGCCTCCTTCCACCTCAACGACGAAGGCCTCGCCCACCAGCTCACCCTCTTCACCGGAACGCTGGCCCAGGCCGACGACATCCCGCCCGCCCTGGAGCACCCGGAGTTCCTGAAGAAGTACGACCAGCTGGCCACGCAGAGCTTCGGCTCGACGAAGCGGTTCTCGGACCTCTACTCCGTCCCCTTCCTCTTCACGCCGGAGAAGGCGCGGCTGCACTGACCCGACCCTCGTGGACCGCGGCGTGCACGGCGTCGCGGGCCGCGTTGGCCTCCTCGTCGGTGAGCGTCCTCGTCAGGTGCCGCAACACCAAGCGCAGCAACACGTTCTTCTGCCCGGGCACCGCACCCAACCGCGCGACGGCCACCGGCGGCAGAGCGGACACCGGCGTCTCGCTCAGCACCGCGACCTCCTCCACCAGGTCACCCAGCACCGACCGCACCACGTCCCCGATGGTCTCCACGTCCTGCTCCGCCGACACCGCAACGGACACGTCCCGCGTGATCGGCGGGTGCTTGGACACCGGCCGGTACGGGTCAAGGGAAAGCATCTGGGACGCCACGCGCGGCTCGGTCGCGGACAGCAGGCGGATGTCCGGAACACCCTTGTGCAGCATCAACAACCGGTCCAACCCGAGCCCCATCGCCAAGCCGTGCGCGTCCGGCGGCAGCCACGCCCGGCGCAGCACGTGCCCCGCGGCCAGGCCGCACTCGCCGACCTCCAGCCACGAACCGTCGACCAGCACGTCGATCTGCCGGCCGGACGTGGTGTACGGGTGCTCGGCGGGCACGGTCCGGTATCGCATCCCTGGCAGGGCGGCCGTGATCACAGCCTCGATCAGCTCGTCCAACGAAGCCCTGTGCCGGGAAATCCGCCACAGGTCGAGCTGGTGCGGCGTCCCCGAGTGGACGCGGTCGACGGTGTCGCGCCGGTACACCATCCCGACGCACGCCAGCAGCACGTCGTCCCACTCCTCGGTGCCCAGCACGCGCAGGGCGGGCGGGATCATCGCGGACGTGTGGCTGCGCAGCATCCGGCCGGGTGTGGTGTAGCGGGTGTAACGGGCGTCACGCGTGATGGCGTCGGGCGGGTAGCCGAGGTTCTCGTAGTTGTCCTCGACCGCCACCTCCGGGCTCTCCCGGATCAGGCGCACCTCGGGTCCGTCCAGCGCGGCGAGGATGCGGTCGAGCAGCAGTTGCATGGCGTGCGGCCCCTGGGCGGGGTCGGTGAGGTCGCGAGGCATCGCGGAGGTCCTTTGCGAAGTGGGCCGGCTGACGAGGGACACACCCCCTGGGCCGGTCCGCCACCTCGGGACCGCGTCAGCGCACGCCCCGGATGGCCGGGTCTCCCGGCCGGGGGCGGCTAAATCGACGCGTCACGTTTTCGACCATAGCGCGCTCGTGCCGCATGATGCACGCATGTTGTCGAGCAAGGGCGAGGACTTCCGCGCGTTCTGGACCGAACGCCACCTGAGCACGTTGACCACCGTGCGACCCGACGGGACGCCGCACGTGGTGCCGGTCGGCGTCACGCTCGATGTGGAATCGGCGACAGCACGGGTGATCGCCTCGCGCGGCTCGCATAAGGTGCGCCAGGTGCTCGCGGCGGGACCGGAAGGCGCGTTCGTCGCGGTGTGCCAAGTGGACGGTGCGCGGTGGTCGACGCTGGAGGGACGTGCGGTGGTCCGGCAGTCGCCCGAGGAGGTCGCGGACGCCGTGCAGCGCTACGCCCGCCGCTACCGGCAGCCCCGGCCCAACCCGGAGCGGGTCGTGATCGAGATCGCCGTCACCCGCGTCCTGGGCAACGTGTGATGGTCACCGTCGTGGGCATCGGCGCCGACGGCTGGGACGGCCTGGCCCCGGCCGCGCGGGACGAGATCGCCGCCGCCGACGTCGTCATGGGCAGCACCCGCCAGCTCGACCTCGTCCCGGGCGCGTTCGAGCGGGTGGCCTGGCCGTCGCCGCTGGTGCCCGCGCTGCCCGGGTTGCTCGACGCCCACGCCGGCCGTCGGATCTGCGTGCTGGCCAGTGGCGACCCGATGTTCCACGGCATCGGCACCACCCTGGTCCGACTGCTCGGACGGGAGGCGGTGCGGGTGGTGCCGCACCCGTCGTCGGTGTCGCTGGCGTGCGCGCGGCTGGGGTGGGCGCTGGACGCGGTGGACGTGGTGAGCCTGGTCGGCAAGCCGGTGTCGCTGCTGGTGCCGTTCCTGCACCCCGGGCGGCGGGTGCTGGTGCTGGGCGGGTCGCCGCCGGAAGTCGCCGCGCTGGCCGGTGACGCGCGGCTGACCGTGCTGGAGCAGTTGGGCGGACCGGGGGAGCGCATCCACCACGATTTGGCTGCGGCCGACCCGTTGCACGTCCTGGCCATCGAGTGCGGGCCGGGCGGGTATTCGCTGGTCCCGGGCCTGCCGGACGACGCCTACGAGCACGACGGCCAGTTGACCAAGCGCGAGGTGCGGGCGGTGACGCTGGCCCTGCTCGGACCGCGTCCCGGTGAGCTGCTGTGGGACGTGGGCGCGGGGTCGGGCAGCATCGCCGTCGAGTGGTGCCGCACCCACCCGTCGTGCCGCGCGATCGCGGTGGAGCGCTCGCCCGAACGGGCCGCCCGGATCACCCGCAACGCGCTGACCCTGGGCGTTCCCGCTGTTCAGGTGGTGGAAGGGACGAGCCCGGCGGCGTTGGACCTGCCCGCGCCGGACGCCGTGTTCATCGGCGGCGGACTGACCGCTCCCGGTGTCGTGGAACGGTGTTGGGACGCCCTGAAGCCCGGCGGGCGGCTGGTCGCGAACGCCGTCACGCTGGAGTCCGAGGCCGTGCTCGCCCGGTGGCACGGCGAGTTGGGCGGTTCGCTCACCCGGCTGTCGGTCAGCCGGGACACCCGCGTCGGCGGCTTCACCGGCTGGCGCCCGCACATGCCCGTGACCACGTGGGCCGTGACGAAGGAGAACGCGTGACCGTCCACTTCATCGGCGCCGGACCGGGCGCGGCGGACCTGCTGACGCTGCGGGCGGTGCGGCTGCTGGAGTCGTCCCCGGTGTGCCTGTACGCGGGCGCTCTGGTGCCGGTCGAGGTGCTGGCCCACTGCCCGCCGGGCGCACGTCTGGTGGACACCGCGAACCTCGACCTGGACCGGATCACCGCCGAACTGTCCGCCGCGCACGCCGCCGGGCACGACGTGGCGCGCCTGCACTCGGGCGACCCGTCGGTGTACTCGGCGATGGCCGAGCAGATGCGCCGTCTGGACGCCCTGGGCATCCCCTACGACGTCACCCCCGGCGTGCCGGCTTTCGCGGCGGCGGCGGCCACCCTGAAGCGCGAACTCACCGTCCCCGGCGTCGGCCAGACCGTGATCCTCACCCGAACCGCCGCCCGCGCCACCCCCATGCCACCGGGCGAGGACCTGACCACCCTCGGCCAGTCCCGCGCCACTCTCGTGCTCCACCTGGCCGTGCAACGGATCGACGAGGTGGTGGCCGAGCTGCTCCCGTCCTACGGCCCCGAGTGTCCGGCTGCTGTGGTCGCGTACGCCAGCCGCTCGGACGAGGTCGTCCTGCGCGGCACGCTGTCCACGATCGGTGAGTTGGTCCACGAGGCGGGGATCAAGCGGACCGCCGTGATCATCGTGGGTGACGTCCTGGGTGCGCGGGATTTCGTGGACAGTCACCTGTATTCAGTCGACCGATGCCGCGGCTAGGCGCGGCCCACGATGGTGCCCGCCCGGTCGATGACGATGACGTCGACCGCGACCGGCGCGCCTTTGAGGACGTTGTCGGCGGTGTGCTTGGCTTTGGCCGCGATCAGGTCGCCGAACGGGACGCCGGCCTCTTGGCACAGGTGCAGCGCGCCGAGGGCGGTGTTGGCGGTGCGGACCTGTTCGGCGAGGGTGGGGTCGTCCACCAGGGAGGCCAGGAAGTCGTGGTTGACCTGCGAACGGCCCGAGTGCAGGTCGAGGTGGCCGTCCGCGAGCTTGGACAACTTCCCGATCCCGCCCGCGATCGTCAGCCGCGGCACGGGGTGGCGCTTGAGGTACTTCAACACCGCGCCGGCGAAGTCGCCCATGTCGAGCAGGGCGTCCTCGGGGAGGCCGTGGACGGCGGCGGCGACCTTCTCGGAGGTGCTGCCGGTGCACCCGGCGACGTGCGTGTAGCCGGCGGCGCGGGCCACGTCGATGCCGCGGCGGATGCTGTCGATCCAGGCCGAGCACGAGTACGGGACGACGATGCCGGTGGTGCCCAGGATGGACAGTCCGCCGAGGATGCCCAGGCGGGGGTTCCAGGTCTTCTTGGCGAGTTCTTCGCCGTTCTCGACGGAGATTTCGACCTCGACGTCCCCGGTGCCGCCGTGCGCGCGGGCGACGCGTTCGACGTGTTCGCGCATCATCTGGCGGGGGACGGGGTTGATGGCGGGTTCGCCGACGGCCAGGGGGAGGCCGGGTTTGGTGATCGTGCCGACACCGGGTCCGGCCTTGAAGGTGACGCCCGTGCCGGGGACGCCGTGGCGGACGGTGGAGCGGATGAGCGCGCCGTGGGTGACGTCGGGGTCGTCGCCCGCGTCCTTGACGACGGCGGCGGTCGCGTGGTCGGCGGCGAGTTCTTCCTGGGCGAGGGCGAAGGCCGGGGTCTGGCCCTTGGGCAGCAGGATTTCCACCGGGTCGGGGAACTCGCCGGTGAGCAGCGCCGTGTAGGCGGCGGTGGTGGCCGCCGTGGCGCAGGCCCCGGTCGTCCACCCGTAGCGCAGGTTCACGTGGTCAGGATGCAACAGGCATGAAAACGGTGTTGGTCCTGGGTGGCACCAGCGAAGGCCGAGCCCTCGCCGAAGCACTGGTCGGGCAGCTCCCGGCCTCCGGTTCGGCTGCGGCGGGGCGGCGTGCAGCGTCTGGTTCGGGTGCGGAGGGGCGGCCTCCGGCCCCCGATTCCATTGTCCCACGGGGGTACGACATTGGCGGCGAAGCGCCCCCGGGGGTCATTCTGCCGGCTGGGTACGACGAATCCGGGCCGCTGCGGGTGGTGTCGTCGCTGGCTGGGCGGGTGAGTGAGCCTCGGTTGCCCGCCGGCGAGGTGCGGATCGGGGGCTTTGGCGGGGTCGAAGGGCTGGTCGAGTACCTGCATCGCGAGCGGGTGTCGGCGGTTGTGGATGCCACCCATCCGTTCGCCGAGGGGATCACGGCCAACGCCGCCGAAGCCTGTCGGGTGGCCGGGGTGCCGTTGGTGGTGTTGCGGCGGCCCGGGTGGGAAGCCGTCGAGGGGGACGACTGGACCTGGGTGGACTCGCTGGCGGAGGCCGCCGACGCGGTGGGGGAGCGGCGGGCGTTCATCACCACTGGGCGGCAAGGGTTGAAAGCGTTTCGGAGTGGGGTGGCGCGGACGGTGGATCCGCCCGAGCCACCAGTCCCCGGCGTCAAGATCCTTCTTGGTCGCGGACCGTATACAGTGGACAGTGAGCTGGCCCTGATGCGTGAACACCGCATACGAGTGCTGGTCACCAAGGACAGCGGCGGACCGATGACGGCTGCGAAGCTCACCGCGGCCCGCCAACTGGGCATCCCGGTGATCGTTGTCCGGCGACCGGCCCTGCCCGACGGGGTCGAGGTGGTCGGGACGGTCGCCGAAGCCGTCGACTGGGTCAGCCGGGGTAGCGGCGCGGGGTGAAAACCGTGCCCCGAGAAGACACCTGGGTCTGCGACGAACCGATCAGCAGCAGGCACCGCATGTCCACCGTGGACGGGTCGAGGTCGGCCAAGCGCACCACCCGGACCTCCTCCTCCGGGCCACCGACATCCCGGCCGACCACAACCGGGGTGTCCGGGGAACGGTGTTCCAGCAACAAGTCCCGGGCCCGTTCCACCTGCCACGTCCGGCTCCGCGAAGCCGGGTTGTAGATCGCCAGCACCAGATCGGCGGCGGCCGCGGCGGACAGCCGGGAAGCGATGACGTCCCAGGGCTTGAGCCGGTCGGACAGCGAGATCACCGCGTAGTCGTGGCCCAGAGGCGCGCCCGCACGGCTGGCCACGGCGTGCGCGGCGGTCATGCCGGGCAGGACCCGGACGGGCACGTCGGCGAACTGCTCCTCGGCCGCCACCTCCAGCACCGCACTGGCCATCGCGAACACCCCGGGGTCGCCGGAGGACACCACGGCCACCCGCCGCCCCCGCTTGGCCAGGTCCAGCGCGAACGCCGCCCGCTCGGACTCCACCTTGTTGTCCGACGCGTGCTTGCGCTGCCGCGGCGACGCCGTCACCCGGTTGAGGTAAGTGATGTACCCGACCAGGTCATCCGCCGACGCCAAGGCGTGCCGCGCTTCAGGGGTCAGCCACTCCGGACCGGCCGGACCCAGGCCGACCACCACGACCTCGCCACGTCGGCTACCCGCACCGGCTTCGATCGGCGAAGAGGCCTTGCTGGGCAGCAGGGCCAGTGAGAAGTAAGGCACACCGTCAGCGTCCACTTCAGACAGTGGCGCGGTGCGCTGCTTGCCGGTGGTGGCGCGCTCGACGTACCAGGCCTCGTCCAGCCGCCCCGACCGCTCCAGCGCCTCCCGCACGTGCGGGAACGTCCGCCCCAGCTTCATGATCGCCACCGGGTCCCCGGTCGCCAGGTGCGCCGCCAACGCGTCCGCGGGCAGCGTCCCCGGCAGCACGGTCAGCACCTCGTCCCGCTCCACCAACGGCTTCCCGATCACCGCCGCCCCGGCCGACACCGACGTCACCCCGGGCACGACCTCAGCCGGGTACCGGTGCGCCAACCGCTTGTGCAGGTGCATGTACGACCCGTAGAAGAACGGGTCGCCCGCCGCCAGCACCACCACGGTCCGCCCCGCGTCCAGGTGCGCTGCCAGCCGGGCCGCGCACTCCTCGTAGAACGCGTCGATCTCGCCCTGGTAGTCGTCGGTGTCCTCGGTCGTCACCGGGTACACCAACTGCTCCTCGATCTGACCCTCGCGCATGTAGCAGGCAGCGATGTTGCGCGCCACGCTCCGCCCGTGGCGAGCGCTGTGGAACACCACCACGTCGGCCTCGCCGATCAGCCGCGCCGCCTTGACGGTCACCAGCTCCGGGTCGCCCGGCCCCACTCCGACCCCGTACAGCCTGCCCGTCATTCTTCCTCGCTCGCGATCGCGTTGACGGCCGCCGCGGTCATGGCGCTGCCGCCCCGACGCCCGCGCACGACCAGGTACTCCAAGCCGAGGTCGTTGTCCGCCAACGCGTCCTTCGACTCGGCCGCGCCGATGAACCCCACCGGCACGCCCAGCACGGCGGCGGGCTTCGGCGCGCCCGCGGCCACCATGTCCAGCAAGTGGAACAACGCTGTCGGCGCGTTGCCGATGGCCACCACCGCGCCCGCCAGCCGGTCACCCCACAGCTCCAGGGCCGCCGCACTCCGCGTGTTGCCCATCTCCTGGGCCAAACCCGGCACCCGCGGGTCGGACAACGTGCACAGCACCTCGTTGTCCGCGGGCAACCGCCTGCGCGTCACGCCCGCCGCGACCATCTGCGCGTCGCACAGGATCGGCGCGCCCGCCAGCAGCGCCGCGCGAGCGGAAGCCACCACACCGGGGGAGTAGGCGATGTCCGGGACCAGGTCGACCATGCCGCAGGCGTGGATCATCCGCACCGCGACCCGCGCGACGTCCGCCGGCAGCCCGGCCAGGTCCGCCTCGGCGCGGATGGTCGCGAACGACTGGCGGTAGATCTCCGCGCCGTCCTTGATGTAGCTGGTCACCTGATCTCCTCGTACCCGTCGCCGGTCGCGACGTACTCCACCACGTCCCCCGCCGGTCGCCCGCACCGCCGCGCGCAGCCCGACCAGTGCACCCGGCCCGCGTGCGGCGTGCCGATCCAGGCCGTGACGTCCGCCCGCACGTCGGACAGCGACTTCGCGCAGCCCGGCCGGCCGGTGCACGCGCTCACCCCGTGCCACGGCGAGTCCGGCGAGGTGAACAGGCCCGACGTGTCCGTGCCGAGCGGCACCACGACGCTGCGCCACGGCGTGATCCGCACCGGCACCCCGGCCAGCAGCCGCGCGTCCAACCGACCCAGCGGCACACCCGCCACGACAGCGTCGCCGTGGACGCCGGGTGCGACCGGAGTCACAGTCGGGACGAGCCTTTCGGACCCCGGCACACCCAACGCGTCCGTGATCTTCCGCACACCTGAGTCCACTTCGGACAGCCGCCAGGCGCTGCCCCGGATCTCCTGGAACAGCCGGGAAGCCGCCACGACGGCCGCCACTGGATCGGTCACGCGCAGCCCGGAATCGGTTCCGGCCAGGAACAACGCGTCACCCACCAGGCCGATGTCCCCGCCCAGCCCGCTCACGCCGGCACCGACCGTGACCAGGAACCGCCCCGGCAGGTCGGCCAGCTCATCGACGGCGCACAACGCGCGGTCGATCTCGTCGACCAGCGCCTGGTTGTCCTCCAGCGGCGCGGCGATGATGTTGCGCATCCGCTCGTGCGTCCGCGAGGGCAGCAGGCCGACATCGGCCAGGAGCGCTCCCAGAACGTGCTCGTCACCCGGCCGCAAGCCCCTGATCTGCACGTTCGCCCGCGAGGTCAGTTCCAGCGAGCCGTCGCCCAACTCCAGCGCGGCACCGCGCAGGGCGTCGAACTGGACCGCGGACAGGGTCCCGCCGGGCACCCGCACGCGCGCCAGACCGCCGTCCGCCGCCTGGTGCACGTCGACGGCACCGGGGCACGCGTCGGGTCGTTCACGCTCCTGGGGCATGGGCTGGATGCTAACGCCCGTTAGGGTTGACCCCGAACGGCGAAGCAACAGGAGGAAGCCGGTGCGAGTCCGGCGCGGTCCCGCCACTGTGACCGGGTGCGAGCCCGGGAGTCAGGAACTCCGCCCGCCGTCCCCTACGACCTGGGGCGAGGACCCCCGAGGGATGGAGCCCGCACGTGATCCTGCTGCTGTCGACCTCCGACACCGACCTGCTGTCCGCTCGTTCGAGCGGCGCGGACTACCGGCTGGGCAACCCCGCCCGGCTCACCGCGGACGACCTGCCCGCCCTGGTCGAGGGCGTGGACCTGGTGGTCGTGCGCATCCTCGGCGGTCGCCGGATGTGGGAGGAGGGCCTCGACTGGCTGCTCGCCGGCCCGCGCCCGGTGGTGGTGCTGGGTGGTGAGCAGAACCCCGACGCGCCGCTGATGGAGCTGTCGACCGTGCCCGGCGGGGTGTGCGCGGAGGCGCACGCGTACCTCGCGCACGGCGGGCCGGCGAACCTCGCCGAGCTTCACAACTTCCTGTCCGACACGGTCCTGCTGACCGGTTTCGGCTTCAACCCGCCCGCCGCCGCGCCCACTTGGGGCGTGCTGGAGCGGCCTCCGGCCCCCGCTTCCATTGTCCCACCGGGGTCTGACATTTCGGCGGTTCCGTCGGGGTCCGACGATTCGGCTGTGCCGGCGGAGACCGCGGAGCGGGGGGCCGGCGATGCGGACCGGCGTCCCGTCGTGGCGGTGTTGTACTACCGGGCGCATCACGTGGCTGGGAACACCGCGTTCGTGCACGCCCTGTGCGACGCGATCGAGGCCAAGGGCGGCCGGCCGCTGCCCGTCTACTGCGCGTCCCTGCGCACCGCCGAACCCGAGCTGCTCGCCGAACTGGCCAAGGCCGACGCCCTGGTGGTGACCGTGCTCGCCGCCGGCGGCACCAAGCCCGCCGCCGCGTCTGCCGGCGGTGAGGACGACGCCTGGGACGTCGGCGCACTGGCTGCCCTCGACATCCCGATCCTCCAAGGCCTCTGCCTCACCTCCAGCCGCGCCGCGTGGGACGAGAACGACGACGGTCTGTCCCCTTTGGACACCGCCACCCAGGTCGCCATCCCGGAGTTCGACGGCCGGATCATCACCGTCCCCTTCTCCTTCAAGGAGATCGACGAGGACGGCCTGACCGTCTACGTGGCCGACCCCGAGCGCGCCCTCCGGGTCGCCGGCATCGCCGTCCGGCACGGCAAGCTCCGGCACATCCCCAACGCGGACAAGAAGATCGTCGTCATGCTGTCCGCGTACCCGACCAAGCACTCCCGCATCGGCAACGCGGTCGGCCTGGACACCCCGGCCAGCGTCGTCCGACTGCTCAAAGCCTTGCGGGACAACGGCTACGACATCGGTGACGACCTGCCCGGCGTCGACGACCTCGACGGTGACGCCCTGATCCACGCGCTCATCGCCGCCGGCGGCCAGGACGTCGACTGGCTCACCGAGGAGCAGGTCCAGGGCAACCCGGTCCGGATCAAGGCATCGGCCTACCGCGAGTGGTTCGCCACCCTGCCCGACGAGACCCGCGAGGAGATCGAGCGGCACTGGGGACCGGCCCCCGGCGAGCTGTTCGTGGACCGCTCCCGGGACGAGGACGGCGAGATCGTGCTGGCCGCGCTGCGGTCGGGCAACGTCGTGGTCATGGTGCAGCCGCCGCGCGGGTTCGGCGAGAACCCGATCGCCATCTACCACGACCCGGACCTCCCGCCCAGCCACCACTACCTCGGCGCGTACCGGTGGCTGGAGGCCGAGTTCGGCGCGGACGCCGTCGTGCACGTCGGCAAGCACGGCAACCTGGAGTGGCTGCCCGGCAAGGCGGTCGGCCTGTCCGCCGGCTGCGGCCCGGACGCCGCCCTGGGCGACCTGCCGCTGGTCTACCCGTTCCTGGTCAACGACCCGGGTGAGGGCACCCAGGCCAAGCGCCGCGTCCACGCCACCCTGGTCGACCACCTGGTGCCGCCGATGGCCCGCGCCGACAGCTACGGCGACATCGCCCGGCTGGAGCAACTGCTCGACGAGCACGGCAACATCGCCGCGATGGACCCGGCGAAGCTGCCCGCGATCCGCGCCCAGATCTGGACCCTGATCCAGGCCGCGAAGCTCGACCACGACCTCGGCATCGAGGACCGGCCGCACGACGCCGAGTTCGACGAGCTGATCCTGCACGTGGACGGCTGGCTGTGCGAGGTCAAGGACGTCCAGATCCGCGACGGCCTGCACGTCCTCGGCGAGCCGCCCACCGGTGAGACCCGGGTCAACCTGGTGCTGGCGATCCTCCAGGCCAAGCAGATGTGGGCCGGTCAGGTCGCCGCGCTGCCCGGTCTGCGGGAAGCGTTGGGGCTCAAGGACTCCACCCGCACCTCCGTCGACGCCGTCGAGGCCGAGGCACGCGCCCTCGTGCAGGCCATGGAAGACGCCGACTGGGACGCCTCGGTCGCTCGGACGTTGACCGACAACGAGGACGTGGCGCGAATCCTGGAGTTCGGCGCCACCGAGGTCGTTCCGCGCCTCGCCCGCACCACCGACGAGCTGGCCAACACGCTGCACGCGTTGAACGGCGGGTACGTGCCGGCCGGGCCGAGCGGGTCGCCGTTGCGCGGCCTGGTCAACGTGCTGCCGACCGGCCGCAACTTCTACTCCGTCGACCCCAAGGCGGTGCCGTCGAAGCTGGCCTGGGAAACCGGCCAGGCCATGGCGGACTCCCTGCTGGACCGCTACCGCGCCGACCACGACGGCCAGTGGCCGCCGTCCGTGGGCCTGTCGGTGTGGGGCACCAGCGCCATGCGCACGGCCGGTGACGACATCGCCGAAGTGCTGGCACTGCTGGGCGTCCGGCCGGTGTGGGACGACCAGTCCCGGCGCGTCACCGGTCTGGAACCGATCCCGCCGGCGGAGTTGGGCCGCCCGCGCATCGACGTGACGGTCCGCATCTCCGGCTTCTTCCGCGACGCGTTCCCGCACGTCGTGGCCCTGCTGGACGACGCCGTCCAGCTCGTCGCCGCACTGGACGAGCCCGCCGAGGACAACTACGTCCGGGCGCACGCCGAAGCCGCCGAGTCCGAGCACGGCGACCGCCGCCGCGCCACGCTGCGCATCTTCGGCTCCAAGCCGGGCGCGTACGGCGCCGGCCTGCTGCCGCTGATCGACAGCCGCAACTGGCGCGACGACGCCGACCTCGCCGAGGTGTACGCGGTGTGGGGCGGGTACGCCTACGGCCGGGAGCTGGACGGCGTCGAGGCGCGCACGGACATGGAGAGCGCGTACAAGCGGATCGCGGTGGCGGCCAAGAACATCGACACCCGCGAGCACGACATCGCCGACTCCGACGACTACTTCCAGTACCACGGCGGCATGGTCGCCACCGTCCGCGCCCTGACCGGCAAGGCCCCCGCCGCCTACGTCGGCGACAGCACCCGCCCGGACGCCGTCCGCACCCGCACCCTGCACGAGGAGACCAACCGGATCTTCCGCGCCCGCGTGGTCAACCCGCGCTGGCTGGCCGCCATGCGCAAGCACGGCTACAAGGGCGCGTTCGAGCTGGCCGCGACCGTGGACTACCTGTTCGGCTACGACGCGACCACCGGCGTGGTGGCGGACTGGATGTACGAGCAGCTGGCCGCGAGCTACGTGCTGGACCCGGAGAACCGGCGGTTCATGGCCGAGTCCAACCCGTGGGCCCTGCACGGCATCTCCGAGCGCCTGCTGGAGGCGGCCGACCGGGGCATGTGGGAGCACCCGGAGCAGGAGACGCTCGACGCGCTCAAGGCCGTCTACCTGGAGACCGAGGGCGACCTGGAAGACGGCCGCTGATCCAGCCGGGTTCACGGTGCAGGCGGGGGCCCGGCGCGCTTCGACGCGTTCCAGGGCCTCTGCCAACCGCTCCACCCCGAGCCTCCGCCAACCGCTCCACCTGATCGGTGGCGCGGCGATCTCGGAAGTGGGTCGTGGCGGACCAGGGTTGGCCGCCGGTTGGAGCACGAGTGCTGAGGCCGTCTGGGAGCGCTCCACGGCGTGGCGTTGCGTACCGAGTCCGTCTCTGTGCGGATTCGTCCGAATAGTCCGGTCATCCCTGGTCGCCACGTAGGTAACAGCGCGGACACGAGTGCTTGACACGTGTGCGTGGGGAGAACCACACTCGCCAAAACCTGGGAGCGCTCCCAGAACGTCACCGCCGATCAACTGAGGAGTTCTCGTGCGCAACCGTCGAGCGGGCTTGGCCAAGGTCGTGGCCTGCACCGCAGTGCTCGCCGCAGTCACCGCGGCATGTGGTTCGGGGGGATCCGGCGCGTCGTCGGACGGCAAGGTCGAGCTGACCGTGGCCACGTTCAACGAGTTCGGGTACGAGGAGCTGTTCAAGGAGTACGAGGCCGCGAACTCGAACGTCAAGATCACCCACCGCAAGACCGGCCAGGGCAACCCGCACCACCAGAACCTGTTCACCAAGCTGGGCGCGGGTTCGGGGCTCGCCGACATCGAAGCGGTTGAAGAGGGCTACCTCAGCCAGGTCATGGCCAAGTCCGGCCAGTTCAACGACCTCAAGGAGATCGGCCCGGCGGACGTGCGCGCCGACCGCTGGCTGCAGTGGAAGACCGACGCCGTCACCACCAAGGACGGCAAGCTCATCGGCTACGGCACCGACATCGGCCCGCTGGCCATGTGCTACCGCAAGGACCTCTTCGAGGCCGCCGGCCTGCCCAGCGACCCCGAGGGCGTGAAGGCCCTGTTCGCCACCTGGGACGCCTACTTCGAGGCGGGCGACCGGTACGTCAAGGCCACCGGCAAGCCGTGGTTCGACTCGGCCGCGCAGATCTTCAACCCGATGCACAACCAGGCCAAGGTCGGCTACTTCGACCGCGACGACAAGCTGGTCATCGAGACCAACGACGACAAGAAGATCTGGGAGCAGGTCACCGGCGCGGTCGCGCGCGGCCAGTCGGCCAAGCTCGTCGCGTGGAGCCCGGAGTGGCAGAACGGCTTCAAGCAGTCCGCCTTCGCCACCAAGACCTGCCCGTCGTGGATGCTCGGCGTGATCGAGGGCAACGCCGGCCCCGAGCACAAGGGCCACTGGGCCGTCACGGCCGCGTTCCCCGGCGGCGGCGGCAACTGGGGCGGCTCGTACCTGACCGTGCCCAAGCAGAGCAAGAACGCCAAGGAGGCCGCGAAGCTCGCCGCGTGGCTGACCGCGCCCGAGCAGCAGATCAAGGCGTTCGTCGCCAAGGGCACCTTCCCCAGCCAGACCCAGGCCCTGATCTCGCCGGAGCTGCTGAACAAGACCAACGACTACTTCGGCGGTGAGAAGGTCGGCCTGCTGTTCGCCGAGCAGGCGAACAAGGTCGCCGGCGCCCAGTACAAGGGCCCGAAGGACGGCGAGATCCAGGACAACGTGATCGCGCCCGCGCTCCAGGCCGTCGAGCAGGGCAAGTCCGCCGACGAGGGCTGGCAGCAGGTCGTCGAGGGAGCCAAGAAGGCTGCCAAGTGACCACCGAACTCACGGTCGCGCGCGGGCGGGGCGTCGAGCCCCGCCCGCCGCGGCGCGCGGACGAGGACGCCAAGGTCCCGTGGCGGCACCGCCTCACCCGCCTCGACGTCAAGTACTCGCCCTACCTGTTCATCGCCCCGTTCTTCGTCCTGTTCGCCATCACGGGCCTGTTCCCGCTGCTCTACACGGCCTACGTGTCGCTGTTCGACTGGGAGCTGGGCGCCGACGAGACGCCGTTCATCGGCGTCGAGAACTACGTCACCCTGGCCACCGACGACCAGTTCTGGAACGCGCTGGTCAACACGCTGAGCATCTTCGTGCTCTCCAGCGGCCCGCAGGTGGTGGTCGCGGTGCTGCTGGCGGTGCTGCTCAACACCGCGCTGCGCGCGCGGACCGCGTGGCGGATGGGCGTCCTGCTGCCCTACGTGGCCAGCCTGGTCGCGCTGACGATCATCTTCGGCGACCTGTTCGGCCCGCAGTACGGCATGATCAACAACCTGCTGGAGTTCTTCGGGTTCGACCGGATCGACTGGCAGGCCGAGCGGTGGTGGAGCCACGTCGCCATCGCCACCATGGTCAACTGGCGCTGGACCGGCTACAACGCGCTGATCGTGCTCGCCGCGATGCAGGCCATCCCGCGGGACGTCTACGAAGCCGCCATCGTGGACGGCGCGAGCCGGGTGCGCCAGTTCTTCAGCATCACCCTGCCGCTGCTGCGCCCGACGCTGATCTTCGTCATCGTCACCTCGACCATCGGCGGGTTGCAGATCTTCACCGAGCCCAAGCTGTTCGCGCCCGCCGGGAGCAGCAACGGCGGTGCGACCAACCAGTACCAGACGGTCGTGCTCTACATGTACCAGTCCGGTTTCCAGTCGCAGGACCTCGGTTACGCCTCGGCCATGGCCTGGGTGCTGTTCCTGATCATCATCGCCATCGCGGGGATCAACTTCCTGCTCACCCGCCGCCTCGCCGGCACCGGGGAGGGCTGACGTGCTCCAGAAGTCAGACACCGCGGCGCGCACCCGCCGGGGCGGGTCGTCGTCACTGGTCAAGCGGCCCGGGTTCGCCGTCTACGGACCGCTGATCGCGTTCATCCTCGGGTCCGCCTTCCCGTTCTACTGGTCGTTCGTCGTGGCCAGCAACGACGACGCCGCCGACGCACCCCTGCTGCCCGGCGGCAAGTTCTTCACCAACGCGGCACGCGTGTTCGACACCATCCCGTTCTGGAAGGCGCTGGGCAACAGCATCATCGTCTCCGGCACGGTGACCCTGTCGGTCGTGCTGCTGTCGACGCTCGCCGGCTTCGCGTTCGCCAAGCTGCGCTTCAAGGGCCGCGGCCCGCTGCTGGTGTTCGTCGTCGCCACCCTGGCCGTGCCGACCCAGCTCGGGATCATCCCGCTGTACATGGCGATGGCGGAGTTCGGCTGGTCCGGCACGCTCGGCGCGGTCATCGTGCCCAACCTGATCACCGCCTTCGGCGTGTTCTGGATGCGCCAGTACATCGTGGACGCCGTCCCCGACGAGCTGATCGAAGCCGCCCGCATGGACGGGTGCAGCATGCTGCGGACCTTCTGGCACGTGTGCCTGCCCGCCGTGCGCCCGGCCGCCGCGATGCTCGGCGTCTTCACGTTCATGATGTCCTGGAACGACTTCCTCTGGCCCCTGGTCGCGCTCAACGCGGAGAACCCGACCATGCAGGTGGCCCTGGAGAAGCTCCAGAGCGGCTACTACGTCGACAACTCGCTCGTGCTCGCCGGGACCACGCTGGCCACGGTCCCGATTCTGCTCGTGTTCCTCGTCCTCGGGCGGCAGATCGTCGCCGGGATCATGCAGGGTGCTGTGAAGGGGTAGCTGTGGAGTCGATTTCCTTTCCCGAGGGCTTCGTCTGGGGCGCCGCGACCGCGGCGTTCCAGGTCGAGGGCGCGACCACTGCGGACGGTCGCACCAAGTCCATCTGGGACACGTTCTGCGAGGTGCCGGGCGCCGTCGTCGGCGGCGACACCGGTGAGCCCGCGGCCGACCACTACTACCGCGTGGACGCCGACGTCCAACTGATGGCCGACCTGGGTCTGCACGCCTACCGGTTCTCCACCGCCTGGCCGCGGGTGCGGCCCGACGGCGGCCCGGTGAACCAGGCGGGGCTCGACTTCTACTCCCGGCTGGTCGACGCGCTGCTGGCGAAGGGGATCACCCCCTGGCTCACGCTCTACCACTGGGACCTGCCGCAGGCCCTGGAGGACAAGGGCGGCTGGACCAACCGGGACACCGCGTACCGGTTCGCCGAGTACGCCGAGTCGGTCGTGGGCGCGCTGGGCGACCGGGTGGTCAACTGGACCACGTTGAACGAGCCGTGGTGCTCGTCGTTCCTGAGCTACGCGGCCGGCGTCCACGCGCCCGGCCGCCAGGAGCCGGAGGCGGCGGTCGCCGCGGTCCACCACCTGCTGCTCGGGCACGGTCTTGCCGTCGAAGCGATTCGCTCGCAGTCGGCGGAGGCCAAGGTCGGCATCACGCTGAACATGTACCCGATCATCCCGGCCGACCCCGACGACCCGGCCGACCTGGACGCGGCCCGGCGGCTGGACGGCCTGCAGAACCGGATCTTCCTGGACCCGCTGTTCAAGGGCGAGTACCCGGAGGACGTCGTGCAGGACCTGACGCCGTACGGGTTCACCAAGCACATCCGGGAGAACGACCTGGAGATCATCTCCACCCCGCTGGACCAGCTGGGCGTGAACTACTACGCCGAGCACTTCGTCAGCGCCACGCCCGAGCCGCCCGCCCCGGTCGCCGAGGGTCGGCGGGCCACCGGTTCGCCGTGGGTGGGCGCCGAGCACGTGTCCTTCCCCAGCCGCGGCCTGCCGCGCACGGACATGGACTGGGAGGTCGAGCCGGACGGGTTGAAGAAGGTGCTGGTCCGAGTCGCCCGCGAGTACACCGACATCCCGCTGTACGTGACCGAGAACGGTGCGGCCTACCCGGACTCGATCTCCTCCGACGGCTCGATCGAGGACGTCGACCGGTTGAACTACATCGACTCGCACCTGCGGGCGGCGTGGGAGGCCATCCAGGAGGGCGTCGACCTGCGCGGGTACTTCGCGTGGTCGCTGATGGACAACTTCGAATGGGCCGAGGGTTACGCCAAGCGGTTCGGGATCGTGCATGTCGACTACGAGACGCAGGTGCGGACACCTAAGATGAGCGCCATGTGGTACTCGAAGGTTGCCCGGGGCAACGCGCTCGCAGCGACGGCCGCCTCGTGACCGATGCCGTTGACCCGCCCAAGGCGCGCCGACCCAACACCCGGCTCGAAGAGGTGGCCCGGGCCGCCGGGGTGTCCAAGTCCACCGTGTCACGGGTGATCAACGGCGAACCGTACGTCAGCTTGAAGGCGCGTGAAGCGGTCCACCAGGCCATCACGCGCCTCGGCTACAGCCCCAACCAGGCGGCGCGCACGCTCGCCGGCAGCCGCGCGAACTGCATCGCGCTGGTCGTGTCGGAGCAGGGCAGCCGGGTGCTCGCGGACCCGTTCTTCGCGGGCGTCCTGCGCGGTGTGCACGCCGAACTGGCGGGCAAGCGGGTCCAGCTCGTCCTCATGATGAGCAAGGAGGGCGACGAGCAGGACCTGGTGAACTACCTGTGCGGCGGCCACGTCGACGGGGTGCTGGTGATCAGCCTCCACGGCCAGGACCCGCTGCCCAGGACGCTCGCCGACGCGGGCCTGCCGACCGTCGTGGGCGGCAGGCCGCTGGGCGCCGGCGGCGTGCCTTATGTGGACTCGGACAACTTCAACGGGGCCATGGAGGCGGCGCGGTACCTGTCGTCGCTGGGGCGTCGGCGGGTGGCGACCATCGCGGGGCCGCGGGACATGGCGGTGGGCATGGACCGGTTGTCCGGGTGGAAGCGCGGGATGTCGCAGGCCCGGTTGCCGGTCGATCTGGTTGCTTATGGGGACTTCACTCCGGAGAGCGGCGCGGCGGCCATGGAGGAGCTGCTGGGGCGCGAGCCGGAGTTGGATGCTGTTTTTGTCGCGGCGGACATCATGGCGTTGGGGGCTTTGCAGACGCTTCATGCGCATGGGAAGCGGGTGCCTGAGGATGTCGCGGTGGTCGGTTTCGACGACTTGATGATCGCTTCGACCGCGGTGCCGCCGTTGACCACTATTCGGCAGGATGTCGAGCAGTTGGGGCGGACCATGACGTGGCGGTTGATGGCGGAGCTGGCGGGGGAGGAGAACCTGCCGCCGTTCTTGCTCCTGCCCACGTCGATGGTGAAGCGAACCAGCGCCTGATCGCCTGACGATCCCCAAAGCTGCTGCTCTTGCCGCGCAGCGGCTGCTTGCTTTTGGCCGCGCAGCGGCTGCTTTGGGGTTTTCGTAGCGCAGCGGCTGCTTTGGGCTTTTCGCCGCGCAGCGGCTGCTTTTCGCGCCGCAGGCGCTGCTTTTGGTCGGGCTTGCGAAGCCACAGGAAGGGCCTCGGTTCGTCCCCCGTACGGCCTGGGCGCAGCCCAACCACGCTTCGGTCCTTTCCGCAACC
>NZ_JAPSLK010000075.1 GCF_031180885.1 Saccharothrix sp.
ACCGTATGGCCTGCCCGAAGGGCTACCGCGCTTTGGTCGGGTGCGGCCGAAATTTTTTGTGAGGAACGAGCAAAAAATTTCAGCGGCACCCGACCAAAGCGTGGTTGGCTTTGCCAGGCCATGCGGTGGGGGAACCGACGCCCTTCCTCCCCCATCGGTGGTCTGCCCGCCGGCGAGGCGCTTGTGATCTTGAGAGCGCGCAGCGCGTTCGAGCTTGAGAGCGCGTCAGCGCTGTTCAAGAGCGCGAAGCGCGCTCCTCCTCCAGCAGCGCGGAGCGCGTTGCGTTGAGCCCCGCGAAGCGTGGACTTGAGCAGGGAAGCGCAATTCTAAAGATCAAAAGAGCCTCGCCGGCGGGCGAGCCACCAAGGATGACACAACGACAACTGCGGGGGCTTCTTGCTTGTGCCATCCCCGTATGACCCGGCAAAGCCGACCACAGATTTCCCGGGTGCCGCTAAAATTTTTTGCTCGTTCCTCACAAAAAATTTCGGCTGCACCCGGGAAATCTGTGGTAGCCCTTCGGGCGGGCCATACGGGGATGACACAAGCAAGAAGCCCAAGTTGAGGTGTGCCCGCTCGGCGGACTGCCCGCGCGGCAACGCGGGCCGTGTGGTCGGGTGCGGAGGCCGAGACTTGCGAAGATGGTTTAGGACAGCCGGGTGTCCGGGGTCGTCTTCGCCAACCACGCCGCCGCTTCCGCGTTCGGCAGCACCCGGTCCAGGGTGATCGTCGGCGGCATGTGCGGGTAGGCGCGGCCCGCGTTCCAGGTGCGCGGGTAGGCGGGCGGGTCGAGCACGACTACGCGGCGGCCGTCGAACTCGGGGATGTCGGCGGGCCGGCCCTCGTTCCAGATCCACTCGCCGTGGGCGTCCACCAGGTTGAACTGGCCGCGGATGCCGCCGGCGGGTTCCAGGTCGTCGCCGTCCGAGGCCGCGGCGACCCACGCCGGGTCCGGTGGAGTGCCGGGGACGAGGCCCTGCGCCGGGTCGCCGATCAGGGTCGCCGCGAGCAGGGTGTGCAACTGGAAGTTGTCGCCGATGCCGCCGATCGTCACCTCGTACCCCAACCCGGACGGGCGGTGCAGGACGATCAGTCGTTCGTCGTCGAGGACCGTCAGCAGACCGACCAGCCACTCGGCCGGACCGACCTCCGAGGCGTCCGACGCGGCGCGCACCAGGCGCTCGCGGTGCGGTAGCGCGCGACGAACCTCCTTGCGCTGCAACGGGATCAGCAACCCGCGCGCCCAGTCCTCCGCCGACGCCCACCGCTGCTCCAGAGCCTCGGCGACCCGACGCGCCAACGTCTCCAACTCCGGTCCCGGCTCCGCACCCGCCTCCAGCAGGCCGCCGACCACCACGGCCAGCCGCCCGAACTCCGCCGGCTCCTCGGCCAGCACCGGCCCGAGCACCCCGACCGCCTCCGACAACTCCGCCACGTCGGCCCGCGCCGCCCGCTTCCGGACGGCGTCCAGCGCCTGGTCGAAGGCGGGCTCGTCACCACGGCGGGCGGCGCCGACCAGCGGTGCGGTCAGGTCGGGCAGGCGCTTGCGGTTGAAGATCACGCGGGCAATGCTAGGAGGTCCGCGATCCGAGGCCGTGCAGGGTCTGGTCGAGCAGGGCGGCGACGACCGCTTCGCTCTGCGGAACGTCCCCGGGCCGCAACGTCCGCGCCGCCGCCTCCACGGACCCGTGGATCAGCAGCGCCCGCAACCCCGGTTGCGGCACGCGCGCCTCCAGCAGCACACCGACCAGGGGCGCCAGGAGCTTCTCGTGCTCGGCCCGGATCCGCCGCCGCGACTCCTCCGGCAGGGCGTGCGCCGACAGCGCGACGACCGCGCCGTGGCTGCCGTCCACGATGATCTCCAGCACGGTCCGCAGGTAGGCCTCGACCTTGGCCGGCACCCCGGACACCGCGTGCACCGCCGCCGCCAGCCGCCGCGCCTGGTCGGGCAGTTCGTCGGTCACGATCGCCGCGACCAGTTCCTCGCGGGACTTGAAGTACTCGTAGAGCGACGGCCGGGACAGGCCGACCCGCCGGGCCAGCGCGGCCAGCGTCAACGCGTCCGGCCCCTCTTCGGCGACGATCTCCCGGCCCGCGGCCAACAGGGACCGCAACCGGTTCGCGCGGTGCTCCGCGAGGGTCTCGGCGCTGATCCTGGGCACGCGCCAGAGCCTACCCCCTTGTTTTCCCGACGCCGCGTTGGAATAGTTGCCTACGCAGCGTCGGGAACTCCCCGTCGGGAACCGTGGAGGTGCCGGATGTTCGTCGCGACCAACCGCCTGTTCGTGCCCGCCGAGCGCGCGGAGGAGTTCGAGGCCCACTTCCGGGACAACATGCGGACCTACCTGCCCGGCGTGCCCGGCCTGCGCCGCAGCACGCTGCTGCGCCCCACCCGCCCCGACCAGCCCTACGTCTCGGTGAACGAGTTCGACACCGAGGAGGACTTCAAGGCGTGGGTCGCCTCGGCGTCGTTCAAGGAGGCGCACCGGCGCAACGCCGGCATCGCCCGCCACGTGACGGGCAACGCCGTGGAGACCTTCCAGCCCAGCGAGGACCTCGTGCTCAGCTGATCGTGATCGACTTCATCGTGTTGATCTCGTCCTGCTGGGACACCAGCACGTCGTTGGCCATCTCCTGCACGCGCGGGTCCACGCCCGCCTTCAGCAGGTCCACGGCCATCTTCAGCGCGCCCTCGTGATGAGCGATCATCAACTGCAGGAACATCCGGTCGAAGTCCGCGCCGCGCGCGTTCTTCAGGGCGTTCATCTGCTCGGCGGTCGCCATGCCCGGCATGGACCCGTGGTCCACGTCGGGCATCTTGCCGGAGTGGCCGTGCGCGGGGGCCTTCTCGCCGTACTGGCGCTGCCACTGCTCCATCCCGCCGATCTCCGGCCCTTGGGTGTCGTAGATGCGCGACGCCAGCGCCTTCACCGTCTCGTTCTGGGCGCGCTCGGGCGCCAGCGCGGACATCTCCAGCGCCTGCTTGTGGTGCTCGATCATGCTCACCACGTAGGTCAGGTCCGCCTCGTTGGGCGCGACCCACCGGTCGGTGCCGACGTCCTCCGGCGCGAGCGTCTGCGCCTGCTCGCCCGGTCCCTTCGGGACGATCACCGGCGGCGCGTCGTCCGTCTTCGCCGTGCACGCCGCCAGGAAAGCGACCAGCGCCGCCACGAACAAGATCCGCATCTGCCACGACCCCCTCGACTCGGCTCGACAAGTTACCCGCACGTTCCAGCTGCCGGAAGACTGCTCCTTACCGACGAATGGGTCTGGTGGTTAGCCATGCAAAAGGTAATACTGCGGTCCCTGCTACAGGTTCGGAAGGGGAGACCTGAAGTGAACGCACGCGATTCGGCCCGCCGCCGCAGAGCCGGCGCGGCCCTGGGGGCGCTGGCACTCGCCGCCTCGTCGCTGGTGCTCGGTCCGCAAGCGCTCGCGGAGCCCGAGGTGGACGCGGAGGTGGCCGGGCTGTCGGAGGCCCAGCTGTCCGAGCCCGCCCAGGCCGACACCGGCATCCCCGGTGTCGACGAGATCCGCCACACCCGCAACATCAAGCACCTCGCGAACCTGCCGAAGCCGGCTCCGTTCACCGAGGCGTCCACGTGGTCGGACCTGGCCTTCCAGGACGGCTACGCGTTCGACGGCAACTACGACGGGTTCGTGGTCTACGACATCCGCAACCCGCACAAGCCGAAGATCGCCGCGACGGTGCTGTGCCCGGGCTCGCAGAACGACATCTCGGTGAAGGGGAACCTGCTGTTCCTGTCCACCGACTCGTCGCGCTCCGACGACTCGTGCTCCAGCACCCCGCTGTCGGCCACGAACAAGGCCGCGTGGGAGGGCATCAAGATCTTCGACATCTCCGACAAGCGCAACCCGCGCTACATCAAGTCGGTGGAGACGAAGTGCGGTTCCCACACCCACACGCTCGTGCCCGACAAGAAGGGCAAGGACGTCTACGTGTACGTCTCGTCCTACGGGCCGAACGACACGTTCCCGGACTGCAAGACGCCGCACGACCTGATCTCCATCGTCAAGGTGCCGCTGGCCGAACCGACCTCGGCCTTCGTGCTGTCCGAGACGGTGCTGTTCCCCGACGGCGGCAACCCGGGCCGTGACGGCACCGTGGACACCGGCTACGTGCGCGCCACGTCCGGTTGCCACGACATCACCGTGTACCCGTCCAAGGACCTGGCCGCGGGCGCGTGCATGGGTGACGGCGTGCTGTGGGACATCTCCGACCGGGAGAAGCCCCGCGAGATCCACCGCGTGCAGGACAACGTGAACTTCGCGTTCTGGCACTCGGCCACGTTCAACAACGCCGGCACCAAGGTCGTCTTCACCGACGAGCTGGGCGGCGGCGGCGCGGCCACCTGCAACCCGAAGATCGGCCCGCTGCGCGGTGCGGACGGCATCTACGACATCACCGGCGAGGGCGACGCCCGCAAGCTGGAGTTCCGGTCGTACTACAAGATCTCCCGGACCCAGGCCGACTCCGAGAACTGCGTGGCGCACAACGGTTCGCTGATCCCCGTCCAGGGCCGCGACATCATGGTGCAGGCGTGGTACCAGGGCGGCATCTCGGTGTGGGACTTCACCGACTCCCGCAACCCCAAGGAGATCGGCTGGTTCGAGCGCGGCCCGCTGCCCGACCGCAAGGGCGGTGGTGCGTGGTCGACGTACTACTACAACGGCTACATCTACTCCTCCGACATGGCCAAGGGTTTCGACGTCCTGGACATCCGCGACCCGCGGACCGCGACGGCGAAGCTGGTCCGCGTGGGTGAGCTGAACGTCCAGACGCAGGGCCACTACCGGGAGCTGTTCCCGCGGTAGTCCTGGGACGTGAGGGGCCTGTCCGGTTTCCGGACAGGCCCCTTTTCCGTCACTCGGCGTGCTCGGTGGGCTCGTGCTCGGTGGGCTCGGTGGGCTCGTGCTCGGTGGGCTCGCCCAACTCGGTGAACAGCGTGAGCTGGAGCCCGCCGGGCGCTTCCAGCCGGGCGTTCAACGAGTTCCACGGCGTCCTGGTCGGCTCGGCCACGACCGTCGCCCCCCGCCTGCTCCAGCTCTCGCGTGGTCGCCGTCGAGTCGTCGACCTCGAACGCCACCCGGATGTGCCCGGCGACCCGCCACCCGACCTCCACCTCGTCGATGTACTCGGCGTGCGGCGGGTCGGTGATCTCCAACGTGGCCCGCCCCGCCTCCAGGATCGTGACCCGCCCACCTTGCCCGACTCAGCGAGGATTGATCACCTGGGCGTTCCCGGCGGCGGCCCTGCCGGCACTGCTGTCGTCGTTCTCACCCGCGCCGATCCAGTTCGTCCCCCGTACGGCCTGGGCGCAGCCCAACCACGCTTTGGTCTTCTGAGCAACCGGTAAAGCGTGGTTGCTCAGAAGACCGAAGTGTGGTTGCCTCCGGCAGGCTGTACGGGGACGAACCGAGGCCCGCTGTGGCTTGGCAAGCCCAGGAGCGCCTGCGGCGCGGGGGTCAGGCCTCGACGACCATCACGCGCGACAGGTCCAACGCCACCGCCGTCCCCACCGGGAAGTCCCCCGCCCGACTGGACGGCTGGTCCACCCGGACCTCCTGCCCGTCCCCCGCCAACCGCACCGACACCCGGGTCACCGCCCCCAGGAAGCTCTGCGTCACCACGCTGCCCACCAGCGCCCCGTTCGCCTGCCCGCTGTGCTGGGCGATCCCGATGTCCTCCGGCCGCACGATGACCTTCACGTCCGAACCCGCGTCGACCTCATGCTCAGCCTCCACCCGGACCGCGCCCACCCGCACCCCACCATCCTCGGCAACCCCGTGGACCGTGTTCGTCACACCCACGAACTGCGCCACGAACGCCGAAGCCGGGTTCCGGTACACCACCGCGGGCGTGTCCAGCTGCTCCAACCGCCCCTGCGACATCACGCCCACCCGGTCCGAGACGGCCAGCGCCTCCTCCTGGTCGTGCGTGACGAACAACGTCGTCATCCCCAACGACGTCTGGATCCGCCGGATCTCGTCCCGCAACGCCACCCGCACCTTGGCGTCCAAAGCGGACAGCGGCTCGTCCAGCAACAACACCCGGGGCTCGATCGCCAACGCCCGGGCCAGCGCCACCCGCTGCTGCTGGCCACCGGACATCTGGTGCGGGTACCGCCCGGCCAGGTGGCCCAGGCCGACCAGGTCCAGCAGCTCCGACGTCCGCCGAGCGCGGTTCCCGGACCGCCGCAGGCGCAGCCCGAACGCGATGTTCTGCGCCGCCGTCATGTTCGGGAACAGGCTGTAGGCCTGGAAGACCATGCCCATGTCCCGCTTGTTCGCGGGCACACCGGTGACATCCCGCCCACCGACCGACACCGACCCGGCGTCGGCGGTCTCGAAGCCCGCGACGATGCGCAGCGCCGTCGTCTTGCCGCACCCGCTCGGTCCCAGCAGGCTGACCAGCTCACCTTCGGCCAGCGACAGGTCCAGCCCCGCCAGCGCCGGCTGCCCGCCGAACGACTTGCGCAGCCCGCGCAACTCCAGGTAACCCATCCCTCAGCCTTCCTCGACGGCGGAGGAACCCCGCCGCCCGCCAACGAACGACAGCAGGAACAGCAGCACGAACGCGAACAGCAGGCTCAGCAACGACACCGCGATGGACACGCCCGCGTTCCGCTTGCCGAGCAGGTTCACCTGCACCTGCAACGTGTCGAAGTTCAACAGCGACGCGATGGTGAACTCCCCCAGCACCAACGCGACCGACAGCAGCGAAGCCCCGATCAGCGCCGTGCGGATGTTGGGCACCACGACCCGCACCAGCACGGTCCCCCAGGACGCGCCCAACGACCGCGCCGCCTCGGCCAGCGTCTTCAGGTCGATCGCGGACAACCCCGCGTCGATCGCCCGGTACGCGAACGGCAGCACCAGCACCGCGTACGCGAACGTCAGCGTCCACGGCGAGTCGCCCAGGAAGTAGTCCACCCACGCGTACAGCGGCGCCATGCCGACCACGAGCACGATCGCCGGGATCGTGATCGGCAGCAGGCACAGGAACTCCACCAGCCGCCGCAGCACCGGCAGCCGCAGCCGGATCCACGTCATCGTCGGCACCAGCAGCACCAGGACCAGCACCGAACTGGTCACGGCCAGCTGCACCGACGCCAGGATCGCCTCGACCAGGTCCGGGTCCGACCCGATCGCGGTCCACGACTCCAGGCTGCGCGACCCGCCGGCGCCCCGCGTGGAGAACTCGGCCATCGCCAGCAGCGGCACCAGGAAGAACGCCCCCAGCACCAGCAGCACCAGCCGCCGCACGACTACTGCCACCGCGCGAACCTCCGTTGCAGCACCGCGTACAGGCCCATCGCCACCGCCACCACCACGACCATGCCCAACCCGAGCGCCTTGCCCAGGTTCTCCTGCCCCAGCAGGACCTCGCCGGTCAACGCGCCCCGGATCTGCAACGGCACGATCGGCGATCCCTGTGACACGAGCGCCGCGGCCGTCGCGTACGCGGAGAAAGCGTTGGCGAACAACAACAGCAACGCACCCAGGAAAGCGGGCAGCAGGATCGGCCCGCCGACGTGCCGCCAATACGTCCACGCCGAGCCGCCGAGGCTGTCCACCGCCTCCCTCCACTGTGGACGCAACCCGTCCAGCGCGGGCAGGAAGACGATGACCATCAACGGGATCTGGAAGAACGTGTAGACCAGCGTCAACCCGGGCAGCTCGAACAGCCACGCCCCGCCCGCGAACAGGTCGATCCCGAACCAGTCCCGCAGGAACCGGGTGACGAACCCCTGGAACCCCACCGTGGCGAGGAAAGCGAACGCCAGCGGCACACCGCCGAACTGCGCCAGCACCCCCGACCCGGCCACGACCACGCGCCGCAGCAACCCCTCCGGCTTCCCGGAGGCGACCGCCCACGACAGCAGCGCGCCGAACACCGCGCCCAGCACGGCGGTCAGCGCGGACAGCTCGACGCTGCGCAGGAACGCCTGGAGGTACACGCCCTCGGTCAGCGCCGCGAGGTTGTCCGGGGTGAACCCGCCGGACGAGTCCTGGAACGCCCCGGCCAGCACCAGCACCGTCGGGTAGAGCAGGAACGTGCCTACGTAGGCCAGGAACGGCACGACGACCAGCCAGGCGAGCCACGACCGGCCGGAGCCGCCGGGAGCGGCCTGCGGGCCACTCCCGGCGGCCGTGGAGACGGGTGCGACCATGCGGTCAGCCCACCGCCTGCGCCCACGTCTCGGACAAGGTCTTCTTGGCCTTGTCGGCCTGCTCCTGGGTCAGGAACACCTGCTTGCCGTCGGTCTTGGGCAGCTTGGCGTGCGCGTCGGCGTCCACCTTGCCGGACTTGACCATGGCGTCCAGCCGCACCGGCCGGGACAGGCCCTTGAGGTAGAGGTTCTGGCCCTTGTCGGAGTACAGGAACTCCTGCCACAGGCGCGCGGCGGCCGGGTGCGGCGCGTCCTTGTTGATGGCCTGGTTGTAGTAGGCGCCGACCTGCGCGCCCTGCGGCACCACGACCTTCCAGTCCGCCTTGCCGGCGAGCTTCGCGGTCTGCGCGGCGTTGGTGTAGTCCCAGTCGATGACGACCGGGGTCTGGCCGGACTCGATGGTCGCGGGCGTCGGGTCGACCGGCAGGAAGTTGCCGGCGGCCTTGAGCTGCTTGAAGAACTCGACGCCGGGCGCGATGTCGTCGGCCGAGCCGCCGTTGCCCAGCGACGCCATGACCACGCCGGAGAACGCCGCGCCGGCCTGCGTCGGGTCGCCGTTGAGCGCGACCTTGCCCTGGTACTCGGGCTTGAGCAGGTCCTTGACCGTGGTCGGCGCGGGCACCTTGGCGGCGTCGTAGCCGATGGACATGAAGCCGCCGTAGTCGCCGTAGTAGAGCCCGCTGGGCTCCTTCAGCTCAGCGGGGATGTCGTCCCAGGTCTGCACGCGGTAGGGCGCGAACAGGTTCTTGTTGGCCAGGGCCACGTTGAGGCCCAGGTCGAACACGTCCGGCGCGCGGTCGCTGCCCTTGAGCTGGTTGGCGGCGTTGATCTCCTCCTGGCTGGAGGCGTCCGGCTGAGCCGAGTCGACCTTGATGCCGTACTCGGCCTCGAACGCCTTGATGATCTCGCCGTAGTTGGCCCAGTCCGGCGGCAGCGCGATGACGTTGAGCTTGCCCTCCTTCTTGGCCGCCTCGACCAGCTTGTCCAGCCCGCCGAGATCGGCGGCGGACGTGGCGGTGGACGCGGAGGAGGTGCTGCCCGCGCCGTCCTTGGGCGGCGGCGTGCCGCAGGCGGCGAGCAGGGCCAGGGCGGTGGCGACGACACCGGCCAGCCGCAGGGATTTCGTCACGGGGGCGAACCTTCCTCGGGGGCTTCGGGGGTTCCCGGGCGCGTTCCGGGCCAGCGGAGCTTCCGTTCCGCCGCGCGCGCTTGTCAAGCCGGCCGGGGCGTTCGTGGTCCATTCGGTGAACTGGGCGAATTCCCGGTGTCCGCTCAATGGCGGAGAGGTGGCCGAACCGCGCCCGGCGGACTTCGTCCCGGAACGACCGGAACGGCGCAACCGCTGGGCTGTCCGGGTCGCGACACGCCGGGCGCGGCCACGAGGCGCAGGCGGGCGACTGGGCCGCGAGCAGCACCCCGGAGCGCCGTCGGGATGAATTCGGGACCCGATTTCGGCGGCCGCAGAACACTCGCGCACCCCGCTCCCGTAACAGGTTCACGAAGTGGCCCGACATCCGGGTGTCACGTGACGGAAATGCCCGAAACCTGCTTCTCCCCAAGAAGGGCAGATCCCCATGCACCAAGCCCGAAGATCCCTGGCGGCCCTGGCCGCGGGCGTGTTCGTCCTGCCCGCGACCCTGGTGGCCCTGCCCGCGGGCATCGCCGCCGCGGCGCCCGTCCCCGGCTCGGACGTGCTCTACACGCTCGACGCCGACTTCGACCAGGGCGTGCTCCAGGACGTCAACCACGACGCGCCGAACAACGACCAGCTCCAGCTCGACCGGGAGACCGCGTTCTTCCCGTTCGTCAACGTGGCCGCGTCCGCGCGCGGCACGATGGTCCGCATCGACGTCAACACCGGCGCGATCGTCGGCGAGTGGCGGTCCGCGCCGGACGGCCGGGGCCGCAACCCGTCCCGCACGACCGTGGACAAGCTCGGCAACACGTGGCTGTCCAACCGCGACGAGGCCACCGGTGGCAAGGGTTCCGTCACCCGCGTCGGCGTGATCCTGGGCGGCACCAGGGCGAACGCCGACGGCACCGCCAACCCCGCCGGCGACTACCTCAAGGGACCCTTCGCGTACAACACGTGCGCCGACCGCAACGGCGACGGCCTGTACGCCACCTCGCGCGGCCTGGGCGACATCCGGCCGTGGACCAACGCCGGCGGCGCGGACGACAACGGCGGCGTCACCACGGCGGCCGACGAGTGCGTCATCACCTACAGCCGGGTCGCCGGCACCAACACCCGCACGGTCGCGGTGGACGCCAACAACGACCTGTGGACCGGTGGTTCCAACACCCAGCACGAGAAGATCTCCGGCGTGGACGGCTCGTCGCTGGGCGCGCCGTTCAGCCTGGGCTGCGGCGGGTACGGCGGGCTGGTCGACCAGGCGGGCACGCTGTGGTCGGCGCGGTTCGGCGCCAACCTGCTGCGCTACGAGCCGGGCACCGCGTCCGGCCAGTGCCTGGACGCCTCGCACGGCGACTACGGCTTGGGCCTGGACCCGAACACCGGGCACATCTGGCACACCAAGCTCAGCGGCAACCAGGTCGTCAAGCTCGCGCCGGACGGCACCGTGCTGGGCACCTTCGCGCACGGCAGCGCCAACGCGCAGGGCGTCGCGGTCGACAAGAACGGCAACGTGTGGGTCGCGCACGCTTTGTTCGGCGCCACCACGGTCGGCCACCTGCGCACCGACGGCACGTACGTCGGCAACGTGACCCTGCCCGGCGGCACCGGCCCGACCGGCGTCGCGGTGGACAGCAACGGCAAGGTGTGGGTCACCAACATCACCACCAACAACGCCATGCGCATCGACCCGGCGGCGGGTCCGATCGGCAACGGCGGGTTCCCGGTCGGCGCGGTCGACCTGACCGTGGACCTCGGCGACGGCGCGGGGCCGTACAACTACAGCGACATGACCGGGTCCGTGCTGGGCGAGATCACCGCCCCGGTCGGGACGTGGTCGGTGGTGCAGGACGGCGGCGTCGCGGGCCAGACCTGGGGCACCGTCACCTGGAACACCGAGGCGCAGGGCAGCGTTCCCGCGGGCACGTCGATCGTGGTGGAGGCGCGCACGTCCGACACCGAGGCCGGCCTGGCCGGTGAGGCGTTCACCGCGGTGTCCAACGGCGTGAAGTTCGCCAAGACGGGCCGGTACATCGAGGTGCGGGCGACCCTGACGGCCGCGCCGAACGGGGCCGGCCCGGTGCTGTCGGACCTGCGGATCAAGACGTCCGAGCGGACCGGTATGTTCTCCTGCCAGGCCACGGCGCTCAACCTGGCCGGGATCATCTTCGCGCAGGCCAACTCGCCGGACGTGCCGTGCACCGACGACTTCGAGGAAGTCGCGAACGTCAACCTCAACTCGGGCATCCTCAACGTCCGCGCGAACGCCCTGACCGCGCGCACCGACCAGACCCCGGACGTGCTCGCGGGCACCCCGCCGATGGCCGGTGACGGCGCGATCTCGTCGTCGCGGATCGACTACACGCGGATTTCGAGCCTGCTGGTGACCATCGAGGTGGGCGTGATCCAGTCGAGCGCGGCGGTGACGTGCGGTCCGGACGGCACGGAGCGGTTCGTGGGCTCGTCGCACATCGCGAGCCTGTCGATCAACGGCGCACCGGTGACCGTGGGCAGCGCACCGCTGACCATCCCGCTGGTGATCGGGTCGTTGCGGTTGAACAGCACGACGACCACCCCGACCAGCGTGGTGCAGCAGGCGCTGGTGCTGGACACCCCGTTGACCGATGTGGTGCTCGGCGAGGCGAAGGCCAACGTCGAGGCGTTGCCGGGTGAGCCGGGCGGCAGCCCCTGCCGCGTCTGACCGCGTGACCTACAAGTAGTCGTACTATATGTAGTGCGGCTACTTGTAGGAGGTCTGCCTTGGCGCGGAAGTTGCTGGTGTGGTTGCACGTCGTCACCTCCACCGGCTGGATGTGCATGGCGCTGGCGTTGTTCGTGGTGGTGAACCACGCGCTGGAGAACCCGGCGGCGTTCGACGTGGCGCTGCTGATCGACGTGCAGGTGTTGCAGTTCATGGCGACGACGTCGGCGTTCAGCGGGTTGATGCTGTCCGGCCTGACGCCGTGGGGGCTCTTCCGGCACTGGTGGGTGGCCGTGAAGACGGTGGTGACGTTCACCCAGTTGTACGTGGGGATCTTCGTGCTCAGCCCCAACCTGCACCCCGGCGGTTCGCCGACGCTGACGCGGGTGGGATCGCTGCCGATGGCGTCGGCGCTGGCGTTCCAGGTGTGGCTGTCGGTGGCCAAGCCGTTCGGCCGGACCCCGTGGGCGCGCCCGGGCAAGCCGCCCACGGCGTCGGGTCGGGCGTTCGTCGCATGCCTGGTGGTGCCGGCGGCGGACTACGCCCTGGACCAGTTCGTCCTCGGCCTCCCCGTGCCCGCGCTGTCACTGCTGGTCGTGGTGGTGTTCCCGCTCGTCCGAGCGCTCCGCCGCAAGCCCGCCCGGCGGGTCGCCGACCGGAAACCCGTCCGCGCGACGCGTCCGGACGGCCCCATCGGCCGTGGTGGCGACTGAGAGCGGCCGTAGCACCAGCCGAAGCCGGCACCGCCGAGCCGTACCCGACGCGCGAGCCGCTCCCACACCTCGTCCAGCTCGTCGACCAGCCACATCGCGGCCCGCACGCCCACCTCTCCCGCCGAGTGGCGCACGCGCGTGACCCGGATCACCCACCCGGTGGCACGCACTGAAACTGATAACGGTTACCATTCCCGACGATCACCGATTTGAGGACCGTCGGAGGAGCCCGCGTGGCGCACTTGCTGATGATCGAGAGTTGGGTGGGCGCGATGAGCACCCTGCTGCCACGCGCGATCCGGGAGTCGGGGCACCGGTTCACGTTCCTCACCCGCGACCTCAACCACTACCTGCGCTCGGCTCCCAGCCACCCGCACCCGCTGCTCACCGCGGACAACGTCCTCACCGCCGAGACCAACGACATCGACTCCTTATTGTCCTTTGTGGACAAGGCGCACGAACTGCTGCGCTTCGACGGCGTGATCTCCTCCTGCGACTACTACCTGGCCACCGTCGCCAAGGTCGCCAACCACCTCGGCCTCCCCGGCCCGTCCGCCGACGCCGTCGAGCGCGCCTACCGCAAGGACCTCACCCGCCAGGCCACCGCGAACGTCCCCGGCCCGCGCTGGGCCCTCGCCCACGACTGGCCCGCCACCGCCAAGGCCGCCGCCGACCTGGGCTACCCGCTGGTCGTCAAGCCGGTGGACCTGTGCGCGGGCATGCACGTCCGGGCGGTCCGGGACGAGAACGGGCTGCGGGAGGCGTTCCTGGCGCTGGAGGCGTTCCCGGTCAACGCCCGCAACCAGCCCCGCGTGACCACGGTCCTGCTCGAAGAACTGCTGGTCGGCCCCGAGGTGAGCGTGGAGACGGTCACCACCGGCGGCACCACGCACGTCATCGGCGTGACGGACAAGAGCATCGCGGGTGATCCGTGGTTCGTCGAAAGCGGCCACATGTTCCCGGCGGACCTCACCGAGGCGGAGAAGAACCAGGCCATCGACACCGCCGTCGCCGCCATCGAAGCGCTCGGCCTCGACGAGTCCGTGGCGCACACCGAGGTCAAGCTGACCGCCGACGGCCCCAAGCTCATCGAGGTCAACCCGCGACCCGCCGGCAACCAGATCACCGAACTGGTCCGCCGCGTCACCGGCATCGACCTGCCCGCCGTGTTCGCCCAGCTCGCCGTCGGCGAGGAGCCCGACCTGCGCCCGCGCGAAACGGGGGTGCGCAGCGCGGCCATCTCCTTCCTGCTGCCGCCGAAAGCGGGCGTCATCGCGGGCATCGACGCGCCGGACCACCCCGACGTCGTGGACCGGGCGGTCAAGCCCGCCGGGCACCGCGCGGGCGAGCCCACCAGCAACAACACCTACCTCGGGCACGTCATGGTCACCTCGGCCGACCACGACGCCCGAGCCCGCGCCGAGCAGGTCGTGGCGGGGATGAACGTCCGGTACGCCGAGGACGACCAGTGACCCTCGCCGAACTCGTGCGCCGGGTCCGCACCGCCGAACTGGGTCCCGACCCGGCGGACTGCGCGGTCAGCGTCGCGTTCACCACCCGCCAGGGCGCCCGGCACGCCACCCGCGGCCAGTCCTACCGCAACACCGTGGTCAGCCTGCGGGTCGGCGAAGCGGTCGGGTCGTGCGCGGTCGAACCCGGCGACGAGCCCGACGTGGCGGACTGCGCCGGCACCACCGTCGCCGACCTCCTCGACCACCCGCACGCGGCGGTACGCACGGCCGCCCTCGACGCCTACCTCATGCACGCCCACCCGCATGAGACCTCGAACGCCAAGCACGTCACCGTCGACGCGGGCGACTCGCTGGCCAAATCCATGTCCCGGGCGCGGGCCGTGGTCGACCTGCTCGATCCCCAGCCGGGACAACGGGTTCTGGTCGTCGGCGTGGTGAACTCCCTGCTGCAGCACCTGCGCGCCCGGGACGTCCGGTACGTGCCGTGCGACCTCAAGGGTGGCCGGACGGAGTGGGACGAGCCGATCGTCACCGACTTCCGCGACACGGACTTCGACCTGGTCCTGGCCTCGGGCATGACGCTGGGCAACGGCACGTTCGAAGCGCTGCTCGCGACCGGGCGGCCGGTGACCCTGTTCGCCCAGACCGCGAGCGCCGTCGCGCCCTGGTTCCTGGGCCACGGCGCGCGGGCCGTCTCGGCGGAGCCGTACCCGTTCTTCTGGCTGCACGGCGGCCCGTCCACCCTGTTCCACTACCGGGAACCGTGACCATGCGCGCAGCACTGCTGGACCTGCTCGGCAACACGCCGCTGGCCCGCATCGACACCCCGCTGCCCCACCGGCACGGCGGGTTCTGGGCCAAGCTGGAGAACCTCAGCGCGGGCGGGATGAAGGCGCGCTCGGCGGTCGCCATGCTCCAAGCCGCCAAGAAACGCGGCGACCTCAAGCCGGGCGCGGTGGTCGTGGAGTCCACCAGCGGCACGCTCGGGCTCGGCCTGGCGTTCGCGGGCCAAGCCCTGGGGCACCCCGTGGTGCTGGTGGTGGACCACGAACTGGAACCGTCGATGCGGGCGCTGCTGCGCGCCCACGGCGCCCGGCTGGAGATCGTCGACCGGCCGCACCCGACCGGCGGCTGGCAGCAGGCGCGGCTGGACCGGTTGCAGACCGTGCTGCGCGGCCTGCCCGGCGCGTACTGGCCCGACCAGTACAACAATCCCGACAACCCGGCCGGCTACACCGGTCTGGCCCGCGAACTGGTCCGGCAACTGGACCGCGCGGACGTGCTGGTGTGCAGCGTCGGCACCGGCGGGCACAGCGCGGGCATCGTCGCGGCGCTGCGCCGGTACTGGCCGCTGCTGCGCTTGGTGGGCGTGGACACCGTGGGCTCCACGATCTTCGGCCAGCCCGCGCGGCAGCGCGTGATGCGCGGGCTGGGCAGCAGCATCCACCCGCGCAACGTGGCCTACCACGAGTTCGACGAGGTCCACTGGCTCGGCCCGGTCGAGGTGGTGGACGCGTGCCGGCGGCTGGCCCGCGACGGGTTCGTCACCGGCGGCTGGAGCACCGGCGCGGTCGCGCTGGTGTCGGCGTGGGTGGCCCGGCTGGAGCCGTCCGCGCGGGTGGTGACGATCTTCCCCGACGGGCCGCACCGGTACCTGGGGACGATCTTCGACGACGACTTCTGCCGGTCCCGCGGCCTGCTGGGCGTGCCCGCGGACCGGCCGGTGGAGATCGGGCACTCCGGCGAGATCGAGGTGACCAGCTGGGCGCGGTGCGCGAACGTCGCCGCGCCGAACCTCTCGGGCACGCAGGCGGTGGGGGTGCCGGTGTGAAGCTCTCCTGGCACGTCTACGGCCTCGACCTGGCCTCGCCGCTGCGGATCTCCCGGTCGGTGATGACCCGGCGCGACGCGGTCCGCGTGGTGCTGGAGCACGACGGCGTCCGGGGCCACGGCGAGGTCGTGACCAGCGTGTTCTACGGCTTGGACGTGACGCGGATCGTCGAGCTGCTCACCGAGGTCTCGCCCATCGCTTCCGGTTCGTCCCCTGAGGAACTCCTCGACCGGCTCCCCCCGCTGCCCCCCGGCGTGCTCGCCGCCCTCGACGCCGCAGTGCACGACCTGCTCGCCATGCGCGCGGACAAGCCCCTCCACGCACTCATCGCCGATCCACAGTGGACGGACGCGCCGACCGCCTTCACCATCGGCATCGGCGACCCCTCCGCCTGCGCCGCGCAGGCCGCCGAACTGGCCGAACGCGGGTTCTCCGTGCTCAAGGTCAAGGTCGGTGGCGAGCACGACGTGGCCACCGTCCGGGCGGTCCACCAAGCCGCACCCGACGCCCGGCTGATCCTCGACCCCAACGGGGGCTGGACGGCGGAGCAGGCCGTGCGCGTGCTCGACCGACTGCCACCCGTGGACGCCCTCGAACAACCCCTCCCGCCGGGCCGCCTCGACGAGCTGGCCTGGCTGAAGGAACGCTGCCCAGCGCCGCTGGTCGCCGACGAGGACGCGGCCACCGCCGACGACGTGAAGGCGTTGACGGGCCTGGTCGACGGCGTGAACGTGAAGCTCGCCAAGTGCGGCGGGATCGCCAGGGCCCGCGAGATCATCGACACCGCCCGCGAGGCCGGCCTCGGCGTCATGCTGGGCTGCCTGGTCGCCAGCTCCCTGGGCATCGCGCCCGCCGTGCACCTCACCGGGCACGCCCGCTGGGTCGACCTGGACGGCCACCTCCTGCTCGCCCGCGACCCGTGGCGGGGCATCGGCGGCGAGGACGGGACCCTGCGGCTGACCGGCGCGCCCGGTCTCGGCGTGGTGCCGCGATGAGGCGGTTCCCGCTGCCCGTCCGGCTGCTGCTGGTCAACCAGTTCGGCGTCAACACCGGGTTCTACCTGCTCATCCCCTACCTGGCCACGCACCTGGGCGACGTGGGCCTGTCCGCGGCGGCGATCGGGGTCGTGCTGGGCGTGCGGACGTTCAGCCAGCAGGGTCTGTTCCTGCTGGGCGGTTCGGCGTCCGACCGGCTCGGGCCGCGTCGGGTCATCATCGCGGGCTGTGCGCTGCGGACGGTGGGGTTCGGCCTGTTCGCGATCGGCGAGACGATGACCGTGCTGCTCGCCGCGTCCGTCCTCAGCGGACTCGCGGGTGCGCTGTTCAACCCGGCCGTGCGGGCGTACATCGCCGAGGAGTCCGAGGACCGGGCGGGCGCGTTCGCGTTGTTCAACGTCTACGCCCAGGCGGGCGCACTGGTCGGTCCGCTGCTGGGCAGCCTGTTGCTGCTGTGGGACTTCCGGGTGTCGGCGCTGGTCGCGGCGGGGATCTTCGCCGTGCTGACCGTGGCGCAGGCGCTCGTCCTGCCCGCGCGGAAAGCGGCCCCGCACGAGAGCACCGTGCTGGACGACTGGCGGGAGAGCCTGGCGGACAAGCGGTTCCTGGCCTTCACGGTGGCGTTGACCGGCATGTTCGTGCTGCAGAACCAGCTCTACCTGGTGCTGCCGCTGGAGGTCGAGCGGCTGACCGGTTCGGCGCGGGCGGTGGCGGCGGTGTTCCTGGTCTCGACGGTGGCGACCCTGGTGTTGCAGGTCCGGGTGACCCGGTGGTTCGGGCGGATGCCGCGCGGGCGGGCCATCGCGGTCGGGATGGCCGTGATGGGCGCCGGGTTCACCGCGACGGCGTTGAGCCACGTGTGGGCGGGTGGTCTCGCCGGGCCGCTGGTCGCCGCGTTCTTCCTGTCCCTGGGGGTGATGATCGCGCACCCGTTCGTCTACGAGCTGATCCCCGCGTTCGGCCGGGCCGGGCTGTCCGGCACCTACTTCGGCGTGTTCTACCTGGTGTCGGGCCTGGCGGCGACGGCGGGCAACGCGCTGGTCGGCTGGGTGTTCGGCGTGTCCGGCGCGGCGGCGTCGCTGGTGTGCGTGGCCGTGGGGCTGGGGTGCGCGGCGGCCGTGGTGTGGCTGCACCGCCGAGGCGTCCTGACCCCGACCCGAGAGGCGGCCCGATGAGCCTGGGCGAGAACCTGCTGACCGACAACCCGGCGCTCTACGAGCACCAGTTCCCCGACCCGGACCACGTCGCCGCCCGCTGGGTGCACGACATCGTGACCCGCTTCGGCGGCGGCTCGACCCTGCTGGACATCGGCAGCGGCACCGGGCGCGACGCGGGGTGGTTGGCGCGCAACGGTTATCACGTCGTCGGGCTGGACAGCTCGGAGCGGATGGTCGCGTACGCGCGGGAGCACCACCGGGCTCAGTTCGTGCTCGGCGACATGCGGACCTTCGCGCTGGACCGGGTCTTCGACGTGGTGACCTGTCTGGACAGCGCGTTCCTGTACTGCCACACCAACGCCGACCTGACCGCGTTCCTCAAGCGCTGCCACGACCACCTGACACCCGGCGGACTGCTCGTCGCCGAGATGCGCAACGGCGCGTTCTTCCTGGGCAACACCGAACTCCTCGACGGCGTCCGCACCCGGACCGTCGAGTGGGACGGCGTGCCCTACACCTCCCGCACCGAGCTGTGGATCGACCACGCCGCCCAGTTGCTGCGCCGCCGCCGCGAGTGGACGTGGCCGGGCGCGCCGCCGCTGGTGCAGCGCTCGGCGTGGCGGCTGCTGTTCCCGCTGGAACTGCGGCACCTGCTCGACCTCGCCGGGTTCGAGGTGCTCGCCCTGTTCGACAGCCCCGGCCCGCGCACCGACGAACCGTGGTCGGCGGACGCGCCCCTGGGCGAAGCCCTGTCCGGCGACCGCCTCCACGTGGTCGCCCGCCGCCTGTGAAAGGAACCGCCATGCCCACCCGCCGCCACTTCCTCGGCCTGCTCTCGCTGGCCGCCCTGTCCGGCTGCGCCACCCCGGCCGCACCGCAAGCCTCCGCCCCGAAAGCCGGCGGACGGCTGCGGGCGGCGTTCGCGGGCGGTGGCGCCAAGGAGGTGCTCGACCCGCACCTGGCCAACCTGTTCGTCGAGGCCGCGCGGGCCAAGGCGATGTTCGACAAGCTCGCCGACCTCGGCGCGGACGTCTCGGCGCAGCCCAGACTGGCCGAGAAGTGGGAGCCGGACGCCACGCTGACCAAGTGGCGGATCACTTTGCGGGACACCAAGTTCCACAACGGGCAGCCGGTGCGCGCGGAGGACGTGCTGGCCAGCTACGCCCGCATCCTCGACCCGAACCGGGCGTTCCGCGCCAAGTCCAGCCTGTCGCTGGTCGACCTGGCGAACAGCCGCGCGGTGGACGCCCGGACCGTGGAGTTCGCGCTGAAGCGGCCGTTCATCGAGTTCCCCAACGCCCTCGCCGCGTTCGGCGCGTACATCGTGCCCGCCGGCGCGGAGGACTTCAGCGAGCCGGTCGGCTCCGGGCCGTTCAGCTTCGTGTCGTTCGAGCCCGGGAAGTCCGTGGTGCTGAAGAAGAACCCGGACTACTGGGAGGGCGCGCCGCACCTGGACGAACTGGAGTTCGTCATCGCCAACGAGGAGTCGGCGCGGGCCAACGCCCTGCTCGGCGGCCAGGTCCAGTACGCGCACGACCTCACCCCCACCACCGCCCGCAGCCACACCGACGGCCGGATCGCGATCCACCGCTCCCCCAACAGCGCCGTGCAGGCGTTCGCGATGAAGCTGGACCGGCCGCCGTTCGACAACCGGGACCTGCGCGAGGCGATGTTCCTGCTGGCCGACCGGCAGCAGCTGGTGGAGTCGGTGCTGGCGGGCAGCGGGCAGGTGGCCAACGACCTGTTCGGCAAGGGCTACCAGTACTACGCCGACGACATCCCGCAGCGCACCCGTGACCTGGACAAGGCGAAGTTCCTGATCCGCAAGGCGGGGGCGGAGGGTCTGACGGTCAGGCTGGACACGTCCACCGCCGCCGCGGGCATGGTCGAGGCGGCCACCGTGTTCGCCGACCAGGCCAAGGGGTCGGGTCTGACCATCGAGGTGGTGACCGGCAACAAGGACAGCTACTGGTCGGACACGCTGAAGAACGGCTCGCTGTCGAGCTTCCGGTCCGGCGCGATGCCCATCGAGACCCACATCGCGCAGCGGCTGCTCAGCGACTCCGGCACGAACGTCACCAAGTGGGCGCGGCCGGAGTTCGACGAGTTGTACCGCAAGGCGGTGTCCACTGTGGACGTCGGCGAGCGGACGTCGCTGTACCGGGAGATGCAGCGGTCCCTGCACGCCGAGGGCGGCTACCTGATGTGGGGCTTCGCGGACTGGATCGTGGGCGCCGCGCCGAACGTCGGCGGCATCTCCACCGCGCCCGCGAACACCCTCGACTGGGCCCGGTTCGACAAGGTGTGGCTGGGGTGACCCGGTACGCCCTGCGGCGGCTGGCCATCGGCCTGGTGCAGGTGCTGGCCGTCGTCACCGCCGTGTTCCTGCTGGTGCAGGCGTTGCCCGGGGACGCGGCGGTGGCGCTGGCCGGCGACAACCCGGACCCGCGCCGGATCGAGGAGATCCGTGCGGCGATGGGGCTCGACCAGCCCGCGCTGGACCGGTTCGGCGCGTGGCTGTCCGGGTTGGCGCGCGGTGACCTCGGGGTGTCGCTGGTGTCCGGGCGGCCGGTGGTGGAGTTCCTGGCCGACGGGCTGGGGCCGACGCTGATCCTGGCCGTGGTGTCGTTGGTCCTGCTGGTCCCGCTGTCTGTGCTGCTCGGTGTGGTGGCCGCGCTGCGCGAGGGCGGTGTGGTGGACCGGGTGCTGACCACGGTGACGGTCGGGCTGCACTCCATCCCGGAGTTCGCGCTGGCGGTGGTGCTGATCGCGGTGTTCGGGGTGCAGCTGGGGTGGCTGCCGCCGACCGCCGTGGGTGCGGATCTGCTGGCACAGCCCCAAGTTCTGGTGTTGCCGCTGGTGGTGTTGCTGGCCCGGCCGGTGTGCTCGGTGAGCCGGCTGGTGCGGGCCGGGATGATCGACGCCCTGGCCTCCGACCACGTCCGGCACGCGCGGCGGCTGGGCATCGGCGAGCAGCGCGTCCGGTTCGCGCACGCCCTGCCCAACGCGGTCGCGCCGGCCGTGCAGCAGCTCGCGCGCACCACGGACTGGTTGCTGGGCGGGGTGATCGTGGTCGAGGCGGTGTTCGTGATCCCGGGGCTGGGCACGATCCTGGTGGACGCGGTCGCCGGGCGGGACCTGCCGGTGGTGCAGGGGCTGGCGGTCGTGTTCGCGGTGACGACCGTGCTGGTCAACCTGGTGGCGGACCTGGTCGGGTTCCGGCTCGCGCCCCGGTCGGCGGTGGTCGCGTGATCCGGGTGCTGTTGGTGGCGGTGCCGGTGGTCCTGGCGCTGGTGGGGCCGTTGTTCGTGTCGGACGACGTTCCCCGTGGGGCGCCGTTCATGCCGAACTCCGCGCTGGGCACGGACTTCGTCGGTCGGGACGTGTGGCAGCAGGTGCTGCTCGGCGGGCAGACCGTTGTGCTGGTCGCCTTGCTGGCCACGGTGTTCTCGTACGCGGTCGGGGTGCCGTGGGGTGTGGTGGCGGCGATGTCCCGGGTGGTCGACGACATCTTGATGCGCCCGCTGGACCTGCTGCTCGCCGTGCCGTCGCTGCTGGTGCTGATCCTGGCGGCGGCGATCGCCGGGCCGGGGCTGCCGGTGCTGATCGGGGTCGTGACGCTGGTCAACTTCCCCGACGTGGCACGGATTTCGCGCGGTGCGGCGCTGGAGATCGCGGCGCGGCCCGCGTTGGAGGCGATGCGGTTGCAGGGCGAGTCGTGGTGGAGGACCTCTGTGGTCTACACCGGGCGGTCCATGCTGCGGACGCTGGCCGCCGACGCGGGGGTCCGGCTCACCGGGGCGCTGTACCTGGTGGCGTCGGCCAGTTTCCTGGGCGTGGGCGTGCCGCCGGACGCCGCCGACTGGGCGGTCATGGTCGACCGCAACCGGGTCGGGTTGTTCCTGCAGCCGTGGGCTGTCGTGGTGCCCGCGTTGCTCATCGTGGCGTTGTCGGTGGGGTTGAACCTGACGTTCGACCGGGCCTTGCGCAAGGAGGCCGTGTGACGGTCGTGCACGTGGAGGACCTGCGGGCGGTCGCGGGCGAGCGGGTGCTGGTCGACGGGGTCAGCTTCGCGCTGGCCGCCGGACGGGTGCTGGCGCTCGTCGGCGCGTCGGGCAGCGGCAAGACCACGACGGGGCTGGCGTTGCTGGGCGAGCACGCGCCGGGCGTCACCGTCACCGGGCGGGTGTCGGTCTCGGGGCGGGTCGGGTTCGTGCCGCAGCAGCCGGCCGGGGCGTTGAACCCGGTGCGGCGGATCGGCGGGGTGTTCCGGGAGATCGCGGCCGTGCTGGACGGTGACCCGGAGTCGTTGATCGCGACGGCGTTGCGCCGGGCGCGGGTGCCCGCCGAGTTGCTGCGGCGCTTCCCGCACGAGCTGTCCGGCGGGCAGCAGCAGCGGGTGGTGCTGGCGCAGGCGCTGGTCGGCGACCCGGCGGTGGTCGTGGCCGACGAGCCGACCACCGGGCAGGACCCGATCACGCGGGCCGAGATCGTGGACGAACTGGCGTCCGTGGCGGCCCAGGGGGTCGCGGTGGTGCTGTTGACCCACGACCTGGACGTGGTGCGGGCGCTGGCCGACGAGGTCGTGGTGCTGCGGGACGGCCGGGTGGCCGAGGCCGGGCCGGTGGCTCTGCTGGACGCGCCGCGCTCGCCCTACACGCGTGCCCTGGTGGCCGCCCAGCCCCGCGTGACCGTGCCGTTCGACGGGGCCGAGAAGCCGCCGTTGGTGCAGGTCAACGGGCTGACCGCGCGGCACCGCAAGACCGTGGTGCTGCGGGACGTCGACCTGTCGCTGGGCGCCGGCGAGTGCCTGGCGGTCGTCGGGCGGTCGGGCAGCGGGAAGACCACGCTCGCCCGGTGCCTGTCCGGCCTGCACGCCCGCTACGACGGGTCGATCCGGCTGGCCGGCGAGGTCCTGCCGCGGTCGCTGCGGCGGCGGTCCCGGACCCAGTTGGCCGCCGTCCAGTACGTCTTCCAGGACCCCAGGTCGTCGTTCGACCCGAACCGCACCGTGCTGGCCCAGGTCGCCCGGACCGCTGTGCGGCTGAGCGACGGCGGCGAAGAAGAAGCGCTGGCCGGGCTCGCCGCCGTCGGCCTCGACGAAGCCACCGTGCGGCGGCGACCGCCCGGCCTGTCCGGCGGCGAGCTCCAGCGCGCCGCGCTGGTGCGCGCCCTGCTGGCCCGGCCGGACGTGCTGGTGTGCGACGAGATCACCTCCGGGCTGGACACCCTGACCCAGGCGAGCCTGCTCGACCTGCTGGCGGACCTGCCCTGCGCGGTCGTCCTGGTCAGCCACGACCTGGCCGTGGTGGCCCGGCTGGCCGACCGGGTCGCCGTGCTGCACCGCGGCGACCTCGTCGAACACGGCCCGGCGAGCGCCGTCCTCGGCTCCCCCACCCACCCGGTGACCATCGGCCTGCTGGGCCGCGCCATGGAACAGGAGAAGAGAACATGAACCACCGAGAAGTGGGGCCCTACGAGGTGCGCCCGGCCCGGGAGGCGGACCTGCCCGGGGCGCGCAGCGTCATGCTGGACACCTTCTACCACGAGTTCGGCTACGGCTACCGGCCCGAGTGGCACGCCGACGTGGTCGACCTGGAGGGCTCCTACCTGCGGCCGGCGCGCCACGCGCTGTTCGTCGCGCTCAAAGGCGACGAGGTCGTGGGCACGACCGGCGTGCGGGCCCAGGGCCCCAAGAGCCCGCCGCACCCGACGTGGCTGGCCGACCGCTACCCCTCGGGGACGACGGCCCAACTGTTCCGGGTGTACGTGCGCCCCGACCACCGCCGGGCCGGGCTCGCCCGCGCCCTGGTGGGCATGGCGGTGTCGTTCGTGGCGAGCACGCCCGGCTACGAGAAGCTCTACCTGCACACCGACACGCGGGTGCCGGGCGCCGAGCCGTTCTGGCGGTCGGTGGCGGCGGAGGTGCACGACGGGCGGGACGGCGACCCGATCTCGTTCCAGACCGTGCACTTCGAGATCCCGCTCTGACGGGTCGCGGGGGCGGGTCTTGCGCCCGCCCCCGCTGACCGGTCAGGGGTTGTACTGGAACACGTAGAGCCCGTAGTCCCGGTCACTGCCCAGGACGTACTTCCTGCCCGCTTCGTCGCGCCAGACCTCGACGCCCCAGAAGTTGTTGCCGCCCTCGTCGATGAACGCACCGACCTCCTGGATGCCGGTCTTGCCGTACTTCACGACCCGGAAGCCGGCCGCGTAGTACGACAGGTAGGCGATCGAGCTGTTGTCCGGGTCCATCGCCACCTCGTGCACCGACAGGTCGCCGAACCCGCGCGCGTACGCCACGTCCTGCGACTCGGGCACCGCGTAGGTGTCGATCTGGGTCAGGGAGCCCGTGCCGGTCAGGGGCACGTTGGCGGCGAACAGGCGGACGTAGCCCCAGCCGTCGAAGGCCGCCCGGATCGTGGTGGATTCACCGCCGGTCGCGGGGGTGAGCGTGTCGCACGCGTTCGCCTCGGTCACGCCGGGCACGCCGAGCAGCCGCAGACCGGCGTACCGGTCGACGAACACGTACGGGATGGTGCCGGTGGCGAGCATGGTGACCAGGCCGAGGCAGTCCGCCCGGTGGTTCTGGAAGACGATGCCCGCCGAGTAGCCCGCGGCGGTGATGTTGTTCAGCTTGGTCTGGAAGGTGCACACGCCGCGTTCGACCAGCGCGGTTCCGGAGCCGGCGGGCGACGGGCCGCACGCCTGGCCGACGAACGTCACCGGGCCGCTGATGGTGGTGTTCTCGTCCACCGGCGGGGTGTCGCCCGCGGACACGGCGGTGTACTCCTGGCCCGCGTACGGGCCGCTGTCGATCGTGGCGACCACGCGGTAGGGGTTGAAGTCCTCGTCGGTGCCGATCAGGAACTTGTTGTTCGGCGACAGCTCGGACTGGTGGGCGTTGCCCTCCGGCGAGATCTGGTGGCCGCGGGCGGCCCGTTCCTCGTCCAGGGCGGCGTAGTCGGTCTCGGCGATCAGCGTGACGTTGCGGGGGTCGGTGACGTCCAGCAGCACGTACCCGCCGTCCCAGTAGTTCATGTTCATGACGTACCGGGGGCCGATCTTGTCGACCATCATGTCGTGGCTGAACACCGAGGTCAGGTTGCGCGGCGTGGGCTGGTCGACGCCGAACAGCTCCACCAGGTCCAGCGAGTCGTTGACCATCACCGGGTGGTAGGGGTCGGTGATGTCCATGATGTCGACGTCGGTGAACTCCTCGTCGTCGACCAGGACCACGTAGGTCCGGTGGTCCACGACGCTGGTCCACATCCGCATGCTGTGCGTCTGGTTCGGGTTGGCGTCCAGGCCGCCGGACGGGTTGGTGAAGTCGCCGGTGTGCAGGACGACCGGCTCGGGGTCGGTCGGGTCGGTGACGTCCCAGAGCGAGATGCCGCCGGAGACCGCGGGGGTGGCGCCCGGGCAGGTCTCGTTCTGGTGGGCGAGCAGGTCGCCCTGGAAGTACTGGTTGACGACGTGCAGGACCTGGATGCCCTCGCCGGCGTAGGAGCCGTCCGTGGTCGGGATGAACGCCTCGGTCACCTCGAACGGGTTGGCCGGGTCGTGCAGGTCGACCACGTGGACGCCGGTGTTCAGGCAGTCCGGTTCGCGGAAGGCGTTGAGGTAGGCGTAGTCGCGGAACGCCGTGACGTCCGCGACGCGGCCCGTGGTGCCGCCGGGGTGGGAGACCTCGGCCTTGCCGACCACGGTCACGTTCCGGTTGACCGGGGGCAGGTGGCCCTCGTCGCCGTCGTGCTGCTTGTAGAGGCCGTCCGCGACCCCTTCGCCCGGGAAGTCCTCCCGGCCGCCGTGCTCCGGGTGGGCCCCGGCCAGACCGGTCACCGTCGCGCCGACCACGGCGGTCACCGCGCCCAATACGCCGATTCTTCGAAATAGTCCACGCATGCCACGCCTCCGAGGCAGGGATTCCCCCTCGCAGGTGGCACGGTACGTCCCGATCGGGGGACGCACCGGGTGAACTGTGTCGTTATCCGACCTATCCACCCTGCGCCGGGTCTTGTGCGGGGTGACACTCGCGGTCCGAGGGCGCCGTCTACAGGGGACGGTTCACGTGGCACAACAACACTTCCCGGACCTGATCCGCCCCATGCTCGCAGTCCTGGGCGACCTGCCCGAGGGCCCCGAGTGGGCGTTCGAGTTCAAGTGGGACGGCGTCCGCGCCACCACGTACGTCCGAGACGACCGCCTACGCGTCCTGACCCGCAACGACCTCGACGCGTCCCGTACGTACCCCGAACTACACGCCCTGACTGAACTTCTGAATCACCGCCCCGCCGTCCTGGACGGCGAAATCGTCGCCCTGGACCCCTCTCGCCGCCCCAACTTCAGCCGCCTCCAGTCAAGGATCCACACCCGCCGCCCCACCGACGACCTACTACGCCGAATCCCGGTCGCCTACTACATCTTCGACGTCCTGCACCTGGACGGCCGCCCCCTCCTGACCGAGCCCTACACCACCCGCCGCCGCCTCCTGGACGACCTCCACCTGACCCACCCGTCCATCCAGGTCCCCCCGTGCTTCACCGACCTCCCCGGCACCACCGTCCAGTCAATCGCCGCCACCCACGGCCTGGAGGGCGTGGTCGCCAAACGCAAAACCTCCCGCTACGACCCCGGCCGACGTTCCCCGTCGTGGATCAAGGTCCCCCTGATCCGAACTCAAGAGGTGGTCATCGGCGGCTGGCGCCCGGGCGAAGGCCGCCGCTCCGGCACCATCGGCGCCCTGCTGCTGGGCGTCCCCACCTCGACCGGCCTCCACTACGCAGGCAAAGTAGGCACCGGCTTCACCGCTCCCATGCTGGAAGACCTCCAATCCCGCCTAGCCCCCCTCTCCCGCCCCACCTCCCCGTTCACCACGGAAGTCCCCACCGACCACGCCCGAGCCGCCCACTGGGTCCACCCGACCCTGGTAGGAGAAGTCCAATTCCGAACCTGGACCCCCGAGGGTCGCCTCCGCCACCCCAGCTGGCGCGGCCTACGCCCCGACAAGTCCCCCTCGGACCTCACCACCTGACCTCCGACGGCGGCTCCTGCCCCGGGAGGACCACGCTGCGGCGATCGGCAACCGCGACGAAGTACCGCAGCACGTGGGTATCGACGTCCGCCCGGCCCGGTATGCGGAAACCGCATGGCCACAGGCATTGGTCAGCGAACCGGAACCACACCTACGTTCGACGGCATGACCGAGATGACGCGAGCCGACCTGCTCAAGGGCCTGGGCCTGGCCGCGGTCGGCGTCACCCTGACCACGCCGACCGCGCACGCAGACGCCGAACACCCCAACGTCCGCCTGATCAAGGACTACTACGCGACCTACGCCAAGAGCGACCCCGAGCAGCCCGCTACCACGACTATGTCACCAAAGACATGAGCCCAGCCCTCGACAACACAGGTCGAGGGCGCCGAGCTTCGCTGCAGGCTTGCAGCCCGAAGTTCAGCACAACCACGACCCCTTAAATGATCACGTATCTGGCGCGACTGCCGACCTCCCGCCGACCGCACGCGAAGCCGATGGCCGGGTCACCGCGTCCACGATCGCGGACCCCTTGGAGCCCCACCTCCGACCGGGCACCTGACATCTATCACCGACACCTCACTCGGCGTGCTCCGGCCAGCCGTCCGCCGGCCAGCTACCGGTCCACCCACGGGTCGTCGAAGTCGAAGCGGCCCCCAACGTCGAGTTCGGCGGGTTCCGCCACCGCCCGAGAATCCTTCGGGTCCGCGCGTTATGGCGAGGTGACTGTTTCCGTTGCGGCGCTGGGCAACCGCCATCAGCCTCAAGAACCGGATCGTCGCCTTGGCATGCAGCATCACTTCCCTGCCGGCTCACCGACAACGCCCGGCGGGCGGGCCTCCGGGAGGTCCTTGGTCAAGGCGCGGAGCAGGTCGCCGGCGGCCCGCTGCGCCCGCCCCTCCGGCACCACCTCCAGCAACGCTACGAGTTCGAGCAGCCGGTACCGGTCGAACACCGCGAAGAACGCCACCAGGTTCGGATTCCACTGGCTGTTCAACCGCAACAGCACCTCGTCACCCTCGACATCGACCAGCACGGGCTCACCGTCGTGCTCGTCCACCGTCCAGTACGGCAGCGACCCAACCACACGACGGAACTTGCCGACCATGTCCTCGTACTCGCGCCGCTCCCACCAGTCCACGACCGCTCCCCTTCCACCGTCGGCGTCGGACGCGCCGTCGCCGAGCGTCCGCGGCGGCCGGGGAGAGCCGCCGATTCCACTCGGACACAGGTTCGATTCCACGTCGGGTCGACCGGTGGCGTCGTCGTCAAGCCCCTTCGACGGCAGTGGGGTTGACACGAAGGACGACAACCAGAGGCGATACCGGAGCCGCTCGGCAAGTTCGCGGAACAACTCCTCATCCGACATCTCGGTCGGATCCGGCTGCACAGCGGGTCGGCGGCGGGCCTCCTGCTGGGTGATGACGCCCGTGCCGACCAGGACATCGAGGATGGGGACGTCGAACAGCGCGGCGATCGACCGCGCGGTGTCGATCGTCATGGACTTGCCGTCGCGCCAGCCGGTCAGGGCGCTGCGGTTCACGCCGATGCCGCGCACGAAGTCCCCGGTGGTCAGCCCGCGCTTGCGGAGTTCGTCCTCGATGTAGACCCAGAGAGGCGAGGACGCCCGTTGAGTAGTCACGTCGATGATGTTAGGTGCAGGCACAGGACGTACGGTGCGCGGTGCGCTCGCAACTGTGTTCGGCGCGGGAGGACATCGGTGTTGGCCACTCGGGTGTGTTGCGGTCGGTGCGGCTGAGCGGGGTCGGGAGCGGGTGTCGGGGGTGGTCGAGCCCGAGCGCGTGGTGTCGGAGGCGACGGCGAGGCCGAAGCGTTCCCAACTGGGTTGTCCGTTGTCGTTCCACGTGCGCCAGGCGTTCCGGACGTGCGTCCACAGTGGAGTGGAGCCGCCTTCCCGCCGCCAGGTGAGGTCGTGCCGGTGTCGCCGCCGAATCTGATAGGCCACGGGCGGACACCTGACAGCTGTTTCCTGCGGACGTCGACGGCAATTGCAACTGCGGTTCACCACCGTCGAACTGGCCGCCATCCCACGCCCAGCCTCGTCGACGACGTCCTGGCGCAACTCGATCTCGCCCAACACGGCCCACTCGCCGCCCTGCGCGCTGCCTCGACACCGGATCGCTGCCATCCAGGATCGACCTTCGACGGAAGCCACCGGTCACCGCGGACGCCGATCCGATCGTCGACGGCCTGCTCCTGGACTTCAAGAGCACCCGCCGCATCCACACCTTCCCGCAGCTCACCAGCGGCCATCCCCGACCTCGACCAAGAAGCCGCGGTGAACATCGGCGGGCTGTTCCACCCAAGATCGAAGAGGACGGCTCGTGACCCTCTGAACACCCCTTCGGGCACCGCGCGCCGGGTATCCACTGATTCGCCCTGCCCGCGAATAGCAAGATCCCCTCTAACCGTGCTGGTCAGAGGGGATCTTTGCGGTGTGGGCGATACAGGGATCGAACCTGTGACCTCTTCGGTGTGAACGGTGCCGGGCACGTCTCTGCCGTGCCACCAGATCTCAAGCGCGGCGCCTTGACCAGTCAAAACCTTGCTGCGCAGTCCCACCCGACACTGTCAGGACCGCCACTCGCCACCACATCTCAGCTACAGATGCCGCTACTGGCGCGGCGCACGCCTGGCAGGTGGCAGGCCCTCCAGCATCGCCACAGAAGCTCCTAGCCAACTCGGTCAGGGTATCGGCGAACCGCTTCTGCAACCAATGCCTTTATCGCAACTTTGCTAGGTCTCTGATCCTTCCCCCAGGAGCAGTAGTTTTCTTGCAGTAGTAGTACATCATCGATTGCACGAACTAATCCGGCGAGGACACCGTTCGTCGCCCACGGCTTGGCGGCAATCTGAGCTATCCAGTCAAGAACTTGAGCGGAGGACCCGCATTCCAGGAGGTCGATCTCATATGGCTCCGTCAAACCTTTACCGCTATACGATAGCGAAATGCTCACCCCCCGCGACTTCAGTACCCATCCGCCCCAACTGTCGTTAACCTTCCGGCGAAACTCCGAGGGCAATTTGATTTCCTCTTATCGACTTATGACTCAGTCCGATTTTGCGGCTCGCTCAATGCGAATGTCTTCTTCACAGCCCAACCCAAGTTGCTGATCTTGGCGCTGCTCAGGTACATAGATACAACCGCAGCACTGCCCGATAGCTCCCGAAGCACCTCGGCGACCAGTAGGCGGAAACCCACCTTCGCCAACAGGTCGATCTCCCCTTCGTCAACTATGTACGTGGGCTCGTGCTTCAACTGATTGTATCGCCGCCAGAACAAGTCTCCCCAGACGTCGCCATCGCCTATCCACTTTGCGACCGGTTCTCCCAGGTGACGAGCGATTGCAATTGAAGGCGTGCGCTCTCTAGCAACGGCGGTCCATTCGTACCCTGGCTTCCGCCTGTTCGCTGCACACCAGTACTCCATAGCGGCAGCCAGTTCCATCAACCGCAACTCTGGAGAAGCGAAGCCAAGACGGAGTTGATTAACTATAGGCTTCACCAGGCGTATATGATCGTTCGTCATTCGCACCCAACGATCGAGAGCCTCCACGCCGCCAATGTTTTCGAGGAGGAAGAGTGGCCTATCCGTCAACGATTTCGGTGTCACAACCCTAGGCTGAGTGAACATGAGGAAATGGTTCCAGAATTGCGCTCGCGAAGGTGGTTGTTTGGCGTAATCAAAATCCACAACACCTCCGTCAGCCGCCACAAACCCATCGTAGGCGAGACTTATAAGGTCTTGCACTCTAAGAATGGGTGAAAGGAGATCCCAAAGTTCCACGGGGCGCTCACTTCGGCATACTACTGTCACGGGCGCGTAGACGGTCCTCCTGGACTCAGGTCCCACGACTGACCAGTACGCTGACACTCCGAGTGCTCGGCCGTCAGTCAGCGACACCGACTTACGGGGAGCACTACTTACCTGAAGCGTGAACGCCTTAAGGCGGCCGTCGTCATGGTGCTCCCACTTTTCATCCGATATTTTGATATCCACCCATCGCTCCACACCTGGGAAAAAGATTTCCAGCTCCCGAACTTTGAGCGAGTTCAAGTTCGTGTAGTCTACGTTCCGAGCAAGACTATATGCCTGAAACTTCCGCACCGATGCCTTAAGGCCGAAGACTACACTCTCATGACTTAGGCGTGGATTAAAGAGCAGCACGTCACCATCCGTGGTGACGCCATACATTGCCTTGGGGTCATCCCTCTCGTCTTCGCCGAATCGGTCAAAACTCTCGACCGGGTCCTCGATCAAAGTTTCGAGGTCGACCAGTCCGTTGGCGCCCAATTTGACGTAGCCGCGTATCGCAGCGTCGTCTTCAACCGAAACCGCGTCTTGCAGGGCCCAAAAGAAGCCCATGACACCGCCGAAAAGGTTTTCGAGCTTCTCCAGGCCCGACATTATCTCACGCCTTCCACACTACTTAACACGCCCACCGCAAAACAGACAGCTAGATTCGGTTGCCGAACTCAGCATAGTAGGTGCCGCCCGACTCCGCCGCCTCTAGAGCCAAACTTACTCGACGGAATAGTGACGGATGGATACGTCCTTGAACGTCCGACATCGAGATGAAGCGACAGCTATTCAACTCATGGTCTCTTGGCACCAAGCTGTCCACAACGGGGCGGGTCAGAACTCCACCATCGAAAATGAACTGTTGACTGTCTCTCCACACGCCTTGCCTTGGCGTCCAATCAACCACCAATAGGCGGCCGACTGTCGGCCTGAAACCCAACTCCTCTTCTACTTCGCGGGCACAGGCGGCACGAGGCGACTCATTTGGATCGGCAATTCCGCCCGGAATCTCCAGGACCGGCTTATAGATAGGTTCGACGAAGAGCACTTCGCCCACTTCGTTCCGGATCAGTGCGCCAGCCGCCAGTGGCTTGGCCGCGATGCGCCCGGCAATGCCAGGGTTAAATTCAACTTCGGGCGGTCCCTCCAGGGCGATGTCTGCCTCAAGCTGGGCGGGGTCGAGGCAGCTCTTCGGGGGAGTGCCGCTGGTCAAGGTTGCCTCACTTCGGGGGTTCGGGGGCTGTCTGCTGGAGGAAGTGCTCAACGGTGCGGTTCTTGGCGTGGGGAGTGAACTCGGCTCGTAGGTCGCGGATTACCTGTTGGGAGCGCTTGGACTTGACGGTTGAAGCTGCGGTCGAGGCTGCGGTGGCGTGGGCGATGGCCTGCTCGATGTCGCCTTCGAGTAGGGCCAGGCGGGACAACTGTGCGGAGCTGAAGACCACTCGGCGGGGTTGGCCAGCCGCGCTCTGCGCCGCTGCGACCAAGTGGGGGCGGGCTTCTGCTGGGTTTCCCAGGTCTAGTGTCCTGCGCCTGAAGTTCGTTGAGTAAGTGTAGATTTGTCCGATGGCTCGGACGGGTCGGCCGGTGGCCGCTGTGGTGTTGACCGACGAGGAACGCAAGACGCTGACACGTTGGGCACGG
>NZ_JAPSLK010000076.1 GCF_031180885.1 Saccharothrix sp.
GACGACCACGGCGACCGGCGCACTGGCGCTGCTGCGGCGAGGGCCGTCGCTCGCGGTGCAGGTGACGGTGGTGACGCCGACCGGGAACAGCTGCCCCGGCGTGGCGTCGCAGGTCGGGGTGAGGGGCTCGTCGTCGGCGGTCTTGGCGGTGGCGGTGAACGGGACGGCGACCGGCGTGCCCGCCTGGCTGACGACGGTGTCGCCGTTCACGACGACGGTCGGGTTCCCGCCGGCGACCTCGGTGACCCGGATCGTCTGGGTGTGCGGCCGACCCGGTCGGGCGCCGTCGAACAGGAACTCCACCCGGCACTCGTGCTCGTCGCCGACCGCGGCGACACCGGGGTCGGGCGGGCGCAGGCGGACGGTCTCCTGGAACGTCACGTCGGTGTTGCCCGGCACGGTGGCCGACGGCGGGGTGAACTCGACGGACACCCCGTTCGAGCAGTACGCCTGCGGGGTCACGGTGACCGGCAGCCGCGAGATGCCGTGCTGGATGCCCGCCACGATCTGGTCGGGCAGGTAGCCCTCGGTGAGCACGCCGCCGGTGGCGTCGGTGAGCCGGCTCGCCTGCTTCCGGCCGTTCAGCGCTTCCGGGTCGTCGGGCGTGCCGGGCGGGAGCACCACGGGCACCGCGATCAGGTGGATGCCCAGGGCCTTGAGTTCCCGCTCGATCGTGGCCTCCTCCCAGTACGGGTAGTCGCTCGGGCACTCGTTCGGACCGTCGTAGTCGCCGCACTTGTCGGGGTGGTTGTGGCTGGGCGCGTCGCCGGCGACCACGACGATCCGGCTCGTGCCCGGCTCGGTGAAGATCCCGTCCTGCGTGACCCGGTGCAGCGCGTTGAACCAGTCCTCGGGTCCGTCGCCACCCCAGCCGATCTCGAGTTTCTCCTCGTCACCCAGGATCTTTTGGATTTCTTCACGGGTGGTCAGCGCCGTGGCCGAGTGGTAGCGCAGGTCCTCGCCGTCGGAGGCGTCCTGGTAGCCGGCGATGCCGAAGCGCGCCAGCGGTTCCTTCTCCGCGATCTGCCGCATGGCTTCGCCGAGGTTCGTGCGGACGGCGCCGATGGCCGTGCCCATCGAGCCCGTGGTGTCCAGCAGGAACATGATCTCCGGCCGGGCCGGGACGTCCGGGGTGCGCAGGGTGGCGCTGGTGGTGAACTCGCCGCCCAGCGGGGTGGACGCGCCGACCGAGCGCGGGTGGACCAGCGGGACCTCGACGGCCTCCGCGTACCGGGCGAACGCGATGCCCCGCCCGTCCGGGGACCACGCGGGTTGGCTGTCGCTGCCGGTCAGGTGGTCGGGGAACGGGATCGTGTCCAGCACGGCCCCGTCGGACACGCGCAGGATGCGGACCACGTTCCCGGCGGTGAGGGCGATGCGGGTGCCGTCAGGGGACCACGTCGGGTCCCGGCCCAGCCCCAGGGAGCGCTGGTTGGTGCCGTCCGCGTTGGCGACCCTGACCTCGGTTCCCTCACCTTGCACGGCGGTCCACGCCAGACGGCTGCCGTCCGGCGAGTAGGCGGGGTCGGTGTCGTGGGGCCGGCCGCCCGTCGTGGTGGGCAGCGGGTTGCCGCCGCGCGAGTCGGTGCTCCACAGGTCTCCACCGGCCTCCGACACGACCCGGCTGAAACCGATCCGGTAGGGCTTGAGCGGTTCGGGTTGGGCGGCGGCGGTGGGGCGGTCGGCGAGCAGGGCAGCGCCCAGCAGCACGCCGACCAGGGCCACCGCGGTCGTCCTGCTCGTCCGTCCGATCACTTGTGCCTCATTCCACCGTGAAGAGCTCGATCTCGGAGATGGCGACCTCGTTGCCCTGCAACGACCGGTGCACCGACTTGACGTGCACCTCGACCCACTCGACGCCCTGCGCGCCCTCCAGCTTCACGGCCTTGGGCTCGGGCAGGTCGACCAGGTTGAGGTCCTGGGTCTTGCCGTTCGAATAGACCAGGTGCACCTTGTCCGGGCGGTGCGCGGTCTGGAACGCGTCGGGGATGCCGACCAGGAACATCGCCTGCGCCAGGTCCACCTTCCGGTCGAACTTGAGCACCAGGGCGGGTGCGGTCGGTTCCAGGGGCGCGGACCAGTAGGTGGCCTTGTTGTTGTCGGCGGCCAGGCCCGCACCGTGGTCGGGGCTCGCGACGTTGGCGGTGACGTCGTTGGGGCGGACCGGTTTGGCCTCGTTGCTGAACCAGTCCTTGACCGTGCTGACGGCGCCGAGGGCCTGGTTGTTGACGGCGCTGCGGAACTGGCCGTGCAGGCCGTAGAGGCCGAGGCCGCCGAGCAGGGCGACCACCAGCGACCAGCGCAGCACGCGGCCGACCGTGCGGCCGACGGAGGTGCGGCGGCGGTGGCGGGTGCCGGCCTTGGCGGGTTCGCGGCGCGGGATGAAGCGGCGCCACCACTTCTCCGGCACCACCTGGGCGTCGGCCAGCTTCTCGCCGCAGCGGGCGCAGAACTTCCGGGTCGGTGGGTTGGCCTCGCCGCACTGGCCGCAGATCAGGTCACCGGGCTGGGGTTGCCGGCGCTCGGTGTACTGGGGGCGCGGGGGCGGCGGGGTGCGGCGCTCGTCGGTGGGCTGCATGGCCCCCGGCTGCTGCGGCGGCGGTCCCTGCGGCGGTCCCTGAGGCGGCACGGGCTGACCCGAACCGCTCTGCCCGGGGCCGCCCCACCCCGGCGGGGTCTGCCCCGGCCCGGCTTGGCCAGGCCCGGTCCAGCCGGGCGCGGCGGGTCCCCGGCCGCTCTGGCCCGGCCCGGCCCATCCCGGCGGAGGCGGCCCGGAACCGCTCTGGCCCGGGCCGGCCCACCCCGGGCCGGGCTGGGGCCGACCCTGCACCGGCTGCCCCTGCACCGGCTGCCCCTGTCCCGGCTGGCCCTGGGGCGGGTGGTTCTGCGGTGGGCCGGGCACCGGTTGGGCGGCCGGGGTGCGTTCCCACTCCAAGTAGGTGCCGCACGACCCGCAGAACTCCGCACCCCGGGCGTTGCGCTCCCCGCACTGCGCACAGACGATCACAGTCCCCCAACCTCCAATTCCACCACCACGTGCGCGGGCACCGCGGCGGCGATCGCGGCCGACAGGCGGACCCGGTCCACCGCGCCCGGGTCGGCCACCCGCACCCGCACGACCACCCGCGCCGGACCGGTGTCCGGCAGCGGCGCGCCCGGCCGGTCCGAGGACGTGCAGCCGCCGCTGTCCACGACCTCCACCTGGCCGCCGGTCAGCAGCCGCACGTGCGCGATCAACCCGCGCCGCGTGCCGCGCCACCGGTGCAACTGCACGGCGTTGGCCACCAGCGCCCGGCGTTGCAGCACCGACCAGCCCTCGCCGACGTCCAGCGCCACCCAGTGCGCCAACCAGTCCAGGAAGTCCTCCGGCGCGACCTTCGGGTCCAGGTAGCCCGCGAACCCGTCCAGCGCGGTGAACACCGGGGCCAGCACCTCGTCCAGCGCGGCCAGGAAGCGCTGGGTGAAGTCGTCCTCCAGGTACACCGCGGGCAGCCGGTCGGCCAGCGGGTGCGGCGTGGGCAGGGTGGGTCCGCCGATCCTCATCGCGTCACCCGCACCTGGTGCCCGTAGGAGAACGCGAGCCCGTTGGGCGGCAGGTCCAGCCTCGGCACGGCGTTGCCGCGCTCGCCGGTCACCGGGTTCGCCCCGAACAACTTGACGTCCTCGACCAGCTCGACACCCGGAACCCGTTGCAGCACCGCGTAGACCTCGCCGGACTGCACCGGTCGCCCGAACGGCCAGCCGTCGCCGTCCGGACCGCCGCTGATCGGGTTGAAGTACTCGTACAACGCCTGCACCGCCCGCGTCCGCAGCACGTCCTCGGGTGTGCCGGCGCGCGACCGCAGTTGCGCGACGATCGTGACGCCCTGGTAGTACGGCGGTTCGACGGACACCCGGGCGCCGATGCAGCGGCGTTCGTCCAGGAACCGCTCGATCCGCTGCCGCACCTCCGCGTTCGGTTGCAGCGCCCCGAAATCGGCCTCCTCGTTCACCCCGACCGCGGGCACCACGAGCACCCGCACGGCCGCCGAGCCCTGCCCGGCCGGCACGCACCGCACGCGCGCGATCTCCGGCGCGGCCTCGCGGGTCAACAGCTCGTAGTCCTCGGCAGTCACGGCCCGGTCCCGGGTCCGCAGCACCAACGGCCCGCGCAGGGACGCGTCCTGCACCGACTCCCCCGCCACCCCGCCGCTCGCGGGCTCGCGGTTGGTGACCGAACTGACGAACGGGACCGGGTCGCGCTGCACCTGCAACAACCCGCGCGCCACGTTGCCGCGCAGCCCGCCGCCGGTCCGGTACTCGGGCACCCGGATCGCCGCCGACTTCGCCGGCACCGCGCCGAACAGCCGGACGCTGCCGTCGGGCTGCCGGATCGCCGGGCCGAAGATCACCTCGCCGCCCACCCGGTCCAGCACGACGTGCTTGTCGCGCGGCCCGGACTCGGCGAACGACCGGACCTCGGTCCACCGCTCCCAGCCGTCCGGCGTGGCGACCTCGACCACCAGCGTGCCCTCGTCCACCACGACCGGCGTGCGGGTGAGCGCGAACCGTTGTCCCGCAACACCTTCGGACACGCCGATCGTCTCGTTGCGCACGATGTCCGCGTGCGTCGCCTCGGTGGTGCCGCCGATCGTGGCCGCGGTGACGGCCAGCAGCTTGGGCGGCTTCTGGTAGAACGGCAGCTCCGGCGCCGGTTCCACGGCCCGGCAGCGCAGCCACCCGGCCCGCTGGCGCGCGATGACCGACGCGGTGTGCGTGCGCGGCACGTGCAGGACGACGTCACCGGGCTTGTTGAACCCGCCCGTGGAGTCGCGGTCGATCTCGCACGCCGTCCACCCGGTGCCGTTCCACGCCTCCCACACCCACGGCGGGCGGCGCGGGTCGACGCCCCGACCCTCGGCGTGCGCCTCGACCCGCAGCAGCACCGCGCAGCCCGGCACGGCGTCCGACAGTCCGAAGAGGACGGAGTCGCCGGGCGCGGGCGGGTCGCTGAAGCACTCGGGGGCTTTGCCGTCGTGGAGTTCGTCGGTGCGGTCGGCGGGCGGCACGTTCGGGTCTGCGGACGCCGTGACCAGGAACCTCAGCTCGCACGGCACGATCGACAGCTCGCGGTCGACGGTGAACACGACCGGGTCCTCGATCTCGCTGCGCTCGGTGGCGACCTGCGCGCCCGACGGCACCACCACCGGCACGTCGCGCGGCGCGGACAGCCAGAAGGTGACCTCGGCGCGGGCGGCGGTGGGCGGGAACAGCTTGACCCCGATGAGGTCCAGGAACCTCAGGTAGTGCAGCGCGGGCACGCGGTTGAGCCGGTACAGGACCTCGTCCACCATGTGCGCGAACGCCTCGATGAGCGTCACGCCGGGGTCGGACACGTTGTGGTCCGTCCACTCCGGACAATGCTGCTGGACGCGGCGCTTGGCCTCGTCCACCAGGTCCTGGAAGCGGCGGTCGTCCAGGTTCGGCACGGGGATCGACATCAGGCGCCCTCCTCGTCGGCCTCGTGCGGCGGGATGACGTAGAACGGGAACACCAGGTTGCGCGGGTCGTTGGTGCCGCGCAGGGAGTACCGGATGTCGATGAGCAGGGTCCCCTGGTCGACCTCGTCGAAGCCGACCGACACGTCCGCGAGCGCGATGCGCGGTTCCCAGCGCTCCAGCGAGATCCTCACCTCGTAAGCGATGCGACCGGCGGTGGCGGCGTCGGCGGGCGCGAACACGAGGTCGTGGATGGCGCAGCCGAACTCCGGGCGCATCGGCCGTTCGCCCGGCGCGGTGGCCAGGATCAGCCGGATGCTCTCCACGACCTCCCGGTCGCCGCCGACCAGCGCGACCGAGCCGGTGGCGTCGGTGTGCACCGGGAAGGCCAAGCCGCGTCCGACGAAGTCCACGTCATCCTCCGATCATGACGGTCGGGCAGCCCATGACGACCGGCGCGCCGCAGGCGGACATGTCGCCCATGCGCGCCGCGGGCCGGCCGCCGATGAGCACGGTCGGGCAGCCGGGCGGTACGAGCACGCTCGGCGGGTGCGGTGGCACGCCGGGGAACGAGCACACGTGCGGGTTGCCGACGACCGCCGCCGGCATCCCGCCGATCAGCACGGTCGGCACGCCCGGCGGCCCGACGACCCCCGGGTGCCCGGTGGGGTCGCCCACCCTCGCCGCTGCCGGCATGTCCGCCTCCCCTCTAGTTGATCTTCACGAGACTGCCGCGCACGGTGAGCACGCCGCTGGCCGTGACCTCGGTCTGCCCCTGCCCGGCAACGGACACGGTCGCGCCCTCGACCTTCACGCCGGACGTGCCGTTGAGCTTGAGCTGGGTGCCGGCCTTGACCTCGACGTCGGTCTGGGCCTGCGCGGTGATCTTCTGGCCCTTGAGTTCCAGCGGTCCGGAGCCGGAGTCGATGGTGATCCCGTTCTGCGCCTTGACCGTCACCGACTTGCCGCTGGTCACCTCGATGACCTGGGCCTTCTGGTCGAGCTTGACGACGAACTCGCCGTCCCCGCTGGAGATGACGATCCCCTCGTCCTCCACGAACTCGACCTTGTGACCCTTGCGGGACACGAAACCCCTGGTCGTGACCTCGCCGGTGCCGTCGTCCACGGGGTCCTTGGCGAGCTTCGGCGTGGCGTCCTTGCTGTTGTAGAGGCCACCGAGGACGTAGGGGGCGTCGAAGTCGCCGTGCTCGAAGCCGACCAGGACCTCGTCGTTGACCTCGGGCAGCACCAGCGAACCCCGGTTCGCCCCGGCTCCCGTGTGGACGGTCCGCGCCCAGCCGCTGGTGAAGTCCTCGGCCAGCCACGGGAACTTGACCTTGACCCGGCCGAGTTTCGCCGGGTCGCGGATGTCGGTGACCACCGCCGGGACCAGGCCACCGGCCTTCTGCCCGCCCGGGCCGCTGTTGGCCAGCCCGTACAGGGAGCGCTCCTGGCGGCCGGACACGGTGAACTCCGTGGTGTAGCCGACCTGTTCGGCGAACAGGTGCCGGGTGCTGGTGAGCGTGTACTTGCCCGCGAACGGGTCGCCGATGTTGGTCAGCGCCACCGCCGTGCCGGCCTTGAGCTTGGGGTTGCCGCGCGCGACCCCGGCCAGTTCCGCGCACGCGCCGCCGAGCTGGGTGCTCAGCGCGGCGGCGACCGCGTCCACCTCGCCCTGGCCCCGGTACGGACCGGTGGCCAGGAACGGCGGCGCCTCGAACTTGCCGGCCAGGGCCTTCGGGTCGACGCCGGTGATCTCCGTGCCCAGCATCTCCGGCGGTTTGGTGGCGGTGACGGCCTTCTTGTTCTCGAAGTCCCAGCCGCGGACGTTGATCTCGGGCACCTGCTCGGCGGCGGTGACCGCGGCCCGCAGGGACAGCAGGTTGCGGTGCATCTCCAGCACCAGCGGGTTGCTCTTGGCCTTGGCGTTGCGCTCCGGGGCGCCGGTGGGCTTGTCGGGCAGCTGGAAGTTCAGCTTGCCCTCGACCACGGCCAGTTGCGCGCCGACCGCGCCCGCGATGCGGGACAGGAACTCCCAGTCACTCAGGTTGTCCTGGCTGACCTGGGTGTTCGGCTTGCCGCTGAAGCCCTTCACGTCGTCGATCTCGCCGACCGGGATCTTGGCCCGCTGCGCGACCTTGCGGACGATGTCGGCGACGGTCATGTTCGGGTAGGCGGCCGTGCGGCGGCCCCGGAACAGCCGGTGCGCCAGGTCGTACCCGCGCACCTCGGTGAACGTGCCGCCGCTGTCCAGCTCGACGCCGACGGCGGTGATCTCGCCGCTCATCAGCAGCTGCGGGCCACCCGGGTCGGAGGTCTGCACCTTCAGCGCGATGTTCGCGCCGATCTTGAACTTCCCCTTCTCCAGCACCACGTGGCCGGGGTCGCGGAAGCGCAGCACGAACACGTCCGGCAGGTTGCGGCTGTCGTCCACGAACGCGTGCGTCAGCAGCGGCTTGACGTCCTCGGGCAGCGGCGCGGACTCGACCTCGACGACGAGGGAGTTGGCGAAGCTCTCATTGGCCATCGCGGATCTCCTCCAACGCGGGCACCAGCAGGCGCGTGCCCGGCCGCAACCGCATCGGGTCGTCGATGTCGTTGGCCACGGCGATCTCCCGCCACATCTCGGCGTTGCCGTAGGCCTTGTAGGCCAGGGACTGGAGGGTGTCGCCCGCGACCAGGACGTGCGAGTCGCGGGCGGCGAGCGCGCCCGAGGTCGGGTTCTGACCGCCCTGCTCGCCGGAGATCTCCTCCAGGTTCACCGTGCACACCGCGCGGACGGGCGTGCCCGCCGGGGTGAAGAGGGTGTACTTGGCGGTCACGCTGGAGACGTACGACGGGAACCCGGTCATACCGCCCCACTTGAAGATCACCCACGGCGGGGAGCCCTTGCCGTGCTGGCGGCTGTCCTGGGTCGGCACGCAGCACGCGAACAGCTGCTCCACCTTGCGGACCACGCTGTCGTCCATGCGCTCGGTGGCGTCGAGGAACAGTTCGAGGGCGAGCTTGGAGGGGTCGGGGCCCTTGAACTCCGGGGGGCCGGACTTGGCGTTGTTGGGCTGGCGGCTGCGTTCCCACTTGGCGTTCTTGGTGAGGGTGAGTTCCTTGGGGTTGAACTGGAAGGTGATGTCGTAGAGGAACCCGCCGGGCTTGGCCGCGCCGCCGGCCTTGGGCGGTTCGTGGACGGCGAGGGTGGCTTTCTGGAGGTTGGTGGGGGCGGCGTAGGAGGTCGCCGTGGTGGTACCGGCGGAGGTGAACGTGATCGGGGAAGCCATCTTCGGGTCACCTCGCCGAGGTCAGGAAGCCGTGGTGGGCGAGTTCGAGGGTCTCGGTGGCGACTTTCGGCGAGTCCGCGGAGAGTTGCGGACCACTCCACCGCACCGGCACCACTCCGGACAGCGCCCAGCTCGCGATCACGGTCCCTTCGAGCGTGCGGGCCTCGATCACGGCCGTCTTGCGCGCGATGCCGGCCGCCATGCCCGCGATCCACTTGATGATCTTGGCGCTGTCCTTGGTGACCGGGCGCGAGAGTTTGACGTTGGAGTACTTGATGCGGGTGGGGAGTTGCCACACCATCCCGTTGTTGCCGCCTTCTTCGCGCTGCTCGACGGTGAACTCCACGCCGAGCCCGTCACAGCTGTTGAAGGACCCGAGGCTTTCGTCGTCGATGCGCACGACGAAGCACACCGCAACCGCCTCTTCCACGTCGGCCATCGCGCCGCTCCTCTCAGTGCCACCGGTCGGTCAGCAGTCCTCGGCGCTCGCGGTCGAGCCAGAGTTCGGCTTTGAGGCGGCGGAGGAGCGGGTCGTAGAGCTTCTTGAGCAGTTCCTCAGGCTCCACCGCTTGCTGCTGCTGTTGCTGTGCTTGTTGTGCTTGTGGTGCTTGCGCTTCTTGCGCTTCTTGTGGTGCTTGCCCCAGCTGCGGCACGGGCTCCGGCTCGGGTGCCGATGGCGTCTCGGGAACCGCCTCCACCCGCTGCACCACTTCCCGCCCCACCTCAGGCAGCCCCAACCCGCTCGGCTGCTGCGAGAGCACACGCAAGGCCGATGCCATCCCCAGCACCGGCCCACCCGCATCCCCGCCCGAAGACGGCACGCGCTGCGCTTGAGCCGGCGGCCCGTTGGACGACCCCCCAACCCGAGGCAACCCCAGCCCCACCCGCCCCTGCGGATGGGACCTGATGGCCGGAGGGCTCGCCGGGGCGGGCGCTACAACCGGCAACCCGACACCCAACGTCGGCACCACGCCACCCTCGGGCGGAGCACCCTCACCACCCGCCACATCCCTGGACTCCCCCACCACTCTCTGCACGGCCGCCCTCTGCACACCCGCCGCCTGCACACCCGCCCTCTGAACGACCGCCCCGCCAACCGGCGAACCAGCCACTCCAGCAAGAGGCAGACCGCCCACCCCGGCAACCGGCGCAGCGCCCTTCTCGGCAACTTCCGCACCAACCGTCCTCGCCACAACCGGCACACTGACCGCTCTGGCCACGACAGGTGCATCGGCCGAGCCAGCCGTGGCCGAGGCGCTGGACGAGATGACCGGAGTGAACGCGCCGGCCGAGTTGTCGAGAGCGGTTGTGCTCGGCGAGCCACCCGAGGCGGACACGACGGGCGAGTCGGCCAGGGCCGCCGGGCCGGGCGAGCCGGCTGACGCGGACGCGATGGGCGAGTCGGCCAGGGCTGCCATGCCGGGCAAGCCGGGCGAGGTGGAGGCACTGGTCGCCAAGGTCGGGGCAGAGGCAACAGGCCCAGAGCCAACGGGCACAGAGGCAACGGGCACAGGGCCAACGGGTACAGAGGCAACGGGCGGAGAGGCCGGGGCCGATGCGCTGAGTGGGGAGGAGGGAGCGGACGTGCTGGACGGGAAGGTCTGAACCGAGGCCTTGGGCGAGGAGGCAGTAGCGGGCGCGCTGGGCGAGAAGGTTGGGGTCGAGGCGCTGGGCGAGAAGGTTGAGGCAGAGGCGCTTGGGGCAGAGGTGGACGCGGTGGATGAGGAGTCCGGAGTGGGCGTGGGCGTGGACGAGAAGGTCGGAGTAGGCGCGATAGGTGAGTTGTCCGGGGCCGAGGCGACGGACAGGCCGATTGGCTCGGATACCCCGATCGTCGCGGCCGTGCTCGTTGCGGCGGCGCTGCTTGGAGTCGGGTCAGGTGCGGCGACCGATTCGGGAGCGGCGACCGGATCGGGTGCAGCGGCCGAATCGGCTGCATCCGCCAGATCGGGTGCGGCGGGTGTGGTGGGTGCCGTGGGGGCAACGAGTGTCTGGACCGTCTCGGGAACCGCTGGCACAGGCTCCACCGAGAGCGACCGTGGAAGGGCCGGTGCCGCTTCCACCGCCTTCGCCGAAGTGGCCGATGCTCGCTGCGATGTCGGACCCGCCAGCCCCTGAGAGAGCCCCACAACGGGTGCCGACTGAGCCGGAGGGGACTCAACCGACCGCGAAACAACCGGCGGCGAGGAGACAGCAGCCGGATCAGCCGGAGTCGAGCCAACCGTCGGCGAACCACTCCGGGGCAACTCCACCTGCTGCGCTGACCCGACCTGCGGATTTTCGGGCGTTCGGGAAGAAGGCTGTGGCGACTCGGCCATCCTCGACACGACCAGCGGCGAGTCACCAAAAGGCGAGTCCCCAGGAGGCGAGTCGATCGGCGGCGCATCGGTCGGTTGGGGGTCAGCCAGCGGCAAGTCGGCCGGCGGCGAGTCTGCTGCTGGATCGGGCTGCGGGCGGTCGACCGGCGACACGGTGGCCGGCGGGACAGTGGCCGGCGGAACAGTGGCCGGGGAAACGGTGGCTGGCTGGACTGGGGTCGCTGGGCGTGGGGCAGGGGAGCGCACAGCTGTGGTTTGCACGTTGAGAGCGGCGGGTGGCTTTGGGCTTGGGAGCGGTGCGGTCGACGGAGTCGGGGTGGCCGGGGGCGTGTTGGGCGTTTGCGGCTCCGCCTCGAAGGACGGCTCGACGAACGGCTCGTTGGACGCCTCGACGGACGGCTCGTTGGACGGCATGAAGTTCAACAAGCGCTGCACCACCGACCCGCGGGGCTTGCGGGGCGGTGGTGTGGCCAGCGGCATGGGTACACCGGGCACCGGAGTGGCCAAACCCTCCACAACGCCGGACGGCTCGCCAGGTGCCACGTCGTGGACCAAAGGCGCCAAGTACGCCGGCGACTGCCACGACGTCAGGGTGTCCGAAAAGCGCTGCACGGGGTTCACCAACGGGTGCTCGGGAAGCACCCGCTGGATGGGCGGCAACGTCCGCCACTCCCCCCGCACCACCGGTTCGGCGCGTGCGGGCGCAGGCGGTTGCTTGCGCCACGGCCACTTCACGTCCTCACCGCCCTTGACTGATCCTCGTGTTGATCCGCGCGATCTCCGCCACGTACCGCAACCGGTCCGCATGTTCCATGTCCAAAATGGACTCCCACGACCAGTGGAAGTGGTACGCCACGTACGCGACCTCCTCGTGGAGGCGGTCGGCCGCGTACGTCACGATTCCCCCAGGCGCCCGCCCGCGACGTCCACGCTGAACCCGTGCCCGCACTCCGGACAGGCCACCGCCGCCCGGGTGTGCCCCTCGCTGTTGATCCGCCGGTACATGTCCTGCAGGAACGCCAGGTCCGACGCGAACAGGTTCTCCACGACCCCCGCGTGCACGTCGGTCACCGTGCCGATCCGCACGATCACCCGCGCCAGCAGCACCACGGTGAGGTAGGCCGCGTTCTCCCGCACCCGGTCGTCCCGCAGCGGCACCAGTTCGTCGCGCGCCGTCGCCAGGCGCATCACGCCCGTGCGGTGCACGACGCCGGCGTCGTCGACGTAACCGCGCGGCAGTTCGAAGTTGAACTCCGTCCGCATCGGCGCCGGCTCGGGCGCGGCATCGACGGGAGCGGGAGGAACGGCGGCCATCACCCTGCGCATGGCGTCACTCGATTTCCATCTGCTCGTAGGTGATCACGAGCTTCTCGGTCAGGACGCTGGTGTCGCCGGCCTTCAACGTGCCGATCTCCAACGACTTCGGCCACGCGTTGGTCAGCTTGTACCGCTTGATCGGCTGGCCCTCGTAGTCGTAGACGATGATCGCCCCGCCCTTGCGCGCGTTGCCCATCTTGCCGAAGTGCGAGTCCTTGACCCACTTCTCGAAGCTGTTGTCCGCGGTCAGGCCGCGGGTCAGGGTGACCTCGCCCGCCTTGGGCCGCCCCGGCAGCTTCTTGATCATGTACTTGCCGTCGTTGGTGTTCTGCTTCAGCTCGATGACGTCCTGCTCCATCTTCAAGCCGGACACCTCGGAGATCTGCTTGATCGCGACGCCGTCGACTTCGAGCCCGAACGAGTGGCCGACGGACGTGTCGAGGTCGGGAAGGGCCATGACTGGTTACCGCCTTTACTCGTTGACCAGGCTGGTGCCGCCGGAGACCTGCGCCAGGCGGAAGATGACGAACTCGGCGGGCTTCACCGGCGCGATGCCCACCTCGCACACGACCTGGCCGAGGTCGATGCTCTCGGCCGGGTTGGTCTCGCGGTCGCACTTGACGTAGAACGCCTCGTCCGGGGTGAGCCCGAACAGCGCGCCCTTGCGCCACTCCGTGACCAGGAAAGCGCTGATGGTGCGCCGGATCCGCGCCCAGAGGGCGTCGTCGTTCGGCTCGAACACGACCCACTGCGTGCCCAGCAGGATCGAGTCCTCCAGGTAGTTGAACAGCCGCCGCACGTTCAGGTAGCGCCACGCCGGGTCCGACGACAGCGTCCGCGCGCCCCACACCCGGATGCCGCGCCCGGGGAACGACCGGATGCAGTTGACGCCGATCGGGTTGAGCAGCTCCTGCTCGGCCTTGGTCAACTGGGTCTCCAGCGCCACCGCCCCGCGCACGACCTCGTTCGCCGGCGCCTTGTGCACGCCGCGCGTGCCGTCGGTGCGCGCCCACACGCCCGCCATGTGCCCGCTCGGCGGCACGAACACGTGCTCGTCGCTGGCCGGGTCGAACACCTTGACCCACGGGTAGTACAGGGCGGCGTACTTCGAGTCGTAGCCGGCGACGTTCTGCCGCCAGTCGCGGACCTGCTGCGGGTTCAGGCCCGGCGGCGGGTCGAGGATCGCGATCCGGTTGCCCATCAGCTCGCAGTGGGCGATCATCGCCAGCTGCACGGCCTTGACCGACTCCAGCGTGATCGCGCCGCGCTGGTAGGAGCTCATCAGGTCGGGCACCGAGACCATGGTGACCTCTTCGAGCGCTTCAAGACCCCCGAACCCGGTCCGGTCGGCGACGTCGCCCACGTAGTCGTCGGCGGCGACCTTGCGCGGCACGGGCGGCGCGGCGGGCGCGTCCTGCAGCGTGACGCTGCCCTTGTCCGGCTTGGCCAGCGCGGTCGAGGTGGTCTCCTCGATCGTGATCAGGTTCGACTTCTCCCGCACGACCGTGACGACGTTGTCCTTGGTGCGCTTGGTGGACACGTTGTGCGTCTCCACCACCTTGCCGTTCTGCTTGACCAGCAGCGTGAACCGGTCGTCCGGCGGGTTCTCGCCGGTCGCGTCGGCCACCTCGACGGTGATATCGGCCGCGCCCAGCTCCTTGGCGGCCACGCGGTAGTTGCCCAGGACGGCCTGCGGGCCGGACGGCGCGGAGCCGTTGCCGTTGCCGCGCTCGCCGCCGATGCGGACCACGTAGCAGTTGGTGCCGCCGTTGAGGAAGAAGCCGTAGACCGACTGCCCGAGGTAGCTGTCCTCCAGGAAGTCGCCGAAGGTCTGGGTGTACTGGGCCCAGTTGGACACCAGCGTCGGCGTGTTGAACGGGCCGCGCGCGGCGAAACCCACGAAGGCGGCGACGGCGGTGCCAACGCCCTCGATGGGCCGCGCACCCGCCTCCACCTCCTCGACGTACACCCCCGGAGAGAGATAGGTGGGCATTGCGTTGCCTCCCAAGTCGCGTGTGGAACCGGCTGTGCTGACGATGTTGCTGGTGGTGACCCCGCCTGCGAAACGCCCACCGGGCGGTGCCGGGGGGAGCGGAAAGCTGCCCCAACGGGCAACTCACTCTTCTTCGGTGGCCTCGTCGTCCTGCCGCTGCACGAACATCCCCTGCACCGGGGCGGCTTCCTCCTCCGGCGCTTCCTCTTCGGCAGGCGCTTCCTCCCGCTGGACGTGGTCGTGGCCCGCGTGGTCCTCGTGCCGCTGCACGGCCGGCGCCGGCGCGGGAGCCGACATGACCCGGTCGGCGTTCGCACTGGCTTCCCGCTCGAACCGGTCCGACGGGTCGCTGACCTTCACACCACCACCGGCATCAGTGCCGTCCACAGGTCCGTTGCGCTGCTGCACGACGTGCGTCAGCTCGTGCGCCAGCATGTGCCTGCCGGAATCGGAAGCCGGGTCGTACTTCCCGTCCTGGAAGACGATGTTGTCCCCCACCGTGTAGGCCTGCGCGTTCACCGACTTCGCCGACTCGCTGGCCTGGCCGCCGGTGTGCACGCGGACCCCGGAGAAGTCCGTGCCGAACCGGGCCTCCATGTCCTCGCGCACGCCCGCGTCGAGGGGCGCGCCGCCGGACCGGATGACACCGTGCACCGGCGACTCCTCCTCGACCACCGCGCTCGCGCCCGCGTTGCCCACCGTCCGCTGGAGCCCGAGCATCCCGGCCGGGCCGAGCACGTCGGCGCGCCCGGCGGCCGCCGCCTTGCCCATCAGGTCGTGCTCCTCGCGCTCCGGCCGGTCGCCCCGCGGGCGGAACGCGGCCTCGCCCTCGTGTTCATGTCCGCGCATGACTTCGCCCCTCACACCCCGGAAGAGGTGTCGAGCATCCACCCGCGCGCCCGAGCAGTGGAAGACGCGCAGGGGCCGACTCGGCTGCCCGAACGGGCAGTCACGCCACCACCAGGTCCAGGTAGGGGCCGAACTCGCGGGCGCCGACCAGCCGGCCCAGCTTGCGGTACTCCCGCGCCACCGCGCCGACGACCTCCGCCATGCCCACCGGGCGCCCGGCCTCGGCCGCCAGGTAGGCGGCGGTCACCGCGGCCGACCGGATGTGCCCGCCGGCCAGCTCGAACGCCCCCGCCAGGAAGTCCAGGTCCACGTCGGTGCGCGGCACGGTCGCGCCCAGGCACTTGTCCCACAGCGCCCGCCGCAGCTCCTCGTCGGGCACCGGGAAGTCGACCACCACGTCCAGCCGGCGGGTGAACGCCTCGTCCAGGTTCGCCCGCAGGTTGGTGGCCAGCACCGCGATGCCGTCGAAGGTCTCCATGCGCTGCAACAGGTACGCGCTCTCGATGTTGGCGTACCGGTCGTGCGCGTCGCGCACCTCGGACCGCTTGCCGAAGATCGCGTCCGCCTCGTCGAACAGCAGCACCCCGTTGACGCCCGCCGCCTCGGTGAAGATCCGCTCCAGGTTCTTCTCGGTCTCACCGACGTACTTGTCCACCACCGTCGCCAGGTTCACGGTGTAGAGGTCCAGCCCCAGCGAGGCCGCGATCACCTCGGCCGACATCGTCTTACCAGTGCCGGAATCCCCCGCGAACAACCCGGTCACCCCACGCCCACGCCCACCACCGGGCCGCATCCGCCACTCGTCGATCACCCGCCCCCGGTGCTTCGCCCGCGCCGCGAGTTCCTTCAACAACCCCACCACGGAACCCGGCAACACCAGGTCGTCCCACGACACCGCCGGCTCGATCCGCCGCGCCAACCGCTGCAACCCCGCCGCGTTCTGCCCCCGCGCCCCCGCCCGCAGGTGCTCGACGGTCACCACACCCCCGTCCACCAACGCGGACACCGACGCCGCCTGCGCCGCCCGAGCGATCTGCTGCGGCCCCAACACGAAATGCGCGGTAGCGGACGCCGGATCAACCCCAGCCGCCAGCCGACCCCCCAACCGGTCCCGCCACAACTGCGCCCGAGACGCCACCGGCAGAGCAACCGCCTCCCGCACCAACGGCGGCTCGACACTCCACTGTGGATTCCAGATCTCGGTCCCGTGCACCACCAGCGGAACCGACGGATGGCTCAACTCCCGCAACGGCGGCTCGTCCTCCACCGGACCGAGCACCACACCCGCCCCGCGCAGCACCGCTTCCCGCAGCACGGCCTTGGCCAAAGCCGCGTGATCCGGCTCGGCCCGCAACCGCGCCGCATCGACTTCCACCACCTCGAACCCGGCCTGCCGCAACCCCGCCGCCGCGACCTCAGCCGCCCCTCCACCGGGCCGTTCCCGCAGGTAAGCGAGTCGAACCCCGGCGCACAACCCCTGCACCAACCACCCGACCTCAGCCACCACCGCAGGCTCGTCGACGACCCGCGCCACCCCGGTCAGCCCGGCATCCGGCCGGTCATCCCCCAACAGGTGGTTGACCACCCGATCCGGCACCCGCAACGACCGCGACAGGAACGGCCGCTCCCGGTCCTCCACCACCAACAGCCCGGCCGCCACCAACTCAGCCCCGGGATCCAACCGGGACCGCCCGGCCGCAGCCGCCTCCGGCAACCCGCACAACCGCAACGCCAACCCCGCCGTGGCCCGCCGCCGAGTCACGTCATCGTTCAAATACCCGTAGAACTGCTCGAACCGACTGTCCACGTCCGGCGCAAGCGCGACCAACAACAGCTCAACGTCCAAATCGGACAGCCCGGCGACCTCCGCCAACGCCCCGAGCCGCCCCGCCGTGGCCGTGGACTGGAACGGCACGAACGGCTCCCGCCGCGAGGCCAACAACGCCTCGATCGCCTCGTCCGACAGGTAGAGCCCGCGAAACGGGTCGTCCGGGTTCGGATCGGCCTGCCGACGAGCGGCCACCGCCTCCCGAATCCGCCGCTCCAACGCGGCCAGCCGGGAAAACAGGTGCGGCAGGCTCCCGGTGTTCACGAGTGCCTGCGCGTGATCGCGGGCCGGTGCCCAACCGAGTCGCCCCCCATGTCCAACCGAACCCCCTCCTCCACCGGCGGCCCGGCCGGGAACACCCGCCCGGAGTCGACCGGCGCCGACACGACCACGTCCAACGACGGCTTCAACTCCCCGCCCAACGCCGTCCAGACATCGGCGAACGCCCGATCCTCCGGCGGCGGCAACGCCACCGTCATCGGCACCGGCAATTCAAGGGCGGCAAGGCTCCCCGTCAACAACTCGGGCGGCACAGCCTCGTGCCGCAAGAACCCCACCAACAACTCGGACAACAACCGATGCTCGTCCTCGGACCGCTGGGTCCAGGCCGTGACGAGGTAGGAAAGCTTGATGTGGCGGGGCGGCAACCGCCGCGAGACCACCTGTCCGTTCTCGTAGTCGTTGAGCAGCCCACGCTGCCGCCGACGCAGGTCCTCACGGATGTCGTAGAGGTAGACGTTGACCGTGGGCGCGTTCCGCCGAGCGGCCCAGTCCTTGGTGGGCGCGTCGAACGCGACCTCCACGTCGGTACCACGCAACGCGTCGTCCCGGACCATCCGCCGAAGAGCCTCGTCTACCTCGTGGATCACGCCCCCACTGTGGTGGGTGGACGGGGTCGGGACACCCGTCACCACGACAGACCAACGTGCAGACCTGACTGCCCTCTTGGGCACGCACCCGACACCCGGCGGTCCCGCTTTTCGACCTCGGAAGGGCCGCGGGACCAAAATGAACATTCTGCCAACTCGTCGCACCGAGCCGCACCGCAATTCGGCGGACTTCGCGGGCGTTGCACTTCCGCCGATTGCTGCTACTCTTCCGCACCAATTGAGATCCGTGGTGGGGGCACGGGTCGGTCGGGAGTTCCACTCACGTCTTGACCCGAAGGGCACACGAGCATGGCCACTGGCCGATTAGTCGGTTTGTCCGTCGCCGGTGTGGCGGTCCTGGTGGTGGGGATCTGGCTGGGCACGCAACTCGTGCCCGAACCCACGTCCGTGGCGTCCTCCGTCGAGGCGCCGTCCACCCGGGCCACCGCCACCACGACCACGACCACGTACGACCCGGATCCCAACGCCTTCTGGCTGGCTGATCGCACACCGACCAACAGCACATCGGTGGACGACCGGTACGACAAGGGCCCATGGACATCGGGACCGGCGAACATCCGGGGAAACACCCGGGACAAAGCGTGGTCGGCCACCGGCGCATGGTGCGGAACGGCACAACTGGGTTTCACACTTGACGGCCAATTCGGCCGGATCACCGCCCAGGTGGCGATCGCGGGGAACTCCGCGGTCACCAAACCGCTCGATTTCTTCATCCTGGCCGATGGCAACCGAATCGCCGAATACCAAACGGTCGGCAAGGCGCCACAACCCGTGGACGTGTCGATCGCGGGCGCGAAGAGCATCACCATCGGCGTCGAGCCACCCGACGGGGACGGCACCCGCTGCCCCGGACCCGAGCGGATCGCGGTGTGGGCCGAAGCCCGGCTCATCCCGGCCGGCTGAGTCGACCACACCGAAGAGGCTCGGGCCGGCTCGAAGAGAGCCGGCCCGAGCCCGGGGGTCACATCACTGGTAGCAGGGCTTCTCGAACTTGAAGTCCTTCGCCGTGGACCCGACGAAGAAGTCCTCCACCAGGCTCACCCCGGTCGGCGCCGCGTCGTCCGGCTTGTAGATCAGGCTCTGCCGCACCACCCCGTCGTTCGGGCTGCCGGAGAACTTGCCCGAGCCGGACGGGAGCATGCCCTCGTAGTCCACCGAGTCCAGCTGCCGCACGGCGTTGAGCAACCCGGCCCGGGTCAGGTCCTTGTTCGCCACCGCCTTCTCCAGCGCCGCCTTCAACGGGTACGACCACACCCAACCGGCCGTGTAGCCGTCGTTCGGCGTCACGCTCGGCAATGCGTCGCGCATCGCCTTGTGCCCGATCGAGTCGGTCTGCCACGCCTTCCAGGGCGCGGACTGGTAGTACAGCGCCTTGATCGCCGGTGCGGCCGGGGACTTCAGCAGACCCGGGTTCCACGTCGGCGACGTGCCGATGAACTTGCCCTTGTAGCCACGGGCCGCGGTCTGGCCGATGATCACCGCCGCGTCCGTCGGGCCCGTCGTCAGGATCACCAGGTCCGGCTTCCCGGACACGATCGCGTCGATCGCGCCACCCTGGTTGTCCTGGCCCGTCTGGGTCACCACGGACGAGAACGTGGCGCCGCGCTTCTCCGCCGCGATCTTCGCGCCCGCTGCCGCGTCGTCGCCGTAGTCACCGGGCAGGTGCACGGCCATCACGCTCTTGACGCCCAGCTTCTCCACCGCGTAGTCGACCGAGTTCATCGACTCCAGGCAGTAGTTCGTGCCGGACTCCAGCACGACCTCCTCGTGACCCCACAACGACGTCCACGACGCGGGCACGCTCACCATCTGCGTGTTCTCCAGGTCGGGCAGGATCGCCGCGGTGGTCGGCGAGCCCAACGTCTGCGCCAGCGCCAGGATCTTGCCCTTGATCTCCTGGTACACCTGGTTGTGGATCTGCGGGTTGTACTTGTTGTCCTTGACGTAGGACGTGACGTCCACGTCGTAGCCGCCGATCCCGCCCTGGTCGTTGACGCGCTTCCAGAACGCCTTCTGCGCGTCGGTGATCGGCACCGCCAACGTCTTGAAAGGCCCTTCCGTCAGGTCCGAGATCGACCCGAGGTAGATGCAGCCGCGGTCGCTGTGGCCGGTCTGCGGGCACGGTTCGCCGGTCACGCCGAAGTCGACCTTGACCCCGCCCTTGCCCTCGGCCGGCGCCGCGCCGTCACCTCCCCGGCAGGCCGCGGCGGTGAGCGCCAACGCCGAGAACAACACGAGCACCGCCCTGTGACTGCGTGCCGAACCTGCCGAACGTGCCGGCCGTGCGGAGCGTGCGGACATCCGTTTCACCCTTTCAGTACGAGAAAGGCCAGGTGCGCCAGTAGTTGCGGACACGCACCCAAATCCCGAACAGGCCGCGTGGCTCGACGATGAGGAACACCACGATCAGCAGCCCGTACAGGACCGCTTCGACCTGGAACACCGTGATCGCACCCGTCGCATCGGAGCTGATGAACGGCAGCACCGTGGGCAGTTCCCGGGTGATGCGCGGCAGCAGCGTGATGAACAGGGCGCCCATGACCGCCCCCGAAATGGTGCCCGCACCGCCGATGAGGACCATCGCGATGTACTGCACCGACAGCAACAGGTTGAACGAACCGGGGTCGAAGAACCCGTTGACCACGAACAGCAGCGCGCCCGCGACCCCGGCGTAGAAGGAGGAGATGGCGAACGCCAGCACCTTGTACTTGGTCAGGTCCACGCCGATGACCGCCGCGGCCAGGTCCCGGTCCCGGACCGCGGCGAACGCCCGCCCGATCCGCGACCGCACCAGGTTGCGCGCCAGCACGCCGAAGATCACCAGGAGCACGAACATCAGCAGGTACAGCTGCTGCGGACCGGTGAAGAACTCGCTGGGCCGGTCCAACCGCACCCCGAAGACCTCGGGCACCGCCGCCGGCCGACCGACCCCCGGCCCGCCCGTCAGGTCGTCCCACTCCCGGAAGATGTGCTCTCCCAGGAAGACCAGCCCCAGCGTGACGATCGCCAGGTACAGCCCGCGCAACCGCACCGCCAACGGCGCCACGATCACACCGAACAACGCCGCCACCAACCCCGAAGCCAGCAACCACACCGGCAACGACGTGATGCCGAACCCCAACACCCGCCCGTCCGGATCACCGGACAGCGCCGCACCGGTGTAGGCCCCGATCGCCAGGAAGAACGCGTGCCCCAACGACACCTGGCCCGCGTACCCGGTCACGATGTTGAGCCCGATCGCCCCGATCGCCGCCACGAACCCCGTGGCCAGCAACATCAACAGGTCGTCGGTCACCGCGAACGGCATCAGCAGCGCGAACACCACCAACGCCCCGGTCCACGCCCGCTTCGGACGGGTGTTCAAGAATGCCATGTCCTGCGCATAAGAGGTGTACAGCTCAGGACGTCCCTTGAGACCCTTCACAGCCGCTCCACCTCCTTGCTGCCGAACAACCCGTAGGGCCGCACGAGGAGCACGACCAGCATCAGCGCGTACGGCGCCACCAGGGCGAAGTTGGGTCCGAGCCAGGGCGCCACGTCTCCTTGGTAGGTGCCGACCAACGACTCCACGACCCCCACGGCCAACCCGCCGGCGACCGCGCCGCCCAGCGAGTCCAAGCCACCGAGAATGATGGCGGGCAGCGCTTTCAGCGCGATGATCCACAACTGTTGATCGACACCGGCCCCGGTGGCGACGAACACGCCGGCCAGCGCCGCGAGCCCGCCCGCGATCGCCCACGACAGCGCGAACACCGATCCGACCGAGATCCCTTGCGCCATCGCGACCTCCTGGTCATAGGCGACCGCGCGCATGGCCAACCCGACCCGGGAGAACCGGAAGAACGCGAACAGCACGGCCACCACCACCGCGGTGGTCCCGAACATCACCAGGTACCGCTCCTGCACCTCGACACCCAGCAGGGACACCGTGGACAGGCCCCACGGGTCGCCGACCTGCCGCACGTCCAGGCCGATGAACGCGTTGGTCACCACCCGCACCACCACGTCCACGCCGATGGTGATGATCGCGACCACGAACACCGGTTTGCCGATCATCGGACGCAGCACGGTCCGCTCCACGCCCAGCGCCAGCACGGCGATCAGCACCGCCGCGATCGGCACCGCCACGAAGAACCCGACCTCGGTGGCCAGGTAGCTGACCAGCACCGCGCCCGCCAGCATGAACGCCGGCTGCGCGAAGCTGATCACCCGCGTCGACTTGTAGATGATCACGAAACCCAGGGCCAGCAACGAATAGATGGACCCCGTGCCCAACCCGCGGATCAGACTCTGGAGGAACTCGCTCACCGGGTACCTCCCGAGTACATGTCGTCCACGAGGTCACCGAACGCCTTGGCCAGCGCGGACCGCTTGACCTTCTGCGTCGCGGTCAGCTCGCCGTCCTCGTGGTCGAGTTCCTTGGGCAGCATCCGGAACTTCTTGACCTGCTCGACGGACGCGAACTTCTCGTTGACGCGCGTGACGATCCCCTGCACCAGTTCCTTCACCTCTGCCTTCTCCGCCAGGTCCCGGTAGGTGGTGTAGGCGATCTTGCGGTCGCGGGCCCAGTGGCCGACCGTGTCGTACTCGATGCCGATCAGCGCGACCAGGTACGCGCGCTGGTCGCCGACGACCACGGCTTCCTTGATGTAGGGCGAGGTCTTCAGGGCGTTCTCGATCTCCGACGGGGCCACGTTCTTGCCGCCGGCGGTGATGATGATGTCCTTCATCCGGTCGGTGATCCGCACGTGCGTGCCGTCGACCCACTCGCCGACGTCCCCGGTGTGCAGCCAGCCGTCCTCGGTGAGCGCCCGCCGGGTCGCGTCCTCGTCGCGCCAGTAGCCCTTGAACGTGCCCGCGTGGCGGGTCTGGATCTCGCCGTCCTCGGTGATCCGCAGCTCGACCCCGTCGTGCGGCTCGCCGACGGTGCCGACCTTGACCCGGCCGGGCCGGTTCGCGGTGGCGATCGCGGAGTTCTCGGTCATGCCGTAGACCTCGTGCATCGGCACGCCGATGCCCATGAAGAACTTCAGCACCTCCGGCGCGATGGGGGCGGCCCCGGACGCGGCGTAGCGGACCCGGCGCATCCCGATCCGGGTGCGCAGCGCCCGGTAGCAGAACACCCAGCCCAGGGCGTACTTCAGCCGCGTGGCCGCGGTGTGCTTCCCGCCGGTGCGCACCAGTTCCTCGCCGATCCGGTCGGCCACGCGCAGCCAGAACTTCGTCGTGACGCGCTTGAGCCAGGTCGCCGAGGACGCGCCGATGGTGACCGCCGCCAGCACCTTCTCCCAGATGCGGGGCACGCCGAACAGGATCGTCGGCTGCACCTCGCGCAGGTTGGGCTGCACGGTCTCGATCGACTCGGCGAAGTGCACCTGGACGCCCGCCGACGCGCTGAACCACGTCGTGAAGATCCGCTCCGCCACGTGGCACAGCGGCAGGTACGAGAGGGTTACGTCCTTGGGCGACGGCGGCGGCGAGGTGAACCCGCCGCCCTCAACCAGCGTCTCGATGGCGAACTCGACGTTGGCCACGGTGAGCATCGCGCCCTTGGGCGGCCCGGTGGTGCCCGAGGTGTAGATCAACGTGAGCACGTCGTCCGGCTCGACCTGCCGCATCCGCTCCTCGACGGCGCCGGAATGGGCGTCCCGGTGCTCCGCGCCCAGGGCGAGGAAGTCGTCCCACGCCATCAGCTTCGGGTTGTCATAGCGGTGCCGGATGCCGCGCGGCTCCAGGTAGACGATCTTCTCCAGGTCCGGCAGGGAGTCCAGCACCGCCAGCGCCTTGTCGACCTGCTCCTGGTCCTCGGCCACCAGCACCCGCGCGCCCGAGTGGGACAGCAGGTAGGCGACCTCGCTGGCCGGGTTGGTCGGGTACAGGCCCACCGTGATCGCCCGGACGGCGGTGGTGCCGATGTCGGCGTAGAGCCACTCCCGGCGGTTCTCGGAGTGGATCGCGACCCGGTCGCCGGGGTCGACGCCCAGGGCGAGCAGGGCGTGGCCGACGAGTTCGGCGTTCGCCCAGTACTCCTTCCAGGTGACCTCCTGCCAGACGCCGAAGTCCTTGGCGCGCAACGCGACCGCGTCCGGGTTGGCCGCGGCCCGGTCGCGGACCCGCCCGGCGACGGTCTTGGTCACGACCGCGGTGGCCGTCGTCATGCCGCACCTCCACCAGCCGTGCGGCTGCTCGCACCGGTCACGCCGCACCTCCGACCGTCTTGTGCTGCTCACCCAGGTAGGCGCGGACGACGTCGGGGTCGCGCTGGACCTCCGCGGGCGTGCCGGTGCGGATCGGCTTGCCGAAGTCCAGCACCATCACCCGGTCGGCCAGCTCCATCACCAGCCCCATGTCGTGCTCCACCATCACCATCGCGATGCCCAGCTCGTCGCGGACGTCGAGGATGAACCGGGCCATGTCCTCGGTCTCCTCGACGTTCATGCCCGCCACCGGCTCGTCCAGCAGCAGCACCTTGGGCTCCATGGCCAGCGCCCGGCCCAGCTCCACCCGCTTCTGCACCCCGTAGGGCAGCAGGCCCACCGGCAGCCGCCGCCACTGCTCCAGCTCCAGGAAGTCGATCACGTCCTCGACCGCCTGCCGGTTGGCCAGCTCCTCGCGCCGCGCCCGGCCCAGCCAGGCGAACGCGGACAGCGCCCCGTAGCGCATGTGGTTGTGCCGGCCCAGCATCAGGTTGTCGACCACGGTGAGGTGGGCGAACAGCTCGATGTTCTGGAACGTCCGGGCCACGCCCAGCGCGGCGATCCTGTGCGGGCGCATCCCGAGGATCTCCCGCCCCTCGAACCGCACCGAGCCCCGCTGCGGCCGGTAGACGCCGGACAGCACGTTGAAGATCGACGTCTTGCCCGCGCCGTTCGGGCCGATGATCGCGAACAGCTCGCCCGCGCCGACCGTGAACGACACGCCGTCGACCGCCTTCACGCCGCTGAACGACAGCTCGACGCCCTCGACCTCCAGCACGTTGTCCGGCGCGCTCACGACAACCACCGCTTCCGCCGCTTGTAGTGCTTGACGTCGCGGAACGACGAGGTCGTGCCCTCGGCGCGCAGGCCCAGGTAGAACTCGCGGACGTCCTCGTCGGCCAGCAGCGCGACCGCGGGCTTGTCCATGACGACCTTGCCGGTCTCCAGGACGTACCCGTGGTCGGCGATGGACAGCGCCATCGTGGCGTTCTGCTCCACCAGCAGCACGGTGGTCCCCTGCTCGTTGATCTTCACGATGAGGTCCCGGATCTGCTGCACCATCAGCGGCGCCAGACCCAGGCTCGGCTCGTCCAGCAGCAGGTAGCGCGGCTCGGACATCAGCGCCCGGCCGATGGAGAGCATCTGCTGCTCGCCGCCGGACAGGTAGCCCGCGCTCTGCCTGCGCCGCTCCTTCAGCCGCGGGAACAGCTCGTACATCCGCTCCAGGTTCGGCTTGAGCGAGCGCGGTCGGGCGTGGCCGCCGATCCGCAGGTTCTCCTCCACGGTCAACTCGGCCAGGATGCGGCGCCCCTCCAGCGCCTGCTTCACGCCCAGGGCCGCGATCCGAGCCGGTGAGGCCCGGTGGATCGGCCTGCCGTCCAACGTGACGGAGCCTCGGGTCACCTTCCCGTCGTGCACGTCGAGCAGGCCTGACAAGGCCCGCAGCAAGGTGGTCTTCCCGGCGCCGTTGGCACCGAGCAACGCGACGATCCGCCCTTCGGGGATGCGCAGGCTCACACCGCGCAGCACCAGCATCACGTCGTCGTAGACCACCTCAAGGTTGTTCGCCTCCAGCACCGGCGCCTCCGGGTGGGTGTCGGGGAGGCGAACAGTATGACGCCGGTCACTCATTTCCTACCACTGTTCGCAAACCGTGATGTTCGCGAGGTTCGTCCCTGTTCGGCTTTCACGATTCTGATGCGCAGTCCTGTGTGGACGGGGGTGTAGCCGGGTCACGACCCGGGTATGCCGCAGCCATGGACAGGGCGGTCGAGCTTCGGATGGCGGCGCTACCGGCCAGTCTGTCCACCATCCGTGCGGTCGCGGGCGCCATCGCCCGGTCGACGCCCTCGCTGGCGGTGGACCTGGTCGTCGCGGTGGACGAGGCCTGCTCGACGCTGATCGTCCGCGCCCGCGAGCACGCGGTCCTGGCCTGCCGGTTCGTCCGAGACGGTGATTCGGTGCGGTTCCGGGCACAGGTCCTCTCCTCGGCCGTGACCGTGCCCGATCACGGGTCGTTGTACTGGCGGGTCGTCTCCGCTATGGCCGACACGGTGGCCACATGGGTGGACGGCGACGGCCTGCTGCACGTCGAGCTGAGGTGCCGGGCATGAACGCCGTCGACTACCAACCGATGTTCGCCGAACTGGCGAGCACGCAGCGTGACTGCTCGCGCTATGCGGAGTTGCGCGACCGGCTGGTGACCGAGCACCTGCCGCTGGCCCGGCACATCGCCGACCGGTTCGCCGAGCGCGGCGAGTCGGTGGAGGACCTGCGCCAGGTGGCGGCCCTGGGGCTGATCCACGCGGTCGACCGGTTCGACGCGTCCCGCGGGATCGACTTCCTGGCCTTCGCCGTCCCGACGATCACCGGCGAGGTCCGCCGGTACCTGCGCGACCAGGGCTGGGCCGTCCGGGTGCCGCGCAGGCTGAAGGAGCTGTGCGTCTCGATCGACACGGCCCGCGTGGAACTGGCCCGCCGCACCGGCCGCTCCCCCAAGCCCACCGAGGTCGCCCGCCACCTCGGCATCGGCGTGGACGAGGTCTACGAGGGCCTGCACGCGACCTCCGCCCACCACCTGCTGTCCCTGGACGCCCTGGACGACGAGGAACTGGAAGCCGACCGCCTGGGTTCCGACGACCCGGCCCTGGAGGTCGTCGAGCTGCAGCACGCGCTGGACCCGATGCTGCGCGGCCTGCCGCGGCGGGAGCGCCGGATCGTGGTGCTGCGGTTCTTCCGGAACATGACCCAGAGCCAGATCGCCGACTCGGTCGGGGTGTCCCAGATGCACGTGTCCAGGTTGTTGAGCCGTTCACTGGCCCGGTTGCGGACTCTGCTCGATGATGTGTGACGAGCGAGAGGGGTGGTCGCCGTGGCGAACCTGTCCTGGCCCCAACGGGCCGCCCTGGCGCTGGGCGTCGCGCTCCTCGTGTGGGGTGTGGTGGACCTCGTGCTCGGCAGGATCCCTCTCGGCTTGTTCCACGTGATCACCGGCGGGGCGGTGGCCGCCGCCGCCTTCCGGGTGCGCGCCGAGCGGTTCACGGGGACCTTCCTGGCGTTGGTCTTCCTGGTCGTCTTCGCGGTGGGCTCGGGCACCCCCGGCGGCCCGCTGGACGCGGGCACCGTCGGCAACAGCCTGCACCTGCTGCTCGGGTTCGCCTCGGTGGCCATCGCGGAGGGCTGCGTGTGGTGCGAGCAGAGGGCGCGGCAGCGGTTGCCCTGAGTCGCCGGCGGGTACCTCGACAGAGTGAGGCGAACCCGCGGGAGGACCGATGCGCACGACGCAGTTCCAGGACGTCGTCGGAGCCGAGGGGCCGTTCGTCTCGGTCTGCCTCGACGTGGGCGAACACGTCTCGTTGCGGTGGCGCGCCATGCGCGACCAGTTGGAGGCCGAGGGCGCGTTCGGCGATCTCCTGGCGCTGGTCGACGAGGCTTTGCGGACACCCCTGGGGTCTGTGGGCCGGGGTCTGGTGGTCGGCGACGGCAGGGTGCTGGTGGACGAGCCGCTGCCGATGGCGCCGTCGGGGTACGTGGCCCGGTTCAGCGCTTTGCCCTACGTGCTGCCGATGGTCGACCTGGCTGAGCCGTTGCTGCCGCACGTGGTCGTGCGGGTGGACGAGCACGGGGCCGATCTGCGCGGGGTCGACGCCGGTGGCCGTCCGGTGGCGGTGGCGTCGGTGGGGGCGCGGGAGCGGCGGCTGGACGCGGCCGAGTTGGCGGACGTCGCCCAGGAGGCGACCGCGTTGGTCGACCGGCTGGACGCGCCCCTGCTCGTGCTGGCCGGGCCGTTGACCGCGCGGCGGTCGGTGCGGGTGGCGTTGCCGGGCAAGTACCACCGGCTGGTGGTCGAGGTCGAGGGCGCGCCGGACCGGGTGGTGCTGCACCTGGCCGGTCGGGCGAACCAGGACGCGCGGCGGGCGGTGGTGCAGCGGTTCCGGGACGAGGTGACCGGGTTGACCGGGCGGGCCGTGCACGGGATCGACGCGGTGTACGGGGCGTTGGCCGAGGGTCGGGTGGAGGTCCTCCTGCTGACCGATTCGCTGGTGGGGTCGCGGATGGCGGACGGTGGGCGCGCGGACGAGGTCTTGCCGCTGTTGGCGGTGGCGTCCGGGGCGGAAATCGTCCTGGTCGGCGGCGCGGTCCGGTTGCACGAGGACGTCGGCGCGCTGCTTTCGCCGGACCTAGCGCCTTGAGCGGCGGGTGCGGGGAGTCAGCAGGTCGATGACCGCCTTCTCGGTCACCTCGCGGTCCTCCGAGATCGTGGAGAGCACGGTTCCCTTGTTGAACAGGTCCACGATCCTCGGATCGACATAGGACTTCCGCGCCACCGCCGGCGTGTTGCCCAGGTGTTCCGACACCTCCCGCATCACGGCCGCCTCCACCCGCTTGCGCCCCCGCTTCGACTCCGGCCGGCCCGCCTCCGCGAACGCCACCGCCGCCAGCACGGTCGCGTGCCACGTCCGGAGGTCCTTCACCGAGTACTCCTCCCCCACCAGCTCCTTGAACCGCTCGTTGACGTCCTCCGCCGTCACCCCGCGCCCGTCCGCGTCCACCAGCAGCCGCTCGTCGCCGGAACGCCCGCGCAGCAACGACTTCACCGCCCGCGCCAGGTCCGCGTCGACGACCTGGGTGCAGAACTCGATCCCGCCCTTGGCCGGGTAGCAGAAGTCCACAGTGGACCCACGGACCTTCACGTGCTCGCACAGCAGGGTCGCCACGCCGTACGTCCCGTTGTCCTCGGCATAGGACTCCCCGCCCACCCGGAACACGCCCCGGTCCAGCATGGCCAGCGCCACCGCGACCACCCGGGACAAGCGCCGGCCCCGGCCGCGCAGCTCGGTCAGCACCCGGGACCGGAAGCCGGGCAGGGACGGGGCCAGGTCCAGGACCCGGGAGTGCTTCTCCTCGTCCCGCTCCCGGCGCCACCGCTCGTGGTACAGGTACTGCCGCCGGCCCGCCGAGTCCGTGCCGACCGCCTGGAGGTGGCCGTTCTCGTACGGGCACACCCACACGTCCTGCCAGGCGGGCGGGATCACCAGGGACTTGATGCGCGCCAGTTCGTCCGGGGTGGGGGTCGCGCCGTCGGCGTCCACGTAGCGGAAGCCCCGGCCGTGGCGCAGGCGGCGCCAGCCCGGACCGTGGGGGTCGCTGCGGCGCAGTCTCACCCCAGCGAGGTGCCCGGACGCGGCGGAAGTGAAACTCGGAGGGTTGACGGCGGCCGGCAGTGGGTATGGCACGCCCATGACCGAGACCTGGACCGTCGGCGTCGAGCAGGAGTTGTTCCTGGTCGATCCCACGACGCGCCGGCCCGTGCCCTGCGCGGAGGCGGTCACCCAGCACGCCGGCGCGCGGCTCGACGTGCAGCGGGAGCTGACGCCGTTCCAGATCGAGGTCGCCACCCCGGTGTGCCACACCGCCGGCGAACTCGCCGAGCAGGTGGTGCTCGGGCGCGCCCACCTGGCCAAGGCCGCGCACGCCGCCGGCTGCCGACTGCTGGCCTCCGGCGTGCCCCCGGTGGGCACCGCCGGGCCGCCGCCGGGCACCGACGACCCGCGCTACCGGCTCATGGAGTACTCGCACCGCAAGCTGCTCGGCGGCCAGGGGGTGTGCGGGCTGCACGTCCACGTCGGCGTGCCGGACCGGGACACCGCCGTGCGCGTGTCGAACGCGCTCAGACCCTGGCTGCCGACGCTGCTCGCGCTCAGCGCCAACTCGCCGATCGTGTCCGCCGAGGACAGCGGTTACGCGAGCTGGCGCTCGATCGTGTGGTCGCGCTGGCCGGTCGGCGGGCCGCCGCCGCACCTGGAGTCCGGCGAGCACTACGACCACCTCGTGCACACCCTGTTGCAGACCGAGGTGCTGCTGGACGTCAACATGGTCTACTGGGACGTGCGGCCGTCTTCGCACGTCCCGACGGTCGAGGTGCGCGTCGCGGACATCCCGCAGACCGCGCACGAGACCGTCGTGATCGCCGAACTCATCCGCGCCTTCGCGCGCACCGCCGCCGAGTCGCCGGACGCCGAGCGGGTGGACGACGTGCTGCTGCGCGCCGCCTACTGGCGAGCCGCCCGGGACGGGTACGACGGGCTGGCGGTCGACCCGCGCACCGGCGCGCTCGTGCAGGCCCGGCGGCTGGCCGCGGAGCTGGTCGAGCGCAGCGCCGGCGCGCTGCGCGACGCGGGCAGCCTGAACACCGTGACCGACCACCTGGAGTGGCTGCGCACCAACGGCAGCGGCGCGGCCCGGCAACGCCGGGCGCTGGGCGCCTCGGCCGACCCGCGCGAGCTGGTCGACCAGGTCATGGCCGCCACGGTCACCGACGTGCGTTCCGGACTACCGTGGAGCACGCACCGCACCGGCGGTGCGCGATGAGAGAGGAGACCGGGGTGCCAGAACCCGGGGCAACGCTGGCGTCCGTGCGGACCGACCGGCCCGCGGACGGGGTGGTGGTGCTGCGCGTGTCCGGAGAGTTGGACACCAGCAGCGCGGACGAGCTGGCCCAACCGCTGCGCGAGACCCTCGTGGGAGACGTGCGCGCCGTCGTGGTGGACCTCCTCGACGTGCGCTTCCTCGGCTCGGCGGGCCTGGAGGCGCTGGTCACCGGCAGCAAGCGGGCGACCGAGTTGGAGGTGCCGCTGGTGCTGGTCGCGGCCGGCCGGGCGGTGCTGCGGCCGATCGAGGCGACCGGTCTGACCTCCGTGTTCACCATCGTGGAGACCGAGCAGGAGGCACTGGCCAAGGTCGGGGCCGCCTAGACAGCGTCCGGCAAGCCGCCGGCAGCACCTCCGCAGCCGCCGTTGCGGGCAAGTCCGCCACGCCGTGGCGGACTTGCCCGCTTGTCCTGCGGGAGTCCGCTTTGCCGTGCGGACAGTCCGCCTCGCCTTGCCTGCCGACAGCCCGCCTTGCCGTGCCGACAGCCCGCCTTGCCGTGCGGGCAGTCCGCCTCGCCTTGCCTGCCGACAGCCCGCCTTGCCGTGCCGACAGCCCGCCTTGCCGTGCGGGCAGTCCGCCGAGCGGACACAACTCAACTTGGGCTTCTTGCTTGTGTCATCCCCGTATGGCCCGCCCGAAGGGCTACCACATTTTTGGTCGGGTGCAGCCGAAAATTTTGTGTGGAACGAGCAAAATTTTCAGCTGCACCCGACCAAAAATGTGGTCGGCTTTGCCGGGTCATGCGGGGATGGCACAAGCAAGAAGCCCCCGCAGTTGCAGTTGTGTCATCCTTGGCGGCTCGCCCGCCGGCGAGGCTCTTTTAATCTTTAAAATTGCGCTTCCCCGCTCAAGTCCACGCTGCGCGGGGCTGAACGCAACGCGCTCCGCGCTGCTGGAGGAGGAACGCGCTTCGGGCTCTTGAACCGCGCTGGCGCGCTCGCAAGCTCGAACGCGCTGCGCGCTCTCAAGATCACAAGCGCCTCGCCGGCGGGCAGACCACCGATGGGGGAGGGAAGGGCGTCGGTTCCCCCACCGCATGGCCTGGCAAAGCCAACCACAGATTTCCCGGGTGCCGCTGAAATTTTTTGCTCGTTCCTCACAAAAAATTTCAGCGGCACCCGGGGAATCAG
>NZ_JAPSLK010000002.1:0-441358 GCF_031180885.1 Saccharothrix sp.
CCAGGTGCTACGGGAAAGCCACACCCGCCGCGCAGGGCATCAGCCTCAACCTCCACCGCGACAGCAAGAACGAAAGGTGTGGCACCGAGCGGGGGTCCAATCTCTTCGCCGCGCCGTCCAAGGACCGGAAGACGTTGGACATCGTCATCGCCGGCCGCGGGCACACGTTGGTGCGGGAGTCCTGAGAACCCCGAAGTGACAACGGCCCGCACCGAGAGCGGCACGCGGGTGCGGGACGGCGAAGTTCGTGCGCTCAAAGGACGTGGTGGCACCACAAGAGCGGTTCGGGGACGCGAGCGTGCACTACGGAGAGCGCACGGCGCAAGATTGTCTTCGGTCACATTCCCACCTCGGGGCGGGCCGGCCGGCGGGACACCCGGAGGGCCGACTGGGACGTCCGGAGGGCCGACTGGAGGGGCTCCGATGGGCTGCCGACGGGGCGGTCTGGAGGGCGAGGCGTCTGGAGGTCTGGCCAGCGGGGCGTCCACGGGGTCCGGCGGGGCATCCGCTAGGCGGGGCTCGCGGGTCATCCACTGGGTCGGCCGATGGAGACTTCCGCGCGACGTCGGGGTGGGGCATGCGCTCGGGGTCGAGAAGCGGCACATCGCGGGATCGAGGGAAAGCGCACCGGTGGGCCGCCCGGTTCGCGGCGGGTGCGGCCGTGGTGGAACTTGTTGACGGGGCGAGGTGGTGGGTCTTGGGCTGCGATGATCTGGGGTTGTGAGCGGTTTGCGGCGTCGGGCTGAGATGTTTGTCGGTGGCGGGAGCGACTCGCGGTGTGCGGGGCCGACTACGGGGGATGAAAGGGCGGTGTTGGAGGGGTTTCTTGCTGATCAGCGGGCGACGCTGGAACTGAAGTGTTCCGGGTTGGGCAGCGAGCTGGTGGTGCGGGCGGTTGAGCCGTCTTCGTTGTCGTTGTTGGGGCTTGTGCGGCATCTGGCCGATGTTGAGCGGCGGTGGTTTCGGTGTGTGTTGGCCGGGGAGGATTCGCCGGCGCGGTTTTCGTCCGTCGACGAGCCCGATGGGGATTTTGACGGGGCTCGGGTCGAGGTGATTGAGGAGGCGTGGGCGGCTTGGCGGGAGGAGGTTGCGTTTGCCGAGAAGTTCGTGCGGGAGGCGGCTGATCTCGACGTCCAAGGGGTGGACGGGTGGCGTGGGACGGTGTCGTTGCGGTGGGTGATGGTGCACATGATCGAGGAGTACGCGCGGCACAACGGACACGCCGATCTGCTGCGGGAGCGGATCGACGGGGCGGTTGGGCTCTGATGGTTCGGGGTCAGCGGGTAGTGGGCACCTAGTCGGGCGGGAAGGGGTCGGTTCAGCAGGAGGGTCAGTCGCGTACCAGGCGGGGGGTTGGGCCGAACGTCAAGGACAAGTGCAGCGGGTGGACGCCCCAGTGGTCCATCGCGTACATCGCCAGCAGGCCGCCGGCCTCGATCGTCTCGGGCGACGCCGGGCTGTTCATCGACGGGTTCCCCGCCCACACCGGCACCTCCGGACCCGGCACGGGCGCCGTCTGCACCACGGAGATCCGCTGCCCCTCGAACTCCTGCACCACCATCAGCACGTACGGCTCACTGAGGACGTCGGTGTTCGCTGCCCGCTCGAGCGCAACGTACTCACCACGCTCCGCCGCCGCCGCGTTCACCCGCCCGACCCAGCGGAACGCCTCGGTCAACGTCTCCGCCGTCAACGCCTCGTGCACCTCCTGCCCACCAACGGGCTCCAGCTGCACGACGTCCGCGGGGACACCACCGTCGCCCCCGCGGAACCGGGAGAACAGGGTCAGCGTCCCGGACTCCCGGTCCAGCCCCACCACGTCCCGGAATCTGTTCTCCGCCAACGGAGTCCGCGCGAGGACGCCGTGTGAGAGCTTGCCCAGCACCGCCCCGGGATCGGTCATCCGCCAGAACGTGCACTCGCCGTCGACCCACAGCGGCAGGTAGCCGGCCATCGGAATACCGGGCACGACCGTCGTGATCGTCGACCCGACGGATGGGACCGGCTTGGACAGCACCGTCGTCACGGACTGGTCCGCGGTCGGCACGGGGGTCGCCGGGGGTGCGTCGGGGCCTGACGGGGCGAAGCCGGCCGGGGCCTCCTTCATGTGCACGGTCGGTGATTCGGTTGGTCGGCTGGTGATCACTCTGGTGGGGCCTTCGGAGGCCCGTGCCGTGGGCGCTTCCGAGGACGAGAGGAGCACGGTCGTCGAGTCGCTCGGCACCCGGTTCCCGGGCGAGGCCGGGGGCGGGGCCGGCGTCGAGGTTGGGGTCGGCGTTGGGGTTGGGGTTGGGGTTGGGGTTGGGGTTGGGGTTGGGGTTGGGGTTGGGGTTGGTTGGAACGGTGGCAGGGCGGCGAAGCGCGGGTCGACCTGGGCCGTGCGGATGATGTGGTGCGCCCACGCCCGGACCCTCGTCAGCGGGTGGTCGGCGAACTCGGCGTCCCAGCGCGGGTCGTCCCCGACGTGGAACGGCAACCTGCCCTTCAACTGCGGCGCGTAGGGGTGCGGCTGCACCCACCGGTCGAACCCGACGCGCGCCATCAACACCGCCTCGCGGGCCCCTGTCATGCCCCGCTCGGCCGCCTGCAGCTTCAGCACGGCGCTGCACGTCGCCCGCGGCACGGTCAGCGACGCGATGAACGCCTGCCCGGTCGGCTGGTTCGGCAACGGCACCTTCACCACCTGGAACACCGCCGGCACCCCGCCCAGCGGCACGACGTGCGCCTCGATCAGGCAGCCCACCTCACCGGTGGTCACGGCCAGGTCGTGCCGCAGCCGCGCCAGGTCCTCCAGCGGGGCGGGCAGGTCTGGCACCAGGTCGAAGTACGTGAGGCTCACCTGGTCCCCGGTCGCCGGGTGGAACCAGGTGCTCTGGTCGTGCTGCAGGAAGCCGGTCGTGTCGAATGCGATGGGCACGGGCAAACCCTATTGCCCTTCCCCCTCCAGAGCGTGGATCAACGCCCACGCGGCTGTGAGTGACTGCACGTCGGGATGCGGCCGAACGGCCTATAGGATCGTTTCAGTAGCTAACCATCGGTCGCGGTCAGCGTGGACGCGGGACACCCTGGCGAGGAGCGCAACCGCATGACTGTCACGGCCACCCGGGTTCACGGCACCACCGCCGCGATGGGCGCGCTGGCGCTGGGCGGGTTCGGGATCGGTACCACCGAGTTCGCCACGATGGGTCTTCTGCCGCAGATGGCGGAGACCTTCCAGATCTCCATCCCGACCGCTGGACACGCCATCTCGTTGTATGCGCTCGGGGTCGTGGTCGGTGCGCCGGTGATCGCCGGTCTGGCCGCACGCCTGCCGCGCAAGGGTCTGCTCATCGGGCTCACCATCGCGTTGGCGGTCGGTAACGGTTTGTCGGCGATCGCACCGTCTGCGACGGCGCTGATGGTGGCCCGGTTCGTGGCCGGGTTGCCGCATGGCGCGTACTTCGGGATCGCCGCCGTGGTGGCTGCGGCGCTGGTCCCGCCGGAACGTCGCGGCACGGCTGTGGCTCGGTTGATGGTGGGGTTGACCGTGGCGAACCTGGTGGGTGTGCCGCTGGCGACCGCTGCGGGGCAGCAGATCGGGTGGCGGACGGCGTACCTGGCGGTGGCGGTGATCGCGGGTGTCACGGCGCTGGCTCTGTCCAGGTGGCTGCCGCACATGGCGGCACCGCAGGGTGCGGGCGTTGGGGCGGAACTCCGGGCGTTCCGGCGTCCGCAGGTGTGGTTTGCGCTGGTGACGGGCATGGTCGGGTTTGGTGGGATGTTCGCGGTGTACTCGTACATCTCCCCCATCACGACCGAGGTCGCCGGGTTGCCTGCGGGGGCGGTGCCGTGGATGCTCGCCGCGTTCGGGCTGGGGATGACGCTCGGGGCGACGCTGGGTGGGCGTTTCGTGGACCGTTCGGTGACGGGTTCGGTGTTCGGGTCGTTGGTGGCGGTGACCGGGGTGCTGGCATTGTTCGGTCTGACGGCGCGGGTGGCGGTGGCGGCGTTCGGGACGGTGTTGCTGCTCGGGTTCGTGGCGCAGGTGTTGGCGTCGGCTTTGCAGGTGCGGTTGATGGACGCTTCGCCGGACGCGCCGTCGCTGGCGTCGTCGTCGAACCACTCGGCGTTGAACATCGCGAACGGGGCGGGGGCGTGGCTGGGCGGGTTGGCGATCGCTTGGGGGTGGGGGTACACGTCGACGGCTTGGGTGGGGGTGGGGTTGAGCTTGGCGGGGCTGGTGGTGGCGGGGGTGTCGACGGTGGTGTCGGGTGGATCTTTTCGGGGCCGGGTGGGTGGAGTCGGGTAAGATCGAGTTGGTGGGGTGACTGGTTGGCGCAGGTCGGGTGTGGTGTCCGGCGGATCACCCCATCGAGTGACATGCGGGATCTGCGACCTTTCGGCGGCTCGCGCGTCCCGTAAACAAGGAGCGCGGACAACGGCCCCGACCTGTCGGTCACGGCCACCCCTGGGGCGGCTGGTGGTGCCCTGGGGCGGGCTGCGGTCCGGGCGGACAGCGGCTCCTCAGCGATGGCCTTCTGCGACGGCCTGCGGCGACGACAGCGCGGTGGCTGGCCGCTGCGGCGAAGCCCGGCGGCCTGCCTCGGTGGCCGGCGGCGACGAGAGGCGGTCGGCCAGCGGCGGCGAGGGTCCGGCGGCCGGCAGAAGTGGCGACGACGCGCGGCGGTTCAGCTGGCCCAGGGGTAGGCCCTGAGCGACGGGTCGGGGCGGGCTCAGCGGTGAGGCGCACGGGCAGTCGGCAGTGGGCGGCGGGCGTGCGGCGCGGCGGCGGCCGGGTGGCGCGGCGGCCGGGTGGCGCGGCGGCGGCCGGGTGGCGCGGCGGCGGCCGGGTGGGTGGTGTGGTGGTGGTGGGAAAACGTTGCAGCACAGGGGGTTGCGGCATCTGTGGGCAGCCGGGTGTCGACGGCGGTGTTGGCCGGACGGGGCCGATGGGATGCGGTGTGGGTGAGGGGTGACCGGGATTTGTGGTGGTCGGCGGGTGCGCGGTTAGAACTGCGGAGAACGCCGGGTTGCGGGAACCGGCGCACATGGCCGGAACAGTGCGGCGGATGCTCGGAAACCGGTTTCCCACAGCCTTGACGTTGCCCGGCGACCGGCGGTTCGCTGAGTGGGAGAGCGCTCCCACCTGCCATTCCTGCCTGGAGTCGCCATGCCGCGCCCGCGAACTCTCCTGACCGCCCTCCTCGCCGCACTCCTGCTCGCCACCCTCCTCACCGCGACCGCCGCCCAAGGCCAGGCGGAAGTGCTGCTCTCGCAAGGGAAACCGACCACCGCCTCCTCCGTGGAGAACGCGAGCACCCCTGCCTCGGCGGCCACCGACGGCGATCCGGGCACGCGGTGGTCCAGTGCGTTCAGCGATCCGCAGTGGCTCCAGGTCGACCTCGGCGCACCGGCCGTGCTCAGCCGGGTGAACCTCCAGTGGGAAAGCGCTTTCGCGAGCGCGTTCTGGATCGAGACCTCGCCGGATGCCACCAGTTGGACCACCGTTCACACCACGACCAGCGGCACTGGCGGCGTGCAGGATCTGGCCGTGTCGGGCACGGGGCGGTACGTCCGGATGGTCGGCACCACGCGAGGTACCGGCTGGGGCTACTCGTTGTGGGAGTTCCGCGTCTACGGCACCACCGCCCCGGACGCCGGCACCCCGATCTCCCAGTACAAGCACGTCACCGCCTCGACGTGGGAAGGCGGCAACGCCCCCGCCGCCGCGCTCGACGGCCGCACCACCACGCGCTGGTCCAGCCAATTCACCGACAACCAGTGGCTCCGCATCGACTTCGGCGGTGTCGCCACCGTGCGCGAGGTGCTGCTGGTGTGGGAAAGCGCTTTCGCGTCGGCATATCGCATTGAGTTGTCGGCCGATGGCAACGCGTGGAGCACTGCCTACAGCACGACCACGGGGCGGGGTGGCGCGGAACGGCTGACCGTGCAAGGTACCGGGCGCTACCTGCGGCTGTTCGGGGTCACGCGGGCCACCGGATACGGGATTTCGCTGTGGGAACTGCAAGTCCTCGGCACGGTCGACACCTCGGCCACCACTCCCCCGCTGCTGTCGCCGCCGACCAAGGCCCCGGCCAACCCCGGCCGGTTCGCGCTCACGGCACCCGCCGACAACGCGATGGTCACCTCCACCCGCCGCCCGGCGTTCTCCTGGGCCGCCGTGCCGGGCGCGACCCGCTACGAGCTGTGGCTCAACCTCAGCCGCACCGACTACGACTTCACCGCCTCGGGCAACCTGATCGACCTCTACACGAAGGTCGCAGAACCCACGGGCACCACTTACACGCCCACATGGGACATCGCTGATAGGTGGACATACAAGTGGTTCGTCGTCGCAGTAGACGGATCGGGAGCCACACAAGTGTCTGCGATCCGCACGTTCAGCCTGTACCTGCCGCAACTGTCGACGGTCGAGGACGGCATCAGGATCGTCAACGGCAGCCGTGACCTGAACAAGAACGGCACCATCGAGGCGTATGAAGACTGGCGGAGGCCCGTTGAGGCGCGCGTAGAAGACCTGCTCGGGCGTATGACGGCCGAGGAAAAGGCCTTCCAGATGTTCTACAACGCGCAGGCGTTCCCGAGGGCGGGCTGGCACTTCGGGCCGGCAGACGCGCAGGACCTGCACAACGCGTTGCTGGCGTCGTCGGGCACGCGGTTGGGCATCCCGTTCGTGTCGGCGGGCGACACCATCGCGGGGTACAAGACCACCTACCCGTTGCAGAGCGCGCTCGCGGCGGCCAAGAACTACCCGTTGGACTACCGGCTGGGCGACATGCAGCGCCGTGAGCAGCTGGAGGTCGGGACGCGCGGTGTGCTGGGTCCGCTGGCCGAGGTGGGCACGAAGGTGATCTACCCGCGCATCCAGGAGGGCAACGGCGAGAACGCCGACGTGGCCGCCGCGCAGGTCCGGGCGCTGGTCGCCGGGTTGCAGGGCGGGCCGGAGCTGAACCCGGCGTCCGTGCTGGCGACGGTGAAGCACTGGCCCGGCGAGGGCGCGGGCGGTGAGGCGCTGATCGTGTTCGACGAGGTGACGATCAAGTACCACCTGCTGCCGTTCCGGGCGGCGATGGAGGCGGGCGCGGTCAACATCATGCCGGGGTACGCGGGCAGTTCGCTGCTCGACCCGGGCGGTCCGGGCGCGGGTGACAGCCCGAAGATCCTGGCCTACCTGCGGCAGAACCTCGGCTACACCGGGCTGATCACGACCGACTGGCTGCCGTCGGGGTCGTGGATCGGCGCGGCCAACGCCGGTTCCGACGTGATGGGCGGTGCGGACCCGGGTGCGGCCGGGTTCTCGTTGGCGCAGTTCACGGCCGGGGTGCCGGCGGCGCGGATCGACGACGCCGTCCGGCGGGTGCTGCGGTTGAAGTTCAAGCTCGGGATCTTCGAGAACCCTTACGGGGACCCGGTGAACGGGCCGTACCGGTTCCACAAGCCGGAGTACGCGGCGCTGGCGAACCAGGCGTCGCGCGAGGCGATGACGTTGCTGAAGAACAACGGGGTGCTGCCGGTGCGGCTGGGTGTCGGGGACAACATCGTGGTCACCGGGCCGCGGGCGGCGGACACGGCCGGGTGTTGCATCTGGACCAGCTACTTCCACCAGGAGTACGGGTCGCAGACGATCTTGGACGCGGTGCGGTCGCGGGCGGCCCGGGCGGGGGTGAACGTGTACCGGGACAGCGGGCCTTCGCCGAAGTTGGCGGTGGTGGCGGTCGGGGAGGCGTCTTACACGCACGCGACGAACTGGGTGAAGGAGCAGCCTTACCTGCCGGCGGACCAGTTGGCGCTGATCCGGGGGTTCCGGGAGCAGGGGGTGCCGGTGGTGGTCCTGCTGGTGATGCCGCGGCCGTACGTGATCACGGAGTGGCACGACCTCGCGAGCGCGATCGTGGTGACGTACCGGGGTGGGGAGGAGATGGGGCCGGCGGCGGCTTCGCTGCTGTTCGGGGATTACGCGCCCGGCGGGGAGTTGCCTTGGCAGTTGCCGCGGGCGTTGGGCGATGTGTTGCGGCCGGGTGGGACGGATGTGCCCGGGGATGCGGTGGAGCACTGGGACTTGCCGTACGACTTGGGGGCCACGGCGGGGCAGCGGGCGGAGATCCGGGGGCACATCGAGGCGGGGCGGGCGGTGCCCACGGGGTACGGGAGTCCGCTGTACGGGTATGGGGCCGGGCTGACCGGGTGGTGAGGCTGGGGCTCGCGCGGGTCTCCGGGTTTCGGGGGCTCGCGCGGGCCTCGCTCGTTGGCGGGTTGGGCGGCTTCCGGTTTGCCGGGGCTTGGCGCGGGCCTCGGGGGCTCGGAGGCCCTGGGCTCGGGTGCGCCTCGGCCGACCGGGGACTCGGGGCTCGGGCGGGCCGCGGCGGATCGGGTATCTAAAGGACTGGGGCTCGGGTCGACGGGCGGCCCTGGTGGCTCTGCCTGCGGTTTTGTGGCCCGGCAGCGAGTGGTGGCGGCCTCCGGCCCCCGGTTTCCATTGTCCCATGGGGGTACGACAGTTGTCCGGGTGCGACGGGTGGAGGGGCGCGTGTCAAGCTGGGGGTGTGACGATCATCGACGCTTTGCGCGCGCTGACCCGGGGGGAACGGGAGCGGGCGCGGGAGGTGGCTGCGGCCGGGAGTGGGGAGTTGGACCGGGCGTTGGCGGCTTACCTCGGCAGTGATGCCGACGGGACCGTGTACGACCAACCCGCCGCGTTCACCGCGTTCATCGACGGGGGCGGCAACGTCGGGCTCTACAAGGCGGTGACCCGGGCGTTGGCGCGGATCTACGACGAAGAGCGGCCCGTGCGGGTGTTGGACGTCGGGTGTGGGGACGGGCGGGCGTTGGTGCCGTCGTTGGTGAAGGCCGAGCATCCGCCGCGGCACGTGACGGTGGTCGACCCCTCGGAAGCCCTGTTGAGCGGTGCGGTGAAAGCGCTTGAGGGGGTGAAGAACCTTGCGGTGGACGCGCGGAACACGCGGGTTGAGGAGTTCCTGGCGCGGGACGACTCTCGGTTCGACGTTGCCCAGTCGACGTTCGCGTTGCACGCCATTCCGCACGAGGAGCGGGATGGGGTGTTGGCCGGGCTGGCGCCGCGGGTGAAATCGTTGGCGGTGGTGGAGTTCGACGTGCCGGATCTCGACGACGAGGAGCGGCTGGAGTTCCTGGCGGAGACCTACGAGCGGGGGCTGGCCGAGTACGACGAGGACCGCGAGCTGGTGGCCCAAGGGTTTCTGATGCCGGTGCTGACCGGGCAACTGCTGCCGGGGGCGAAGCGGTCGACCTGGGAGCAGCCGGCCACCTCGTGGGCGGCGCAGGTGGGGCGGGCGGGGTTCGGTGACGTCCGGCTGACGCCGTTGTTCGACTACTGGTCCTCGCCCGCGTTCCTGCTCACGGCGTCGGGCACCGCCTGACCCGCCGACCACCTCAGCCGCTGAAGGCGACCAGTGCGGTCGACGCGGCCAGGGCCAGGCACAGCGGCGAGTAGACGCGGACGTCCAAGCGGGCGTACGCGGTGTTCTGGCGCGTCGACGACACCAAGCCGCCCGCGCCGCGCAGGAGGAACACCGCGGCGACACCGGCCGTGCCGACCACCGGAACCCAACCGGGGCCGGGCACGCCCAGCCACCCCGCGCGCCCGGCGACCAGGTAGGCCGCCAGGCCGAGCGCGACCGCCACGGCGGCGGTCAAGGGCTTGGACGGCAGGCGGTCCACCGACACGTTCACCACCCGGGCGGCGAACTCCTCGCGCGTCTTCAGCGGCCACGGGGAGAACATCCACACCACGTGCAGAACGCCGACCGCGACCAGCACCAGCGCCGTGACCAGGGCCAACACCGTCATGCCACACCTCGCTCAACCTCTCCGTACGCCACCGTACGGAAACTGACCGTACGCTAGCGCACGGTTCCTGAGAGCACTCTTAGCTGAACTCTCAACTATCTCGTGTTAGAATGTTCTCGTGTCAAACAGCATGCAGCTCGGCGTCTACAGCTTCGCCGACCGCACCCCGGACCCGGCCACCGGCGAACAGGTGTCCGTCGCCGACGCCCTGGCCAACCAGCTGGAGCGGATCAGGCTCGCCGACGAGCTGGGCCTGGGCTTCTACGGCCTGGGCGAGCACCACCTGCCGCAGTACGCGATCTCCAACCCCGGCACCGTCCTCGCCGCCGCCGCGAGCGTGACCTCGAACATCACGCTCAGCAGCGCGGTCACCGTGCTCAGCACCGAGGACCCGGTGCGGGTCTACCAGCAGTTCACCACCCTCGACCAGCTCAGCCGGGGCCGTGCCGAACTGCTGGCCGGGCGCGGGTCGTTCACCGAGTCCTTCCCGCTGTTCGGCGCGAACCTGGAGGACTACGACGAGCTGTTCGAGGAGAAGCTGGCCCTGCTGCTGCGGCTGGACCGGGAGAACCCGATCACCTGGTCGGGCCGCTTCCGCGCGCCGCTGGAGGACGCCCACGTCTACCCGCGCCCGTACCGGGACCGGCTGCGGATCTCGGTCGGCACGGGCGGCAACCCCGAGTCGTCGGTGCGCGCGGGCCTGCTCGGGCTGCCCGTGGTGTACGCGATCATCGGCGGCATGCCCGAGCGGTTCGCGCCGCTGGTGGACCTGTACCGGCAGGCGGGCGAGGCCGGCGGGCACACCGGCCTGGAAGTCACCATGAGCGCGATCGGGCTGATCGCGCGCCGCTCGCAGGACGCCAAGGACTCCTTCTACCCGTACTGGCTGGAGACCATGAAGTACGGGGCACGGGCACGCGGCTGGACCGTGCCGTCGCGGGCCGAGTACGACGCGTGGACGGCCGGCGCGCAGTCGATCTTCGCGGGCAGTCCGCAGGAGGTCGCCGAGCGGCTGATCTCGGTGGGCCGGCTGGTCGGCGCCGACCGGTACGCCATGCAGATGGACTGGTCGGGCGTGCCGCACAAGCTGGTCATGGAGTCCATCGAACTGCTGGGCACCGAGGTGCTGCCGCTGGTGCGGGCCGAGCTGGGCTGACCGATCAGGATTCGAGAAGCGTCCCCATCTGCGCGTATATAGCCTGGCGTCCGCGAGCGCGACGCGAGCCGGAGCAGATGGAGACACGATGGGCAAGCCCAAGGGGAAGACCGAACCGCACCCCGCCGACAGCCACGAGATGATCCGCGTGCACGGCGCGCGCGTGAACAACCTCAAGGACGTCAGCCTGGAAATCCCCAAGCGGCGGCTGACCGTGTTCACCGGCGTCTCCGGCTCGGGCAAGTCGTCCCTGGTCTTCGACACCATCGCGGCCGAGTCCCAGCGGCTGATCAACGAGACCTACAGCACCTTCGTGCAGGGCTTCATGCCGACGCTCGCGCGGCCGGACGTGGACGTGCTCGACGGGCTGACCACCGCGATCATCGTGGACCAGCAGCGGCTGGGCGCCGACCCGCGCTCCACCGTGGGCACCGCCACCGACGCGAACGCCATGCTGCGCATCCTGTTCAGCAGGCTGGGCAAGCCGCACATCGGCTCGCCCGCCGCGTACTCGTTCAACGTCCCGTCGGTCAAGGCCAGCGGCGCCATCACGGTCGAGCGCGGCGGCAAGACCAAGGCGGAGAAGGCGACGTTCTCCCGGCTGGGCGGCATGTGCCCGCGGTGCGAGGGCACGGGCGCGGTCACCGACTTCGACCTGACCGCGCTCTACGACGACGCCAAGTCACTCAACGAGGGCGCGCTGACCGTCCCCGGCTACAGCATGGAGGGCTGGTACGGCCGCATCTTCCGCGGCTGCGGGTTCTTCGACCCGGACAAGCCGATCCGCAAGTACAACAAGCGCGAACTGCACGACCTCCTCTACAAGGAGGCGACGAAGATCAAGGTCGACGGGGTCAACCTGACCTACCTGGGCCTGATCCCGCAGATCCAGAAGTCGATGCTGGCCAAGGACAAGGAGGCGATGCAGCCCCACATCCGCGCGTTCGTCGACCGCGCCATCACCTTCGCCACCTGCCCCGACTGCGACGGCACCCGGCTGAGCGAGCACGCCCGGAAGTCCAAGATCGCCGGGATCAGCATCGCCGACGCGTGCGCCATGCAGATCTCCGACCTGGTCAAGTGGGTCAACGGGCTGTCCGAGCCGTCGGTCGCGCCGCTGCTGGCCGCGCTGCGGCACGCGCTCGACTCGTTCGACGAGATCGGGCTGGGCTACCTGTCGCTGGACCGGCCGGCGGGGACGCTGTCGGGCGGCGAGGCGCAGCGGGTCAAGATGATCCGGCACCTCGGGTCGTCGCTCACCGACGTCACCTACGTGTTCGACGAGCCGACCATCGGCCTGCACCCGCACGACATCCAGCGGATGAACGACCTGCTGCTGCGCCTGCGGGACAAGGGAAACACCGTGCTGGTGGTCGAGCACAAGCCGGACGCGATCGCGATCGCCGACCACGTCGTGGACCTCGGTCCGGGCGCGGGCGGGGCGGGCGGCACGGTGTGCTTCGAGGGCACTGTGGAGGGTTTGCGCGCCAGCGGCACGACCACCGGCCGTCACCTGGACGACCGGGCGCGGCTCAAGGACACCGTCCGCGAGCGCACCGGCGTGCTGGAGATCCGGGGCGCGACCCGGCACAACCTGCGGAACGTGGACGTGGACATCCCGCTCGGCGTGCTGGTCGTGGTGACCGGCGTGGCCGGGTCGGGCAAGAGTTCGCTGGTGCACGGGTCGATCCCGGCCGGGCACGGCGTGGTGTCGGTGGACCAGACCGCGATCCGCGGCTCGCGGCGCAGCAACCCCGCCACCTACACCGGGCTGCTGGACCCGATCCGCAAGGCGTTCGCCAAGGCCAACGGCGTGAAGCCGGCCCTGTTCAGCGCCAACTCCGAGGGCGCGTGCCCGACGTGCAACGGCGCGGGCGTCACGTACATGGACCTGGCGATCATGGCCGGGGTGGCGATCACGTGCGAGGAGTGCGAGGGGAAGCGCTTCCAGGCGTCGGTGCTCAAGTACCACCTCGGCGGGCGGGACATCAGCGAAGTGCTCGCCATGCCGGTGACCGAGGCGGAGGAGTTCTTCGGCTCCGGACCCGCCCAAACCCCCGCCGCGCACGCGATCCTGCGGCGGCTGGCGGACGTCGGCCTCGGGTACCTGTCGCTGGGGCAGCCGCTGACCACGCTGTCCGGCGGTGAGCGGCAGCGGCTCAAGCTGGCCACGCACATGGCCGACAAGGGCGGGGTCTACGTGCTGGACGAGCCGACCACCGGTCTGCACCTGGCGGACGTGGAGCAGTTGCTGGGGTTGCTGGACCGGCTCGTGGAGTCGGGCAAGTCGGTCATCGTCATCGAGCACCACCAGGCGGTCATGGCGCACGCGGACTGGATCATCGACCTCGGTCCGGGCGCGGGCCACGACGGCGGCAAGGTCGTCTTCGAGGGGACGCCGGCGGAGCTGGTCGCCGCGCGCTCGACGTTGACCGGCGAACACCTCGCGGACTACGTCGGCGCCTGACCCGGGTTGACCACCTGGGGCGCCTGACCCGGGTTGTTGACCACCTGGACGCCTGAGCTGGGTTGACCGCCTGGGCGCCTGACCCGCGCCTACTGCGCCCGACCCGCGCCGAAGAGGGTCCGGGCGACGGACCTGGCCAGCTCGACCGGCTCGACACCGGGCCGGTCGAGCGCGCCGGTGTTCCACAGGGTCGCGAAGCCGTGCACGAACGACCACGCCGCGACCAGCGCCAGCTCCGGGTCCGGCTGCCCGGACGACCCGGCCCGCAACGCGTTCCCCGCACGGGTGTTCGCCGCCTCCACCACCGGGTCGTCCTGGTGGTAGAGGTCGGGGCGGAACATCACCTCGAAGTGCGCGCGGTGCTCGATCGCGAAGCGCACGTAGGTCATGCCGAGGTCGACGAAGTCCCCGCCGGCGGCTTTGGTCTCGTCCAGCCGGTCGGCCAGCAGGGTGAAGCCCTCGGCGGCTATCGCGGTCAGCAGGCCGGCCTTGTCCTTGAAGTGGTGGACCGGTCCGGCGTGTGACACCCCGACCCGGCGGGCGAGGTCGCGCAGTCCCACGCCGCCGGGGCCGTGCTCGGCGATGACGTCGAGGGCGGCGTTGAGGACGGCTCGGCGCAGGTCGCCGTGGTGGTACGGGCGGTCCGTGGTCACGGGGGGAGGGTAGCGGATCTAGACATTGACAAGTTGGTGGGGCGCGAGCAATCTTGACAGTGTCAAGTTTGCGTTGCCGAAGGAGTTCTTTCATGGCCCCGCTCGTGATCCTTGTGCTCGTGACCCTTGTGCTTCTTGGCCTGCGCGCGGTCGGTGTCGTGCGGATACCGGCTTGGCCGTTCGCGGTGCAGGGTGGGGTCGCGGCGATGTTCGTGGCGACCGGGATGGCGCACTTCATCGGGATGCGGGAGCAGTTGATCGCGATGGTGCCGCCGGCGATCCCCGCTCCCGGGCTGGTGATCACGGTGACCGGGGTGCTGGAGATCGCGGGCGCGGTGGGGGTGTTGTGGCGGCGGACCGCGATGTGGGCGGCGGCCGGGTTGACGGCGATGCTGGTGGGGATGTTCCCGGCGAACGTCTACGCGGCGATCAAGGGCATCTCGCCGTCGTTCGGGGATGCGTTGTTGCCGCGGACGCTCATGCAGATCGTCTTCCTCGCCGCCACCGTGACCATCCTGGTGCACTACGCCCGAGCCCGCCGCGTAGCCACCCACTCCGCCACCACCATCGCCGCATAGCACCACCGCCCACACCGCCACCGCAGAGCACCACCGCCAACACCGCCACTGCCACCCCCAGCGCCCTCATCACCGACGCCACCCCCACCGGCACCGCCGCCACCCCCCACCACCGCCGCCACCCCCACCGGCACCGCCCACCGCCGCCACCACCGCGCCCAACCACACCCGCCGCTTGACCGAACCCAAAGTGTGAGTGTTTAATCACTTACACCTCCCTCAACCTGACTACTCAAAGGCCAGGTCGCGAGGTGAAGAGTGATTGATTGACCACACACTTGGAGTCCCGGGATGCGTGCGCTGGAAGTCGTTCTGCCAGGGATCGTCGAGCCGGACGGGCTCGAATTGCGGCACCGCGAACTGCCCTCCCCCGCTGCCGGGCACGTCGTGGTGCGGGTCGAGGCCAGTGGGGTGTCGTTCGCGGAGCAGCAGATGCGGCGGGCCAAGTACTACGACCAGCCGGCGTTCCCGTTCGTCCCCGGTTACGACCTGGTCGGGACGGTGGTGGAGACCGGGCCGGGTACCGAGGACCTCGCCGGCCGCAGGTTCGCGGCGTTGACCAAGATCGGTGGGTGGGCGGACCACGTGCTGCTCGACGCGGCGGATCTCGTACCCGTCCCGGACGGCGTCGACCCGGCGGAGGCGGAGGTGTTCGTCGTCAACGGGATCACGGCGTGGCGGATGTTGCACCACATCGCGCGTGTCCGGAAAGGACAGACCGTCCTGGTGCACGGCGCCAACGGCGGGGTTGGGTCGACGCTGGTCCAACTCGCGCGGCTCGCTGGGGCCACCGTCATCGGCACCGCCTCGACGCGGCACCACGACGCCGTCCGTCGGCTGGGCGCGACGCCGGTCGACTACCGCGACCCCGACCTCCCCGCGCGGGTCAGGGAACTCGCGCCGAGCGGGGTGGACGCGGTGTTCGACCACGTCGGTGGTCCCGGCATCGTCGACTCCTACCGGCTGCTCGCCCCGCGCGGCACGCTCGTCGCCTACGGCACGGCGTCCACCCGCGACCAACCCGGCTCGTCACGCCTGCCGGTGCTCAAGCTGTTCGCCCGGCTGATGCTGTGGAACGCCCTGCCCAACGGCCACCGCGCCACGTTCTTCAACATCTGGGCGGGCAAGCGGCGGCCGGACGCCTTCCGCGCGGCCCTGCGGCGCGACCTCGGCGAGGTGTTCGCCCTGGTGGCACAAGGGAAGCTCCGGGCACAGGTCGCGGCACGGGTCCCGCTCGACCAGGTGGGTCGCGCGGTGGCGTTGGCCGAGTCCGGGACGGTCACCGGGAAGGTGGTGCTGGTGCCCGCTAACGGCACCACGCGGTGACGGTGGACTCGAAGTCCGGGAACTCGCGGCGCACGTCGGCCAGGACGTCCACGCCGGACTGCCGGCGGTCGGCCGCGAACTTCTCCGCGACCTCCCGCAGCTCCTCGCTCGGGTCGCCGTCGTGGTCGGCGTACTCGACGACCTCCATCGGCCCGAGCCCGTCCGCCAGCAGCCACAGGAACGCCGCCAGGTCGCGCGCGACCACGCCCACCGCGCCCTCGGACCCGAAGAACACCACCGGCTGGTCGACCAGGTCGGCGCCCTCGCGGACGGTCCAGAACATGGCCAGCCCGCCCGTGCCGTCCTGCCCGAAGACGCGGAACTCGGACCCGTCCAGCTGCTGGTTGCCGGTCCACGCCCGGATCCAGGACCGGGTCTCCTCGGCGGAGGAGAACTCGGTGAACGGCTCGAAGTCGATGCCGTCGTCGTAGTCGAAGGCGCACTCCGCCACGGCGGCGAGGGCGGGCGGGAACCGGCGGTCTTCCGTCACCGCCCAAGGTTAACCGCCCGCAACGCCACCACCCGTGATCAGGTCCCGGAAGGCCGCCGCCGCCCCGGATCAGGTCCCGGACGCGCGCCTGTGGTCAGGTCCCGGACGCGCCTGTGGTCAGGTGCCGAAGGCGCGGACGACGGCGGCCATGTCCTCGGCGCCGCGGTGGTCTGCGGCCACCCGGTACTGCTCGTGAAGTGCGCGCATGACCCGGTCGTCGGTGCCCGCCGCGCGCATGGCCTCCAGGATCAGGTCCGCGTCCTTCACCGCCCCGTCGATGCCGAACGACGGCGTGAAGTCGCCCGCGATCATCGCCCGCCCCTTGACCTGCGCGTACGTGCTGTCCGTCGGCCCACCGGCGATGACGTCCAGGAACGCCTCCGGCTCCAGCCCCAACCCGCGCGTCAACGCCACGGCCTGCGCGGTCGCCGCAGTGATCGACAGCACCCACGAGTTGGCCGCCAGCTTCAGCCGGTGCCCGTCGCCGGGCCGCTCCCCCGCCCACACCGTCCGCGACCCGATCGCCTCGAACACCGGCGCCACCCGGTCCCGCAGCGCCAACGGCCCCGCGGCCAGCACGGTCAGCTTGCCCTCCTCGGCGGGCTTGCGGGTGCCCAGGACAGGCGCGTCCACGAACGGCGTCGAACCGGCCAGCTCGACCAGCCGCTCCGTGCCCTCCAGGCCGACCGTGCCCGACTGCACCCACACCGCGTCGGACAGGTCCAGCCCGCGCACCACCTCAGCCGTCGAGTCGGCGTCGAACAGCACGGTCAGCACGACGTCGACGCCGGCCACCGCCTCCTCCGGCGTGTCCGCGACGCGCGCCCCGTCCTCGCCCAGCGGCCGGGCCTTGTCGGCGCTGCGGTTCCACACCGCCACGTCCAGCCCCGCCCGCAGGAGGTTGCGCGCCATGCCCGCGCCCATGATCCCCGTGCCCAGCACCGCCACAGACTTCGTCACCGTGGAAACCCCTATCCCTTGTCCGGCAACGACGAATCTGCCATCAGGACACGGAATCCGCATCTTTCGCGGTCGCCGGGGCCTGCGCCCGGGTGAACAGCCACCCGGCGACGGCCGCGATCGGGAACATGATCACCCCGTACACCGCCGCCGGCACGGCCAGCCGCTCGCTGCCCATCACGGTCACCGCGATGGTGATCGCCAACGTGCTGTTGTGGATGCCGACCTCGAACGCCGACGCCACCGCCTGCCGGGAGGACACCCGCGCGAGCCGCGGCAGGAAGTACCCGGCGGTCAGGCTGCACGCGCAGAACAGCGCCGCGATCAGCCCCACGTCGGCCAGGTAGCCGGCCAGGTTCTCCCGCTCGGCCAGCAGCGCGCCCGCGATCACCGCGACCAGCACCACGGCCGAGATGATCCGCACGGGCCGGTCGGCGCGGTCGGCGAACGCGGGTGACCAGCGGCGCACCAGCATGCCCAGCACCACCGGGACCAGGACGATCGCGAACACCTGCGCGACCTTGCCGAACTCCAGCCCCACCGAGCCGTCGCCGATCGCGGGCTCGTAGACCGAGATGGCGAGGTTCACCACGATCGGCAGGGTCAGCACGGCGAGCACCGAGTTGACCGCGGTGAGGGTGATGTTGAGCGCCACGTCGCCGCGGAACAGGTGGCTGAACAGGTTCGCCGTGGTGCCGCCGGGCGAGGCCGCGAGCAGCAGCATCCCGACCGCGAGCACCGGGTCCATCCCGAACGCCGAGACCAGCCCGAAGCACACCGCCGGCAGCAGCACCAACTGCGTCGCCAACGCCACCGCGACGGCCTTCGGCTCGCGGACGACACGGGCGAAGTCGGCGACCGTGAGCGACAACCCCAGTCCGAACATCACCACAGCCAGCGCGATCGGGAGTCCGACACTCGTCAACGCTGTGCCCATGAGGAACCACCCTTCTGTGTCGATTGCGCCGCCACCGGCGTCGCGGGCTAGCAGTGATGAGTGGGCGAATCTTCCTCCATGTCCGGTCCGCCGAACAGTGGTCGTTATCGAACAGCCGTCAACGGCCGCAGTGGCACGCCCCCTGCGGGCAGTGGGCGCACCCGGACAGGTCGGGCACGTCCAGGGTCGGGTTGCGGTCGTGGAAGCCGACCGGGCGGAACAGGAAGCCGCTGTAGTCCACCGGCATCACCGGCCAGTCCTCCGGGCGCGGCAGGTGGGTGGGGCCGAAGACGTGCCACAGCACCACGTCCTCGTCCACCAGCGGACGGTCCTGCGCGCTCCACAAGGGCAGGCCCGCGCCGCCGGGGTGCTGGTTCGGGTACTCCCCCGCCGGGTACCGCTCGTCCTCGTGGAACCTGGTCACCCACAGGTGCTTGGACGCGAACGCGGCCCGTGCCGCGACCGTGGCCTCCGGCTGGGCCAGCAACACCGGACCTGGCCTGGGGACCAGCTGGTAGGAACGGCGTTGGCCCAGGCGGTTGGTGTCGGTACCGCGCACCAGCCACGTCCGGCCGCGCAGCGGGTCGGCCAAGCGGGCCGCCGAAGACTCGCGGTCCAGCACGGTGGTCGTGGTGGTGAAGGCGTTGCCGCGGGGGTTGGCCGGACCGGTCGGCACGCCGACGAAGTCGACCTCCTCCACGGTGTTCAACGGCCCGGCGACCTCGGTGTCCAGCCGGGCGCAGAACAGGTGCTGGTGCACGGGTGCGACCAGGCCCGGCGCGACGAGTTCGCCGTAGGGGCCTGGTTCGCCCGCGCCGCAGAACACGACCCCGGTGGCCTTGGCCTCCAGCTCGATCGTCCCGTCGAGGTGGAAGTACCAGAAGAAGCCGTAGTCGTAGTTGCCGATCGTGCTGAACGAGGACACCACCAGCCGCCGCGACCGCCGCACGTCGGACGCCCCGGTGAGGATGTTGGTGTGCTTCCACAGCACCCCGTAGTCCTCCTCGTGCATGCAGACGGCCTGCGGGATGGTCAGCGGGTGGCCGTGGTCGTCGGCCAGGACGGCGTCGAAGTAGTGGATCACGCCCAGGCAATCGCAGCCCAGCCGCAGCGAGTTGGCGTTCTTGCCGAGCAGGTACTCGCCCGCGTCGAAGTAGCTGATCCAGTTGCGCCACGGCGCCGGGTCGCCGTACGGGACGACCATCTCGGCCACCGACGCCCGGTACACCACGGGGTCGCCGCCGAACGCGATCCGGTGCAGCGTCAGGCCTTCGCGGGCGTTGAACCCGATCCGGAACGTCCAGCCCTCCCACGTGACCTCGCTGCCGGAGACGGTGAAGCTCACGCCCTCGGGCTGGGTGATGGAGATCGGCTTCAACGTCGTCCGCGGCTCGACGCCGGTGTAGTTGCCGTGCTCGACCGGGACCGGCACGTCACCGGAGTCGGTCACCGCCAGGACCTCGCCCGCGATCAGGTCCACTTCGCACAGCAGCCCCTCCACGGGGTGCGCCCACGGGCTGTCGTCCACGTGGTCGCGCAGGAACGTCAACGCGCGCAACACCCGCCGCCCGCGCAGCAGCGGCTCGTCGAAGGACCCCGGTGACAGGGGCGCGACGAACGCCGGCGACCAGTCCTCGATACCGCGCCGCCGCATCGCCGCCTGCCAGCGCGGGTCGGCCCGGACCAGGTCGGCGCTGCGGTCGTACTCCTCGAACAGCACCGCGGGCTGCCCGTGCTTCTCCGGGTCCAGCGGCCGGTGGGACTCCTCCACGCCCGCCGTCGCGTCCACCACCGCCTCGGCCACCTCGCCGGTCGCGGTGTCCAGCAGCACCGCCCGCACCCGCCGGGGCGTCGGCAGGCCCAGCCGCACCGCGTCCTTGGGCGGCTCGACGGGCAGCACGCTCGGGAACCGGGTCGTCGGACCCACCCGACCCGCGGCCACGAGCACCGCGCGCACCCGGGCGATCTCGGCCGCGGTCAAGGGGTCGAGGGGATGTGTGGTCATGGCCCGAGTATTCGAGGGACCCGGTCGCGCGGTCTTGCGCCGGCGCGTACGGGAGTTGCGTTGGAGCGCACGTTCGCCGACGGTCAACCGCCGGGCGCTGCGGGACAAGCGCTTTGCCCTTGGCGGGACCAGTATTCGCCGCATGTCGACGGGTTACGTGTACCACGAGCTCTACGGCTGGCACGACACCGGAACGCACGCCGGCCTGCTGCCCGCCGACCCCCGGCGGGGCCTCCAGCCGCACCGCCACTTCGAGAACGCCGAGGCCAAGCGGCGCGTGCACGAACTGGTGGTGGTCAGCGGGCTGGTCGACCGCCTGACCCGGCTGTCCCCGCGACCGGCCACCGACGAGGAGATCCTGCTGGTGCACACGCCCGGCCACCTCGCCCGGCTGGTCGCGGCCAACGGCACCGGCGGCGACGCGGGTGACGGCGGCAGCCCGTTCGGTCCGGGTGCCCTGGACATCGCGCGGCTCGCGGCGGGCGGTGTCGTGCGCGCGGTGGAGGCGGTGGTGGACGGCGAGGTGGACAACGCCTACGCCCTGGTCCGCCCGCCCGGCCACCACGCGCTGGCCGACACCGGCATGGGGTTCTGCCTGCTGGGCAACCTCGCCATCGCGGCGGCCTCGGTGCGGCGATCGCGGGGCGTGGCGCGGATCGCCGTGGTGGACATCGACGTGCACCACGGCAACGGCACCCAGGCCGCGTTCGCCGACGACCCGGACGTGCTGACCATCTCGGTGCACCAGGACCGCGTGTTCCCGCCCGACTCGGGGCACCTGACCGAGCGGGGATCGGGCGCCGGGTTCGGGTACGCGCTGAACGTGCCGCTGCCGCCGGGGACGGGCAACGGGGGTTACCTGGCGGCGATGCGGCGGGTGGTGCTGCCCGCGCTGCGCCGGTTCCGACCGGAGTTGGTGCTGGTGGCGGCCGGGTTCGACGCGAACGCGGTGGACCCGCTGGCGCGGATGATGGTGACCGCCTCGGGGTACCGGGAGATCGGGCGGGTGCTGGTGGACGCGGCGGCCGAGCTGTGCGGGGGTCGGATCGCGTTCGCGCACGAGGGCGGGTACGACCCGGTGTACGTGCCGTTCTGCGCCCACGCGGTGATCGAGGTGCTGGCGGGTGTGGAGGAGCCGCTGGAGGACCCGTTCGCGGTGAACTTCGACAACCAGGGGCAGCAGGAGTTGCAGCCGCACCAGGCCGTTGCGGTGGAGGCGGCGGAGAAACTGGTCGCCGACATCGGGTGAGCCGGGGATGATCGGGGCGTGTCTCGCGCTGAGGGCGACTGCCGCCGCTGCGACCGGCCCGACGCGACCCGTCGGCCTTCGCCGGCTTGCGAGTAGTCCTCACCTGCGTCAACAGCGGACTTCAGTATTTCTACGGACCGCTGAACAGCTCCGCCCCGACCACGCTGTGAGAGTGCTGTCCATTGAGGACGTCTCGGTCGCCGGCAAGACGACGTTGCAGGGGGACGCCGGCGTGTTGAACGGCGCAGCCTCCGGCGTCGCCGCGGGGCCGCCTGGAAGTCGGCTGCCCCGGCGCTTACCCGGGTTCCGCAGCCCACTGAACACCGAGAGGAACACATGAGAAGGCACCGAGCGGTCCTCGTCGCCGCCGCCTTGGCCGCCTCCGCGCTCACGGGCTGCGGCAGCGGCGGCGACGACACGATCAAGATCGGCGCGATCGCGGGGCTGACCGGCCAGTTCGTCACCGCCGAGGTGGTCAAGACCGCGCAGCAGGTGTTCGACGACGCCAACGAGGCCGGCGGCGTCAACGGCCGCAAGATCGAGTACATCGTCAAGGACGACGCGGGCGACCCGCAGCGCACCGCCCAGGTGGCGCGCGAACTGGCCGACGCGGGCGTGGTCGCCATGGCCGGGTCGGCCAGCTTCACCGACTGCGACGTCAACGACGCCTTCTACCGCCAGGCCCGGATCAGCTCGGTCATGGCCGTCGCGGCCACCCCCAAGTGCTTCCAGACCCCCAACATCGCCCCGGTCAACGTCGGCCCGTTCACCCTGATGACCGCCGTGCTCCTGCACGCCTCGCAGAAGCTCAAAGACAAGAAGATCTGCAACTTCACCGTCGTGCTGCCCGGCAGCGAGGAGGCGGTGAAGGTCGCGCTGGAGCGGTGGGAGCAGCTCAGCGGGCAGAAGCTGGTCATCAACGACATGACCGTCCCGCAGAGCGGTGACCTCACCCCCTACCTGCTCAAGGCCAAGCAGGCGGGCTGCGACGCGGTCCTGTTCAACCCGGCCGAGTCGCTGGTGGTGCCGTGGCTGCAGGCGGCCAAGACGCTGGGCATGGACGACGTGGACTTCCTGCTGCTGGCCCCCGCCTACACCGACGGCGTCGCCAAGGCGGTCGGCGGGCTGGGCCTGAACGTCTACGCGGGCAGCGAGTTCGAGCCGTTCACCTCCGACAGCCTGGCCAACAAGGGCTGGCGGGCCACGGTGACCCGGGCCGACGCGCAGGCCACCGCGTTCTCGCAGGGCGGCTACCTGGCGGCGAAGTTCACCCTGGAGGTGCTGGAGACCATCCAGGGCGAGGTCACCCGCGACTCGGTGAACGCGGCGCTGCGCGACATGACCCCGATCGAGGACCCGATGCTGGGCACGCCGTGGGAGTTCGGTCCCGGCGAGAGCCACGCGCCCAACCAGGGCTCCAAGATCGTCCGCCTCACCGGGCTGCGCTGGGTGGTCGTGGACGACACGTTCATCACCGTGCCGGGCGCCTGACCGTGCGCAGCTGTCAACACCGAAGGGGAATTTCCATGTGTCACACCGACGAGTCGCGCCCACCGGCCCCGCCCGAGACCACCAGCGCCGTCGCCGAAGCCGGTGCGCTGCGGCTCACCTCGGCCGACGGGGCCGGATTCCTGGCCTACCAGGCGGTCCCGGAAACGCCGACCGGGGCGGGGGTCGTGCTGCTGCCCGACGTGCGGGGCGCGCACGAGTTCTACCGGGACCTGGCGCGGCGGTTCGCGTCCACCGGCGTCGCCGCGCTGGTCATGGACTACTACGGCCGGATCGCGGCGGACGACGTGCGCGACGCCGACTTCGACGGGTTCGCGCATGTGTCCAAATTGGACCGTGAACGGGCACAGGACGACGTCGTCGCCGCCGTCGACCACCTCGTGTCGGGGGCTATGGGACCGGTGACCTCGGCGTTCACCGTCGGGTTCTGCGTGGGTGGCGCGATGTCGTGGGCTCAGTCGGCGTTGCAGCCCCGGCTTGCCGGGGTCGTCGGCTTCTACGGGCGGCCCGCCGAGTGCCGGGAGCTGATCGACCGGATGACCCGGCCGCTGCTCGTGCTCGCCGCCGGCGCCGACGTGCTCACCACCGTCGAGGACAACCGGGCGTTCGAAATCGAGCTGTCGGAAGCCGGTGTGCCGCACGAGTTCCGGCTCTACCCCGACGCCCCGCACTCCTTCTTCGACGGCGCCCTGCCCGACCAGGCCGACAACGCCGCCGACGCGTGGGCCCGGGTGCTGGCGTTCCTGCGCGCCACGGCGGGCTGAGGTGCGGCCGGGTCGACGCGGGTGGCTGCCGATCGTGCCGGGGCACGAGATGGTGGGGGTGGGTGATGGTGGCGGGGACTGTGCCGCCGATCGGCGGTGGCCAGTTGCTGAGGAACGCGTGATGGGCCTGCACCCCGAAGCCCGCGCGGTGATCGAGGACAGCGCCGCGCGTGGCGGGCTGGGGCCGTTGGACGAGCCGGCCGAGGTGCGGGCGCGGTTCGCCGCGGTGTGGCAGTCGTCGGGGCGGGGCGAGGTCGTGGATTCCGTGGTCGACCGGACCGTCCCGGGGCCGGCGGGGGCGATCCCGGTGCGGGTCTACCGGCCGCACGGCGACGGGCCGTTCCCGGTGCTGCTGTGGTTCCACGGCGGGGGGTGGGTGGTCGGCTCGCTGGACGCGAACGACGCCACCTGCCGCGCCCTGTGCAACGCGGTCGGCATGGTCGTCGTCTCGGTCGCCTACCGGCTGGCGCCCGAACACCGCTACCCCGCCGCCGCCGAGGACGCCTACGCCGCGTTGACCTGGGTGGCCGGGCACGCCGGCGAGATCGGCGCGGACGGGCGGATCGCGGTCGGCGGGGAGGGCGCCGGCGGCAACCTGGCGGCCGTGGTCAGCCTGATGTCCCGCGACCACGACGGACCGCGGATCTCGCTGCAACTGCTGGCCTCGCCCGTGCTGGCCCCGCCCGCCGACCGGCAGTCCTATGTGGACTACGGCGAGGGGCACTTCCTCAGCCGGGCGGACGTGGAGTGGTTCTTCCGCCAGTACCCGCGCGACGAAGGCGACCTCGACGACCCCTACCTGTCCCCGCTGGCAGCGTGCCACCTGCGCGGACTCCCGCCGGCGCTGGTGCTGACCGCCGAGTTCGACCCGCTGCGCGACGAGGGCGAGGAGTACGCGCACCGGCTGCTGGACGCGGGTGTGCCGGTGACGTTGCTGCGTTACGAAGGCCAGATCCACGGGTTCTTCGCCCTGCTGGTCGACCACCTGTCGATCTCCGCCCAGGCCCACGCCCGCGCGGCGGCAGCCCTGCGGGCGGCGTTCGCGCAGGAACCTTCGGCGGACGGCGACGAGGTCGGCCCGCTCGCCCGGTTGACGCGCGGAGCCGACCCTTACTGGATCTAGGTTCGACTGGAACGCGCTTCGCGCTCTTAAGATCAAAGCCAAAAAGCTCAAAAGCGGCGCTCGCCGCGCGGCACGCCCCCGGCGGTGGAAGGGCGTCGGTTCGTCCCCCGTACGGCCTGCCGGAGGCAACCGCGCTTTGGTCTTCTCCGCAACCGGAAAAGCGTGGTTGCGGAGAAGGGCGAAGCGCGGTTGGGCTGCGCCCAGGCCGTACGGGGGACGAACCGAGGCCCTTCCTGTGGCTGATAGCCCATCGGCGCGCCTGCGGCGCAAAAGCAGGCCGCTGCGCGGCGAAGAGCGTGAGCTAGCCGTGGTGCATCCAGATGCCCTTGACCTCGGTGTAGGCGTCGATCGCGTAAGGCCCCATCTCCCGCCCCCACCCGCTCGCCCGGAACCCGCCCCACGGGGCCGCCGCGTCCGGGATGCACGCCATGTTCACGAACACCGCGCCCGCGCGAATACCGTCCGCCAGCCGGTGGGCGGTGCGCAGGTCGTTGCTCCAGACCGACGCGGCCAGGCCGTACGGTGAGTCGTTGACGCGGTGCAGCAGTTCGTCCTCGTCGTCGTACGACAGGACCGCCAGGACGGGGCCGAAGACTTCCTCACGCGCGATGGTCATGGTGTCGGCGACGGACCCGAACACCGTCGGCTGGTAGAAGTGGCCCGGGCCGTCCGGGATCGTGCCGCCGGTGACCAGGTCCGCGCCCTCGGAGATCGCGCCTTTGACGAAACCGTCCACGCGGGAACGGTGTTCGGCGCTCACCAGCGGGCCCAGATCGGTGTCGGGGTGCAGGCCCGCGCCTAGGCGGAGCTTGGAGGCGGCCGTGGCGAGTTTGGTGGTGAACTCGTCCTGGCGCTCGTGGTCCACGTAGAGGCGGGCGTAGGCGGCGCAGACCTGGCCGGTGTTGAGCAGGCCGCCGGCGATGGTGCCGGCCACGGCCGCGTCGACGTCGGCGTCGCGGGCCACGACCGTGGGGGTCTTGCCGCCCAGTTCCAGCGTCACCCGCTTGAGGTCGTGGGCGGACGCGGCGACGATCTCCCGGCCCACGGCGGTCGAACCGGTGAACGACACCTTGTCCACGCCGGGGTGGCGGACCAGTGCCTTGCCGGTCTCCGGGCCGCCGGTCACCAGGTTGACCACACCGGGCGGGAAGCCCGCCTCCACGCACAGCTCGACCAGGCGGATGGTGGTGAGCGGTGTCTGTTCGGCGGGCTTGATGACGGTGGTGTTGCCGCACGCGAGAGCGGGAGCGAGTTTCCACGCCATGATCATGAGCGGGAAGTTCCACGGCGCGATGAGCGCGCACACGCCCACCGGGACCCGCTTGTCGTACTGGAGGGTGTCCGGGAACGACACCTGCCGCACCGCGCCCTCGATCTTGGTCGCCCAGCCCGCGTAGTAGCGGAAGTGCTCGACGGCCCCGGTGACGCTCACGCCGCGCGCGACCGGCAGCGGCTGGCCCTGGTCGCGGGTCTCCAGCTCGGCCAGCTTCTCGGCGTCCGCCTCGATCAGGTCGGCCAGCCGCCACAGGAGGGTGGCCCGCTCGGTCGCGGGCAGCGCTTCCCACGCCGGTTGGGCCGCGCGGGCGGCGGCCACGGCGTCGTCCACGTCCCCGGCGGTCGCGTCGGCGACCTCGGCCAGCGGCTCGCCGGTCGCCGGGTCGGTGGTGGTGAAGGTGTCCGTCGCCGCCACCCACCGGCCGCCGATGAAAAGACCTGTCGCGCGCATGTCGACTCCCCTCTGACTGGCTGAACGCGGCCAGTGTGGGGGCTGCCGGACCCAGCGGGCTTGGCTCCGGGTGCACTGCGGTTGTCGGTCTGTGCGCGTCAGGCGGTGCGGTGTTCGACGCTGCGCCGGCGGTATTCCGACGGGGAGAGGCCGTATTCGGTTTTGAACGCCCGGCTCAGGTAGGAGGCGTCCACCAAACCCCACCGCGCGCCGATGACGCCGATCGCGAGTTGGTGCTTGCCGGGATCGGCGAGGTCCTGGCCGCAGCGTTCCAACCGGCGGTGTCGGATCCACGCGGAGACCGTCGTGCCGGCTTCGCTGAACAACTTGTGCAGGTACCGGGTGGAGATGTGGTGCGCCGCCGCGATGTCGCCCGGGGAGAGGTCCGGGTCCTCCAGGTGCGATTCCACATAGGACTTGATTTTCAGCAGCATCGCGGCGCGCGAGGTTTCCGCCGGCACGTCCGGGAAATCGACCTGGTCGGCCAGCGCGGTGCCGAGCAGGTCCACCACGTTCCGGGCCAGTCGGACACTTCCGTGGACCTGCGGGTCGTCGAGGTTGCGCGCCAACTGGACCAGGGTCGTGCTCACGATGCCGCTCACGCCCTGCCCGCCCGCGAACCGGATCGCGGTCAACTGCTCCACCTGACCGGTCGGCAGGCACAGCATCGAGCGGGGGAACATCAGGACCAGCGTGGACGACACGTCGTCGAAGGCCAGCGAGTACGGCCGGGTCGTGTCGTAGATGGCGAAGTCGCCGGGCCGCAACGCCGCCTGACGGCCGTCCTGGCTGAGTTTCGCGGTGCCGTGCAGTTGCAGGCTCAGCTTGTAGCACTCCGGCGCCGCACGGGAGATCATGCGGCTCGTCCGGCGGACGGTGTGCGGGTCCGCCGAGGCCTCGTACACCCCGACGCTGCCCAGGTTCCGGCCGCGCAACCGGCCCCGGAACGCCGAGTGCTCGCCGGTGGTGGCCTCCAGGGGCACGAACGTCTGCGAGACCGCCGACTGCCAGAGGTCGAACTGCTGGGTCGCGGGCACCCCCGCGGTCGTCAGCACGTAGGACATCGTCGCCCTCCAGGGGACCGTGACGCTGCGTGAGATCGGTGACAGGCACGGTCGTCCGCGTTCCGCCGTTCGTCAAGGGGTCGTTGCCGAGTCGTAAAAAGTTCAACCAGCCGGTGCGCCGAGCGTCAAAGACCGTGCGCCGGCGGTCAATCGCAGGTCAGGACCGTCCTGTTAGACCTGGGGAGGCCGGTGCGCGGACACGTGCCGGACGCGGATCGTATTCGATCCGCTACACGATCCCCGATGCGGAGGTGACCATGGGTGAGGTCGTGCTGGCCGCCAAGATCACGCATGTGCCGTCGATCTGGCTGTCCATCCACCCCGGCAGGCACCACGGCATCCGCAGGCCCGCCGAGCTGGGTCTGGCGGAGGTGGGGCGGCGCGCGAAGGAGCGCGGCGCGGACACCTTCGTCGTGGCCGACTCGCACTGGATGAACAGCATGAGCTTCCACGTCAACGGAAAAGCTCGCCACCAGGGCAGTTACGCCTCGCACGAACTGCCGCACTTCATCCGGGACCTGGAGTACGACTACCCCGGCTGCCCGGAACTGGCCGCGCTGATCGGCGAGGAGATCACCGCGGGCGGCCAGAAGGCGATGGTCCACGACGTCAAGGACCTGGGGCTGGAGTACGCGACCCTGGTGCCGATGCACTTCATGAACCGGGACGGCGACCCGATCGCCGTGGTCCCGGTGGGGTGCAACATCTACTCGTCGATCGACGAGAACCGGCGGGTCGGCGAGGCCATCGCGCGGGCGGTGCTGCGCAGCGACCGCAAGGTGGCGTTCCTGGCCAGCGGGTCGCTGTCGCACCAGTTCCCGCCCAACGAGGTGTCCTCGCAGTACCTGGACCGGATCAGCAACCCGATCAACGAGCAGGCCGACCGGCTGGTGCTCCAGCAGTGGGGTTCCGGGCGGATCGCGGAGTTCCTGGCCGCGCTGCCCGCCTACAACGAGCGGTTCACCGGCGAGGCGGCCATGGCGGACACCGCGATGCTGTTCGGCATCCTGGGCTGGGACGCCTACACCGGTCACGGCGAGCAGCTGTGCGACTACTTCCCCAGCAGCGGCACCGGCCAGGTCATCGTGGACTTCCCCATCCCGGACGGGCTCAAGGCATGACACACCCTTTGGGTCTACAACCGTCGAAAATCATCGCGGTGCACCTGAACTTCCGGAGTCGGGCGGCGGAACGGGGCCGGTTCCCCGAAGAACCGTCCTATTTCCTGAAACCGCCGTCGTCGTTGTCGTGGACGGGGCGGGACCTGGTTCGGCCGGCGGGCACGGAGTTGGCCGCGTTCGAGGGCGAAATCGCCGTGGTGATCGGGAAGCGCGCTTCGCGAGTGGCCAGAGAAGACGCCGTCGAATACATCGGCGGGATCGCCGCCGCGAACGACTTCGGTGTGCACGATCTGCGTTACGCGGATCGCGGGTCCAACCTGCGGTCCAAGGGCGCGGACGGGTTCACGCCGATCGGTCCGGTGTTGTTGGACCCGCGCGAAGTGGACCTGCACGACATTCGTCTACGAACGTGGATTAATGGCGAATTGGCGCAGGACGACAACTCGGGCGGGTTGTTGTTCGACTTCGCTTATCTGATCGCCGATCTGAGCCGGAACGTGACGTTGGAGGCCGGGGACGTCATCCTGACCGGCACGCCCACCGGGGCGACCGTGGTCTCCCCCGGCGATGTCGTCGAGGTGGCGCTCAACGACACCGAGCGCCTGCGGAACGTGGTCCGGGAGGGCGCCAACCTCGACGGACCCGGCGCACGGCCGCGCGTGACGGTCGCCGACCGGGCTGCGGCCGTGGGCGGCGAGGTGCCGGCCATCAAGCCGGAGACCGAGGCGGCGTTGCGGCAGGTGTCCACGGCGACCCTGTCCAGCCAGTTGCGCAAGCGCGGGCTGAACCACACGTTTCTGACCGGGTTGACCCCTGCCCGGCCCGACCTGCGGATGGTCGGGGTCGCGCACACGCTGCGGTTCCTGCCATTGCGGGAGGACCAGTTCGCCGAGCGCGGCGGTGGCATGAACGCGCAGAAGCGGGCCGTCGAGGCGATCGGGCCCGGCCAGGTGCTGGTCATCGACGCCAGGGAGGACCACGGCGCGGGCACCCTCGGCGACATCCTGGCCATGCGAGCGCTCAAGCGCGGCGCGGCCGGGGTCGTGACGGACGGGTGCCTGCGGGACAGCCCCGCCTTCGCGGAGTTGGACCTGCCCGCCTACAGCGCCGGGGCGCACGCGGCGGTGCTGGGGCGGCGGCACGTGCCGTGGGAGGTCGGCGTCGACGTGGCCTGTGCGGGAGTGCTGGTGCGGCCCGGGGACGTGCTGGTCGGGGACGCCGAAGGGGTCATCCTCATCCCGCCCGCGCTGGTGGACGAGGTGGCCGCCGACGCGCTGGAGATGGAGCGCGAGGAGCGGTTCATCCTCGACCGGGTCGCCGCCGGGGCGTCCGTGGACGGCCTGTACCCGCTGGGGCCGACCGCGCGCGCCGAGTACGAGCGGTGGGACGGATGACCGCGCCCACGAAGTCCAAGACCCAGTACGCGTACGAGACCCTGCGCGACCGGATCGTGCAGGGCCGGTACGGACCCGGCGCGCGACTCGTGTTCGACCGGATCGCCCGCGAACTGGGCGTGAGCCCCGTGCCGGTGCGCGAGGCCGTGCGGCGGTTGCAGGCCGAGGGGTGGGTGGTGTTCGAGCCCAACGTCGGCGCGCAGGTCGCCGAGTTCGACCCGGACGGCTACCGGCACACCATGGTGACCCTGGCCCTGCTGGAAGGTCACGCCGTCGCGAACGCCGTCCTGACGCGCGGCCTGCTGGACCGGGCCACGCACCTCAACGACCTGATGGCCGCGTCGTTGGTGGAGTTCGACCCGCTGGGCTTCACCCGGCTCAACCGCGAGTTCCACCTGCTGCTGTGCGGGGCTTCGCCCAACCCGCGGCTGCGCGAGCTGATCAGCACCGAGTGGTCACGGCTGGACCTGAGCCGGCGCACCACGTTCACCCTCGTGCCCGGCCGGGCGCACGAGTCCGTGGCCGAGCACGCCGAACTGCTGCGGCTGCTGCGCGCGGGCGCACCCGCCGACCAGGTCGAGCGCTTCGCCCGCGACCACAAGCTCAACACCCTCCGGGCCGTCACGGCGGCCGGCGTTCCCAGGGAGTTCCCGACATGAGGTTCCGTTCCGACCCGGCGGCCATCCGCGGCTCGATCGCGCCGGTCGTCACCCCGTTCACCGCCGAGGGCGAGCTGGACACCGACAGCCTGCGCGCGCTGGTGCGCTGGCAGAAGGAGTCCGGTTCGCACGGCGTGTCCATCGGCGGCTCGACCGGCGAGCCCGGCGCGCAGTCGCTGGAGGAGCGGATCACCGCGATGCGGGTGGTGGCCGAGGAGACCGGTGACGCGATCCCGTTCCTGCCCGGGACCGGCGCGGCGACGCTCAAGCACACGCTGGAGCTGACCGACCAGGCCCGCCGCCTCGGCGCGGACCTCGCGCTGGTGATCACGCCGTACTACAGCAGGCCCACCCAGGAAGGGCTGTTCGCCTGGTACGACGCGGTGGCGCGGGAGTTCCCCGACCTGCCGATCGTGATCTACAACGTGCCGTCGCGCACCGCCGTCGACATCGCGCCCGACACGGTGGCCAAGCTGCGGCACGCCCACTCGAACATCGTGGGCATCAAGGAGACCACCAAGGACTTCGAGCACTTCTCGCACGTGCTGCACCGGTGCGGGCGGGACTTCCTGATGTGGTCGGGCATCGAGCTGCTGTGCCTGCCGCTGCTCGCGATCGGCGGCGCCGGGTTCGTCAGCGCCCTGGCCAACCTCGCACCCGCCGCCGTGGCCCGCATGTACGAGCTGTACGCGGCGGGCGACCACGACGCCGCGATCGACCTGCACTACCGCCTGCACCCGCTGGTGGAGCTGCTGTTCGTGGAGACGAACCCGGCTCCCGCCAAACACGTCCTGGCCGACCTGGGGCGCATCGCCTGCGGCCACGTCCGCCCGCCCCTGGTCTCCCCCACGCCCGCCGGCCTCGCCCGCATCGACGCGCTGCGCGCCCAGGCCGCCGACCTCCTCGAACCCGCCGGAGCCACCGCATGAACATCCCCAACGAACTGCTGCACCACATCGACGGCAAGGACGTGCCCAGCGTCGACGGCGCCACCTTCGGCGTCAGCGACCCGGTGACCAACACCGAGTACGGCCGCGTCGCCGCCGGCGGTCCTGCCGACGTCGACGTCGCCGTGGCCGCCGCGCGCCGGGCCTTCGTGGACGGGCCGTGGCCCCGGTTGTCGCTGCGGGAGCGCGCGAAGGTCCTGGTCCGGATCGCCGACGCCGTCGAGGCCCGCGCCGAGCGGCTGGCCGAGCTGGAGACCTTCGACACCGGCCTGCCGGTCACCCAGGCGCGCGGCCAGGCGCATCGGGCGGCGGAGAACTTCCGGTACTTCGCCGACGTCATCGTGGCGCAGCACGAAGAGGCGTACCTGGTCGGGGACAAGCAGGTCAACTACGCGATCCGGCAGCCGGCGGGCGTGGCCGGGCTGATCACGCCGTGGAACACGCCGTTCATGCTGGAGACGTGGAAGCTCGCGCCGTCGCTGGCGGCCGGGTGCACGGTGGTGCTCAAGCCCGCCGAGTGGTCGCCGCTGTCGGCGAGCCTGCTGCCCGGCATCATGGCCGAGGCGGGCGTGCCGGAGGGCGTGTTCAACCTGGTGCACGGCATCGGCGAGTCGGCCGGCGCGGCGCTGGTGGCGCACCCGGACGTGCCGCGGCTGTCGTTCACCGGGGAGAGCGGCACCGGGCAGATCATCATGCGCACGGCCGCCGAGCACCTCAAGGAGGTGTCGATGGAGCTGGGCGGGAAGTCGCCGTGCGTAGTCTTCGCCGACGCCGACTTCGACCGGGCCGTGGACGCGGCCGTGTTCGGCGTGTTCTCCCTGAACGGTGAGCGCTGCACGGCCTCCTCGCGCGTGTTGGTGCAGCGGGAGATCTACGAGTCCTTTGTGGACGCTCTGGCGGCGCGGGCGGCGGCGGTGCGGGTCGGGCTGCCGTCGGACCCGGCGACCGAGGTGGGCGCGTTGATCCACCCCGAGCACTACGCGCGGGTCATGGAGTACGTGGAGACCGGCAAGCGGGAGGCCCGGCTGGTCGCGGGCGGCGGGCGGCCCGCAGACCTGCCGGAGGGGAACTTCCTGTCGCCCACCGTGTTCGCCGACGTGCCGGTGGACGCGCGGGTGTTCCAGGAGGAGATCTTCGGGCCGGTGGTGTGCGTGACGCCGTTCGACACCGAGGAGGAGGCGGTCGCGCTGGCCAACGCCACCAAGTACGGGCTCGCCGGGTACGTGTGGACCTCGGACCTCCAGCGCGGGCACCGGGTGGCGTGGGCCGTGCAGTCCGGGATGGTGTGGGTGAACTCGCACAACGTCCGGGACCTGCGGACACCGTTCGGCGGCATCAAGGCCAGCGGGGTCGGCCGGGAGGGCGGTGCGCAAAGCATCGACTTCTACAGCGACCTGCGGGCCGTGCACGTGGCGGTCGGCGACCTGACCCCGCCGCGGTTCGGGGCGGCCCGATGAGCGCCCGCTTCGCCGGCCGGGTCGCGCTGATCACCGGCGCGGGCACCGGGATCGGCGCGGCCACCGCCCGCCGGATCGTCGCCGAGGGCGGCCGGGTGGCGCTGACCGGACGCCGTCCCGGGCCGTTGGAGGAGGTCGCCGGCCCGCTGGGCGATTCCGCCTTGGCCCTGCCCGCAGACGCGGCCGACGGTCCCGCGATGGCGGCCGTGGTGGCACAGGCGGCCGAACGGTTCGGGCGCGTGGACGTGGTCGTGGCCAACGCGGGCGGGCACGGCATCGGAGCCGCCGCCGACACCACCGACGAAGCGTGGCAGTTGTCCTTGGACGCCAACCTGACCAGCGCGTTCGTCACCATCCGCGAAGCACTTCCCCAACTGGTCGACGGCGGTGGCGCGGTGGTGCTGGTGTCGTCGCTGGCCGGGCTGTTCGCCGGTCCGGGAGTCGCCGGGTACACGTCCACCAAGCACGCTCTGGTCGGGCTGAGCCGGTCCATCGCCCGCGACTACGGCCGACACGGCGTGCGGGCGAACGTGGTGTGCCCCGGCTGGGTCCGCACCACCATGGCCGACGAGCAGATGGACCGCTTCGCCGCCACCAAGGGCATCGACCGGGAGGCCGCCTACGCCCTGGTCACGTCGAACACCCCGCTGGGCAGGCCCGCCGAGGCCGACGAGGTCGCCGCGCTCATCGCGTTCCTCGCCTCGCCGGAGGCCTCGATCATCACCGGCGCCGTGGTCACCGCGGACGCGGGCGCAAGCGCCGTCGACCTGCCCACCATCGCACTGGTCTGAGAGGACGCACCCATGTCGGAGTGGAAGACCGTCGACGACTTCGCGAAGGGCATCGACGGCAACCGCTTGCCCCGCAGCACCGCGCTGACCGGCCTCACGTGGACCGTTCGGCACGACGACGGCGACAGCGCGGTGATCTCGTTCGAGGACGAGAGCGACCACGAGGCGGTGGAGGGCGCACCGGGGATCTTCTTCGTCGAACGCACGTTCCGCGGCACACCCCGGCGCGCCGAGGTCCTGATCGCGGACCTCAACACCCTGCGGACGCTGACCGTCGAGTCCACCATCGCCGAGGAACCCACCCCCGGCGTTCCCCAGGTGTCCCAAAGGTTCCGTCCCGGCGTCCTCGACACCGGCGACAGCGCGGAGCCGTCCGGACCGCCCCCGGAGGAGACCCGGGACCTGATCGGCTGGCGCGCCCTCTACAGGTACAGCCCGAACCACCTGTACGAGCACGTCTACCTCAGCTCCCAGCGCTACGCCTGGCAATGCCTGGTGGGCGAGCAACGCGGGCACGGTGACGTCGACCTGGCGACCGCGTGGAAGCTGGCCGAGAACCGGTACGTCTTCACCTTCCGCGAGTTCCGCATCCCGGTCGCCACCACCTGGCTGTACGACCTGGACGCCATGCGCACCACGGGCGTCTTCTTCGGCCTCAACGGCGAGGGCGAGATCCGCCACGCGCCCGGCGGCGCGCACATCATCCCGCTCGGCCGGGTCACCTACCCCGGCGACGACCAGCCCGTGTGAGGAAGAATGTCTGCATTGGAAGTCGTCAAAGCCCACTACGCCGCCTCGGAACGGGGTGACCTCGACGGGATGCTCGCTCCCCTGGCCCCGGACGCCCGGTGGACCGAAGCGGCGGGCTCCACGTACGGCGGCACGTACGTCGGGGTGGACGCGATCCGGGAGAACGTTTTCCACCGCATCGGCGCGGACTGGGCCTCGTTCAGCGCCGACGTCTCCGACCTGCTGGACGCCGGTGACACGATCGTGGCCCTCGGCGACTACGTCGGCGTGCACCGCACCACCACCAAGGCGATGACCGCCCGGTTCACCCATGTCTGGCGGGTCGAGGACGGCCGCGTCACCGCGTTCGAGCAGGTCGCCGACACCGCCCTGATCCTGGCCGCCGAGTCGTAGTTTCGAAGTGCCGCGCGTGCCCTCGGGCGCGCGCAGCCTCACAGCTGGTCCGCGATCGCCTCCGGCGGCCCGGCCGGCGCGAACAACGGCCCGGACGCGGTCTCCGCGCCCACCTCCCGCCACCACTCGGCCTGCGCCGAGGTCGACACGTCCGCCACCGACACCGCGATCCCCGCCGACCGCACCACGGCCAGCAATTCGGCCAACGCGCGGGCCACCAGCGGCGCGGGCTGGTCGGTCAACGGCCGGTGCACCCGCACCGCCCGAGCCGGGAAGTTCGCCACCGCCACCAGGTCCGCCGGAGCGGCGGTGAACCCGTCGACCTCCACGCCCACCCCGGCCTCGGCCAGGATCCGCAGGTTGTCCGCCGCGTCCGTGTCCGCCAGCACCACCTCGGCGGGCGCGCCCAACCACAGCGACCCCGGCGGCAACCCGGTGTCCGCCAACGCGGACCGCACCTCGCCGACCAGGTCGGGATCGCCGGCCTGCCGCGCGGTCAGCGACACCCGCACCGGCGCGGACCACTCCGCCGCCTGCGCGCACGCCGCCCGCAGCAACCAGGTCCCCAGCGGCACGGTCAGGCCGGTGTCCTCGGCCAACGCCAGGCACTGCTCGTGCGGCACGACACCCAACCGCGGGTGGTCCCACCGCAGCAGGGCCTCACCGCCCACCACCTGACCGTCCGACAACAGCACCAAAGGCTCGTACAGCACCGCGAGTTCGCCGGACTCCCACGCACCCGCCATCGTCGCCGCCAGGCTGAACATCCGGCGGTCGCGGGTGTCCTGCGCCGGGTCGGCCAGTTCCCACTGCCGACGGCCGTTGCCCTTGGCCCTGCGCAGGGTCAGAGCCGCCGAGTCCAAGAGATCATGGGGTGAGGCGTCGCGCGGCGGCCGGTGCACCACGCCGATCGTGGCCGAGCACGCCACGCGGTGGCCGCGGACGTCGAACGGTTCGGAGAGCTTGTCGTTGATGCGCCGGACCATCGTCACCACGTCCGGCGTCGCCGGCGAGTTGCGCACCAGCACCGCGAACTCGTCGAACCCGAACCGCGCGACCATCGCGTCCTCGCCGGCCACGACCTGCTCCAGCCGCTGGCCCACCACCTTCAGCAGGTGGTCGCCCGCCGGCCGCCCCAACCCGCCGGTCAGCAGCGAGAAGCCGTCCAGGTCGAGGTGGTAGACGGTGACGCCGAGCGCCGGGTCGGCGTCGCGCAGCGCCTGCTCCAGCCGGCTGGTGAAGTACTGCCGGTTGGGCAGCCGGGTCAGCACGTCGTGCAGCGACTGGTGGTTGAGCTGGCCCTGCAACAGGTTCACGTCGGTGGCGTCCTCGGCCAGCACGACCACCTGGTTGCCGCCCTCGTGGCGGCGCAGCGGGGAGAGCGTGAGCGCGACCCACGCGAGTTCGCCGTCCGCGCGCAACAGCCGGTTCGGCTGGGTGATCGACGTGGTCCCGCCCGCCGCCAGGTCGGCGAAGTCGGCCCGCAGCAACTCCCGCTCGTCCTCGTGCACCAGGTCGAACAGCGACGTCCCGGTCAGCTCCGCCGGCGGGCGGTCGACGATGCGGCCCAGCGCGCCGTTGACCCGCACCAGTTCGCCGGACACGTCCGCGGTGGCGATGCCGGTGGACGTCCCGTTCTCCAGCACGTCGTAGCGGCTCTGGCTGACCTGGAGTTCCAGCTGGACCTGCCGCATCGCCCGGTACAGCGAGCGGCCCAGCTGCTCCTGCTGCTCCAGCGTGGTCGCCTTGACCCGCTGCACGAACCCGGCGGCCAGCGCGGCCACCACGTCCACGACCCGGTCGCGCGGCCCGTCCCCGGCCATGCCCAGCAGACCGCGGGCGACGACCTCTACCGAGCATTGCAACCCCTCGGGGCCGGTGCAGTTGAGGTCGACCAGGGCCCCGCCGACCTCGTGGCCGACCTTCTGCGCCAGGGCGTCGCTGCCGACCGCGACCCACAGCCGTTCGACCAGCCCCAGCAGGTGCCGTTCCAGTTCGGGCGTGCTCAGCGGGATGAACGTCCGCGCGCTGAGCAGGTAGGCCCACTTCTTCGCGAGCTTCGCTCTGGCCCGCGGTCCGTCCGCGTCCTGGGGAAGCGCAGCGGTCATCTCAGCGGCTCCCGCCCCCGGGTTTGCGGCCGACGCCGACGTAGACCTGGCTGTTGTCGTCGGGGTCGTCGGAGATGTCGCCCATGCCGTCCGGGCGCCACAGGGCGACGCCGACGACGCCGGGCTCCACCAGGTCGAAGCCGGTGAACAGCTCGGTCACCTCGGCGTGCGCGCGGTAGACGAGGTTGTCCTGGGAGTTGCTGCGGCGCACGGTCGCGGCGGCCTCGCGCATGGTGTCGACCCGGCGGTCGGCGGTGGCGTGCGAGATGACCAGGGCGCTGCCCGGCGCGAGCCGGTCGCGGTAGCGGGCCAGGTAGCCGACCGGGTCCTCCGAGTCCGGCGAGAAGTGCAGCACCAGCAGCATGAGCACGGCGATGGGGCGGTCGAAGTCCAGCAGCCCCACCACTTCCGGGCGGGACAGCACGTCCTCCGGTTCGCGCATGTCGGCCTGCACGACGGTGGCGCGGTCGCAGCCCGAGAGGATGAGCCGGCTGTGCGCGACCGCGACCGGGTCCTTGTCGACGTAGACGACCTTCGCGTCGGGCGCGATCTCGTGGACGTTGCCCACGGTCGGGATGCCGGAGCCGATGTCGAGGAACTGGTCGACGCCCTCGGCGACCAGGTGGGTGACCGCCCGGCGGAGGAAAGCGCGGTTGATCCGGACCAGTCTTCGCGCGCCGGGCAGCACTTTCAGCATTTCGTCACCCATTCGGCGGTCCACCGCCAGGTTGTGCGCGCCGCCGAGCAGGTAGTCGTATGTGCGCGCCACGCTGGGAACGTTGATGTCGATGCCGTCGGGCACCCAGTCGAGATCGGTCACGGCGCACGCTCCTGGGGATCGGGGGAACCTGAACATCCAACCGTCTCGCGCGCGCGGAAGCCAGCCGATCCAGCAACTTGACTCGAATGCGCGATCCCCACGGCCTCCGAACGGCGCATAGAGTGCAGGCGGTCAATCCCCGGCTGGAGGCCAAAGATGACCGCCGGTACCCGAAAACGTGAGGCACCCACAGTTCCCGGACGATTACCCCTGATCGGCCACACCCCCGCCATGCTGCGACAACGACTCGCCTTCACCGCCGAACTGCGGTCATACGGCGATGTGGTCCGGGTGTGGCTCGGCCCGCTGCCGGTGCACTTCGCGACCACTCCGGAATTGGCCCACCAGGTGCTTTCCGGGCCGGGCGAGAAGTTCCACAAGGGCCTGCTGGTGGACAAACTGCGCCGGGCTTTCGGAAACGGCCTGGTCAGCACGGACGGCGATTTCCACCGCCGGCAACGTCGGATGGTCCAACCCGCCCTGCAGCGGCCCGCGCTGGAACGGCACGCGGCGGTGATGACCGAATCCGCCGCCCGCCTGGTCGATTCCTGGCGACCTGGACAGGTCCTGGAGTTCGACCGGGTGGTGCAGGACTTCACCATCGGCGTGGTGGGCCGCACGTTGTTCTCCACCGATTTCGACGAGACCGTGAGCGCGGAGATCCGCCGGCACACCGCGACCATGATCCGGCTGGGCGTGGTCCGCGCGCTGGCGCCGGGGTGGCTGGCGCTCCCGGTCAACCGCCGCTTCGACACCGCCGTCGCGCACGTCCACCGGGTCGTGGACGACGTGGTCGCGAACCGCCGCACCGACCGGGACGACCTGCTGTCCACCCTGGTCGAGGCGCGCGACGAGCACGGCCTGCCGATGAACGCCCGCCAGGTGCGCGACGAGGTGGTGACCCTGCTGGTCGCGGGCAGCGAGACCACCGCCGTGGCGCTGTCGTGGCTGTTCCACGAGTTGGCCGCGAACCCCGATGTGGCGGACCGCGTGCAGGCCGAGGTCGACGAGGTGGTGGGGCGGCGGCCCGCGACCCTGGCCGACGTCCCGGACCTGCCCTACACGCGGCGGGTGATCAGCGAGGTGCTGCGCAAGTACCCGCTGTGGATCATGATGCGCCGGACCGCCACCGAGGTGACGCTGGGCGGCGTCGACCTCCCGGCGGGCACCGATGTCGCGTTCAGCCCGCACGCCCTGCACCACGACCCGCTGTCGCACCCCGCGCCCGAGCGGTTCGAACCCGACCGCTGGCTGCCCGAACGCGCGGCCCTGGTGCCGCGCGGCGCGTACGTGCCGTTCGCGGGCGGCCTGCACCACTGCCCCGGGCACCAGTACGCCCAGGCCGAGATCGCCATCGCCGCCGCGACCGTCGCGGCCCGGTGGCGGCTGGTCCCGGTGCCCGATCACCGCGTGCGCCCCAAGGTGGTCGGCCTGATCTACCCCGACCGTCTGCCCATGACCGCCGTTCCCCGCTCTCACTAGGAGGTCGTTCTTCCTTGCGGTACTCACTGGCCGCCGGCGCCGTCGCGCTGCTCGTGGCGTCGTCCCTGACGACCGCGTCCGCCGCCGGCGCGACCTGCCGGGACGTCTACGCCCCGGTCCACGTCCTCGGGCAGCGGCACACGATGCACGGCGAGCTGTGCACACCCGCCGGCGGCGCTTCGACCGTGCAGGTCCTGGTGCCCGGCGCGACCTACAACAGCGCGTACTGGAACTACTCGGACGGCAAGCACTCCTTCCGCGCCGCGCAGAACGCCGCGGGCTTCGCCACGCTCACCGTGGACCGGCTGGGCACCGGCGCCAGCTCGCGGCCACTTGCCGTGACGCTGACCGGTTTCGTGCAGGCCGACGCCCTCCACCAGGTGGTGCGAGGGCTGCGGTCGGGCGCGTACGGCCGGTCGTTCAGCAAGGTGATCACCGGCGGCCACTCGCTGGGCGCGGCGATCGCGGTGCTGGAGGCGGGCACGTACCGCGATGTCGACGGCGTCCTGGTGACGGGTATGACCCACCGGGTCAACCCGGCCGGGGTGGCGGCAGCGTTCGCCAACTTCGTGCCCGCCAACCTGGATCGGAAGTTCGGCCTGCTCTACCCGGTGGGCTACCTGACCACCGCGCCGGGCACCCGGTACGAGAGCTTCCACGCCCCCGGTCACCTCGACCCATCGCTGGAAGAGCTGGAAGAGTCCACAAAGGACGTCTTCTCCGCGACGGAGGCGGCGGACGGCCTGGGTGCGGCCGTGCTGCTGCCCTACAGCCTGCTCATCGACGTGCCGGTGATGGTCGCGGTGGGCAGCCGGGACACGGCCGTGTGCGGCCCGCTCGCCACGGATTGCTCGACCGCGGAGACCCTGCTGGACGCCGAGGCCCCGTACTACGGCGGCCCGGTGCGCGCGTTCAGCCTCCCCGACCACGGCCATTCGATCAACCTCGCCCCGAACGCGGGCGAGTACTACGCGGCCGCCGCCGCCTGGGCCGCCCGGGAAGTCGGCCGGTGACCGCTGTGCGGGGTCCGCACGCGCCGCGGACCCCGCACAGCGCGAGGCCGCCGTCGGCTTGTCGCGTCGCCTTTCCCGACGATCAGCTTTTCCGATCGGCGGAAACGCGGCGCGACGAGCCGACCTCCAGGGCGGCCGAGCCGCGCGACGGAGTCGCGCCAATAGACACTGCTTTGCCACCGATCGGACGCCTGTACGCGTGCGCTGCCACCAGGGAGAATGGTCGTAGCGGCGCGCTTCCCCCACGCCGAAGAACGAGGGCGGGGGTGTGGCGTGGGCGCGTTCGAGGCGAGGCTGGCGGCGGCGATGGCCGCGGTCGAGCGGGGTTGGCCGGTGTTCCCGTTGCGGCCGTTGGGGAAGGTGCCGGCGCTCAAGGACTGGGACCGGCGGGCCACCCTCGACGTCGAGCAGGTGGAGGGCTGGTGGCGGCACCGGCCGTACAACATCGGGATCTCGTGCCGGGCCGCGAACCTGCTCGTCGTGGACCTCGACCAGGGGATTCCGCACGGCCGGGACGTGCTGGCGGAGTTGGCGCGGCGGTACGGCGCGGAGGACCCCGTCGACACCTACACCGTGTTCACGCCCAGCGGGGGCGAGCACCGGTACTTCACCGCGCCCGAAGTGGCTCTGCGCAACACGGTCGGCAAGCTGGGACGGCACGTGGACACCCGGTCCGCGGGCGGGTACGTGGCCGCCGCCGGGTCGATCCGGCACATGACGAGCGGCCTGCGGCTGTACAAGGTGGTGCGGGACGTGCCGCCCGCGCCCGCCCCGGGATGGTTGGTGCGCCTGCTGAGCCCCCCGCCTCCTCCCCCGGTGGTGCAGACCTCGACTCCCGCGCCCCGGCGGGTCCGGGCCTACCGCGCCGCCGCGCTGGACGGCGAGGCACAACGGGTGCGCGCCGCCCTGCCGGGAACACGTGCCAACGCGGTGTTCACCGCGGCGTGCCGGCTGGGCGAATTGGTGGGCGCCGGGTGGTTGGACGAGCAGGACGCCCTGATCACCCTGCTCGACGCCGCCGCCCGGCACAACGGGGTCGAGGGCTGGACCGAGCGGGAGGCCCGGCACCACATCACCAACGGCCTGGCCACGGGTCGGCGCAACCCCCGGGTCATCCCCGACCGGTCCGTGCCGGCGCCGCGCGCACCCGAGCCGGGACGGGTAGATTGGTGATCGTCGATCATCGACTCGCGTGTACTTGGGGGCGCACGGCAACGAAGAAGCTGGCAACACTCCTGCTCACGGCCGTGGCGGGAGTGGCACTGACGCCTGCCGCCGCGGCCGACCACGGGCGCGGGTTCACCGCGATCTGGGGCGCGTCGGCGCACGCGCCGAGCGACGCGTTCGGCCCGAGCTGGGGGCCGACCGGGTTCGAGAACCACACCCTGCGCCAGGTGGTCCGGCTCAACGGCGGCGGCCCGGCGCTGCGCATCCGCCTGTCCAACACCCACGGCACGCGCCCGCTGGAGGTGACCGGCGCGACCATCGCCCGCACCGACGCGGGCGCGGCGGTGAAGCCGGGATCGGTGCGGCACCTGAGCTTCCGGGGTGACCGGTCGGTCGTCGTGCCCGCCGGGGCGGAGGCGGTGAGCGACGTGGCGGCGTTTCCCGTCGCGCCGCTGTCCAAGCTGACCGTCACGCTGTACCTGGCGGCGCCGACCGGCCCCGCGACCGGTCACGCGTTCGCGAGCGCCACGTCGTACCGGGCGGTCGGCGACCACCGGTCCGCCGTGGGCGGTGAGGCGTTCACCGAGACGTCGGAGTCGTGGTTCTTCCTCAGCGGCGTGGAAGCGGTGGACACCTCGCCGCGCCGGGACACCGTGGTGGCGTTCGGCGACTCCATCACCGATGGCACGCTGTCGACCGTCAACGCGGACAACCGCTACCCCGACGAGCTGGCCGAACGGCTGCGCGGCCGCAAGAACGTGGTGAACGCGGGCATCGGCGGCAACCGGGTGCTCAACGACTCGTCGTGCTTCGGCGAGCGCGGCACGGCCCGGTTCGCGCGCGACGTGCTGGCCCAGCCGGACGTCCGCACGGTGATCGTGCTGGAGGGCATCAACGACATCGGCTTCCCGGCGTTCGAGCACCCGTGCACGGTCCCGACCACGAGGGTGACGGCGGCGGAGCTGATCGCGGGTCACCGGGAGCTGATCCGCCAGGCGCACGCGAAGGGCGTGCGCATCATCGGCGCGACTTTGTTGCCGTGCAAGGGCGCGGCGTACTTCACGCCCGAGGGCGAGGCGACCCGGGACGCGCTGAACGAGTGGATCCGGACGTCGGGCGAGTACGACGCCGTGGTGGACCTGGACCGGGCGCTGGCCGACCCGGCGGACCCGGACCGGATGCTGCCGGCCTACGACAGCGGCGACGCCCTGCACCCCGGTGACGCGGGGTACCGCGCCATGGCCGAGGCCATCGACCTGTCCCTGCTCTGAGTCGCCGGGCGCGCTGCGCGTTCCGCGGTGGACGCGCAGCGCGCCCGGTCGGTGGTCAGAGGCGTTCGGCGGGGCGTTTGCTCAAGTCCGTGTAGTCGTGTTCGGGGAACAGGCGCGGGAAGTACTCGATCATCCCCTCCAGCCCGTCGGCACATGAGCTGAAGCGCAGACCGCAGTCGGCCGGGTCGCAGTACAGGTACTGCCAGCCGATCACGCCCTTGGTGACCAGCACGGCCTCCAGGTAGCCGGGGTAGTCCAGCTCCATCTTCACGGTCTTGGTGTCCGCGCGCATGTCGAAGAACCAGACCTCGGGGTCCGTCGCGCCGGGGGTGGCGCGCAACAGGGCGCCCCGGCCCGAGCCCGTCATCGGCGTGTCGTCGATCCAGCGCAACTCCGCGTAGAGCGCGATGATCTCGTCGAACCTCGCCCGTCCCACGTCGAACCCGGCGGTCTCCCTGATCTGCCGGAGGACGCCGGCACACGTTCCTCGAAGGGATGACGGAATTCGCTGTCACCTGACATGGCGGACAACGCATCCGAGTCCCGAGTGGACTGTTCACGCGTTCGGAGAACTCGGCTCAAGCCGAAGTGCCGACCTGGCAGAGGGTGTCGGCGGTGCGCCACAGGTCTTCCTCGCGCTCCACGTCGTAGGACTCGGCCGAGGACGGGATCACGCGGCCCTTGTCGATGTACGCGCCGCCCTCCGCGGGCCTGGGGCCGGTCATCGTCTCCGCCATGATCCGCCCGGCCCGGACCTGCCCCATGGCGATCGGGGTCAAGCGCAACACCTGCCCGATCGACGCGACCAGCGCCCTGCTGACCGGGTCGGCGTCGCGGACCAGACCCGTCCCCGGGACGAAGCCCGGGTTGTAGGTGTAGGCGTCCACGCCCGCCGGCAGCCGGCGTTGCAGCGCGTGCACCAGGTAGATCACCCCCAACTTGCTGGTGGCGTAAGCACGTCGGCCCTCCCGTGTGCCGCCCGGACGGGGAGCGGCCAGCTTCGTCACCTTGTCCCAACGGGGTGCCGGGATCGCGCCGAGCCCGTGCCGCCAGGTGCCGAAGTGGACGTCACTACCCACTACGACAATGCGTGAGCCGCTGACAAAGCGATCCATCAGCAGGTTGAGCATGAGGTGGTAGGCGAGCACGTTGACACCGAACGTCCGCTCGAAACCGTCAACAGTCGTGTCCGAAGTGGACGTTTGCTGCACTCCCGCGTTCCCCAGAAACCCGGTCAACGGCGGCAAGTCGAGACGCGAGAACTCAGCGCACGCCCGCCGGATGTCGGCGAACGACGTCAGGTCGCAGGGAATCACCGTCAGGTTCGGCCCGGTCAGCGGGACCTCACCGCGGGCGAACACGACCAGGTGGTCGTCGGGGCGGGAGCGCAGGAGGTGGGCGGCGGCGTGGCGGCCGAGGCCGCGGGTGGCGCCGGTCATCAGTGTGGTGCCCATGAGGCAGCTCCTGGTACGTAGTCCTAAGTGGTACTGAGTACCATAACGGACCAAGTCCCGGGAGCGCTATGCTGCCCGCCATGTCGATCCGACCCCCGCTGCGCCAGCGCAAGCGGCAGCGCGCCCGCGACCAGATCGTCGCGGCGGCCTTCGAGTTGTTCGCCGAGCGCGGGTTCGCCGAGGTCACGGTGGCCGACATCGCCGAGCGGGCGGAGGTCGGCCGGACCACGTTCTTCCGGTACTTCGGCGACAAGCAGGAGGTCGTCTTCTCCGAGGAGCAGACGCTCATGGACGACTGGGTGGCCCGGCACCGCGCGCTGCCGCCCGCCGAAACCCTCGACGACGCCCTCGCGCAGACCCGCGAGTTCACCGTCGCCCTGGTCCGGGAGATGACCGCCGACGCCGAGCACTTCCTCCAGCACGAACGCCTGCTCGCCGCCAACCCGGAGCTGAACGACCGCGCCATGCGCAAGTACCAGCGCCTGGTCGAGGCGATGAGCGACAACCTGCGCGCCAAGGGCACCCCCGAACCGGCCGCCACGCTCGTGCCCCAGCTCGCCCTGGCCTGCTACCGGACCGCCCGGCACGTCGCCGGCCCCGACCCGGCCGCCCTGCCCGCCGCGCTGGAGGACGCGTTCGAACAACTGATCGGCTTGTCGCGCCGATAACCGCCGTCCCGGACCACCCGGGTGGACTAGGTTCGTGCCTGTCATGCGACTCATCGGACGGGACCACCCCAGTGGCGTGCTGCGCGCGGAGGTCGAGCGCGCCGCGCACAGCCACGGCGGGCTGGTCCTGGTCGCGGGCGAGGCCGGGATCGGCAAGACCACGCTGGTCACCGGTGCCGCCGAGCAGGCCCGGAGGCAGGGCGCGCTGGTGCTCGCCGGGTCGTGCTGGGACTCCGACACCGCGCCCGGCTACTGGCCGTGGGTGCAGGTGGTCCGGGCGCTGCGCCGGGCCGCGCACGACGACGAGTGGCACCCCCGGCTGTCGGCGTTGCTGGGCGAAGGGACCTCCGAGCACACGCCGGAGAGCTTCCCGCTCTACGACGCGGTGGTCTCCGCGCTGGTCGCGGTGTCCCAGCGGCGGCCGGTCGTGGTGGTGCTGGAGGACCTGCACTGGGCCGACCCGGCGTCGTTGAAGCTGCTGGAGTTCGCCGCGCAGCACACGTGGTTCGAACGGGTCCTGCTCGTCGGCACCTACCGGGACGTCGAGGTCGAGGCCGACGGTCACCCGTTGCGCCCGCTGATGACGCCGCTGGTCAGCCGGGCCACCGCGGTCACCCTCACCGGGCTGTCGGCGGACGAGGTGGGCGAGCTGATGACCGCCACCGCGGGCCGCGCACCGGACGCCGACCTGGCAGCCGACGTGCACCAGCGCACCGGCGGCAACCCGTTCTACGTCGAGCAGACCGCGCGGCTGTGGCAGGGCGGCAACCCGGTCACCGCGATCGCGCCGGGCGTGCGGGACGCGTTGGAGCGCAGGCTTTCCCTGCTGCCGCGTCCGGTGGGTGGCCTGCTGACCGCCGCCGCCGTGCTGGGCCGCGAGTTCCACCGGCAGGTGCTGGCCGCGACCGCCGGCCTGCCCGTGCCGCACGCGGACCGCCTGCTCGACCAGGCCGCGCGGGCCCGGCTGGTGCGAGCGCTGGGCGGTGGCAAGTTCGCGTTCACGCACGACCTGGTCCGCGAAACCCTCTACGACTCGGTGGTGGACAAGGAAGTCCGGCACGCCGCTGTGCTCGACGCGGTCACCGGGGACCTGACCGCGCACGTGCTGCCCACCGACCTGGCCCGGCACGCCCACCTCGCGGGCGACCGGTTCCCCGTCGAACGCGCCGTCGAACTGATGGTGGCCGCCGCGCGCGACGCCAGCAGCCGGCTCGCCGTCGAGGAGGCCATCGGGCACTACCGACGCGCCCTGGACCGGGCCACCGACCCTCGGATGCGGATGACCCTGCAACTGAGCTTGGGCCAGGAGCTGTTCCACTGCGGTGCGCCGGACGACTCCGCACGGGCGTACGCCGCCGCTGTCGAACTGGCCCGCACCCTGGGCGACCCGGTCGCGCTGGCCCGGGTCGCGCTGACCCGCATCCGGTTCGCCGAAGCCGACGACGAGACGCGGGCGCTGCTGCGCGACGCCTACGCCGGGCTGATCGGCCCGCCGCCGGACGAGGCCGACGACGTGTTGGCGCGCGCGTTGAGCGTCAGGGTCGCCGACCTCGCCCGTTCCGGCCAGGACGACGACGCGCTCGCGGACGGCCTGTGGGCCGCGCACGACATCGCGTGGGGGCTGGGCACCGCGGCCAAGCGGCTGGCGCTGACCTCCGAGCTGACCGACGTCGCCCGCCGCACCGCCGACCACAGCGCCGAGGGCTACGCGGCGTCCCTGCGCTGGGTGGCGCTGCTGGAACTGGGCGACCCGCGCTACCGCGAGCAGTTGCAGACCTTCGTCGCCCAGACCGACCGGTGGGCGCTGCCGCGCTTCATGTTCGCCTCGGCGGTGGACCAGAGCATCATCGCCACCTTCCAGGGCCGGTTCACCGAGGCCGAGGCCCTGCTGGCCCGCGCGGAGAGCCAGGGCGTGTCGCACGAGAACAGCGGCTACTCGATGATGCACGTCCACCTGCGCTGGGCTCCGCTGGTGCTGCAAGGCCGGTTCGCCGAGGTGGACGAGCTGGACCTGAGCGGGCACCCCTACCCCGGGCTGTTGCGCGGGATCACCGCCGTGCAGCGCGGGGACCTGGCGGCAGCGCGCACCCACCTGGCCACGTACGACCCGGACGACCTGCGGTTCCAGCGGCTGTTCGAGCCGTTGTGGCAGCGGTTCCGGGCGCACTACGCCTATGCGTCGGGCGACCGGGCGCTGGCGGCGGAGATGCGCCGGCAGTTGGCGCCGCACCGGGGGCAGTGGCTGGTGGGCCTGTACGGCTGCGACATCTCCGGCCCGGTGGACCTGTGGCTGGGCCTGGTCGACCTGGCGCTGGGCCGGTGCGACGAGGCCGTGGCGGAGCTGACCGCCGCGTTGCAGTCAGCGGAGGCGATGCGGGCACGGCCGTGGGCGGACGAGGTGCGCCGGCACCTGGTGGCCGCCACCGGCGAGACTTCCACGCCGGCCAATGAGTTCCGTCGTGACGGAGACGTGTGGTCGTTGTCCTACAACGGTTCCACGGTCCGGATGCCGGACTCCAAGGGCCTGCGGGACTTGCACGTGCTGCTGGGCAACGCGGGTTCACCGGTCCCGGCGGTCCGCCTGCTGGACCCGGAGGCCGTGCCGTCCGCACGGCTGGGCGGTGACCCGGTGCTGGACGAGGAGGCCAAAGCCGCGTACCGCCGCAGGTTGGCCCACCTGGACGAGCAAATCGACCAAGCCCCCACCGACGCCCGCGCCGCCGAACTGGACCGAGAACGCGCCGCTTTGCTCGACGAACTGCGTGCCGCGGCGGGGTTGGCGGGCCGCACGCGCCGTTTGGGCGACGAGGCGGAGCGAGCCCGGAAAACTGTCACGGCGCGCATTCGGGACACGTTGCGCAAGCTCGCCGAACGGCATCCGGAGTTGGCGGCACACTTGCGGGAGCATGTTTCGACGGGCAGCACGTGCGCATACTCGGGCGCGGACCGCTTCCGGCTATAACCGGCACCCTGCAAGCCTCGCCGCGCAGCGGCTGCTTTTTCGCCGAAGGCGCTGCTTTTGCTCGGGCTGCCAAGCCACAGGAAGGGCCTCGGTTCGTCCCCCGTACGGCCTGGGCGCAGCCCAACCACGCTTTGGCCCTTTGTGCAACCACGCTTCACCGGTTGCGGAAAGGACCGAAGCGTGGTTGCCTCCGGCAGGTCGTGCGGGGGACGAACCGACGCCCTTCCACCCCCGGGGGCCTGCCGCGCGGCGAGCGCCGCTTTTGATCTTGAGAGCGCGCCAGCGCGTACGTCCTGAGAGCGCGCCAGCGCGTACGTCCTGAGAGCGCGCCAGCGCGTTCAAGAGCGCGAAGCGCGTTCGAGCGTGCGGAAGCGGAGCGCGTTGCGTCTACACGCGCGAAGCGTGGATTTGAGCGGGTAAGCGCAATTCCAAAGATTAAAAGAGCCTCGCCGGCGGGCGAGCCGCCAAGGATGACACAACTGCAAGAGCGGGGGCTTCTTGCTTGTGTCATCCCCGCATGACCCGGCAAAGCCGACCACAGATTTCCCGGGTGCCGCTGAAAACTTTTGCTCGTGCCTCGCAAAACTTTTCGGCTGCACCCGGGAAATCTGTGGTAGCCCTTCGGGCGGGCCATACGGGGATGACACAAGCAAGAAGCCCGGGTTGGGGTGTGTGCCCCGGCGGCACTGCCCGACGGCGCTGCGCGCCGAAGAACAGGCGCTGCGCGCCGAAGAGCGGGGCGCCACGCACCGAAGAGCGGGGCGCCACGCGCCGAAGAGCGGGGCGCAGCGCGCCGAAGAGCAGGACCGGTCGGTTGGTGCGGTGGGGTGCGCGAGTGCGGGTTGGAGATCCACAGCCTGCGTGTTACCGGGCAATTACCGAGCACTCCTTATATTCCTCCCAGGGAGGAATAACATGAGCGAAACAATGGTTGTCGACGATTTCGTGCCGGTCATCGACCTGTCGTCCCGCACCACCCCGGCCGGCCGGCGGCGGATCGCCGAGGCGATCGGGAAGGCGTGTCGGCGCTCGGGGTTCTTCACGATCGTCGGCCACGGTGTGTCGCAGGACCTGGTGGACCGGATGTACCGGGCCACCAACGGGTTCTTCACCCTGCCCGAGGACGAGAAGGACCGGTCGGCGAGTGTGGCCGGTGTGTCCGGGCTGCGTCGGTTCGGTGGCACCGGGGACACCCCGCCCGGCCTCTACGAAGCCTTCGCCGCGCACGTGACCGGTGACCTGCCCGAAGCCGAACGGGCCGCGCTCGGCGACTACCCGGCGACGTGGAAGGTGGCCAACGTCTGGCCCGACTCCCCCGCCGGCTTCAAGGACACCTGGCACGAGTACATGTCCGCCATGGCGGACCTGTCCGCCGACGTCATGCGCCTGTTCGCGCTCGCGCTGGACCTGCCGGAGGACTTCTTCGACGCCAAGTTCGACCGGCACGTGTCCCTGCTGCTGGCCAACTTCTACTACCCGCAACTCGCCGTGCCGCCGTCCGGCCAGATCCGGCGCGAGTCGCACACCGACTGGGGCACCCTGACCATCCTCTACCAGGAGGACGACCTGAGCGGCCTCCAGGTGCTCACCGACACCGGAGAGTGGCGCGACCTGCCCGCCATCCCGGGCAGCTTCGTGGTCAACATCGGGGACCTGATGGCGTTCTGGACCGGCGGCCGGTGGGCGTCGACCGTGCACCGGGTGGTCAACCCACGGCAGGGCGACACGGCGTCGCGGGTGTCGATCCCGTTCTTCCACCTGCCCAACCACGACACGTCGATCGAGCCGATCCAGCCGTTCCGGACCGGGGACGCCGAGTTCGAGCGGGTCACCGTGGGCGAGTGGTTCTCGCACAAGATGCGGCAGACCTTCGCCCCGAAACTGCCCGCCTGAAACCCCGAAGGGTGCCGGGCCACGCGGCCCGGCACCTCAAGGGTCACTTGCGGTTGTAGAGGCGCATGGTCCACGCGCCGAACACGATCGTGAACACCGTCGCGTACCCGGCCGTCCACATCATCGCGTCACCGTCGAACTGCCCCGCCATCAACGCCCGCACCGCCTCCACCAGCTTGGTGATCGGGTTGACGTTGACGAACGCCTGCAACCAGCCCGGCATGGTGGTCGGGCTGACGTAGACGTTGGACAGGAACGTCAGCGGGAACAGGAACAGCATGCTCACGCCCATCACGGACTTCTCGCTGCGCATCATCAGCCCGAACATCGTCCACACCCACGAGAACGCGAACGAGAACCCGATCAGCACGGCGATCCCGAGCAGCACGCCGACGAACCCGCCGCCCGGCCGGAAGCCCAGCACCAGGCCGACGACCAGGATCACCGCCGAGGCCAGGGCGTAGCGCAGCAGGTCGCCCAGGATGTAGCCGACCATCGGCGCGGGCCGCCAGATCGGCAGCGTGCGGAAGCGGTCGAACACGCCCTTGCCGATGTCGGTGTTCACCGCGACACCCGTGTACATGGTGATCATCACGACGCTCGTCACCGTGATGCCGGGCAGCAGGTACTGGAGGTACTCCCCCGGTGACCCGGCCAGCGCCCCGCCGAACAGGTACGTGAACATCAGGATCATCATCACCGGGAACGCGGTGACGTCGAACAGCTGCTCCGGCACGTGCTTGATCTTCAGCACCGCCCGCCAGCCGAAGGTCAGCGACGCGGACAGCGCACTCGGCCTTCGCGGCGTGCTCGACTCCAGCAGCAGTTCGGCCAGGTCCTCCGGCCGGGGCGCGGTCAGGGCATCGGGCTCCTTGGTGACGGTCACGCCGCCGCCTCCTTCCGGTCGGTCAGGGCCAGGAACACCTCGTCGAGGCTGGGCTGGCCGAGGGAGAAGTCGTCCACCGTGATGCCCTCGCGGGCGAGCTGGGCCAGCGCCTCGGCGGCCTGCTCGGTGGCCCGGCCGGACAGCCGGGCGGTCAGCGCGACCGGGTCGGCGTCCAGCAGCACGTCCGCGTCCAGCACGCGGGACAGCAGCGCCTGAGCGGTGGTCCGCTGGTCGGCGTCGCGCAGCCGCAGGTGCACCGCGCCCACGCCCACGGACGCCTTCAGCTCGCCCTTGGTGCCCTCGGCGATGACCTTGCCGTGGTCGATGACGGCGATCCGCGAGGCGAGCTGGTCGGCTTCGTCGAGGTACTGGGTGGTCAGCAGGACGGTCGTGCCGTGCTGGACGACCGCCCGGACGATGTCCCACACCTGGTTGCGGCTGCGCGGGTCCAGGCCCGTGGTGGGCTCGTCCAGGAACAGCAGCTTCGGGGTGTTGAGGATGCTGGCGGCGATGTCCAGCCGCCGCCGCATGCCGCCCGAGTAGTGCTTGACCTGCTTGCCGGCGGCCTCGGTGAGCCCGAACGCGGCCAGCAGCTGGGCGGCGCGGTCCTTGGCGTGCCGGCGGGAGTGGCCCAGCAGGCGGCTGAGCAGGAGCAGGTTCTCGGTGCCGGTGAGGTCCTCGTCCACCGAGGCGTACTGGCCGGTCAGGCTGACCAGGCTGCGGACCTTGTCGGGGTCCGCGCGCACGTCGTGGCCGAAGATCCTGGCTTGTCCGTCGTCGGGCCGCAGCAGGGTGGCCAGCATCCGGACGGTGGTGGTCTTGCCGGCGCCGTTGGGGCCGAGCAGGCCGTACACGGTCCCGGCGGGCACGGTGAGGTCGACGCCGTCCACCGCGCGGGTGTCGCCGAAGACCTTCACCAGTCCCGCTGTCTCGATCGCGTTCACTTGGTGTCCCTTCCTCACTTGACGTAGGGCCGCAGGCCACGGGCCTCCCGCAGGGCGACCGCCCACCAGACGAGCTGGTCGAGCATCGCCACCGCGGCCAGCCTGCGGTCCTCCGTGTCCAGCGGGTCGGCGTCGCACAGGTCGACGCCGACGGTGTTGCGCACTGTCATGACGTGCAGCTCGGTGAAAACTGTTCGCAGCTGCTCCACGGCGTGCAGGCCGGCCGACCGGTAGCCGTAGGAGACGAACCCGGCGGGCTTGGCGTGCCACTCGTCGTAGGCGAAGTCGATCGCCTGCTTGAGGGAAGCGGGGAAGCTGCGGTTGTACTCGGGCGTGACGACCACGAACCCGTCCGCCCGGCCGACGTGCCCGGCGAACCGCCGCACTTCCGCGGTCGGCTGGCGCGGGTAGTGCGCGGGGAAGTCGAAGTCGACGAGGTCCACCACGTCCACCTCGCACTCGGCCCGAGCCGCGGCGACGTCCGCGATCCACCGGCCGAACGCGTTCCCGACGCGCCCTTCCCGGGTGCTCCCCACGATCACGGCCAGCCGCACCGGTCGCATCCGCCACCTCCTCTCGACCAGGAGGCGCTAGATCGGGTGCGAGACGGGATCTAGCGGTGCCGCCGGCACGAAAAAGGCCCCGCGCTGGGTGCGCGGGGCCTTCGGGTGGTCAGCGGGTCAGATCCGGCAGGTGTCCAGGGAGCTGACGAGGATGGCGCGCGCGCCGACCTGCCAGAGCTGGTCCATGATGAACGGCGCGTCGTCGCGCGGCACCAGCGACCGGACGGCCACCCAGCCCTCGCGGGCCAGCGGGGACACCGTCGGCGACTCGATGCCGGGCACCAGCTTGAACGCCTCTTCCTGCGCCGACACCGGGCAGTCGAAGTCCAGGATCACGTACCGCCGGGCGATGAGCACGCCCTGGAGCCGCCGGTGCAGGATCTCCACCGAGTGGACCGCGCCCGGCGTCTCGGCCACGGTGTCGCCCTGGATCAGCACGGCTTCCGACTTCAGGATCGGCTTGCCGAAGGTCTCCAGGCCGGAGGTCTTCAGCGTGATGCCGGTCTCGACGACGTCCGCGATGGCGTCGGCCACACCCAGTTCGACGGCCGTCTCGACGGCGCCGTCCAGGCGCACCAGCTTGGCCTTGATGCCCTGCTCGGACAGGTACTCCTCGACCAGGTTCGGGTAGCTGGTGGCGATCCGCCGGCCCTCCAGACCCGCCTGGTCGCTGATGCCGCCGGGCTTGGAGGCGAAGTAGAACGACGCCTTGCCGAAGCCCAGGGGCAGGATCTCCTTGGCCGACACGGACGAGTCCAGCAGCAGGTCCCGGCCGGTGATGCCGACGTCGAGGGAGCCCTCGCCGACGTAGACGGCGATGTCGCGCGGGCGCAGGAAAAAGAACTGCACATCATTCGCCGGATCGGCCACGATCAGCTCGCGCCCCGACCGATGGACCCGGTACCCCGCCTCGGCCAGCATTTGCGCCGCGGGAGCACTCAGGGAGCCCTTGTTGGGCAGGGCGAAGCGAAGAGGAGCCATGGCGGGCAGTCTCCCACACCGGCCGACGCGCTCTGACCTGGGGCCGGGCCTCCCACGGAATGGGAAGTGAATGGCATTCGAACCATTCGGGAATGGTCAGAAAATACGACCCAATCGCGTGTGCGCGGTCACCACTCGGCCCAACGCGAACGACACCGCGATGGCCGCCCCGGCGACCACGAACGCCTTCACCTCGGCGGGCAGCGGCAACGGCCGCGCGGCCACGGCGAGCAGGACCAGCACCGGTCCCTGCACCACGAACGCCACGAACGCCGACCGGGCCAGGGCGCGGGCGAGTGCGCCGCCACCGGTCAGCCGGCGCTGCGCCAACCCCAGCAACCACACCGAACCGCCGACCACCAGCACCGACTCGACCACCGCGAGCAGCAGCGCCTCCCACCGCCACCCGCCCAGGAACGGCCCGGACTGCCCGGACAGGTCCGACACCCCGGCCGCCACCGCGACCACCGGCACGGACGCGAGCGCGGCGTACGCCACCACCCGGCTCGTCCGCCACATCCGCTCCGGCACCCGCTCCGCGAGCCCCGACCGCGCCCCGGCGATGCCCAGCCCGAACAGCGCGACCAACTGCGGCCACCACCAGACGTGCAGGTCCCCCACCTGACCGCTGCGCGCGGGCACCCACAGCCGCACCGCGAACGTGGTCACCGCGACCCCGGCGGTCAACGCCGCCAGGTGCCCGGTGGTGATCGTCAGCGGCGTCTCCGAGGGCCGCCCGACCACCGCGTAGACCAGCGAGAACAGCAGCAGGATCGCCACGAACCACAGCGACCCGGAGTCCAGCAGCGGGTCCCGGTGGGTGAAGACCCACCACGGCGACACGTCGTGCCCGGCCGCCCGGTAGGCCACCCACAACGACAGCGGCCACACCACCAGCGCCGACAGCACCCACGGCACGCCCAGGCGCAACAGCCGTTCCCGGACGAACCGGCTCCGCCCCTTGCGGGCCAGCGAGCCGGGCGTGAACAGCCCGGACAGCAGGTAGAAGGTGCCCATCAGGAACAGTCCCGACGGTCCGAGGACCGCCGCCAGCACGGTTTCCACGCGGGGCGCGAACGTGACCTCGTTGACCTCGTCGTAGGGCCACCCGCCCACGGCGGAGTACCCGAGCAGCGCGTGCCCGCCGATCACCCAGGCGACGAGCACCACCTTCAGGTTGTCCACCGCGGCCAGTCGCGACCGCTGTTCCACCTGCGCGGTCATCCCCCCACGGTAGCGCCGGGGACGTCGCCGGCGTCAGTGCTCAAGCGAGTGCTGTGATGGCCTCGACCAGTTCCGGACCGTCGAGCAGGACCGGGTCGTTGTGGTCGGCGCCGGGCACCTCCACGGTCCGGGCGTGGGCGGCCTCGGCCACGGCGCGGCTCTGCTCCGGCGGCACGATCGTGTCCGCGCTGCCGTAGACGACGGTGACCGGCGCGGTGGTGCGCGTGACGTGCTCCCGGGTCGGGAAGCGGTCCAGCAGGAGCCACCGCACCGGCAGGTACGGGTAGTGCACGCGGCCCACGTCGGCCAGCGCGGTGAACGGCGAGCGCAGCACGAGGCCGGCGGGCGGGTCCTCGGTCGCCAGTTCCGCGACCACCGCCGAGCCCAGGCTCTCGCCGAAGTACACGACCCGGCCGGTGAGGTGGGCGCGGGCGGCGCGGATGTCGCGGGCCAGGCCCTCCTCGGTGGGCGCGCCCGGGTTGCCGCCGTAGCCCCGGTAGTCCACCAGGAGCACGGACAGGCCGCGCGCGGTCAGGGCGCGGGCCAGCGGGACGCGCAAAGCCCGGTTGCCCGCGTTGCCCGGCGCGACCAGCACGGTGGCCCGGGCGTCGGCGACCGGGAAGTGCCACGCGGTCAGCTCCAGGCCGTCGGAGGTGGTCAGGGTGACGTCCCGGCCGCCGGGCAGGACGTCGCCGGCGGACGGCAGCGGCCCGCCGGTCGGCAGGTAGACGAGCTTGCGCTGGAACGCGAACAGACCGCCGAGCACCACGGCCACGATGGTGACAACCACCGCGGACCGGATCAACACCCGCCTGCGCACCCGTCCATGATGGGCCGGCCCCGCGTTCCGGCCCGCACAAAAACCATTCGGCCGCGATTGATGGTGAATTCCCCGGAACCCGCCCCGATCCGTTCACCTCGCCCCACTAACCTGTTTCGCCGAATGGCGGTGAGTGCGGTGGACAGAACCGACGCGTTCCTGAACGGAATCGCTCGCGCGATCGACGCGGACGAGCGCGCCGCCGTGTCCGCTGCCCGGGTGGAGCCGCCGTACCCGTTCCGGTTGGGGCCGGACGGCAGGTTCGTGGTGACCGGTGCGCACGTGCCCGACGTGGGTGCGGTGGTGCGGTTGGGCGGTGTGCGCGGCCGGGTGACGCGGGTGGACGTGCGGACGGTGGCGGTCGGCTTCGAACGCCCCGTGAACCCGCCGCTCGCGGGTGTGCTGGAGCCGGGCGTTCGTTCCTTCGCGCCCCAGCGGGCGGCGTTGACCGCGTTGGGTTCGCACCCGTTGCTCGGGCCGCTGGCGGAGGGTCGGGTGGCGGCGTTCAGCCCGGCGGCGGACGTTGACGCGGGCCTCGACCCGGATCAGCTCGACGCGTTCCGCCGGGCGCTGGCCGTGCCGGACCTGCTGGTGGTGCTCGGTGGGCCGGGGAGCGGCAAGACCCGGTTGGCCGAGGCGCTGACCGCCCGCGGGGTGTCCACTGTGGACGATGCGGATCGGTTGAGCCTGCCGGACCTGGTGGTGCGGCTGGTGCGCGTTGAGCGGGCGGTGCTGCTGGGTGACGCCGCCGGGGGGCTCGCGGTTGTGGCCGCGCGGCTGCCGGAGTGCAACGTCGTGCGGCTGACCCGGCGGCGGGCGGTGCCGGCGGAGATCGCCGAGTTCTGCGCGCGCCTGGCCGGCCGTCACGTCAACCGGGCCGGCCCGCACGTGCACCGCGACGCCGTGTTCGCCGGTCCGCTGGCTTTCGTCGACACCTCCGGCCTGCCCGCGCGGCGGCGTCGGGAACGTCCGGCGAGGCAGCGCGACCGCGGCCGGCCGGGCTTCTACAACCCGGTCGAGGCGAACCTGCTGGCCCGGCTCGCCGCGCACTACGAGGCCGCCGGCCGCGACTGGGCCGTGGTCGTCCCGTACGCCGCGCAGGCCGCGGAGGTGACGGCGCGGATCGTGGCGATCGTGGGCGGGGAGGTTCCGGTCCGGCGCAACGTGGGGGCGGAGGACTTCCGGGGCGGTGACCGGCAGGTGGTGCTCTACGGCTTCACGCGCGACCGGGCGGACCTGCGGCGGACGGGCGCGGCGCTGGCGTCCACCCGGGCCGGCGAGCAGTTGGTGCTGGTCGGCGACCTGCCCGCACTGGCCCGCGACTCCCCGGTGCTGACCCTGCCCGAGGCACGCGGCCACGACGAGGTCCTCGCCTCGCTCGCCGCTCTGGACCCGCCGCCTGGTCTGTCTTAGGCCGTTCAGGAGTCGCCAGGCGCGACCAGGCCAGTCTCGTAGGCCGCGATCACCGCCTGCACCCGGTCCCGGAGCCCCAGCTTGGCCAGGATGCGGGCGATGTGGGTCTTCACCGTCGCCTCGGACAGGTGCAGCCGTCCCGCCAGTTCCGCGTTGCTCAACCCGCGCGCCAGCATCCGCAGCACCTCCAACTCGCGCGGGGTGAGCGCGGCCAGGTCCCGGTGCACCGCCGCCGCGTCGGTGTCCCGGTGGGCGAACCGCTCCACCAGCCGGCGGGTGATGGTCGGGGCGAGCAGGGCGTCCCCGGTGCGGACCAGGCGCACCGCGGCCACCAGCTGCTCGGGCGTGACGTCCTTGAGCAGGAACCCGCTCGCCCCGGCGGCCAGCGCCGCGTACACGTAGTGGTCCAGGTCGAACGTGGTCAGCATGACCACGCGCGGCTCGTCGGGCCGGCCGGTGAGGATGCGGCGGGTGGCCTCCAGGCCGTCCAGCTCGGGCATCCGGATGTCCATCAGGACCACGTCCGGCTTGGTCCGCCGGACCGCCTCCACCGCCTGCGCCCCGTCCGCCGCCTCGGCCACCACGTCGATGCCGTCGGCGGACAGGATCATGGTGAACCCGGTGCGGACCAGGACCTGGTCGTCGGCGACCACGACCCGCAGCGTCACGTCCCCTCCAGCGGGATCAGGGCGCGCACCCGGTAGCCGCCGGTCGGGCACGGGCCGGTGTGCAGGGTGCCGCCGTAGACCGAGAGCCGTTCGCGCAGCCCGATCAGGCCGCGCCCGCTGCCGGCGGTCCCGGTGGGCTTGCCGCCGGTGTCGGCGACCTCGACGGACAGGTGCTCGGGCGTGTACTCGACGGTGACGGTCGCCGTCGCGCCGGAGGCGTGCTTCACGGTGTTGGTCAGCGCTTCCTGAACCACCCGGTAGGCGGCGAGGCCGACGCCGGAGGGCACCGGCCGGGGCACGCCCTCGACGGTCAGGCCGACCGGCATGCCCGCGCCGCGCATCCGTCCCACCAGGTCGTCCAGGCGGTCGATGCCGGGCTGCGGGGCCAGGTCGTCGGCGTGCGGGCCGTCCGGGGTGAGCAGGCCCATGACGTGCCGCAGCTCGGCCATCGCGGAGCGGCCCGCCGCCTCGACCGCGAGCAGCGCGTCCCGGGCCTGGTCGGGCGCGGAGCCCATGACCTTGCGGGCCGCGCCGGTCTGGATGACCATCACGCTCACGTTGTGCGTCACCACGTCGTGCAGCTCGCGGGCGATGCGGGCGCGTTCCTGCTCGACGGCCCGGCGCAGGGCGTCCCGCTGCTCGCGTTCCATGACCGAGAGCCGGGTTCTTCGCTCGTCGGCGCGCAGTTTCCAGGTGCGCAGGCCGTTGGCGGCGACCACCAGCGGCACGACCACCAGCAGCGGCACGTACTGGTCGGGCACGGTCGGCAGCACCGGGTGCTCGGGCAGCCACACCGCGAGCACCGCCGGCGGGAGCGAGGCCATGGTCGCCACCCGGTACGGGCTGTACGCGGCGGCGGTGTAGGCGGCGATCACGACCGCGTAGAACGTCAGCCGCGGCGCGTCCGGCACCAGCAATCCCACGCCGAGGACCACCCACAGCACGGCCAGCGGGTAGCGGCGGCGGACCACCAGCGCCAACGAGGCGACCAGCGCCACCACCACCGCGCCGAACTCGGCACCCTCGTACGCCGACTCCGGCTCGCCCACCAGGGACCCCGGCACCGGCGGCACGGGCGGGAACAGCCCGACCGGCGCGTCGAAGGCGGCGATGTTCACCGCGAAGTCCAACGCGGCCACGCACAGCACCAGCGCCACCAGCGCGTCGAAGACCAGGCTGCGCCGGCCGGGCCGCGGCAGCGGTCCGCTCGGGCGCGCCACCAGGGCCGCCCACGCGCGCAGTCGGTCGATCATCGGCCCATTCTGTCCGACCGGGACCGCCACGACACCCCTCCGGAGGTCTCCCCGCCGTAAGACGCTCGACTACGTCGAACGGATGACACCGCGTCGAGTACACCCGACGCGGTACCGGAAATGCCTCCGCCGACCGACGCACCCGCTCCCACCTCAGCCCTAGCGTCCCCGGGGTTCCGACCTGTGAGGAGAGCGATGTCCACACCCCTGATCGAGCTGCACGCCGTCACCCGCCGGTACGAGAACGGCCCGCCCGCGCTGCGGGACGTGTCGCTGACCGTGCGGGAGGGGGAGGCGGTGGCCGTCCTCGGGCCGTCGGGCAGCGGGAAGTCGACCCTGCTGAACCTGGTCGCGGGCCTGGACCGGCCGGACGAGGGCACGGTGACGGTGGCCGGCACGCGGGTCGACGGCCTGGGCGAGGCGGGCGCGGCGCGGTACCGGCGGACGAAGGTCGGGATGGTGTTCCAGTTCTTCAACCTGCTGGACGACCTGACCGTGCTGGAGAACGTGGTCCTGCCGGCGCGGTTGGCCGGGATGCGCCGGGCCGCGGCCAGGCGGCGGGCTCACGAGTTGCTGGAGCACCTGGGAATCGCCCGGCACTCCGCCGCCCACCCGGCGCGGCTGTCCGGCGGGGAGCGGCAGCGGGTGGCGGTGGCGCGGGCGCTGATGAACCGGCCGCCGCTGCTGCTGGCCGACGAGCCGACCGGTGCTCTGGACAGCGCGTCCGGTGCGGATGTCGCGGATCTGTTGATGGAGCTGAACGGCGAGGGCCAGACCGTGGTGGTGGTGACGCATGACTTGGAGTTGGCGCGCCGGTGCACCAGCCGGACCGTGCGGTTGGTGGATGGTCGGGTGGCTATGGACGAGGTGACGGTCCGGTGAGCGGTCTGTTGAGCCTGGTTCGTTCCGGGGTGACCCGACGGCGCGTGCAATCGGCGGTCATCGGCTTGGCCACGACGATGTCGGTCACCGCGGCTTTGCTGGGCGGGTCGCTGCTGGTCGTGTCGTCCGCGCCGTTCGAGGACGCGTTCTCGGCGCAGTCCGGCGCACACCTGTCCGCCGAGTTCACCGCGACCGCTCAGGACGTCGCGGCGACGGCTTCGGCGGCATCGGCGGTTTCGGCTTCTGTCGGCCCGTTCCCCACCGCGTCGACCGCCGTCCGCGCCAACGGCATCGACCTACCCCCGGTCACCGTCGTGGGCCGCGCCGACCCCGCCGGCCCCGTCGACCGGCTGACCCTCGTGGCGGGCGAGTGGGCGGACGGGCCTGGTGAGATCGTCCTCGCCGCCTCGTTCCCCATGACCCCCACCCTCGGCCACCGGATAACGCTTTCCGGCCTACCCGGCGCACCGTCGGTGAAGGTCGTCGGCATCGCCCGCTCCGTCACCCGCACCGCCGAAGCCTGGGTACCGCCAGCGACCATCACCGCCCCACAGGGCCACCAGATGCTGTACCGCCTGACCGCACCGCTGGAGGTGGAAAGCGCTCTCTCGGCAGTGACGGCCCTGGTGCCATCCGGCACGGTCGCCGGGTCGCGGTCGTGGCTGACGGCTAAGCAGGAGGCGGTGCGGGAAAGCGCTCTCTTCGTGCCGTTCCTGGTGGCGTTCGGGGTGCTGGGTTTGGTGATGTCGGTGCTGGTGGTCGGAAATGTCGTGGCAGGCGCGGTCGGGTCCGGCGTGCGGCGGATCGGGGTCCTGAAGGCGTTGGGCTGCACGCCCAGCCAGGTGGTGTGGACTTACGTGGGCCAGGCGTTGATCCCAGCGTCCTTCGGCGTCACTGTCGGCCTGATCACCGGCAATCTCCTGGCCATCCCCGTCCTGGGCCAAACGGAAGAGGTCTACGACACGACCCTGACCGCCCCTCTGTGGGTCAACGCCGCAGTAGGCTTCGGTGCGCTGACTGTAGTGACCTTGACCGCGTGGGTAAGCGCTCTCCGAGCCGGCCGCCTGCGCACCGTGGACGCTCTGGCAGTCGGCCGCCCGGGTGGCACACGAGGCCGATTCGCCATCCGTTGGTTCAGCGCCCTGCCCGTGCCCATCGCCCTTGGCCTGGCACGTCCCTTTGCACGTCCCGCACGCACTTTCGGCATGGCCGCTTCCGTCGTGTTCGGCACCGCCACCGTGACGTTCGCCGTAGGTTTGGGGATGTCTCTGGGCGTCATCCAAGAGGCCCGCGACTACAACACATCGGACGTCACCGTAGGCGCAGAAGGCCCACCCCACCTTTCCCAACTCGACCCCAACACCGTAACGTCAACCCTGGCCGCCCACCCCGACACCGACCGCTACTTCGGCTTGGCCCGCACCGAGATGACCGTCCCCGGCATGGCGGGCTTCGCCCAGATCTACGCGTACACCGGGGACGCGGGCTGGGCTGGCCACCCCATGATCGCCGGACGCTGGTACTCCAGCCCCGGCGAAGCCGTGGTCCCCACCGCCTTCCTCACCGCGACCAGCAGCCGCATCGGCGACACCGTCACCCTCCAGCACAAGGGGAAAGCGTTCTCCATCCAGATCGTGGGCGAACTCTTCGACACCAGACACGACGGCCTGGCCGCATACGTGGACGCCGCAACGTTCCCGGACCTACCCCCGGACACCTTCTTCATCGACACCAAGCCCAACACCAACATCCAGTCCTATGTGGACTCCTTGAACAACACCCTGACCTCAACCACCGCCCGCCCAACAGATCCCGGCCAGACAAGCGACACCATCGTGGTGATCGGCGCCCTGACCGCCCTGCTGACGTTGATGCTGGTAGCGGTATCGGGCCTGGGCGTCCTCAACACCGTCCTGCTGGACACCCGGGACCGGGTACGTGACTTGGGCATCCACAAGTCGCTGGGCATGACCCCAAAGCAGGTCATCGCCCTGGTGGTGTCTTCGGTAGCCGCTGTCGGCCTGGTAGCCGGTGCCCTAGGCGTCCCTCTGGGCACAACCCTCCATGCCCAAATCCTCCCCGCCATGGGCCAGGCCGCCGGAACCAACCTGCCCACCACAGCCTTCACCGTCTACTCCCCCGCACTGCTGGCCGCCCTGGTAATCAGCGGCACAACAATCGCCACCTTGTCCGCCCTCCCCCCAACCACCCAAACCGCCCACACCCCCACATCCACCGCCCTACGCACCGAGTAACCCCATCGCGTGCGGACCGGCCGAACCTGCGCCGGCTTGGCGCGGTCGGCCTAGCGTGGGTCGGCCTGTCACGGGTCGGCCCGGGGTGGTCGGTTTGGCCCGGGTTGGTGCGGCCCAGGCGGCGGCGCAAGCGAGCGCGGCGTGAGGTCGTGAGGCAGTGTGTGGGTTACATGGCGGGGAGGAGTTCTTGGCCCTGGTTGTGCCACCACGTGTCGAAAGCCTGGCTGCACCCGAGACGGCCCGCGTAAGCGGTGAGGATTTGGGCGTGGATCTCGTCCACGCGTGCCGCGACCGGGCTGTCCGGCCGGTAGAACAGTCGGAGTTCCTGCCACAGCGGCATGTCCGCCAGCGCCCGGACCGCGATGCTCCCCGGCCGGTCGCGACTGGTCGCCAAGGCCGGACCCACCGCGAGCTTGGCGTGCACCAGCTCCAGCATCGTCGCCAGGCAGCGCGTGCTGTGCGGCTGCCGCAGCACCAAGCCGTGCTCCTGGCACGTCTGACCCAGGTACGCCGACCACCGCGTCGTGCCCGGAGGCTCGTCGACCCACGGGTGGTCCAGGACATCGGCCAACGCCACCGGACCCGGCCGGACCGCAGGGTGGTCGTAAGCCATGGCCACGAAAACCGGTTCGGCCGGGTGAATCAGCACGCTGGCCACACCCGGCGGAGTCGTGCCGGGCAGCGGCGGGCGGTACACCAGGGCCAGGTCCAGTTCACCGATCGCGACCTTCTCCACGCTGATCCGGTCGTCCGTGTCCTCCACCAGGTGCACGTCCGCGCACCACGGCTGCTCCCGCAACCACCGGCTCACCGCCACGTGCAGGAACCCGCAGTACCCGCCCACCCGCAGCGGGTCCGACGGGTTCCCGCGCCGTGACCACTCGGCGACCCGGTCGGCGATCGCGCTCATCCCGCCCAGCACCACCCGTGCCTCCGCCAGGACGTCCGTGCCGAGCGGGGTCGGCGGGCAGCCGTGCTCGGTGCGGAAGAACAGCGCGCCGCCGAGGCTGTGTTCGATGCGCTTGAGCAGCCCGGACAGCGCCGGTTGGGACATGCCGAGCCGGCGGGCGCCCCGGGTGAGGCTGCCGGTGTCGTCGATCGCGATCAGCGCACGAAGGTGCCGCACCTCCAGCTCCACGGGCCACTCCCCCACTCACGTAGGCAACCCGGCGGCTCCGCGACCGTACCGCCGTTGCGCACGCGTGAGGAAGACCTGCCCTACGGCTTGGTGGACTCCAGCGTGTACTGCCCCGATCCGCTGTAGGAGCGCAACTGCCAGCGGCAGCGGCCGGACGTGCCCGTGTAGGTGACCTTCTCGGTGGACGTCGGCCCCGTGCCGGACGCGACCGTGCGCCACGACGAGCCGTTCCACTTCTGGAGGTACAGGTCGAAGTCGGTGTTCGCCGGTCCGGTGAGGCAGGCTTCGTGCGCGCCGGCCACGGCTTCGTAGTAGCCGGACTTCGGTTCCACCGCGGTGCCCTGGGACGTCAGGCTGCCGGTGGTCGCGGTGCCACATGCGGGTGGCGGTCCGCCATCGGAGGTGACCAGGGTGACGCCGTACGCGCGCAGGATTTCCGGCACCGGTTGGAAGTAGGTCGTGGCCGCGCCGCCCCGGCAATCGCCGGAACCCACTCCTGAGCCGTCCCCGTGCCCCGGCCCGCAGACCCCCGCCGGCACGCGCCCCCACCCAACGCGCCGGGCTCTTGTGCGGATCGGAACACCCTCCGGCCCGAACACCCGCCGCCAGCCGAACCATGCCCTACCCCAAACACGCGCCAGCCCACGCCCACCCGCAACTCGCCGGCACCAACGCCTGTGCGGGCGGTGGCGGGGCGAGAGCGGGTGAGGGGTGGCCGAGTGGTAGGTGGGGCGGGGTGAGGCTGGGCGGGGGTGGTTCGAGGGTGGTGGGGTGGTGATCTTCGACAAGGGACCGGTGTCCACTCTGTGGATGGGGGGTTGGTGGGGCGTGTCATGATCTAGGTACCCGGTCTTGGAGGTCTGGTGGGGAAGTCGTTGCGGGGCTTGGGGTTTTTGACCATCGGGTTGTTCGACGGGGACTCGCCGCGGGCGGGGCACGAGTCGACGTTGGAGATCATCGAGCTTGGGGAACGGCTCGGGTTCGACACGGCCTGGGTGCGGCACCGGCACCTCCAGTACGGGATCTCCTCACCAACGGCAGTCCTCGCCGCCGCCTCGCAGCGCACCCGCCGGATCGGGCTCGGCACCGCCGTCATCCCCCTCGGCTGGGAGAACCCCCTCCGCCTCGCCGAAGACCTCGCCACCGTCGACCTCCTCTCCGGCGGACGCCTCAACCCCGGCATCAGTGTCGGCACCCCCATGCGCTTCGACCACGTCAAAGAAGCCCTCTACCCGACCACGGCCGACCACGAGGACTTCACCTACACACGCGCGGAAAGGCTGTTGCGATATCTGAGAGGGGAAGTGGTCGCGGAGGGTGGGCGCGAAGGGTTTGAGGTCTATTCCGGGCGAGTGGAGCCGCATTCTGCGGGGCTTGCGGAAAGGGTGTGGTACGGCGGCGGGAGTTTGCGGTCGGCTCGGTGGGCCGGGCGCGTGGGGGTGAATTTTCTTACCGACAACGTGGTGCGCGCGGAAGAGTCCGAAAACTTCGGCGAGATTCAGAGGGGGTTGATCAGGGCATTTCGGGAGGAGCACCCGGAGGGGGATGGGGCACGGGTTACGTTGGGGGTGGTGTTGATTCCGACCGATAGTGCATCGAAGGGGCAGAAGGAGAAGTACGAGGAGTACGCGGCGAAGCGGCTGCCTCGGACCGAGCGGCCGCAAGGGGCTGGGCGGGTGATGTTTGCGCCCGACGTGGTGGGGACGACTGAGCAAATCGTGGAGCAACTGCACAAGCACCCGGCGTTCCGCGAGGTCGACGAGTTGGCGGCTGCTCTGCCGTTCACCTTTGAACACGAGGATTACGTGCAGATCCTCACGGATCTCGCCACCGGGCTCGGTCCTGCCCTCGGCTGGTCCCCGAAGACGGGTTAGGCCCGCCGAAAGCCGGGGTAGTCGAGGTCATGGGTGATGAACGAATCCGGTCCGAGCAGCAGGAAGACGTGGAGCGCCGCACCACCCGCCCGGACGAGCAGGTGCGCGACGCCATCCAGGTGACCACGCCCGGCGGCTGCGGCGAACCGGTCGACGACGAACCGGACGAGGTCGCCCAGGACGCGGGCACCGCCTACTCCGGCGGCCCCGAAGAGCAGGCCCTCCACATCGACGAGCACGAAGAAGGCGGCGGACGGGTCGACCGGCCCACTTCCGGCTACGTCGAAGAGTACGAGGGCGAAGAAGAGTACGAGGACGACGAGGGCTTCGCTGGGCGGTGAAGGGCGAAGCGCGGTTGGGCTGCGCCCGGCCGTACGTGGGGGACGAACCGAGGCCCCGCTGTGGCTAGACAGCCATGACCAGCGCCCGACCATTCGGCGGGGTTCACAGCTCCTTCAAGAAGCTCGACGTGTCGGACCGGACAGCCGCCGTCATGGCCGCGATGGCCCCGGGACTCCTGCCGTCGTGCGATCAGCGGGGACGGTACCCGTTCTCGACGTCGATGAACGGCTCCGCGGTGCCGGCGCGGAAGTCGCCCCGGTAGATGTCCCCGGCGAACAGGTCGCCCGCGTAGAAGGTCGAGCCCCTGCCGGAGGCGATGCCCTCCGCCGACGTGGCGCCGGGCAGCAGCACGATGACCTCCTCCGCCTGCTTGGCGGAGGCGACCGCCGGGGAGAGGGCCACGAGCAGCGCGGCCACGGCCAGGAGACGTCCGGGAGATGCGCTCATCCCGGCAGTGTGCGCCGCCGACCGGACCGGGAGGGATGGATCTAAAGGCCCGATAGGCCTGAAAACCCAAGGGCTAGCAGGCCTCTACGAGCAAGCCCATGGATTGGGCGCGGAGGACGGTGGACAGGCGGTCGGTGGTCCCCAGTTTGCGGTACACGTTCTGGAGGTGGCGGTGGACTGTCCTGGGTGAGATGTCCATGCGGCGGGCGATGGCCTCTGCGGTCAGGCCCTGGGCCAGCACGGTGAGCACCTTGTGCTCGCGTTCGGTCAGGCCGTGGTCGGGAACCGCGCCCGCCCAGGTCGTGCCGGCGCGGTCGAACAGGCCCGGTTCGCAGGCGTCCAGCAGGGTGCGGGCCTGGTCCAGTTCGCGGCGTTCCCGGTCGGGGCGGTCGGCCTGGGCGAACAGGGCGGCGGCGGCGATTCGGGCGCGGCCGGCCTGCACCGGGTGCTGAGCGCGTTCCAGCAGGTCTGCGGCCTGGGCGGCGGTGGTGGCGGCCTCGGCCGGGTCGGTGTGGCGCAGGGCGGCGGCCTGGGCGAGGCGGGCGAAGCCGTGTCTCAGGCGGCCGGGGAACTCCTCGGTGAGGGAACGGGCGTACTCGGCCCAGCGGTGGGCGTCGGCGGTGCGGTTGCGGGCGCTGTCGGCCAGCGCGAGCAGGGTGCACCACTCGACGGTAGCCAGCGGGTCGACCAGGGGCAGGTCGAGGCTGCCGCCCGCGTCGAGGAGGTGCTCGACGCAGCGGCCCGGGTCGTTGGAGTGCAGCGCGGCCAGGCCCAGGGCGTGGTGCGCGGGGAACTCGGGGCTCGCCGCGACCGCCTGCTCGGCCAGCCGCAGGCCCTCGGCCGGCTCGCCGCGCCACACCGCGATCCGCGCCAGCCCGGCCAGCGCCGCCGCCTCGGACGCGCCGGTCGTGCGGTGCGTCTCGGCGGCGTCGCGGTAGCACTCGGCGGCGGCGGTGAGGCGGCCCAGGCGTTCCAGGGCTTCGCCGCGCGCTTGGGCGAGGTCGCCCAGGACGTCGCCGCGGTCGTCGTCGCGGGCCGCGCGGACCGCCCGGTCGAGGTGGTGCAGGGCGTCGGCGGGGCGTTCCAGCGCGGTCAGGGCGCGGCCCAGCCACAGCAGGGTCTCCGGCGGGCAGTCGGTCGTGCCGGCCAGCGCGACGGCCTCCTCCAGCAGGTGGGACGTGCGCCGGTCGACGGGTTTGCCCAGGCGCACGGCCAGCGCGGCGACCAGCAGGGCCGGGTCGTCCAAGCGGCGGGCGGCGCGCACGGCCTGGTCGGCGCGGGTGCGGCCGGCGGCGGGGTCGGCGACCAGGCCGATCTCCAGCAGCAGCCGGCCGCGCCGGTCGGTGAGGTCGCGCCGTTCGCGTTCCAGCAGGGCGTTGGCGTCGGCGTGCCGGCCCTGGGCGCGGTCGGTGAGGGCGCAGCGCAACGCGATCTCGGCGCGGTCCGGCGGGCACAGCGCCAGCAGGTCGCGGACGGCGCGGCGGTGTTCGCGGGTGCGTCCGGCGGCGTGGGCGGCGGCGAGGAGTCCGCGCAGGAGGCGCTGGCGGGTGGTGACGTCGGTGCGGGGCACTTGGCGGAGGGCGGTGTCCAGCCAGTGCGCGGCGACGGCGGGGGCGATCCGGGCGGCCGAATCGGCGGCGGCCTCCAACTCCTCCCACCGTTCGGGTGCCGGGGTCGCGACCGGCGCAGGTTCGGGGTGGAAGGGGGTTTCGACCAGGAGGGTGTCGGCGGGGAGGCGGAGGCGGTGGTCGTCGGCGACTGCGACCACGGCGTGGGCCGTTGGTAGGTGGCGGAACAGGTGGTCCAGGAGTTCGAGGGTGGCCGGGTCGGCCTGGTGGGCCTCGTCCACCGCGATCAGCAGGCCCGACGGCCGGGCGATCGACTCGATCAGCTCGGCGGCGGTGCGGTGGACGCGGTGGCGTTCCACGGCGTTGAACACGCAGGCGCTGCGGTCCAGGGACGCGTGCAGCACCGCGCCCAGCAGCAGCAACGCGTTCTGGGAGGTCACGGCGTCCACCCCGCGCAAAGCCCGCCGGAGCGCGCCGAAGGGCACGAACCGGCCCGCCTCGGCGGCGTGCGCGTGGACGACGGCCATCCCGGTCTGCCGGGCGGCGCGGGCCAACTCGTCCAGCCACGCCGACCGGCCGCCGCCCACGACGCGCACCGCGCGCGGCCCGCCGGGTCTCAGCACGTCCGTGAAAGCTCTGGTCATGGCACCTCCCGGGGACTAGGAGGGGACCGGCCGGCGGCGGATACGCGTACTGCGGAAATCACCCGGAAGGGGGCACGATCCGCAGGTCGACCTGCAACAGGACCGGGGACACCGCGAACCCCGCCCGCACGTAGCTCGGCACCGCGCGCTCCGTCGAATACACGGTCACCCGCTCCAGCCCCAGGTCGCGTGCCGCCGCCAGCACGTCCCCGACCATGCGCCCGGCCACGCCGCGCCCTCGTTCGGCGGGCTTGACGTAGACGCATTGCAGGTCACCGGACGCCCGGTCGAACGAGCGCGGGTGCGGCACCCGCACCACGACGCCCAGCCACGCCATCCCCAGCACCTCCCCGTCCCGCACCGCCACGGAACAGCGGTGGGACGCCGTGTTGCGCGCGGCCCAGTCCGCGAACCGGGGCACGAACTCCTCCAGCGGCACCGGCACCGACCCGTGCACCTCTTCGGTCCAACGCCACCTCAGCCCACCGACGGCACCCAGTTCGTGCGGACGGGCGGCGCGCACCTCGATGTCGTTCACCGGTCCCAGTAAACCGGGTGGGTGTTCGGCAAACCGGCCGGAAATCCGCTCGTGCACCGGGACAATGGCGGGAAACTCGACCAGGGGGTGGCGGTGCGGGACGGGGGGCTGTTGACACCGCTGCGGGAACCGGTGTTCCGGCAGTTGGTGATCGGACGGGGGTGCGCCGAGCTGGCCAACGCGATCGCGCCGGTGGCGCTGGCGTTCGCCGTGCTGGACGTGACGGGCAGTCTGGTGCAGTTGGGTGTGGTGGTCGGTGCGCGGTCGGTGGCCGTGGTGCTGCTGGTGCTGTTCGGCGGGATGCTCGCGGACCGCCTGCCGCGCTCGGTGATCCTCCAGGGCACGGCGCTGATGGCCGCCGGCACGCAGGCCGTGATCGCGGTGAGCGTGTTGGGCGGGTTCGCGACGCTGCCGCTGTTGGTGGTGCTCAGCATCGCCAACGGCGTCACGTCGGCGATGTCGTTGCCGGCCGCGGCGGCGCTGACACCGCAGACCGTGCCGGCGGCGGTGTTGACCCAGGCGAACGCGGTGGCGCGGATGTTCGTCAACAGCGGCCGGTTCACCGGGGCCGCGGTCGGCGGTGTGCTGGTCGGCGTTTTTGGGCCGGGGTGGGCGATGGCGGTCAACTCCGCGGTGTTCCTCGCCGCGGCGCTGGCCTACCGGGCGGTGCGGGTCCCGGACTCGTCGGGTGCGACCGGGTCGGGCGGGTCGGCGTTCAAGGAACTGGCCGAAGGGTGGCGGGAGTTCACCGAGCGCACCTGGGTGTGGGTGGTGGTGCTCCAGTTCATGGTGGTGAACGCGGTGCTGGCGGGCGGGCTGTTCGTGCTCGGGCCGGCCGTGGCCGACGGGACCATCGGGCGCACCGCGTGGGGGTTCGTGATCGCCGCGCAGACCATGGGCGCGTTGGTCGGCGGGGTGCTGATGGCGCACTGGCGACCGCGACGAGCGCTGCTGGCGGGGGTGGCGGTCGTGCTGCTGGAGGTCATCCCGCTGATCACGCTCGCCAAGGCGCCGCACGTGGTGCCGTTGCTGCTGGCCATGTTCGTGGTCGGGGTGTCGGGCGAGGTGTTCGTGGTGGCGTGGGACGTGTCGTTGCAGGAGAACATCCCGCCGGACAAGCTCGCCCGGGTCTACTCCTACGACATGCTCGGGTCGTTCATCGCGCTGCCGGTGGGAGAGGTGATCGCGGGGCCGTTGGGGACGCGGTTCGGGACGGAGACGACGTTGCTGGGCGGGGCGGTGGTGCTGGCGCTGGTCACGTGCTGGTCGTTGTGCAGTCGGCAGGTGCGGGGGCTGGTGCGGCGGTCGCCGGTGGAGGCGTCGGGCTGAAGGCCAGTTTCGGTGAAGTGGCCCGCGACAACGGCTCCGGGCGCGTGTCAAGGTCGGCACGTTTCCCAGAGCTTTGGAGTGATTTGTGGATCCCGTGCTGGCCGCCGACCTTGCCGCGCTGCCGGATGTGCTCGACACCGCCCGCCGGTACGCGAGTGACGTGATGAACGGGCTGGGTGAACGGCCGGTGAGCCCGGCGGTTTCGGCGGACCCGCGTGCGTTGCCGGTTGCCGGCAGGGGTTTCGAGGGCGCGCTGGCGGAGTTCTCCGAGCGGTGGGCGGATGGGTTCGCGGCCTCGGCCGGGCCGCGTTACCTCGGTTTTGTCACGGGCGGGGCCACGCCGGCGGCGGTCGCGGGCGACTGGCTGGCGGGGGCGTTCGACCAGAACCCGGCGTCGCGCAGTGGTGCGGAGGCGGCGACCGAGCTGGAGCGCGAGACCGTGCGGTGGCTGGCCGAGTTGTTCGGTGTGGACGGTCATAGCGGTGCTTTCGTCAGCGGGGCCACGATGTCGAACTTCGTGGGCCTGGCGATCGCGCGGGAGTGGCTGGGCGAGCAGCGCGGGATTTCGGTGGCGGAGTTGGGAGTCGGGGCGCTGGGGGAGGTGGCGGTGTTGTCGGGTGCGCCGCACTCCAGCGTGTACAAGGCGTTGTCGATGCTCGGGCTCGGGCGGGACCGCGTGCGGTTGGTGCCGACTTTGCCCGGGCGCGAGGCCGTGGACGTCGAGGCACTGGAAGCGGTGCTGGCGTCGAGTGGTGGGCCGGTGGCCGTGGTGGCCAACGCGGGCACGGTGAACACCGTCGACTTCGACGACCTGCGCGCGTTGGTGCGGCTGCGCGAGCGCTACCCGTTCTGGCTGCACGTCGATGCCGCGTTCGGCGGGTTCGCGGCGTTGAGCGACGAGCACGCGCACCTGGTGGACGGGTTGGCGGAGGCCGACTCGGTGTGCGTGGACCTGCACAAGTGGCTCAACGTGCCCTACGACTCCGCCGTGCAGTTCACCCGCCGCCGCGACCTCCAGGTCCGGGTGTTCCAGAACGCCGCCGCCTACCTCGGCCTGCCCACCGACGACCCGGACTTCGTGCACCTGACCCCGCAGAACTCGCGTCGGCTGCGCGCTCTCGCCGCGTGGTTCGCGCTCATGGCGTACGGGCGCGAGGGACACCGGGAGGTCGTGGAGCGCTGCGTGGCGCAGGCTCGGCGGTTGGGCGCGATGCTCGCCGAGACGCCCGGTGTGCGGCTGTTGGCTCCGGTGCGGCTCAACGTGGTGTGTTTCGCGGTGGAGAGCCGGGAGGTCGGTGAGGTGCTGGACGCGGTGACGGCGTCAGGTGATGCCTTTCTGACGCCGACCGTCTACAACGGACAGAAGGCGATCCGGGCGGCGTTCAGCAACTGGCGGACGACGTCGGCGGACACCGATCGGGTTCATGCGGCGATCGTCAAGGCGCTCGCCGGCTAGCGCAGGGCGGGTAGGACTTCGGCCGCAACGGTTTCCAGGATTGCCTCGTCGCCTGCGAACACCCCGGACTCGCGCGGCCAAGGCGCGGCCAGGTCGGTGAAGCCCAACTCTTCGGCCCGGCCGAGGAAGTCGCGGTAGCACTCGACGCTGGACAGGGAGTACACCGGCGCGGCGTCGGACTGGAGGACTCGGCGGAACGTCGGGTCGGTCACGGTGTCGTCGAGGCGGGCGGACAGGTCGGCCAGGGACTTCCACCAGTTGTCCAGGGTGTCGTGGCGGGTGCCGGTGGTGATCCAGCCCTGGCCGAAGCGGGCGGCCAGGGCGAGGGACTTGGGGCCGTTGGCGGCGACGATGAACGGGATGCGCGGCTGCTGCACGCAACCCGGCAGGGTGCGGGCGCCGACGGCCCGGTAGTGCTCGCCGGTCCACGTCACGTGGTCCTGGGTCAGCAGGAGGTCCAGCAGTTCCACGAACTCCGCGTAGCGGGCGGACGGGCTCTTGGTCAGGTTGGTGCCGCCGAAGACCGTGGTGTCGTAGCCGCCCTGGCCGCCCGCGCCGACGCCGAGCGTGAAACGGCCGCCGGACGCGTCGTCGAGGGCGGTCAGTTCGCGGGCGAACGGCAGCGGGTGGCGGAAGTTGGGGGACGCGACGAGCATCCCCAACTCGATCCGCGAGGTCACCGAGGCGGCGAGGGCCAGCGTGGGCACCGAGCCGAACCACGGGCCGTCGACCAGGCTGCTCCAGCCGACGTGGTCGAACGTCCAGGCGCTCGCGAAGCCGTACTCCTCGACGGCCCGCCACCGCGGCGCCGCCTCGGTCCAGCGGTACTCGGGCAAGATCGTGATCCCGGCGCGCATCCCCCAGCTCCAATCAGTCGACCTGTTCGATCGAACACATCAAATGTTCGGTTGTCAACCGTGCAACCCTCCCCCGGGCCCGACTTGTAGTACGGGGTCCAACGAGTCGAAAGGCCACAGGGTGGGGGTTCCCGAGGGGTTCGAGGTGGCGGCGCTGCTCGGCTGCTCGGTGGGCATGGTCAAGAGCCAGACCAGTCGCGCGCCGGCCAAGTCGCGGCTGGACGAGACGATCACGCGGGAAGGGGCGGGGCGGTGAGCGAGACGGAACTGGTGCGGCTCCTGCGGGAGCGCGCCGACATCCCCGACGACGGGCACCGCACGCGTATCGCGGGTGTGCGGGCGAAGGTGCGCCGGAGCCGGTGGCGGCAGGCCGGCGCGGTGGCGGTGGCGGTGGCGGTAGTGTTCGCGGGCGTGCTCTACGCGCTCCCGCGAGGGCAGTCCGCCGACCCCGCCGACCCGCCGGCGGATCCGGCGCCGGTCTACCTCGACGGCTGACCGAAGGGCTGGACCTCGACCTCAACTCGCCCGGACGGGTGCAGGCGTTCGTCAACGACGTGCGGGTCCTGGACACGGTCTTCTGGACGTGGGGACCGAACTCCGCGAGCACGGCACCGGTCTCGGAGTGGCCCAGGCCGCACGGGTTGGACCTGGAGCCGGGCGAGCGGGTCACGCTGGTCGTCGTGCCCGAGCGGACCAGCGGGGAGTGGCGGATCACGCGGTCGCCCGGCCCGCCCAGGTGAGGGGCGCGCGCACCACCAGGACGCCGTCGAGCAGCCACGCCTCGATGCGGTCCACGTCGACCTCGGCGGGGATGGTGGCGCAGAAGTAGAAGCCGGCCGCGACGCCGTCCGGCACAGGCGGGCGGCGGGCCGTGATGCCGACGCGGGAGCGCAGCACCGGCACGCCGTCCGCCCGCACGTCGTGGTCGTGCACCTCGACCACCACGTCCGGGACGGGCAGCACGGTGGCGATCAGGTAGGCGTCGCGGGTGACGACGACGTCCACCGCGTGCGGGTTGGCGTCGTCGGTGGTGACGTCCCAGTCCCGGCCCAGCGTGCGGCCGATGGTGTTCCACCAGAGGTCCATCTCGCGCAGCGGCCCCGGGTCCGGTCGACCCCGGTGGACCGTCAGCCACTCCACGACCGTCACCTTCCGGTGTTCGGGCACGTCGAACGGGGTGTACCCGCTCCGCGCGGGCACACTCTCGTTCGAACGGGTGAAGTTGTTACTCCGAGTCGGGGGCTCCGGAGGGTGACTGCTCCTCGACCGCGGGCAGGGGCGCGGTCTCGGCGGCGGCTTCGGCGTCCTCCACGAGTTCCGGCCCACCCCACTGCCCTTCGGCGGTGCCGAGTCTGTGCTTGCCCATCGTCGTACTCCCCTCACAGGTTCCGGGGACACGTACCCGGACGGTGGACGGTTCACACTTCGGTGTTGGGTGGATCACGCCGCGAATGCGAAGATCTTCCGCCTATGACCCCGCTCACCACCCGGGTCCGCGCCGGCTACGCGACGGGCTCCCTGGTCACCGGCGCGTTCGGCACCGTGCCCGGCCTGCTCCTGCTGCCCTACCTGACCGACCGGCTGGCCGTGCCCGCCGCCGTCGCCGGGCTGCTGGTGCTCGCGCCCAAGGCGTGGGACGTGCTGTTCAACCCGGTCGCGGGGCGGATCAGCGACCGGGCGGGTGTGCGGCGGCCGTTCCTGCTGCGCGGCGGGATCGCGGTGGCGGTGCTGTTCGCGCTGCTGTTCGCCGGGCCGTTCACCGGGGCGGCGGGCGCGGTGTACGTGGCCGTGGTGTTCCTGCTGTGCGCGACGGCGTACGCGTTCTTCCAGGTGCCGTACGTGGCGATGGCGGCCGAGATCACCGAGGACTACGACGAGCGCACCCGGCTGATGGCGTGGCGGATCACGTTCCTGGCGCTCGCGATCCTGGTCAGCGGGGCGGGCGCGCCGGCGGTGCGGGACCTGACCGGCGGGTACGCGCCGATGGGCGTGGCGGTCGGGGCGTTGATCCTGGTCGGGACCGTGGTGACGGTGTTGGGCACGCGGGACGTGGCGCGACACGTGCCGGCCGCGGCGGGGTTGCGCGAGCTGGTCGGGGCGGTGCGGGAGTCGCGGGCGTTCCGGCTGCTGCTGGCGGTGTTCGTGGTGCAGGCGGTCGGGCTGGGCACGATGTTGGCGGGCGTGGACTACTTCGCCCGGCTGGTGCTGGGCGACCAGTCGTTGCAGACCTTGCTGTTCGTCGGGTTCGTGGGGCCGGCGCTGGTGGTGATGCCGTTGTGGCAACGGGTCGGGCGGCGGCGCGGCAAGCGGTTCGGGCTGGTGGTGGCGTCGCTGCTGTTCGCCGCCGCGGTGGTCGGGCTGACCGCGTCCCGGGCGCTGCCGGTGGCCGCCGTGCTCGCGCTGATGGCGGTGATCGGGGTCGGGTACGCGGGGATGCAGGTGTTCCCGCTGGCCATGCTGCCGGACGTGATCACCGCGCAGGAGCGGCGCAGCGGGAGCACCCGCGCCGGGCTGTTCTCGGGCGTGTGGACGGCCGGCGAGACCCTCGGCCTGGCGCTGGGACCCGGGGTGTACGGGCTGGTGCTGGGGCTGGGCGGGTACGTGGCCGGCACCGGTGACGCCGTGCAGCCCGACAGCGCCGTGACCGCCGCCCTGCTCGGGTTCACCGCCCTGCCCGCCCTGCTGGTCGTGCTCGCCCTGCCGCTGCTGCCCCGTGAGGAGACCGGATGACCTCCGCCGACGACGTCCTGGCCGAACTGGCCGCGCTGCGCGCCGGTGACCTGCCCACGCACGGCGGCCGAACCCTGGCCTACGTCTACGACAGCGCCGTGCCGGGGCTGGACGACCTCGCGGCGCGGGCGCACGCGTTGGCGTCCTCGGTCAACGGGCTGGACCCGACGGCATTCCCGAGCTTGTTGCGGCTGGAGAACGATGTGGTCGCCACGGCGGCGCGGCTGTTGGGCGGGACTTCGGAGACGGTCGGGACGGTGACCTCCGGTGGCACCGAGTCCTGCCTGCTGGCGGTGTTGGCGGCGCGGGACGCCAGGTCCGTGGAGTCGCCGTCGATCGTGTTGCCGGAGACCGCGCACGCCGCGTTCCACAAGGCCGCGCACTACTTCGGCGTGCGGGTGGTGGCGGTGCCGGTGGACCCGAAGACCTTCCGCGCCGACCCGGCCGCGGTGATCGCCGCGATCGACGACACCACCGTGCTGGTCGTGGTGAGCGCGCCCTCGTACGCACATGGCGTGGTGGACCCGGTGCCGCCGATCGCCGCCGCGTGCCTGGAGCGGGGCGTGCGGTGCCACGTGGACGCGTGCATCGGCGGGTGGGTCCTGCCGTTCGCGCCGGACGCGCCGCCGTTCGACTTCTCCGTGCCGGGCGTCACCAGCATCTCCGTGGACCTGCACAAGTACGCCTACTGCCCCAAGGGCACGTCCGTGCTGCTGCACGCCAACGCCGACCTGCGCCGCCCCCAGTACTTCGCCGGCGCGGCCTGGCCGGGCTACACGATGCTGAACTCCACCACCCAGTCCACCCGCTCCGGCGGCCCGGTGGCCGCCGCGTGGGCGGTGCTGCGGCACATCGGCGACGACGGGTACCGGACGCTGGCGCTCACCGCGCTGGAGTCGACCCGGGTGATCCGGGAGGGGATCGAGTCGATCGACGGCCTGCGGGTGCTGGGCGAGCCGGACTCGACGCTGGTGGCGTTCGCCTCCGAGGACGTGGACGTGTTCGTGGTGGCCGACGAGATGCGGGCGCGGAACTGGTACGTGCAGCCGCAGTTCGCGCACCGGTCGTCGCCGGCGAACCTGCACCTGACCGTGACGGCGGCCAACGCGGGCGCGGAGGCGGGGTTCCTGGCCGACCTGCGGGCGTCGGTGGACGCGGCGCGCGCGGCGGAACCGGTGGACGTGCCGGCCGAGGTGGTGGCGTTCGTCGAGGCGCTGGACCCGGACGCGTTGACACCGCAGGAGTTCGCCGGTCTGCTCGCGGCGGCCGGACTGGGTGGCGGGGCGGTGCTGCCCGAGCGGATGGCGACCGTCAACACCCTGCTGGCCGCCGCGCGGCCCCCGTTGCGGGAGCGGCTGCTGGTGGAGTTCCTCGGCATGCTGTACTCATAGGGCACAGCTCCGCCCGCGCCGGGAATAATGCCGGGCTACGGGGTCAATCATAGCAATCGTCACAAGTGCGAATTCTTCGGGGTCCACCTGCGGTTCCGCGCTCCCATTGGCGGCGAATCCGTGGCACCATCCGAACACAACACCGAATGCCTTGGGGGAGGCGTCATGTCCGTTGTCCGGACGATTGCCGACGAGTTGCACGAGACCCTCGCGCACCGCTATCCCACCTCCGCCGCGCTGTGCGGGACCGCCGGCCAGGAAGACCGCCTCCCGGACTTCGGGGAGGACGCCGACGCGGAGTTCGACCGGACCCTCGCGGGCTTGGGCGCGCGGGCGCGGGCGGTGGACCCGCGGGGCCTGACGACGACCGACCGCATCACCCGCGAAGTGGTGCTCCAGCAGGTCGGGGCCGAGCGGGACCGGGTCGCGTGCCGGTGGGTGGAGTTCGGCGTGGGCGACGCGGTGAGCACCCCGGCGGCCGGCGTGCTGCTGGCCCTGGCCACCATGCCCGTGCGGACCCGCCGCGAGCGCGCGGAGCACCTGCGCCGGATCCGGCAATTGCCCGAATTCCTGCGCACCCTCTCGGAACGGCACCGTATCGGAATAGCGGCGGGCCGCACCCCGGTCGCCCGACTCGTCCGGGCCGCGGTCGCGCATTTGGACAACCAACTCGCGAACATCGACGAGATCTGCCGCGGCCAGGGCCGGGAAATCGCGACCACGGCCATTCTGCGCTACCGGGACATGCTGCTGGCCGAGGTGCTGCCGCACGGCCGCGACGACGACCACGCGGGCGTGTGCCGGCTGCCCGGCGGCGAGGCGGCCTACGAGACGGCCGTGCGCGCCCACACCACCACCGAACTGTCCGCGCAGCGGCTGCACCGGGTGGGGCTGGACGTGCTGGCCGGGCTCGCCGAGGAGTTCGCCGAACTGGGGTGGCGGGTGTTCCGCACCCGGCACCTGCCGGACGTGTTCGCCCGGCTGCGCGACGACCCGCACCTGCGCTGGCACGACGGCGCGGAGATGCTGGCCGCCGCGCGGGAGGCGGTGCGGCGGGCGGAAGTCGCGGCGCCCCAGTGGTTCCACCGGGTGCCGGCGCGGTCGTGCGCGGTCGCGGCCTACCCGAAGTCGGGGTCGCCGACCACTCCCCACGCGTACCTGACGGGGTCGCTGGACGGGTCGCGGCCGGGCACGTACTACGTCAACACCAAGCGGCCCGGCGAGCAGATGCGCTACAAGGCCGAGGTGACCGCGTTCCACGAGGGCGTGCCCGGCCACCACCTGGAGGTGTCGCTGCGGCAGGAACGCGCGGACCTGCCGGTGCTGCGGCGCACCGCGCCGATGAACGCGTTCGCCGACGGGTGGGCGCTGTACGCGGAGCGGCTGGCCGACGAGATGGGCCTGTACTCCGACGACCTGTCCCGGCTGGGGATGCTGGCGCTGGACTCGCTGCGCGCGGCCCGGCTGGTGGTGGACACCGGCCTGCACGCCAACGGGTGGACGCGGCGCGGCGCGGTGGCGTTCCTGCGCGACCACACGCCGATGGGGCACGCGGCGATCGAGGCGGAGGTGGACCGGTACCTGGCCGACCCCGGGCAGGCGCTGGCGTACCTGGTGGGGCGGTTGGAGATCCAGCGGTTGCGGGTGCAGGCGGAGCGGGCGCTGGGCGGGCGGTTCGACCTGCGCGACTTCCACGAGGTCGTGCTGTCGGAGGGGCGGGTGCCGCTGGGGCTGCTGTCGGAGTTGGTGACCGCGTGGACGCGGACCGCGGCGTGACCGGGGACACGCCGCGGCTGAACGTTGGCTGAGGGCGGTCGCAATCGGCTTGCCGTTCATTGCGGGCGGTTGCGACGCTTCGGCGCGTGGACTGGCGGGTGTTGTTGATCGGCGGGGCGTCGGGGAGCGGCAAGAGCGCGTTGTCGTACCCGACCGCTCGGACGCGGGGTGCGGCGCTGGTGGAGGTGGACGACCTGGTCGTGGCGACCCAGGCGGTCACCACGGCCGCCGCACAGCCCGCCCTGCACCACTGGCGCACGCACTCCGACGCCGGGCTGTCGGCGGACGAGGTGGTCGAGGCGCAGGTGGCGCTGGCCCGCGCGCTGGAGCCCGCGCTGGCGGCGGTGATCGAGAACCACCTGGACACCGACCTGCCGCTGGTGCTGGAGGGCGACTACCTGCTGCCGGAGTTCTGCGCGAAGTGGGGACCCGAGGTGCGGTCGGTCCTGGTGCACGAGCCGGAGGCGGCGCAGTTGGAGCGCAACTACCTGATCCGCGAGCCGTCGTCGGGCACCCAGCGCAAGCGCGCTCAGGACAGCGCGCACTACGCGGCGTGGCTGGCGGCCGAGGCGGGGCGCCACGACGTGCCGCTGCTCACGGCCCGGCCGTGGTCCACGGCTTTGGAGCGGCTGGCCGACGCCCTGCGGTGATCCGGACTGCGGCGATCCGGCTGCGGCGATCCGGGCTGCGGCGATCCGGGCTGCGGCGATCCGGCTGCGGTGATCCGGGCTGCGGTGATCCGGAACAGACCGCTGGTCCGGTAGTCTGGCCGGCGTGGAGTTCCGGCGGGCCCGGCGGCCCGAGCAGGTCGCGGCGCGACGGGTGTCCATCCTGGACACCGCCGAGGCGATGCTGGCCGAGGCGTCCCTGACCGACATCAGCCTGCGCGAGCTGAGCTGCCGGGTGGGGCTCGCCAAGTCGAACGTGCTGCGGTACTTCGACAGCCGCGAGGCGGTGTTCCTCGGTGTCCTCGACCGGCGGTGGGCGGCGTGGCTGGACGACGCCGAAGCCGCCGTGCGGTCCGTGGACGCCGAACCCGTCCCCTACGGGCGGGCGATCGCGATCGGCACCGCGCTGGCCGACTCGCTGCGCCGGCACCCGTTGCTGTGCGAACTGGTGGCGTCCATGGCGGGCGTGCTGGAGCGCAACATCGGCCTCGACACCGCGCGCGAGGTCAAGGCGCGGGTCACCGACCACACCGCCCGCCTGGCCGACCTGGTCCGCACCGAACTGCCCCAGCTCGACGAGCCCTCGGCGACCCGGTTCGCCCGGTCGGTCCTGGTCGTCGTCGCCGGGCTGTGGCCGCACGCCCACCCCACCGACGAGGTCGCGCGGGCCGCCGCCGAGCTGGGTCTGCCGCCGGCCGCCGAGGTGTTCGCCACCGACCTGCGCGAGGCCCTGGTCGACCAGCTCATCGGCCTGGTCGTCCGGTCGAGCTGACCGGGTACTCTGGAAGAGACCACCGGTCCGTTAGAAGATCCGGTCCATGAGTAGACGGGAAACGCCCATGGCCACCACGGAAGCCCCGCCCCGGCCGTCCGCCCGCCGCCGGATCGTGTTCAGCGCGGTGCTGGGCGTGATCAGCACGCTGCTGTTCTGGGTGCCGTGGACGGGTCTGCTCGCGCCCGGCGCGCAGTGGCCGGTGGCGGTGACGGTGGTCGGCACGGCCGTGGTCGTCGGGGCGTGGGTGGCGTTCCCGCTGCTGTTGATCCGCTCGTTCACCCGGCACTCGGACCGGGCCGCGCGGATCGCCATGCCGCTGCTGGGCATCGCGTGGATCGCGTTCGCGTGGACGCTGGTGACCCACGTGCTGCGGCTCGCGCTGGCGGTGGCGGGCGTGGAGAACCCGTTCCGGGCGCGGTTCGTCGCCGTGCTGCTGGTGGTGCTGATCGTGGGGCTGAGCCTGTACGGGTATCGGCAGGCGATGCGCGTGCCGCGGGTGCGGCGGCAGGACGTCGTGCTGCCGCGGCTGGACCCGGCGTTCGACGGCCTCACCATCGCGGTGCTCGCCGACACCCACTACGGGCCGATCGACCGCACTGAGTGGTCGCGGCGGACCGTCGAGCGGGTCAACGAGTTGGGCGCGGACGTCGTCGTGCACGTCGGCGACATCGCGGACGGCACGGTCGAACAGCGCCGCGCGCAGTCCACTCCCCTCGGTGAAGTCCAAGCGCCGCAACGGTTCTACGTCTCCGGCAACCACGAGTACCTGAGCAACGCGCAGGCGTGGATGGAGCACATGGCCGAGCTGGGCTGGACGTCCCTGCACAACCAGCACCGCGTGCTCGACCGCGACGGCGCCCGGCTGGTGTTCGCGGGCATCGACGACATCACCGCCGCGCACTCCGGCGAACAGGGCCACGGCGCGGACCTGGCGGCGGCGCTCGCGGGCGTCGAGCCGACCGATCCCGTGGTGTTGCTGGCGCACCAGCCCAGCGAGATCGGCAAGGCGGTGGCGGCGGGCGTGGACCTCCAGTTGTCCGGGCACACCCACGGCGGGCAGATCTGGCCGTTCCACCTGCTGGTGCGGCTCCAGCAGCCCGTCCTGCAGGGCCTGTCCGACCACGGCGAGCGCACCCGGCTGTACACCAGCCGCGGCGCCGGCTTCTGGGGGCCGCCGTTCCGGCTCTTCGCGCCCTCGGAGATCTCGCTGCTGACCCTGCGGGCGGCCTGAGGCCGTTCGGCACGGTCTCCTCCCCCGGGTGAGCGAGCAGCAATTGTTCGGATGTCGCAACAACGACTGTTTCCGTGACCGCGCGACCACGGGCGGCGACGATCGATAGCGTATTTAAATAGCCGCCCAGCCGGTCGTTGAATGAGCGGTTCGACCGTTCAGTGGATTTCACGGGAGTCTGCCCGCCACGTAGCGTTGACTGACCGGCGACCGCCCGCCGGCGAAGGGCAGGAGAACACCGTCATGGGCATCGAGAACGCGGATGGCCGCGAATTCCTGGTCGTGGTGAACAACGAGGAGCAGTACTCGGTCTGGTTCGCCGACCGCGACCTCCCGCTCGGCTGGCGCGCCGAGGGCAAGACCGGTACCAGGCAAGAGTGCCTCGACCACATCGCCGAGGTGTGGACCGACATGCGTCCGCGCAGCGTCCGGGAGCACCTCGCCGCGAACGGCTGACGGCCGGCCGCAGCGGCTCCACCGGTTGGTTCCACACCTTTTTCGCGAGTGGCTGAATGCTGCTCGCGAATAGCCGATGAATCGGCACGCCCGAATGCGCCACTATTGGGAGGCTTTGGTGTACCCGGATCCGGCTGTCCGGACCACGCCCGCGCTGCCGTTGCAGCGGGGAATGATCGCCGCCGGTCTGCGCGACCCGGCCGCGGGCACGGACGTGATCCAGTGCGTGCAGCGGTTCGCCGCGCCGTTCGACGCGGAGGCGTACCTCGCGGCGTGGCGCAGGGCGGTCGAACGGCACCCGATCCTGCGGACGCGGTTCCGCTGGCGCGCCGACGGGGAGGCCGAGCAATGGGCCGGCCCCGCGTCCGACGTGCCCGTGGTGGCCGACGACTCGGTCAGCGATGTCTCGGCGTTCCTGGCCGCGGACCGGCGTGCGGGGGTCGACCCGGTGGCGGGGCCGCCGTTGCGGGTGCGGGCGTTGCCGGGTGGGGTCGTGGTGGCGACGTTCCACCACGCGATCCTCGACGGCCGGTCGCTCGCGATCCTGCTCTCCGAGATCGACGACGACTACGCCTCCGGCGGCACGGCGGTCTTCCCGGACCGGCCCGAGTTCGCCGAGTACGCCCGCTGGTACGCCGAGCGCACCGCGCCCGAGCACCCCCTGGCCGTCCGGGACCGCGAGTTCTGGGCGCGGGAGCTGGCCGGGATGCCCGAGCCGGGGCTGCTCCCGTTGGAGCACAACGGTTCCGCGACACCGGTGATGGGCGTCGCGACCGCCGACCTGTCCGACGCGGAGACCGCCGCCGTGCGCAACCTGGCCGCCGTCGCAGGCGTCACGGTGAACACGGTCGTGCTCGCGGCGTGGGGTCTGGTGCTGGCCACGCACGCCCGCAGCAGCGAGGCCGTGTTCGGGGTGACCCGGGCGGCGCGGCACGGTTCCGTGGCCGGCGCGGAGGACATGGTCGGGCTGCTGCTGGCCACCGTGCCGCTGCGGCTGCCGGTCGACCTCGACGCGCCGGTGGCGCAGTGGCTGCGGACCGTGCGGGAGCGGTCGGTCGGCGCGCGGGACCACCAGCTCGCGCCGCTGCCGGACATCCAGCGCGCCGCCGGGCACGACCAGCTCATGCGCAGCCTGGTGCTGTTCGAGCACCGCGAGATCAACACCGTGTTGTCCGCGCGGCCCACCGCGCCCGCCGGGCGGACGGTGCGCATCCTGCGCAGCCCCGGTTACGCGATGACGTTGTACGCGTTCGCCGAGCCGCACCTGAGCCTGCAACTGATCCACGACGTCACCCGGTTCCCCGACTGGGCGCCGGAGGCGCTGCTCGGGCAGTTCCGGGAGCTGCTGGCCGGGATGGCCGAGGCGCCGGAGCGCCCGGTGCGCGAGCTGACCGAGCCGCGTGGCGCGGACCTGGTGCGGCTGCTGGAGAAGTGGAACGACACGGCCGTGGACTACCCGGCGGACGCGACCGTTCCGGCGCTGTTCGCCGAGCAGGTGCGGCTGCGGCCGGACGCCGACGCCGTCCACTCCCCCGAGGGCTGGCTGTCCTACGCCGAGCTGGACCGGCGGTCGAACCGGTTGGCGCACACCCTGCTGGCGCGGGGGGCGAAGGCTGACGAGCCGGTGGGCTTGGCGTTGCCGCGCGGGGCGGACCTGGTGACCGCGATGCTCGCCGTGGTGAAGACGGGCGCGGCCTACCTGCCGCTGGACCCGGCCAACCCGGCGGCGCGGGACGCGGTGGCGTTGCGCGAGTCCGGGACGCGGCTGGTGGTGACCGATCGGGAACGTCCGTTGCCGGAAGGTGTTTCGGCGGTCCTGGTGTCCTCAGTGGACGGTCCGGACACGCCGGTGCCGGCTCGGGCGCACGCGTTGAGCGTGGCGTACGTGAACTACACGTCCGGTTCGACCGGGCGGCCCAAGGGTGTGGCGGTGCCGCACCGGGGGGTCGTGCGGCTGGTGACGCGGCCGACGTTCGCGGAGTTCGGGCCGGGGCAGACGTTCCTGCACCTGTCGGCGACGGCGTTCGACCTGACCACGCTGGAGGTATGGGGCGCGCTGCTGACCGGCGGCCGGGTCGTCGCCGCGCCCGAGGGGCCGCCGGACCCGGCGGTGCTGGGTGCGCTGGTGCGCGAGCACGGGGTGAGCGTGCTGTGGCTGACCGCCGGGCTGTTCCACCAGTTGGTGGCGCACGCGCCCGAGGTGCTGGAGCCGGTGGCGCAGTTGCTGGCCGGTGGTGACGTCCTGGCGCCGGACGCGGTGCGGGCGGCGCTGGTCGCGCGGGGCGGCAAGCCGGTGGTCAACGGGTACGGGCCGACCGAGAACACCACGTTCACGTCGTGTTTCGTGGTCACCGATCCTCGGCAGGTCGGGGCGTCGGTGCCGATCGGGACGCCGGTTCAGCGCAGCACGGTGTACGTGTTGGACGAGCGGATGCGGCCGGTGCCGGTGGGCGTGCCGGGTGAGTTGTACACCGGGGGCGCGGGGTTGGCGCGGGGTTACTGGGCGAACCCGGCGCTGACGGCGGAGAAGTTCGTGCCGGACCCGTTCGGCGCGCCGGGCGGGCGGCTGTACCGGACGGGCGACCTGGCGCGGTGGCGGCCGGACGGGGTGCTGGAGTTCCTCGGGCGGGCGGACCAGCAGGTGAAGGTGCGCGGGTTCCTGGTGGAGCCGGCGGAGGTGGAAAGCGTTCTCCGGGAGTGCGCCGGGGTCGCTGAGGCTCTGGTCCTGCCGGCCGGCGAGGGTGAGGCCCGGCACTTGGTGGCTTATGTGACCGGTGCGGTGGACGTCCCCGCCATGCGCCGCCACGTCGAGGACCGCCTGCCTGCGTACCTGTGTCCCGCGCAGTACGTCGTGCTGCCCGAACTCCCCCTGAACCGCAGCGGGAAGGTCGACCGAGCGGCCCTCCGTGCGCTCCGAACCTCAGGCCAGCGCTCCGGCACCCCGCCTGCCGCCGGCACTCAGCAGCGCCTGGCGGGGTTGTGGGGGGCGCTGTTGGGTGCCGATGAGGTGTGCGCGGAGGACGACTTCTTCGCTGTTGGCGGCAACTCCCTGCTCGCGGTGAGGCTGGCTTTCCGCATCCGCGAGGAGTTCGGCGTGGACGTCCCCGTGGCCGAACTCCACCGGGCGAGGACTCTTGCCGCGTGCGCGGCGGTGGTCGACGGCACCCGCAACGCGCGAACTCTCACCACCATCACCCGCCGCGACCGCTCCACCTACCGCGTCCCCGCCCCGCGCACACCCGAGAATGTCGGTGGTCCGCGGGACAATGAGCCCCAGGGGCGCTCGGAGCAGGATTGTCGTACCCCCGTGGGACAATGGAACCGGGGGCCGGAGGCCACGCCCAAGCAAGAGGTGGCACCCGAGCAGAGGATGGCGCCCGAGCAGAGGGTGGCGCCCGAGCAAGAGGTGGCACCCAGCCAACACGCGGCACCCACTCAACTGGCGGTGCCCGCTCAACAGTCGGCGCCGGCCTCGCCCCGGCAAGCGCCCAACCAACACGCCCCGCTGGCGCCCACGCAGGTGCCCGCCCAAAAGGCACCGCCCACCGAGCCCGCGCCGGCGCCCACACAAACGCCGGCCCAACCCGCCGCGTCAACCGCACCCGCGCAAGCCGCCCAAGCCGCCGCGCCGACCGCACCGACCGCACCGACCGCACCGACCGCACCGACCGCACCGACCGCACCGACCGCACCGACCGCACCGACCGCACCCAACCAGCACGCCGCGCCGACCACACCCACCCAGGCACCCAACCAGCACGCCGCGCCGACCGCACCCACCCAAGCGCCTGCCCGGCCCACCACACCGAGCCGGCTCAGCGCGCCCGCCGATCATCTCGTCGTCCCCAGCGGCACCGGCGAGTGGGCCGTCTGGCGGTGGGTTGAGTTGCGGGGTACGGGGTTCGGCATCGAGCCCCTGTTGGCCGTCGCCTCACCGGAAGCCGCACGAGCCGCCGACGCGGTGATCGCGGCCGAGGACGTCGTCGGGGAAGCCCGATGGGCGGCGTTCAAGGTGTTGCGGGTGGTGGAGGACGCTGCCGAAGGGGAGGAAAGGACCAGGCTCAGGCGAGTCGGAAGGCTGGTGCGCAAGGGGCGGTTCGCGGAGGCTCGGGCCGCGTTGGACGGGGCGGCTGAAGTCGATGCGGCGTTGGCTGAGGCCGCGCAGGCCGCCGCACGCCACGAAGTGGCGTTGCAACGGTTCAGGGAGGAGTTCGAGGCAGGGCGGGCGCGGACCGCTGAGGTGCTGCACGAGATCAGCGGGGACGCGAAGTTCCGGGAAGCGGTTGCCTGGCAGAACCCCCGCGCCCTCCAGACCGCCGTCGACGCCCTCCACAAGTCCCGCGACAAGACCCGCAACGTCGACTACCGCCGCTGGGAACACACCGTCGTCAGCTACCTCCAACGGTACTGCGCGAAGAACGACACCATCGGCTTCTTCGGCCCCGTCGGCTGGGCCTACGTCCGTGACGACGCCCGGGAAACGCTTTCCGCCCGCCCCGGACCGAACCTGGTCGACCGCCGCACGGTCTACCTCGAGAACTGGGCCGTCCACGAACTCGCCGAAGCCCTCACCACCGACGCCGTCCGCCCGTGGGCCGTCCCCCGCCGAATGCCGTTCCTCGACATCGACCACGACACCCTCCACGTGCCACTGGCCGACCCCATCACCCTGCCGCCACTGGACGCCGCCGTGCTCGCCGCGTGCGACGGCCGCCGCCGGGCCGTGGACATCGTCGAACACCTCAAGGCAGACAAGCGCACCGTCCTGGACACGCTCGAACGGCTGAGGCAAGCCAAGCGGATCGCGTGGACGCTGGAAGTTCCGCCGTCCGCACTGGTCCCGGAACTGGCCCTGCGCAAGCAGATCGAGCGCATCGACGACGAAGAAGTGCGCCACCGAACGAGTGAAAAGCTCGCAAGCATCGAGCAAGCCCGGGACGCGATCAAGAACGCCACGAACGACCCGGACCGGCTCGTCGCAGCGATCGGCGACCTCCAGGAGAGGTTCACCGCCATCACCGGCGCGGAGGCGGTGCGTCGGCCGGGCCTGTTCTACGCGGGCCGCACGCTGGTGCACGAGGAATGTCGAAGGGATCTGGAGGTCACGCTCTCCCCCGCCCTCCTCGACACCCTGTGGCCGGCCCTCGAACTCGTCCTCGAAGCCGCCCGGTGGTTCACGTACGCGGGCGCGGCCCTCTACACCCGCGCACTCCGCGAGGTCTTCCAGCACAACGCCCGCGGCCGGAAGGAAGTCCGGCTCGCCGACTTCTGGTTGTGGGCCAACGACACCATCTTCCGGATGGACGACCGGCTCCTGGACCGCCTGGTCACCGCACTCCAGAACCGGTGGGCCACCGCCCTCGGCGACACGAAGACCCACTACGACCCCGACGAAGTCCGGGAAGCAGTGCTGAAAACGTTTTCCGCACCCCGACCCGGGTGGCGCGGCGCGGTGCAGCACAGCCCGGACGTGCTGCTCGCCGCGAAGGACGCGGACGCCGTCCGACAAGGCGACTTCCACTGGGTGCTCGGCGAGGTCCACCCCGGCGTCAACACCATGCGGTCGGCGCTGTTCGTCTCCCAGCACCCCGACCCGGAGCAACTGCGCCAGGCGATGGCGCACGACATGGCCAGCCCGCGCGTGGTCCTCACCACGACCCGCGAGCAGGGCGGCACACCGCAACGCCTCGCCGACGCCCTCGTGCTCCCGCACGACCTGCGGATCGTGTTCGGGCACGACTCGTGCGGCCCGGACGTGGACGGCGCGGTGCCCGTCGGGGCGTGCTCGGTGGTCGACGTGGACGGCCGGCTGCGGGTGCGCAGCCGGGACGGCCGGGTCGACCTCAGCCTCGTCGAGCTGTTGAACGAGCAGATCATGGCGCAGCTCGTGCAGAAGTTCCGGCTGCTGCCCACGGGCGCGCACACCCCGCGGGTGACCCTCGACCGCCTGGTGGTGGCGCGGGAGAGCTGGCGGTTGCCGGCCGCCGCGACCAGGTTCGCGTTCGCCCCGGACGAGCCGAGCCGGTTCCTGGGCGCGCAGGCGTGGCGGCGGGAGCACGGCATCCCCCGGTTCGTGTTCGTCAAGAGCCCGGTGGAGCACAAGCCGTTCTACGCGGACCTGGAGAGCGGTCCGTCGGTGGAGCTGTTCGCGCACGCGGTGCGCGCTTTGGAGCGGGAGAAGCCGGACGCGCCCATGGCGGTCGGCGAGATGTTGCCGGGGCCGGACGCGTTGTGGCTGACCGACGCCGAGGGCAACCGGCACACCGCGGAGTTCCGGCTGGTCGCCGTCGACCGCCGGGGTTGGCACCAGGGAGGAACGCGGTGAGCACGGTGACCCCCGAACTGTTCCGGTTCCCCGCCTCGTCGGGGCAACGCCGGCTGTGGCTGCTGGACCAGCTCATGCCGGCCAGCCCGGTCTACAACATCGGCTGGCGCGTGGCGCTCGACGGGCCGCTGGACGTCAACGCGCTGCACAACGCGCTCAACGCGGTCGTCGCCCGGCACGAGGCGCTGCGGACCCGGTTCGCCGACGAGGACGGTGTCCCCGTGCAGGTCGTGTCCGAGTCGCAGGCCGTGCCGCTGTCAAGGCTCGAAACCGACGACGTGGACGCCACGGTGAAAAGCCTGGTGCGCGAGCCGTTCGACCTGCACACCGGGCCGTTGCTGCGCGCGACCCTGGTCAACCGCGAAGTCCTGGTCCTGGTGCTGCACCACAGCATCGCCGACGGCTGGTCGTGCGCGGTGCTGTTCGACGAGCTGGCGCGCTGCTACGCCGGGGACACCGACCTGCCCGAGCTGCCCGTCCAGTACCCGGACTACGCGCTGTGGCAACAGGAACAGGTCGACGCCGGCGCGTTCGCCGACGACGCCCGGTACTGGTCGGAAGCCCTGCGCGGCGCGCCGACCGTCCTCCCGCTGCCCGGCGACCGCCCCCGCCCGGACACCCCCACCGGGCGGGGCGCGGAGCTCCGCCGGGAGCTGACCGTGGCCGACGGCTCGTTCGCGCACCTGCTCGCGCTGTTCCAGTGCGTGCTGCACCGGGTCACCGGCCAGAGCGACCTCCTCGTCGCCACCCCGGTCGCCGCGCGCACCCGACCGGAGACCGAGGGCCTGGTCGGGTTCGTCGCCAACACCCTGCCGCTGCGGGCCACCTTCGAGCCGGACACGACCCTGCGTGACGTCGTGCGGGCCGCCGAGGCGGCGACCGTGGCCGCGCTGGAGCACCAGGACCTGCCGTTCGAGCAGGTCGTGGACCTGGTCGCGCCCGAACGGACCCTGGCCCACGCGCCCCTGGTGCAGGTGATGTTCGCGGTCGAACCCCTGCCGCCGGCCCGGAAAGCGGGTGAGCTGACCCTGCGCCCGGAGCCGGTGTCCAACGGTGGCGCGAAGTTCGACCTCTCGCTGACCGTGGAGCGCGACGGGGACACCTGGTTCGGCCGCTGGCAGTACGACGCCGAACTGTTCGACGAACCCACCATCGCCGCACTGCACAACGCTTTCGCCGCCCTCACCGGCGGCACCGACCCCACAACCAAAGTCACCGAACTCCCTCTCACCACCACTCCGACCCCGCAAACCCCTTTCAAGCCAACGGAAACCGCACTCGACCTCATCACCCGAGCCCTCGCCGCCCACCCGGACGCGATGGTCGAAACCCTGACCCACCGGGAACTCGACCGCGCCGCCAACCGCCTCGCCCACGCCCTGAAGGCGGCGGGCGCGCGACCGGACGACCCGGTGGCGCTGTGCCTCGACCGCGGCGAACCCACGATCACCGGCATCCTCGCGGCGTGGAAGGTCGGCGCGGGCTATCTGCCGCTCGACCCGTCGTGGCCCGTCGAACGCCTGACCACCATGGCGTTGGACGCGGGGATCACGGTGCTGGTCACCGACTCGCCCGAGAAGGCCCTTGACGGGCCGTGGACCACGGTCGACCTGCATTCCGACGGACCCGACACCCCGCCGGACGCCGTACCGCCGATCCCGGAGAGCCTGGCCTACATCATCTACACCTCCGGCTCCACCGGTAAGCCCAAGGGCGTCCGCGTCACGCAAGGCGGGTTGGCCGCGCTCGTCCGGACCATGGACCGGCTGCTGGACCTGTCCCCCGACGACCGCTTGGCCTCCATCAGCACGCCGGCGTTCGACGTCTCCACCGTGGAGATGCTGGTGCCTCTCATCAGAGGCGCCCGGTTCACCGCCGTGCCCGCCGCCGACGTGGCGGACGGGGCGCTGCTGCGGCGGCGGATCGCGGAATCCGGGGCCACGGTCGTGCAGGGCGGCCCGGCGAGTTGGCGGATGGTCGTTGCGGCGGGTGGTGTGCCCGACCACGTCCGGCTGCGGGTCACCGGCGGCGAAGTGCTCACCCGGGACCTCGCGGACGACCTCCAGTCCGGCGGGGCGACCCTCATCGACGGCTACGGACCCACCGAGACCACGGTCTACTCGACGGCCGGCGTGGTGCCGCACGGCCCCGCGCCGGTCCGGCTCGGGCCGGCGGTCGACGGGACGACCCTGCACGTGCTGGACCCTTTGCTGCGCCCGGTACTCCCCGGTGTGATCGGCGAGTTGTACATCGGTGGCGCGGGGGTCGCCCGCGGCTACCACGGCCTGCCGGCATTGACCGCCGACAAGTTCGTGCCCGACCCCTTCGGCGGAGACCGGCTTTACGCCACGGGCGACCTGGTCCGGCCGCGTGCTGACGGCTCGCTGGAGTTCCTGGGCCGTGCCGACCGTCAGGTCAAGATCCGCGGGTTCCGGATCGAGCCCGGCGAGGTCGAGGCCGTGCTGCGGGCGCACCCGGACGTGGCCGACGCGGTGGTCACCACGTGGTCGGCGGGCGCGGCGGACGTCCGGCTGGTCGCCCACGTCGTCCTGCACCGGCCGGTCGACGACCTGCGCCCGCACCTGGGAAAACGATTGCCCGAGTACATGGTCCCGGCCGCCATCGTGGAACTGGCCGCGTTGCCGCGCACCGGCACCGGCAAGATCGACCGGGTTGCGCTGCCCGAACCGTCGTGGACCGGCGCGGCCACCGAGCACGTGCCGCCGCGCGACGACACCGAGGCCCGGATCGCCCGGATCTGGCAGGACGTGCTGAGCATCCCGGGCAGCGTCGGCGTGCACGACAACTTCTTCGCGCTGGGCGGCCACTCCCTGACCGCCACCCAGATGCTGGCCCGGGTCCGCACGACCTTGGGCGCGGACCTGCCGCTGGCGGCCCTGTTCGCCGCGCCCACCATCGCGGGTCTGCGGTCGGCGCTGGACACCGCGAGCGCCGGCACCCGCGGCCCGGTGCCGCTGCTCGACCAGCTCGACGACCTGTCCGACGAGGAGATCGACCGGTTGCTGGGGACGTTGAGCGAGGACGAGCTGTGAGCCGCGCGGTGGTGGTGGGCGCGGGCCTGGCGGGCTCGCTGGTGTCGGTCTACCTGGCGCGGCGCGGGTTCGCGGTGCGGGTGCTGGAACGGCGGGAGGATCCGCGCACGCCCGGTGCGCGCGAGGCCGGGCGGTCGATCAACCTCGGCCTCTCCCAGCGCGGGATCGTGGCCCTGAAGGAGATCGGGATCCTCGACACGTTGAAGCCGCTGACCGTGCCGATGCGCGGTCGGGTGGTGCACGCGCCCGACGGGGCGTTGCGGTTCCAGCCCTACGGGACCGAAGAGGACCAGATCCTGCACTCCATCCTGCGCCACGACCTCAACGTGGCGTTGATCGACGAGGCCGAGAAGCAGGGCGTCGAGTTCTTCTGGGGCCACAAGGTCGTCGCCGTGGACCGCGAGAAGCCTTCCGTGGCAACGGAAACCGCCGAGTTCGACGCGGACCTGGTGGTGGGCGCGGACGGCGCGTTCTCCGCCGTGCGCACCCACCTCGGGAAGGGCCGCCGGATGACCCTGCACCAGGAGTACCTGGAGTGGGGTTACAAGGAGCTGCTGATCCCGGTCGGCGACGACGGCCGGCCGCGCACCGAGCTGCGGGCGCTGCACGTGTGGCCGGGGGACGACGGGCTGATCGTGGCCCACCCCAACGCGGACGGCTCGCTCACCGCCACGGTGTTCCTGCCGTTCGAAGGGGCGCAGGGCTTCGCCGGGCTGGACACGGCCGCGCGGGTGCGGGAGTTCTTCGCCCGCCGCTTCCCCGACACCCTGACCCTGATCCCGGACGTGGTGGAGCAGTTCCTGGCCCACCCGCCCGCGAGCCTGGTCACCATCCGCACCGAGCCCTGGCACCTGGCCACCGGGTCCGGCCGCGGGGTGGTGCTGCTGGGCGACGCCGCGCACGCGGTGTACCCGTTCTTCGGCCAGGGCATGAACGCCGCGTTCGAGGACTGCTCGGTCCTGGACCGCTGCCTGGCCGCCCACCCGCACGACCTCCCGAAGGCGTTGGCGGCCTTCGAGAACGCGCGCCGGCCGCACACCGACGTGCTGGCGGAGCTGTCCAAGCGCAACTTCGTGGAGCTGCGCGCCAAGCTGCGCTCGCCGCTGTTCCTGGCCCGCAAGAAGGCGGACCTGGTGCTGCACCGCCTGTTCCCGCGCTCCTGGGTGCCGCTCTACACCCTGATCGCGCACACGACCACGCCCTACGGCGAAGCCCTGGCCCGTGCCCAGCGCCAGGACCGCCTGTTGGCCCTTGTCACCGCGCTCACCGGCGCGGGCATGGTCGGACTCGCACTGCGTTGGATTGCGTCGCCTCCGGCGCCGCGGCGAGGCCGCCTGGAAGTCGGCTCGTCGCGCCGCCTGTCCCGCCGATCGAAGGGCGTGATCGTCGGGAAAGGCGACACGACAAGCCGACGCGGCCTCGCAGGAGTCCGCCGCAAGAGGCAGGTGAGATGATGCTGATCCACCCGAGCCGGCCGGCCCATCCCTTGGTCGAGCCGTCGGACTTCGCCGCCCCCGCACTCCCCGAGCAGGTCGCCGCCCACGAGGTCGCGCTGCGGACGGTGTTCGAATGGGCGGGTGACTACCTGTGCGCGCCGCACCCGGAGCTGGGCCGGCGCGGCGACGTGTGCCCGTTCACCGACACGTCCCTGCAGAAGGGCCTGTTCTTCCTGTCCGTGCACCCGGGCCGCCCGACCGAGCCCGCCGAACTCGCCGAACTGCTGCTGCACTACCGCGACTGGTTCGCCGAGCTGGAACCGAGGTCCGGGCCGGGCGCGCAGTTCAAGACGATCCTGGTGCTGTTCCCGGAGCTGCGCGATCCCGCCGACTGGTCCATCGTGGACCGGACCCAGGAACTGCTCAAACCCGAGTACACCGCCAACGGCCTGATGGTCGGCGAGTTCCACCCCGGCCCGCCGGACAAGGCCGGCCTGTGGAACCCGCTGTTCCGGCCGCTGAGCAGCCCCGTGCCGATGCTGGCCATCCGGCACATGGTGCCCACCGACTTCCCGTTCCTGCGGGACGACGACGTGACCCTCACCGCGTACCTGGAGCGTTTCGGCGACCGGGTCCCCACGCACCTGCGCGGCGACGTCCGCGCCGCCGCCGACCGACTCGCCACGTCCGGGAGCTGACCATGACCCACCCCGACGCAGGGTCCGCCGCGCGCAAGCGGGAACTGCTGGCCCGCCGGCTGCGCGAGCGGGCGGCGAAACCGGCCGCCTACCCGCTGTCGTTCGGGCAGCAACGCCTGTGGTTCCTGGAGAAGTTCTCCCCCGGCGGCGCGGTCTACAACATCCCGCTGGGCCTGCGCCTGCGCGGCCCGCTCGACCGCTCGGCCCTGCGGCAAGCCCTGGACACCGTCGTGGCCCGTCACGCGGCCCTGCGCACCACCTTCCCGGACTCCGGCGGCGAACCCGTGCAGCTGGTGACGCCCACCGGGGTGGTCGCGCTCGACGACTTCGAGTTGCCCGACGGTGACCGTGAGTCTGAAACTCGAAAGTTCGCCGACGAGCGCGGGGCGGTCGGGTTCGACCTCCAGCGGGGTCCGCTGTTCACGGCCTCGCTGGGCCGGTTCGCGGACGACGACCACGTCCTGGTGTTGAACCTGCACCACATCACCTCGGACGCCTGGTCGCTGTCGGTCCTGCTGGGCGAGTTGGGCGAGGGGTACGCGGCGGCGCTGGAAGGTCGTGCGGCCCGGTTGCCCGAGCTGCGGTTGCAGTACCCGGACTTCGCGGTGTGGCAACGGGACCGGATGGCGGGCGAGGTCGCGGCGACCCACCTCGACTACTGGGCCCGGCACCTCGACGGCGCGCCCGAACTGCTGACCCTGCCGACCGACCGGCCGCGCCCGACCGCGAGCACGTACCGGGGCGCGCTGCGGTACGGCACCGTGGCTGCCGGGCCGTTGGCGGCGCTGGAGTCCCTGGCCCGCAAGCACGGCGTGACCCTGTTCATGGTGCTCCTGGCAGCCTTCGCGGCCCGGCTGGGGCGGCTGGCGGGCCAGGACGACGTGGTCGTCGGCACCCCGGTCGCCGGTCGCTCCCACCCGGATCTGGAGAACCTGATCGGGTTCTTCGTCAACACCCTCGCCCTGCGCACCTCGGTGGCCGGCGACCCCACGTTCGCGGAGCTGCTGGAACGCACCAAGAAGTCCACTGTGGACGGCCTGGCGCACGCGGAGCTGCCGTTCGAACGGCTCGTGGAGCACCTGCGGCCCCAGCGCAGCCTGGGCCACGCGCCGCTGTTCCAGGCCCAGCTCATCCTCCAGAACACCCCGCCGGTCGCGATCAGCCTGCCCGGACTGGAGGTCGAGTCGATCACGCCCGACCCCGGGGTCTCGAAGTTCGACATCACGGTGGCCGCCGAGCACCGGGGCGACACGCTCGCGCTGGGCGTCGAGTACAGCACGGACCTGTTCGACGAGGACACCATCGCCGACTTCACCGACCGGCTGATCGCCCTGCTCGTCGCCGCCGCCGAACACCCGGAGCGGCGGATCTCCGAGCTGGACGCGCTGACCGGGGTCCACCGCTGGGAGGTCCTGGAAGGCTTCAACGCCACCGGACTCCCGCTGCCCAAGGCGACCACCGCGCTCGACCTGATCGCCGGCGACCCCGACGCGCCCGCCGTCGGCCCGTTGAGCTACCGCGAGCTGGGTGAGCGGTCCGACCACATCGCGGCGCTCCTGCAACGGCACGGTGTGGGCCGGGGCTCGCTGGTCGCCCTGCACCTGCCGCGCACCCCGGACCTGGTCGCGGCCGTCCTCGGCATCTGGAAGGCGGGCGCGGCCTACCTCCCGCTCGACCCCGGCTGGCCGCCGTCGAGGCTCGGGCTGATGCTGGCCGACTCGGGCGCGGAGGTCGTGCTGACCGATCCGGCCCTCGACCCGCTCCCGTTCGACGGTGTCTTCCTCACCCCGGCCGACGCGAGACCAGCCACCCCGACGCCGGCCCCGGTGCACCCCGAGGACCTGGCCTACGTGATCTACACGTCCGGCTCGACCGGCACGCCCAAGGGCGTCGAGGTGCCGCATCGGGCCGTGGTGAACCTGCTGGTGTCGTTCCAGCAGGTGTTCGGGCTCCGCCCCGAGGACCGGCTGGCCGCCGTCACCACGCTGTCGTTCGACATCTCCGTGCTGGAACTGCTGCTCCCGCTCACCGCCGGCGCGTCGGTCACCGTAGTGCCGCCGGAGGTCGCCGGGGACGGTAAAGCGTTGCGCGACCTGCTCACAGACGCGACCGTGCTGCAGGCGACCCCGGCCACGTGGCGGCTGCTGGTCGAGGCGGGCGGCGTCCCGGACGGCGTCACCACCCGGATCTGCGGCGGCGAAGCGCTCCCCCGCGACCTGGCCGACGACCTGCTGACCGGCGAATCCCTGCTGTGGAACGTCTACGGCCCCACCGAGACCACGGTCTGGTCGGCCGCCGGCCTGGTCGACCCGTCGCCCGCGCCGGTCGTGATCGGCCCGCCCATCGGCAACACCCGCCTGTACGTCCTCGACTCCGGCCTGGAACCGGTGCCGCCGGGCGTGGTGGGCGAGCTGCACATCGGCGGGCTGGGCGTGGCGCGCGGCTACCGGGGCCGCCCGGAGCTGACCGCGAGCCGGTTCGTGCCCGACCCGTTCGCCAAGACCCCGGGCGCGCGGCTGTACGCGACCGGTGACCTGGTCCGCCACCGCGCCGACGGGACGCTGGAGTTCCTGGGCCGCGCCGACCACCAGGTGAAGGTCCGCGGGTTCCGCATCGAGCTGGGCGAGATCGAAACCGCCCTTCTGGACACCGGCGAGGTCCGGCAGGCCGTGGTGGTGCCCAAGGACGCCCGCCTGGTCGCCTACCTGGTCGCCGACCACCCCTTGGACTGGGCGCGGCTGCGCGGTGCGCTGGCCGGGCGGCTGCCGGACTACATGCTGCCCGCGACCGCCGTCGTGCTCGACGCGTTCCCGTTGACCCCCAACGGGAAGATCGACCGCGCGGCGCTGCCCGAGCCGGATTGGACGGCCGGTGGCGAGCGGGTCGCGCCCCGGAACGCGGTCGAGGAGGTGCTGGCGGGCATCTGGCGCGAGGTGCTGGCGGTGCCCGAGGTCGGCGTGCACGACGACTTCTTCGCGCTGGGCGGGCACTCCCTGTTGGCGGCCAAGGCGTTGGCGCGGGTGCACGGGGCGTTCGCGGTGTCCGTGCCGATCGGCCGGCTGTTCGCCGCGCCGACCGTCGCCGGGCTGGCCGGGACGTTGCTGGCGCTGGACGAGCCGGACCGGATCACGGCCGTGGCGGAGTTGCGGGTGCAGCTCGCGGGGCTGTCCGACGAGGAGGTCGCGGCCATGCTCGGGGAGGGCTCGTGAAGCGGTTCGCCGTGGTCTGGGCCGGTCAGCTGGTCAGCGTGATCGGCTCGGCGCTGACCGCGTTCGTGCTGGGCGTGTGGGTGTACCTGGGCACCGGCTCGGTGACCCAGTTCGTGCTGATCCAGTTCTGCGCGGTGGTGCCGGGCATCCTGCTCGCGCCCTACGCGGGCGCGGTGGCCGACCGGTACGACCGGCGCAAGATCATGCTGGCCGCCGACACCGGCGCGGGCGTGGTGACCGCGTTGCTGCTGGTCTCGGTGAGCACGGATTCCCTCGCGGTGTGGCAGGTCTACGTGGCGTCGGCGCTGACCGCGACGCTGAACTCGTTCCACCTCATCGCCTACCAGGCCCTGGTGCCCGCGCTCGTGCCGGCCGAGCACCTGGGTCGGGTCAACGGCCTGATGCAGCTCACCCAGGGCGTGCAGATCGCCGCGCCGCTGGTCGCGGGTGCGCTGCTCGGCCTGGTCGGACTGCGCGGCGTGCTGGTCATCGACGTGGTGTCGATGGTCTTCGCGGTCGCCGCGCTGCTGCTGGCCCGGCTCCCCGCGGGCGCGAGCGGGAGCCGGGGCAGCGGTGCCCAGGGGTTGGGGGCGGGCCTGCGGTGGCTGCGCGGCGCGCCCGGCCTGTTCGTGCTGTGCGCGGTGTTCGGGGTGTGGAACTTCCTGTTCGCCGTGGCGGGTGGGCTGGTGCAGCCGCTGATCCTGTCGTTCTCCTCGCCGGCCACGCTGGGCTTGCTGATGGCGGCGGGCGGCAGTGGGCTGTTCGTCGGCGGGCTGGTGATGGGCGCGTGGGGCGGGCCGAAGCGGCGGGTGCTGGGCATCTACGCCGGGCTGGGGCTGGGCGGGGTGTTCCTCGTCCTGCACAGCCTCGCGCCCTCGCCGTGGCTGATCGCGGTGGCCGCGCCCGCGTTCCTGTTCACGTTGCCGCTGATGAACACGTGCTGCGTGACGTTGTTGCAGACCAAGGTGGACAAGGACGTGCTGGGCCGGGTGCTCGGCGTGGTGCGGGCGCTGTCCACGGCCGCGATGCCGGTGGCCTACCTGGTGATCGGTCCGCTGTCCGACGGCGTGGCCGAGCCGCTGATGGCGCCCGACGGGGCGCTGGCGTCCTCGCTGGGTGCGCTGATCGGCACCGGTGAGGGCCGCGGCATCGCCCTGATCTTCCTCGTGGTCGGCGTGCTGATGCTGGCGCTGACCGCGTTCGCGTGGTCGCGGCCCCGGCTGCGGACCGTGGACGACCTGCCCGACGCGGCCACCGCCACCCCAGAAGAGCAGCCGGACCCGGAGAGGACGCACTCGTGACCGAACTGTCCGACCACCGCGAGCGGCTGCTGGAGCGCCTGCTCGCCCAGCGCGGCCTGGGGGGCCGCCAGAGCGTGCCGCGCCGGCCGGAGGGCGCGGTCGTCCCGCTGACCGGCAACCAGCGCGGCCTGTGGCTGACCGGTCGGCTCGGGCTGGACTCGGGCGCGTACGCCATGTTCTTCGCGGTGCGGGTGGCCGGTGAGGTCGACCCAGAGCGGTTGCGGCGGGCTGTGGACGTGGTCGTGGCCCGGCACGAGGCCCTGCGCACCCGGATCGTGGACGACGAGGGCACGCCCGCGCAGCAGGTGCTGCCGTCGCTGTCGGTGCCGGTGGTGGTGACCGACCTCGACGGGTCGCTGGAAGACCTGGTGGTGTCCGAAGTGGACACCCCGTTCGACCTGGAGGAAGGGCCGCTGGTGCGGGTCCGGTTGATCCGGGTCGGCCCCGGGTCGTCGGCCGTGGTCGTGACCGCGCACCACATCGTGTGCGACGACGTGTCGCTGGGCGTGGTGGCGCAGGAGATCGGCAACGCCTACGCGGGCGTCGCGCTGGCGCCGGTCGGGGCGCAGTTCCCGGACTACGCGCACTGGCAGTCCGGGCGGCTCGCGGACGGCGAGCGGCAGCGCCAGCTCGACCACTGGGCGGACCGCCTCGCCGGCGCGCCCGACGTGCTGGACCTGGCGGCGGACCGGCCGCGCACCCCGAACCGGACCGTCGCCGGCGGCAGCCACCGGTTCGTCGTGCCCGCCGCGCTGGCCGGTCGGTTGGCCGAGCTGACCCGGGCGCACGGGTGCACCACGTTCGCCGGGCTGCTGGCGGCGTTCTCCCTGGTGCTGTCCCGCCGGTCCGGCGCCGACGACCTCGTGATCGGCTCGCCGACCACGCACCGGCCGTTCCCCGAGCTGGAGCGGTCGGTGGGCATGTTCGTCACCACGACCGCGCTGCGCATGGACCTGTCCGGCGACCCGACCGTGGCCGAGCTGCTCAAGCGGGCCAAGGCCGTCGCGATCGACGCGCTGGACCACGCCGAGGTCAGCTTCGACGAGGTGGCCGCGCGGGTCGCGCCCCGCCGGGACCTCGCGCACCACCCGTTGTTCCAGGTCATGCTGGTGCTCAACCGGGGCAGTGGCGCCGGGCGCTGGGGCGGGCTGCCCGCCGAGCCGCTGACCGCGGACCGGGGCACGAGCCGGTTCGACCTGACCCTGCACGTGCGGGAGACCGACGGGGACTGGCCCGCGAACCTCGACTACAGCACGGACCTGTTCGAGCCGGACACGGTGGCCCGGTTCGCCGAGCAACTGCTGACGGTGCTGGAGTCGTGGACCGCCGAGAGCCGGCTGTCGACCGTCGAGTGGACCACGGAGTCGGACCGGGTCGCCGCGGAACTGCTCAACGCCCAGCCCGCGCCGGACAGCCCCGACGTGCTGGCCGGGATCGCCGAGCAGGTCCACGCCCATCCGGACACCACGGCCGTGCTGGAGGTCGGCGGCTCGTCGCTGACCTTCGCGCAGCTGGACCGGCGGGCGAACAAGGTCGCGCACGTCCTGGCGGACCTCGGGGTCGGGCCGGAGGTGCCGGTGGGGCTCGCGCTCAAGGCCGGGGCGGACGCGTTCGTGGCGCTGCTGGCGATCCTCAAGGCCGGTGGCGCGTACGTGCCGCTCGACCCGGCGCACCCGCCCGCCCGGCTCGCCGGCCTGCTCGCGGACTGCGGCGCGCCCGTGGTGATCACCGCGCCGGGCACGCGGGACCGGTTCGGCGAGTTCCACGGGGCCCTGTTGGACACCGCGGACGAGGCGTTCACCGGCGAGGCCGCGGCGGCGCCGGTCTTCGACGCGCACCCCGGTCGGCTGGCGTACGTGATCTACACGTCCGGGTCGACGGGAGTGCCCAAGGGCGTGCAGGTCCAGCACGACACGCTGGCCAACCTCGCGCGGGCGTTCGTCGAGCTGCACGACTTCGGGCCGGGGCAACGCATCCTGATGGTGCCGCCGTTGAGCTTCGACGCCTCGGTGGGTGACGTGTTCCCGGCGTGGTGCGCGGGCGCGGCGGTGGCCGTGCACCCCGAGCCCGCCGCGATCGGCGGCCCGGACCTGCTGCGACTGTGCGCCGAGCACGGGCTGACCGCCGTGGACGCCCCGGCCGCGCTGTGGAAGCGGTGGGTGGCCGACCTGGCGGGCGTGACCGACACCGCGAGCCCGTTGCGGGTCATGATGATCGGTGGCGAGGCCGTGCCGCCGGCGACGGTCGCCGAGTGGGCGGCCGCCACCGGGGTGTCGCTGGTCAACCACTACGGGCCGACCGAGACCACGGTGTGCGCGACCGCGTACCGGACGCTGGACGCCGCCGAGGTCGACCCCCGTTCGGCCACGCTGCCCATCGGCCGGCCGTTGACCGGTGTCCGCGCGTACGTGCTGGACGCCGACCTGCGCCCGGTCGCCGTGGGTGTCCCCGGACAGCTCTACATCGGCGGCCGTGCCCCCGCCCGGGGTTACCGGGGCGACCCGGCGCGCACGGCCTCGGCGTACCTGCCGGACCCGTCCGTGCCGGGCGGACGGGTGTACGCGACCGGCGACCTGGCGCGGCTGCTGCCCGACGGGACGCTGGAGTTCCTGGGCCGGGTGGACGACCAGGTCAAGCTGCGCGGGCACCGGATCGAGCCGGGCGAGGTGCGGGCGGCGCTGCTCAAGCACCCGAAGCTGGTCGAGGCGGCCGTGGCGGTCCGGTCGGACACCCTGGTGGCGTACGTGGTGCCGCGCGCCGGCGAGACCGCGCCGGAACTGGACGAGCTGCGGGCGTTCTGCGCCGAACACCTGCCCGAGGCCATGCTGCCCGGCGCCCGGGTGGTGCTGGACGAACTCCCGTTGACCGCGCACGGCAAGGTGGACGGGCGGAAGCTGCCCGAGCCGGTGGTGGACGCCAAGCCGTACGAGCCCCCGCGCACGGCCGTCGAGCGGGTGCTGGCGGAGATCTGGTCGGAGGTGCTCAACGCGCCCCTGGTCGGCCGGCACGACTCGTTCTTCGGCCTGGGCGGGCATTCGCTGATCGCGGCGGCCGTGCTGGCGAAGGTCCGGTCGCTGCTGGGTGTGACCGTGCCCCTGCGCGCCCTGTTCGCCACCGCCGACCTGGCCGAGTTGGCCGAGGTGGTGGAGAGCGCGGCGGCGTCCGACCACACCTTCGCCAAGCGCTACCAGTCGGGCCTGCCCACCGTCGAGCAGATGTGGGTGGACGCCACACCACCCGACGACGTGGTCCCCGCCGGTGTCACCGTGTCCGGACCGCCCCAACGGGTCCTGCTCACCGGCGCGACCGGCTTCCTGGGCGCGCACCTGCTGGCCGAGCTGCTGGCCCGGACCGATGCCGAAGTCCACTGCCTGGTCCGCGCGGAGACTCCGGCGGTCGCGTCCGCCCGCGTCCGCGCCAACCTCCGGCGAGCACACCTCGACGTGCCGGAGGACGCGCTGGCCCGGGTCCTCCCGGTGGTCGGTGACATGTCGAAACCCATGCTCGGCCTGACGAACCACGAGTTCGACGCGCTGGCCGAGAGCATGGACGCCGTCTACCACAACGGCGCGGTGATGAACTTCGTGCTGACCTACCAGTGGATGATGCCGCCGCACGTCGGCAGCACGGTCGACGTCCTGCGCCTGGCGACCCGCTACCGCACCAAGCCGTTGCACCTGATGTCCACGCTGGGCGTGTTCCTGGGCGCTTCCTACGACCAGCAGGTGGTCAAGGAGACCGACCGACCGGAGGACCCGGCCGGGCTGGACACCGGCTACCACACCACCAAGTGGGTCGCCGACATGATGGGCGTGCTGGCGCGCGACCGCGGGGTCCCGGTGTCGATCCACCGCATCGCCGCCATCGTCGGCGACGTCCGGACCGGCACCGCGAAGACCGAGTCGTACCTGAGCCGCCAGATCGCCACCTGCGCCCACACCGGTGCCGTGCCCCGCACCGAGGACGTCATCGACATGCTGCCGGTGGACCGCCTGGCCGCCGCCATCGCCGGCATCTCGCTGCGCCCCGAGCACGCCGGCAAGGACTTCCACTACTACCGGGCCGACGGTTTCCGCTACGCCGACCTGGGCGACGTCCTCAACGCCAAGGGCTACCCCACCGAGGTCCTGGACTACCAGGCGTGGCGGGCGCTCATGCTGGACAGCCCGGACAGCGCGTTCGGCCCGCTGGCGTTCGGCCTGACCACCACCCGCCGCGCCCACCCCGTGTTCGACTGCTCGGCCACGTGGGCGGCGGCGGCCGAGTGCGGCGTGGAGTTCCCCCCGGCCGACGCCGAGATGATCGGCCGCCACATCGACTTCCTGGCCACCGCTGGCGTCCTGCCGGAAAGGTCCTGACATGCCACTGCACCTGGAACCCGGCGAGGGTCCACCGTCCTTTGTGGACCTGATTTCCACCGCCGCCTACCGCTCCATGGCCGCCGCCCTGCGCCTGGGGGTCTTCGCCGCCCTGTCCCCGAAACCCCTGACCTCAGCGGACCTGGCTCGGACCTTGGGCACCGACCCGCGCGGCACCGCCCTGCTCTGCGAGGCCCTGGTGGCCTTCGGCTACCTGGAACAGGCCGACGACACCTACAGCAACACCGCGCCCACCCAGAAGTGGCTGTCCGGCAACGGCTACAGCGAGGTCGACCGCTTCTGGGCCACGGTCCTGTTCGACTCCTGGGACGGCCTCGAAGACTCCATCCGCACCGGCAAACCCGCCTTGGACTTCTACGGCTGGCTCTCCGACCGCCCGGAAACCCTCCACCGCTTCCAGACCATGCTGTCCAGCCACGCCGACAGCATCGCCCCGGAGGTGTCGACTCACGTCCCGGTCGGCAGCACTCTGCTGGACCTGGGCGGCGGCCACGCCAAGTACGCGATCCGCCTGTGCACGGCGAACCCAACCCTCCACGCCACCGTGATAGACCTCCCCGAGGCGTTGGCGGTAGGCGAGGAGGCGGTCGCCAAGTCCGACCTGACCGACCGGATCACCCTCCGCCCCGGCGACTACGACTCCTTGGACCTGGGCACCGACTTCGACACGGTTCTGCTGTTCAACGTGGTCCACGGCCGCCCCGCGCCCGCCAACCAGGACCTCCTGACCCGGGTGGCCGCCGCCCTGCGCCCAGGCGGGTCGGTGGTGCTGCTGGAGCACGACGAACACAGCGAGGACCGAGCCGGCGACGCCTTCGCCCGCGTCTTCAGCCTCAACCTGTTCCACGGCCAGGGCGGTCAGGTCTACCCAACGGCCGAGATCGAGTCATGGCTGACCACCGCCGGCCTGACAACCATCACCACCCACCCGCTGCGCACGTCCCCAGGCCAGTCCTTGATCATCGCCACCAAACCTGCTTAGAGCGGGATCGACTGCGGGAAGTTGAAGACGTTGGTGGGGTCGTACCGGCGCTTCAACGCCCGCAACCGCCCCACGTGTCCACCGTAGTAAGCAGTCAGCCAGTCGCGCAGATCCGGATCGGGGAAGTTGGGGTAGACACCGCCCGTGCCCCACGGGTGGAGGATGCCCCAACTCCGGTCGAGCCACGCCAACACCTCCTTCGACCGCCTGGCCGCGCCACCCGGCCCCACCAGAACCGTGTGCTTGACCAGGTAAGTCGGCGTGCGGTGGACAAAGGCGGTGTCGGTCGTGCGCGCATAGGCCCCACCCCACGGCGTGAAGGCGACCTCCCGCAACTCGCCCATCGCCCTGCCCGCCGTCAGGTGGTCCAGCAGATCGGCGATGGCCCGATCAGGAAGCGGCTCGGCGAAGAACTCCGTCTTAGCCGTAGACATCCCCGGCCGTTCCGACATCAGCGGAATGCTGGCCGGGTCCTCAGCCACCGCCGAGTACGGAGTGGCGTGCAACAACCCGGCCTCCGCCGCCGAAACCGTTACGACCTCTTCGAAAGCCGGGTCGACGGGACACTCCGGAACGCTTGGAGCAGCGCCGATCAACAACACGGTCGGCTCCTCCTCGGGGTATTGCGGGCACATCAACACCAGCTCCGCCGACACCGCGTCCTCCGCGAACGGCGCCCACTCCTGCCACCACCGCACCAAATCCGCCGCCCGCCCGAACGGCCACTCCAACCGGAAGTGCACCCGCTCCCGAGCCGCAAAAGTCCGGAAAGTCGCCCTCGTCACCACCCCGAAGTTCCCACCACCCGCACCCCGCAGCGCCCACAACAAGTCCGGCTCGTCATCGGTGTGCACGACCTCCCCATCCGCCAGCACGACCTCCGCCGACAGCAACGCATCACACGTCAACCCGTGCAGCCGCCCATGACTCCCGAACCCACCCCCGAGAGCCGCACCCACCAATCCCACCGATGGACACGACCCCGACGGCACCAACCGCCCATCCAACCGAGCGGCCACATCCCCCACCCGCACCCCGCCACCAACCGTCACCGAAGCACCATCAGCCACCACACCGGCATTGACACCCAGATCGATCAACAGCCCGGAAGTGCTGCTGTGACAAGCATTGCTGTGCCCACCACCCCGGATCGCGAACGGCCACCCCTCCGCCCGCGCCAACCGCAACGCCTCCACGACCGCGTCCGCGTCCGCGCAGAACGCCACCGCCCGGGGCAACACCTCCACCGGACGCCCGATGAACTGGCTCCGGCACAACGCGTACCGCTCGTCCCCCGGCCCCACCAGATCAAGCATCGGCGTACATCCGGCTCTGCAACTCGTACAAGTCCGCGTACCGCCCACCCAACGCCAGCAACTCCCCGTGCGTGCCCTGCTCCACCAGCTTCCCCTCGTGCAGCAACAAGATCCGGTCCGCGTGCCGCACACTCGCCAGCCGGTGCGTGATGAGCACGACGGTCCGGTCCTCCGCCAACGCCCGCAACGACTCGTACACCGCGAACTCCGCCTTGGCGTCCAAGGGCGCGGTGGGCTCGTCCCAGATCAGCAAGGGCGCGTCCCGGAACAACCCCCGCGCCACCGCCAACCGCTGCCACTGCCCGCCGGACAACTCGACCCCGCCCCGGAACTGCTTGGACAGCAACGTCTCCCACCCCGAAGGCAAGCCGTCCACCACCACGTCCGCACCCGCCTGCCCCGCCGCCTGCTTCAACGCCACCCCGTCCGGATCGGGCCGCGAATGCCGACCCACCCGGACGTTCACCCGCGCGGTGTGCGGCCACCGCACCGGGTCCTGCAACACCATCATCACCTGCGAAGCCACGCTGGCGCGGTCCACCGACGCGATGTCCTGCGCGCCCCACAGCACCGAACCGGACGTCGGCGTGTACAGCCCGGCGATCAACTTGGCCAACGTGGTCTTGCCGGACCCGTTCTCCCCCACCAGTGCCACCGTCTCACCGGGCTCGATCGTCAACGTCACCCCGTCGATCGCCGGGCGAGCACTGCCGGGATAGGTGAAAACGACCCCGTCCAAACTCACCCGACTCGGGTCCAACTCGACCGCAGGACCCGCCGGCGGACGTTGCGCCGACGCCAGGAAGTCCTGGTAGTCGGCGATGTACATGCCCTGCTCCACCAACTGGTTCGCGGCCAGCACCAACCGGTTCAACGCGGTCGTCGCCACCCGGATCGCGATCACCGCCGTGCCGGCCACCGCCAGCGCCACCCACTCGTAACGCACCAGCAGCCCCAACACGACGTACGTCACCGCCAGCCCCAACCCGGCCAGCGCCCGACCGACCCCGCGCACCCGGGCCTGCGCGGTCGCCAGCCGGACGTCCTCGTCGCGCAAGGGGTCCGCGGCCACCCGGTACTCGTCCAGCACGAACGGCTCCGCCTGGTACGCCCGGATCTCCGCGGCCGGCTCCCGTTCCGTGGCCAGGTCGGACACCATCTGCACCCGCCGGTCCAGCACCACCGTCCGCCCGACGCTCGCGTACGCCAGCCGCGCGGCCCGCTGCACCGCCCACCCGTCCGGCAGCACCGCCAGCAGCAGCACGGGCAACAGCACGGGGTGCAACAAAGCCAAGCTGCCCGCCGCCGCGGCGATCCCGATCAACGACCCGGCCAGCTCGACCAGGTTGTCCGCGGCCCGTTCCAGGAAGAACAACCCCCGGTCCCGCGCTCGGTGCATCCGGTCGTAGAAGCGGGCGTCGTCGAAGGCTGCCAGGTCCGCGCCCAGGCTCGCCGCGTACAGGCGTTCCTCGGCCAGCCGCCGCACCGATGGCGTGATCCGGGCGTGGGCGAGCGCGACACCCACGTCCATCGCGCCGCGCAACCCGAACGCCCCGCCCACCAGCAGGAGGTCCGGCAGCGCGGCGACCACCCGCTCGGTCGTCGGCCCGCCCGCCAGCAACTCGGTCAGCACCCCGGTGGTCGCGAACAGCCCGAACGCCGCCGCGAGCCCCGACACCACCTGCATCACCGCGACCGCCACCGCCGCCCCGGGCGCGGCCTGCCAGATCGTCTTGAGCACCGGCCACGTGGCCGCCGGGACATCACGCAGGCTGCGCCGGGTGGCAGACGAGTCGTCGAGCTGCCAGTGCGGGGTGACCAGGTTGCCGTCGCGCGGATCGGGCTCGGTCATGGCGCCTCGCCCAGCAGCAGCACGGACGGCAGGTCGCACTCCGGGTGCATCCGCAGCAACTGGTACGCCACCCCGCCCGAGCCGGACATGACGCTCGGCGAGTACACCTCGCGCGCCAGGCCCGTGGTCACTCCGTTGGTCTCCAGGCTGCCCAGCACGGTCGCGTCCAGCGTCGCCCGGTCGAGCCCGTCGGGTGCGGCACCGGCGGCCAGCGCGGTGGTGAGCAGTTCCCAGACCCCGGTGTCGCCGTGGCACAGGGTGTGCGTCCACCCCAGGCCGTCCCGCCACGCCGAGAACGCCGCCCGCCGCAGCACGTCCCGCTCCCCCAACGCGGGCACGTCCGCCGCTGCCAGCCCCACGCCGATCGCGCCGTGGCACCATGCCGCCGCGATGGTGTCCGGCTCACGCGGGTCCATCCACGCTTGTCTTTCCGTGCTGTACCAGGTCTCTTCGAACGCCGCCGCACCCTCGACCAACGGCGTGAACCGCTTCTCCCCGGTAGCGGCCACGAGTTTCGCCAAGGCCCAGCCGATCCCCGTTGCCCCGTGGGCGAACCCGCCGATGCCACCCGGCCAGTTCGGCGCGGGCCATCGCACCACACCGTCCCCACGCACGGCGTCTTCGGCCAGCTTGTCCCCGGCGCGCAACGCCAAGTCGGTCCACCGCGTGTCGCCGGTCCGCGCGGCCAGCATCAGCAACGGGACGATCGCGCCGGCCGTGCCGACCACCAGATCGGGCCCCTCGCCGGCGTCCAGCGACGCGGGCAGCTGACGGGCCAGGAACAGGGCGTCCTCGACGCAGTCCAAGCCCAGCCGGTCCAGCGTCAGCCAGCACCAGATCTGGGAGCCCAGGCCGATGTACCCGCCCGCCGGGTCGGGCCGCCGACGCGTGTGCTCGGCCTGCGCCGCCCACCACACCTGGGTCAACCGCGCGGTGCGCACGGTGCCCTCCAACAGCTCCGCCACACCCTCGACGGCGTCCGCGCGACCGGCCTCGACCTCCCGCCGGTACGCCGCCAGCAGCACCCCGACACCCAACGTCCCGCCGTACAGGTCGGGTGTCAACGGCGTGGTCTGCCAACCCGACCGGTCCAGGATCGGCGCGAACCACGTGGCCGTGCCGTCACTCCCCCGCACCGCCTCCGCCGCCAGCTCGCCCATCAAGCGCGCCGCCAGCCGACGCCGCCGACCGTCCGCATCGGACTGTTCCGGCTCGCCGGCTGACATGCGGCCCAGGTCCGGTTCCGCGCCCTGGTTCAGGTACGCGCTCACCAGGGCGGCGTGCGTGACCCGGCGTTCCAGCGCGAAGTCCGCCGTTCGCCAGTTGTGCAGCGCCAACGCCACCTGGTCCACCCTCGGCCCGCACACGAGCCCGCCCGGCGTGTGCAGCCAACCCTCGGCGGGGGTGGTGGTGAACACCGGGATGTCCCCCACCAGCAGTTCCGCGACCTCCGCCGCGTGCACGTCCGGGTCGCCCGGTCCGCGCGTGTTGATCGAGTGCCGCGCCAGCAGCGCGCGCGCCTTGCGCTCGGCGGCCTCCTGGTCGTGCAGACCGGCCGGGTGCCACAGCATCCGCGCCAGTTCGGTGTAGGACTCGGTGTCGCGCACGATCACCCGCACCACGCAGTCGGCGAACGTCTCCAGCAGCGGTGCCAGCCGGTCCTCGTCGTCCAGGGCGGTGATCCGGGCGGCCATCTCGTCGAACCCGGCGACCACGCGCGGCCAGTGCCGGGCCAGGCGGGGCTGCGGGCTGGGCAGGTTGCGGGTCGGCGGCGGCTGGGACGGCACGATCGCCACCCGCGCGGCGTCCGTGCCAGCGCCGACCAGGTCGGGCAGGCCGATGTCGGGCTGCTCGCCGGGCAGGCCGCCCATCGCCGACCCGTCCACGCCGCGCCAGCCCAGGCCCGCGCCCCGGCCGGGCAGCAGGCCGGTGCGCAGCACGGTCCCGTTGAGCTGTTCGGCGACCAGGTCGGTGGCCTCGCCCGCGCCGGTCGGCGGGTGCGGCGGCCGGGGCGTGAAGACGCTCTCGCAGTCCACCACGACCGGCACCGGGCCGCAGGCGATGATGTTCTCCGCGTGCAGGTCCGTGCCCGCGACCAGGCGCATGACGGCCAGCCAGTGCCCCAGGTTGCGGTAGAACAGGTCCAGCTCGGCGTCGGTCTCGCAGTAGCGGTGGGCCACGTGCTCGGCCCAGCCGTACTCCTCCAGCACCAACGCCTTCGGCACGCGGATCGGGTGCTCGTCGCCGGCGGTCAGCACGGCCAGCAGCTCCGCGAGTCGGTCGTCGACCTGCATCGGCCGGGGCTTGTAGACGACGGTGCCGCCGGTGCAGTGCACGAGGGTCACGGTGTGGCCGCGGTGGTGGCTGTCGCCCGCGCCGAACTCCACCTTGAGCAACTCGCCCGCGTCCGTCCCCAGAAGCGCGGCCAGGCGGGGGCGGTCGACGGCGAACCGCCGGGCCAGGGTGTGGATCGCGTCGATGCGGTTGTCGACGGTGGTGTGCAGGCGGGTGACCAGGTGCGGGTAGTGGCGGGTCAGGTCGTGCCAGAACTCCGGCCGCGCGGCGGCGGCCAGGAACTCCGACCAGCGGCCCGCCGGGTCGGGCGCGTGCAGCCGGCCGGTGACGCGGGCGGCGTTCAGCTCCAGCACGAGCACGCGGATCACCTTGCGCCGCACCACGTCCAGCAGCACTTCGCGGGTCGCGGCGAGCAGGGCACCCGCTTCGGCGGCGCCGAGGTCGGCGACCTCGGCCAGGCAGCGGGCCAGCCGGTCCAGCGCGGGACCGATCAGCCAATCCAGGGTCCGGTCGAGTTCGCCGACCTCGTCACCAGTCATGTCCGGTCAGCAGCAGTACACCGGACGGGACGCCGTGCACGACGAGCAGCGGCTGCCGGGCGGGTTGCACGCCACGATGTCGCCCTCCGCGAACTCACCGTTGGCGAACAGCGGGCCGGCCGGGTTGTCGACCTCGTCCAGCCCCGCGCGCCAGCGGGCCACCAGTTCCTCGGCGCTTTCGAGCAGTGCGGTGGTCATCCGAACTCCTTCCGTGGACAGGAGCGGCGAGTGTAGAAATGGGATGTACACGGGAGCGCACACGCGGCAGCGGTCCCCCGTCGCTCAGTCGTGCCCGCCGGGTTCAGTCGTGCGTTCAGTCGTGCCCGCCGCGCCGGACCTCTTCGTAGAGCGACGTCGTGGCGGCACTGGGCTCGACGCCGAGTTCCGCGTCCAGCACCTGGACCAACCTCCGGTACACCGCAAGGGCTTCGCTGCGCCGACCGGACGCGGCCAGCGCCGCCACCAGGAGCCGCCACAGCCGTTCCCGCAACGGGTGCTCGACGACCAGCCCGGCCAGCGCGGCCACCAGTTCACCGTGGCACCCCAACGCCAGCCGGACCTCGGCGAGGTCTTCGACGGCGCTGACCCGTTGCTCCTCCAGCACGGTCACGTCCGGCCGAACCACGTCCGGAATCGGTACACCCGCCATCACCGGACCCCGCCACAGCGCCACCGCGCGCTCCAGCGAGTGCGCGGCGGCGGCGTCCTCGCCGTGCGCGTGCAGCTCGCGGCCCTCCCGCACCAGCCGCTGGAACCGCGTGACGTCAACGGCATCCGGCGCGGCGGCGAGCACGTACCCGTCGCGGGAGGTGACGATGCACGGGCCGCCGGGCGCGAGGTTCGCCAGGGTGCGGCGCAGTTCCGCCAGGTGCGAGCGCACGTTCGCGGCGGCCGACGGCGGCGGTTTCTCCGGCCACAGCGCGTCGATCAGCCATTCCGGCGGCAACGCCCGGTTGGCCCGCACCGCCAGCACACCCAGCAGCACCCGCACCATCCGCCGCGCCGGGTGCCGCGTGACACCAAGGCCCCGCACCGCGGGCCGCCCCAACACCAGGACCGCCATCGCCACTCCTCAGACCGCTCGGGTCCCACCAGGATTGGCGACGATCCGGCGTTGGCGGGCAACGCCGTGACCCGGAGCCCGTCGAGACTGCGGATGCGCGAAGTGCCAACGGTTTCCGGGCACCCGACCGGCCCATCGGGTGTGGCCGTCCGGCTCAGCTCAGGGGCGATTGCCGTTGTGGGGCAATGGAAACGCGGTGTGCCCGACCGGTCACGCAGTGGTGTCGACACCGACCCGGTCGACCAGCAGCCGGCCCGGCCACTCGCCGACCATGAAGGTCTCGACGGGCTGGAAACCGTTGCGCTTGTAGTACTCCACGAGCCGGCCGTCACCGCCCGCGTAGCAGTCGACCCGGACGAGGTCGACGCCCTGCGCGCGGGCCTGGGCGCGGGCGTGGTCGAGCAGCGCGCTGCCGACGCCCTTGCCGGTGTGCTTGCGGGAGGTCACCAGCAGCCTGATGTACAGCTCCGGCTCCTCGACCCGCGGCACGTACTCCATGGGCCGCTCGGAGTGGGTCAGCGCGCCCGCCGGCTCGCCGTCGACCTCGGCGATCCACACGGTCTCGTCGCGCAGCTTCTCGGTGATCTTCCGCACCCGGTCCGGGTTGGTCGACCACGGCTCGGTGCCCCACTGCCCCGTGCGGCCCTCCGAACCCAGCCACTCCACCGCGCCGTCCAGCATCGCCATCACCGACGGCAGGTCGTCCAAGCCACCCCGACGGATCTCCACGCCCATCCCCCAGTCGATCAGTTCACCCGGTTGGTCCAGTTGCGACTCTACGCCCCGCGAGAGCCAGCACCACCAACGCCACCGCGCCGAACACGACGTTGCCCAGGAGGTCGTGCGCTCCCCCGGATTCGGGCTGGGTCGGGAACGCCGACCACACGTAGGTCAGGGTGGCCCCGGCGGCGAGGGCGAACCGGTGCCGGCCGTCCCACCCGCGCGACCCCGACCACCGCGTCACCAGCACCACACCCGCCACGACCACGACGCACCGCACGACGACCCGACCCACTCGTACCACTCGGCCGTCACCAACACCGCCGGCCCCCGGTACGCGCTGGTCCCCAGAAGCGCGATCGCCCCGACCAGCCACGGCTTCGGTGCATCTTCGTCCACTGTGGATGGATGCCAGGCCCTGAGCCGGTAAGCACCGAACAGCAGGGCGACGATCACGGCGGACACCCCACCGATCTGCCACGGTGAAGCCACGAAGTGCTCGACGGAGTAGTTGCCCCAGAACACCAACACCGCGCCCAACCGAACAGCACCGCGACCACCGCCAAGCCCACCCGGCCCAGCCACGGCCTGCGGTCCGGCACGAACGCCTCCACGATCGCGATGGGCACGCAGATGCTCCACACGGTGTGCAGGGCGAGCACGGCCTGGGTCAGTTCGACGCTCATCCCCAGCGCGGGCACGTACGACGGACCGTGCAGCAGGTCCTGGCCGGCGTAGGAGTCGTTCCACAGCAACTGGTCCACCGGCCCCTCCTCGACCAGCGCGTACGCCGCGGCGAGCAGCACGACCGACGCCCAGCCGCCACCCCAGCGGCGGGCGGTCTCGCGGACCAGGATCGCGCCGAACCCGTACATCGGCGCGAGCACCAACCCCAGGCCGAGTTCGCCCAGCGTGAGGTTGCCCAGCAGGAACTCCCCCACGAACGGCGCCAGCACGAACAGCCCCACCACCGGGGCGAACCTCGGGGCCATCACGTCCCCCAATTGCCAATACGGTCGCACCGCCAATGGTGGCCCATTGTCAATACGACCGTATTGATATGCTGTCGGCGTGGCCCGCAAGATCGACCCCGACCAGCGCGAACAGCACAAAGCCGCCATCGCCGAGGCGGTGTGGCGGCTGGTGGCGCGGTCCGGGTTGGAGGCGGTGAGCCTGCGGGAGGTGGCCGGCGAGGCAGGCGTGTCCGTGGGGCGGGTGCAACACTACTTCGGCACAAAGGACGCCCTGCTGCTCTACGGGCTGCGGCTGGCCCAGCAGCGGATGGAGGGCCGCATCAGGCGGCGGATCGCCGGGCTGGTGGCACCGGGAGCGGAGGACGTGCTGCGCGCGACGCTCGCCGAACTGCTGGGCGACGACCCGGACACGCGCCAGGCCGTGCGGGTCTGGACGGCGTTCCTCGGGCGGGCGCTGGACGACCGGGCGATCGCGGAGGCGCTGTTCGCCGACGACGTGGAGCTGCGTGCGTTCACGACGGAGGTGGTCGGTTCGCCCCTGGACGCGCACGGCCTGTGGGCACTGGCCAACGGCCTGGCCGCCGAGGTCGCGTGCGGGCAGACCACGGCGGCGGACGCGCGGGCGGTCGTGGACCACCACCTGGATCGCCTGCTCGGTTCTCCTGATCGCTGACCGAGAAATCGCGGTATTGCGGCCAGCGCGGTCGGGTAAAGTCCGCGTCAAGACCTTGGACGGGGGGAACGCCCATGGCCGACAACACCTTCACACCGCCGGGAACAGCGGACTTCTTCCCACCCGCGATCTTCGGGTGGGTCACCAAACCGATGGTCCTGATCGCGCTCTCGGTGGTGATCATCGCGGCTTTCTTCCTGGCCGCGACCCGAAAGCTCACGTTGGTGCCCAGCAGGTTCCAGTTCGCCGCGGAATCGATCTACGACCTGGGGCGCAACACGATCGCGCGGGAGCGCATAGGCGCGAAGAACTTCCAGCCGTACGTGCCGTTCATCCTCACGCTGTTCTGCTTCGTGCTGGTGAACAACATCTTCGGCATCATCCCGCTGGTGCAGTTCCCGACCATGGCGCACGTGGGCTTCCCGGTCGCGCTGGCCTTCCTGGTGGTGTACCCGGTGTACCACTACGTGGGGATCAAGCGGCACGGGCTGCGTGGGTACCTGCGCAACCAGTTCATCGTGCCGGGAGTGCCCAAACCGGTGCTGTGGGGGTTGCTGATAACCGACCGAGGTGATCCTGAAGTTCTTCTTCGACCCGTTGACGTTGGCGATCCGGGTCTTCGCGGCGATGTTCGCGGGGCACCTGCTGGTGATGGTGTTCGTGCTGGGCGGCGAGTTCCTCCTGCTGCACGCGGGGGCGTGGCTGAAGCCGGTGTCGGTGATCAGTTTCGTGCTGGCCATCGGGATCACACTGCTGGAAGCGTTCATCCAGGTGTTGCAGGCGTACATCTTCGCAACACTGAGCGCGCACTACATCAGCCGATCCCTTGCCGCCGAGCACTAGCAGACGCGTCCACAGTGGACTTCAGGGCGGGTCCGTCGACTTGAGGCAGGTCGTGGCCCAAGCGGTTGCGTTTGGCCAGCAGGTAGTTGACGTTGTGGGTGTTGGGCGAGATGAGGAGGGGGACGCGGGCGGTCACCCGGATGCCGTTTTGTTCCAATGCGGCGATCTTGTCCGGGTTGTTGGACATCAGGCGCACCGACTGGACCCTGAGGTGGCGCAGCACCAAGGCGGCCGGCGTGTAGTCGCGGACGTCCACCGGTAGGCCGAGGGTGGTCGCGGAGTCGAGGGTGTCGAGGCCCTGTTCGTCCTGGAGCACGTGGGTTCGGACCTTTTCGACCAGGCCGATCCCCCGTCCCTCGTGACCCCGCAGGTACACCAGGATGCCGTTGCCCTCGCGGACGATGGCGTCCAGGGCCGCGTCGAGCTGTTCGCCGCACTCGCAGCGCATGGCCCCGAAGATGTCACCGGTCATGCACTCGGAGTGGACGCGGACGAGGACGTGTTCCCGCATCCTGGTCTTGCCGTGGACCAGGGCCATGTGCTCGTGGCCGTCGGCGCGGAACGCCACCGCGCGGAAGGTCCCCCGGCGCGTCACCAGGTCGGACTCGGCGACGTCCTCGTCGCGGAACGCTTGCTCGTACATCCGGTCCCTTCGTCACCCGACTCCGCCCGAGCGGTCATTACGCTCGGGCGGTGGTTGCACCGTAACTCGCTCACCCGGTGGAGGTCACCCTGTACAGCATCACCGTCCGCGACCACGTGATGGTCGCCCACAGCTTCCGCGGCGAGGTGTTCGGCCCGGCGCAACGCCTGCACGGAGCAACGTTCGTGGTCGACGCGAGGTTCAAACGAGACGATCTCGATTCGGACAACATCGTCGTCGACATCGGACTGGCCACCCGCGAACTGGGTGCGGTGCTGGCCGCGTTGAACTACCGGAACCTCGACGAGGTGCCCGAGTTCGCCGGGATCAACACCTCGACCGAGTTCCTCGCCCGGCACATCGCCGACCGGCTCGCCGACCGCGTCCACGAAGGCGCGCTGGGGCCGGGAGCGCTCGGCCTGAGCGGCATCGAGGTCACGTTGCACGAGTCGCACGTGGCCTGGGCGAGCTACGAGCGGGCGCTGTGACCGATTGGTTCGTGCTGCCCGCCGGTGTGGCCGACCCCGCCGCGCCCAGCGGCGGCAACGGCTACGACCGGCGGGTGTCGGCGGGCCTGGGCACGAGGGACCTCCTCGTGCCCGGCGCCTGGCCGCGGCCGTCGGAGGCGTCGCGGCGGGAGTTGGACCGGGCGTTGGCGGGTGTGCCGGACGGCGAGGTGGTGCTGCTCGACGGGCTGGTGGCGTGCGGGGTGCCCGAGGTCGTTCTGCGGCATGTCGGGCGGTTGCGGCTCGTGGTGTTGGTGCACTTGCCGTTGGCCGAGGAGACGGGGCTGTCGCCTGAGGTGGCGGCTCGGTTGGACGAGGCCGAAGGTCGGTGTTCGCGGGCGGTGGCGGCGGTGATCGCCACCAGTGCTCGTGCGGGTGCGCGGCTGGTCGAGCGGCATGGGTTGGCGCGTGTGCACGTGGTGCCGCCGGGGGTTGATCCGGCGCCGGTGGCGCGGGGAACCGACGGGGTGTCGAGGTTGCTCTGCGTGGCGTCGGTGACGCCGCGTAAGGGGCATGACGTGCTGGTCAAGGCGTTGGTGGGGGTTGCTGATCATCCGTGGACGTGTGCGGTGGTGGGGCCTGCGCCTGATCCGGGGCATTGGGGGTTCGTGCAGGAGTTGGCCGAGCCCTGTGCCGAGCGGTTCGAGTGGGCTGGGCCGCTGGTGGGACGTGCGTTGGACGACCAGTACGACGCTGCGGACTTGTTCGTGCTGGCCTCGCGGGCCGAGACGTACGGGATGGTGGTGACGGAGGCGCTGGCTCGGGGTGTGCCGGTGATCGCTAGCGAGGTGCCTGACGCGTTGGGGGCGGGTGGGCTGCTGTTGCCAAGCGGTGACGTGGCCGCGTGGTCGGGAGCTTTGCGCCGGTGGTTCGAGGACGCTGAGCTGCGGACCGGGCTGCGTGCGGCGGCGTTGGCGAGACGGGCGGAGTTGTCCACATGGGACGAAACGGTCAAGGGCGTAGGGGTGGTGCTGGCTAGTCTGCGCGCATGAGCGGATTCGCGCCGGAATGGCTGGCACTGCGGGAAGGGGCCGACGCGCGGGCGCGGTCGAGCGAGCTGGCCGACCGGGTTCGGGGCCTGGTGAACCGGAACCCGGCCGTCGTCCGTGACCTGGGGTGTGGCACGGGATCGATGGGGCGGTGGCTCTCCGCGCGGCTGGGTGTCAGTCAGCACTGGGTGCTGCACGACCGCGACCCGCGGCTGCTGGAACTGGCAGAGGCGTCCATGAGCGGGGCGTCCATGAGCGGGGTGACGGTCGAGACGCGGTTGGGCGACCTGACCTCGTTGCGCGCGGCGGACCTGGCGGGTGCGTCGCTGGTCACGGCGTCGGCGCTGCTGGACCTGCTCACCCGCGACCAGGTGAACTCCTTGGTCGCCGCCTGCGTAGAAGCCGGTGTGCCCGCGCTGTTCACGCTGTCGGTGGTGGGTCGGGTCGAGCTGGACCCGGCCGAGCCGCTCGACGTGCGCTTCCAGGACGCCTTCAACGACCACCAGCGGCGGAACGGGCTGCTGGGGCCGGACGCGGCGAAGGTGGCGGTGGCGGCCTTCGAGGGGCTGGGGGCGTCGGTGGAGACGCGGCCGAGTCCGTGGCGGCTGGAGCCGGGGGCGTTGTGCCGGGAGTGGTTGCGCGGGTGGGTGGAGGCGGCGTGCGAGCAGGAACCCGGGTTGCGCGGCGAGGCGGTCGGGTACCTGCGGCGGCGGGAGGCGGTTCGGGCCGTGGTGCACCACGTGGACCTGCTGGCGGTGCCGGGGGTGACCCCGAGTGGCGGGGTGAGCGCGGGCAGCGGCGGCGGGGTGAGCCCGGGGCGACCGCGTGCCGGGGCCGTGAAGGCGGTGGTGCGGGTTGGGGTGGCGGTCGTCGTTTTGGGGGCGCTCGGGCTGAAGGTCGGGGCCGGGGCGTTCCTCGACGGGATCAGGGCTGTCGAGTGGTGGGCGGTGGGGGCGGCGCTGGTGATCGGGGCCGTGACCACGGTGTTCAGCGCGCTGCGGTGGTGTGAGGTGGTGCGCGGGATGGGGTTGGCGATCGGGGTGCGTGGCGCGGTCGTAGACTACTACCAGGGGTTGTTCCTCAACGCCGTGCTGCCCGCCGGGGTGCTCGGGGACGTCCACCGGGCGGTCCGGCACGGGCGCGGGGTCGGGGACGTCAAGCGGGGTGTGCGGGCCGTCGTGGTGGAGCGGTTCGCCGGGCAGGTCGTGCTGGTGGTCTTGGCGGTGGTCGCGCTGGTGGTGTGGCCGGTGCCGGGGGTGCCGGGGCGGGACGTGTTGATCGCGGGCCTCGGCGTGGGGGTGCTCGGGTTCGCGTTGTCGCGGCGGGCTCGGGAGGTGTTGTCGGGGCGGGTCTTGTTGTTCTCGGCGGCCACCACGGCGGGGCACGTCGGGTTGTTCGTGGTGGCGGCGCGGACGGCCGGGGTGGCCGCGCCGCTCGGGGACCTGGTGCCGTTGGCGCTGCTCGCGCTGGTGGTGATGGCCATCCCGGTGAACGTCGGCGGGTTCGGACCGCGGGAGGCGTTCCTGGCGGTGGCGTTCGGGGCCACCGGGCTGGGCGCGGCGCTCGGCGTGACCACGGCCGTGGTCTACGGGGTGTTGGCGTTCGCGGCGAGCCTGCCGGGCGCGTTCACCCTGCTACAGCGTCGCGAGGTGCCGGGCGAACCCGCCGACCAGCGCCGCGAGCAGGTCCCGGCCCTTGTCGGCTGACGCGCGGGACGGCCGGCCGACCACGCCCGACGCGGTGTACGGGGCCAGGCCGGTGGTCAGCAGGTGCCGGCGGTCGTCGGCCACGTGATCGCTCGTCTCGTAGCCGGGGCGCACGACCTCGGGGTGGGCGTGCAGGAGGATCGACGTCTCGATCTCGCCGGCGTGCATGTCGGTGTTCGACGGGGTCTCGATGCCGGCCGCCGCGCGGGCGTCCGCCCAGTCCGCCGAGGTCGGGTACAGGGCCATCCGCGGCGACTCCTGCACCACGTTGGACAGCACGTAGTTGCCGCCGTGCGCGTTCACGACCACCAGCGGGAGACCGCGCAGGGACTCCGCGATGTCCGTGACGACCGCGTGCAGGGTGCGGGCCGAGATGCTGACCGTGCCGGGCCACGCGGCGTGCTCGTGGGAGCAGGAGATCGTGATCGGCGGCAGGAGTCGGACCGGGTGGGCGTCGGCGATCGCGTTCGCGATGGTGCACGCGATGATCGTGTCGGTGGCCAGCGGCAGGTGCGGGCCGTGCTGCTCGAAGCTGCCCACCGGGAGCACCGCGACCGCCGCGCCGCGCGCCCGCACGTCCTCGGTCGTCGCCAGGGTGATCATGCCCCGGCACCGTACCGAACGCGGTGGCACAGCGCGGGCAGGCGGGTGAGCACGTCCGGCAGCTCCTCGAACGGGCTCTCGCCGCTGATCAGCGCGTCGAACCGGGGGTCGGCGAGCAGGTCGAGGGCCAGGGCCATGCGTTCGCCGTGCGTGCGGTCCGACCGGGCGACGGTGCCGACCTGGCTGCCCCGCACGGTCAGCCGCCACGAGTGGAAGTGCTCCCCCAGCGGCACGGCGACCCGCCGCGACCCGTACCAGCTCAGCTCCACGACCGTGCCGCCGGGCGCGAGCAGTCCGAGCGCGGTTTCCAGACCTGCCTCGGACGCGCTGGCGTGCACGACCAGGTCCAGGTCTGGGCGGGCGTCGGCGGGTTGCGTGAACTCGACGCCCAGGGCGTCGGCGACGGACGCGCGGGACGGGTCGGTGTCCACCAATTGGAGACGGATGCCCGGGAAGTCGGCCAGCAGGGCGGCGACCGCGCAGCCGACCATGCCGCCGCCGACCACCGCGACCCGGTCGCCGACCATCGGACGGGCGTCCCAGAGGGCGTTCACGGCGGTCTCGACGGTGCCCGCGAGCACCGCGCGCTCCGGTGGCACGGTCGGCGGCACCGGGGTCACGGCGGACGCGGGGACCACGTAGTGCGTCTGGTGCGGGTAGAGGCAGAACACCGGCTTGTCCAGCAGGTCCGGCGGGCCTTGTTCGACCACGCCGACGTTGAGGTACCCGTACTTGACCGGCCACGGGAACTCGCCCTCCTGGAACGGGGCGCGCATCACGTCGTGCTGGTTCGCGGGCACCCCGCCGTGCAGGACGAGCGATTCGGTGCCCCGGCTGACCCCGCTGAACAGCGTCCGGACCAGGACGTCCTCGGGTCCGGGGTCGGGGATCCGGACGGGGCGGATCTCGCTCTTGCCCGGTCCGGTGAACCAAACCGCCCTCGCGGAGCGTGTCATCCAGCAACCTCCGAAAAACGACCGAGGGGCACGATGAGCACACTTCAGCACACCGCCGCGCCGGCCGTCCCGGAACAGGCCGCGTGGGCGGGCGCCCAGGTCCTGCTGCTCGCCGGACTCGACGGCGTGATCGGACTGGGTCCGCTGGGCTGGCTCGCGGGCCTGGCGTACGGGCTGGCCACGTGGGTGCTGCTGGGTGCGGCGATGGCGAAGGCCGGGGTCCGCGCGCCCGGACCCGCCGACCGGGTGACGCTGGCCCGCGGCCTGCTGGTGGGCGGCGTGACCGCGCTGGTCGTCGACCGGGCCGTGGGGGTCGGGTTCGCGTCGGCCGTGGGGGTCGGGGGTGCGACGGCTGTGGTGGTCGGGCTGGCGGCGGTCGCGTTGGCGTTGGACTTCGTGGACGGGCGGGTGGCGCGCCGGACGGGGACGTCGTCGCCGCTGGGGGCCCGGTTCGACATGGAGGTCGACGCGTTCCTGATCTTCGTGCTCAGCGTGCACGCCGCGCTGGTGTTCGGCCCGTGGGCGCTGGCGATCGGCGTCATGCGGTACGTGTTCGTGGCGGCGTCGTGGGTGGCGCCGTGGTTGCGCGGGGAGCTGCCGCCGAGCTTCGCGCGCAAGACCGTGGCGGCGATGCAGGGCGTTCTGCTGGTGCTGGCCGTCGCGGTGCCTTCCGCCGGCGCGCTGGTGGCGTTGGCGCTGGCCGCCCTGGTGTGGTCGTTCGGCCGCGACGTGCGGTGGCTGTGGCGGAACAGGGTTCGCGCGGTCGTGGGGACCGCGCCGATGAAGGGATGCACCCGTGTCTGACCAGACCGCGTCGGTTCCGGTGAAGGTGGGCAACATCGTCGTGTGGGCGCTCCAGCTCGCGCTGGCCGCCTACTTCCTCTACAGCGGGTGGCTGCTGTTCGGGGACGACTTCGTGAAGAAGTTCGACGAGATCGGCTTCGGGCAGTGGCTGCGCTACCTGACCGGAACGCTGGAGATCGCCGGCGCGCTGGGGCTGCTGATCCCCCGGTTGTGCGGGTTGGCGGCCCTGGGGCTGTTCGGGGTGATGGTCGGGGCGGTGTCGACGGAACTGTTCCTGTTGGACAACGGGGACGCCCAACTGCCCGCGCTGCTGGGCGTTGTGGCGCTGGTGGTCGCGGTGTCGCGGCGGGACACCGTCAAGGCCGTCGTCGCTCAGGTCTTCGGGAAGTAGTGCAGGACCGCGACATCACCGAGCCGGGACACGTCCGCCAGGTGGAAGCGCCGCGCGGGACCACCTGGGAACTGCGCCGGGTGCAGGAACCGGGGCGCGTCGGCCCGGCCGATCAGCATGGGCGCGACCGCCACGCGGATCTCGTCGGCCAGGCCCGCTTCGAGGAAGGCGGTGTGGATGCGCCCACCGCCTTCCACCATCAGCCGCTCGACGCCGCGTCCGGCCAGGTCGTCGAGGAGTCGGGCGAAGTCGACGCGGTGGCCGAGGCTGACGACGGTCGCGAGGTCGCCGAGGTTGGCCTGAGCGGTTTCGCGGCCGTGGTCGGTGGTGTAGACGAGTTTGTCGCCGCCGTGGTGCCAGAAGAGGAAGTTCGGATCGAGGTCGCCGGATCGGGTGACGGTGACTTTGCGCGGGTACTCGGGTTTGCCGCTGTGCACGCGGTCGGCGCGGCGGGTGGCGCTGTTGACCAGGAGGCGGGGGTTGTCGCGGCGCAGGGTTTCCGCGCCGACCAGGATGGCGTCGGATTCGGCGCGGAGGCGGTCGACGTGGTCGAAGTCCTCGGCGTTGGACAGGGGGAAGCGGTCCGCGCCGCCGTCGTCGATGTAGCCGTCGAGGCTGACCGCGACGCTGAGCAGGACGTGGGGGCGGGTCACGGGGTTCACCGTAGAACAGGGGCGGGTCTGAACCGGGTGTGGCGGGGGTGCGTTGTCCCGGGGGTGGACGAGTTCGTGGTGGACCGGCGGGTGGGGTGGCGCTCGCGGGTGCTGAGCGCGCTGGCCGGGTTGCTGGTGTTGTTCGCGCTGGTGGCGCCCGGTGATCTGGACCAGTTCCGGGTGGCGGCGTTCGCGCGGGTGCCGGTCGAGGGGCTGCTCGGGGTGATGCTCGTGCTGGTCGTGCCGGGTCGGCTGCGGTGGGTGGTGGCAGGCGTCGGCGGGGTCGTGCTCGGGTGCGTCGCGGTGGTGAAGGTGCTGGACATCGGGTTCGACCTGGTGTTGTACCGGCCGTTCGACCTGGTCCTGGACTGGCCGATGTTCGAGCCCGCGGTGGACTTCGTGTCGGTGACGGCCGGGCCGGTGGCGGCGGGTGCGGTGGTGGTCGGGGCGGTCGCCGCGGCGGTGGGGGTGGTCGGGGTGACGGTGCTCGCGGTGCTGCGGTTGAGCCGGATCGCGGTGCGGCGCAGGGTCGTGGCGACCCGGGGCGTGGCGGCGTTGGCGGTCGTGTGGATCACTTTGGCGGTGCCGGGGGTGCCGGTGGCGTCGGAGAGCGCGGCGTCCTTCGTGTACGAGCACGCGCGGCAGGTGCGGGCGGGGTTGCACGACCGTGAGGCGTTCGCGGGTTCGGCCTCTGTGGACGCTTTCCGGGACGTGCCCGGTGAGCGGTTGCTGACTTCGTTGCGGGGCAAGGACGTCCTGGTTGTCTTTGTGGAGAGTTATGGGCGGGTCGCGCTGGACGACCAGGGTGTGGTGCGGGTGTTGGAGGACGGGACGCGGCGGTTGGGCGCGGCGGGGTTCGGGACGCGGAGCGGGTTCCTGACCTCGTCCACGGCGGGTGGCGGGAGTTGGCTGGCGCACGCGACCCTGCTGTCCGGGCTGTGGATCGACAACCAGCAGCGCTATCGGACGTTGGTGAGCAGCGACCGGCTGACGTTGAACGGGGCGTTCCGGCGGGCTGGGTGGCGGACGGTCGGGGTCATGCCGGGCATCACGCGGGCGTGGCCGGAGGGGGCGTTCTTCGGGTACGACTGCGTGTACCCGGCGGACCGGCTCGGGTACCGGGGGCCGCGGTTCGGGTACGCGACGACGCCGGACCAGTTCACCCTGGAGGCTTTCCAGCGGTTGGAGGGCGGGCGGGATCGGATCGAGGGCGGGCGGGATCGGCCGGTGATGGCGACGATCCCGTTGGTGACGTCGCACGCGCCGTGGTCGCCGTTGCCGCGGATGGTGCCTTGGGAGTCGTTGGGTGACGGGTCGGTCTTCGGGTCGATGGCGTCGGGCGAGGTGGCGTCGGAGGCGATCTTCAGCCGGGACCCGCGGCAGGTGCGGGCGGACTACGGGCAGTCGGTGGAGTACTCGGTGGAGGCGCTGGTGTCGTACGTCGAGGAGTACGGGGACGACGACCTGGTGTTGCTGTTCCTGGGTGACCACCAGCCGGCTCAGGTGGTGACCGGGGGTTCGGGGTCGCGGGACGTGCCGGTGTCGGTGGTGGCGCGGGATGCGGCGGTGGTGGACAAGGCCGCCGGGTGGGGGTGGACGGAAGGGTTGCGGCCTGGGGACGGGGCTTCGGTGTCCCCTATGAACTCGTTCCGCGACCTGTTCCTGGGGTCGTTCTAGGCGGGATTGCCCCTGGGGCGGAGGCGGCCCGTGGGGAGGGGTGGGGCGGGGAGGCGGTCGCCCGGGTAGCCGGTCACCTTGCCGAAGCGGGGGGATTCGGCTTGCCACTCGGCGCGGAAAGCCTCGATCTCCTCGTGGGTCCGGCCTACGAAGTTCCACCACATGACGATTTCCTCGCCGAACGGGGTGCCGCCCAGCAGGACCGCCCTCGCCGGGGTGTCGCCCGGGTTGGTCACGTGGAGGGTGGTGGGGCCGGTGGCGGTGTAGGCGAGTTCGCCGGGGGTGAGGTGGGTGCCGTTGAGGGTGGCGGTGCCCTGGTCGAGCAGGAGGCCGTGTTCGTGTTCGGGGTTCACGGCGAGGGTCAGGTCCGCGTGAGGGGCTAGGACCAGTTCTGCGCCCAGGAGAGGAGAGTAGGTCTCCACGGGGGAGGTCTCGCCGCAGAGGGTTCCCAGGAAGACTCGCACGGTGGCGCCGTCGATGGTGATCGGGGCCGGGGCGTGGTGTTGGAAGTTCCTCGGGGCGTGCCGGTGCGCGTCCGGGAGGGCGATCCAGAGCTGGACGCCGTGGAGGATCGTGGTGTTGCTCGTCGAGACCTCGGAGTGGCAGATGCCGGCGCCACCGGTCATGAGGTTCAGCTCGCCGGGGCGGACCATGGCGTGCACGCCCAGGCTGTCGCGGTGTTCGATCTCGCCGGTGAACAGCCAGCTCGCGGTCTGCAAGCCGGTGTGCGGGTGCGGGGCCACGTCCATGCCGCCGGTTTCGGAGACGTCGTCGGGGCCGTAGTGGTCGGCGAAGCACCAGGCGCCGATCATGGTCCGCTCGCGTTGGGGCAGCGTGCGGCGGACGGACATCGCGCGCGGGCCGCCCAGCGGGACGTCGCGGGGCTTCAGCACCTCCACCGGGCGGTGGGCGGTGGTGGCGCCGCAGACCAGTTCGACCGGTGTCGCCTCGACGTTGCTCATGACCGGACCTCGCGCACGATGACCATCCAGCCATCGTAGAGAAACCCCGCACCGCAGGACCCCCAGTGCGCGCGGTGCGGGGTCACTCCTGGGTGTTGATGCGGCAACGAGGCGCCGTGATGCGTTGGCGGCGGGGTGATCTCCGGGCAGGCTGTGGGGCATGTCGTCGCACTCCGCGGTCGAGGAGGCGCGGGAGGCGATGCGGCTCGCCGACGCCAACCCCGCTCGGTCGGTGCCCGCCGCGCAGCGCGCCCTGCGGCGGGCCGAGCGGGAGCGGGACGTCGAGGCGGTGGCGGTCGCCGAGCAGGCGTGGGGGCACGCGCTCATGCAGACCGGGGCGGTGGACGACGCCATCCGGCACCTGCGGCGGTCGGTGCGCTACGGCGAGCGGGCCGGGCGGCCGGAGATCGTCGGGCAGAGCCGGATGAAGATGGCGTTCGTGCTGGCCCAGCGCGGGTCCACGCGGTCGGCGTTGCGGGAGATCGACGCGGCGATCTCGGTGCTGACCGGGCAGGCGGGCGCGAAGGCGCGGGCGCAGCGGGGCGCGATCCTCTACCACATCGGGCGGCTGGACGAGGCGTTCGCCGACTACCAGGCCGCCGTCCCGGCGCTGCGGCGGGCCGGGGACCGGCTGGGCGTGCAGCGGACCATCGTCAACCGGGGGTTGCTGCAGGCCGAGCGGCGCGACTTCGAGGCGGCGCGGCGGGACCTGGCCGAGGCCGACGCCATCGCCCGGGACCTGGCGGTCGGGATCATCACCGGCAACATCGGGTACGTGGCGGGGCTGCGCGGCGACGTGCCGGCGGCGCTCGCCGCCTTCGAGGAGGCCGAGCGGATCATCGACCGCCAGGGCGGGCAGGTCGCGGCCGTGCTCCAGGACCGGGCCGCGCTGCTGCTGTCGGTCGGGCTGATGACCGAGGCGCGGCACGCCGCCGAACGGGCCGTCGAGGCGTTCCGCCGGTACGGGCGCAAGCTCAAGGTGCCGGAGATGCAGTTGCTGCTGGCCCAGGTCGCGCTGTCCGAACGGACTGGCCGACCGCCGCCGCGCACGCCCGGACCGCGTTGCGCGCATTCGGTGGTCAGGGGCGGGCGCGGTGGGTCGCGTTGTCGCGCGTGTCTGCTCCAAGCGACGTTGGGGGCGGGCGCGCCGGATCGGGTGGCGGCGGGTGAGGTCGACGCGACGGTCGCCGTGCTGGCCGCGTCCGGCCGTCCGTTGGCGGCGGTGCAGGCCCGGTTGGACGCGGCGCGGCTCGCGGAGCTGCGCGGACGACCCGAGGCGGCGGCCCGGTACCTGGCGGAAGCGGCACGGGTCCGGCGGCGCGGTCCGGCGACGTTGCGGGCTCGTGGCTGGTACGCGGAAGCGTTGGCCCGCCGGAGTGCTGGAGATGTTGTGGGGGCGCTTCGGGCGGCTCGCAACGGTCTGCGGGTGTTGGACGAGCACCACGCCGCGCCGGCCGCCAGCGACCTGCGCGCCTACTCGGCCGCGCACCGGGCGGACCTGGTGGACGTGGGTCTGCGGATCGCGCTGACCGGACGTCCGGCGGGCGTGTTCGAGTGGGCCGAGCGCGGGCGGGCCAGTCGGTTCCTGGTGCGCCCGGTCCGGCCGCCGGACGATCCGCGGCTGGCCGCCCTGCTCCCCCGGCTGCGCGCCACGACCGCCGAGTTGGAGCGGGCGCGCGCTGAGGGTCGGCAGACCGGTGGGCTGGTGCGCCGCCAGGTCGAGCTGGAACGCCGCATCCGTGACCGGAGCCGGTTGTTGCGGGTCGAACGGTCCGACCGGGTTCCCGCTCCGGTGCGGGTGCGGGAGCTGTCGGCGGCGCTGGGTGACCGCCTGCTGGTGGAGTACGTGCAGGTGGACGACCGGCTGCTGGCGCTGTCCCTGGTGGACGGCCGGCTGCGCCGGCACGACCTGGCCTCCGCCGCCGAGGTCGCGGGCCTGCTGGAACGGGTGCCGTTCGCGCTGCGCCGGCTGGCCGGTGGCACGTCCGCGCGAGCCTCGGCGCTGCTGCGGGACGTGGCGGCGCGGTTGGACGCACTGCTGCTGCCGTTCCCGGCCGGCCGGCCGCTGGTGGTCGTGCCGACCGGGGTCCTGCACAGCCTGCCGTGGTCGGTCCTGCCGTCGTGCGCCGGCCGCCCGGTGGCGGTGTCGCCGTCGGCGGCGCTGTGGCACCGGGCCGCGACCCGGCCGCCGTCCGCGCGCGAGGTCGTGGTGGCGGGCGGTCCGGGGTTGCCCGGCGCGCGGGAGGAGGCCGAGGCCGTCGCCGCGATCCACGGCCGGGCCGCGCTGGTGGACGGCGAGGCGACCGTCGAGGCGGTGCCGGCGGCCCTGGAGACCGCCGGCACCGCGCACCTCGCCGCGCACGGCGTGCTGGCCCCGGACAACCCGCTGTTCTCCGCGCTGCTGCTGCACGACGGCCGGCTCAACGTCCACGACGTGCAGCGGCTCAAGCGGGTGCCGGACACCGTCGTGCTCGCCGCGTGCGACGTGGGGCGGTCGGTCGTGGTGTTTGGGGACGAGTTGCTGGGCTTGAGCGCCACGTTCATCGAACGCGGCACGGCCCGGGTGATCGCCTCCGTGGTGCCGATCCCGGACACCGAGACCAAGCCGTTGATGACCGCAGTGCACCGGCACCTGGCCGCGGGCGCGTCGCCGGCTCAGGCGTTGGCGGAGGCCCACCTGGAGGTCGGCCCGTCCGGCTTCGTGTGCATCGGCGCGGGGTGACGGCTACTTCTGGTTGATCCGCAGCATGTTGCCCGCCGGGTCGCGGAACGCGCAGTCGCGCACGCCGTAGGGCTGGTCCATCGGCTCCTGGAGCACCTCGCCGCCGGCCGCGCGGACCCGCTCGAAAGTCGCGTCGACGTCGGAGGTCGTGAAGATCACCCCGCGCAGCAGGCCCTTCGCCAGCAGTTCGGCGGCGGCGTCCCGGTCGGCGGCCGTGGCGTCGGGTGTGGCGACCGCCGGTTCGAGCACGATGTCCAGGTCAGGCTGGTCGGGCGAGCCGACCGAGACCCACCGCATCCCCTCGTAGGAGACGTCGTTGCGCACCTCCAGGCCGAGGGCGTCCCGGTAGAAGGCGAGCGCCTTGTCGTGGTCGTCGACCGCGATGAAACAGGTGGAAACCTTGATGTCCATGCCGGCCAACCTACGACCGGGGACCCGGTTTCGCTTCTCCGTTCCTGATCGGTCGCAGGTACATCTTCGCGAGGCACGCGGGGATGGCCGCACCGTCCTCGTGGTCCCGCGCCCGGTACGCGCTGGGGCTCTCCCCCACCAACTCGGTGAACCGCGTGCTGAACGACCCCAGCGACGTACAGCCGACCGCGAAGCAGACTTCCGTGACCGACAGATCACCGCGCCTGAGCAACGCCTTGGCCCGCTCGATGCGCCGGGTCATGAGGTAGCTGTAGGGCGTCTCCCCGAAGGCCGCGCGGAAGCTGCGCGAGAAGTGGCCCGGCGACATGAGCGCGACCCTCGCCAGCGCGGGGACGTCCAAGGGCTCCGCGTAGTCCCGGTCCATGGTGTCGCGGGCGCGACGAAGCCGGACGATGTCGTCCAACGGCACCCGACCACGGTCTCTCACGCGCCCACCATCTCACAGGCAGGCGCTCAACCGGCCGGCTGCCACGGCGTGAACCGGCCACCGTCCTGCTGGGACGAGGTGTGCAGCCGCCCGTCCGCCCCGATCGCCAGCAGGACCACTCGACCGTCCTTGTCCGCGGCGGCGGTCGGGTAGTCGAGCGGCCGGCCGCCGACCGACGTGCCGTTCACCGACACCGCCCCCGTGGCATCCCGGCCGACGACAACGACACCCTCGCGGGCGTGAACCGCCGCCGGCTGGCCAGGGCCGCCGGGGCCGGGAGTCCGCACCGGAGGCGACCAACTTCCACCCGATCGGGTGGTTCGCACGATCTCGCCCGTCCCCGCCACGGTGTGCACGACCGTGACGGACCCGTCCGGACCCACCGCCACGCTCGGCGGCGAGGCGGGCGTGGTCGACGGGTAGGACGAGTCCCACGTCCCGGCCCAGTGGACCACCGACGACACCGTCGTCCCGAACACCTCGGGCTGCCCCGACGGACCGGTCACCGCGGCCAGCCCGTCCACCACGCCCGAACCGCCCAGCCGGGACCACGCGCCCCAGCGGCCGTCGGCGTCCTGCTCGGTCCGGCTCACCCCGCCGCCCGCGTCGCGCACGAACACCGCCACCCGCCCGTCCGCGTACGCCGCGGCGGCGGGCGTGCCCACCCGGCGATCGCGCGGGTCGGGACTGCCCAGGTCGTACCAGCCCCGGTCGTCCCGGCAGACGACGACCCTGGTGTCCAGCCGGCGGGCGCACACCGTGGGACCGTGCCGACCTCGCACAACGGACAGGCCGAAGGCCAGCGGACCACCGGGCGAACCCAGGTCGGACAGGCGTTCCCAGCGGTCGCCGGACTGGCGCCAACCCAGGAGCCGCTTGCCCTGGGCCGCGTAGGCGCGCAGACCGTCGTCGAACGCGCCCACCCACGTGGTGCCCCGGTTCCAGCGGTAGTACATGCGCCGTGGCCAGGCGTCGTAGGACGGGTGGCCGGCGGCGTAGCGGTCGTGGGCCTGGTAGGCCGCGAAGTCGGAGATCTTCTCGTTCTGCTGGTCCGGCGAGAGGTTCACCGGCGCCTGGTCGATGTTGTAGTCCCGGTAGCCGACCACCACCAGGCGCGGGCGCTTCGGGGACCGCTGGTAGACGCGGGCCGCCTCCTCGGCGAACCGGGCGCTCATGACGTGGTCGGGGTGGTCGTGCCAGGGCTGCCACTGCGGGTAGTCCGGGTCCGGGTCGCTGTCCTGCACGCGCAGCACGGTGGGCCGGAAGCCGTCCATGAGCTTGACCAGGACGCGGATCAGGGCGTTGCCGGTGTAGGTGGACGGCTCGGGCATCTTGCCGCCGGTCGGCGTGAGCGTGTCCACCTTGACCACGCCGCCCGCCCGGTCCTCCCACAGCCGCCGCAGCGCGCCCCGGCCGCCGTCGGCGCGCGGGTCGGCGTCCTCGGGCAGGTTCAGGAACACCAGCGTGACCTGTGGTTTCGCCTTCAGGGTGTAGCGCTCCCCGACCCGGCCGCCAACCAGGTCCATGGCCGCGCCGTCCCACTCATCGGGCACGCCCGCCATCCGCGCGTACGCCGCCCGCGCCCCGGCCTGGCGGGACGCCGAGTAGCCGTTGGCGTCGGGCACCTCGGCCTCGCCGGCGGTGACGAACACCGTCATCAGCCGCCGACCGGACCGGACCGCGTCGCGCACGTCCGGGTTCATGAACAGGATGTCGTCGTCGTGGTGGGCGACCACCTGGAGGTAGGCCACTTCGGTCGCGCCGGCCGGGTCGTCGGCGGGTTCGGCGCAGGCCACGACCAGCGCGAGGACGAGCGCGACGAACACCGCGACCGGTCGTGCACGAACCATCGGTACTGCCGCCCCCATCCCCGCCTGTCGGCGCCCGACAGGCTACCGACAGAATGGCGGGCGGGAGCGAGCAGTACGGACAAAGCAACGCAATACGGGTGTCCGGCGTCGGTAATGGGTGAGGGCCGCCGCCGATAGTCCCAGCGGTACTCGTCCAACAGGGGTTCAAGGGGAGTTGTGCGCATCTCAGTCGTGGTGCCGTGCTTCAACGAAGAAGCCGGGCTGGAAGAGCTGTACGCGGCGCTGAGCCAGGTCCTCCCGCCGCTGGGCGGGGACTTCGAGGTCCTGCTCGTCGACGACGGCAGCACCGACAAGACGCTGCCCCTGCTGCGCACGATCGCCGAGCGGGACCCGCGCTTCAAGTACCTCGCCCTGAGCCGCAACTTCGGCAAGGAAGCGGCCATGCTCGCCGGGCTGAGCCACGCCACCGGCGACTACGTGGCGATCATGGACGCCGACCTCCAGCACCCGCCGGAGCTGCTCGGCCGCATGGTCGAGATGATCGGCGCGGGCTACGACCAGGTCATCGCCCGGCGCACCCGCAAGGGCGAGGCGACGCTGCGCAAGCTGGTGTCGACCCTGTACTACAAGATGATCAACAAGGTCATCGACGTCGAGCTGGAGAACGGCGTCGGCGACTTCCGCGTGCTGAGCAGGCGCGCGGTGCAGGCGCTGCTGTCGCTGGGCGAGGCGAACCGGTTCTCCAAGGGCCTGTTCGCCTGGATCGGCTTCGACACCGCCGTGATCGACTACGAGAACGTCACCCGCGCGGCCGGCAGCAGCAGCTGGACCTTCCGCAAGCTGCTCAACTACGGCATCGACGGCGTGGTGTCGTTCAACTCCAAGCCGCTGCGCGTGGCGATCTACCTGGGCGGGCTGGTCACCGTCCTGGCGTTCGCCTACGCGGTGTGGGTGCTGGTGGACGCCGTCCGCAACGGCGTCGACGCGCCCGGCTACGTGACGCTGATGTGCGCGGTGCTGGTGCTGGGCGGTTTGCAACTGCTGTTCCTGGGTGTGATCGGCGAGTACGTCGGCCGCATCTACTTCGAGTCCAAGCGCCGGCCGCACTTCCTGGTCAAGGAGTCGGCGGGCGCGGGCCACATCCCGGTGACCCTGCCGCTGGGACGTGAGCTGCCCGAGCACGCGGCCGAGGTGCGCGGCGAGGTCGTCGCGGGTCCGTTCGCGGAGCGGTCCACGCCGTGACCGCCAAACTCGGCCGGATCGTCCGGTTCGGACTGGTCGGCGTGCTCAACACGGCCGTCTACTACGGGCTCTACCTGCTGTTGAAGCTGGCGCTGCCGTACATGGCGGCGCACATCGTGGCGTTCGTGCTGGCCATGGTCGGCTCGTACTTCATGAACTGCTTCTTCACCTTCCGCACGAAGCCGTCGTGGAAGACCTTCCTGCTGTTCCCGCTGTCCAACGCGACCAACTTCGTGGTGACCACCACGGGGTTGTGGGTGCTGGTCACGTGGTTCGCGGTCAACCAGCGGGTCGCTCCCCTGCTCGCCGCCGCGGTGGCGATCCCGTTCACGTTCATCGTCGCGCAGCTGGTGCTCACCGGACGGTCGAAGCCCGCCGCGCCACCGGTCAGGGAAGAGGAACGGACGTCGTGACGACGCTCGTCCACCGGCGGGTGTGGGGCCCGCTGGTCGCGTTCGGCGTGTGCGCCGCTGTCGTGCTGCTCGCGCAGGTGCCGTACCTGCGCAACCGCGTGTTCTACGTGTGGGACGACAGCGCGGTGCAGTTCATGCCGACCTGGCACCACTTGGGGCAACGGCTCCTCAACGGCGACTGGCCGCCGCTGCTGGACGTCGACGGCTGGATGGGCGGCAACCTGCCCGCCGAGGCGCTGTTCGGCATCTGGAACCCGGTCAACCTGGGCAACTTCATCCTGGTGTCCCGGTTCGACGACCTGGGCCTGGCCGCGCTGGTGGTGAAGTCGGAGATCCTGGCGCTGCTGGCGCTGGGCGTCTACCTGGTGTGCCGGGAGCACGGCGCGGGGCGCGGGCCGGCGGCGGTGGTCGCGATCGCGCTGCCGTTCAGCGGGTTCACCCTGTACTTCGACACCTCGTCGTGGGTGGCCGGGCTGATGGCGTTCGCGTGGCTGCCCTACACGTGGTGGGCGGCGCGGCGGGCGGCCCGGGGCGCGTCGAGCCCGCTGTGGGCGATCCTGTTCGGGGCGCTCGCGGTGACCACCGGCAACCCGTACGGCCTGCTGGGCGTGTGCGTGGTGCTGGCGGCGCTGCTGGTGGAGAACTGGCTGCGGCGGGACCGGTCGGCGCTGGTCCGGCTGTTCCTGATCGGCGGGCTGGTGGCGATGTTCGTGCCGCTGGTGTACCTGCCGCTGCTGGGGACCTCGTCGGTGACCATGCGGGCGGGGCAGGGGTTCGCCAGCGACGGCATCCTGATGCCGCGGCTGTCGGACCTGCTGTCGATGAGCATGCCCAGCCACCGGCCGATGATCCGGACGTTCAGCCTGGACTACCGGCTGCGCTCGCCGGGCGTGTACTTCGCGTGGTTCGTGGTGCCGCTGCTGCCGTGGCTGCACTGGCGGCGGCTGCGCGAGCGGTGGCGGGAACTGGCCGGCGTGCTCGTCGTGCTCGTCGCGTACGCGCTGCTGGCGGCGGGTCCGTCGAACATGTGGATGTTCCGGTTCCCCCTGCGCCACCTGGAGGTCGTGTACCTGGCGATCGGCGTGCTGTTCGCGGTGGCGTTCACCGGCGGGCCGCGGTTCGACCACGTCCGACGGCGGGTGGGCCTGACGGTGGCGGCGCTGCTGTTGTCGGGGTGGCTGAGCTTCGCGGCGCAGCCGTGGCAGTGGCGGCAGCACGCGGTGGCGCTGGCCCTGCTGACCGTCGGGGTCGCGGTGGCCGTGGCGCTGGCCCGGTGGGTCCGGCCGCAGGCGACGTACGCGGCGCTGGTCGCGGGCGTGGGGGCGGCGCTGTTCCTGCAGACGTCGTGGTTCCCGGTGAACCTGGACGTGGCGGGGTACGGGTTCCCCAAGAAGGTGTCGGAACTGAAGGCGCAGGCGCTGCCGCACGACGGGACGACGTTCCCGGTGGGGACCGTCCTGCCGGGCAACGTCGGCCTGGTGGCCGACCTGAAGTCCACCGGGTCGTACTCGGGCATGTCCTTCCGCGAGTTCGCCACCGCGACCTGCATGAACTACAAGGGCACGACGTGCGCGGGCAGCTTCGGGCAGATCCTCGCGCCGACCGCCGTGGACGGGCGTCCGCTGGTGGACCTGTTGCGGGTGGGCACGATCGTGGTGCAGAACGACGTGCTGCCCGACGTGCAGGCCCCGCCGGGGTGGCGGATCGCCGACCGGACCGCCACGCACACGTCCCTGCGCCGCGACCAGCCGCTGCCGTGGCCGGGCGGCCGGTTGTCCTACGCCTCCCCCGGGGTGAAGGTGACGTCGGACGTGTCGCCGGACGACCGGGACGAGTCGGTGAAGTTCACCAAGGACCGCAACCCGGGCTCGCTGGTCTTCGCGCGCCTGGCCTGGCCGGGCTACCGGGCGGAACTCGGCGGCCGCGAGCTGCCCACCCGCCAGGGTCCGGCAGGCGTGCTCATCGTGGACCTGCCCGCGGATGTCGAGGGCGGCGAGGTGACGATCCGCTGGACCCCGCCGGGTCTCGGGTTGGGCGCGGGCCTGGCGCTCGCGGGCCTGCTCGGCGCGGTGGCCTACGCCCTGCTCACCCGGCGAAGGCCCCGCCGCGAACGTCCCGCGCCCGCAGCGGAGACTCCCCAGGACCTCGCCGTGGCGAACGCGTAACCCCCGGCGGTGGGCCGACCCGACCCACCGCCGGCTCCCCGGCCGCCGGCCCCGCCCCCGTACCGTCGGCTCAACGGCCCGCATCAGCCCCCGCCCACGTACCGCCGACCCACACGCCCGGAATTGTCGGTCCCCCGTGAGATCATGGAAGCGGGGGCCGGAGGCCGGCCGCCTCAGCGGCCGGCGCGGAAGACCATGGCGGCTCCCAGGGCTTCGCGGGCCGGGACGAACAGGTCGCCCTCGGACGTGCGGGCGACCGTGAAACCGTTGGTGCGCAACAAATCCTCGGTCTGACCGAGGTCGCTCACGGTCACCGCGCAGGCGGCGAGCCCGGGACGTGTCCGTTCGCCGGGCAGCAGGGCGTCCAGGTCGCTGGTCAGGGTGAGGCGCGCGCGGCCCAGGTCGAACACGCCGGAACGCGTGGCCGGGACGCCCAGGTAGGTGGCGTAGCGAGATTCGGCGGCGTCGAGGTCGTCCACGCACAGGACCGCTTCGGCCAGACCGGTCGCGCCGTTCGGGTGGTCCAGCACGCGGGCGTGTTGGAACTCCGGGTCAAGGTCCGCCACCACGCCGACCCGTCCCTCCGGCAAGTCGTCCAGTTCCAGGTAGCGCACGGTTTCCAGCCCGGTTTCCGTGGGCCGCTGCACCGTGTTGACACCGCCGTGGGGTACACCGCCGGCGGTGAGGCGGGCCGCGGTGGCGTCGATGTCTGGCGTCGAGAACATCAGGATGTGCAGGCCCTCGAACCGGTCGAGGTGCGCGGCCAGGCCGGCGGTGGTGGCGGTGATCCGTTCCAGCAGGACGGGCAGCACGTCCGACGGCGCCTGGAGCGGCACGAGCTTCGCGTCTGCGGGAACGCTGGCGGCGACCGGGGTCACCAGTTCCAGGAAGTCACTGGGGAAGTCCGCGTGGGTGTTGGCCGCGCCGAACGGCTCGGGGACCGCGCCCTCGCTCGGGGACAGCGCCGGGCAACTCGGCGGTGGCAGGGCGAAGCCGAGGCGGCGGTACAGGGTCATGGCCTGGGCGATGTCGCGCACGACGTGCCCCACGTGGTGCAGGCTCGTGATCGTCACGCCCGCCACGCTACGCGCGGGATCAGCACGACTTCCGCAGCACGGTGCCGGACGTGCCCGACAGCGAGACGGCGGTGACCGGCACGTTGCGCTCGTCGGCGTAGGGCTCGCCCAACTCGATGCGCACCGGCGGCGACTTGGTCGGGTTGGCGTTGACGATCGCCGCGCCGCACGTGAAGTCGCGCCGGAAGACCTTGGGCGCGATCTCGCGGTACGGGTGCTCGGCGGTGCCGAGGTTCCAGTGGTACATGGGGTCGCGGGCGGTCGGGTCGCCGTAGTCGTCGGTCTTCTCGATCTCCGCGATGGCGGCCTTGTCGCCGACGACCAGGAAGTAGCTGGCCATCGCGTACCGCAGCGGCTGGTCGCGGGTGGGGCTGAAGTGCGGCTGCACCCACGTGATCTTGCCGCGCCGCTCGTTGGCCGCGATCTCGGCGACCTGGCGGCTCCAGCCCTGCTCGTAGTCGGGGAGCAGGTTGTCGTTGGAGAACGCGATCCACCACTCGTCGAAGCCGCCGTCGAGGTGTTCGGTGTAGGCGTCCCAGGCGCCGGTGTGCAGGCGGGCGTTGGACAGGTTGGCGACGGTCTTGAGCTTGGCCTCGGTGAACTTGGGGCGGGTGTTGGCCAGCATCTGCCGGTACGCGGTCTGGAACTCGGCGTCGGTCGGGTACTTCTTCGGGCAGACGCGCTCGTGGTAGGTGTCGCAGGCGAAGAGCGCGTTGTCCATGAACACGCCGTCGAAGCCGCCGGCCTTGGCGTCGGCGATCACGTTGTCGGCCCAGGTGTTCTGGTAGGCGGTGTTGCCGACGTCCATCTGCCAGTGGCCCGGGTAGCCGTCGTACTCCAGGCGCTTGCCCTTGTCGTTCTCCAGGAACCACTCGGGGTGGTCGCGGTCGGCGGCGCAGTAGCCGACGCCGGTGGGGAGGTGCTTGTCGTCCACGCCGTTGCGGCAGGCGTAGCTGCGGGTCGAGGAGAGGTCCTTGTAGACGAAGACCTGCACGTTCGGGTTGTAGCCCTTGACGCGGCGCGCGATGTCGCCTTCCCAGGCGTTGAGCACGATGTAGGCGTGCCGCCGGGCTTCGGCGGCCAACATCCACTCTGGGGTGGGGGTGCCGTTGAGGTGCAGCCAGAACGACTGCGCGTCCCCGACCCCGACGTAGGAACTGCCGGCGGTGGGCGTCACGAGCACAGCCGCAATCATGCCCACCAGACTTGCGATCCGCCCACCCCATCCGCTCATGGTTCACCTCGTCGCCCGTATGACACCGACACTCCACGTTCGAGTGACGGCCACAGTCACACTGCGTCCACTGTGGAGTGGTCTACCCCGCGGCGAGGCGGCGAAACGTCCCAGCGATCAGCCGACCCCCGGCCGCCGGACGTCCAAAAATGTCCATACCAATTTCCACGCAAATCACTTCCGACTGACAGGTACTCACAAAACGCGAATTCTTGGCCGGAAATTCCACGTTTCACTCGTTTTGGCGCGAGCGCGTCGGCATGATGTCCGGGGTGGAGGCACAACGACAGCGCGGACGGGCGGCGGTGCTCGGGTCGACGACCCCTCCCTCGACCGAGAACTCCGTGTGGGGCCAGGTCAGGGGCAACGTCGTCCAGGCAGGCCACATCGAGCGGGTGGATCTGCGGACCAGCGCGCCGGTCCGCAGCCGGTACCACCTGCAAGTCCGCCGCATTGCGCCCCGAACGTTGATCGGCAGGTCCGCCGAACTCGACGAACTCACGGTTTTCTGCACATCCCCCGAACCATTCGCCTCCTATTGGTGGTGGCGGGCGGACGCCTGGTCGGGCAAATCCGCCCTCATGTCGTGGTTCGCGCTGCACCCGCCCGCCGGCGTACGAGTGGTCTCGTTCTTCGTGACCGCACGGCTGCACGGGCAGAACGACCGGTCGGCGTTCATCGACAACGTGATGGAGCAGTTGCTCGCCCTGCTCGGCGGGGACGTGCCGCAGTTCCTGGGTGAGTCCACTAGGGACGCTCACCTCCTGGGGCTGCTCGCCGACGCGGCCGAGGCCTGCCGGACCCGAGGCGAACGGTTGGTCCTCCTCGTGGACGGTCTCGACGAGGACCGCGGTGTCGACACCGGATCGGACGTGCACAGCATCGCGGCGCTGCTGCCCGCCGAGCCGCCGGCCGGGATGCGGATCGTCGTCGCCGGCCGCCCCAACCCGCCCATCCCGTCCGACGTCCCGCGCCACCACCCGCTCCGGCACGGCGCGGTCGTCAGGGACCTGACGCCTTCGCCCGAGGCGCACGCCGTCCGCACCGAGATGGAACGCGAACTCCGGAAACTCCTCCACGGCACACCGGCCGAGCAGGACCTCCTCGGTCTGGTGGCCGCCACCGGCGGTGGCCTGACCGCCGCGGACCTGGCCGCGCTCACCGATTTGTCGCGATGGCAGGTCCACGACCACCTGGCCACCGTGACCGGGCGCAGCTTCGCCCGTCGGGCATCGGGCCACCAGTCCGGTGACACCGACGAGGTCTACGTCCTGGCGCACGAAGAACTCCAAGCCGCCGCGCTCGACATGCTCGGACCGCACCGGCTGGCCGGTTACCGGGAGCGCGTGCACAGGTGGGCCGATCACTACCGCGAGCTGCGGTGGCCACCGGAAACGCCGGAGTACCTGCTGCGCGGCTACTACCCGATGCTGGCGGCGGCGGGCGACCTGAGCCGCATGGTCGCCTGCGCGACCGACCCGGACCGGCACGACCGCATGCTGGACCTGTCCGGTGGTGACGCCGCGAGCCTGGCCGAGGTGACCACGGCGCAACACCTGCTGGTGTCGGCGGAAGAGCCGGAGGTCACCGAGATGGTGCGGCTCGCCGTGCACCGGGACCACCTCGTCGAGCGCAACAGCGGCGTCCCGGTCGACCTGCCCGCGGTCTGGGCCCGGATAGGGCACCCGAACCGCGCCGAGTCGATCGCCAACTCCATGCCGGACCTCGCGAAGCGGGCGGAAGCGCTCGCATCGGTGGCCGTCGCGAACCGCTCCCCCACCCTGCTGGACCACGCCGAGCAGGTCGCGCTGGCGGTCGGTGACCCGGCCCGCCGGGGCGGTGCGCTGGTCGCCGTCGCCCGCGCGTCCGCCGCGCTGGGTGAGGCGGAGCGTGCCGAGGCCGTCGCACGAGCCCTCGCCGACCCGGAGTTGCGGGCGACCGCGTGGACCGGGATGGCCGCGGTGTCCGGACGTCCCGACTACCTCGACGCGGCGGAGGCCGCGGCGCGGACGCTGACCGATCACGCCGAGCAGGCGTGGTTGCTGTGCTCAGTGCTGATGACCGCGGCAGACCTCGGCGAGTGGCACAGGGCCGAGGCGATCGCCAGGTCGATCGTGAACCCCGTGTCGAGGAACGGCGCCCTGCTGTCCCTGGCGTCCGCCGCGGCCGCCCGTGCCACCGAGAACGCTTGTCACAGCACGGCATTGCTCTCCTACGCCGAGGTGATCGCACGGTCGGCCACGCCGTCCGCGGACCAGGTGGCGGCTTTCGCGTCGCTGGTCCGGGCGGCCGGCGCAGTCGGGGACCACGCCCGGGCCGCCCGCCTGGTCGACGCGGCGGAGCGGACCGCGCTGGGCATCGGCCACCCGACCGCGCGGGCGTGGGCGCTCACGTCCGCGGCCCGCTGCGCCGTCGCGGCGGGTGAAGACGGCCGTGCCCGAAGCCTGGTGCGGGAAGCGGAGGAGGTCGCGGTGACCATCGCCGCCCCCGTCGAGCGCGTCCGGGTGGCCGCGGCGGTGGCGGAGGTGACCGCGCACGTCGGCGAGCCGGCTCGGGCCGAAGCGCTCGTGCGTGCCGTCAACGACCCCGGAGTGCGGACGAAGGCGCTGGCCAGGGTGGTGCGTGTGGCCGCGGACGCCGGGGAGTTCGCCCGAGCCGAAATACTCGCGGGCACCATCGAGTCGGCCCGGGCTCGGGCGGACGCGTTGGCGATGCTCGTCCGGCAGGCCTGCGCGCGGGGTGACCTGCGCCGTGCCGAGGCGTTGGCCCGGTCCATCGACGACCCGGCCGAGCGCGCACGCGTGCTGACGTCGGTCGCCGGGGCGGCGGTCGAGATCGGTGCCGTAGATCGGGCGGTGGTTCTGCTGCGGCACGCGGAGATCGCGGCTCGGACGACCAGCGACTCGGCGGAGCGGGCGCGGGCGTTGACCCGGATCGTGGCGCTGGTGGCCACCTCGGACGACGCGGCCAGGACGGCGAGCGTCCTCGACCGGGTCGAGTCGTTGGCGCTGACGGTCGCGGGCGAGGCCGAGCGCGGGTGGGTGCAGGCGGCAGTGGCCGAAGCCGCCGCGGGCATCGGGCAGCTCTCGCGGGCGGAGAGCACCGCGGGTGCCATCTCCGACACCGCGGAACGGACTCGTGCCCTGGCGTCGGTCGGGCGTGCTGCCGCGCGGACCGGTGACCTCACGCGTGCCGAGAACATCGCGGAGGCGGTGCCGGAACTCGCGGAACGAGCGGCCGTGCTGGTCTCGGTCGCGCGAGCCGCCGCGGCGTCCGGGAACCCCGGGCGGGCGTCGAAAGCGCTGGGTACGTTGGCCGCGCTCGCCGACACCGCCTTCGATCCCCAGCCGCGTGCGGTGGTGCTCGCCGCGCTGGCGGAAGCGGCGGCGGGCATCGGTGACTTCTTCGGCTTCCGCGCGGCGGTCGGTGAGATCACCGAGATCACTGGCCGGACCGCGCCGCTCGCCGTCCTCGTGCAGACGGCGGCGGAGGCCGGCCGGTTCGCCGACGCCGCGGGCATCGCGCGGTGCATCGCCGACCCGGTCGACCAGGCGGACGCCCTGTGCTCCGTCGCCGCGACGGCTGCCCGGGCCGGCGCGTTCGCCGACGCCGTCGCGATCGGGCGGACCGTTCCCGGGCCGGTCCGGCAGACCCGGGCGCTGGCCGCGATCGTCCGGGCGACCGCGGGATCGGCGTTGGAGCGGCGCGGGGTCGAGTTGTTGGGGTACGCCGAGGCGATCGCGCACGCCGTGGTCGACCCGACCGAGCGCGCGCTGGCGTTGGTCGCGGTGGTCGACGCTGCCGCCGGTCTCGGTCGGATCCGCCGGGCCGAGGAGATCACCCGCGAGATCACCAAACCGTCCGAACAGGCGACCGCTCTGCTGACCGTGCTGCGGGCGGCGATCCGGGTCGGCGAACTCGACCGCGCGGAAGCCGTCGCGCGCGGCATGGCCGACCCGGCCGACCGCGCCTGGGCCCTCACCTCGGTCGCCGAAGCCACCGAGACCGCCGGACGGGCGTTCCTGTTGTTCGACGACGCCACCCGAGCCGCCGCAGAGATCACCAACCCGGCGGAACGCTCCCGCACGCTGACCTCGATCGCCCTCGCCATCCGCGACACCGCACCGGACCGCGCCGGCGAACTGCTCGACGAGGCCGAGGACATCGCCCGGTCGATCCGCGGCGCCGCGCTCCAGACTTCCGCCTACCAGGCACTGGCCGCCGACACCGACCCCGCTCGACGGGCCCGCGCGATCGTCCGCGTCTTCCTGGTGAACCGCTGGCACATCGCGCTCCAGGCGCTGGGCGACCTGCTGCCCGAAGCGTGCTCCCGGATCGCCGCCGAGTTGGCCGCCATCGGCGACTCCGCGCGGAGCAGGTGACGCGTCCAGGTGTTGATCAGCCGACCACCTCCAACCAGGCCTGACGGGCGACGGCGCGGGTGAACTCGCGGACGTGGACGCCGGCTCGGAGCCAGGCGGTGGGGAAGGCTTCGGTGTTGTCCTGGACGGCTCGGCCGAAGGCGTCTCGTTCGCGGTCTCGGGAGGTGGTGGCGAGGTCGGTGAGGAGGGCGGCGGTGGTGGTGAGGCCGGTGCCGGCCAAGGACTTCGCTGCTCTGGCGGTGGAAGGTGGGGTGGCGGCTGGGCGGCCGCCGAGGGTGATGCGGTGGAGGACGTTCGAGAGCGGGTGCAGAGGGGTGGGGATGTGGTGTGGGAGGGGGTTGAGGGTGGGGGTGGGGGTGAGGGGGTGGTTCAGGTGGCTTGGTTGTAGGTGGTCCAGGGAGAGGTCGGCGTGGTTGTTGAGATCTGTGGGGAGCGTTAGGGCGCCGGAGACGGCCAGGGCGGTGGCGGTGCCGGGGGTGTCGAGGGTGGGGCGGGCGATGACGCGGAGGGGGAGGCCGGGGGCCTTGGCGAGGACGCGGAGGTTTTCCCTGGTGGTGTCGTCGTCGCCGGTCAGGTCGAGGGTGCCGTGAGCGGTCTTGAGGCGCAGGGCGTGGGCGGCTGGGCCTTCTACGGTGCCCTCGGCGAACAGGAGGGTTGGCGGGCGGTGGGTTTCCGGGAGGGACAGGGCGGCGAAGGCGGCGGTGATCTGGTCGGCCAGGGGCCGGGACCAGAGGGTGGTCAGGGGTGGGGCGTCCCAGGTGGCGCCGGAGGCTGCTACGGCGCGGACCTGTTTGCCGGCGCCCAGGCGGTGGTCGGCGGAGGCGGTGCCGCCGGACAGGAGCAGGCCCGCCCGGCCCAGGGCGCGGTGGGTGAGGCCGGATTCGCCGATCGCGACCGGGCCGTTGGCGGCGGCGGACACGCGTTCTTGGCCGCCGGGGAGGATCGACGGGACGGTCCACAGGGTGCCGGTGTCGTCCACCAGGTGGGTGACGACGCCGCCGTAGCCCGATGTGGTGACGACGGCTTCGGTGCACAGCCCGTACAGGCGCAGCGAACCGATGGGGCGGTACTCGCGTCTGGCGGTGCCGCGCAGGGCGGTGGTGGCGGTGGGCGTGGTGCGGAGGTCGTGGCAGAGCAGCATCAGGTCGACGAGTTCGGCGGCGAGGATCTCGCGGTCGAAGGAGGAGTCGCCGGATTGGCAGGCCGCCAGGGCGGCTGCGATGCGCAGGCCGGTGGCGGAGGCGCGGTGCAGGCCGGCTACCCGGGCGGTGTGCACGGCTCGCAGCAGTTCGGCTCGGACGACCGCGCCGCTGCCGGTCGCGCCGGCCCGCAGGATCGTCGAGCAGGCTTCCCACAGCGATGTCGCGGCGGCACGTTCGGCGGGGCCCACTTCGACCGGGGTTTCCGGGGCCAGGCTGGTCACCACGACGGGAGGGCCTGCGGCGGCATCGGGTTGAGCGGGTGAAGTGGGCGCGGAGTCGGGTGGAGTTTCGGTGGGATCAGGCGAGAGGTCGGCGGTATCGGCGGCAGGGTCTTCCGAATCCAGGGCGGAGTCGTGGATCGGGGCGGCGGAGACGGCAATGCCTCGGTGGAGGCATTTGGGGGCCAGTAGGCAGCTGCACGTGAGGTCGGTTGCGTCGGTGAGGACGCCGTCGTGCAGGGTCCAGGTGAGGGTGGTTTCGGGGTCCAGTTCGGCGCGGGCCTGCTCGGGGGTTGTCGTGATCTCCCAGGTCGACGCGCGGTCCAGGGAGGTGTCGACGCGTTTGCGCAGGCGGGGCGGGAGGGTGTCCAGGACGTCGGCCACCACCGCGGGGGCCACCGGGGGCAGGGTCACGACCGCACCTTCTCCCCCACCCAGCGGGCCAGTTCCTGCGGGCTCAGCGCCGCCACCGGCATGCCGGCCGCGACCAGCGCGCCCGCGACGGACGTCGAGTACCGCGCCTTCCCGGTGTCGTCGAGGCTCGCGCAGCCCAGCACGGTCACGCCCGACGCGACCAGCTCCCGCACCTGCGCCACGAGGGAACCCACCGGGCCGCCCTCCTCGAAGTCGCTGACCAGCACCACCATCGTCCGTTCCGGAACGGTCACCAGGGAACGGGCGTGCCGCAACGCGCCCGCGATGTGCGTGCCGCCGCCGACCCGCACCTCCAGCAGCAGGGACAACGGGTCGGCGACCCGGTCGGTGAGGTCGACGACCTCGGTCGAGAACGCCAGGAAGTGCGTCGTCAGCGCGGGCACACCGGCGAACACCGCAGCGGTCAGCGCGGACCAGACCGTGGACGCCTCCATGGAGCCGGACACGTCCACCACCAGCACCAGCCGCCAGTCACTCGCCTTGCGACCGCGGGTGCGGAACACCGGGCGCTCGGGCACGACCAGGACCCGGCCGTCGTCGGTGCGGCGGGCGGTGGCGAGGTTCGCCCGGAGGGTGCGCGGGAGGTCGAGGCGTCCGCCCGGGCGTCTGGTGGGGATGGGCAGTTGGATGCCGGTCAGCGCGGGGCGCACGCGGTTGGCGAGTTGGGCGGTCAGTTCCTTCACGAGGCGCGCTACCAGCGGGCGGAGGCGGGCCAGTGCTTGTTCGGACAGGCCGCCGGCGAGGGACAGCACCGTGCGCAGGAGTTCGACGGAGGGTCGGACGGACTCCGGGTCGATCGCCATCGCCGCTTCGATGCGACCGCCTTCGGCTGCGGCGGCGAGGACTTCCTCGCGGACCCGTTCGCCGAACAGGTCCGCCAGTTCCTCGGACCACTCGCGGACGTCGGGGAAGGGAGCGGACCGGTCCGCGCCGAGGTCGCCGCGCTGGGCGCCTTCGCCCCGGTCCTGGCCGTACAGCTCGTCGAGGGCGGCGGCGAAGCGGGCCGCGCCGGGCGGGCGTTCGCCGCGGGAGCCGAGCACCAACCGCCACCGCACGATCGTCGGCAGGGCACCGGGGACATCGGCCGCGAGTGGGGCTGGGGTGGTTTGGGCCGGGGTCGTGGTGTCTACAAAGGACGGTGGTTCGCCCAGTCGGTGCGAGCGCAGGGATTCCAGGGCGGCAAGTTCGGCGTTGAGCCAGACTGCCAGCACCTCGGGGTCGGGTGCGCCGGGCACGTCCACGCGGTCGCCGGTGCGTTCCTCGACGACCGCGAGTACGCGTGATCGAGCTGCCGGGCCGACCGTGGTGAAAGCGCCGCGCAGTGCGGGGAGGCGGTCCAGGAAGTCCTGGTCGGGTAGGGCGGTTACGCGGTCCAGCAAGGGGGTCAGGGCCTCGGGGGTTTCCAGGAGGGGGCTGGCGGCGGCCAGGACGCCGGTGAGGCCTTGGCGCAGGACGGTTCGGCGTTCGGGAGTGGTCGCGTTGTCGATCCACGAGGCCACGCGTTCGCCCAGGTCCTGGGGTTTGGCCAAGCCCAGCAGGACGCGGGCGGCGCCGGCGGCGCCGGCGATCATGGGCACGCCGTCGTCGGACAGGCGGCGCAGTGCGGACGCCAGGCGCAGGCCGGTGCCGTGGGTGTCGTGGCGCCGGCCCAGTTCGACCAGGGCGTGGGCGTCGGCCGGGTCCTCTGAGCCTGCCAGGCCGTCGAGTTGGGCGACGGCGGCGGTTTCCAGTTCGCGGACCAGCAAGGGGTGCGCGGCCAGGACGTCCGGGGGTGTGCCGGGGATGTGGCCTGCGGCCAGGCGGTCCAGCAGGGCCAACGCGGTGAGCAGGTCGTTCAGGGTGCCGGCGGATGGGAGGACGGTGGCGGTGTCGGTCAGGACGTCGCCGACCACGTCGGGCAAACCGCAGCGGGCGGCGTCGAGGAGGTCGGTCAGGATCTCGGCCGGGGTGTGGCCGCCGCGCTGCTCTCGTTCGGCGCGCCGGGCGCGGAGGCGTCCGCGGGCTGCCAGGGGCAGGGTTGCGCCCCACATGCCCGCGACCGGCAGGGTCGCGGCGGTCGCCGGGGTCCACGCGGCGGTCCACCGGGTGGTCAGGGCGTCGCCGCCGCCCACGCCCGTGGTGGCGGTCTCCTCGGCGTAGGAGACGCCCAGGACGGCCAGTCGGCGGAGCGCGATCTCGCGGCGGGCGTCCAAAGTGGACCGGAGTGGGTCCAGGCGCAGGTCCGCGGGGTCGCGGGTGCCGGGGAGGCGCAGGTCCGCCAGGAGGTCTTCGACGGCCGGGGCCAGGCCCGAGCGCGGGGTGCCCGGAGCGAGCACGCCCGTGCGGTGCCCGATCAGGACGTCACCGGCGGCGCGCGCGACGACCCGGCCGCGCCCGAGCGGTTCGGCGTGGGTCAGCACGGACTGGACCGCCTCCACCACCTCGCCCCGGCCGGGCGCGGGCAGGCCGCGCAGGCGGGCCAGGTCGACCGCCATCCGCAGCGCTTCCCGCGCCTCGCCGGGACCGGCCGGGTGGCCCAGTTCCCGCACCCGGGCGCAGATCCGGACGATGAACGCGGCGGCGGCGGACTCGATCGCGGCCGGGTCTCCCCCGGCCTCGAACACGGCCTGCTGCCACTCCGGGTCGCGGATGCCCGCCGGGTAGCCGGACCGTTCGTCGAGCAACGAGAACCCGTAGGGCACCAGGGATGTCACCAGGTCGGACTTTTCGTCCGCTGTGGACTCTCCGGAGGCGGGTTCGAGCAGCGCCGCCGCGTGGAACGAGCCGACCACCGCGACGCAGCGCCGGTCGCCGACGCCGGCCACGGCCTGCCGCATCCACGCTTCCCGCCGCAGGTCGAACGGGTCCACGCCGGGACCGTCCGCGGCGTCGCGGCGCAGCGCCCAGCCGACGAGCAGGGCGGCCCGCCGGACCGCCTCGGACGTCTGGCCGGGCGCGGCGGCCTCGACCAGGCGGTCCCACAGGTCGTCGCCGTCGCGACCGGTCACGGCGCGGCGGAGTGCGTCGGCCAGTGGTGTGCCGCCGCCGGCGGTCGACGTGTGGCCGGCACCGCGCAGGGCCAAGGGCAGGTCGCAGGTGCGGACCTCCACGCCGTGCGCGAACGCCCACCGGACCGCCGCCAACTCGGGTGAGAAGTCGGCGAACGGGTAGAACGCCAGGCCGCTGCCGTCGCGGTGCGCGCCCGACAGCGCCACCGGGGCGGTCAGGCCGGGGTCGGCCAGGTGGGGCAGCCACGAGCCGAGTTCCTCGGGGAGTTCGACCAGCAGCACCTCGGGGTCGGCCGCCGAGAGCAGGTCGGGCATGACGGCGGCCAGGGCGGGCGAGTGGTGCCGCACGCCGATGAGGGTCGGCGTGCGGTGCTCGGCCAAGCGGGTGGCGAATCCGCGCGCATCGGTGGAGTCCGGCGATCCGGTGGGACCGCGGGACTCGTCGCCGGCGTGTGGCCCGGGGGCAGCGGGCGAGGTGGGGTCAGGCGTCGAGGACATCGCGGAGTTCCCAGAGTCGTCGCCACGTGCGGGCGCCGCCTTCGGCTCGGCGGCGGACCGCGCCGTCCCAGTAGCCCAGGAGTTTGGCTGCGTCGGACGGGTCGTCCTTGCGGACCACGCCCAGGAGGTGGCCGGGCAGCAGGGACAGAGGGTCGCGGTCGCCGGGGAAGTACGCGTCGGACAGGCCCAGGGCGGTCGCCACCGAGACCGCCTCGGCCGTGCTCATCACGGTGGAAGGGCGCTCGACCGCCCAGCCTTCCTCCGACACGCCGTTGCGCAGGTCCCGGAACGCCGTGACCAGCACCTCCAACACCACGTCGTCCACCGCGAACGGCGCCCGCGCCCGCTCCAACGCCGCCGTCGCCTGCCGGCGCACCAGTTCGGTCTCCGCCGCGAGCGACCCGATCGGGCCGACCGCCTCGAAGTTGAACCGGCGCTTGAGAGCCGCGGACATCTCCGACACGCCCCGGTCGCGCAGGTTCGCGGTCGCGATCACGGTGAACCCGGGCGCCGCGTGCACGGCTTCGCTGTCGGTGCCGGACAGCTCGGGCACGGCGATCCGGCGGTCGGACAGGATCGACACCAGCGCGTCCTGCACCTCCGGCAGGCAGCGGGTGACCTCCTCGACCCGGACCACACCGCCATTGCGCATCGCGTTCATGACCGGCGAAGGCACCAAGGCGCGTGGGGTTGGGCCCTCGGCCAGCAGGAGGGCGTAGTTCCAGCCGTAGCGGAGCTGGTCCTCGGTGGTGCCCGCGGTGCCCTGGACGACGAGTTGGCTGCTGCCCGACACGGCCGCGGCCAGCAGTTCGGACAGCATGGACTTCGCCGTGCCCGGTTCGCCGACCAGCAGCAGGCCGCGTTCGCCCGCGAGCGTCACCACCGCCCGCTCCACCAGGGCTCGCTCCCCCACGAACTTCGGGCTGACCACCAGCCGGGACGGCAGCCCGTCGACCGGCTTGGGCAGCGCCAGCGCGTCACCGCCGCTGCCCATGGCGAACGTGACCACCGCGCGCGGGGTGAGCCGCCAGCCCGGCGGGCGGGGGCCGTCGTCGTAGGCGGCGAGGAACGCCAGTTCCTCGCGGTAGGCGTCCTCGGCCGGTTCGATCTGCCGTGCGGCGGTCACCGTCGTCCTCCGGTCTTCAGCTCTTCGTAGGCGGGGGCGTCGCCGTCGAGCACGCGCTGCCAGGCGCGGGCGAACAGGTCGGCGACGGGTTCGCGGGGCACGACCACCCCGGTGGGGTGCGCGGTGAAGCCGAACATGGGCGCCTTCCACGACTCCAGCGGCAGATGCGGCTTCGACAGCGCGAGCCACCCGCCGGGCAGGAACAGCGACCGCCCCGCCCGGGCGCGCTTCGCGGTCAGCACCAGGTCCGTCACGGCCAGCGCCTCGCGGGCCTTGCGCAGCCGGGCGGGCTTCCACCCGGTCCAGCGCACCACGTTGGCGTCGGTCGGGTCCGGCAGCGCCAGCAGTTGCAGGTACAGCACGGCGGCGTCCTCGGGCAGACCCGTCTTCACCGCCACCTCCGCCACCAGCTCCGGCACGGACACCATCGGGTCCTGGAAGTACGCGTCCGGGTCCGCGTCGGCGCGGGCCGCGCACGCCGCGGCGAACGACTCGGCGCCCACCAGGTCCAGCGCGGTCGCCACGTCCTGCGCGTAGCCCAGCTCGGCGATCGCCGCCAGCTCCTGCCGGTCGCCCGGCCCGACCAGGCTCAGGTGCGCGATCGCCTTGCTGTACTCGTCGTTGACCCGGACCACGTGCAGCCACGGCCGGGCCTGGACGACCTCCTGCTCCGCCGGCGCCGCGACCCCCAGCAACGCGTGCAGCGGCTTGGTCTCCATCCAGTTGCTGATCTCGACCGCGAACCCGGGGTGCGCGACCCGCTGCCGCACCAGGTCCAGCGCCACCGGCAGGGCCGACCGCAGCGGCGAGGCCGCCGGCAGCCGGTAGGCCAGCCACGCCAGCACGTCGGGCACGGCGCGCAGCGCGGTGGCGCCGAAGCCCTCGGGGTGGCGGGCCACCAGGGACCCGGCCTCCAGCCGCATGTCCCGGTCCACGGTGAGCCACGGCGTGGTCTCCGGGTTGACCACCCCGGTCACGTACTCGCCGCTGGAGCGGATCGGCAGCGCCACCGAGTCGGCCAACACGTCGTCGGGCACCGGGCGGCGCACGCCCATCTCGGCGATCCACACCTCCGCCACCGCCGCCACGTCCGGCCCGCTGGTCCACAGGTCGGCCGGGTCGGCGGGCAGGGCCGCCGCGAGCAGCCGCCGCCGGAACGCGTCGTCGAGCGCGCGCAGCCGTTCCTTCGCGGTCTTCGCGCCCGCCGCCGAAAGCTCCAGCAGCTTGCGCTCGGCCGTGCCGAGGTAGGTGGACTGCCACGCGTCCACGCCGGGCATCCCGGCCAGCAGCACGGTCGACTCGGCCGTGCCCAGGCCGGTGCGCGCGGCGAAGTCGGCCACCGCGGCCGGGAACCACGGTGCGGGGCCGCGTTCGGCGAGCACCGCCAGGAACCGCCGGATGCGTTCGGACCCGAACGACGAGTCGACGTCCTGCGCGAACTCCAGCGTCCAGTCGCGGGGCAGCTCGAACCGGCCCGGGGTCGCCGCGTACTGGATGCCGTCGTACCGGTTGTCCGCGTTGTACCGCCAGTTCTCGTGGTACACGGCCAGGAACCCGCCGGGCACGGGCGTGACGCGGTGCTTGGGGTTCGCCGCGCCCTCGGGCACGACCGCCCCGACCAGCCGCCAGTGCCCCGGCGCGTCGGTGAGCCCGTGGTCGGCGACCGAGCGCAGGAGCAGGACCAGCGCATCCCGGTGTTCCGGCGGGGTCAGCGGGGACGCGGCGCGGTGGGCGAGCGCGGCCAGGTCCGGCAGCCACAGCCACCACCACGTGCGGCTGTGCTCGCCCAGTTCACGACCGGCGGGTGCGGTCTCCGCCGCCACGGCGGCCAGTTCGGCGACCTGCTTGGGCACGCGGGTCTCCACCGTGCCGGTGCTGCCCGAGGCCGAGTTGAACCACGACAGGGCCGCGCTCACCGCCTCCTCGGTGACCATCGGGCCGCGTGGCGCGAACACCGACGTGTCGACCGCGCGGGCGAGTTCGGCGATCTCGCCGTAGCGGCGGTAGCGGACCAGCAGGTCGGCCGCCCGGCGCACCAGCTCCACCACGCCCGCCAGCAGACCCGGGTGGGTCAGGCCGGGCAGGTGCCGCAGGACCGCGCGGACCAGTTCGTGGTCGTGGTCGCCGCGCGCGAAGGCGGCCAGCCGCTCCGACCGGCCGCGGGCGTCGGCGGGCGCGTCCAGGGCGGCGGCGAGCACGGCGTCCACGGCCTCGCGGGGCACCGCCCGCAACGCCGCCGAACCGGCCTCGTCGCGCGGCTTGAGCACGTGCCACCAGTCCAGCGGCGGGACCAGCGGCGTGCCGGCGGCGAACCGCTGGAGGGTCGCCTCCGCCTTCACGTCACCCAGTTCCACGCCGTGCTCGTCGTACAGGTCGACCGACGCGAGGCCGCCGACCAGGTCGAGCCGCCCGCCGCCGGGCAGCCGCAGCGAGCCGACCGGGTTGGCCCGGTCCGGCGCGGCCAGCCGGACGCGCCGCCCGTCGACGCCCTCGCCGACCGCCGCGCCGTCGGCCTCGCGGCGCACCCGCCAGCCGTGCAGGCCGTCCGCGACACCGAGCGGGCTGTGCAGGGTGGCCGGGACGGCGGGCCGCAGGTCGCAGTCGTCGAACGCGATGGTGGTGCCGTCTGCGGCGAAGTCCTCCAGGAACCGGGGCTGGCTCTCGCGCCCGTGCTCACCCGTCGCCGGGTCGACCTCCCGCCAGCGCAGCGCCCGCTCGCCCCACGCGTAGGTCCACAGCGACGTGCCGTCGCTGTACGCCCGGTGCGGCTCGGCCAGCTTGGTGTCGCCCGGACGCGCGGCCCGGCGGCCCGCGAAGCGGGACCCGTCGGCCAGCTTGATGGACGCGCGCGGCACGCCGTGGCTGCCGTAGTAGACGCCCGCCCCGGTCCGCGGGTCGAAGACGTGGTCCGGGGCGTCGCTCCAGTACGCGCGCTCGCCCTCCTGGCCCTGCCAGCGCACCAGCAGGACGCCGTCGAACCAGGCCGCGGTGGGCGAGAACGCCCAGCGGTGGCGGTCGTGGGCGGGGATGCGGGACACGTGCTCCAGCAGGATGCCCTCCGGCCCGACCACGACGAAGTTCTCACCCCGCCGCAGCACCAGCGCGGGCCAACCCTCGCCGCACATCGTGACGTCCTCGTCCTTGGGCCCGCCCGGGCCGCGCAGCTTGGCGACGGCCTCCTCCAGCGCGGGCCAGCCCAGCTCGTCGACCAGGCCGGCGCGCAGGGTCGCGTGCAGCGCCGCGCCCACGTCGGTGGCGGCCAACGCCTCGGCCGCCTCCGGGACGTCGGCGAACGCCTCCGGCAGGGCCACCACGGCGAGGTCGTCCAGGTGCCGGCCCAGCGCGGGCAGGCCCTGCGCGGACCGCCCGGCGCGCGCGGAGATCCAGTGCCGCAACGCGATCCGCAGCCCCGGCACGGACAGCGCGCCCACCAGCACCTCGGGCGCGACCGACGCCTTCTGCCGCACGTTGCGCAGGTAGGACAGCAAACCTTCGCCCAGCCCGGTCACGAACCGCTCCGACCCGGCCAGCGCCGCCAGGTCGCGCCGGCCCGGGTTCTCGTCGGTCAGCCAGCCGTGCACGTACAGCTCGACGTCCTCGCGTTCGCCTTCAGCGATCGGCACGCCCCGCGCCACCATCAGGTCGAGCAGGTCCAGCTCGCCCTGCCGCCACCCGCGCAGCGCGCGGACCGGCTTGCCCTCGGCCGCCAACCGGTCGGCCATGGCCTCGACCAGTTCCAGCAACGCCTCGGACCGGCCGTGCTCGCGCCACCCGCCGGACCGGACCGAGAGCACCGACGACAGCCACTCGGCGGCGTCGGCCGCGCCACCGGGCTCGATCAGCTCCCGCGTGGCGCCGCAGGCGCCCAGGATCTCCAGCCAGGTGTCCACTGTGGACGCCGAGGCGGGCACGAACGTGAGCAGTTGCGCCCGCACGGTGGCGTCGGCCGTGGCCAGGCGGATCAACGAGTCACGGTAGGACTTCCAGAACGACGCCGTGGCGCGGCTGACCGCCGTGCTCTCCAACACCGCCCGCAGCAGGCGCTCGTCCTCGGCGCGCAGGTCGCGCTTGGCCGCCTTGGCCAGCCGGCGCAGGTCCTCCGGCATCCCCGTGTACGGCGGCAGACCGCCCTTGGTGCGCTCCACGCACAGCGTGAGGAACAGCTCGTAGGCCGCCTCGGCGTCGTGCTTGCGCGCCAAGCCCTTCGCGTGCGCGGACAGCGCCTTGGCGGTCAACGCACCGGCGAACGCGAACTCCAGGAACACCTCCCGGGTGCGCTCCGGGTCGACGGCGAGGTCGTGCACCTCCTCCGCCTCGCGCGCCTTGCCGAACATGGTGGCCGCGTAGGTCTGGTTGCCGTGCTCCAGGAAGATCCGGCCCGCCTGCTCGTAGAACGTGGGCAGGAAGTGCGGCGCGGAACGGCCCAGCATGTCGCCCAGCGCGGTGAACCCGTCCTTCGCCGCGCCCGCCCGGGACTTCGCCACCCGCGCCAGCCGCTCGACCTCCTTGACCAGGTTGAGCGCGTGGTGGGCGTTCTTCGGGTCGTTGACCAGCGCCCACGCCGGGAAGCCCAGCGCGCTCCGCCTGCCGGTGCCCACCTCGGCGACCCGCGCGGGTTCGGCGAACCCGAGGAACTCGCACGTGAGGTCCTCGGCCCGGCCCAGGACCGCGGGCACCAGCCGGACCACGACCCGGTCCTCCAGCGCCGGGTGCGCGTAGTGCCGCGCGGTGACCGTGTCCCGGTCCTCACCGGCCACGCCGATGCCCGGCAGCACGGCGCCGGCCGCGATGAGTGCCTTGTCGGTGCTCATGATGCGACTGCCTCCTCGACGACCCGGCCGGCGTGGATCGCCGACGCCATCCGCATGCCCTCCGACCACGCCACCGGCCCGACCTCGGCCAGCGGCACGGTGGTGCCGTTCTCCAGCGCCCAGCTCAGGTCGCCGGTCCACGTCTCGCCCTCGGGGTAGTCCGACCCGATCCAGAACCGGGCCTCCACCACCCGGCCGCCCTCGAACGCCGAGTACACCGCGTCGCCGCCGCGCACCGGGTAGCCCAATGTGCGGCACCGGCCCAGCGCGTGGTTGAGCTGCTCGAACTTCCCGCCGGAGAAGTCGTTGACGGTGTTGCGCGCGGGCGGCACGGCCGGCTTGGCGAAGGTCTGCCGGAACAGCTGCTGCACCTTCTGCTCGACGCCCAGCTCGGCGCCGAACTCGCGCAGTTCTTCCAAATCTTCCAACAGGACCGGGTGCGGTACGGTCACCGTCTCGGGCTTGCGGCGCACCGTGTCACCGTCGAGCGTGACCACGCCCAGCCCGCGCTGGGCGTCGGCGTCGCGCAGGAACCCGACCTCGCCGTCGGCCACCACCACCAGGTCGCGCAGCACCGCGGCCCACGCCGCGTCCGCCCAGACCTCGGCCAGCAGCGCCACCGGCACCGGCAGCGACCGCACCATCCAGCGGTCCACCGCGGCCAGGCACTCGGCCTCGTGCCGCGCCAGCCACTCGGCCAGTTGGCGCAACTGAACCACCTGCGGATCGTCCTTGATGGACGAAGGCACCGACGACAGCACCTTGCCCTTGGCGTTGCGGCACTGGACGCGCCCGCCCTCACCCAGCCGCACCTGATACCCGGCAGCGGCGTCCAGCCAGCCCACGGCTCCTCCAACCAGTCGATCACAACTCGATGGCGGGAGGTTAGCGACGAGCACCGACAAAAACGGATCACTCCGGGGCAAAGCAATCCCGCCGTGATCGAAGCGGGCAGTATCGTCGCAGCTCCGAGACGAGGGGGACGCGGTGGCGGACTACGCCGAGGTGCCGGACGAGGTGCTGGAGCGGCTGCGGGCGGTGTGCTCCGCGCTGCCGGAGGTGGTCGAGGAGCGGGCGTGGCGCGGCACCCGCTGGCGGGTGGGGCAACGCGCGTTCGCGCACGTGCTGGAGGTCGAGGAAGGGCGTCCGAAGTCCTACGCCGAGGCGTCCGGGCTGGACGACGGCAGCGTGCTGACGTTCCGCGCGGAGGGCGGTGAACTGGCCGCGCTGTCCAACGCGCCGCACCCGTTCTTCAAGCCCGCGTGGGCGACCAACGTGGTGGGCGTGGTCCTCGACGCCGACACCGACTGGGAGGAGGTCGCGGAACTGCTCGTCGAGAGCTACCGCGTGTCGGCTCCCAAGCGTCTGAAAGCGTTGCTGTAGCGCACTTAAGGCGCGTCGAGGAACTCCAGCACCCGTGCCACGACCTCACGGGGACGGTCCTCGGGGACGAAGTGCGCCGCGCCGGGCACCGGCACCAGCTCCAGGTCGTCCGCCTTGTCCTCGTGCCAGTGGATGAGCCTCGGCGCCACAACGGGATCGTCGGTGCCCAACAGCACGCGTGTGGGCGTCTTCAAGTGGGCCTTCTTGTAGGCACCGGTGAGGATGCGCATCGACTCGGGCGTGATCAGCTTCCGGTACAGCTTCGCGCCCGCCTTGGCGCGGGCCGGGTCGCGGAGGCGTTCGAGGTAGATCTCGATGTCCGCGGGGTTGAAGGCGCCGGGCGCGGAGTAGTTCGTCAGCAGGTACTGCGGCAGTCCGCCGTGGCGCAGCAGCCACGGCCCCACGCCGGGCGCGAGCAGCGCGAGCTGGTAGGAGGCGTGCCGCAGCGCGCCGAGCATCCGCCGGTCGAAGTCGATGAACGGGGGCGGCACGCCGACGGCGACGAAGCGCCGGAACCGGTCCGGGTCCTCCAGGCACATGCGGAAGACGACGATCGCCGGCCAGTCGTGCGCGACCACGTCCACCCGGCCCGGGCCGAGCGTGTCGAGCAGGGCCAGCAGGTCCTCGCGCAGGGTCTCGTAGTCGTAGCCGCGGGGCGGCGCGTCGGTCCAGCCGGCGCCCCGCAGGTCCGGGCAGACCACCCGGCGCCGCCCGGCCAGGCCCGGGACGACCTTGCGCCACTCCCACCAGTGCTGGGGGAAGCCGTGCAGCAGCAGAACGGGGTCTCCGTCACCGGCCTCGGCCACGTGCGCGCGCAGCCCCGGGAGGTCGAGGAAGCGGTGGGAGACGCCCTCAAGAGCGGGAAACTCCACCATTGGCCAATGGTACTACGATCATAGTAGGTTGTCACTACGTTTATAGTGACGAGGTGACGTCAACGCGGACCCGCGCTCTCGACGCCGCCGTCGAACTCCTCGGCACCGGAGGACTCCGCGCCCTCACCCACGCGCGCGTCGACGAGCACGCCAACCTGCCCAAGGGCTCCACGTCCAACCACTTCCGCACCCGCGCGGCGCTGCTGTCCGGCGTGGTGGACTGGATCGCCGCCCACGAGCTGCGCGACCTGGGCGGCGGGGAGTTCCTGCCGACCACGCCGGCCGAGCTGGTGGACCTCATGTGCGGGTTCCTCGACCACCTGACCGGGGTGGACCGGACGTGGACCGCCGCACGCCTGGTGCTGTTCATGGAGGCGGGCCACGAGCCCGGCCTCCGCGACGCCCTGTCCCGGGTCCGCGCGGTCATGGAGCAGTCCCTGGTCGCGGTGCTCACCAAGCTGGGCGCCCCGGACCCGCTCACCGCCGCGCAGGCCATCGCCGCGTGCTGCGAGGGCGTCATCCTCCACCGCGTCGCCCGTGACGACCGCACCGACCCGCGCCCCATGCTGGAACTGGTGGTGCACGGCGCCTTCCCCCGCGAGGAGACCATTTGAGGACCGAAGCGCACACCCGGGTGCTGCTCGGCGGGATGGGCCTGCGCGCCCACGAGCACCACGAGGTCGAGGACGCCTTACGCGACCGCGGCCAGTGGGTGACCCGTGAGCAGTTACCCACCGGCGTCACGGTCGCGGTGGTCACCGTGGGCCTGGAGGAGGCCCGAAGACTCGCGGCCGACCAGCGGCTGTCCAAGGACGGCACCGCGTTGGAAGCGGCCTACCTGGCACAACTGTCGCGGCTCGGCCTCCCCGCCGAGGTCAACCCGATGAACGGTGTCTCCGCGCTCAACTCCGACGACCCGCTCCACCGCAGGCTCCGCAAACCCATCGCCGCCGTGTTCACGCCCCGCCGCATAGAAGCGCTGCGACCGCGCGTTGAACGCATCATCCGCGAACTGGTGGACACCCTGCCCGTGGGCGTCCCGCTCGACCTCATGGGCAACTACGCCATCCCCGTGTCCTTCCACGTCTTGTGCGAGCTGCTGGGCCTGCCCGAGTCCGACCACGACGTGCTCGTCCCGTGGACCCACGCCCTGACGGCGGAGAACCCGCAGATCACCGGTCCCGCCGCGGCGGCCTTCGCCGAGTACCTGGGCCGGCTGGTCGCCGACCGGGCGCGCCACCCGGCGGACGACCTGATCAGCGACCTGGCCCGGATCACCGACCCGGCCGAACCGGGCAGCGCGCAGTGGCTGGTCAACAACGTGCTGCTGCTCATCGTGGCCGGGCACGAGACCACCGCGAGCACGATCGGCAACCTGCTCGGCGTCCTGCTGTCCCCGCGCACCGCGCACGGGTGGGCGGCGCTGGCCGGCGCACCGGACACCGCGCCGCTGGTGGTCGAGGAGGGCACCCGGCACAACCCGGCGGTCCGCAACCTCACCCCGCGCGTGGCCCGCGAGCACGTCGAGGTGCACGACGCCCTGATCGAGCCGGGCGAACTGGTGTTCATCAACGTCGGCGCGGCCAACCGGGACCCTGCGGTGCACGGGCCGACCGCGGCGGTGTTCGACCCCTTCCGCCCGACCGCCCGCCACCAGCTGACCTTCGGCCACGGCATCCACTACTGCGTGGGCGCGCAGCTCGCCGCGATCGAGGCCGCCGCCGCGGTCCGCGAGCTGACCACGCGCTACCCGGGCAGCCGGCGGGCGTTCACCGACTACTGGCCGTGCCGGGACTCCTCGGTCACCAACCCGCCGGAGAAGGTCCTGGCCGTGCTCCGACCGTGACCGCGTACCGGGCGAACTCGAGGGCCGCTTCCAGACTGCCCGGGCGCGGCGGGTCCTGCGGGTCCCAGCCGCGCGGGCGGTCCTCGATCACCTGGGTGAGCAGGGCCGCCAACGCGGGTGCAGGGTCTCCTGTGCCCACTCCATCGCGGGTGTTCAGCTCTTCGAAGGGCGTGTGCACGGGGTACAGGGTCGCCGAGTCTAACCTTGGGCCACCAACCGATTTCGGGGCAAGGACGACATGGGACTGTTCACCGTGGCCGAGGCGCGGCGCGAGCTGGACCGGCTGCGGCCGGTGCTGGACGAGATCGTGGCGCTGCGGGCCGACGCCGCCGAGCTGTCCGCCGCGCTGGGCACCGGCGAGCCCTCGCCGCTGGGCGGGCTGGCCGAGTTCAAGGCGGCGCAGGCGCGGCTGGACGAGCTGATGAGCACCGTGCAGGGCACCGGGGCCGAGCTGAAGGGCTTCGCGCCGCTGCTGGTGGACTTCCCGGCCGACCTGGACGGCGTGCCCGTGCTGCTGTGCTGGCTGGAGGGCGACGCGGGGCTGGAGTGGTACCACCGGGCCGACCTGGGCTTCGCGGGCCGCCGCCGGCTGCCGTAATTCCGCTGGACCACGACCCGCAGGCCGGTCGACGATCACCGCCATGCTGCTGATGCTGGACGTCGACGGGCCGCTCAACCCGTACGCGGCGAAGCCGAGCAAGCGGCCGGAGGGCTACCGGACGTTCCGGTACACCCGTTCCGGGGGCTGGCACACCGGTCGCGACGCGCGCCGGTACCGCGGGCTGCGGGTGTGGCTCAACCCGGCGCACGGCCCCGCCCTGCGCGCCCTGGCCGCGGACACCGGGCTGGAACTGGTGTGGGCGACGACGTGGCTGGACCTGGCCAACGAGTTGGTGGCGCCCGCGATCGGCCTGCCGGAGCTGCCCGTGGTGCGGTTCCCGGAACTCGACCCTGGCCACGGGTGGCGGCCCGACGGGGAGTGGAAGTGGCGGGCGGTGGCGTCCTACGCCGCCGGGCGGCCGTTGGCGTGGTTCGACGACGAGCTGGACGGGTGGTCGGCGGCGCGCGGGGTGTTCGACCAGGAGCGGGGTGGGGTGCCGACCCGGTTGTGCGCGGTGGACCCGCGGCGCGGGCTGACGGACGAGCACTTCGAGGACGTCCGTGCGTGGGCGGCAGGGTTGTGAAGGGCGCGTACGGTCGAAGTCGCGTGTGTCGTTCGGTCGGTGGGGGTGAAGGCGCTGCGCGGGCACCTGCGGTTGGAGCGCGAGGTGCCGCGGCAGCGGATCCCGAGCGCGCCTAGTCCGCTGTGGACACTTCGATCCGGTTCGCCTCGGCGTCACGGGCGGCGCGGTAGTGGTCGGCTCGGGTGTCGAGCTTTTGCGCCGCGTCGGCCGCGATGCGGAGGGTCACCAGGGCGAGGCCGGGTACGGCTGCTTGGTCCGCCGCCTCGAAGGCCGCTCGTGCCAGTTCGCCGGACGCGTCCCGGGCCGGCGCGAACAGTTCCTCGACGTAATGCCGGCCAAGGCCGACCTCGCGGCAACCCGGCACGTCCTCCAGCGCCACCGCGCAGTCCGTGAGCGCGGACCAGGCCGCCTCGTGTTGGCCGGAGAGGCGTTCGTGGCGGGCCAAGGTCGTCAGCGCGGACGCGACAGCCCGGGAGTCCCGGGCGAAGGTGAGCAGACCGCGCTGCGCCTCCGCTGCCTCGGCGTGCGCACCGAGGTCGGCGTAGCGGCCACGCGGCACGGTCAGGGTCTGCTCGTCGCGCTCGCCCCCTTCGGTCCAGCGGGTCAGCCAGGCGCGAGCCTCGTCGTCCATGCCCAACCGGGCGGCGCGGTCGGACCAGGTCAGAGGGCTTTCGTCGGAGGGGTCGGCGGGGAACCACTTCTGCTTGCGGTGCCACCACTTCGCCAGGTCGACCTCGCCCACGTCGGCCAGGCGTTCCAGCACCGCGTCCCGCTCCGGGTGGTCGCTCGCGCGGACGAACGCCAGCGTCTCCGCCACGCCGGCCGCGACCAGGTACTCGACGTCGTAGCCGCACCAGGTGTCGAAGTTCGCGCGCTTCAGGTCCCAGTGCAGCCACACGTCCGACACCTCGCGGAACGACGCCAGCAGGAACCCGGCCAGCTCGGACTCGTCGGTGTGACCGCCGAAGTCGTCGTCCGCACGGCCCTGGGCCTCCGCTGCCGCCAACGCGCGCACCAGCTCGATGTCGTCGGGCTGGAGGTCGTATTGCAGGCCCCACAGGACCAGGGCGCGCTCCGCGTCCGCCCCTTGCCGCGCCCGCGCCACCGCTGCCCGCACCAGATCGATCATGCCGACCAGTATGGCCAGGGCCGCCGTGTGGGTGGTGTTCGGCGACGGCGGTGTGGTGAAGCGGCCGTTGGGCAGGTAGGGCTGTCGCCGAACGCGGCCGCTGCCCGGAACGCTCGGGCTAGCCGACCCGGTCCACGCCGATCGGCCCCGCCCCGCACAGCCGCAGCGCGCTGTCCGCCAGCGTCCCCGGCATGTCGTCCAGAGTCATCCGCCCGGCGGCCACCTCCTCGCCCGCCGCGTGCCCCAGCGCGACGATCGCCTTGGCCAGCCGGGAAACCGGCGCGTCCGCCGTGAACTCCCCCGACCGCTGCCCGCGCGCCGGCACCCGCTGGAGGTGGTCGACCACGGGCACGTGCCGCGCGCGGTCGCCCTCGGGCGCGGACAGGTGCAGCAGCACGGGGTGGCGGCGGGTGGCGCTCCAGCTCACGTCGAGCAGGCGCAGCAACGCCTCGGCCGCCGGCCCCTCGTCCAGCCGCGCCTCGGCGGGTTCGGCGGGACCGCGCGGCGATCCTCGACCGCCGGCAAGCGTTCAACATCGCCCGCACCCTCGCCGCGCTGATCGCGTTCCTGGGCGGTCACCTGCTCACCGCACCCGCCCGGGAGGCCGTGGCGCGCGGCGTCCCGCTCCCCGAAGACCTTTCGCCGACCGACCGCCGGGGCGCGGAACTGGCCGTGCCGGCCGCGCAAGACCCGGAGAAGACCACCGAGGACGACGTGGCGGCGTGGCTCGGCGACACCTACACCCAGCACTGCCTGCTGCACCTGTTCGCGTTCGGGGTGGTCGCCGGGGTGGAGCGGGACTTTACCGATCGGTGATCGGCGCACGGCCAGAATCTGAAGCGTGGACCTGCTGCCGTGTGGACATGCCGCTCTCGTCGGACGTTCGAGGCTCTGCGAGCACCTCCTGGTGGAGCAACCACCCGATTGCCACCGCAGGCTGACCGGTGTCGGGAGCGGGTTCGACCTGGTGTGCCCGGCCTGTGCCGAGGTGACCGACCTGGTCGTGGCGTGCGAGGGGTGCGTCGCGCGGGTCGAGGAGCACGTCCGGGGCTCTGAACTCGGGTGGCTGCGCGTGCCCGAGGTCCGGTACCTGGACGGCGAGGCGGGCGGCACGTGGGCGGAGCGGGAGTGGCGGGCGGTGGCGCTGGGCGATCGGTGCCTGGCGCCGCTGCCCGGCGGGTGGCTGGTGCTGACCGCGGACGGGCTGGTGGCGCTGGAGGACGACGGGCCGCGGCTGGTCGCGGAGGTGGACGTGCCGGCGGACGAGTCGGACCACCGGCCGCGCAACCAGCGGCGGGCCGCCGTGCACACCTCCGCGGACGGGCGGTTCGCGGCCGTGGTCACCGATTACGGGCAGTTCGGCACCGTGGTCGACCTGCGGGACGGTTCCGCCGTCCTGGCCCTGGACCGGGGCGGTTACCACGCCGACACCACCCCGTTCCCGGTCGCCTTCGCGGGGTCGACGGTCATCGCCGCGACCTCCTGGAACCGGCTGGACGCGTTCGACGCCGCCACCGGCCGCCTGCTCACCTCGCGCGACCTGTCCCAGCGCTACAGCGGGCTGTTCCAGGGCTCCCTGCACCCCAGCCCGGACGGCCGGTGGCTGCTGTGCGACGGCTGGCTGTGGAGCCCGGCGGGACAGCCGCGCGTGGTCGACCTCCAGGCCTGGCTGAACGGGGCCGACCCGTACGCGCCCGAGTCCGCCCGGGTGCTGACGCAGCGCCGGCACGCGTGGGACCAGCCGGCGGCCTGGGTGGACGAGCGCACGGTGGCCATCCAGCGGATGGGGTTCGACGACGACGCCATGCTGCCCGGCGTCGAGCTGTACACCCTGCCCGAGCACAAGCTGAGCAAGCTGCTCGCCGGGCCGGACGGGCCGATGTGGGCGCACGACGGCTTGCTGTACGTCTCGACCGACGCCGGGCTGGAGGTGTGGGACCCGGACCCCGGGGCGCGCACCGCGCTGGTCGAGGGCTTCCGGCCGCACGCCCACAACCCGGCCACGGGCGCGTTCGCGCGGTTGTCCGGCGGGCGGCTCACGACCTGGACGCCGTGCGGCAGGATGCCGCGGTGACCGTTTCCGCAGTGCTGCGCACGCTGGCGCGGCTCAGCGCGTCCGAGCAGCCGCAACGCGTCCACCTGGACGTCGCCAAGACCGCCGGGCTGGTGTGGCTGGCCGATGAGCCCGCGGCGTGGACCGCGTTGACCGCCGACCCGGAGGCGGAGCCGGTGCCGTGGCGCGCCGGGCAGTACCTGAAGGACGCGGTGCAGCGGCTCGCGGCGTTCGACGCGTTGCACCGCGAGGACCGGTTGCTGCGGCTGGGGTGGGCGTTCCTGTGCGGTCCGGCCGAGGTCGAGGGGAAGCGGCGGCGGGTGTGCCTGCCGCTGGTGTCGCGGCCGGTGCGGCTGGACCACGCGGGCGGGCGGCGGTACGGGCTCCACCCGGCCGGTGACGTCGCGGTGTACCCGCTGGCCGAGTGGTCCAAGGCGCCCGAGCTGGAGACCGGGCTGGACCGGACCGGCGAGTGGATCACGGCGGCGCTGGCGGCGGCCGGGTTCGCGGGCGTGCCCGTGCTGGACGCCTCGCACGACCCGAGGGACCACGTCGGCGGTGAGGAACTGGTCGTGGTGGCGGGCGCGGGCCTGCACGCGGGCGAACCGGTGGTGAGCACCGAACGCGGGTCCGCGCTCTACACGTGGGCGCGCGCCGAGGGCATCGAGGACACCGCGCTGGCCAGGCTGTACGCGCCGGTCGAGGTCGAGGAGCACGACGAGCCGGTCACCGAGGTGCTGCCGCTGACGCCGAGCCAGCGCGCCGCCGTCCGCGCGGCCCGGTCCGCGCCGGTGACCGTGGTCGGCGGGCCGCCGGGCAGCGGCAAGACCCACACCCTGGCCGCGATCGCGCTGGACGCCGTCGCCGCCGGGCAGTCCGTGCTGCTGGCCGGCCGCACCCGCAACGCCGCCGACGTGCTGGGCGCCGCGCTGCGCCGGGCGGGCGGCCCGGTGCCGGTGCTGTTCGGCGACTCCGAGCTGCGCCAGGAGATGGCCCGCGAACTCGGCGACGGCCTGGCCCCCGCCGAACGCGACGCGCACGACCTCGACCGGGCGCGGCGGTCGGCCGACGCGGCGGTGGCGCGGGTCGAGCGGGCCGTGGCGGACGCGGTGCGGGACGAGGAACTGGCCGCGGAGGCGGTGCGGCGGGAAGCGCTCATGGCGGCGCACCGGACCGTTGCGCCGAAAGCGTTCGAGGACACGGATCTCACGCGCATCCACGACTTGATGCGGCCGCGCGAAGGGCTGTTCGCCGGCCTGCGGACGCAGTGGGCGCTGCGGTCGGCGCGGCGGCTCGCGGGTGCGGCGGAGGACACCGACCCGGTCGAGTTGGAAGCCGCGGTGCGGGCCGCCGAGCAGTCCGCCGCGCACGTCCGGCTGGCCGCGAACGGCGGCACGTCGTTGACCGCGCTGCGCGAGCTGCTCGCCGAGGAGGACGCCAACCGCCACCGCAGCACCGCCGCGTGGCTGGCCGCGCGGACCGGCGGCCGGGGCGCGGGCCCGCGGCGGGCGGTGGCGGCGCTGGCGCGGGCGTTGCGCTCGGGGCCGGCGGCGCGGCGGCGGGCGCTGGCCGACATCGCGCCGCACGACCTGGTGGCCGCGCTGCCGCTGTGGGTCGGGACGCTCGCCGAGGTCGAGGACATCCTGCCCGCCGTGCCGGGCATGTTCGACCTGGTCGTGGTGGACGAGGCCAGCCACGTCGACCAGCCGCTGGCCGCGCCCGCCCTGCTGCGCGGCCGGCGCGCGGTGATCGGCGGCGACCCGCGCCAGTTGCGGCACGTGTCGTTCGTCGGCGACCAGGCCGTGCGCGACGCCGTGACCGCCGAGGGCACGGAAGCGCTGGCGGACCGGCTGGACGTGCCGAAGGTGAGCCTGTTCGACGCGGGCGCGGCGGCGGCCGGCGTGCACTGGCTGACCGAGCACCACCGCTGCGCGCCGCACCTGATCGGGTTCGCCGCCCGGAAGTTCTACGACGGCCGGATCGCGCTGCTCACCACGCACCCGGCGATCGCCGACGTGGACTGCATCGACACCGAGCACGTCCCCGGCACCCGCGACCGCAAGGGCGTCAACCCGGTCGAGGCGGACGCCGTGCTGGCGCACGTGGGCCGCCGGATCGCCGCCGGGGTGCGGTCGATCGGCGTGGTGACGCCGTTCCGCGCGCAGGCCGACGCCCTGGAGCGGGCGTTGCTGGACCGGTTGTCGCTGGACGAGATCACCACCGGCGGCGTCCGCGTCGGCACCGTGCACGGGGTGCAGGGCTCGGAGTTCGACGAGGTCGTGGTGAGCCTGGCGCTGACCGACGACGACAAGCCCAACGCGTGGCGGTTCGCGGGCGACCGCAACCTGCTGGCCGTGCTGACCACCCGCGCCCGCCGCCGGGTCCACCTGGTGACCTCCGCGACCCGGCCGGTCGGCCTGGTCGGCGAGTACCTGCGGCACGCGGAGGTCCCGCCGACCGAGACCGAGGGAGCGGAACCGGCCGACGAGTGGACCGCCCGGCTGGCCGAGGCGTTGCGGGCGCTGGGGCGGACCGTGCGGACCGGGTACCCGGTCGGCGAGTGGCGGCTGGACCTGGTGGTGGGCGAGGGCGTCGACGCGGTCGCCGTGGAGACCCGGCCGCACCCGGACGGCGTGGCCGCGCACCTGGCGCGGTGGCGGGCCCTGCACGGCGCGGGCTGGCGGGTGCACGACGCGTTCCCGAGCCGGTTCGACCGCGACCCGGTCCGGGCGGCGGTGGGCCTGGCGCACGAACTCCCCGCGTCCGCGCCCGTCTGACCCGTGCCGCCTGCGGCGGGTGCGGCGAACGGGTTAGCATCGCGTGCTCAGCGGCCGGACGGGGAGGGCGGGAGTGGTGCGCGGATCGTCCAGCCCACCGGGCGCCGACACGTCCGTCGCGGGCGTCGTCGAATCCCGCTGGGGCGTCCGCCCGGAACCCGCGATCGCCCGCTACGCCGAACCCGGCTGGCAGCTGTCCCCCATCCCGGTGGAGAAGCGCTGCCCCCGGTGCGCGGGCGAACTGCACGGCCTGTTCCGCTCGCACCCGCACCGCGGCAAGCAGCAGTTGCAGGCCGCGGTGGTGTGCGTGACGTGCCCGGCGTCGTTCACGCTGCGCGAGTTGCAGCTGTCCCAGAAGTCGGTGCTGGGCGACCTGAAGCCGGAAGCGGTGGCCAGGCGCGCCGCCGAAGACGCCCAACTCGCCGCCCTGGCCCGCGAAGCCCGCACCTTCGAACGCCCCTCGATGCGCTCCGAGGAGCCGCCGCCGGAAATTGTCGGTACCCCGGAGGAGAATGGAACCGGGGGCCGGAGGCCACGCCTCGGCCAGCCGACAACCGCCGACTCCCCCACCGCTGCCGACCTCACCGCTGCCGACACCCCCGCTGCCGACACCCCCGATCCGACAGCCGCCGATCCGGCCGAAGAACCCGCGCGGCCGGTGCGGCGGATGTCGACCACGGTCATGGCGGCGCGCATCCGCTCGATCCTCGCCGGCTCCGAAGCCGTCCCGACCACCCAGACCGACGACACCCCGACCCTCCCGCCCCACCTCCTCACCGACCCCGCCCCCGTCTGGTGGTGCAAGACCACCGACCCCACGATGAAACCCCCGCCCGGCGTCACCGGAGCCCGGGTCGTCCTCCCCGACCGCCCCGAGTTCGACGAACTGCGCGCCCTGCTCACCCAGGAAGGCGTCGAGCACCGCTCCATCAAGCACTGGCTGGAGCAGGAAACCGTCTCCCGCCAACCCGGCGAACCCCTCCGCGCCACCGCCTGGCTCTCCGAGGTCGGCGGCATCGTCCCGGAGCGCTGCGAACCCGTCGGCGACGACAAGGCGTGGGCCGCCCGCCTCGCCTTCGACGTCCTCTGGCAGCTCCACGACACCCCCGGCCCGGCCCCCGACCCCACCCCGACCACCGACCTGGTCCCGCCGGAGTACCTGCCGTTCCTGCCCTTCCCGGTGCTCAACCCGGCGCAGACCCAGGCCGCGCCGCACATCCTCGACGACGACGCCCACCTGCTGATCACCGCACCGACCGGCGCCGGCAAGACCGCGATCGGCATGCTGGCCGTCCTGCGCACCATCCTCGAAGAGGGCCGAAAGGCCGCCTGGCTGGTCCCCCAGCGCTCCCTCACCGACGAACTCGACCGCGAACTGGAGTCCTGGCGCGCACAGGGCCTGCGGGTCGAACGGCTGTCCGGCGAGTACGCCGTGGACGTCGAACGGGTCCGCGCCGCCGACCTGTGGGTGGCCACGACCGAGAAGTTCGAGGCGATCTGCCGGGCCGCCTCCCTCCAGGCCGCGCTGGGCGAGGTCGGCTGCATGGTGGTCGACGAGATCCACCTGCTCGGCACCCCCGGCCGCGGCGCGCTGCTGGAAGCCCTGCTGGCTCGTGTCCGGGGCGCGGACTCGCCGGTGCGGATCGTGGGCCTGTCCGCGACCGTGTCCAACGCCGCCGAGGTCGCCGAGTGGCTGGAGGCGGACCTGGTCGCGACGACGTGGCGGCCGTCCCGGGTGACCTGGCAGCTGCCGACCATCCCGGCCGCGTCCGGATTCGCCGCCAACGCCCGGTTGCGCGAACAGGTCGTGCTCGACCTCACCGACCGGCACACCGCGGAGCAGGGCAGCGTCCTGGTGTTCTGCGGCTCCAAGCGCAACGTCCGCTCCACCGCGATGGCCATCGCCGCCGACCGCGGCGCTCCCGTGCACAGCGTGGCCGCCGACGACGTGGACGGCCTGACCCGCGTGTGCGCCGAAGTCGGCGTCCGCATGCACTACGCCGACTACGAGCACAAACACGCCGCCGAACGCGCCTTCCGCGACCGCAAGGCCGACGTCCTGGTGGCCACCTCCACCGTCGCCGCCGGCGTGAACCTGCCCGCCCGCGCGGTGATCGTGCGCGACACCACGGTCGGCGGCGAACCCATGGACACCTCGATGGTGCTCCAGATGTTCGGCCGGGCCGGGCGGATCGGCGCGGGCGAGACCGAGGGCTGGTCGTACCTGGTGGTCGACGAGCACCAGCGGGCGGCGTGGCAGACCCGGCTGGTGGCGGGCTACTCGGTGTACTCGCGCATCCACGAGAGCCTGCCCGACCACGTCCTGGCCGAGGTGTTGCAGGGCCGGATCACCAGCGTGGCCGACGCCGAGGCGTGGTGGGTGGAAACCCTGGCGTACGCCCAAGGCGACGACGCGCTCCAACCCGTCCAGGACGCGGTCGCGTTCCTCGTGTCGGAAGGTCATCTCACCGAACGCGACGGCGCGCTGGCGATCACCGAACTCGGCCGGCTGACCGCGCGGATGATGGTGTCGACCTACACCGGCCACCGCCTGCGCTACGCCCTGGGCCTGCTCCCCGTCCCAGCCGATCCGGAGGCTGCCGAGGACGCCCTGATCCTCGTGCTGTCGGTGGCGGTGCGCGATCTGGCCGCGCTGCCGGTGCCGGACCAGGTGCGTCCGGCGGTCGCGACCGTGGTCAAGGCCGGCGGTCGGGCTTCGCAGGTGACCAACACGGCCTCAGTCAAGGGCCTGGGGTCCCAGACCACCACCGCTCCCGGTGACCTGGCCCGCGCCGGACTCCTGCTGGCCGCCCGGTCCCCGCACCTGTTCTCCGGCCGGGCCCGGCGGGTCGCGGCGGGCGTCCCGCTGTCGACCCTGCACCCGGTGTTCGACCAGGCTCCCCGGTTCCTGTCGTGGCTCGCCGCGCAGGGCGTGCTGGGGACCGTGCACCCGTGGATCGCCGTGGTGGCCGCGGATTTGGACCAGCGCGTGCGGTGGCGGGCGTTGACGCCGAAGCGCGGTGCCGGGCGTTTGCTGTGGCTGTGCGAACAGATGGCCACGCGGTCGCGGGCGCACGACCTGGTCCCCGAGATGTGGCGGTCGGCCGTGGCGCGCGGTGTCCGCTCCCCCGACTGGCCGCCGGGACGCCCACCGGCCGAGTGCGAACTGGACCAGGCCGGGTACACCGCGTTGCTGCGGGAACGGACCACCGGGGCGCTGCTGGAGGTGCGCGACGACCGGGCGTGCGTGTCCGGGACGGTCGCGGCGCAGGCGGTGGCGTGGCGGGGCAAGCAGTACGGGCCGGCGGTGAGCACGAAAGCGGCGACCGAGGTGGCCTACCCCGAGGGTGAGGAGACCGACAAGGGGGTGGCGGTGTTCACCCGGCGCGGCGACTACAAGGCGTCCGGCTGGCTCGCGGCCTACACGGCTCTGGCGGAGGACGAGGAACCGGCCCCGGTGAGCAAGCCGTCGCGCCGAGGTCTGGGGGCCGTGCGCCGCGGATTGTGACGTGGGTCATACGTCCTGTGCGGCCGGGCTCGGTGTCTTCGGGGTGAAGGCAGTCGACAGGTCGGGAGGTCCTGAATGACGACCCACGTTCCTTCCCTCGCCCGGTCCGGTGCGCCACCTGGCGCGGTGGTGGCCGCCGTGGGGATCGGGGTGCATGCGTTCAACCACGTCACCGTCGTGGTGCAGGACGTGTGGCGGTTCATCGCCGAACCCGCTGCCGCCGGGGTGAACCGGGGCACCATCTACCACCCGATCAGCGCGGTGCTCTACGTGTGGCTGGCGGTCGGTGTCCACTCCGGACGGTGGTGGGCCAGGCTCGCGATCACCGTTCTGCTGGCGTTCCAGGCGGTGGGGCGGTACTTCGTGTTCGTCTCCTACCCGGAGGTCGAGGTGCGGGCCGACCTGGTCAGCGGGTGGGCGTTGTCCGCCGTCATCCTGACGTTGCTGTGGGTGCCGGCGTCGATGAAGGCGCACTTCGCCAAGGCCCGGCATGACCGCTGACACGGCGGGGGCGCACCTCACCGTGGTGGCCGTGTCCGACGACGAGGAGTTCACCGCCTACGTGACGGCGGCCCTGCCCCGGTTGCGCCGGCTCGCCCACGTGCTGTGCGGTGACGGGCACCGGGGCGATGACGTGGTGCAGATCGCGATCACCAGGCTGTACGCGCACTGGCGCAAAGCCCGCGCGGCGGACGACCTCGACGCCTACGCGCGGACCGTCCTGGTCCGGGCCTTCCTCAACGAGCACCGGCGGCGGTGGGGGCTGGTCCGGCTGGTGGGCGGGTCCGGCGAGTTGCCGCAGGTCGAGCAGGCGCAGCCGGACGTCGAGACGCGCGAGGTGGTGTGGGCGGCGTTGCGGCGGGTGCCGCCCAAGGCCCGCGCGGTGCTGGTGCTGCGGTTCGTGGCCGACCTGCCGGTGGCCGAGGTGGCGCGGGCGCTGCGTTGTTCGGAGAGCACGGTGAAGTCCCAGACCGCGCACGGGCTGGCCGCGTTGCGCCGGCTGCTGGGGAAGGAGGAGCGATGAGCGAGCCGAGCGACCTGCTCGCCCCGCTGCGGGCGGTCGAACCCGACGAGCGCACCACCGTCGACATCGGGCGCGCGATCCGCACCGGCAAGCGGCGCAAGCGGATCAGGAACGGGTTGACCGCGCTGGCCGCCGTCGTGCTGACCGTCGTCGCCCTGTCGCCGTTCCTGGTCCGCCCGAGCCCACCACCGGAGCCCGCCGGACCGGCCGAGTTCGACGTGCTGCGCCAAGTCGTCCGGGTCGGCTCCGCCGCCGGCTACCACGGCATGAGCTACCAGACCGGCCGCTACCAGCACACCATCCTGCTCGCCCGGGCCGCCGACCCGGTCGCGCAGGAGTTGGGGGCGATCACGGTCCACGCCCGCGGCCGGTACCCCGGGCAGGGTGGACCGGGGTGGGCGCCGCACGGTCAGCCCGCGCCCGACGTCCACGGCCGGCGCGCCGTCTGGCTGGACGCGGGTGGTCTGCTGGCCTGGGAGTGGGGCGACGGGGCGTGGGCGTCGGTCAGGTTGGAGCCCTCGTTCCCCGACATGCGTGACCGGGCGCATCGGGTGGCGCAGAGTGTCGTGCCGACCGCGGACACCCCCGTGCGTGTGCCGCTGACCGTCGATGGTTCGACCTTGCGCCAAGTGTCCCTGGTGGGTGTGCGGATTCCGTTGCGCGGCACCGGTGATCTCGGTGGGCTGGTGTTCGCCTCGAACGACGAACCCACGGCACCCAACGCCGTCGTGGTGCTCGAGGAGGATCTCGCCGTGCACGTCGAATCGGTCGACGCGCCGCTCATGGGGGTCGCGGGCGAGGTGATCGACTCGGTGGAAGCCGTGTCCGACCCGGCCAACCGGGACAACTGGGTGGCCAACCCGGTGCGGTGAAGGTGGGGGCGGGTGAGCCCGCCCCCACCGAGGGTCACAGCGTCAGCGTCCAGGAGTCGAGGGTGCCGATGTCCTGGGCCGCCGCGTCCTGCACCCGCAACGTCCAGGTGCCGGACCGGTTCTCGCCCGACAGGTCGACCGGGTAGGCCTTGTCGATGTCGTCGGTGCTGCCGCCGGATCGGTTGTGCAGCACGTACGCGCTGCCGTCCGGCGCGACCAGGGTCACCACGAGGTCGCCGATGTAGGTGTGCTTGATGTGCACCTCCACCGACGACGTGGCCGAGGCCGTGCCCTGGCAGGTCAACGGGATCGTGGAGGTCACCGTGGTGTTGTCGCCGATCGCCACGTCGTTGGGGTTGGTGCCGGTGCACGCGCCGCCGACCTGGTTGACCGTCAGCGTGAAGGTCGCGCTGCGGGTGGCCGACGCCGCCGTCCCGGTCAGGGTGATCGGGTAGGTGCCCGCCGGGGTGGTGCTCGACGTGGTGATGGTGACCGTGGCCGAACCGCCCGCGGTGACCGAGGTCGGGTTGAACGTGGCGGTCGCGCCCGCCGGGAGGCCGGTGGCGGACAGGGCGACGGACTCCGCCGTCCCCGACACCACGGACGTGGACAGGGTGACGGTCGCCGTGCCGCCCGGGTCGACGGCCGCGGAGGACGGGGTCGCCGAGATCGCGAAGTCGTTCGCCGGGGCCGTCGACGGCCGGATCTGGTAGATGCCCAGGCCGTAGGTGGCGGCCGTGAGCACGGTCTGTCCACTTGCGACGGACGGGGCGATGTCGGTCACCGGCACCACCGGCAGGTCGGTGCCCAGCGGGGACCAGTTGCCGCCGCCGTTGGTGGACACGAACGCGCCGACGTCGCTGCCCACGTACAGGATCGACCGGTTGAGCGGGTCCTGCACGATCTCGTTGACCGGCGCGTCGGGCAGGTTGCTGGAGATGTCGGTCCACGTGGTGCCGCCGTCCGACGTGCGGAACACGTGCGCGAGGTCGGAACCGTTGCGGTAGCCCGAGACCGTGACGTAGGCCAGGTTCGCGTCGGTCGGGTCGACGGTGACGCGGGTGATGAACCGCGTCGGCAGGCCCGTGGTGATCTCCCGCCACGTGGTGCCGGTGTCGCGGGTGACCCACATCCGGCCGTCCTCGGTGCCCGCGTAGATGACCCGGCCGTCGCTCTTGGCCACGCCGATCGCGCTGATCGTGGCCCAGGTGCCGTGGGTGAGGTCGTTGGAGATCACCGAGAACGACGCGGCGGAGTTGGTGGACCGGTTCAGCCGGTTGCCGCCGTAGTACACGATCGCCGGGTTGTTCGGGTCGAACACGACCGGGGTCAGCCAGCCGCGCCGGGTGGAGGTCGTGCTGCCGAACGCGGACGTCGTGTTGCCGCCGTCGGTCGACCGGACGCACTGGCCGTTCTGGGCGCACGCGTAGACCTTGTTGTGGTTGGTCGGGTCGATCAGGTTGGCCAGGCCGTCGCCGCCGTAGATCTGGCCCCAACCCGCCCACGACCGCACGGAACCGTTGTCCTGCAAGCCGCCGCTGATCCGCGTCGGGTCCTGCTGCGAGACGGCCACGGTGTAGAACTGCATGTTGGACAGGTTGCGGGCCTTGGTCCACGTGCCGTTCAACGAGCCGTTCGACGTCGACCGGTAGACGCCGCCGTCGTTGCCGATGAACACCCGGCCGGACACCCGCGGGTCCACCGCCACGGCGTGCTGGTCGACGTGGAACGACGAGCTGTTGCTGGTCCAGCTGGTGCCCGCGTTGGAGGACTCCAGCATCGGCACGCCCGGCACCCAGATGTGCTGCGAGGCGGCCGGGTCGACGAAGATCCGGCCGAACCACCAGCCGAACGTCGACTGCGAGGACGACAACGCGCTGGTGTTGGTGATGCGGGTCCACGTGTCGCCGCGGTTGGTGGAGGTCCAGAAGCCCTGGAAGTTGCCGGGCGTGTCCGCGGAGATCGCGTACAGCCGGGCCGGGTCGGACTTGGCGACCGCGATGCCCATGCGGCCGTTGTTCGCGTCCGGCGCGGGCAGGCCGCCGCCGAGGCGGGTCCAGGTCTGGCCGCCGTCGGACGAGCGGTACGCGCCCGTGCCGACGCCGCCGTACGTGCGGCCCTCGGGCTTGCGGGTGTGGTCCCACATGGCCGCGTAGACGTAGTTCGGCTCGGACGGGCTGATCGACACGTCGATGCCGCCCGTGGTGGTGTTCACGCCGGCCAGGGCCTGCCGCCACGTCGTGCCGCCGTCCGTGGTGGCGTAGATGCCGCGCGTCCCGCCGGGCTGGTAGAGCTTGCCCGCGGCGGCGACGAAGATCCGGTTCGGGTTGGTCGGGTCGATCGAGATGCGGCCGATGCGGTCGGTGCCGTCCAGGCCCAGGTGCTGCCAGGTCGCGCCGGCGTCGGTGGAGCGGTAGACCCCGTTGCCGGGGAACGAGTACGACGCCGAACCGGGCGCGCCCTCACCGGTGCCGACGTAGAGGGTGCCGTTGCCGGCGACGGCCAGCGCACCCGTGGACTGCGGCAGGTCGCGGCTCCACGAGTAGCTGAAGGTCGTGCCGCCGTCGGTGCTCTTCCAGACGCCGCCGGAGGCCGCGCCCACGTACACGGTGTCGGGGCGGGTGGGGTCGACGGCGATGTCGGAGATCCGGCCGCCCAGGCCCGGTCCCAGCGACTGCCAGGCGGCTTGCGCGGTCAGGGTGCGGGAGTGCCCGTCGCGCAACGCGTTGGCCTCGCGCACGGCTCTCGCGAGGTTCGCGCCGATGTCGACGGTGTTCGGGTGCAGGCGCTGGCGGGCGAACCACTCGTCGCTGCCGGCGGGACCGAGGGGGTTGTCGTTCTCGACGTGCGGGGAGCCGACGACGCGGTCGGCGACGCCGGGGACGGCGGCTGCGGGGAGTAAGAGCATGGAGGTGCCGAGCAGGGCTATGACCGTTTTGCGGCGCATGGCAGGCCTTCCGGTGGGCAGGGTTGCCGCAGATGGTCCCGACGGGTCGGGGTGTCCGGTAGGGCCGAATTGCGGGGGTGTTTCACGGTTTACGGCCGACCGTTGTCGCGGTTCGGGCGGCTGTGGCACTGTGGCGCAGCTTCGAAGGGGGTGCGGTCTCGGGTGTGGCGGCGTTGGGGTCCGGTGGCGGTGCTCGCCGTGTTCCTGCCACCCCTGGCGCTGTTGGTCTCCGGCTCGCTGCACCGACCGGGGCTCCCGCCGCCGACCACGCCGGACCTGCTGCCATCGCCGGTGTCCACCGAGGGGTACCGGCTGGCGGCGGAGCTGGGCGGGCTGGTCCAGGCCACGCTGAACTCGCTGCTGGTGTGCCTGGTGGCGGTGCCGTTGAGCGTGGTGGTGGCGTCGATGGCGGGGTTCGCCATGGCCCGGCTGCCGCGCCGGGTCGCGGGCTGGGTGGCCGCGTTGTCGTTGGTGGCGTTGATGGTCCCGGCGGTGGCGCTGTTGGTGCCGCGCTTCGCGGTGTTCCGGCTGGCGGGCCTGACCGACACGCTGGTGCCGCTGGTCGCGCCCGCGTTGATCGCCACCTCGCCGCTGTTCCCGCTGGTCTACTACCTGGCCTTCCGCGCGATTCCCGGTGAGCTGTGGGAGGCGTGCGCGATGGAGGACCTGTCGCCGCTGCGCACGTGGTGGCGGGTCGGGATGCCGCTGGTGCGGCCGGCGACGGCGGGCACGGCCGCGCTGACGTTCGTGCTGACCTGGTCGAACTTCCTCGACCCGCTGGTGTTCCTGTACGACCGGGAGCTGTTCACCCTGCCGCTGGCGCTGCGGTCGCTGGCGACGCTGGACGCGGCGGACTTCCCGGTGTTCCTGGCGGGGGCGGTCGTGGCGACCGTGCCCGCGCTCGTGGTCTTCGTGGTCGCCCAACGCGACCTGAAGGGGGTTTCCCGATGAGAGCACGTGCGTTGGCGGTGGCGGCGCTGGTCGTGGCGGGGTGCGCGGGCACCGAGGAGGGGTCGGCGACGAGCTTGCTGGTGTTCGGCGACCCGCACGAGTTGGCCGCCTACCGGTCGTTGGAAGCCGCCTACGAGAAGGCCAACCCGGGCGCGGACGTGGAGCTGGTCGAGGCGAGCGACCGCAAGGACCTCATCGCGCGGCTGTCCACGTCCATCGCCGGCGGGAAGCCACCGGACCTGTTCCTGATGAACTACCGGTTCTACGGCCAGTTCGCGGCCAAGAACGCGATCGAGCCGGCCGCGCCGATGCTGGCCGCGTCGAAGGCGTTGCAGGCCGACGACTTCTTCCCGCAGGCGCTGGAGGCGTTCCAGGTGCGCGGGGAGCAGATGTGCATGCCGCAGAACATCTCCAGCCTGGTCGTCTACTACAACAAGGACCTGTTCACGAAGTACGGGGTGGCCTTGCCGCGCGCCGGGTGGTCGTGGGACGACATGGTGGCGACGGCGATCGCGTTGACCCGGGACGCCAACGGTGACGTGGTGAAGGGGGTCGACTTCGACCAGCCCGGGGCCGCGCCGACCGGTCCGCCGCCCGCCGAGTACGGCCTGGCGGTGTCGCCGGAGCTGATCCGGCTGGCCCCGTTCGCGTGGTCCAACGGGGGCAGGCTGTTCGACGACGACCGCTCCCCCACCCGCATCGCGTTCGACGAGCCCGCGGTGGCCGCGTTGCAGAACTTCATCGACCTGCGCGGGCGGCACGGGGTGGTGCCCACCGACCAGGAGGTGGAGAGCCAGGACGACGAGGCCCGGTTCGCCGCCGGGAAGCTCGCCATGCTGATGTCGTCGCGCCGGTCCACCACGACGTTCCGGGCGATCTCCGGGTTCGACTGGGACGTGGCCGCGCTGCCCGTCTACAAGACACCAGCGACCGTGCTGCACAGCGATGCCTACTGCGTCACGCGTGGGTCGTCGGACAAGGCGGCGGCGTGGAAGTTCGTCGAGTTCGCGCTGGGCGCGGAGGGTGCGGCGATCATGGCCGGGACCGGGCGGACCGTGCCGTCGAACAAGGCGGTGGCCCAGTCGCCCGCGTTCCTCGACCCGGGTGCCAAGCCGCGCAACGCCCAGGTGTTCCTCGACTCGATCCCGGCCGTCCGGGCCACGCCGACGATCTCGACGTGGCCGGAGATCGAGGACGTGGCCAACGGCATCCTGGAGAACGCCTTGTACTACAACCAGCCCACGACGGAAGTCGTGCGCTGGTTGGACGAGCAGACCAGACCGCTGTTCGAACGCGCGAACAAATGACCGGGGTCGAACTGGTCGGGGTGCGGGCGGCGCACGACCGGCACGAGGTGCTGCGGGGTGTCGACCTGGTCGTGCCGCGCGGGGAACTGCTCGCGGTGCTGGGTCCGTCGGGGGCGGGGAAGTCGACGCTGCTGCGGGTCGTCGCGGGCCTGCACCCGGTGTCGGCGGGCGCGGTGCGGATCGCCGGGCGGGACGTGACGGCGACGAGTCCGGGCGGGCGGGACGTGGCCATGGTGTTCCAGTCGCACGCCCTGTTCCCGCACCTCACGGTCGCGGACAACATCGCGTTCGGGCACCGGGTGCGGGGCCTGCGGCGCGGTCCGGCGCGGGCGATCGCGGCCCGGGCCGCCGAGGTCGCGGGCTGCGAGCACCTGCTGGACCGCCGCCCGCACCAGTTGTCCGGCGGGGAGCGGCAGCGGGTGGCGTTGGCGCGGGCGCTGGTCCGGGAGCCGGCGGTGTTCCTGCTGGACGAGCCGCTGTCCAATTTGGACGCTTCGCTGCGCGAGCGGACCCGGGCGGAGTTGCGGGCGCTGCACGACCGGGTCGGAGCGACCATGCTGCACGTCACCCACGACCGGGTCGAGGCGCTGACCCTGGGCGACCGGGTGGCCGTGGTGCGGGACGGGCTGGTCGAGCAGGTCGGGACGCCGGAGGAGGTCTGGCGGCGGCCGGCGACCCGGTTCGTGGCCACGTTCGTGGGGCCGATGAACGTGCTGCCCGGTGACGGCCCCTGGCGGGCGGACGCGCATAGCGTGGGGTTCCGGCAGGAGGCGGTCCGGTTGGCGGACAACGGTGTTCCTGGCCGGGTGGTCCGTGTTGAGGTTGTCGGCGAGGACGCGTACGTGCACCTTGATGTCTCCTCGCACCCAGTGGTGGCCCGGGTTCCCACGGTCGAACGACCGGCGGTCGGGACCGAGGTGTTGCTGGAGGTCAAGGACCTGCACCTGTTCGACGAGTCCGGGAATCGGGCCTAGATGAAGGACCGGCAGCTGTGGCTGATGCTGTTGCCCTACCTGGTCGGGCTCGTCGTGCTGGTGTTCGGTCCCGCGCTGGTGACGGCGGCGATGGCGTTCACCGAGTACGACCTGATCGGGTCGCCGCAGTGGATCGGCCTGGCGAACTTCGTCGAACTGGCGACGAGCGTGCCGTTCCGGGCCGCGCTGGAGAACTCGCTGGTGTTCGCGGCCATCGCGGTGCCCCTGCGGGTGGCCGCCGCGTTGGGCCTCGCCCTGCTGCTGCACCGCCGCGCACCCGGTGCCGGCACCGCTCGGACGGTCGCGACGCTGCCCACCGCCGTGCCCGAGATCGCCTACGGGCTGCTGTGGCTGTGGCTGTTCAACCCGCTGTACGGGCCGGTGAACCAACTCGTGCGCCTGGTCGACGACACCGCGGCCCCCGCCTGGCTCACCGCGCCGAACGACGCCCGCGCGGCGATCATCGTGATGAGCCTGTTCACCATCGGCGAGATGCTGGTGGTGCTGCTGGCCGCCCGCCGTGCACTGCCGCAGGAAGTCTTCGAACTGGCGGCGTTGGAGGGCTCGTCGGGCTGGTCGCTGGCGCGCCGGGTCACGCTGCCCATGCTCGCGCCGGTCATCGCGCTGCTGGTGCTGCGGGACACCATCCTGAGCTTCCAGTTCTCGTTCGTGCCCGCGCTGGTGGTGACCGAGGGCGGTCCACCGCCGTACTCGACCACTTACCTCTCGCTCTACATCTACCGCAACGCCTTCGAGTACCTGCGCTACGGCCATGCGGCGGCGGCCACGCTGGTGGTGCTCGCCCTGACCGCGATCGCCGTCTACGCGCAGTGGCTGGTCATCCGGCGCTACCGCGCGCTCGCTCGTCGTCCACTTTAGACAGCGGCAGCCCGGCCGCCCCCTGCTCCACCAGTGCCCGGCACGTCCCCGGCACCCCGCGCACCAGCCGGGCCCCGCCCACCACCCACACCTCGCGGCCGGCCACGCGGCACAGCGACTCCCGAGCGCCCACCCCGCCGACCACACGCACCGCGCCACCGACGTCCACCACGACCACCTCCCGCAGGCGCCCCCACGCTACGAGCCGGCACCGGCCCACCCGCGCCGGCTGTCAACCTCTGTCAACTCCCGCACCCGCGCCGGCTGTCCACCTCCCTCAACTCCCGGACCCGCCGGTCGAACCCCCACCACCTCGGGCGCGTCCCGCCACCGCGCCGCGAGCCGCGCCCGCAGCCCCCGCAACTCCTCGGCGATCAACGCGGTCCCGGACCAGGGTGCAGGGGTGGAGTGCTCTGCGGCAGCGCCCCCTGACGCTAGCCCGCAAGCCCTCCTCATGGCGCACCCTGGCGGCTTTGCGCCACCAATCCATACGGATGCGTATGGAACCGGCGTTCGACGAGACTTCGACCACGGCCCGTTCGGCAACGTCCTAAAAGGACCGTCCCCGATATTCGTTCGCCGGCGCCGCCGCCCCTGCGGCAGCATGTCGTGGCAACCCCACAAAACACCGGTGAAGGGATACCTGTGCCCGAATCGCCCGACCACGCGGATCCCGCTCCGCGCGAACGCAAGACGGCGGTCCTGCTGGCACTGCGCTACTACGGCCGCGAACTGGTGCGCCAGAAGGCGATGGCCGCACCCGCGCTGATCTTGCCCGCCCTGGGCAACATCGGCCTGAGCTACCTCGCACCCCTGGTGGTCGCCGCGCTGGTCGGCCGCCTCGCCGCCGGCGGCGACGCCACCGCCGCCACGGTCCTGCCCTACGTCCTGGGCTTCGCGGGCATCCTGCTGTTCGCGGAAGTGTTGTGGCGCATCGGCATCCACTGCCTCAACCGCACCGACGGCCGGGGCATCGAACGCCTCGCCGTGGTCGGCATGGACGAGCTGCTGGCCAAGGACGCGGCGTTCTTCCACGACAACTTCGCGGGCTCGCTGACGAAGCGCGTGCTCAGCTTCGCCGGGCGGTTCGAGGAGTTCGTGGACACGCTCGCGTTCTCGGTGATCGCCAACCTGGTGCCGCTGATCTTCGCGTCGGTAGTGCTGTGGCGCTACGACCCGATGCTGGTCGTCGTGCTGGTCGGCCTGATCATCGTGACCGGATTCGGTGTCGCGCCGCTGGTGCGCCGCCGGCAGAAGCTGGTCGACGAGCGCGAGGCCGCGTACGCCCGGGTGTCCGGGCACGTCGCGGACACGCTGACCAACATGGAGACGGTCCGGGCGTTCGCCGCGGAACCCCGGGAGGCCGCCGAGCACCGGGCCCGGGTCGCCGAGAACCGGCGGCTGGCGATGCGGTCCTGGGACTACGGCAACCTGCGCATCGACACCCTGGTCGCGCCGATGTCCGTGCTCACCAACGCGCTGGGCCTGCTGGTCGCGGTGACCTTGAGCGACGGGCTGGGCGTCGAGGCGATCCTGGTGACGTTCGCCTACTACAGCAGCGCCACCCGGATCATGTTCGAGTTCAACCAGATCTACCGCCGCATGGAGAGCGCTCTCACCGAGGCGGCCCAGTTCACCGAACTCCTGCTGGACCCGCCGACCGTGCTCGACCCGCCCGCGCCCGAACCGCTGCGCGCCTCCGCCGCGGACGTCCGGTTCGACCGGGTGACCTTCGCGCACGCGCCGGGCAAGCCGCTGTTCGAGGGGCTGGACCTGGACATCCCGGGCGGCACGAAGATCGGCCTGGTGGGTCGGTCGGGTGGCGGTAAGACCACGCTGACCCGGCTCCTGCTGCGGCTGATGGACATCCAGGGCGGCCGGATCCTGGTCGGCGGCCAGGACATCGCCAAGCTGCGGCAGGCGGACCTGCGCGGGCTGATCGCGTACGTCCCGCAGGAGCCCGCCATGTTCCACCGGACGCTGCGCGACAACATCGCGTTCGCCCGGCCGGACGCGACGGAGGAGGACATCCAGCGCGCCGCCCGCGCCGCGCACGTGACGGAGTTCGCGCAGTCCCTGCCCGACGGCTTCGACACGCTGGTCGGCGAGCGCGGTGTGAAGCTGTCGGGCGGCCAGCGGCAACGGGTCGCGCTGGCCCGCGCCATCCTGCGGAACGCGCCGATCCTGCTGCTGGACGAGGCGACCAGCGCGCTGGACTCGGAGAGCGAGATCCTGGTCCAGGAAGCGTTGTGGCGGCTGATGGAGGGCCGCACCGCGATCGTGGTCGCGCACCGGCTGAGCACCATCGTCCGGATGGACCGCCTGGTGGTGCTCGACCGGGGCCGGATCGTGGAGCAGGGCACGCACGAGGAGTTGCTCCGCGAACAGGGCACCTACGCCCGCCTGTGGCACCACCAGTCGGGCGGGTTCCTCACCGAGGAGACGGAGGCGGAAGCGACCACCGTCTCGTGATCAGGGGTGGGGCACGGATTCCGTGCCCCACCTCGCTCATGGACCTTCCAGGCCGCTGTCACACCTCGCGGAACTTCCGGGCCGCCGCCACTCCCGCCGCCACGTCCCAGCCCGTGGCCCCCACAACTGCCGCCATGTGCGCTTCGGTCACGTCGCCGTCCGCGGCGATCAGGGCGTCGATCGCCCCAGCGTCAGGCCGCACGGGCGCGTCCTGGGTGAACTCGGTGATCGCCTCGCGGCAGCTCCGGTCGTCCAGTGCAGGCAGGCCGACCGACTCGAACCCGTCGTCGAGGTCGTAGGGCGCACGCTGCCACCGCCCGCCCTCGAAGCCGTAGACGAACCCCACCCAGAGCCCCTGGTCGACGACCACCCGAACCGGCGGGGACCACCAGTCCGGCGCGCCGGCCAGCAGGTCGGTCTCCGGCTCCTCGAAGTACTCGGCCGCGTTGGCGTAGTAGGTCTCGGAGTACTCGTGGTCGTGCCCGAGCAGGACCGCCCGGCCGCCGCCGAGGTGGTGCAGGTCCGCCCAGTTCCCGCCGCCGTCGTCGAAGTGCCACACGGTCCCGTCGGCGTGGCAGTTGGCGCCCCAGCCGCGCGCCGCGCACACCGCCGCGAACGCCGCCCACCGACCGCGCAGGCGCAGCGGATCGGGCAGTTCCACCTCGACCAGTCCCACCGGTCCTCCTTTCGCCCAAGTCATGACCCCAGCCACCTATTGCCATATACTTGCAACAAGCTCACCCGACGGAGGACCCATGACCGGCTTGGCGCAGCACTCCCTCACCGACCTCGTCCGCCTGTGGGAACGGGGCTGGCGCGAGTGCCGCGGCTGGCCGACCCCCGAGGAGGCCGGCGGCGGCCTGCACCTGTTGCAGGAACAGCCCCACCGCCACCGCGAGATCATCGCACTGCACGACGACGACACCACGGTGAGCACCCTGGCCGAGGAAGCCGCCGCCGCGACCAAGCCGACGTGGGTCACCGTCCCCACCACCAGACCCGACGAGGTCACGAGAACACTCCAGTCCGCCAGCCTGACCCCGCGCGACACCCTCGAGTACCTGATGACCCGCCCGTTGTCCGGCCACCCGACCCGCACCCCCGCGGACCTCTACCAAGTCACGACTACCCGCACCGGCCCTCTCATCAAGGTCGAAGTGCACACCGACGACGATTGGGCCGCCCGCGGCCAAACGTCCGTGGTAGACGGCTACACGGTCCCCGACAAGATCGAAACCCACCCCGACCACCGCCGCCGCGGCCTGGGCACGATGGTGATGGGCACCCTCATCACCGAGGCGATGGCCGACAGCGCCCACACCGGCATCCTCATCGCCAGCCCCGAGGGCCAGGCCCTCTACACCTCACTCGGCTGGACCACGACCGCCACCGTAATCATCGCCACCAACACCTGAAGACGGGTTGGCGCGGCAGCGCTGTCGCACCAACCCGTCTCCGGCGGTCACCCGCCGAGGAGGTGGTCCAGGACGCGGTCCAAAACCTGCGTGCGGGCCGTCGCGTCGGTGATGCCCTCGAAGCCGAAACCGAAGTACAGCGTGTCGGCCGTGGCCACCACCGCGCCCTCCGGGAACCCCGCCGCGGTGATGCGCGCGAAGTCGTTGGGGTTGGCCGTGCTGCCCGGCGGCGGGCCGGTGATCGCCCAGCCGTCCAGGCCGTTCTCGAACGACGTGCTCCCCTCGCCCGTGGACACCTCGATGTCGTCGATGAACACGCCCAGGCCCTGGATCGACCAGTCGCTGACGTAGGCGATGGCGACCTCGACCTGCGCTCCCGCGTAGCCGCTCAGGTCGACGCGCCACTGCTGCCAGCCGCCGGAGCTGCCGGACGCCGCGTGCCACTCACCCGTGGACCCGACCGGCGAGCACGTGCCGTCGGGGTTGAGGGTCTGGTAGTGGTCCAGCTGCGGGTGCAGTTCGCGCCAGCCCTCCGGGCAGCTGTCGCCGGTGTCGGTGGACGTGTGGCCGTTGGTGTCGGGCAGGGTCGTCCAGTTCTCCGTGCCGACCGGACGGGCCTCGACGAACAGGTGGTCCCACGCGGGTTCGATGTCGTAGGAGGTCCAGAACGTCATGGTCGCGCCGGCCGCGGGCACGTCGATCGTCCGGGTCAGCCGCTTGTAGGAGACGTCCCCGATCTGCGAGTACACGTAGTAGTCGCCGGTGTGCGGGTCGAACGGCCCGCCCGCCCGCTCCCACGCCGCCACCGGGGTGCTCGCGAACTGCGGGTACCGGTCCGCGGGCAGCAGGGCGCTGGTGCTGATGAACGACGCCGTCCGCGACTGGTTCTGCGCGCTGTCGGTGCCGTTGAGCGTGAAGGCCAAGCCCTCCAACGGGGTCGCCACGCCGCGGACCGGCAGCGCTTCGCCGGTCTCGCCGTCCAGCCCGGCTCCGGCGTTGAGCAGACCCGCGCCGAACCAGTACTCCAGGACGTCGTTGACGCCGTTGCCCGAACCGCTCAGCGGACGGCAGCGCGGCGCCACGGCCCCGGTGCACGGCGCGTTCTCGAACGGGTCGTAGAGCTGGGTGCCCAGCGCGGTGCTGTACTGGTGCCCGGCGGAGTTGCCGGTGTAGAACACCTTCCCGCCCTCGTTGAGGTAGTCGCGCACCTCGAACAGCTCGGTCTGGGCGAGGCTGGAGACGTTGCCGGCGGTCATGCCGGGTTCGCGGGTGACCAGGTCGTCGCCCGTGTACCAGATCACCGCGTCGTAGTGGGACAGCACGCCCAACGCGTCCGGCGCGGTGCGGCCGTTGGCGTCCACGTCGTAGACGTCGTAGGACATGCCCAGGGCGTTCAGCGCGTCGGCGTAGTACGACACGTACTGCGGCGCCGTCACGCCGGGCTTGGCCGGCGACAGGCCCGTGTAGTCCTCCGCCGCCATCACCAGCACGCGGGCGCCGCTCTCCGCCGCGGCCCGGTACTCGAAGGACGAACTGGTCGCGCCGCCGCCCTCGAACCACACCTTGACCGTGTCACCCGGGTTCGTGCCGGTCACCTGCCCGGTCATGACGTGGTAGTAGTTCGAGTTGCCCACGCCGTAGCGCTCACCACCGGCCCACTCGCTGGTCGGCGCGCTCTGCACCGCACCGCCGTTGACCTGCCAGCGCGCGGTGACCGCGCCCAGCGAACGCTTCGCCAGCACCCGCACCTCCTGCGGGTCGCCGTAGGAGACGTCGAAGGTGAAGTCCAGCATGGACAACGGCCCGTTCTCCGGGTCGGCGTCGGCCTGGTCGAGGTAGAACGGCTGCGCGGTGATGCCCACCGCCGACTGCGGGTTCGCCGGGTCGGTCGCCGACCGGGCCAGGGACAGCGAGAACGGCAGGGTCTTCTGGAACTCCGCCTCCACCAGCGCCTCGTCGTCGGGGAACACGAACCCGCAACCGTCGCAGCCCTCACCCAGTTCCGGGGTGAACGCGACGGTGCCGGCGGCGCTGTCGGCGTAGTCGGTGGTCTCGCCGTTGGTCACGTACAGCTCGTCGGAGCTGATGCCCGGGTCGAAGCCGGCGATCGCCGGGTTGGCGTCGGTGCCCGCCAGGGCCACGTAGATCGGGTTGTCCGCCTCGGGCGAGCCGGTCTGCCAGCCCTGCGGGTAGAGGATCCAGTTGCCCGTGGAGTGCCAGTTCGACTGGAACTTCGGCTTGACCCGGTCGATCAGGCCCTGCATGGCCCGGGTCTCCGGCTCGGAGGCCGCGCCCGGGCCGCGGTAGGTCTCGCTGGACGGGGTGGACGACGAGCCCTCGTTGTCGTAGTCCCAGTGCTCGTCGAAGTTGCGGTTCGGGTCGACGCCGTCGCCCGGGTTCACCGCGCCGTTGCCGTCGTTGTCGCGGAGGTTCTTGCGCCACAGGCGTTCCACGTCGAACGAGTACTGGTAGCCGTCCGGGTTGGCGACCACCACGAACCACAGCTCGGTGGTCTTGAGCAGGTCCTTGACCACCGGGTCGTCGGCCTTGAACCGGTCGATGAAGTGGCGCAGCAGCCGCCGGTTGACCTCGACGCTGATCCACTCGCGGGCGTGCTGCAACGACGAGTACAGCACCGCCGGGCGCGCGCCGTCCCGGATGCCCGGCGCGCCCTGGGTGACCTTCAGGCCGATGATCTCGCGGCCCTGGGCGGTGCGGCCCAGCACGGACAGCTTGACCAGGTTGCGGTTGGCGCGGGCCAGCGAGTACAGCTCGTCGCGGATGCCGCCGGGCTCGTCGAACGACCGCCACACGGTGTAGCCGTTCACGGCCTGCTCGGCGGCCAGTTGGCGGGCCGACTTGCCGTCCTTGGACTTCTTCACCTCCAGCGGGACACCGCGCTGCGCCAGCCGGTCCCGCTCGCTGTCCGCCAGCACCACCTCGACCCGCACCCGTTCACCGACCACCCGGCTGGACACCACGTCGAGCCCTTCGCGGACCAGGGCCGCCGCGTCGGTCGGCGCGACCTCCGCGACGTAGACGTCGAGCGGGTCGGTGGACGGCGCCGCCGCGGCGGGGGTGGTGACCCCGGCGAGGACCAGGGTCAGCGAGGCGAGGACGGCAGCGGACCGCTTCATGGCGCGCTCCTTCCGAGCATCCGGGCGGCGGCGGAAGTCCTGCCCTGCGACGCTACGCCCGTCGGAGGTGACCGCTATGGGCCGAAAGGCCCTATAGCCGGCAGGGGCTCGCGGTGCGTCGGTGATCGGTCACGCGGCGGAACAGCCGGTTCAGGTAAAGGAAGTCGGTGCCGTCGTGTTCCAGGTGGGCGAACTCCCTTCGCGCGCCGTCCAGCTCCGCCACGAACCGGCCGCGACCGGTGGGCGTGACCGGCTTGCGCGGCTCCGGCCCCAACGCCCAGCACAGACCGCAGCTTGAGTCCACTGTGGACCCTTCGCGCAGGCTGACTGACCTGCTCCTCGCGCATCGCCTGCGCGGACCCCACGGCGCTGTTGTCCAGGTGGGCGGCGGTGAACCGCAGGAGGTCGCGGGCGGCGCCAGTAGCCGGGGACGTCGTGACGGGCGGCGAGGTCGTGGAGGTAGCCGAGGGTCATGCCTGGCCGTCGATCATCCAGACGCCCCTGACCGGCACCAGTGTGTAGACGTGGTTGTAGGTCTCGGTGGCGCCGGCCTTCGTGGTGTAGGTGATGGTCGCGGCGACCCGGTTCTCACCTTGGGGGCTGATGTTCGACAGCTGCACGGCGGCGATCTTGCCCCAGAAGTCCTGGTATTCCGCGAAGGTCTGGCCACCGTTGAAGGTGGTGCGGAAGTTCTCGGTGAGGCGGGACCAGCCGGCCTGGGTGTCGGCGGGGAGGAGGGCGTAGTAGTCGGTGAGGCCCTTGTCCGCGCCGCCGGCCGGTTGCGGGGGTGCGGTGGTCGCCTGCGTGGTGGTGGTCGTGGGTTGGTCGTCGGAGGTGACCGGGGGCTGTTGCGGTTCGGGGCTGGGTTCGGTGGTGGTCGAGGTGGACTGGTCGGTGGGGCCGGCGGCCGGGTCGGTGGGGGTCTTGTCGCGGTTGAGCAGGACGACACCCACGACGACGGCGAGCAGCACGGCGAGTCCGGCGGCCAGGAGGACGATGGCGCGCTTGCGGTCGCGCTGCTCCGCTTCGTCCTCGATGGGCCGGGTCACGGGTGGGGTGTCGGCGGCCGGCGCGGCCGGGCTGTACGCAGCGGCCGGCTGAGCGGCGGGGGGCGTCGGCGGCCCGTAGGAGGCCGGCTGAGCCGCGGGCGGCGTGGGCGGGCCGTAGGCGGCCGGCCGGGCGGCGGGCGGCGTGGGTGGGTTGGCTGCGTCCGGCGTCGGCGCGGCGGCGGGTGACTGAGCGGCGGGCGGGGTTGCCGGCGGTGGCGTGGGCGGGTTGTCACCGGTCGGCGCGGGCGCCTCGGGCGCGGGCTCGGCGGCGGCCTCCTCCGCTCCCGACGCGGGCTCGGTGTCGGCCGGGACAGTCGGCGGAACGATGACGCGGGTTGCCGGGGCCTGGGGCAGCGCGGCGGCCAGGACCGTCGCGGGGTCGACCGTCTCCTCGCTGAGCATCCGGACCGCTTCGGCCATCGTCGGCCGGGTCTCCGGGTTCGGGTCCAGCAGCCGGGTCAGGACCGGTTCCAGCGACCCCGCGTTCTGCGGCGGCGGGTACTTGCCCTCGGCCGCCTTGTGCAGCAGCAGGATCGGGTTGCCGTCCGTGCCGAACGGCGGCGCACCCTCCAGCGCCGCGTACAGGGTCGCGCCGACCCCGAACACGTCCGCCGGGAACCCGATCTCCTCACCCCGCGCGACCTCCGGGGCCAGGTAGGCGGGCGTGCCGACGAGCATGCCGGTCGCCGTGATCGTCCCCTCCCCGGCCACGCGGGACGTGCCGAAGTCGGTCACCTTCACCGTGCCGAACTCGGTCACCAGCACGTTGCCGGGCTTGACGTCCCGGTGCACGACACCGGACGCGTGCGCCGCCGCCAGCCCCGCCGCCAACTGGGCGCCGACCCGTCTGACCTCGTCCGGCGGCATGGTGCCGCGCTCGGCCAGGATCGCCGCGAGGCTGCGCGACGGCAGGTACTCCATCACCAGCCACGGCCGGTTGTCGTCCTCGACCACGTCGTAGAGCGCGATCACGTTGGCGTGCTGGAGCCGCGCGGCGATCCGGCCCTCGCGGACCGCGCGGCGCACCGAGTCCGAGTCGAAACCGTTGCGGGTCACCAACTCCTTGAGCGCGACGATGCGCCGCAACCGGGTGTCCTCGGCGCGCCACACCACGCCCATGCCACCCGCGCCGATCCGGTCCGTCAACCGGTACCGGCCCGCGACGGTGCGCTCCTCCACCACTTCCCCCATCCCCTCAGCGATCGCGTCCGCCCGATCCGGCGACCGTCGAACGTGTGTACCCGACCACGATGCCGGCCGACGGCCGCCCCGTCCGCGAGCACCCCGTGGTGTGTCGCGCACACCCCGACGCGCCGGCACCCGCAAATGCAGGTCACGACCACGGAATGAAATGAATGGTAAGGCTAACCTAATCATTCTCGTGTTGCGACCATGGAATAGCTGGGGCACTGTGCGAAACGGCGAAACAAACGACCGAGGAGCCGGGATGACCACCACTGAAATGCCCCATGTCGCCGAGTGCACCGTCGCGGGCTGTTCGTACAACCACGACGGCTGCCACGCCTTCGCCATCACCGTGAGCGGCCACAACGGCGCCGCCGACTGCGGCACCTTCATCCCGTTGTCGCGCAAGGGCGGTCTGGACCGGGTGATCGCCCAGGTCGGCGCGTGTTCGCGCACCGACTGCACCTACAACAAGGACTTGGAATGCTCGGCCGCCGACATCCGCGTCGGTCCGGGCGAGGGCGGGCACGCGGCGAACTGCCTCACCTACCAGCCCACGTAGAAATCCTCGCCGGTCGCCCGCGCGTCACGCCTCCGGCTTCGACCACCAGTTGGCGTTCGTCACCACGTCGAAGCCGAACGAGTCGTACAGCGGGCGGCCGGCCTTGGTCGCGGTGAGCGTCACCGGCACGTCCGTCCCGTCGAGCGCCGCGCACAGCAGCGCCCGCCCGACACCTCGTGACCGGTGCTCGGGCAGTGTCGTCACCCAGTAAAGACCGGTCGCATTCGCGTCCAGAATGGACAAACAAGCGCCGGCCACCGATCCTTCGCGGGTCACCAGGTGCATCCGCGCGTCGGGCCGGTCGAGCAGGGCGGGCGTGAACGCCTCCCCCGGCGCGAACCCGGGCAGCGGGAACCCGTCCAAAACCACCCGCTCGAAGACCGCGACCCGGTCAGCGGTCTCGACCCGCGCCACCTCCAACGAAGGCGCGGCCACCGGTCCCGGCTGGCGCGCCATCACCGGCAGTTCACGCGCCTCCAGCCCCCACGGGGCGCAGTCGAGCACCCCGAACGAGTCCTCGATCGTCACCCGCCGCGCACCCGCCGCCGCGACCAGCTCGCCCACCTCGGCGACGTCGTCCGCGCCCGGCTCCGGGTCCACCACCAGCACCCGCAGCAACCCCGGCCCCCGCATCGCGGAGAAACCCGGTCGACGGATCAGCTCGTGCCCCCGGGTCTCGGCGAGCACGGTCAGCAGGACGTCGGAGTTGTGCGTGGCGAGCGCGAGCGCGGCGGGGACGACGGAGGTCATGATCAGACTTTAGGCTTGAGCAACTGGTCGAACGGCACGAATTTGTCCTCCGGCTTCACCGGAACCCGCCCCTCCAGCAGCCCGGCCAGCTCGCCCGCCGCCCGCTCGACCCGATCCGACAGGCCCTGCGGCGCGCCCCAGTCCGAGGACGCCGCGTACACACCGGTCGGCACCACGACCGCCCGCAGGTAGGCGAACAGCGGGCGCAAGGCGTGGTCGAGGACCAGGGAGTGCCGCTCCGTCCCGCCGGTCGCCGCGATCAGCACCGGCTTGCCGACCAGCGAGTCCGGCTCCAGCACGTCGACGAACGACTTGAACAGCCCGCTGTAGGAGGCGTTGAACGTCGGCGTCACCACGATCAACCCGTCGGCGGTCACGACGTCGTCCACGACCTCCCGCAACCGGGCGCTCGGGAAGCCGGTGACCAGGTTGTCCGCCACGTCCCGCGCGACGTCGCGCAGCCGGATCGACCGGACCTCCACGGGCAGCGCACGGTCCACGGCGGCGGCGAGCCGGTCGGCCAGCAGGTGGCTGGACGACGGCTCGCCGAGACCCGCCGACACCACGGCCAGGGTCGTCACTTCACGGTCTCCTTCGCGAGCGAGGCGTGGGTGGGGGCGTCCGGCACGTCGGCCGGGCGGCCGATCGCGAACTCGCGGCGCAGCACCGGCACGATCTCGCCGAGCAGGTCGAGCTGCTCCAGCACGGTCTTCAGCGGCAGGCCGGCGTGGTCCATGAGGAACAGCTGGCGCTGGTAGTCGCCGAAGTGCTCGCGGAAGGTCAGCGTCTTGTCGATGACCTCCTGCGGGCTGCCCACGGTCAGCGGCGTCTGGGCCTGGAACTCCTCCAGCGACGGGCCGTGGCCGTAGACGGGGGCGTTGTCGAAGTACGGGCGGAACTCCCGGACGGCGTCCTGCGAGTTGCGGCGCATGAACACCTGGCCGCCGAGGCCGACGATCGCCTGGTGCGCGGCGCCGTGCCCGTAGTGCTCGAAGCGCTCCCGGTAGAGGTTGATCAGCCGCTGGAAGTGCTCCTTGGGCCAGAAGATGTTGTTGGCGAAGAACCCGTCGCCGTAGTAGGCGGCCTGCTCCGCGATCTCCGGGCTGCGGATCGACCCGTGCCACACGAACGGCGGGACGCCGTCCAGCGGGCGGGGCGTCGAGGTGAACGACTGGAGCGGGGTGCGGAAGCGGCCCTGCCAGTCCACCACGTCCTCGCGCCACAACCGGTGCAGCAGGTGGTAGTTCTCGATGGCCAGGTCGATGCCGTCGCGGATGTCCTTGCCGAACCACGGGTACACCGGGCCGGTGTTGCCGCGACCCATGATCAGGTCGACCCGGCCGTCGGCCAGGTGCTGGAGCATCGCGAAGTCCTCGGCGATCTTGACCGGGTCGTTCGTGGTGATCAGCGTGGTGGCGGTGGACAGCACGAGGCGCTGCGTGCGGGCCGCGATGTAGCCGAGCATCGTGGTCGGCGAGGACGGCACGAACGGCGGGTTGTGGTGCTCGCCGGTCGCGAACACGTCCAGGCCGACCTCCTCGGCCTTCAACGCGATCGCGACCATCGCCTTGATGCGCTCGGCCTCGGTCGGCGTCCGGCCCGTGGTGGGGTCGGGCGTCACGTCGCCGACGGTGAAGACACCGAACTGCATAACCGCTCCTCGGTCCAAGTAGTTGCACTTTCAACTACTGGCCACAACCGTACCCCGTCCACCGCTATTCCGCTCCACCGGGGTGGCGCGGACCACGTACCTTGTGCGGGTGCCGGAGTCCCCGGGTTCGCCGGAGGCGCTGCGCGCCGCCCTGCCCACCGCCGACGACCTCGTCCGGGTGCTCGACGTCACCGCATCGGCGCTGGAAGCCTGACCGCCCCGCTGCCCGCGCACGGGCAGCGGGTTCGGCCTCACGCGACGGCCGTCGCCTCCAGCTCGACCATCAGCGTCGGGATCGCCAGCCGGGTCACCCCGAGCATGGTCGTGCTCGGCGCCACCCCGGCCGCGCCCAACCGGGCCGCCAGCACGCCGTAGTGCTGGAACAGCAGGTCGACGTCCGTGGTGTAGACGTTGAGCCGGACGACGTTCGCCAGCGACATGCCCGCCTCGCCGAGCACGGCCTCCAGGTTGTCCAGGGTCAACGCCAGCTGCGCCGCCATGTCGCCCTCGTGCTGGGGCTTCCCCTCAGCGTCCATCGCGGTCTGCCCCGAGCAGTACAGGGTCCGGGTCTGCCCCGAGACGACCTCGCCCTGGTTGAACCCCATCTCCACCGACCACGGCCACGGGTTGACCGCGGTTCGTTCCATCGCCACAAGTGCCCCATTCGATTCGATCCACGCGCCGCCCCACGGCGTCGCAGCAACCAGCCTCCGCGCTAATCACGACATCCCCTGTCGGGTATTCCGATAAAGTTCACGGGGTGCGCGCCGACCGGTTGGTCTCGCTGGTGCTGCTGCTGCGCCGGCGTGGTCGGCTCTCCGCGACCACCCTCGCCCGTGAGCTGGAGGTCTCCACGCGCACCGTGCTGCGCGACATCGAGGCGCTGTCGGCGGCCGGTGTCCCGGTCTACGCCGAACGCGGCCGGCACGGCGGTTTCGAGCTGCTGCCCGGTTTCCGGACCGAACTCACCGGCCTGAACCACGACGAGGCCCTGGCCCTGCTGATCGCCGGCTCGCGACGGGGCGCGCAGGCGTTCGGACTCGGCTCGGCACTCGCCTCGGCCATGCTCAAGGTGGTCGACGCGCTCCCGCAAGGACACCAGGACATCGCGGCGGGCGTGGCGGAGAGGCTGCTCATCGACCCGGAGACCGACCTCCTCTCCCGCCGCACCGTCGCCGACGAGGTCCCCGACGCCGTCGTGGCCGAGATCCGGCGCGCGGTGTTCGCCGGCCACAAGGTGCGCATCCACTACGCGGCGGCCGGTCAGAAGGCGCAGTGGCGCACGGTGGACCCGATCGGCCTGGTGACCGTGCGCGACCAGGGCTACCTGCTGGCCACCCGATCCGGAGAGGACCGCACCTACCGGCTGTCCCGGGTGCTGGCCGCCGAAGAACTCGACGAACCCGCGCAACGACCGGACCGGGTCGACCTCGACCGGGCCTGGCAGGACCGCAGCACCCGGTTCCGGACCGGCGGCGACCAGGTCGCGGTGCTGCTGCGGCTCGACCCGGCCCGCCGCGAGGACCTGCTGAACACCGCACTGGCCGTCCTCTCCGAGGAAACCGAGTCGGACGGCCGGCTCCGGATGGAAGTGACCTTCCAGGACGCCAGACACGCCGAGTGGGCGCTGTGGCAGCTCGCCACGAACGCGGAAGCCCTGTCCCCGCGATGGTTGCGCACCAAGCTCCACGACCGCGCCACCGCCATCGCCGCCCGCTACGCCTGACGCCCCGGTTACGCTCGCGTGGTGCCCGACGACGTCCACCTCGCCCTGGTGCGCAGTGCCCTGGCCGGACTGGCGTTCCTCGACCACAGCTCGGACGACGAGGTCGACCCGGACTCCGCCGTGCGCGCGACCGAGCACATGGCCCACCCGCCGCTCGCCCTGCCCGAGGCCGATCGGGCTGCTTTGGTGGCGATGATCCGGCAGGTCGGGGAGGAGGACGAGTGGGCGCGGGGCGTGCCGTTCACCCTGGGATTGGTAAGTGAACATGACATTCATTAGCCTGATCCCGTGACCGCCACCGTCGAGTCCGCCCGCGACTTCAGCCGCTACCTCGCCGCCCGCCTGCTGTCCGTCGCGGGCACCCTGGTGTCGGTGGTGGCCCTGCCCGTGCTGGTCTACCAGCTCACCGGGTCCGCCGGCTGGACCGCGGCCGTCGCCGCCGCGGAAGCCCTGCCCTACCTCGTCTTCGGGCTCCTCGCGGGCGCGCTCGCGGACCGGGTCGACCGGCGGGTGCTCATGGTGGGGCTGGACCTGGTGGTCGCGGGCGCGCTCGCGACGATCCCGGTGGCGTGGTGGGCCGGCGGGCTGACGGCGCCGCACGTGGTGGCGGTGGCGTTCGTCGCGCAGACCGCGTTCGTGTTCTTCGACGCGGCCAACTTCGGCGCGCTGCCCGCCTTGGTGGGCAAGGAGAACCTGACCGCCGCCTACGCCAAGCTCTACGGCCGCACCACGATCGCCGAACTGGCCGTGCCACCGCTGGCCGGCCTGCTGGTGGCGGTGGTCGCGCCGGCGAACCTGGTCGCGGTCAACGCGCTGACCGCCGTGGGCTCGGCGGTGCTGGTCCGCGCGGTCCAGTCGGCCCTGTCCGCGCCGCGCACGGACGGCACCACGCTGGTCCGGGACATCGGCTCGGGGCTGCGGTTCGTGTGGGGCAACGCGATCGTCCGCACGCTGACCCTGGTCGGCGCGACCCACTCGGCCGCCGCCGGGGCGTGGGTCGCGGTCCTGGTGCCGTGGGCGGACCAGGTGCTGGGGGTGCGGCCGTCCGGGGACGTGCGGCTGGCCGCGTTGTTCAGCTGCTGGGGTGTGGGCGCGCTGGTCGCGGCCCGGTTGCTGCCCAAGCTCACCGCGCGGTGGGGCGGGGCGCGGCTCGCGCTGGCCGGGCTGCCCGCGTCGCTGGTGTGCGCGACCGGGGCGCTGTTGAGCACGCACTGGATCGCGGCGATGGTGTCGGCAGTCGCGTGGGGCACCGCGCACTCCACCGTCGTGATCAACGGGATCACCTACCGCCAGCAGGTGTGCCCGCCGGACATGCAGTCCCGGGTCAACACGACGGCCCGGATGATCGCGTGGGGCCTGGGCCAGCCGGCGGGCGCGGCCCTGGCCGGCGCGGTGGCGGTGACGGCCGGGCCACGCGCGGGACTGGGTGCGGGCGTCGCGCTGATGGCCGTCGGGGTCGCCCTCGCCTGGGTCACCCCGACCCTGCGCCGAGAAGCCACCCGCCGACCACCGACCCCCTGACCATCACCCGCCGACCCCCTGATCGCCCACGCGCCGACCACCGGCCCTCTGACCACCCACGCGCCGACCACCGGCCCTCTGACCACCCACCCGCCGACCACCGGCCCTCTGACCGCCCACCCGCCGACCACCGGCCCTCCGACCGCCCACCCGCCCCGCACGCACGGGACTGTCGTACCCCTGTGGGACAATGGATCCGGGGGCGGCAGCCGAAGCCGATCAAGGGCTGACCCGGGGCTACCACTGCCAGCGGAAGCCGTAGCTGCCCGGCGCCAGGTCGAGCGCGACTCCCAGCAGCGACCCGCTCGCGTCGACCTCCGCCGGCACCACGGTCTCCGGCCGCCCGTCCACCCGCCGGTACTGCTCGCACGACACCGGACGCACCGCCGGGTCGAACGCCACCTCCAGCACGTACTCCCGCACCGGCAACCGGAACTTGCGCCCGCAGTCGGTGACCACCCCGCCCGGGAAGCTCACCACCTCGTGCTCGATCACGATGCTCTCGCCCCGCCGCAACGCCCGGTCGAACAGCAGCTCCGCGCACGCCACCCCGACCTCCGGCCGGCCCACCGCGCGCCCCACCGAGCAGTGCCGCACCGGCCGCACCACCGGCAACGGCCGTCCGGGCTGCTCGGTGCCCACGATCACCACCCACCGGTCCGCGCCGTCCGCCTCGGCGCGCAGCACGTGCCGCGACCGGATGACGTGCTCGGCGCGATCCGCCCCCACGGTGACGAAGTCGTGCTGGCTCAACCGGGTCAGCTGCTCGTCCCACCCGGTGTCCACCTGCCGCACGGCCCACTCGACGGTCTCCGGCGGCGACCACAGCGAACTGATCGGCACCGGCTCGTCGGGCACCCGCTTCAGCCACCGCCCGCGCGGCCTGGGCGGCCCCAGCAGGCTCTCCAGGTACCCGGTCGGCAGGTCGAGCACGTCCTCCAGCAGCCCGATCGCGGCCAGCGACGACCGCCGCTCCGGCCGGCTGCGCCCGGACTGCCAGTAGCTCAACGTCGCCAGGCTGACCTTCACCCCGTGCTGCGCCAAGTGCTCGCGGATGCGTTCCAGCCCCAGTCCGCTTTGCGCGATCGCCGCGCGCAGGGCACCCGCGAACGTGTCCGTTCTCGTTGTGTCCATGACAACGCCCCCTTGCTGTCGCCACGGTATTGCCGCGACCGCACTCCGGGGAATGGCTTTATGCCCCCTCGTTATGTCCCGACACCGGTTGCCCGACCACGAACAACACCAGCGGGACGTCGTGTTCTCCGGCCCTGACAAGGGCTTTCACCGCGTCGTCGGAGAATCCGGCGACCGCGCAGCAGCCCAATCCCAGCGCGGTCGCCACCAGGTACAGGTTCTGCACCGCGACGCCGGCGTCGACGTGCGCGGTGCGGTAATGGCGGGGTCCGTATTTCGCCGGTCCCGACCCCATCCGTCCACTGAGGACGATGACGGTGTCGGCCCGGCGCGCGAACTCCTCCTGCGCGAACTCCTCCTGCGCGAACACACCTTCCAGGTCACCCCCGCCCAACAGCGACAACGCGTGCGGCTCGCGCAGGTACTCGAACACCGAACCGCGCTGGACGACGTGCACGGCGATGGTCGGTAGTCCACCCGCGTTGGGATTGGTGCCGAGCACGTGCGGTCCCGACCGACGCTGCACCCCGACCGCGTACCACAGCAGGGAACTCAGGTCTTGTCGGCTCAACGGCCGGTAGGAGTAGTGCGACCGGCGGCTCAACAGGGCTTCCGCCAGCGTCATCGCGGGCGGCACCGGTTCGGGCAGCGGGATCACAGGAACGCGCGGGTCGAGCCGCACCTCGACCTGCGCGCCCAGGTCCGCGTCGCGCTCGACCAGTTCCACCACGGGCCGGTGAACAGTGCGGTGCTGGGCTTGAGGGTCTTCACGCGCTCCTCCTCGTCGAGGTCGGCGGGGTCTGCCGGCCAGGGGTCCACCTAATCCGGAATGACAACCATTTTTGCCAGGCCGTTGGTCGTGATCCACCGCACCTCGCCCCGCACGCCGTAGACCTCGGCCAAGAACCCCGCATCGACCACAGTGGACGGTGGGCCGTCGGCGTGCACCACCCCGTCCCGCAGCGCCACCACGCGATCCGAGTACCGGGCGGCCTGGGCCAGGTCGTGCAGGACGGCCACGACGGTCAGACCCCGCTCCCGTTGCAGCGCCCGGACCAGCTCCAGCACCTCGACCTGGTGCCGGATGTCGAGGTACGTGGTCGGTTCGTCGAGCAGCAGCACGGGCGCGTCCTGGGCCAGCGCCAACGCCAACCGCACCCGCTGCCGCTGCCCGCCCGACAACCGCTCGACGAGCGCGTCCGCCCACTCGACGACCCCGGTGTCCCGCAACGCCTTCCGCACCTGCTCGTCGTCCACCTCACCGAGCATCCCCAGCGGACCCCTTGCCGCGTAACGGCCCTGCCGCACGAACTGCCGCACGGTCAACCCCCGCACGTACGGGGTCGCCTGCGGCAGCAGCGAAATCCGGCGCGCGACATCCCGCCGGGTCATCGAGGCCAGCGGCCGGCCTTCCACAACAACCTCACCCCGCGAAGGCGTGTGGAGCCCCGCCAGGACCCGCAGCAACGTCGTCTTGCCGCTGCCGTTCTCCCCGAGCAGGGTCAGCCACTCCCCCTCGGCCACCGCGAGGTCAACACCCCGCAGCACCTCGTGCTCCCCGAACCGCACGTGCACGCCCGACGCGCGCAGTGGTGTCACCAGATCCCTCCCGTCCGCCGCGCCACCACGACCAGCACGGCCGCGCCCATCAACGCCGTGATCGCCCCGGCGGGCACGTGCACCACCTGGCCCACCGCGTCCGCCCCCGCCACCGCCGCCGCACCGGCCAGCGCCGACGCGGGCACCACCCGCCGGTGCACCGGCCCGACCAGCCACCGCGCGGCGTGCGGCGCGAGCAGCCCGACGAACGCCGTCGCCCCCACCGCCGCCACCGCGGCCGACGTGGCCACCGCCGCCAGCAACAACACCGTGCTCCGCCAAGGGACAACGGCCAGCCCGACCGCGTGCGCGTGGTCGTCGTCCACCGCCAGCACGTCCAACACGCCACCGAGCAACGTCGCCACCACCAAGACCACCACCAGCACCGGCCACAGCGGCGCCAAGTGCTCCCACGTGCGGCCGACCAGCGACCCGAGCAGCCACCGCGACACCGCGCCGGCGAGCTGCGGACGTGCGGTGAGCAGCACCAACGTCACCCCGACCAGCACCGACGACACCACCACACCGCGCACCGCGACCTCGCCGGACACCCCGGCCAGCACCCACAGCACCCCGCCGCCGACGACCCCGCCGAGCAGCGCCGCACCGGCCATCGGCAGCGGCTGCGCGGCCACCCCGCCGACCACCGACGCGACCACCGCACCGAGCACGGCCCCGGACCCGACACCGGTGATCTCCGGCGATGCCAACCGGTTGCGCACGGCCGCCTGCAACAACGCCCCGGCGATCCCCAGACAGGCCCCCGCGCACAACCCCACCAACACCCGGGGCGCCCGCAGCTCCAGCACGACCGTCCGCGCATGGGCGTCATCGCCGAAGAACAACGACACGTCCGTGCTCCCGACCGCGAGCTGCGCCACCGCGCACACCACCGCCAGCACGGCCAACCCGGCGATCCTCACGCCCGCCTCCGCACCAGCAGCCCGACCCCGACCGCGGCCAACGCCGTCAGCCCGCCGACCGGCAGCTCCACCGGGTACAGCACGGTCCGCGCCACCAGGTCCGCGACGACCACGACCAGCGCCCCCAGGAACGCCGTCATCCCAACGGAAGGCCGTCCCAGCCGAGCCGCGAGCCGGGGCGCGAAGAACCCCACCCACGCCACCGGCCCCGCCGGCCCCACCACGACCGCCACCAGCAACGACGCCACCGCCAGCACGGCCACCCGGGCCCGTCCCGGCCGCAGCCCCGCCGACATCGCCTCGTCGTCGCCGAGCCGCAGCACCTTGACCCGCGGCACCGCGAACACCACCGCCGGCACCGCCACCGCGAGCCCCACCGCGACCGGGACGAGCGTCGGCCACGTGGTCCCGGTCAGCGACCCGAGCAGGTAGCGCACCAGCACCCCCTGCTCCCGCGTGTCGGTCATCGCGGTAGCGGCGAGCATCACCGCCTGGGCCGCCGACCCCACGGCCGCGCCGATCAGCAGCACCGCCGCCGGTCCCGCCGCGCCGCGCACCGCCACCAGCGTCAACGCCCCGCCCAGCGCGGCACCGACCAGCGCCGGCGTGAGCGGCGCGCCCGGAACGGTCAGCCCGAACGCCACCGTCGTCCCGACCGCGGCCGACGCCCCGCCGGAGACCCCGAGCAGCTCGGGCACGGCCAGCGGGTTGCGCAGGGACTCCTGCAACAGCAGCCCCGCCACCCCCAGGCACGCCCCGGCGACCGCGCCGAGCACCAGCCGCGGCGCGCGCAACTGCCACACCACGACCTGCTCCAGCTCGGTCACCGGCCACGCCACCACCGGCTGCCCCAACGCCAACGCCCCGACGACCGCCGCCACCGCGACGAGCACGAGCAGCCTCAAGCGGGGCCTCCGGCCCAAGCGGGAACCACGGCCCAAGCGGAGACCTCGGCTCAAGCGGGAACCTTGGCCAGCGCCTCGTCCGCGACCGCCGCCAGGCTGCGCAACCCGCGCCCCGAACCCCACAGCTTGGCGTGCATCTCGTGCACCCGCCCCTGCTGCACGGCCGGGATCTGCTTCCACACCGGGTTGTCGGCCAGCTGACTGCTCAACGTCTTGTCGTCCGGAGAGAACAGCAGGGAGTACACGAAGACCACGTCCGGCTGCTTGGCCAGCAGTTCCTCGACGCTGTAGTTGCTCGCCGTCTCGACGTCGGTCCCCTTGGCCGGGAAGGGGTAGCTGAACAGCTGCCCCAGCAGGTGGCCCTTGAGCGAGGACGTGGTGTCGACGCCGATCGAGTCCACGCTGCCGTACATCAGCAGCACCTTCTTGCCCGACCGCCCGTCGGCCTGGGTCTTGGCGATCGCGTCCGCGAGCTTGCCCCGGAAGGTCTCCTCGGCCTTCACGGCCCGGTCCGCGCGCCCGGTCAACGACCCGAGCGCACGCAGGTAGCCGACGGACTCCTCCCAGGTCGCGGGCTCGGCCGTCCACAGTGGAGCGAACTTCTCGATGGCGGGCCGCAGCGGGTCGTGCACGCCCGGCAGGCCGATCACCAGGTCCGGCTTGAGCCCCGCGATGAACTCGACGTCCTCGCTGCCGAACGTGCCCGGGACCTTCGGGACCTCCCCGGTGTGGCCGAGGACGGGCAGGAGCGTGGGGTTGGTGGTGCCCACCGGCACGAGACCGAGGTCCAGGACGATGTCGTCGCACAGGCCGTTCAGGCACACGATCCGCTCGGCCGGCTTGGTCAACGTGACCTTCGTGCCGCGCGGGTCGGTGACGCTCAGGGAGGTTTCGAGCGGCGCGGCCGTGCGGACGACCGGGGTCGGCTTCTGTTCGGGGGCGGGGGCGGCGGTGCAGGCGGCGAGCGTCAGGCCCGCGAGGGCGAGTGCGAGGGTCCTCATCGGTCTTCCAGCCAGGAGAGCAGGGTCACGGCGTCCCGGCGGAACGCCTCGGTCGGGTCGTCGGGCACGAAGTGCGGTGATCATGGGTGCCCTTCACTCGTTCAGGTGAGGGTTCCCATGCTTACTGGAGACGAGAGTCGTTATCAAATAAGCGGATCGCGATGTGCCACCACGACCGCGCTGTCACCCCGCCGCCAGACGACTTCGACGTGCGCGAACCCGGCGCTCTTGAGGGCTTCGACGTGCCAGGAGGCAGGCGGGTAGAAGTCGGCGGAATCCCCATCGGCCCGGTCGGCGGCGGCGTCGGCCAACGCCGGATGCGCCAACGCCTCCTCCCACCACACCCGCCACGCCTCCATCGCCGCCGACCCGCCGGACGCAGACTCATCGGCGACCGGCGCGGTGACGGCCGGCGCGGTGACGGCCGGCGCGGTGGCGGGTGCGGCGGGTTCGGGCATGCGGTCGGCGTTGGCGAAAAGCCCGCCGGGAGCCAGGACCTCCCGAATCTCGGCGTACAGCGCCCGCAGCCGGTCCGGCCCGAAGTGGTGCAGCGCCGTCCCCGCCACCACCGAGTCGAAGCGCGGCAACCCGTCCACCCAACCCGGCCCGCTCAGATCCGCCCGCACCACCGGCACCCCGAGCGCCACCCGCGCGATCTCCAGCAACACCGGGTCGAAGTCCAGCAGCGTCACGTCAGCCAGGCGGGACGCGATCGAACCCGTGCCGCCGGCCAGGTCGAGCACCCGCCCGTGCGCCCGCGCGGCCAGGACGTCGAACGCCTCCTCCCGCCACGGCAGGAAGGGCTGCTGCTGCGCGTCCCAGCCGCGCCTCAAAGCGGAAGCGGTCACCGGGTCCAGAGTCGTCACCCCGCCAGCGTAACGACTCCGATTTTCATTTCGCGCCCGTTCTCGTTTTCGTGACTGTCAGCCGCGTTCGATCAGGTGCCCGACCACGTCCGGACCCGGGTGGGCGTGGCCCGAACCGTCGCGCCGCAGGTCCACCTCGGGCAGCTCGACCGGCGACCCGTTGTCCGCCGCACCCGCCGGACGCGGCCCGACCCACGCCAGGACCAGCCCGTTCTCACCCTTCAAGAACCGCTGCGACCGCACGCCACCGGTCGCCCGGCCCTTCGCCGGGTACTCCGCGAACGGCGTCACCTTCACGCTCTGCCCGGTCGACGTGACCACCATCGGCGAGCCGTGCTCGTCGTCGTCGGTCCGCACCGCGCCGAAGAACAGCACCCGCTGGCCGGCCGCGAGGTTGATCCCGGCCATGCCGCCGCCCTTGAGGCCCTGCGGCCGGACCAGGGACGCGTTGTAGCGCAGCAGCGACGAGTCGGACGAGACGAACACCAGCGTCTCCTCCGCACTCCCCAGCCACGACGCGCCGACCACCTCGTCACCCTCCTTGAGGGTGATCACCTCGAACTCCTCCGACCGCACCGGCCACTCCGGCGCGCACACCTTCACCACGCCCTGCCGCGTGCCCAGCGCCAACCCCGGCGAGTCGGTGTCGCCCAACGGCGCGATGCCCACGACCTTCTCGCCCTTGGCCAGGTCGAGCAGCTCGCTGGCCGCCATGCCACCACTCAAGGACACCGTCCCGCTCGCCTCCGGCAGCACCGGCAGCGGCAGCACGTCGGTCTTCACCGCGCGACCCAGGTTGGTCACCAGCAGCACCTGGCCCCGCGCGGTGGTGTGCACGACCGCCGCGACCGCGTCGTGCTTGGTCCGGCCGTTGCGGCGGCGCGCCTCGGACGCCTCCTCCGACTCCGCCGCCGTCCGCGCCACCAGCCCGGTCGCCGACAGGATCACCTGGCACGGGTCGTCGGCGACCTCCAGCGGCCCGGCGGGCTTGGACGCCGCCAGCACCTCCTTCAGGTCACCGTCCAGCAGCGTCGTGCGGCGCTCGCCGGACAGGTCCTTGGCCACCTTCGCCAGTTCCGCCGACACGACCTTCTTCAGCTCGCGCTCGTCGTCGAGGATCTTGGTCAGCTCGGCGATCTCGTTGCGCAGCCGGTCCTGCTCGGCCTCCAGCTCGATCGAGTCGTAGCGGGTGAGGCGGCGCAGCGGGGTGTCGAGGATGTAGGTGGCCTGCACCTCCGACAGCTTGAACGTCTTCATCAGGCCTTCCTTGGCGGCCTGGGCGTTCTCGCTACCCCGGATGAGCTTGATCACCTTGTCGATGTCGAGCAGCGCCTTGAGCAGGCCCTCGACCAGGTGCAGCCGGTCCTCGCGCTTGCGGCGGCGGTAGCGCGTCCGCCGGGTGACGACCTCGTAGCGGTGCTTGAGGAACACCTCCAGCAGCGCCTTGAGGCCGAGCGTCTGCGGCTGGCCGTCGACCAGGACCAGGTTGTTGATGCCGAAGGACTGCTCCATCGGCGTCAGCCGGTACAGGTCGGCCAGCAGCGCCTGCGGGTTCACGCCGACCTTGCACTCGATGACGACCCGGATGCCGTTCTCGCGGTCGGTGAGGTCCTTGACGTCGGCGATGCCGGTCAGCCGCTTGGACTTGGTCACCTCGTCGGTGATCTTCTCGATGATCTTCTCCGGCCCGACGCCGTAGGGCAGCTCGGTGACCGTGATCGCCTGCCGGCCGCGACTGCCCTCCAACGGCCCGGTCTCGACCTTGGCCCGCATCCGCACCACGCCGCGCCCGGTCTCGTAGGCCTTGCGCACCTCGTCCAGGCCCAGCAGCACGCCACCGGTCGGCAGGTCGGGGCCGGGGACGAACTCCATGAGCTTGTCCAGGTCGGCGTCCGGGTGGTTGACCAGCCACCGCGCCGCCGCCACGACCTCGCCCAGGTTGTGCGGGATCATGTTCGTGGCCATGCCGACCGCGATGCCCGAGGTGCCGTTGACCAGCAGGTTCGGGAACGCGGCGGGCAGCACGGACGGCTCCTGGAGCGAACCGTCGTAGTTGGGCCGGAAGTCGACGGTCTCCTCGTCCAGCTCGCCCACCAGCAGCATGGCGGCGGGCGACATCCGGGCTTCGGTGTAACGCGAGGCAGCCGGTCCATCGTCTGGGGACCCGAAATTGCCATGCCCGTCGATCAGCGGGGTGTTGAGGGAGAAGTCCTGGGCCAGGCGGACCATCGCGTCGTAGATCGCGGTGTCGCCGTGCGGGTGGTACTTGCCCATGCAGTTGTGCACGACCTGGCCGGCCACGACGAACGCGTGCTCGTCGGCCTCGACCTGGATGTCGTAGGTGGTGTCCGGCTCGGCCGGCTCGACCGCCACGACCTCGCACGTCGCGGTCTGCTCGACCGGGTCCTCGCCGCGGGCCGCGCGGATGACGTCCACCAGGTCGTCGTGGCCGGTCTTCGTCCACCGCAGCAGGGCGGCGGCCAGCGCCGACGCGTGCCGGCCGGACACCCACAGGCCCCGGTCACGCTCGGCCCGGACGCCCGCGTCGGCCAGCATCGCGTAGACCTCGTCGCGGGTGTCCGCGAACCCGATCTCCCGGCCCTCGTGAACGTGGCCCGCGCCGTCGAACAGGCCCGCCAGGAACGGCGCCCAGTGCGCGCGCTCGGCGACCACGCCCGCGGGGACCACCCGGGTGGCGGCCAGCAGCTCCACGTCCGGGTCGAAGGTCAGGACGTGCAGGTCGACGCCGTCCGCGCCCTCGTACTTGTCCCGCTCCACCGTCATCTCGTGCGCGATGGCCCAGCCGTGCGCGGCGTCCAACGGCGCGCACTCGGCCATCGTCAGGTGCACGCGGCCGTCCTCGACCACACCCCGCGCCGCCACCAGGCCCAGCACGTAGGCCTCGACGTCACCACCATCGGCAACCAAAGTCGCGTGCCGGGAAGCGCCGAAAGCGGTGGTCTTCCGCCCGGCGAGGTCGCGCGCGGCGACCCACTCCCCGTCCTCGACGCGGAACCGCTGGCCCGGCGTCACCAGCATGGTGTCGCCGTTCGCCCACACCACCCGGACCAGCTCGGACACCGGGTTCTCGTACACCTCGCCGACCCGCACCGGCTGCCCGGCCGGGTCCAGCACGAGGTCACCGACCTCCAAGGTCTCGATGGCTTTGAGACCCGCCGGCGTGGACACCAGCGCGCCGCGCACGAAGCAGTCGCCGACCACCCGCGAGGACTTCACGTACGGGCTGGTCGGCCGGTGGCCCTGCTCGTTCATCGAGAACAGGATCCGGCGGTGCACCGGCTTGAGGCCGTCCCGCGCGTCCGGCAGCGCCCGCGAGTGGATCACCGAGTACGCGTACTCCAGGTAGGAGTCCTCGATCTCGGTGGTCAGCGAGTTGTCGAACACCTGCGCGCCGGCGCGGTCGAACGCGGACGGGTCGACCCGGGTCGTGGGGGTCTTGCGGCGTGCCACTGGTAACTCTCTCCTGGCCTCAGACGTCGATCGCGGACTGGTCGACCCGGGCGGCCGACTCGACGAGCCACGCCCGGCGCGGCTCCACCTTCTCGCCCATCAGCAACTCCAGCGCGGCCTCGGCGGCCTCCGCGTCGTGCAGCGTGATCCGGCGGACGGACCGGGTGGCGGGGTTCATCGTGGTCTCCCACAACTCGTCCGCGTCCATCTCGCCCAGACCCTTGAACCGGGGCACCGGCTTGACCACCGTCTTGCCCGCCTTCTCCAGCTGCGCGACCTTCTGCTCCATCTCGCGCTGGGTGAAGGTGAAGTGGGTCTCGGCGTTGCGCCCCTTGGTCATCACCTTGTGCAACGGCGGCATCGCGGCGTAGAGCCTGCCGTCCTCGATCACGGGCCGCATGTACTTGGCGAACAACGTGATCAGCAGCGTCCGGATGTGCGAGCCGTCGACATCCGCGTCCGCCATCAGGATCACCCGCCCGTACCGCATGGCCCCGAGGTCGAACGTCCGGCCGGTACCCGCGCCGAGCACCTGCACGATGGAGGCGATCTCGGCGTTGCGCAGCGTGTCGGCCAACGACGCCTTCTGCACGTTCAGGATCTTGCCCCGCAACGGCAACAGCGCCTGGTACTCCGACACCCGCGCCATGCGGGCCGAGCCGAGGGCGCTGTCGCCTTCCACGAGAAAAAGTTCTGAGCGCGCGACACCGGTGGTCCGGCAGTCGACCAGCTTCGCGGGCATGGCCGCGCCTTCCAGCGCGGTCTTGCGGCGGGCGGCGTCCTTCTGCTGCTTCTGGGTCAGGCGGACGCGGGAGGCGTCCACGACCTTCTGCAGGACGATCTTGGCTTCCGCCTTCGTGCGGCGGTCCTCGGTCCACGCCCGGACCTGCTTCTCCACGATGCCCAGCACCACCTTGGTGATGCCGGCGGTGGACAGCTCGTCCTTGGTCTGGGACGTGAACTGCGGTTCGGGGATGCGCACGTGGATGACGGCGGTCATGCCCTCCAGCACGTCGTCCAGGGTGGGCGGGTCCTCCTTGGGCTTGAGCAGGCCCCGGCTGCGGCCGATGGCCTCCTGGACCGCCTTCAGCACCGCCCGCTCGAAGCCGCGGCGGTGGGTGCCGCCGTGCATGTTGCGGATGGTGTTGGTGAAGCACTCCACGGTGCGCTCGTAGCCGGTGCCCCAGCGCAGCGCGATCTCGACCTCGGCGTGGCGCTCCACCTTGGACCGCATGACGCCGTTCTCGTCGGCCGCGTTCTCGTGGTAGACCCCGTCGCCGGTGATCAGCAGCGTGCCGGACACCGGCTTCTCCCCCGACGGCGCGAGGAAGTCGACCATGTCGGACAGGCCGCCCGGGTAGTGGAACGTCTCCTCGCTGATCGAGCCCTGGGTGGCGTCGCGCAGCACGTAGGTCACGCCCGGCACGAGGAACGCGGTGTTGCGCAACTTCGCCCGCACGGCCTCGACGTCGAGCTTGGCGCCGCTCTCGAAGTAGCGGGCGTCGTACCAGTACCGGGTGGACGTGCCGGTCTTCTTGGTGCGCCCGGTGACCCGCAGCCCGGACTGGCGGGTGAACGCGGCCCTCGGCCCCGGGCCGTCGAACACGCCGGGCACGCCGTGCGCGAAGGACATCTCGTGCACCTTGCCCTCGCGCCGCACCACCACGTCGTACCGGTGGGACAGGGCGTTGACCGCGGACGCGCCCACGCCGTGCAGACCGCCGGAGGTCTTGTACCCGGAGCCGCCGAACTTGCCGCCCGCGTGCAGCCGGGTCAGCACCAGCTCCACACCGGACAGCCCGGACTTGGCGTGGATGCCGGTGGGGATGCCGCGCCCGTCGTCGTCGACCTGGACGCTGCCGTCGGCGTGCAGCGTGACGACGATCCGGGTGGCGTGCCCGGCCACGCCCTCGTCGGTGGAGTTGTCGACCACCTCGGTGAACAGGTGGTTGATGCCCCTGCTGTCGGTGGAGCCGATGTACATGCCGGGCCGCTTGCGAACCGCTTCCAGACCTTCCAGGTGGGTCAGGTCGTCGGCCCCGTACAGGATCTCAGCGGTCACCGGGCTCCCCAGGTCGTGGCGTGCGTCGAGCGGTACACGGTAGAGGAGGGTAACTTCCGCCTCCGACAATTCCGCGCGCACACGACGGAGTCGCGATGCGGGGCTTGATCCGGGCCTGGTTGGTGGCCTCGACGCTCAGCGGTGTGCCCTCCACGGTACACGCCCTGGTGACCGGCCGTGACGTGTTGGCCGCGACCCGTGCGGCGGGCGCCCTGCTGGGCCGGCCGACCGTGCCGAGGGGTGTCGCAGCACACGTCGGCGTGTCCGCGTTCTGGACGGCCGTGCTCGCCGCGGTGGACGCCCGGCGACCACTCGGAGTGACCGGCGGGGCGGTGGCCGGGCTGGCCATCGCGGCCCTGGACCTGGGGGTGGTGCGGGTGCCCGCGGTCCGGGCGCTGCCGGCGGTGCCGCAGTGGTTGGACCACGTGGCGTTCGGGGCGCTGGTGGGCTGGTCCCTGGGGGTGTCGCGGGCCGGCGGGGTCCACTGTGGACCGCGGCCGGCAACGGTGAACGGACGATCTTGCGCCGGTCGGACCTGCGCGGACGAGACCACCGGGACCAGGAACCCTGGTCCTCACCGGGGGTCACCCGCGTAGAGTGCGGGCGTCCCGCGCAGTCGTGCCTGGAGGTGATCGGGCTCCGTGAAGTTCCGACGTTCCGTGCCGAACGAGCCCGTGGTGGCGACACCGGCCGAGCCCGTGGTCGAGCGCGAGCCGGTACCCGCGCCGCCCGCCGCACCCCAGCCGCAGTTCTCGGCGTCCTTCGCGGGGGCCACCCTGGTCGTCGGCCCGCCCCAGGGCGCCGGCCAGGCGGCGACCGCGCTGGCCAGGAGCCTGCCGGTGGACCGCGGCCGGACCGTGGTGGTGGTCGACTTCCCGCCCGGTGACGAGTCCGCGTTCTGGCCGGCCGTGGCGGCGGCGCTCAAGGGCCGCGGCCCGGTCCGCCTGATGACCTCGCACGCCGGCACCATGCGCCCGACCGCGCCCGCCCAGTGGCTGTGCGAGCAGTTGCAGGCCGAGGTGGTCGCGGCGGACGGCGCGGTGACCACCGTGCCGGGCGCGGCGTTCGTCGTGGGCAACGGCGGCTACGGGTGCTGGCTGCGGTTCCTGCCCGGCGGGTCCCCGATGCCGATGGGCCGCCGGTTCCCGGTGCCGCAGTGGGAGGCGGTGGACCCGAACTCCCCGTGGCCGACCGGCGAGGTGGGCGTCTCCGAGCCGATCCCCGCGGGCCTGTGGCTGCGCGCCCAACGCGCCCCGTTCGACCCGGCCGCTCCGGATGCCCGTGCCGTGGTCACCCTGCCGTGCCGGGACAACGTCCTGACCGTCGTCGTCGGCGGCCCCGGCCAGCCCCCGATCCCGGTGGACGAGGTGTGCCGACTGCTCGGCGGCCTGCCGTCGGCGGCGCGGTCGCGCGTGCGCCTGGTCTGGTACGGCGGCGAGCACCAGGGACAGGCGGTGGCCGACCAGCTGGGCGAGCCGATCGCCCTGTACGCGGGGTTGCCGATCGCGGCCCTGCGCAACGGCGCGGCGGTGGTCGCGGTGAACCCGCGCGGGCAGCAGACGTGGCGACCGTACGTGACCGAGGTGTCTTACACCCCAGGTGGCGGCCCGACGGTATCCGGTTACCGGACGCCCGTACCCGGCCTGGTGGAGCGCGGTCCCGGCGTGTTCGACCTGGGCGGCGGGGTGGTGCTGGAGGTCGTGCCCTCGGGCCTGTGGGTGCGCGACGCGGAGGACAACGGCCCCGAGGTGCGCGCCCTGCCGGTCGACCCGGAGTGGGCCCGCCTGACCGTGGGCTCACCGGGCAAGACAACGGCCGGCGCGGTCGCGGTGGCCGGTGCCTCCCTCGTCGAACGCCTTGAACCCGAGGTCCGCCGCCTCCTGAAGGTCGTCTTCTGCGACCCCACTCCCCCGCCCCAGCCCCCGATGGCCGAGCCCGAGGTGCTCGACCCCGAGGTCCCGGAACTGCTGGAGCCGCCCGAGCCGCCCCTCCCCGAGCCGGTCGTCGCACAGCCTGCCGTCCCGCAGCCGGTCGCGCCGGAACCGGTCGCCCACGTCCCACCCGCCCACGTCCCGCCCGCCCGCGAACGCCTGTCCCCACCCCCCGTCGAGGAGCCACCGGCCGACGACCCCATCCCGATAAGCCTCGACGGCCCCCTCCCGCTCTCCCCCGCCCCCGTCTGGGGCGAACGCGAGGGCGAGGAGTTCGTCCCGACCGACCACCACAGCACCGAGGCCGAACGCGACGCCCTCCGCCGCATGCTGGGTGAGCGCTACGCCGCGCACGCCGCCGTGGCCTGTCGGCACATAGAGGTGCGCCCCGAGGACCCGGAGGCCTTCGAGGCCGTGGTGACGGACCTGGCGGCGGTCTCGGCGTGCCTCCAGCAGGACGAGGAGATCATGGTCGAGGCCCTGCGCACCGGCAGGCTGGGTCGCCTGTGGCCGTACGCGGCCGGTGTCGTGTCGGGTCTGCGTCGACTGCCCCTGTACCAGGGCGTCACCGTGTGCTGGGGTGACGCCCGCCGCTACCGGACCGGTGACCTGCTGGTCGAGCACGGCCTGCTGAGCACGGTCGCCGGGCCGTCGGTGCCGTTCGACGGGCGGACGGAGTTCGTGATCTGGTCGATGACCGGGCGGCGGGTGCAGGTGGTGGACTCGTTCGGCAGCGTCGTGCAGGAACGCGTGGTGTTCCCTCCCGGCACGACGTTCAAGGTCCTCGCGGTGGCGGAGGCCGAGGAGTCGGCGCCGATGCAGGTGATGCTCCAGGAGGTCACCAACCGCCACCACGAACTGCCACCCGGCATCCTGGGCAGCCTGGACCGAGCAGCGGTCGCCCTGCGCACCACCGCCCGCGCCCACGCCTAACCCCGCAACGCCTCGGCGACGGCCGCTGCGGTCGGGTCGACACGCTGGGACAGGCGGAAGTCCTCGACGGCTTCCGCCTCCCGTCCCAGCCGCCGCAGCACCCACCCACGCTGAAAGGCAGCCCGCGCCGCCGGCAACCCACCCAACCGCACACCAACCCCATAGGCGTCAACGGCCTCCTCCAACCGGCCCGCAGCCGCCAACGCATCACCACGGATGGCCCACGTCCGGTGATCATGGGGACTCAGCCCGACCAAGTACTCGGTCTCCGCCGCCGCCTCGTCCGCCGCACCGGTCAACAGGTGGGTCCGCGCAATGGTCTCGTGCAGCGGAAACGCATGATCCTCCCAGGCCAACCGCTCCAACTCCGTCCTCGCCACAGCCGCGTTCTGGCACTCCGCCGCCCGGTCCAGCAGCGCCCACGTCCCGTCCAGATCCCCTGCCAGGTAGGGCACAAAGGCCAACGCCCGAAAATGTGCCTGACGACGAAGAGGCTCGGACGGCTCAGTCTCCTCCGCCACCACAACGGCTTCGCGGAATGCCGCAGTCGCCGTACCCCGCCTCCCGTTTCGGACCAGCACGAACAACGCCAACGCGTGCCGAGTCTCGGCCGAGAGCCGACGATCCCGAGCCTCCCTCAACGCCGTCGCCTCGACCTCGTCGGACGAAGACGCGGACCAGTACCGCACCGCCAGGCGCTTCACCAGCAACTCCGGCCGATCCCCCAGCACCCGCGCCGCCCGCCCCTGATACCCCAGCCGCACCAACAGGTCTGCGGCAACCGAGCGTTCCTCAACCGTCAGGTCCCCTTCGACCCGGTCCACAACCTGCCACCACAACGAAGACGCCAGATCCCGTGGAAACGCACCCATGTCCGCCCCCATGGCATCAAGACGACCACGACTGGCGGCGTTGTAGACACGGGTCAACGGCGACGGCGTGGTGTTGAACCGGGGCAAGGACGACACATCACCCTCGACCAAGTGACGTGCCAGCGCATACGCAACTTCAGCCACCCGCGACGACTCCGCACCAGGGGCGTGCAGCCCCAAAACCACATCACACCGGACGGGCACGTTCGCCTTGGTCAGGGCGTTCAAGCGCTGCACGAGGGCTCGTGATCCAAGCCCGGGGGCGTAGTGCGGAGGTAGCACGGTTGACAACTCTCCAGCGGTAACACCACGGTGTCCACCGTCATCAATCAAGTAGTGTCCACGCTGGTCAGCACACCCTGCCGGAGCACTGAAAGCGGTTACAGCAACCATGACCACGATCCGCGAGATCGCCGAGCTGTGCGGTGTCTCCGTGGCGACCGTGTCCCGCGTCTTCAACCGGCCGCTCACGGTCAGCCGGGAGAAGCGCGAGGTCGTCGAACGCGTGGCCCGCGAACTGGACTACCGCCCCAACGAGTCGGCACGCGCGCTGGCCAGCCGCAGGTCCGGGCTGATCGGCCTGGTGTGGGACACCGACCACCGCCGCCCGGGCTGGCGGCACCCGTACCTCCAAGAGCTGCTGATCGGCCTGAAAACCGCCCTCAGCGCCCACGGCTACCACCTGCTGATGCTCGCCACCAGCGGTTCGGCCGCCCTGCGCGCGGTCGGCGCGTCCCTCGCGGACCCGGTGGCGTACGTGAACATGACCCGCCGGCACCACCTGGGCGGCCTGGTGCTGATCGACAGCGGCAAGGACGGCCCGGCGTTCACCGCGTTCGCCCAATCCGGCCTGCCCTGCGTGGCCGTGGACGTCGTGGTCTCCGGCGACCGCGCCACGTACGTCACCTCGGACAACGTCGGCGGCGCGCGCGAGGCGGTCCGTCACCTGGTCGAGGCCGGACACCGCCGGATCGCCACCATCACCGGCCCACCCGCCAACTCCCCCGCCGCCGACCGACTAGCGGGCTTCCGCACCGCCATGGCCGAGGCCGGCCTGGACGTCCCAGACGACCACGTGGTCACCGGCGACTTCCACCGAGGCAGCGGCCAAGACGCCATGCGCCGCCTGATCGCCCTGCCGTCCCCACCAACCGCCGTCTTCTGCGCCAGCGACGAAATGGCAGTTGGCGCACTCCTAGCGGCCCGCCACGCCGGCCTCCGCGTCCCCGACGACGTGGCCCTGGTCGGCTTCGACGACATCGAACTAGCAGCTCTCGTCGACCCACCCCTGACCACCCTCGCCCAGGACAAGGCCGGCATCGGAGCCGCCGCAGCCCACGCCATCCTCACCATGGTCCACAACGGACAGACCCCACCCCCGGCCGTGCTCCCCACCCGCCTCATCCCCCGAGCCTCAAGCCGAGCCAGACGATGACAACGACCTTCCCCGAGGCTTCACCACCCCCTGACCACGCAACCGCCACCCCAGCCGGCCCCCTGACCCGCCTGGAACTCCCCCGCGTCCCAACCTAGCCACGCGCACCCCCAGCCGCGCACCAACCCGCTTTTCACCGCGCCAGCGGCGCCTATGGGCTATCAGCCACAGGAAGGGCCTCGGGGGCCTGCCGCGCGGCGAGCGCCGCTTTTGATCTTGAAAGCGCCGGCACGTGAGGCTTGAGAGCGCGCAGCGCGTTTCTCGAAGCGCTTTAAACGTTGCGCCGGTACTGGCCGCCAACCTCGAAGAACGCTTCCGTCACCTGTCCCAGCGTGCACACCCGGGCGGCGTCCATCAGGACCTCGAAAACGTTCTCCCCCGTCTGCGCCGCCTCCTTCAGCCGCCGCAACGCGGGCTCCGCCTCCGCCGCGTGGTTCGCCGCGAACGCCCGCGTCCGCTCGACCTGCGACCGCTTCTCGTCCTCGGTCGCCCGGGCCAGTTCGATGGTCACGTGCTCACGCGAGCCGTCCTCCGGCAGGAACGTGTTCACGCCGATCAACGGCAGCGACCCGTCGTGCTTGCGCTGCTCGTAGAGCATCGACTCGTCCTGGATCCGGCCCCGCTGGTAGCCCGTCTCCATCGCGCCCAGCACGCCGCCGCGCTCGGACAGCCGGTCGAACTCCATCAGCACGGCCTCTTCGACCAGGTCGGTCAGCTCGTCGATGACGAACGAACCCTGCAACGGGTTCTCGTTCATCGACAGGCCCCACTCCTTGTTGATGATCAACTGGATGGCCATCGCCCGCCGCACCGACGCCTCGGTCGGCGTGGTGATCGCCTCGTCGTAAGCGTTGGTGTGCAACGAGTTGCAGTTGTCGTACAACGCGCACAGCGCCTGCAACGTCGTCCGGATGTCGTTGAAGTCCATCTCCTGCGCGTGCAAGGAGCGGCCCGACGTCTGCACGTGGTACTTGAACTTCTGCGACCGCTCGTTCGCCCCGTACCGCTCCCGCATCGCCACAGCCCAGATCCGCCGAGCCACCCGACCGATCACGCTGTACTCGGCGTCCATCCCATTGGAAAAGAAGAAGCTCAAATTCGGCGCAAAATCGTCCACGTCCATCCCACGCGCCAGGTACGACTCGACGTACGTGAACCCGTTGGCCAACGTGAACGCCAACTGGCTGATGGGGTTGGCCCCGGCCTCGGCGATGTGGTACCCGGAGATCGACACCGAGTAGAAGTTCCGCACCCGGTTCCGGATGAACCACTCCTGGATGTCGGCCATCATCCGCAGCGAGAACTCGGTGGAGAAGATGCAGGTGTTCTGCCCCTGGTCCTCCTTGAGGATGTCGGCCTGCACGGTCCCCCGCACGTTGGCCAACGCCCACGCCCGCAACCGGTCAGCCTCTTCCGCCGACGGCTCACGCCCGTGCTCGGCCCGGAACTTGTCCAGCGTCTGGTCGATCACCGTGTTGAGGAAGAACGCCAGGATCGTCGGCGCCGGCCCGTTGATGGTCATCGACACCGACGTAGTGGGCGCCGTCAGGTCGAAGCCGTCGTAGAGGGCCTTCATGTCGTCCAGCGTCGCGATGGACACGCCGGACGTGCCGATCTTGCCGTAGATGTCCGGCGGGGTGTCCGGGTCGCGCCCGTACAGCGTCACCGAGTCGAACGCCGTGGACAGCCGGGTCGCCGCCGACCCCTGCGACAGGTACTTGAACCGCCGGTTGGTCCGGAACGCGTCACCTTCGCCGGCGAACATCCGCGCCGGGTCCTCACCGTCCCGCTTGAACGGGAAAACACCTGCCGTGTAGGGGAAGTACCCGGGCAGGTTCTCCTTGCGCAGGAACCGCAGCAACGTGCCATCATCATCAAAACGCGGCAACGCGACCCGAGGAACCTTGTTCCCCGACAACGTCTCCCGCACCAGCTGGGTGTGGATCTCCTTGTCCCGCACCCGAACCACCAGCTCGTCACCGGTGTAGTCCTCGACGACCTTCGGCCACGCCGCCAGCAACTCCGCCGACAACCCGTCGACATGCTGTTGAGCGGACTCCACCAGCTGGTCGATCGCAGCGGTGTCGGCGTCAACCCGAGCCAACTCATCCCGCGCAGCCTTGAGGTGCGCAACCCGCCGCACCGCATCCACATGCGTCTCGGTCGCCCGGTGGTACCCGCGCACAGTCTCGGCGATCTCCGCCAAGTACCGCGCCCGGTTGGCCGGCACCACCGTAGCCGCCGACGTCGACACCTTCCCCGACACCGGCGACAACGCCCCCGGCGAAACCTCCAACCCCCGCTCGGCCAACTCGCCACGCAGGTGCTGGTACAACGCCGTCACACCGTCATCGTTGAAAGTAGCCGCGCTCGTGCCGAAGACCGGCATGTCCTCCCACGACTTGCCGAACGCCTCCCGGTTGCGCACCAACTGCCGCGCCACGTCCCGCCGCGCGTCCTCGGCGCCCCGGCGCTCGAACTTGTTGATCGCCACCGCGTCGGCGAAGTCCAACATGTCGATCTTCTCCAGCTGCGACGCGGCGCCGAACTCGGGCGTCATCACGTACAGCGAGAAGTCCACGAACGGCACGATCGCCGCGTCGCCCTGCCCGATGCCCGGCGTCTCCACGACGACCAGGTCGAACCCGGCGGCCTTGCACGCCAGGATCGCGTCGGACAGCCCGTCGGGCACCTCCGAGCCCGCGCGGCGGGTGGCCAGCGAGCGGAAGTAGACCCGGTCGCCGTCGAGGCAGTTCATCCGGATCCGGTCGCCCAGCAGCGCGCCGCCGCCCCGCCGCCGGGTCGGGTCGATGGCCAGCACGGCGATGCGGAGCTTGTCCTCCTGGTCCAGCCGGAAGCGGCGGACCAACTCGTCGGTCAGCGACGACTTGCCGGAACCACCGGTGCCGGTGATGCCCAGGACCGGCACCGGCCGCGCGGCCTGCTCGATGCGGGCGCGCACGTCCTCGGGCAGCTTCCCGGCCTCGATCAACGTGATGGCACGGGCCAGGACGTCCTCCGAACCCGCGAAGAGCCCGTCCCACGACGACGGGGCGCGCTCGGCGAGGTCCTCGTCGCACGCCTCGACCATGGTGTTGATCATGCGGGCGAGCCCGAGCTGCTGGCCGTCCTCGGGGGAGAAGATCCGCGCCACGCCGCGTTCGTGCAGCAGGGCGATCTCCTCGGGGACGATGACGCCGCCACCGCCGCCGTAGACCTTGATGTGCTCGGCGCCGCGCTCGCGCAGCAGCTCCACCAGGTAGGTGAAGTACTCGACGTGCCCGCCCTGGTAGGCGCTGATCGCGATGCCCTGCACGTCCTCCTGCACCGCCGCCGCGACGACCTCGCGCACCGAGCGGTTGTGGCCGAGGTGGATGACCTCGGCGCCCTGCGACTGGAGGATGCGCCGCATGATGTTGATCGCCGCGTCGTGGCCGTCGAAGAGGCTGGCGGCGGTCACGAAGCGCACCGGGTGCTGGGGCTTGTGCAGCGTGCGATCGGCGGTCACGACGGCTCCTTCGGCATCGCGGAAGTACCGTCCAGATTACTAGGACATCCATCTATCGGAAGTAGGACCGTCCTGTGCCCTACCTCACTGGACAGGGCTACCCGCACCCCACCCCAGCGAACCCTGAGCAGCCCACCGGGCCGCACCACACACCGAACCCGAGCGGGCTCGCCACCTCACCGAACCCCGGGCGGGCTCGCCGGCACCAGGCCTCCGAACCACAGGCGGGCTCGCCGGCACACGGCACCGGCGAGCCCGCCCGAGCCACCGCCCAACCGCCGCGTCAGCCGCGCACGCGGTGGTAGACGCCCTGATCCGCGATGCGCTCCGGCTCGCCGGGCGGGGTGAACTTGATCTCGACCACCACCTCGTCCGCCGACCGGAACGTGAACACCGTCCGCATCGGGATCTTCTTCCCGACGTACGACTCGCCGAGCACACCGGGGTCGGTGAACACGCCGCCGATGGAGATCACCTCCTCCCCACCGGTGCCCTCCTCACCCTTGTACGTCATCATCGTGCTGACCAGGTTGTCCAGCGTGTTCCACTCGTACCGGTCGTCCATCCCGGAATACCCGAGAATGCCCAGCCGGTAGTACGGGCCACCCGCCAGTTCGCCGGTCAGCTCTTCCCTGATGAACCGCCCACCGGTGTCGTCCAGCCACTTCCAGACCGATTTCGCGACCCAGATCTTGGGGGTGTGCAACGTGCCCAGGGCGATGTAGGTCTTCTTGTCCACGGTCCACTCGCCGACCAGCGCGTCGAGCCTCCGGTGCAGGTCACCGGGCAGACCGCGGGCGATCATGCGCTCCAGGTCGACGGCGTCGGAAACCGGTGCGGTCACCACCGCGGCGGTTTCCGACAGCAGCCCGTTGGGCGTGGCGGGGCCATTGACCAATTCCATTAGGTAACCCCCTGCTGGTGAATCAGGTGTGCCACCAAGGATGTCCCCGCCGATCATCGGCGTCAATCCGGGAGAACGCACTCCGTGGACTCCGCGCAGTGAAAACCCGAATTCACGGCAGGATGTGTTCGACCAGCTTCCGCGCCTGGCGCGCCGGACCGTCCGCCCCCAACGCCTGCACCGACGCGTAAACACCTTCCATCACCAAGGAAAGCTGGTCCGCGACCACCTCCGGGTCGGCCACCCCCAGCTCCTGCGCCAACTCGGCGAACCGCGTCCGCATCCACGCCTTGGTCGCCACCGCGTTGCGGTGCGCGGGCAGCTCCGGGTCCGGGAACTCGGCCAGCGCCATCAGGAACGGGCAGCCCCGGCACTTGTCCGGCTGCACCTGGACCACCAGCTCGTCGAACGCGGCCAGGATGCGCGAGCGCGCGTCGCGCCCGTCGGGCTTGGTGGCCTCGGTGAACCACTCGCGGTACTGCTGGTCCGCGCGTTCCACGTACGCGGCGACGAGGTCGTCCTTGGAGCGGAACAGCCGGTAGAGGGTGGTCGGCGCGACGCCGGCCTCGGCCGCGACCCGGTCCACGCCGATCGCGCGGATGCCGTGCCAGTAGAACAGGTCGTGGCTGACGCTGAGCACGTGCTCGCGGGTCTGCGCGGCGGGTCGGCGCACGGCGGCCTCCGGTCGACGACGTGTTCGGGTCCCGGCTCGACGACTTGTTCGGGACCCTTCCCTAACGTCCCAACCTAGCACTCCGCCCGCCCCGGAAGTGGAACGACGCTGGTCCACTTCCTCCGCGCTGACCGCGACCAGGGGCACGCAAGCGCTCACCCACGCGAGCGGCAAGCGCTCCCCCGCGGGCCGCAAGCGCTCCCCCACCGGCCGCAAGCGCTCACCCCGTGAGCCGCAAGCGCTCACGCGTAGGGGCGCAGCAGCCGTTCCTCGGGGTAGCCCGCCCGCTCCAGCTCCTGCAGGAGCCGGAACCCGTGCGCCGCCGACACCAGCGTCACGTGGTGGTGCCAGCCGGGGAACGACCTGCCCTCGAAGTGCCGCAGCCCGAACTCCTCGGCCAGCCGCGCGACCTCGGTGTCCGCGTGCCCGGCGGCCCGCAGCAGGCTCACCATCTCGCGGATGCCGGCGGCACCCAGGTTGGTCAGCCACACCGCGGACGGCCGCACCTGCCCGACCGGCCACTCGGCCAGCACGTGCCGCAGCCACGGCAGCCGACCCGGTCGGCCGTCGCCCATCGCGGCGTGCCCGGGCAGGGTCGCCACGACGAAGTCCGACGTCGACACCGCGCCGGTCCGCTCGTCCCGCCAGGACAGCGTGCTGCGACCGCGACGCGCCGCGGCCGCCACCAGCTGCCCGACCGTCCGGGGCTGGTTCCGCGACCCGACCGCCCCAGGCCCGCCGACGAGATTCACCGGGAGCAGGGGCATCGCGGTGGACACCTGCGCGAGGTAGCGCATGCCGCGCTCCTCCAGCCCGCTTAGCAACGGGAACACGCCGGGGTCACTGCTCAGGTCCACGACGACGGGCGCCGCGGGCAACCCCCAGTTGCCCGTCATCTCGTCGAACGCGTCGAGCAGGTACTGCCACACCGGACGCGACCGCTCGTCCTCCGGCACCCGCGTCTTGGCGCGCCGGTCGGCGTCGTGGTCCCAGGACTTGGGCATGACCAGCCGCCAGTCGACCGCGCCCGCGCCCTCGTCCCCGGCCAGGAACACGCCCACCGCCCGCTGGCAGTTGAGCATCCGGCCGGCGGTGGGCGCGTACTGCCGCGCGACGCCCACCGAGTTGTCCCCGTTCTTCGGGAACACCGCTTCCCGCACCACCCAGGCCCGCGGGCGCATGGCCTGGCCGATGCGCTCGGCCAGGCGCCGGCGCACCGGCTCCCACGCCCACGGGCTCTGGTTCACGAACTGCTGCAACGACTGGTCGGCGTCCCGGCCGACCACGAGTTCCGAGATGCGCCGGATGGACTTGCGCCCCGGCACGACGAGCAGCCCGCGGACGTAGGCCTCGGCCCAGCGGCGCTGGTCGGACCTCCCCAGGGTCGTGAACAGCTCTTCGCAGAACTCGGACAGCGTGGATAAATCAGACGGATCAGCCCCGGCTGATACCGCGTGGAACCGATGCACGGTTGTCCCTCCAGCATTTCGGATCACCACGAGGCACGGACCTCGCGGGGTTCGTCTTGACACTTCGTCAGGGCAAGGCACAACACATTTCCGAAGGAGGTACGGCAACGCAGACGTCCCCACGTCGTGCGCGCCGGCGCGAACCGCCCGCGTGGTCGGCGACGACCCCGTGGCCGCCGCCCGCGAGCGGGCGCACCGGCGATTTCCCCCAGCCCCCATCGTCCCTGTCCCCCAGCGACCAGTGACGCGCACAGATTTTCAAGCCTCGGATCGGCTGTCCAGAACGCTTTCAGTGCTGGTATTCCCGGTTCCAGCGTGGCGAGGCGGACAGACCGGTTCCGGTACTGATCCGTTCGATGTTCCCCGTTAAGTCGAGCGGACTACCACGGATCGCGTGACACGTCCGACACGACGGAACATGAAAGTTGGTTACATCGGAAACGGAAACAAAGCGCGCGGTCCGCCCGAACCGGACCGGTTGCTTCGGTGCCATATGAACCTCGAGCGCGGCTTGTGGCGGCGGTCACAGGCATCGGCTCTCCCCCCAAATACTCGTGGCGCACGCGTGGTGGGCCGCGATCACCCGAAGACGCTAGCCACTTCCCGTGACGCCGGCATTAATAATCCACGCGTCGGGTGCGAGCTTCGGTGATTTACGAATCACATATCCCGATGACGGGCCCGTCCGGCGCGTACTTCGTCAAGTCGACGCGCGAGTCAGCGCTCGAGTCGGCGCTCCATCCGGCGCCGAGCCGGCTCAGGCGGGCAGGTGCACGAGCACCGCCGTGGGGGCGAACTCCGGCGACTCCAAGGGCACCACCCGCAATTCGCGGACACCGAGTTCCGGATGGCGGAACCGCAGCGCGCGGGAACGGCGTTCGCGGACGATCTGCTCATCCCACCACAGGCGGAATTCGGCGCTCAGCCGACCCAGTTCCCGCACCCGCCGGCCGATCTCACCGGTGTCCTGGCACCGCGCCGCACCCGCCCGCCACACCGCGACCGCGTCGCGCGCCTCCTCGGCCCAGTCCACCAGGCGCTCCCGGGCCGCGGGCGCGGTGAGCAGCCAGCGGAGGAGGTTGCGCTCCTCCGCGGGCAGCCGGTCCCAGTCGTCGTACCAGCGCACCGCGGCCGGGTTCCACCCCAGCAGGTCGCCGTACGGGTCCACCGCGAGCACCGGGTACGGGTCGTCCTCGGCCGCCGCGACCAGGCGTTTGAGCAGCTCCGCGCCGGAGATCTCGCCGTCGAGCGGCTGCGGCCGGACCACGTGGCCGAACGCCAGCGCGTGCACGTAGCGGCGCTCGTCCTCGCTCAGGCACAGCACGCGCGCGAGGCTGTCCACGACCTCGGGCGACGGCCGGATGTCGCGCCCCTGCTCCAGGTAGGTGTACCAGGTGGGGCTCACCCCGGCGAGCATGGCGACCTCCTCCCGGCGCAGTCCCTGCGACCGGCGGCGCGGCCCCCGCGGAAAACCCGACTCGATCGGGTTGCAGCGTTCCCGCCGGCTGCGCAAAAAGCGCCCCAACTCGCCCCGGCGGACATTGTTCGACCTCACGACCATTCCTCCCCCAGTTTCCCCGCGGACCAGTCTAGCCGTCGTCCGGGTGGCGGATTCCCGGACGACGAGCCGCCGATTTGCGGCGACAACGAAAAGGGAGCGGATAGCACGAAGCCCCCACTCGTGCGTTTCCCGGCGGGAAACGCGGTGAGGGCTTCGCGGACACGCTCGGGCGCGGGCCCGGTGGGCTCAGCTGGTGTGCCCGTACTGGTACGACGGGTCGGCGGCGTGGTCGGGCGCGAATTCGGTGACCACCTGGGCGGTGGCGTGCACGTTGACCATCCGCGCGTTGCCCGGGCCGAGGTTGGTGAACGCGTGCGGCACGCCCTGGCGGACGATCACGATCTCCTCGGGCCCGGCGTCGCGGACCTGCCCGGCGGCCTCCACGCGCACCCGGCCCTCGATGACGAAGAAGATCTCGTCGTACGGGTGGCTGTGCCGCATCGGGCCCTTGCCGGGCTTGACGTCCACGATGAACGCGGACGACGTGGTGCCGTGGGCGCCGCCGTCGAAGATGTGCGCGGCGACCTCGCCGTCGATGCGGACGGTGGGCAGGTTGTCCTTGAGGACGACCTCCATGGACTCCTCCTGGTGCTCTGACAGCGGTGGCTGCGGCGGTGGCTACAGCCGGAACAGGCCGGGGTCGGACACGACGACGTCGAGCAGGACCGGGCCGTCGGCGGACAGCGCGCGCCGCAGCGAGGCCCGCAGCTGCCCGGGCGTCTCGATCCGCTCGCCCGCGATGCCGTAGCCGCGGGCCAGGCCCGCCATGTCGACGCCGCTGAGGTCCCAGCCCTCCTGCCACTTCTTCTGGCTGGTGTCGTCGAGGTAGTACTTCAGCGACAGGTACCCGGCGTTGTTGGGGATCACGAACGTGACCGGCAGGTTGTACTTCCCCGCCGTCCACAGCGCCTGGATGGTGTACTGCGCCGAACCCTCGCCGACCACGACGACGACCCGCTGGTCGGGCCGGGCCACGGCGTAGCCGACCGCGCCCGCGAACGGGAAGCCCAGCGCGCCGGACGCGGTGGCGTAGTAGCCGTTGTCCGGGCCCAGCGGGATCTGCTCGTGGAACGGGGCGCGGCCGATGGGCAGCTCCTCGAACACCTGCGCGGTGGACGGGAGTTCCTGCGACAGCAGGTGGAACAGGTAGGGCTCGGTGATCGGCGTGGACGCCTCGGGCGTGGGGATCGGCTCGCGCAGCTCCGGCAGCGGCACCCGCGGGCGCTGCGGCAGCAGGGCCACGATCCGGCGCACGAACGCGTCGGGCGGCGTGACGTAGGCGGTGCCCGCCATGGACCAGGCGGCGGCCTCCGGGTCGTCGGTGACGTGGATGAACCGGGTGCCCTCGGGCAGCTTGGGCGAGTCGCTGCCGTCCAGCGGCGCGGGCGCCTGGGAGAACAGGTCGGCCGTGGTGAACAGGGTGAACGTCGGGCTGCCCAGCACGATCACCACGTCGTGCTCGCCGAGGCGGGCGTTGATCAGCTCGGGCAGCGGGGCCAGGACGCCGCCGAACAGCGGGTGGTTCTCCGGGAACGCGCCGCGCGGCCACACCGGGCTGCCGTAGACGCGGGCGTTGAGCCGCTCGGCCATCTTGATCAGGTCGCGCCGGGCGCCGCCGATCTCCACGCCCGGACCGGCGACGATCGCCGGGTTGGTGGCGGAGTTGAGCGCGTCGGCGACGTCGGCCAGCACCTGCGGGTCGGGCACGACGGCGGGCCGCACGACGCGGACCTTGTGCGGCGTGGGGTTGGCGGGCCGGATCCAGTCGTCCTCGGGCACGCCCACGTACACCGGGCCCTGGGGCGCCTGCTTGGCGATGTGGTAGGCCTTCTCGATCAGCGCGGGCACGTCCTGCGGCCGGGCCGCCTCCGCCGCCCACTTGATGTAGGGCTGCGGGAGCTGGGTGGCGTTGGGCGCGTTGAGGAACGGCGCGCCCTGCTGGAGCTTGCGGGCCTGGAGACCGCCGATGATGACCATCGGGGTGTGGGCGCTGGCGGCGGTGTAGATGGAGCCCATGGCGTTGCCGGTGCCGGGGCCGCCGTTGATGACGACCAGGGACGGCTCGCCGGTGGCCTGGGCGTAGCCGTCGGCCATGCCGACGACCGCGGCCTCCTGCAGGCCCATGATGAAGCGGAAGTCGTCCGGCCACGTCTCGAACAGCTTCATCTCGGTGTGGCTGGGATTGCTGAAAACGGTCGTCAGGCCGAGTTGCCGGAATACTTCCAGCGCGTCCTCCCGGACGGTCCGGGAATTGGTGCCCTCCGCGGTCACGGTCAACACACTCCTGTGGTGGGTGGACTTCTTCTGGCGAGCTGTGAGGGCAACTCTCGGCGGCGCCCGGCGCCGGCCACAAGGAAAGTCGTTGCCCCGGAAGGCACTTCGTGAGCTGTGCGGATGACCTCACGCAGTCCCCGCCCGGCCTCCGCCCCCGCTTGTCGAAGGCGTCGCCGGGGTGAACTACTGAATGCGCGCCCGGCCGAACCCTTTTCACCCGGCACGGCGAAACAATCCCGAGCAGTGAGGACCTGCGATGAGCAGTGAGCGAACCCGCCGGGTGGTGGAGAAGTACTTCACCGACCTGGAGCGGGGCGACCTGGACGCGGCGCTGTCGGCGCTGTCCCACACCATCGACTTCGAGCTGCCGGTGGACCGGTGGAACGAGGTCATCCCCTACCTGGGCCGCCACGTGGGGCTGCCCGCCGTGCGCCGGGCGTTCAAGGTGCGCGGCGAGACCACCGAGGTGCTCGACTACGCGCTGCGCGACCTGCGCGCCGAGGGCGACACGGCGTACGCGGTGATCTACACCCGGGCCGCGCACACCCGCACGCGGCAGGAGTTCGAGATCGAGGACGTGCACAAGCTCGTCGTCGACGACAGCGGCCGGATCGTGTCGTGGAAGGTCTACTTCGACCCCAACGGCGAGGTGGCCGCGTTCAACGCCGACCGCGAGGAGCGGCTGGTCGCGGCGTGCTGGGCGGGCGACCGCGAGACCGTGGCGGAACTGCTGCGGTTCGGCGCGGACGTCAACCACCGCGACGGGCGCAGCGGGCTGACCCCGTTGCTGATCGCGGCCGGCCGCGCGGACGCCGAGCTGACCCGGCTGCTGATCGCAGCGGGCGCGGACGTGTTCGACGTCGACAGCGGCGGCGGCGCGACCGCGCTGCACAAGGCGTGCCAGGGCGGCGACCTGGACGTCGTGCGGGCGCTGGTGGAGGCGGGGGCGTTCGTCGACGCCGTCACGCCCAACACCGGCCACACCCCGTTGATGGACGCGGTGTGGTTCAAGCGCCCCGAGATCGCCAAGTACCTGCTGGACCGGGGCGCGTCGCTGAACCTGGGCACGCACTACGGGTTCTCGCTCCAGCAGCACTTCGAGTACGAGCTGAACGTCAACACCATGGGCAAGGACAAGATCCTGCTGGCCCACCAGTACATCCAGGAGCGCCAGGCCGCCGACGAGCGCCGCGCCGCCGACCAGCTGCTGATGGCCGCGGTGACCCAGGGCGACGTCGAGGGCGTGCGCAAGCTCATCGGCGACGGCGCGCCGGTGGACGAGAAGTTCCCGATCGTCAACGGGTTCAACGACGCCCACACCCCGCTGCTGGTGGCCGCCCGCGACGGGCACACCGAGATCGCGCGGCTGCTGCTGGAGGCGGGCGCGGACGTCAACGCGACCGAGCCGACGTTCGGCGCGGTGCCGCTGCACAAGGCGGTCTACAACGGGCACGTCGAGCTGACCCGCCTGATCGCCCGGTGGCCCGGCGTGGACCTGGACTTCCAGGGCGCCACCAACGGCTACACCCCGCTGCACGACGCCCTGTGGCACGGCTACGAGGAGTGCTCGCGGATCGTCATCGAGGCCGGCGCCCGCCTGGACATCGTCGGCCACGACGGCAAGACGCCGCTGGACCTCGCCGTCGACGAGTTCGGCGCCGACCACCCCCTGACCGAGCTGATCCGCTCGAAGTCCTGACAGGAGTGCCGCAATGCTGTTCTACGTCCAGATGAAGTGGAACCACGAGGGGCGCATCACGCTCGACGAGCTGTGGGAGATCGAGCAGGAGGAGGCCGAGCACGCCCAGGAGACGCTGGACTCGGGCTTCGCCGTGGGCCTGTGGAAGGTCGCCGCGCAGAAGCGCGTGATCGGCATCATCGACGCCCCCAACGCCGAGGAGCTGGACCGCACCGCGCTGGGCCGGCTGCCGATGCGGGAGTACCTGGAGTTCGAGGAGGTGTGGCCGCTGCGCGACTACATCGGCTTCGCCGAGGACGTCATCAAGCGCTACAAGGTCTGAGGGAGCGACATGATCCACCAGCTGATCTTCGCCGCGCCCAAGCCGGGCATGACGGTGGAGGAGTTCCAGGACTACTGGGTCAACGTGCACGCGGTCCAGTACGCGAGCAAGATCAAGCAGATCCGCAAGTACATGATCGACACCACGTTCGACTTCGAGCTGGGCAACGGCGACCCGAAGTGGCAGGGCGTCGCCGAGATCTGGCTCAACCCCGAGGACCAGATCCCGTCGTTGCGGAGCGAGGAGTTCCTCCAGGGCGCGCGGCTGGACGAGCCGAACTGGGCGGCGTTCTGGCAGACCCTGGTGCTGGACACCGACGCGCACGAGCTGAAGGCCGGTCCCGCCCTGTACAAGGGGCAGAACTGGGTGAAGCTGATGATCCTGGTCAAGCGCAAGGAAGGCGTGTCGCTGGAGGACTTCCGCGCCTACAGCCTGCACCAGCACGGCGAGCTGGGCCTGAAGCTGCCCGGCCTGCGCCGGTACCTCCAGGGGCACACGGTGGACGGCTGGTACGGCATCGGCGAGCCGACCCTGGACGCGGCCTACCAGCTGTGGTTCGACGACGTGGAGGCGCTGCGCGACGCGCTGGAGTCCCCGGAGTACAAGCAGATGACGGAGGACTACGAGGCTTTCGTCAACCCGCGTTACGTGCACCGCCTGGTGACGCGCGAACACTGGATCATCGGCCCAGAAGCTCGTGCTTGATTGCCTCGGCTCCGCCGAGGCGGCGAGGTCGCCTGAAGTCGGCACGTCGGGCTCGACTTCTCGGTGACCGAAAAGCGTGATCACCGAGAAGTCGAGCCCAACCCACCGACGCGACCTCGCGGTAACCGGCCTCCCGCTCCCACTTCCCCGGAGCGGGATCAGCTCGCGGCCCCGTGCCCACTCCACGCACGGGGCCGCGTCCGTTGTAGAGGAGAGGCGAGATGGCTGACGGCCTGAGCAGGAACGTGCGGACCGTGCACGACTTCCTGCGGCTGTTGGAGGAGAAGGACATCGACTCCTGGATAGAGCTGTGGGCCGAGGGCGCGGACCACTACTACCCGTTCGGCACCAAGATGTTCCCGCACCACATCGTCGGCAAGACCGCGGTGTGGGCGCGGTGGAAGGACACGCCCGGCATGTTCGAGAGCTGGTCCTTCCCGATCACCGAGACGTGGGAGGACGGCGACACCGTCATCGCCCGGTTCGAGGGCGACTGCCTGCTCAAGGGCGGCAAGCGGTACCGCAACACCTACGTCTCGATCTTCAAGTTCACCGAGTCCGGCCAGATCTACGAGTACCACGAGTTCTTCGACCCGATCATCGCCGCCGAGGAGTTCGGGCTGGCGCGGATCGACTACGCGTGAGGGAGGAGAATCTGATGACAGCGACGGCACCGGCGTCCGCGGCGCTCGCGCTGCGGACGGTGGTCACGGGGCACGTGATCGCGGCCGACGACGCCGCCTACGACGGCGCGCGGCGGGTGTGGAACGGCGCCGCGGACCGGTTCCCGGCGGTGATCGTGCGGGCGGAGACCGAGCAGGACGTGGTGCACGCGGTGCGCGCGGCGCGGGAGCACGGCCTGCCGCTGAGCGTGCGGGGCGGCGGGCACGACTGGGCGGGTCGGGCGGTGCGCGACGGCGGCCTGGTGGTCGACCTGACCAAGCTGCGCGACGTCGCGGTCGACCCGGCGTCGTCCGCAGTGGACGCGGCGGGCGGCGCGACGGCGGGCGTGGTGGGCGCGGCGGTGGACCGGTTCGGGCTCACCGCCGTGGTCGGCACGGTGAAGGCGGTCGGCGTGGCCGGGTTGACCATGGGCGGCGGTTACGGCCTCCTGCTGGGCAAGCACGGCATGGCGCTGGACAACCTGGTCAGCGCCCGCGTGGTGCTGGCCGACGGGAGCGTGGTGACGGCGAGCGCGACCGAGGAGCCGGACCTGTTCTGGGCGTTGCGCGGCGGTGGCGGCAACTTCGGCGTCGTCACGCGGGCGACGTACCGGGTGCACCCGTTGCGCTCCATGACCTCCGGAATGGTCCTCTTCGGACTGCCGGAGGCGCGGAAGGTGTTGCGCGGCTACCGAGAGCTGATCGCCGCCGCCCCGGACCAGCTCACCGTCATGACCGGGTTCTTCGCCGGCCCCGACGGCCAGGCGCTGCTGTACCTGCTGCCCGCGTGGAGCGGCGACCCGGCACGCGGCGAGCGGTGGGCGGCGCGGCTGTCGGCGCTGGGCACGCCGGTGTCGGCGCAGGTCGGTCCGATGACCCCGTTCGAGGTGCTGGGGTTGCTGGACGGGGTCGTGGTCGACGGTCGGCACACGCTGGCCGCCAACCGCCAGCTCGCCGAGGTCTCCGACGAGGCCGCCGAGGTCCTGGTGGACGCCGCCGAGCGGATCACCTCGCCGTACTCGGGGGTGTTCGTGCACCACTTCCACGGCGCGGCCTCACGGGTGAACCCGACCGCGACGGCGTTCGGGCTGCGGCGCGACCACAACCTGGTCGAGATCGTCGGCACCTGGGACGCGGGCCTGGACGGCCGGCGGCACCGGGAGTGGGTGGAACGGCTCTCCCGGGACCTGGAGCCGCACGCCCTGCCCGGCGGGTACCCGAACCTGCTCGCGCCCGAGGAGACCGAGCGGGTGCGGCGGGCGTACGGGCCGAACGCGTCCCGGCTGTACGCGCTCAAGCGGCGCTACGACCCGGACCACGTGTTCAGCGCCGTGCCGACGCTGTTCTGACCGGTCGTGGCGGGGGTGTCAGGCCGGCGGCAGGATCGCCTCGGCCAGCGCGCGGGCCTGGTTCGCCGGCCCGCGCAACCCCTGCACCGAGGCGTTGACGCCCTCCATGATCAGCACGAGCTGGTCGGCGAGCGCCTCCGGGTCCGGCACGCCCATCCGCGCGGTCAGCTCGCCCATGCGCTCCCGCACCCAGGACTTCGCGGCCACGGCCCGGCGGTGCGCGGGCAGGTGGTCGTCGGGGAACTCGGCCAGGGCCATCAGGAACGCGCAGCCCCGGCACTGGTCGGGGCCGATGCGCTCGTTGAGCGTGTCGAACACGGCCAGGACCTGCGCGCGCGGGTCGGGGCCGGCGCCGCGCACGGCGGCGGTGAACCACGCGCGGGTCTCCTGGTCGGCGCGCTCGACGTAGGCGGCGATCAGCTCGTCCTTGTCGGCGAACAGCCGGTACAGCGTGGTCGGGGCGACGCCCGCCGCCTCGGCGACGCGGTCCACGCCGGTGGCGCGGATGCCGTGCCAGTAGAACAGGTCGTGCGCCACCCGCAGCACGTGCTCGCGGGTTTCGGCGGAGGCACGCGGCATGTCGGACACCCCCTTGCTCGGTCGAACCGACTGTATTACGGTTGGCCGCAAAATGATAGGGATCGTTCCCTAACGCCTGACGACGCCGTCGGGTGCCACCACCCGGCGGCCGACCCGGGTCGCGACGAGGAAGAGACACTTCGAGGAAGGTGCACATGAGTACAGACCTGCGACCCGGACTGAGCCGGTCGCGAACCAACCTGGCGCTGGCGGCGCTGTTCCTGGCCGCCTTCATCATGGGCAGCGCCGAGCTGATCGTGGTCGGCATCCTGAACCTGATCGCGGACGACATGGGCGTCTCGATCAGCGCGGCGGGCAGCCTGGTCACCGCCTACGCGCTGGGCATCTCCATCGGCGGCCCGGTGCTGACCGCGGTCACCATCAAGTTCGCGCGCAAGCAGTTGCTCCAGCTGTCGCTCGCGGCTTACATCCTCGGCAACGTGATCGCGGTGGTGGCCACCAGCTTCGGGCTGCTGCTGTTCGCCCGCGTGCTGACCGGTTCGCTGCACGGCCTGTTCATCGGCGTCGCGTTCGCGGTCGGCGCGGGCATGATGCCGCCGGACAAGATGGGCCGCGCGATCTCGTTCGTGTTCGGCGGTGTGGCGGTGTCCACCGCGCTGGGCGTCCCGCTGGGCACGCTCATCGGGCAGAGCTGGGGCTGGGAGGCCTCGTTCATCGCGATCATCGTCACCGGCGTGCTGACCCTGGTGCTGGCGCTCGCGGTGATCCCCACCGTGCCGAACTCCGGCGTCGGCGGGTTCGGCGCGCAGGCCAAGCACGCCTTGGCGCCCAAGGTGCTGGCGCTGCTGGGCCTGGGCTTCCTGATCATGGGCGGCCAGTTCTCCGGCCTGACCTACCTCCAGCCGTTCCTGGCCGACGTCACCGGCATCTCCGGCGGCACGATCAGCGTGTTCCTGCTGGTGTACGGCATCGCCAACGCGGTCGGCACGTTCCTGGGCGGCGCGGCGGCGGACAAGAACGCCGGCGGCACGATCATCGTCGGCGGCATCGTGCTGGTGGCCGCGCTGCTCGCGCTGTACTTCGGCGGCTCGAACCCGGTCGTCGCGGCGATCGCGCTGGGCGTGTGGGGCGTCGTCGGCTTCGGCATCGTCCCGTCGATCCAGTACCGCGTGGTCGCCCTGGCCGGACCGGGCCGCGACTTCGCCGCCACCCTGCCCGCGTCCGCGATCACCGCGGGCATCGCGGCGGGCGCGCTCATCGGCGGCGGCGCGGTGGCCGCGTCCGGCGCCGAGGGTGCGGTGCTGACGTCGCTGGTGATCTGCGCGGTGGGCGTGGTGGCCGCGTGGGCGACCAGCTTCCTCAAGCCCGACCCCGAACCCGAGACCGGCTCCCCGGAGCCCGCGGTGGTGGAGGAGACGGCGTCCTCGACCGGCTGACGCCGGGGCCGCTTCACACCACGGGCGCGACAGCGGGCATCCCCCGACCGCTGTCGCGCCCCCATTACGTCGGGAGAGTTCGAAGATGCGAATCGGAGCGATCTTCCCGCAGACGGAGATCGGCAACGACCCGGCCGACATCCGCGGCTGGGCGCGGTCGGTCGAGGAACTCGGCTACACGCACGCGATGGCGTTCGACCACGTCCTCGGCGCGGGCGTGGACACGCGGCCGGGGTGGCGCGGGTACACCAGCGAGACGCCGTTCCACGAGGTGTTCGTGCTGTTCGGCTACCTGGCCGCGGTGACCACGTCGTTGGAGCTGATGACCGGCGTGCTCGTGCTGCCGCAGCGGCAGACCGCGCTGGTGGCCAAGCAGGCGGCCGAGGTCGACGTGCTCAGCGGCGGGCGGTTGCGGCTGGGTGTCGGGATCGGCTGGAACCCGGTCGAGTACGAGGCGTTGAACGAGGAGTTCGCCGGGCGCGGGGCGCGCAGCGCCGAGCAGGTCGAGGTGCTGCAGCGGCTGTGGGCGTCGGACAAGGTGACCTTCGCGGGGAAGTGGCACCGGATCGACAACGCCGGCATCAACCCGCGGCCCGCGGCTGGACGGATCCCGGTGTGGTTCGGCGGGCACGCGGAGCAGGTGCTGCGCCGGGCGGGTGTTCTGGGCGACGGCTGGCTGCCGCACCGACCGCCGGACGCGACGGCGGCGGAGATGGTCGAGCGGGTCCGGGGTTACGCGGCGGCGGCCGGGCGGGACCCGTCGGAGCTGGGTTTCGAACCCCGATTGACGCTGTCGGAGGTGCCCGAGCGCGAGTGGGCGTCGTACGTGGGCAGGTGGATCGCGCTGGGGGCGACCCACCTGAGCGTGAACACGATGGGGCTCGGGCTGCGGTCGGCGGACGACCACGTGTCCGTGCTGCGGGACGTCATGAAAGTGCTCGGGTAGCAAAGAAAAGCCCCCGCTCGCGTGTTTCGTCGCGAGCGGGGGCTTTTCGTCGTCGCCTCAGTGCTCGACAAGCGTGTAGCTACCCGGCTGGACGGTGGACAGGTCGATCGCGGCGAGGAACTCCTGGGTCTCCGGGGCGCCGTAGAACGACGAGATGACCGCCTGGGCGGCGAGCTGGTCGGTCCAGGTGACGACGATCAGCCACTCGCCGTCGTTGCTGACCGCCGAGCGCCGGGACAGGAAGCCGTGCTTGGGCTCCATGAACTCGCGCTGCATCCGGATGTTGATCTCACGGAACTTCTCCACGTCGAAGCCGTCGACCAATTTGAACCTGATGGTCTCGACAATAGCCATGAGCGGGCGCACCTTTTCTCTCCGGGACATCCCTACTCCGCCACGCTAGCCCGCCTGACCAGCCCTCCAGAACCTTGTGCGGTTATGTCGAGAACACTCCGTAAACAGCACGAAGTACTGCCCGAACCCCTTTCACGCCTTCAGGTTCCGCCCCCTTGCGAATTAGTCTCGAATTCCAGGGAATTCCGCGTTCAGACCGAGGAGAAGGCATGGATCTGCATCTGTCGGGCCGGGTGGCGGTGGTGACCGGGGCGAGCCGCGGCATCGGCCTGGCCGTGACGAGGGCGCTGGCCGAGGAGGGTGCGTCGGTGGTCGCCGGTTCGCGCACGCTCTCGCCGGGCCTGCTGGCCGTGGCCGACAGCTTCAGCGGCCGGGTCCGCACGGTGAACGTCGACCTGTCGGACCAGAGCGGGGCGGACAGACTGGTCTCCGCGGCCGTGCAGACGTTCGGCGGGGTGGACGTCGTGGTGAACAACGTGGGCGGTGTGCGGCCCCGGATGGGCGGCTTCCTGTCCATCACCGACGAGGACTGGAACTGGGGCCTGGACGTCAACCTGATGACCGCCGTCCGCACCACCCGCGCCGCCCTGCCGCACCTGGAGCGCCGGGGCGGGGGCAACATCGTCAACGTCAGCACGGTGATGTCGTTCCTGGCCGACCCGGACGTCTACGACTACACGGCGGGCAAGGCCGCGCTGAGCAACTTCACCAAGGCCCTGTCGAAGGAGGTCGGCCCGAAGGGCATCCGCGTCAACACCGTCTCCCCCGGCCCCGTGGACACCGACATGTGGACCCGCGAGGACGGCATCGCCCCCACCGTCGTCCGCGCGGTGGGCGTGGACCAGGACGCCTTCCTGAAGGAAATGGCCGGCCGCATGGTGACGGGCCGCTTCACCAAGCCGGAGGAGGTCGCCGACCTGGTCCTGTTCCTCGCCAGCGACCGAGCGGCCAACGTCCACGGCGCGGACTTCTTCATCGACGGCGGCATGATCACGACGATGTGACCCCCGCGGCTGACGGCGGGAGGCCGGCCTCACCCGCCCAGGAGGCTGCGACCAGCCGACCTCCCGCCGAGCGCGCAGTCCACTGTGGAGTGTGCGCTCTGAGCTGATCCGCTCACAGCAGAGAAAGCGGCGGTTTGGGCCGCGCGGGCGGCATCGTCGGAGGCATGACCACCACCGAGAAGCAGCCGATGTTCGACCACCGGCTCCGCGAGCGCTTCCTCGCGCAGCGCGTCCTGGTCCTCGACGGGCCGCTGGACGACGACAACGGGACCGTGCTCGCCACCCAGATGCTGTCCCTCGCCGGCGAGGACCCCGGCAAGGACATCGCGCTGTGGATCCACTCGCCCGGCGGGTCCGTCCCCTCCATGCTCGCCATCCGCGACGTCATGCGGCTCATCCCGTGCGACGTCGCCACCCTCGCGCTCGGGCTGGCGTGCAGCGCGGGCCAGTTCCTGCTGTCCGCGGGCACGCCGGGCAAGCGGTTCGCGCTGCCGCACGCGCGGATCCTGATGCACCAGGGGTCGGCCGGCATCAGCGGGTCGGCGGTGGAGGTCCAGGTGCAGGCGGACGACCTGCGGCACACGCGGGACACCGTGCTCGGGCTCATCGCGCAGGACACCGGCCAGCCCATCGACCGGATCTTCGCCGACTCCCTGCACGACCGCTGGTTCACCACCGAGCAGGCCCTCGAGTACGGCTTCATCGACCACGTCGTCGACAGCCTCGACCAGGTCCTGCCCGTCCGCACCCGCGAGATCGGCCTGGGGGTCCGCGCATGAGCACCTACACCATCCCCAACGTGATCACGCGCAGCGTCAACGGCGAGCGCATCATGGACGTCTACTCGCACCTGCTGTCCGAGCGCATCATCTACCTCGGCACCGCGATCGACTCCGGCGTCGCCAACGCGCTCATCGCCCAACTCCTCTACCTCGAAGCGGACAACCCGGACCGCGAGATCAACCTCTACATCAACAACGAGGGCGGCGACCCGTCCGCGATGCTCGCCCTCTACGACACCATGCGCTACATCAAGGCCCCGGTCGCCACCACGTGCATCGGCCAGGCCGTCGCGACCGGCGCGGTGCTGCTGGCGGCGGGTCGGGCCGGGAAGCGGTTCGTGCTGCCGCACACCAGGGTCGTCCTGCACCAGCCGGCGGCGCAGGGCCGGGGCACGATCCCGGACCTGATCCTCCAGGCCGACGAGGTGATCCGGGTGCGCACCCAGCTCGAAGAGATCCTGTCCCGGCACACCGGCCGCGACGTCGAGCAGCTTCGCCACGACACCGACCGGGACCGGGTGTTCGACGCGGCCGGCGCCGTCGCCTACGGGCTCGCCGACCACGTCCTGGACCACCGGACCTGAGGCGGGACCTGCCGCGGTGGTACGGCCCGGTGGCGGATCAAGCGGCGGATCAGGCGGCCATGAGCACGGGTCCGGCGGGACGGCGGCCCGTGCTGCGCCGCATGTCCCCCGCGATGCCGATGAGCAGGTCGGACAGGTCCACGCCGAGGGCGCCGGTGACGGCGGCGATCATCTCGCTCGACGGCTCCTTGCGCCCGCGCTCGATCTCCGACAGGTACTGCGGCGAGATCCCGGCCCGTTCGGCGACGTCGACCAGGCGCCCACCCTGCTCCTCCCGGGCCGCCCGCAGGCTCCGCCCAAGCAGATGGCGCCACAACGGCTCCGGACCGCGGTCGGAGGCCGGCGTCCGGTCGGACGGGGGGTTGGGTGTGCGGGAGCGGTCGCGGTTGAACGGGAGGATGTCCGCCATGCCGTCATCGTGACACCGGCACACCACCCGGTGGACGGCGATTCCGCTGCAAGCAGAACAGAATCCGGGCCGGGACGGGTGCGGCGCGTGCACCCGCCCCGGCCCGGAGCCCCGAAGGCCGCGAGACCGCGCGGCCGTCAACCCGGAGCGAGACCGTCAGACGGCTTCGGTGACCAGGGAAGCCAGAGCCGCCTTGGCGATGGGCTCGTCCTCACCGCCCGTGCCGCCGGACACGCCGATCGCCCCGATCACCGCGCCGTCCCGCACGATCGGCACCCCACCCGGCACCACGGTCACACCGGACTGCGTCGACAGACCCGCGAGCAGCGCCGGGTTCCCGGCCAGGAACTCGCCCAGACCGCCGGTGTCGAAGCCCAGGCCGGCGGCCGTGACGGCCTTGCCGGTGGCCAGCGACAGGGTCAGGAACGTGGCGCCGTCCGCGCGCGCCGACGCCTTGGTGTGACCGCCCTCGTCGACGACCGCGATCGCCGCCTGGACGCCCAACTGCTCCGCGTGCTCCACCGCCGCGTCCAGCAGGCGGCGGGCGTCCCGGAGGGAGAGTGTGCTCACGTTCGCTCCTCGATCCTCAGTGCCGTTGATCGCGGAGCCTAGCGTTAGGGAACTATCCCTAACAACCCTCGCCGGAGCCCGAACATCGTGATGTCGTCGGACTGCTCCGCCCCCTCCACGTGCCGCCGCAACGCGTCGTCCACCGCGTCCAGCAGTTCCTCGGCCGACCGGCGCGGACCCAGCGCGCGCAGCATCGCCGCCGTCCCGAACCGCGCGCCCGCGACGTCCCGCGCCTCCACCACCCCGTCGGTGTAGGCGAACAGGGCGTCGCCGGGGTTGAGGAACGCGCGGGCGGGCGCGTACTCGCTGTCCGCCGACAGGCCCAGGGCCGGACCGGTCGGGCGCAGCAGCGCGCGGGTGCCGTCGGCGCGGACCACGACGGGCGGGTTGTGGCCGCAGTTGAGGTAGACCAGACCGCCGGACAGCGGGTCCAGGACGCCGAAGAACACCGTGGCGAAGTACCCCTGTTTGAGGTGGTGGCCGACCAGGTAGCGGTTGGTGTCGACGACGGACTGCACCAGCGGGCCGGTGCCGAAGGCGAGCCTGGGTGACAGGTCGGAGCCGCCGGCGAGGGTGGCGGGGGTGTGCTCGGCGTTGTGCCGCAAGAGGGTCCGGATCAGCGCCATGAACAGGGCCGCGCCGATCCCCTTGTCGCACACGTCCGCGACCACGAAGCCGAGGCGACGGCCGTCGAGCAGCTCGAAGACGTCGTAGAAGTCGCCGGACACCATGCGGGCGGGGCGGAAGCGGGCGGACAGCTCCCAGCCCGGCGGTTTGGGCAGGACGTCGGGCAGGAAGCCGGCCTGGAGTTCGTGCGCCACGTACAGGTCCCGCTCGTACTCGCGGACGGTCTCCTCGACGGCCCTCTGCTCGCCGCGCGCGGTGAGTCGGCCGCGTTCCCAGGCGGAGACGATCCGGCCGCGCAGCAGGACCGGCGAGTACGGCGGCGCCACGAACTCGAAGCCGGCCCGGACGCAGGCTTCCAACGCCCCCAGGTCGCCGTCCGCGAACACCATCGCGCCCGGTGCGCCCGCCTCGCGCGCCCGCCGGCTGAGCAGGGCGACCCTGGGCAGGCCGAGGGAGGCGGCGAGCAGCACGACGTCCGGCCGGCCGAGGTCGTCCGCGACGTCGGCGGGCTGGGCTTCGGTGACGTGGAAGCCCGCCGCGGCAAGGCCTTCGAGCAGGTCGGGGCGGGTATCGCCGACGACCAGGACTTCCCGGGTCGCCCGCTCGGCCACCGAGAGCCGCACCTCAGCCCCCGGTCCCGCGGCGGCCTCCGGCCCCCGGTTCCATTGTCCCACCAGGCACCGACAATTCGGCCGATGCGTCGGGCACCGACAATTCGGCCGTTCCATCCGGGACCGACGATTCGGGGTTTCCACCAGGCACCGACAATTCGCGGTGGATGACCAGGGTGGTGCGGTTGCGGTTGGCGGTGCGTTCGTAGTGCAGCTCGTCCACGCCCGAGTGGGCCAGGAACAGGCCCAGGCCGCCCGGCTCGCGCTCGTGCGGGTCGGTCAGCACCACCTCCGGGTCGTACGTGCGCGGGTCGAAGGGAGGTGCGTTGTCCTCCACCACGACCCACACGCGGGTGTCGTCCAAGCCGCCGCACAGAGACACCGTGTCGACGCCGCCGTGGGTCACCGCGTTGGTCGCGATCTCGTCGGAGGCCAGGCGCAACCGGTAGGCCCTCGCCCGGTCCAGGCCGGCGCGGGCCGCGAGGTCGCGGACCAGTGCCGCGACCCGCGGGCCCACCGGGTCGGCCGGGGTCACACCGGCTCCTGCATCACCACGCTGCGGTCGAAGCCGGTCAGCCGGATCGTCTCGGCCACCTCCGGCTGCGCGCCGACCAGCACGATCTCGACGCCCCGGCCCAACCGCTGGTGCGCGAACACCAGGCTGCGCAACCCCGCCGACGACAGGTAGGTCAGCTCGTCCATCAACAGCACCAACCTCTTCAACGGCTGCGCGGACACCTCCGCGATCACGCGGTTGAGCTGCCCGGCCGACTTCGCCGCCAACTCACCGCGCAGCCGGACCGTCGCCGTCCCGTCCCACACGTGGCTCTTCGCCTCGAACGCCATCCCCGTTCACCCCTTCCCTAGTTGCCGTCAGCACGACCACCGACCGCGGCCCCAGCCACACCGAGGACCCGACCGGCGGCTCCTGTCCCGGCTCGTGCACGACACCGGCCCCGGTGTCGGCGAACAACCGCCACTCCCCGTCCGGCAGCACGACGTCCACGCCCTCCCAGTGCGCGTTGGCCGCCACGTACACCCGGTCGTCACCGCAGCACAGCTCGGCCGCCAGCAGCCGACTCCCGCCCGACCAGTCCGGCCGCTCGGGCGCCACCCCGTGCCACACCACGTCACGCCCGCCCGCGAGGTGACCACGCCTGCGCAGCGCCGGGTGCGCGGCCCGGAACGCGATGGCGCGCCGGGTGAACTCGACCAGCGAGTCGTTGCGCTCGACCAGGTCCCAGTCGAACCAGGACAGCTCCGAGTCGTGGCAGTAGGCGTTGTTGTTGCCGCGCTGGGTGCGCCCGGCCTCGTCGCCGGCCAGCAGCATCGGCACGCCCTGGCTGGTCAGCAGCAACAGCAACGCGTTGCGCACCTGCCGGTCCCGCAGCGCGAGCACGTCCACGCGGTCGGTCGGGCCTTCGACACCGCAGTTCCACGAGTGGTTGCCGTCGTCGCCGTCGCGACCGCCCTCGCCGTTGGCTTCGTTGTGCTTCTCGTTGTAGGACACCAGGTCCGCCAACGTGAACCCGTCGTGCGCGGTGACGAAGTTGATCGACGCGGCGGGCTCGCGGTCGCCGTAGAGGTCGGGCGAGCCGACGAACCGGGTCGCCAGCTCCCCCACCACCCCGCTGTCGCCCTTGATGAACCGCCGCAGCACGTCCCGGTAGCGGCCGTTCCACTCCGCGAAGCGCCGGTAGCCGGGGAACGTGCCGACCTGGTAGAGCCCGGCCGCGTCCCACGCCTCGGCGATGAGCTTGCAGTCGCGCAACACCGGGTCGTTGGCCAGCGCCTCCACCAGCGGCGGGTCGGCCAGCACCCGGCCGTCCGGGCCGCGGGAGAGGATCGCGGCCAGGTCGAAGCGGAAGCCGTCGACGTGGTACTCCGACGCCCAGTAGCGCAGGCAGTCCAGCACGAAGCCGCGCACCACGGGGTCGTTGCAGTCGACGGTGTTGCCGGTGCCGCTGAAGTTGTAGTAGCCGCCGTCCGGCGTGAGCATGTAGAACGTGCGGTTGTCCAGGCCGCGGAACGAGATCGTGGGTCCGTGCTCGTTGCCCTCGGCGGTGTGGTTGAACACCACGTCCAGCACGACCTCGATGCCCGCCCGGTGCAGCTGCTTGACCAGGTCCTTCAGCTCGTGCACGGCCGAAGGACCGGCGGCGAAGGACTGCTTGGGCGCGAAGAACCCGACCGTGCTGTAGCCCCAGTAGTTGTACCACCAGGTGTCGGTCTCGGGGTCGTGGCGGGAGTTGGTGAACTCGTCGAACTCGAACACCGGCATCAGCTCGACGCAGTTCACCCCCAACCGCTTGAGGTACGGGATCTTCTCCGCCAGCCCCGCGTACGTCCCGGGGTGCGCGACGCCGGAGTTCGGGTGGCGGGTGAACCCGCGCGCGTGCGCCTCGTAGACCACGAGGTCTTCCTGCGCGATGCCGGGCCGCCGGTCGCCCGCCCAGTCGAACTCGTCGCGCACCACCCGCGAGCGCCACGGCGTCGGCCCGTACCGCACCGGCCGCGACCCCCAGACCTCCGCGCCCGCCAACGCCTTCGCGTACGGGTCGGCGATCACCACGGACGGGTCGAACCGGTGCCCCGCGGCCGGGTCGTACGGCCCGTCCACGCGGTAGCCGTACTCGACCTCGTCGGGGTCGATGCCCAGCACGGTGATCGCCCACGCCCCGCCGACCCGGTAGTCCTGCGGGATCGGCAGTTCCGCCATCGGCTCGGACACCCCGCGCGGGAACAGCACCAGGGTCACCGCGGTGGCGTGGTTGGACGGCACGGCGAAGTTGACCCCGCCGGGGACCGGGGTGGCGCCGAACGGCAGCGGCCGGCCGGCGCGCACCTCGAACCCCGAGTTCCACCGCGTCGGCAGCTCCACAGTGGACACCGCGACTACCTCTCCACCGGCGCCAGGTGCGCCCGCACGGTCAGGTCCTGCGCCGATTCGGGCAGGGTCACCGTCATGGCCACCGGGTCGAAGTCGGCGTGCGGCCGGCCGTCGACCTCCACCCACTCCAGCCGGGCCGCCCCGGCGGGCAGGGCGTCCGGCGCGACCCGCAGCAGCCGGGCGGCGTCGGCGCGGGGCTTGAACCACAGGGTGAGCGGCCCTGAGCCCATCAGCAGGCGACCGTACACAGTGGACAGGAACGCCAGCTCCGCCGCGTGGTACATGGACATCGAGTGGCTGCCCTTGAGCCGTTCGGTGCCCAGCAGGTACGGGTGGCCGTCGGCGAGGACGTTGAAGTAGACGCCGCCCTCGTCGTGGTCGAGGAAGAACGCGTTGTAGAACGCGGTCGCCTCCCGGAAGTGGCGCACGAACTCCTCGTCCCCGGTGGTGCCCGCGAGGATCAGGTAGGCCAGGATCGCCTGTTCCTGCTGCCACCACGCCTTGCGGTCGTGCCAGGTCAGCCGGTGCCTGTCCTGCCCGACGCCGAGCACCCGCTGGACCACGTCGTACCAGCCGCCGCGGCGGCGGTCGCTGCCGAAGTCGGGCAGGGAGCGGGCGATGCGGTCGGCCAGGGTGGTGTAGGACTCCTTGGCGCGCAACGCGTTCATCCGCGTCAGGTTCCACGCGATCTTGAGGTTGTGGCCGACCACGGCCCGGTCCTGCTGCCAGCCCCACGTCCGGTCCGGCGTCCAGTCGCCGTGGAACCGCTCCTGCACGAACGGGCTGGTGGCGTCCGGGAAGTGGTCGACGATCAGGTCGAAGGTCTCCTCCAGCATCCGCAGGTGCCGCTCGTCGCCGGTGGCCAGGTAGAGGTTGATCAGGTAGGCCGGGGCGTGGTCGCCGATGGAGTTCCAGTTCTTGCGCGACCGGTTCGGGCCCAGCGACTCGTGGTGCGGGCTGAGCAGGATCGGGTCGATGTGCGAGTAGTAGCCGCCGCGCACCGGGTCCTTGAAGAACTTCTCGAACAGCCGCAGCGTGCCGTCGATGTCGGCGGCGATGCGCGGGTCGCCGGTGATCCGGAAGGTCTGGGTCGGTCCGGACAGGGCGTAGATCTGCTCGTAGGCGGGGATGGACCCGGCGTCGTCGGCGAACTCCGAGGCGAAGCACCGGGACTGGACGCCGTCGCGCACGTCGATCCCGTGGTACCAGTAGACGACGTCCTCGTCCCGGTCCACGAACCGCATGTTGTCGCGCAGGTACTCGGTGCCGCGCTCGGCGACGCCCAGGAAGTCCTCGTCACCGGTGAGCATGTAGGCGCTGGCCATGCCGTAGACCAGGCGGGAGACGGTGTCGGTCTCCTGCACGTGGTCGTCGGCCTTGTCCCCGCCCAGCCGCAGGATCGTGCGGTAGTCGGCGAAGTCGACCGGGTTGGCCGCGCCGAACTGGGCGTGCCGGTAGAACCGGGCCAGCTCGCCGAGTTGGCGCGGCCACCAGTCGGCCTCCTCGAACCGGTAGTTTAGGCCCGGCCCGACCAGCACGACCCGCTTGGCGTCGAACGTGACGTGCCCGCGCTCGGGGTAGTACAGGCCGTGCACGAACACGTGCCGGCCCGGGATGAGCACGTCGATCATCGGGTCGGACACGTGGTGGGCCGGTTCGCCCAGGTTGCGGATCATCTCGGCGTTGGTGTCCCGGGTGATCCGCGCCCGGACCGGGGTGCCGTCGCTGGTGCGCAGGTCCAGCGCGCCGCGGGTCGGGTCGAACGCCACCACGTACCCGGCGACGAGGTCGGAGAAGACGAAGTCGGCGGTCATTGCGGCGTCACCCCGATCCCGCGCAGCATCCGCTGGCGGCTGCGCATGCTGCCCACGGGCGTGCGGGCGGCGATGAGGTCGATGAGCGTGCGGGCGAACAGGTGCGCGGCGTCGGCGCTGCGGCCGGTGACCAGGTCGCCGTCGACCACCACGTCCTGGTCGGTGTAGACCGCGCCCATGTTGCGCACGTCGCCGATGAGGTTGTTGTGGCACGTCACGCGGCGGCCCGCGACGACCTCGGCGATCGGGCTGACCAGCCACATGCCGTGGCAGATGATGCCCTTGAGGACGCTGGGCGTGGCGAACGCGCGTTGCAGGAGCCGCACCGCCGGGGCGAGGGTGTTGACGTCCTCGCTGTAGCGCAGCCGGTCCGACACCATGCCCGAGGGCACGATGACCGCGTCGTAGCGCCTGAGGCGGGCGTCGTCCACGGCTTCGAGGTCGCCGGAGACGGTGAGCGGAACCTGGTACTCGTGGCCGGTGAAGGTGATCGACTCCTGGCCCCACAGGCGGGTCAGGTACTCGATCGTCGCGCCTTCCTCGGCGAACCTGCGCTCGTAGTAGTGGATCTCCGGCTCGACGTAGTCGGTCTCCATCAGGATCGCGACCGTGCGACCGGACAGGCGGCCGTTCTCGCGGCGGGGCAAGGTGGGCATCGTCGTCGACCTACTTCGTGACCAGGTCGACCAGGAACGGACCGGTGGCGGTCAACATCCGCCGCACCGCGCCCGCGACCTGACTGGGCTTCTCCACCCGCATGGCGTCCACGCCCAAGGCCCGCGCGAGTTCCACGAACCCGATCTCCGGGCGGCTCAGGTCGAAGCCCGACGGGTACTCGTGGCGGTCGATGCCGCGCTCGGTCCAGTACTGCTCGATGTTGAGGTCGAGCAGCTCATAGCGGTGGTTGTTGCAGATGACGAACTTGGCGTTGATCTGCTCGCGGGCGGCGGTCCACAGCGCCTGGATGGTGTACATGCTGCCGCCGTCGCCGGTGAACCCGATGACCTCCTCGTCCGGGCGGGCCATCTTCGCGCCGATCGCACCCGGGATGCCGATGCCCAGCGACCCGCCGCGGGTGGAGAAGTAGTTGCCCTTGACGCGCGGGGGGAGGTACTTGGTGAGCGCGGGCGAGGCGGTGAGCGCTTCGTCGAAGATCACGAGGTCGCTGCCGCCCTGCTCGGCCAGTTCGGCGGCGAACAGCTCCATCATCGGCGCGTTCTGCTCCGGGCGGGGGCGGCGCCACACGGCCGAGGAGCGCGCGGTGGGGCGGCGACCGGCGGCGGTGAGGCGTTCGGCCAGGCCCGCGAGGGCGTGCTTGGGGTCGGCGGCGAGGGCGACGTCGGCCGGGTGGTTCTTGGCGATCTCGTAGGTGTCGAGGTCGATGTGCACGATCCGGGCGTCGGGCCGGAACGGGTTGTGGAGAGAGGGGAAGACCTCGGGGAAGACGTAGGTGCCGACGATGAGGACGGCGTCCGCGTCGGCGACGATCCCGGCGGAGCGGGTGCCGAACATGTGGCCGAGCCGGCCCTGCCAGAGCGGGTGGGTGTTGTCCATGTTCAGCTCGGAGCTGTCCACGCCCCAGACCGGTGCGTCGAGCAGCTCGGCGACCCGGGTGAGTTCGTCCTGGGCGTTGGAGACCGACACGCCGTCGCCGACGAGGATGAGGGGGTGGTAGGCGCCGCTGAGGGCTTCCACGGCCCGGTCGAGGTCGGCGGGGACGGGGACGACGGCCTGGCTGGGGATGGTGGAGGGGATGGCGGGCTCGGTGTTCTCGGCGTCGAGGACGTCCATGGGCAGCGCGACGAAGACCGGGCCGCGCGGGGCGGTCATGGCGGTCTTGACGGCGCGGCGGAGGGTGCGCAGGAGGGAGGAGGGGTGGGTGACGCGGGTGGCCCACTTGGTCACCGGCTTGGCCATGGCGACCAGGTCGGTGGCCATCTGGGAGTCCATCGCGTCGTAGGCCACGCCCGCTTCGCCGGCGATGACCACGAGGGGTGAGTGGCCGCGCATGGCTTGGTAGAGCATGCCGATGCCGTTGCCCAGGCCGACGCCGGTGTGGAGCTGGACGAGGGCGGGTCCGGCGGTGGCGCGGGCGTAGCCGTCGGCCATCGCGATGGCGACGGTCTCTTGGAGCGCGAGCACGTACTCGAAGCCCGGGACGCCCTCCAGGATGTCGAGGAAACCCTCCTCCACAGTGCCGGGGTTGCCGAACATCCGGGTGAAGCCATCGGCGGCGAACTGCTCGAAGATGGCGACCTTGCCCGGCCTTGCGGTCATGGCCGTGTCCTTCCGGTGAGTTGGATGTGTGCGCGAGGCGCGGGTGCGGTGGCGTGGGGTGCCTGGGGATGGTGCGGGGTGGTGCGGCGGTGGGAGTGCGGCGGTGGGCGGTGGGGGTGCGGTTGTTGTGAAGTGCGGGAGCCCGGGGCGTCTGGTGCGTGGGCGGCGAATCGGCCGGGTTGCGAGCTTCTTCACCCGCACCGCTCCCCCACCCCGGGCCACCCCACCGCCGAACCGAGCCCACCACCGCCGAGCCCTCGCCGGACGAGCCGGCCCCAGCGCCCCGAGCCCGCAGACCCGAGCCACTCGCCGGCCCGCCCCCGGGCGAGGCCCCTCCTCCGAGGCCCAGCCTCAGAAGCCGAAGCGGCGCAGGCCCGACTCCAGGACCTCCACCAGCTTCTCCCCCGCCGGGAACGAGTCCGGCGTCGAGCGCGCGGTGATGAACGGGTAGTCCACGATCACCGACACCTCCTTGCCGACGTTCCCGTGGTACTGCCCGTCCGGCCCCGTCGCGTCGCGCAGGATGTACTCCAGCGGGTACGGCGGCGGGCCCATGTTGAAGTCGACGCCGATGAAGCCGGTGCCGTCCTTGTAGTCGTACTCCTTGCAGTGCCCCGTGACGTGCTTGCCCCAGATGATCGACTTGCGGTCCTCCCAGTCGCGGGCGAAGGCCAGCGGCGCCACGCCGTAGCACTCGCCGACGATGGGCTTGTCCGCGCGCAGGAACGCCAGGATCAGCTCGTGCAGGCGCTCGTTGTTGGCCAGGTCCACGATCGGGCCCGACCCGCCCACGATCACCAGGGCGTCGAACTGCTTGACGTCCTCGTCCAGGTTGGACAGTTCGCGGTTGTACGCCTCGATCTTGCGCAGGTAGTCCGGCTCGCTGAAGTACGGCCGGTCCGGGATCCACTCGGCGAGGCTGATCGGGTTGTCCAGGCGGGACGACTCGTCCAGTTCCTTGGCCGCCACCGCGACCTCCGGCGTGGTCACCGACCGGCCCAGGGGCGGGTCGATGTAACCGGGGTCGAGGCTGGGCGGCAGGGCGCGGGCCCGCGCGCCGGTGGGCGTCGCGAAGACCGACTGGTAGCCCTGCTCGTCGAACGTGGCCACCGGGCCGAGCAGTTCCTCGCCCCAGTAGCCGTATTCCGAGAGGACGATCAGAATCTTCTTCGTCATCGTTTCTCCGTGGCTGGTGGTCGGCGGGGATGGTGAATCCCGCCGAGGAGAAGCTTCACCTCCCGCACGGCCCGGAAACAAGGAACCACACGTCCCCCGACCTCACTCCGTGCAGTAGTCGCCGGAGTTAACGCGAAAGCCCTACCAGCGGATTCGCGCACACTTCGTCATCTCCGCCACCCGAAAGACAAAACCCGCTGGTCGCGGACTTTCCGAACCGATCGAGCTGCGCAAATAGCCGTTCCACCGGTGCGGCATCCTTTTGTTCGATCCCATCGGAAAGGACGGCAGCAATGTCCGGCCGAATCTATGTCGAAGATGTCACGCCGGTCGTCGCCGCAGGGCGCTATCCCGCGAAAGCGGTCGTGGGCGAGCACGTCCCGGTGACGGCGGCGGTCTGGCGCGAGGGCCACGACGCGGCGGGCGCGACCGTCGTGTGGCGCGGCCCCGACGACCGGGTGGCCCGGCACACCCGCCTGGCCCTGGTCGACCCGGGCGCGGACCGCTGGTCCGCCGCCATCGCGCCCGACTCACCCGGCCCGTGGACGTTCCGGGTGGACGCCTGGTCCGACCCGTGGGCCACCTGGGAGCACGCGGTGCGCGCCAAGCTCGAAGCGGGCCAGGGCCCCGACGAGCTGGCGAACGACCTGGCCACCGGTGTGGCCCTGCTCCACCGCGCCGCCCAGCTCAAACGCCCCCGCGAAGAGCGCGACACCCTCCTGGACGCGGCGGCCGCACTCGCCGACGAATCCTTACCACTGGGCCGGCGCGCCAAACCTGCACTGAGCGCCGCAACAACCCAAGCCCTTTGGGAACGCCCGGTCCGCGACCTCGTCACCAAGGGCGAGACGCACCACCTCTGGGTGGACCGCGAACGCGCCCTGTTCGGTTCCTGGTACGAGTTCTTCCCCCGCTCCACCGGCGGCCGGGACGCCGACGGCAACCCCGTCCACGGCACCCTGACCACCGCCGCCGACGCCCTCGACCGCATCAAGGACATGGGCTTCGACGTCGTCTACCTGCCGCCCGTCCACCCCATCGGCGAGGTCAACCGCAAGGGCCGCAACAACTCCCTCACCGCCCAACCGGGAGACGTCGGCTCCCCCTGGGCCATCGGCTCGAAGCACGGCGGCCACGACGCGATCCACCCCGACCTCGGCACCCTGGTCGACTTCAAGGCCTTCGTCGAACGCGCCCACGACCTCGGCCTCGAAGTCGCGATGGACCTCGCGCTCCAGTGCGCGCCCGACCACCCGTGGGTCGCCGAGCACCCCGAGTGGTTCACCACCCGCCCCGACGGCACCATCGCCTACGCCGAGAACCCGCCCAAGAAGTACCAGGACATCTACCCGCTCAACTTCGACAACGACCCCGAGGGCCTGCGCACCGAGATCCTGCGCGTCGTCCAGCACTGGATCGACTACGGCGTCCGCACCTTCCGGGTCGACAACCCCCACACCAAGCCGCCGGACTTCTGGCACTGGCTGATCTGGCAGGTCAAGCGCCGCCACCCGGACGTGCTGTTCCTCGCGGAAGCCTTCACCCGCCCGGCCCGCCTCTACGGGCTGGCACGCCTGGGTTTCGACCAGTCCTACACCTACTTCACCTGGCGCGACACCAAGGCCGAGCTGACCGACTTCGGCCGCGAGATCGCCGCCCACGCGCACGAGGCCCGACCCAACCTGTTCGTCACCACCCCGGACATCCTGCCGACGAGCCTTCAACTCGGTCTGCCCGCGATGTCCGCCCTGCGCGCCGCCCTCGCCGCCACCCTCGCCCCGACCTGGGGCGTCTACTCGGGTTTCGAGCTGCACGAACACCAACCCCTCAAGGGCGAAGAGTTCCTGAACTCGGAGAAGTACGAACTCCGCCCGCGCGACTTCGACCGCGCCCGCGCCGAGGGCCGCTCGCTGGAACCGTGGCTGACCAAGCTCAACGCCATCCGCCGCGCCCACCCGGCACTGCGCCAACTGCGCGAACTCACCTTCCACGACGTCGACAACGACGCCCTGATCGCCTACTCCAAGACCGACCCCGCCACCGGCGACACCGTCGTCTGCGTCATCACCCTCGACCCCCACACCCCCCAGGAAGGCACCCTGCGCCTCGACCCGGCCGAACTCGGCCTCCCGGACCGCTTCCCCGCCCACGACGAGGTCACCGGCCAGACCTGGCGCTGGGGCCGGGAGAACTACGTCCGCCTCGACCCCGCCACCGCCGTGGCCCACATCGTCGACGTCGGCCGCCCCGCACGTCGCCCGTCGGAAGGAGCCTGACCATGTCGGACTGGTTCAAGCGCGCCGTGTTCTACGAGGTGCTGGTCAGCGCGTTCGCCGACGCCAACGGCGACGGCATCGGCGACCTGGCGGGCCTGGAGTCCACATTGGACTACCTGGAGTGGCTGGGCGTGGACTGCCTGTGGCTGCCGCCCTTCTACGCCTCCCCCATGAACGACGGCGGCTACGACATCAGCGACTTCCGCGCCGTGCGCCCCGAGTTCGGCGACCTGCACGACTTCGTCACCCTGCTGGACTCCGCGCACCGCCGCGGCATGAAGGTCATCACCGACCTGGTCATGAACCACACCTCGGCCGAACACCCGTGGTTCCAGGAATCGCGGCGCGACCCGAACGGGCCGTTCGGCGACTTCTACGTGTGGAGCGACACCGACCAGCGCTACGACGACACCCGGATCATCTTCGTCGACACCGAGAAGTCCAACTGGACCTGGGACGCCGAGCGCGGCCAGTTCTACTGGCACCGGTTCTTCTCCCACCAGCCCGACCTGAACTACGACAACCCGGCCGTGCAGCAGGCGATGCTGGACGTGCTGCGGTTCTGGCTGGACCTGGGCATCGACGGGTTCCGCCTGGACGCCGTGCCCTACCTGTTCGAGCGCGACGGCACCAACTGCGAGAACCTGCCCGAGACGCACGACTTCCTCAAGCTGGTGCGCAAGGTCGTCGACGACGAGTACCCCGGCCGGGTCCTGCTCGCCGAGGCCAACCAGTGGCCCGCCGACGTGGCGCACTACTTCGGCGACCCCGAGGTCGGCGGCGACGAGTGCCACATGGCGTTCCACTTCCCGCTCATGCCCCGGCTGTTCATGGCCCTGCGCAAGGAATCCGCGCTGCCCGTGTCGGAGATCCTGGCCCGCACCCCGGACATCCCGGCCAACGCCCAGTGGGGCATCTTCCTGCGCAACCACGACGAGCTGACCCTGGAGATGGTCAGCGACGAAGAACGCGACTACATGTACGCGGAATACGCGCCCGACCCGCGCATGAAGGCCAACGTCGGCATCCGCCGCCGCCTCGCCCCGCTGCTGGACAACGACCGCGGGCAACACCAACTGCTCACCGCCCTCCTGCTGTCCTTACCCGGCTCGCCCGTCCTGTACTACGGCGACGAGATCGGCATGGGCGACAACATCTGGCTCAAGGACCGCGACGGCGTCCGCACCCCCATGCAGTGGACCCCCGACCGCAACGCCGGGTTCTCCACCGCCGACCCCGGCAAGCTGTGCCTGCCCGTGGTCAGCGACGCCGTCTACGGCTACCAGGCGGTCAACGTCGAAGCCCAGCGCTCCCACCGCGCCTCGCTGCTGCACTGGACCCGCGACATGCTCGCCGTGCGCCGCCGCGAGGAGACCTTCGGGCTCGGCGCGTTCCGCGAGGTCGACGTCGACAACACCGCCACCTTCGCCTACCTGCGCGAACACGGCGACACAACCCTGCTGTGCGTCTTCAACTTCTCCCCCCACCCGCAACCGGTCGAGATCAAGCTGCGCGGCCTCGACGGCCTGGTCCCGGTCGAGCTGACCGGCGGCGCGCGCTTCCCCCGCGTCACCGCGGAGCGCTACCAGCTCACCCTCCCCGGCCACGGCTTCTACTGGTTCCGCCTGGAGGCGTCATGACCACCGCGATCTCCACCACCACCGCGCTCACCGACTGGCTGGTCCGCCAGCGCTGGTACGCCGGCACCCGGGCCTCGACCCTGCACGTCGAACGCGCCACCACCCTCGTCCACGGCGACCCGACCCTGCTGCACCTGCTCGTCGAGGTCGACGGCGAGCGCTACCAGCTCCTCCTCGGCCGCCGCGCCACCCTGCCCGACGAGTTGGCGCACGCCCGGATCTGCGACACCCCCGACGGCACCCTCTACGCCGCCACCCACGACAGCGAACTGATGGCCCGGCTGCTCAGTGCCCTGCGCGACCGGTCGGGCGGACCCGGCCCGGCGTTCGACCCGGAACCCGGCGCCCACGTCGTCCACGGCCTGCCCGCCCGCGTGGTCGACGCCGAGCAGAGCAACACCTCCCTGGTCTTCGGCGACCGGCACATCCTCAAGCTGTTCCGCCGCGTCCAACCGGGCCCGCACCCCGACGTCGACCTGCACCGCGCCCTGCACGACGTGGGCGCCCAGCACGTGGCCCGCCTCCTCGGCACCGTCACCGCGCACCTCGACGGCGTCCCCGCCGCACTGGGCATCCTCCAGGAGTACCTGCCCGGCTGTCGGGACGGCTGGACGCTGGCCACCACCGGCGACCGCACCGCCTTCATCCCCGAGGCCGCCGAACTCGGCCGCACCGTCGCCCGCGTGCACGCCGACCTGGCCCGCGCGTTCGGCGCCCGCAACCCCGCGGTCAGCGACCTGCACGACACCGCCGACCGCCTCCACCTGCGGCTGACCACCTTCGGCGTCCCCGAACTCGCACCCCACGAACCCGCCATCCGCGCCGCCTACGACCGCCTGCGCACCCTGCGCGGCCCGTTCGTCCTGCAACGCGTCCACGGCGACCTGCACCTGGGCCAAGCCCTGCACACCACCGGCCGCTGGACGATCATCGACTTCGAAGGCGAACCCGGCCGGCCGTTGGACGAACGCAACGCACCCCGGCACGCCCTCCAAGACGTGGCCACCATGCTGCGTTCCTTCGACTACGCCGCCCACCAAGGCGACCCCGACCCGCTGTGGGCCACCCGGTTGCGCGAGGCATTCTGCGCCGGCTACGCCGCCGTCCTCGACGACCCCCGCCACCAACCCGTGCTCCTGCACGCCCTGGAGCTGGACAAGGCCGTCTACGAAGTCGCCTACGAACACGCCCACCGCCCCGACTGGGTCCACATCCCGCTCGGCGCCATCACCCGCATCCTGGGCGGTGAAACCTCATGACCACCCTCGAAGACAGCCTCCTGGTCGGCGACCACCCCAACCCGCACGCCGTCCTCGGAGCCCACCCCGCCGGCCCCGACACCGTCGTCCACACCCTCCAACCCGGCGCAACCACCGTCCACGTCCTCGCAGACGGCCAGGCCTTCCCCTTGGAACCGCTGGGCCACGGCCTTTTCGCCGCAGTCATCCCCGGCCGCATCCACGACCACCGCTTCCTGGTCGACGGCCAAGTCCGCGACGACCCCTACCGCCACCCACCCACGCTGTCCGAAGTGGACGCGGCGTTGATCGCCCGCGGCGAACACCCCCGCCTGTGGGAAGTGCTCGGCGCACACCCCCGCGACGGCGGCGTGGCGTTCGCCGTCTGGGCACCAAGCGCACGGGGTGTCCGGGTCGCCGGCGACTTCGACGACTGGTCCGGCCGCGGCACCCCCATGCGCGACCTCGGCGACGGCGTCTGGGAACTGTTCATCCCCGGCGCCACCCCCGGCTGCCGCTACAAGTTCCGCGTCCTGGGCGCGGACGGCACCTGGCACGAACACGCCGACCCCCTGGCCTTCGCCACCGAGGTCCCACCCGCCAACGCCTCCGTCGTCACCACCTCGCACCACCACTGGCAGGACTCCGACTGGCTCGCCCGCCGCGCCGCCACCGACTGGACAACCGCGCCCATCAGCATCCACGAGGTGCACCTGGGCTCCTGGCGACCCGGCCTGTCCTACCAGGACCTGGCCGTCGAACTGGGCGACTACCTCGTCGACATGGGCTTCACCCACGTGGAACTCCTGCCCCTCACCGAACACCCCTTCAGCGGGTCGTGGGGCTACCAGACCACGTCGTACTTCGCCCCCACCGCGAGGTTCGGCACCCCCGACGACTTCCGCTTCCTCGTCGACCACCTGCACTCGCTCGGCATCGGCGTCATCCTGGACTGGGTCCCCGCCCACTTCCCCCGCGACGCCTGGGCGTTGGCCCGCTTCGACGGCACCCCGCTGTACGAGCACGCCGACCCGAGGCGCGGCGAACACCCCGACTGGGGCACCCTGATCTTCGACCTGGGCCGCCCGCAAGTCAGCGCCTTCCTGCTGTCTTCCGCCCTGTACTGGCTGGAGGAGTTCCACCTCGACGGCCTGCGCGTCGACGCCGTCGCCTCGATGCTCTACCTCGACTACTCGCGCACCGAGTGGCTGCCCAACGCTCACGGCGGGCGGGAGAACCTGGAGGCGGTCGCCTTCCTGCGCTCGTTGAACGCCGCCGTCCGGGACCGGGTGCCCGGGGCGCTGGTGTTCGCCGAGGAGTCCACCACCTGGCCCGGCGTGACCGCCGACGACGGTCTGGGCTTCGACTTCAAGTGGAACATGGGCTGGATGCACGACACCCTCCACTACTTCCACCACGACCCCCTGCACCGCGCGCAAGCGCATGCCGCCCTCACTCACACGTTCGACTACGCCTGGGGTGAGCGGTACGTCCTCCCGCTCTCCCACGACGAGGTCGTCCACGGCAAGGGCTCCCTGTGGCAACGAATGCCCGGCGACGACCACCGCAAGGCCGCCGGCGTCCGCGCCCTGCTGGCCCACCAGTGGGCGCACCCCGGCAAGCAACTGCTGTTCATGGGCAACGAGTTCGCACAGCCGTGGGAGTGGAACGCCGACGAGTCCCTCCCCTGGTGGCTGCCGGCCGAGAACGACCTCCACCGAGGCGTCCAACGCCTGGTGACCGACCTGAACGCCATCTACCGGACGACACCCGCCCTGCACACCCTCGACCACTCGCCCGACGGGTTCGCCCTGCTGGCCTCGGACCCCGAGTCGAACGTCCTCGCGTTCCGCCGCACCGGAGCAGACGGGTCGCAGTTGGTCTGCGCGGCCAACTTCTCCGGCATCGACCTCCCCCACTACCGCCTACCGCTCACCGGCACGTGGCAGGAAGTCCTCACCACCGACCGCGAGGAGTACGGCGGCCAGGGCACCACCAACGGCCTGGTCACCTCCGGCGCGCTGACCCTCCCCGCGACCACCGTCGTCTGGCTGACCCCCACCTGATCCACCCGTCAGGGGGCCGCCCCGCCCCGGGCGGCCCCCTGATCACCCCGACCAAGATTGATCCTTTTCCCGACCCTGGCCGTAACTCCTTTGGCAGGCGCGTGTAGCTTGCGCGTGAAAGGGGTACAGGACCGCCCATGAGCAGCACACCGATCTACGACGAACTGGCCGCCATCCTGCTCGTCGACCAGCCGGTTTCCACCAACGACGCCGGTCGGACGGCCGCGCCCGAAACCGACCGGGCCGAGGACGCGAAGCCGGTGCGGACCGGGGGCCGCCGGCGCAAGCCGGAACCGGACGTCTGACCTTTTATTCCACACTGAAGTAATTGTGCGAATAAAAGTCGAACACCCGTTCGATCCGGGTTAAGCTCCGCGCATGCAGGTCTCGTTGTTCGACACCGGCGCGGAGCCCGTCGGGCTGCGCCCGCTGACCGGCATCCGCCGCACGCCGCTGAGCGCCGGCGCGTGGGTCGACGTGCTGCCCGGCTGGCTGACCGGGGCGGACGAGGTGTTCCGCCGCCTGGTCGCCGAGGTGCCGTGGCGAGCCGAGCGCCGCCAGATGTACGAGCGCGTGGTGGACGTCCCGCGCCTCCTGTGCTTCTACGACGAGACCGCGCCCCTCCCGCACCCGGTCCTGACCGAAGCCCGCGCCGCCCTGTCCGAGTGGTACGAGCCGGAGCTGCGTGAACCGTTCCGCACCGCCGGCCTCTGCTACTACCGCGACGGCCGCGACAGCGTGGCCTGGCACGGCGACACCATCGGCCGAGGCAGCCACGAGGACACCATGGTCGCGATCGTCTCCGTCGGCACCCCGCGCGCCCTGATGCTCCGCCCGCGCGGCGGCGGCGAAACCCTCCGCTACGCCCTGGGCCACGGCGACCTGATCGTCATGGGCGGCTCGTGCCAGCGGACCTGGGAACACGCCATCCCGAAGACCTCGAAGGCCGTCGGCCCGCGCATCAGCATCCAGTTCCGCCCGCGCGGCGTCCGCTGACCGACCACCGCTTGACACCGCCCCCGGCGGCACTACGCTCCGTCTGGGAGCGCTCCCAGAACGTCGGTCGGCTCAAAGGAGAGCGGTATGCGGCATCGGAGATCGGTGTTGGGCGCCCTGCTGGCAGCATCACTGGCTGCCGCCGGCGTGGTCGTCTCAGCGGGCGCGGAAGAAGCAACGGCCGCCACCGGCTACCTGCGGACCAGCGGCAACAAGATCGTCGACAGCGCGGGCAACACCGTCCGCCTGACCGGGATCAACTGGTTCGGCATGGAGACCGACAACAAGACCTTCCACGGCCTGTGGTCCAACCGGACGTGGAAGCAGCAGCTCGACCAGATGGCCCAGCTCGGCTACAACACCCTCCGCGTCCCGTTCTCCAACGACGCGCTCAAGCCCGACGCCAAGGCCGGCGGCGTCAACGACTACGTCAACCCCGACCTGGTGGGCCTGTCCCCGCTGCAGATCCTGGACAAGGTCGTCGGCTACGCCGGCGAGAAGGGGATGCGCGTCATCCTCGACCGCCACCGCCCGACCAGCGCCGGCCAGAGCGCCCTCTGGTACACCGCGACCGTCCCCGAGTCCACGTGGATCGAGGACTGGAAGGCCCTCGCCCGCCGGTACGCGGGCAACCCCACGGTGATCGGCGCGGACCTGCACAACGAGCCGCACGCCGAGGGCACCAACCCCAACGCGACCGGCGCGTGCTGGGGCTGCGGCGACACCGCCCGCGACTGGCGGCTGGCCGCCGAACGGGCGGGCAACGCGATCCTGTCCGTGCAGCCGGACTGGCTGATCTTCGTCGAGGGCGTGTCGTGCCCGAGCGGCGGGCTGTCCAACGTCTGGGACAACGACCCGTCCAACGACGAGGACTGCGGCTGGTGGGGCGGCAACCTGTCCAAGGCGGGCCAGTTCCCGGTCCGGCTCAACGTGCCGAACCGGCTGGTCTACTCCCCGCACGAGTACGCGACCTCGGTGTACCGCCAGAAGTGGTTCGACGCCCCGGACTACCCGGCGAACATGCCCGCCATCTGGGACAAGTACTGGGGCTACCTCTACAAGAACAACGTCGCCCCGATCATGATGGGCGAGTTCGGCAGCACCCTGGCCGACCCGAAGGACAAGGTGTGGCTGGAGAACCTGATGGCCTACACCGGCACCGGCGTCAACGGCATGTCCTTCACGTACTGGTCGTGGAACCCGAACTCCGGTGACACCGGCGGCATCGTCGGCGACGACTGGACCACGGTCAACCAGGCCAAGCAGTCGATCCTCCAGCCGTACCTGATCCCACCCGCCGGCGGCCCGACCACGACGAGCGCGACCACCACCACGGTCACCGACTCGCCGCCGCCGGGCGCGTGCAAGGCCGCGTGGAAGCTGGACAACTCCTGGCAGGGCGGGTTCCAGGGCTCGCTGACCGTGACCAACACGGGGACGTCGGCGGTGAGCCCGTGGAAGGTGGTCTTCACCCTGCCGCCGGGCGCGACCCTCGTGAACGGCTGGAACGGGACGTTCAGCCAGAGCGGGCGGACGGTGACCGTGGTGGCGCCGTCGTACAACCCAACGCTGCCCCCGGGCGGCTCGGTCGTCATCGGCTTCACCGCCAACGGGCCCTCGGGCGCGCCCTCCGGCGTGACCCTCGGCGGAGCGGCCTGCGGCGCGTGAACAGTGCCGGGCGGTGGCACCGTCCCTCGCCACCGCCCGGCACGCTCACACGTCCCGCGTCACGTGGCCGACCCGTCGCGCCTCGCGCGTGACCACCTCGGCCGGCGCCACCGCGCCCTCGCACTGCCGGCACGTCATGTGGACGTCGATCGGCCCGCCGCACTCCGCGTGTTCGGCCACCACCGGCGGCCCGGCGTCATCCCCCAGGTGCCGATCGCCCCACGCCATCAGCGACAGCAGCACCGGGACCAGCTCCCGCCCCTTCGCGGTCAACCGGTACTCGTGCCGCGGCGGCCGGTCCTGGTACTGGACGCGGTCCAGGACGCCGTGCCGCACCAGGGTCGCCAGGCGGTCGCTGAGCACGTTGCGCGCGATGGGCAGGCGCGCCAGGAACCCGTCGAACCGGGTCACCCCGCGCGCCGCGTCGCGCACGATCAACAACGTCCAGCGCTCGCCCACCACTTCCAGCGTCCGGGCGATGGAGCAGGTCTGACCGTCGTACGTGCGTCGGAGCATTCGCGCATGATAAATCGAGAACCCGCCAGAACGGGTCGGGATGCCGCGTGGACGGACCGGGACCAGCCCATCCACGCGGCCCCTTGGGCGGTGCCGGCCGGCCGACACCGCCGGCGCCGCCCGCCACGGGTCTGGGGGTCCCCGGCTGGGAGGCGCTGGCCCTGGTTTCGCGCGCCGCCGAACCTACGGGACAGGGTCCTAAAAAGCAACCAACGGATATGCTACCCGTACCTTGCCTGGTCAGCCCTTCGCCATGCGCTACCCGGTCAGCTCTTCAACGCCGGGAAGTCCTCCTCTCGGTACTCCCCCGCCACGCGTTCCCCGGTCTCCCGCCCGCGCAGCTCCACCCGGCGGATCTTGCCCGAGATCGTCTTCGGCAGGTCGGCGAACTGCACCCGCCGCACCCGCTTGTACGGGGCCAGGTTCTCCCGCGCGTGCCGCAGGATCGCGTACGCCGTCTCCTCGTCCGCCGCGTACCCGGCCGCGAGCACCACGTACGCCTTGGGCACCGCCAGCCGCACCGGGTCCGGCGCGGGCACCACCGCCGCCTCCGCCACGGCCTCGTGCTCCAGCAGGACGCTCTCCAGCTCGAACGGCGAGATCCGGTAGTCCGAAGCCTTGAACACGTCGTCCGTCCGGCCCACGTAGGTGATGTACCCGTCCTCGTCGACCGATCCGACGTCGCCGGTGTGGTAGTAGCCGTCCCGCATGACCTCGGCGGTGCGATCGGGGTCGCCGTGGTAGCCGACCATCAGGCCCAGCGGTCGCCGGGCGAGGTCCAGGCAGATCTCGCCCTCGGTGCCCGGCTGCCCGGTCACCGGGTCGACCAGGACCACCGGGTACCCCGGCACCGGACGGCCCATCGAGCCCGGCTTCACCGGCTGGCCCGGCGTGTTGGCGATCTGCACGGTGGTCTCGGTCTGCCCGAAGCCGTCCCGGATCGTCACGCCCCACGCCGCCCGCACCTGCTCGATCACCTCGGGGTTCAGCGGCTCGCCCGCGCCGACCACCTTGCGCGGCGGGGTCTTCAACGCGGTCAGGTCGGCCTGGATCAGCATCCGCCACACCGTCGGCGGCGCGCAGAAGCTGGTCACCCCGCAACGGTCCATTTCGGACATCAGCCTGGCCGCGTCGAAGCGGGAGTAGTTGTAGACGAACACCGTCGCCTCGGCGTTCCACGGCGCGAACACGTTGCTCCACGCGTGCTTCGCCCATCCCGGCGAGGAGATGTTCAGGTGCACGTCCCCGGGTTCGAGGCCGATCCAGTACATCGTCGACAGGTGACCGACCGGGTAGGACACGTGGGTGTGCTCCACGAGTTTCGGCCGCGCGGTCGTGCCGGAGGTGAAGTAGAGCAGCAGCGTGTCGTCGGCACGCGTGACCCCGGCGGGCGTGAAGACCTCCGACGCCGCAACACTCTCCGCGTAGTCCAGCCAGCCCGACACCGGCTCGCCCACGGCGATCCGCGTGTAGTCCCCGGGAACTTCGTCGAACTTCGCCGCGTCCGCGGCGCCGACCACCACGTGCCGCGCCCCGCCGCGCTCGACCCGGTCCCGCAGGTCCGCCGGCGCGAGCAGGGTCGTGGCCGGGATGACGACCGCGCCGAGCTTCATCGCGGCCAGCAGCGCCTCCCACAGCTCGACCTGGTTGCCCAGCATGAGCACCACGCGGTCGCCGCGCCGGACGCCCCGGGCGCGCAACCAGTTCGCCACCCGGTTCGACCGGCGGGACAGGTCGGCGAAGGACCAGCGGCCCTCGCGGCCGTCCTCCTCGACGATCCACAGCGCGGTCCGGTCGTTGCCGCGGGCGATGTCGTCGAACCAGTCCAGCGCCCAGTTGAACTCGTCGAGTTCGGGCCACGCGAAGCCGGCGCGGGCGGCGGCGTGGTCGGTCGCGTGGCCGAGCAGGAAGTCACGGGCGTCGCGGAAGCTCATCACCCGAGCGTGCGGCCCCGGAAAGCGCCCGACCACCCCCATTTGGAGGTGTCGGTTGGTCTTCCGGACGCCGGATAGGATTCGCTGGTGGATCCGTCCGACGACCTGAACGCCTGGGCGCCCGAGCCCACCGCCACCGCCACCCCGGCGATCAGCCTGCCCGGCTACAGCGACTTCCGGCTCGTCGCGCACGGCGGCGAGGGCACGGTCTACCGGGCGCGGCAGGACGGCCTGGGCCGGGACGTGGCGGTGAAGGTCCTGGACGTCACCGACCCGGCGACCGTGGCGCGGTTCCAGCGGGAGCTGGAGATCACCGTCCGGCTCGGGCGCCAGCACCCGCACATCGTGACCGTGCTGGACACCGGGGCCATCGCCGGGCGGCCGTGCATCGTCATGGAGTACTACGACCTGGGGTCGCTGCACGACCGGTTGGCCGAGCACGGCCCGCTGCCGGTGTCCGAGGTGGTGTCGGCCGGGATCGCGGTCGCCGACGCGCTGGCGTTCGCGCACGGGCAGGGCATCCTGCACCGGGACGTGAAGCCGCAGAACATCCTCGTGCTGCCCACGTCCTACGTGCTGGCGGACTTCGGGATCGCGCGCGGGGCGGACGCCGGGCACTCGGCGTCGCTGCAGATGGTGAGCTACCGGCACGCCGCGCCGCAGATGGTCGAGGGCCACCCGCCGGCCGCGGCGGACGACCTGTGGTCGCTGGGCTCGACCCTGTTCACCCTGCTGGACGGGCAGCCGCCGTTCGCGTCGGCCACGGCCGAGCAGGACACCATGCTCGCCTACCTGGGCCGCGTGCAGTCGTCCGCGCCGCGCTCCCTGCTGCGGCGCGACGTGCCGGCGGAGCTGATCGCGATCATCCTGCGGTGCCTGAACAAGTCCCGCGAGGACCGGTTCCCGGACGCCGCCTCGCTGCGCGCGGCCCTGGCGGCGGTGCCGACCTGGGCCCCGCAGTCCACTGTGGACCCCGACCACACGGCGGCGGTGCGCCGGGACGTGCCCCGGCACTACCCCGACGGCCCCACGATGGTCCCGGACTTCGGCCCGAGCCCCACCGCGCCCGAACCCGACCCTGTGTCAGACCCCGCACCCGCCGAGCCGCCGGCGCCGCGCACGTGGACCGAGGACCTGGCCGACCTGACCGTCCGCCACTCCTCCCACCGCCCACCGGTCCCGCCACCCGCGCCCCCGCTGGTGACCCTCCCGCCGGACCGCCCGATCCCGCCGAGGAGACCCCGGCGCGCGCCGAAGGTCCTGGCCGGTGCGGCGGCACTGGTCGTGGGCGTCGGCGGCGGCGTCTACCTGAGCACCCGGGACAACACCCCCGCGAAGACCGCCCAAACCCAGTCACCCACGACCACCACGTCCAGCGCGACCGCCGCAAGCCAGGACCCGCGTTTCGTGCCGGTCCTGAAGCGCTTGGAGGACAAGGGTTCCAGCATCACCGTGCACTGGGCCGACCCGAGCGACGGCAAGGCCCAGTTCGTGATCTTCGACGTGACCGGCCAGACCCCGCGCGGCGTGGGCAACATCGCCGCCGGAAACACCCAGCACACCGTGGAAGGGCTGGACCCGAAGGCCGAGCAGTACTGCTTCAAGGTCGTCGCCATCGGCCTGGAGGACTCGACCACCCAACGCGGCTCCTCCGACCAGACCTGCGCCGTCCGCAACGGCTAACGGCGACGCCAGAGGGGACGCGGGTCCAGCGGCCACAGCAACCGCCGTGGCCACCGCGTCCGCCGCTTCAAACCGCTGGTCACCACCCGGGCCAACCGCCACGGCTCCGACCCACCCACCACGCGCCCGCCCGGCCCGAACGCGGAGTAGTCGGCCAGTTCGGCCAAGCGCAGCGCGGGCGGCGACCCCATGTCCCGCGCGATGTCGGGAGCCGTCCGGTCGGGCGGCGGACTATGACCGGCCAGCAGCAACCCGTCCAGCACGTGGTCCCAGGCGCCCGGCGCGCCCGCCCGCTTCAACCGGACCCGGCGACTCGTCCGCAAGCCGACCAGCATGACCGAGATCAACACCGGAATCCCGGCCGGCACCAGCAAACCCACCCACTGGCGGGACTCCCGGGTGGTCGCCTGGGCCTGCGGTGGAGCCGTGGGAGGCACGAAAGGCGGTGGCGCGGACAACGCGGTCGTGGTCGGGGTCGCGGTGATGGACGCCAAGCGGTCCAACACCTCCCGCTTGGCCGCCGCGCTCGAACCGCCCGAGGACGTGCCCGCCAGCGGGTCGAACGGCACCCAGCCCCAGCCCTCGAAGTACACCTCCGGCCACGCCGTCGCGTCACTGCCCCGCACCACGCGCTCTTCGTCGCCGCCCGCCGGCTGGAACCCCACCACGACCCGCGTCGGCAACCCGACCGCCCGCCCCAGCACGGCGAACGCCGACGCGAACTGCTCGGCGGTCCCCGCACCCGCGCCCGGCTCCCCTTGCGCACCAAAGAGGAACCGCTCCAGCCGCGCGTAGGACGACCCCACGGGCGCGCCCGCGTCCGGGACCCGACCGGTCTTCACCACCTGCTCGATCGCCACCGCCCGCTCGAACGGCGTCCGCGCGTTCTGCACGATCTGCCGCGCGTACTCGGCCAACGAGAACGGCAGCCCCGGCAGCGCCAGGTACCGCCGCGCCCGGTCCCCCGACGGCACGCCGGCCCGCATCAGGTCCCCGTCCTCGGGCACGTCCACGACCCCGCGCACCCGGTAGGACAACCCCGGCGACAGCTCGTCCAGCAGCACCAACGACCCCGAGTCCGGGTCGACCATCGCCCCGTCCAGCGTCACCGACGTCGGACGCCCCACCGTGGGCACCCAACTGCCGGTCAGCTCGCCGATGGTCACCTCCACGTCGGCCTCCGCGGTGCGCCCGCCGGGCGGCAGGTCCGGGGCGGCGACGGCGCCGATCGGCCCGTACAGCGACGCCGCCCGCCACGCCGCGCCGGAGTAGTCCGACAGCGCCGCGAGCCGGATCGCCCGCTCCGGACCGCGCACCCGGAACAGCTCGACCGGCCCGAGGTTCGCCCAGGAGGCCAACTGCGGCAACGGGTTCGACACGCCCAGGTCGGTCACCGGCGGCTCGACGAGTTCGCGCGGCTCGAACGCGCCGGAGGTCGGCACGGCCGACGCCAGCAGCGCCACCACCGCGATCGGCACGAACGGCAGCGCCGTCAGCACCCGGCCCCCGGTCTCCAGCCGGTCGAGCAGCAACCAGCCCAGCACCAGCAAAGCGACCAGCAGCAGCGCCACCAGCCCGTACCGGTCGGCGCGCCCGGCGGTCAGCAAAGCGGTGCACGTGTAGAGGACGACCACGCCGACCGCGGGTCCCAGCAGGGAACGGCCGGTCACCGACACCGCGACCGCCAGCGCGATCCCGAACACCAGCAGCACGCCCGGCACCAGCAGCTCCGGCGTCGCGGGCGCGGGACGGGCGGCGGTCAGCAGGCGCGGGACCAGGTCGAGCAGGACGGTGCTCGGGTCGGTCGTCTCGGCGGTGTCGCGGGCCACCCAGTACCCGCCGGCCAGCGCGAACGCCACCAGGCACAGCAGGGTCAACCCGGCCGGCACCCGCCGCCACCGCACCAGCGGCCCGCACGCGAACGCCACCACCACGGTGCCGGAGAACACCAGCGCGGGCAGCCACCCCTGCCACCCCGACCCGAGGTGGATCGCCGCCACCACGAGCACCAGCGCCGCCCAGGCCGACCTCGCGATCACCGGGACACCGCCGCGTTCCACGCCGACAGCAACGACTCCGCGTCCGGGGCCCGCAGCACCAGCACCCCGCCGGACGCCGAGATCCCCGCCACCGCGTCAACGGCCAGCACCACGCCCACCGACGCCCGCGAAGCCTCCAGCGTCAACGCCGACAGGTCCGACGAGGACCCGCACACCACCGCCACCACGTCGAGGTCCCGGATCGGCACCGTCGACGCGCCCGAGGACCCCGCCGTCATCTCGGCCAGCACCGCCAGCACGGCGGACGCGTCGACCGAGCCCGCAGCGACCTCCACGTCCACCCCGCCCGACGACGTCAGCAGCCGCACCGGGTGGCCCTCCGCCACCGCGACCGTCACCAGGGAGGCAGCCACTTCGACCGCGTCCTCGAAGTGCGCGGGGTCCGGGTAGCCGGCGGCGGAGTCGTCCAGCAGCACGGCCAGGTGCGGTCGGGCCGGGTCGGCGTCCTCGCGGACCATCAGCGTGCCGGTGCGGGCGGACGTGGCCCAGTGCAGCCGGCGCAGGTCGTCGCCGGGCACGTACTCGCGCAACCCCACCAGGTCCGTGCCGCCGCGCTCGACCCGCTCGTCCGCGCCGACGTGCCCGCGCCGCACCCCGCCGGGCAGGCCGCGCACCGGCAGCACGCGCGGCACGACCCGCACCTCCACCACGTCACCGAGCACGGTCCGGGCCAGCGCCAGACCCGCCACGCCCCGGCGGCTCAACGTCAACGGCCCCACCGGGAGCAGCCCGCGCGCGTGCGTCGGGATCGGGTACTCGACCCTGACCGTCTGCCCCGGCCGCAGCAACGGGATGTCCACCGGCACGGCGTTCCCGGCGACCTGGTCGACCGCGTCGAACATCACCGGAAAACGCTTGCTGGTTCCGGTCAGCTCAACGACTCCGGTGCACGTGCCCAACCGCTGCACGGTCCGCGGCCGCACGGTCCGGCGCGGCTCGACCGGAGCCCGCGACAACACCGACAGCACCCCGAACCCGGCCAACGCCGGCAGCGCCACACCCATCCCGACCACGCCCGGGTACCGCCACCACAGCCCGACCGCCACCAGCAGCACGCCGAGGACCACCGCGCCCAACCCGCGCCGGGTCAGCCGCACGCCCCTCATCGCGAGGACGGTCTGGGCACCGCCACGCCCGCCACGACGTCCTGGAGCACCTGCTCCGTGGTGACCCCGGCCAGTTGGGCTTCCCGGGTCAACACCAGCCGGTGCGCCAGCACGGGCACGATCAGCGCCTGCACGTCACCGGGCACCGCGAAGTGCCGCCCGCGCGAGGCCGCGAAGACCTGCACGCACCGCACCAAAGCCTTGAGCCCGCGGGTGCTCGCGCCCAGCCGCAACCGGTCGTCGGCCCGCGTGGCCGCGCCCAGTTCGCCGACGTAGCGCAGGATCGGGTCCGCCACGTGCAGGGTCTGCAACCGGCGGCCGTACTCCGCCACCACGTGCGGGTTGGACACCGTCGGCACCGCGCCGACGAACCCCGCGCCGCTGCCCGGCCGCAGCACGTCCAGCTCATGCTCTCGCGACGGGTAGCCGATGGAGGTGCGCAGCATGAACCGGTCCAACTGCGCCTCGGGCAACCGGTAGGTGCCGTCGAGGTCGATCGGGTTCTGGGTGGCGACCACCAGGAAGGGCGCGGGCACCGCGTGCGCCACGCCGTCCACGGTGACCGTGCGCTCCTCCATGACCTCCAGCAGCGCGGACTGGGTCTTGGCGGCGGCGCGGTTGATCTCGTCGGCCAGCACGATGTTGGCGAACACCGGGCCGGGCCGGAACTTCACCTGCCCGGTCTGCGGGTCGTAGACCGAGGTGCCGGTCACGTCCGAGGGCAGCAGGTCCGGGGTGAACTGCACGCGCCGCGACACCCCGCCCAGCGCGCCCGCGACCGCGCGGGCCAGCGTGGTCTTGCCGGTGCCGGGCACGTCCTCCAGCAGCACGTGGCCGCCCGCGAACAGCGACACCAGGACGAGGTCCACCACGTCCCGCTTGCCCCGGACCGCGGTCTCCACCGCGTCCCCGAGCCTTGCGTGCAGCACGCGGAACGCCGCGATCTCGTCCTCGCCGACCGCCGGAACCGCCGTTGTCGTCACTTCTGCGCCGTACCCCTCGTCGAGCCTTCGATCACCGTTCGTCCTCGGGGCGCTTGCGGTTGCGCAGACCCAGCAGCCACGCCGCCGCCAGCAGCGCCAGACCGCCGGTCGCCATCGGGGCCGTCTCGGCGCGCGGGGCGCTGCGCGGCTGGCAGATCCGGCCGCCGCCACAGGGTTCGGTCTCCAGGTCGCGCACGGTCACGCTGCGGTGGTAGGAGTCGACCGACTGCCCGCCCGCGTGCGCCCGCACGACGATCCGGTTCGTGCCGTAGTCCACGTAGATCTCGACGGACCCACCGCTGCACGCGATCGGCACCGACGTGCCCCACGTGGTGTTGACGACCTCGCACGTGCCGCTGTGGTTGGCCCAGTCGGCCGGCGGCGCGGTGTTGACGATCCGGCTGAACATGTCGCCGGTCGCGCCCACGGACGAGATCACGACCGCGCCCGCGCTGGGCAGGCTGGGCGGCGGCGGTGTGGTGGTCGTGGTCGGCTGGGGCTGCGGCGGGGGCGTGGTCGTCGTGGTGGTCGGCCGCGGCTGGGTGGTCGTGGGCGCCACGGCCGGCGGGCGCACCGAGAACGACGCCGTCCCGGCCTCGCCGGAGCCCGACGCGTTGTAGGCCACCACGGACACGTCGAGCCGCCCGCTGGCGCAGAACGTGCCGCCCGCGCAGGACAGCGACAGGTCCGCGGACGTCCCGGCCACCTGCGTGGTCTTGCTGCCGCCGCTGAACCCGCCGCTCGCGGTCACCGAGTAGCCGGACACCGGTTCGCCGCTGTCCGGCGCGACGCCCCACGTCACGCGGACCACGACGGTGGAGCCGTCGTTGGACACCTGGTTCACCGCCACCCCCGGCGGCCGGCCGGGCGCGACGCCCTTCACCCCGGCGCTCGGGGTGGTCGTGACGGGCACGTCGGTGGTCGTCGTCGGGTCGCCACCGCCGCGCCGGTCGTCGTTCTTGGGCGGGTCGGGCCTGGGCGGCGGCGGGCTGGGGACGCTCGGGATGGGCGAGCGGTCCGGGTCGGTCACCGGGAGTTCGGGGCTGCGGATCACCACGTCCTTGGTGCGGCCGTCGGTGTCGACGATGACGCCGTTGGCCGCGCCGGGGGTGTTGATGAACAGCTTGCCGTCGTCGAACACCAGCTCTGGGTCGTTGCCGGGCGCGGGCACGTCCTGGCTGCCGCGCTTGCCCGACCGGTCCAGCACGACGACCTTGCCCGCGCCGCGGCACGGCACGTAGACGCGGTCGCGGAACACGGCGGGCCGACCGGGCCGGGCGCAGCCGTACTGGTTCATGTCGACGCGGACCACGTCGTCGTCCGACACCAGGACCACCGCGCCGGCGTCGGGCACCGAGGCGGGCACCAGGCCGGGCGGGCTGGTCTGGGCGGCCAGCACCTCGCCGGACAGCGAGTCGGTGCCCAGGGTGAGGTCGCGGGTGGTGCCGTCGCGGACGACCACGCCGCCCTCCAGGCCGAGCAGGGTCACGCCGCGCTCGTGGGGCACCAGCGCGGTGCGCGGGCCGGCGCCGGGCACCGGCCGGTTGGACAGCTCGCGGAACTGCTCGACGTCCTCGGCCCACTCCAGCGCGTGCAGGTTGCCGCCGTGGTCGACCGCCCACACCACGCCCCGGTCGTCGGTGACGACGTCGGCCAGCGGCCGGCCCACCCGCCACGGCGCGCCGACGTCGGCGAGGGTGACCGGGTCGACGTTGTGGACGGTGCCCGCGTCGCGGTCGACCACGTAGATCCGGTCGTCGACGATCAGCACCTTCGGCGACTGCCCGGCCGGCGCCTGCCGACGGCCGCCGGCCAGCAGCGTGGCGAGGTCGATCACGGTGATCTGGCCGGTGCGGCGGTCCAGGACGATCAGCTTGTCGTCGGACTGCGCGATCTCCAGCCGGGCGTCGCCGCCGCTGACCTGCAGGCGGGTCTGCGGTTTGCCCGAACTCGGGTTGACCTGCACAACCTCGCCGCGCTCGTCGTCACCCAGCCACGTCAGCCCGTCGGAGACGTCGACCGCGGTGCGCGCGATCCCGTTCCCCAGCGCCGCGCCGACCAGCAGCAACACACCCAGCGACGCGGCCGTGGCACTCGCCGACCGGCGGCGGCCCAGGTCCGCGACGCGGCGCGCGATCGATCCCAGCTTTAACCCCACGCGCGGATGCTAACGCCCTCCTATGACACTTCGGAGAAGACTCTTCGGCCCTGCTCCGACCGGCCCACAAGGCCTTCGGCCGGATGCGTCCACTTCGGACCGTTCCCCCCTCCCGGGAGGGAAGCCGGATTACCCTCCGACAGGGGCAGCACTTCCGGGGGGATCCGCATGAAACGCCTACTCGCCATCGCGCTCTTGCTGACGACCGCCTGCACAGGCACGCCGCCGCCGGCCCCGTCCTCGACACCACCCCCGTCGACCACCACGACGGTCCCCACGACGACCACCACCACCGGCATCAACGCCGAGTCCGCACCCCTGAAGATCAAGTCCTACGCGATCCCGGTGGACGGCATGGCCGGGATCGGCCTCCCGACCGGCGCGGACGACCGGACCGCGGGCAAGTGGTTGCCGCCTTCGCCGTGCGTCCGGAGCGACGTCGAGGTCGACCACGGCTACTACATCAACTTCGTCCGCCGCTGGGAGGGCGAGAAGTTCCGCGCGGACCAGCTCGTCACGTGGTTCGAGGACAAGACCGGTGCCGAGGTGATCGCCAAGATCAAGCAGGACGCGGAGTCGTGCGAGGAGTACCAGTGGAACGACCGGACCATGGTGGTCACCGCCCCGGTGACCCTGCCGCAGATGTCCGACCTGGACGCGAGTTACGCGGTGTGCGAGGGGGACGACTACTGGGCGATCTGCTACGCCCTGCTCGCCCGGGGAAACGTCGTGTCGGTCATCTCGGTCGACGGCGGCCTGACCGACCTGGAACTGCTGGACAAGCTGCGCATCGTCGTGCCGCCCACCGCGGCGGCCATCATGGCGGGCTAGAACTCGCCGATCTCCGCGCGGACCTGGGCGCACTCGGTCTGCAGGCCCTTCTCGATGGCCCGGCTGATGTCCTCCAGCGACCGCAACTGGTCCGGGGTGAGCACGTCGAACAGGTGCTCGCGCACCGCCGTGACGTGCCCCGGGGTAGCCGCTTCCAGCACGGCGAACCCGCGGTCGGTGAGCACGGCGATGGAGCCGCGCCGGTCCGACGGGCACGCCTGCCGCTGCACCCAGCCCTCCTTCTCCAGCTTGGCCACCGCGTGCGAGAGGCGGCTGCGGGAGGAGTGGCAGACCAGGGCCAGTTCGCTCATCCGCAGCGATCTGCCGGGCGCCTCGGACAGTGCGACCAGGATCTCGTAGTACGCGACCGGCATCCGGGAGTCGCGCTGCAACTGCCGGTCGAGGTGTTCGGTGAACTTGGTCACGGCGGTCATGAAGCCGCGCCAAATCCGCTGTTCATCGGCGTTCAGCCACCGCACGTCGCTCATGCTCCCATCATACGGGCCTTGTTGAACTCTCAACCAGGATGCGCTATGTTCGGTTGAGAGTTCAACCAGACCGAGCGAGAAGGACTTCACATGACCACGCAGACCGTGCAGATCCCCGGCTACATCGCGGGCACGTGGGCGATCGACCCGGTGCACTCCGACGTCTCCTTCGTGGTCCGCCACCTCGGCATCTCCAAGGTCCGCGGCCACTTCGACACGTTCGAGGGCCAGATCGTGACCGCGGAGAACCCGCTGGAGTCGTCCGTCACCGCCAAGATCGAGACGGCGTCGATCAACACCAAGAACGAGGCGCGCGACGCGCACGTCCGCAACGAGGACTTCCTGGACGTCGAGAAGTACCCGGAGCTGACCTTCACCTCCACCGGCGTGCGCGCCAACGGCGAGGGCTTCGTCGTCGACGGCGAGCTGACCCTGCGCGGCGTGACCAAGGCCGTCGAGCTGGAGCTGGAGCTGAACGGCTTCGGCGACGGCTTCGAGGGCGCCAAGGTCGCGGGCTTCTCCGCCAGCACCGAGATCAGCCGCAAGGACTTCGGCGTGACCGGCGGCGCGGCGGGCGCGGCCGTCGGCGACAAGATCACCATCCTGCTCGAGATCGAGGCCGTGCTGCAGGCCTGAGCACACCCTTCGAAGGGGCCTGACCGGTGATCCGGACGGGCCCCTTTCGCATGCACATACAGTAGTTCCGGTCGCTGGATCGAGTGACCCCCCGATATTCCACCCCGAACGTCATTTCGATACCGTCTGAGACCTTCCAGGCACGAACCGTGAACCACCGGCCCGCTCCGCCCGTACTAATGGACACGTTCCGCTCACGGTGTCTAGACCACGTGGGTGACACGGGCCGTATTCATGGCACCATCTGGCGCAACATGCGGCTGGACGCCCGGCGAGGAGGATCGGTGTGAACGCCCGGACCGAACAGGTCGACGACATTCGACTCGTCGCGCTGCCCACCGCGGTCAACGTCGCGGACATGTTCGTGCGCTTCTCGCTCGGCGAGTGGCGCCTGCGCTCCATGCAGGACGAGGCCTCCCAAACGGCCCGCCGCCTGGTGGCCGCCGCGGTCGACGTGGCCGACCCGCGCGTCCCCGGCTTCCTGCTGGTGCGCCTCCGCCTGAGCGGCAGCTCCCTGGTGGTCGAGGTGGAAGGCAACCGCGTCGCCCTCCCCCCAGAGCTGGCCGGCGCCCGCGCGGGCCTGGTGGACCTCACCGCCGGCGGCCGCCTGGCCTGGTGCGAACTCACGCTGCCGTCCGGCATGAACGCCTCCTCCGTCCCCCTCCCCCGCCGCGAACCCCGCCGCTCCCCCGCCGCGGAGGCCCTGGGCGACGAACCCGAGGTCGACCCCGAGGTCATCCAACGCATCCTCTACGGCCTGGGCGGCGCCATGGACCGCCACCAGGACTGACCAGCACCACTTTTAGTCGGTCCCCCGCGTAGTCGGTCCCCGTGAGATGATCGAGACGGGGGCCGGAGGCCACCCGGCCGCGCGCCACCCGCACGGCCGGGCACCCCATTTCCGCAGCTCAGCGCCCCAACGTGACCCTCATCGAGCCAACGCCGCCAGCGCCACCGCCAACACGGCCATGCCGCACCACGACACCACCGGCAACCGCTCCCCCAACACCACCACACCCAACACCGCCGCCACCGCCGGCTCTGCCAGGGTCAACGTGGTAGCCGCAGCCGCCGAAGTGTGCCGAAGCCCACGCCCGAACAGCAGGTAAGCCAGGAACGTGGTGAACACCGACAGGTGCGCCACCACCGCCACCCCGGCCCCCTCACCCAGCCACGAAACCCCCAACACCAACAACACGGGCAACGTCAACACCGACGCCCCGCCGAAAACCGTCCCCACCACCGCACGCGACGGGTGCCCGCGCCCGATGAGGTGCGCGCACACCACCGAGTACACGGCGTAGGACAGCCCGGCGACCACGGCCAACCCGACCCCGACCAGGTCGACGTGCGCCTCCCCGCCACCGAGCACGAGCGCCGCACACCCCCCGACCGCGGTCAACGTCACCACTGGCCGGGACCTGATCCCCAGCACGATCGGCGCGGTGGCCAGCGCCACGGTTGTGGCCACCGCCACCCCGGTACGCGCGACCGCCGGGTAGAACGCCAACGCATACCCGGCCACAGTGACCGAACCGACCAACAACAACCTCCAGTCGGCCCGAGCGATCACCTCCCGGGTCCCGCCGGCGGTCAGGAAAAGCAACAGCCCACCGACCACCAGCCCTGCCGCGCCGACCGCCGAAGCGGGTGCGGACGCGGGGGCCAGTGAGCTGACGGTGCCGGTAGTGCCCCACAGGAAGCACGCGCCCAGGATGGGCAGCGGTCCGTGGGTGAAGCGTGCTCGAAGCACAGTCGATGACACGTGTTCTCCGTTCGCGGAAGTCCGAAAAAGGGCGCGAACGGGCGCACGGCGACAAGCCGAGCGTCAAAGGAAGATTGCCGCGGGTGCGCCCGTCAGGCGGCCGGCGGCGGCAGAACGACGTGCCAGTGGGTGTTCACGTCCGGCATCGTAGCTGATCGGTACGCTGGGATCATGGAGACGGGCGTCGCCGACGACCTGCTGCGGCGGTCCCTGGTGGTGTACAAGTTCGCGGTCGAGGAGCTGATGACGAAGCTCCGCATCCTCAGCGAGGAGTTCGACCTCGTCCACCAGCACGACCCGATCGAGCACATCACCCAGCGCGTGAAGCGCCCGGACGCGATCCTGGACAAGCTCCGCCGCAAGGGCCTGCCCCCGGACCTGGCCCTGGCCGCCGAGCACCTCGACGACGTGGCGGGCGTGCGCGTGGTGTGCCCCTTCGTCTCCGACGTCTACCGCGTCCGCGACATGCTGGCCCGCCAGAACGACGTCGAGATCCTGAAGACCAAGGACTACATCGCCGCGCCCAAGCCGAACGGCTACCGCAGCCTGCACCTGATCGTCCGCATCCCGGTCTTCCTGTCCGACCGCGTGGAGCACGTGAAGGTGGAGGTCCAGCTGCGCACCATCGCCATGGACTTCTGGGCGACCCTGGAGCACAAGCTGTTCTACAAGTACGACGACCAGGTCCCGAGCGGCTTCGTGGAGGAACTCACCAACACGGCCGCCATAGCGGCCGAACTCGACTCCCGCATGGAGTCCCTGCACCAACGCGTCCACCACGACTGACCCGCAGGCCGCCGACGCACACCACCACCCCGACCGCCCGCGCGCTCTCCCTCAGCTCAACGGGATCTCGAAGTCCGACAACGGGTCGATCCGCCGGTCGTCCACCCCGATCCGCACGTCGTTGATGCTCGCCTCACGCCGCCGCATCAGCCCGTCCGCCGCGAACTCCCAGTTCTCGTTGCCGTAGCTGCGCCACCACTGCCCCTCGTCGTCGTGCCACTCGTACTGGAAGCGCACGGCGATCCGGTTGCCCCCGAACGCCCACAGCGACTTCCGCAGCACGTACTCGTGCTCCCGCTCCCACTTCCGCGTCAGGAACGCGACGATCTCGTCCCGCCCCGTCACGAACTCGGACCTGTTGCGCCACACCGAATCCGGCGTGTACGCGGCCGCCACCCGCTGCGGGTCGCGGGTGTTCCAGGCGTCCTGCGCGGCCCGGACCTTGCGGCGGGCGGTCTCCTCGTCGAACGGCGGCACCAGGCTCACGAACAACACCCCTTCTAACGTTTAGATCAACAGGCAAACGTTAGAACACAGCCCTAACGCATGCAACCCCGTGTTACCGTGAGGCCGTGCTGCCCAACGAACCCCGCCCAGTCCGCCTGATGAACACCATCTGGGCCGATCGCTCCGGGCTGCACGACGACCTCACCACCACTGACGGCCTCACCACTTGGCTGGGCGGCACCCCGGTCACCGCAGACGACCTCGATGCGTTCCGCACCCTCCGCCAAGCCCTCCGCGACCTGGCCGCCACCCTCACCAACGACACCCGCCCCATCGCCACCACCCACAACGAAACCGCCACCCACGACCGGACCGCCGCCCACAACGGAACCGCCACCCACAACCGGATCGCCGCCCACGACCGCGCCGTCGCCACCATCAACGCCGCCGTCCGCCGCGCCACCACCTGGCCACAACTCGAACTCCAGGACGGCGAACTCCACCGCCGCACCACCACCGACGCCCCACCGGCAACCGCGACCCTCGCCGCCACCGCCGCCGAGGCCGTCGAGATGTTCACCGGCCCCGACCGCACCCTCCTGCGCGCCTGCTACGCCCCGGGCTGCGTCCTGTACTTCGTCAAGGACCACCCGCGCCGCGAATGGTGCTCGCCGGCCTGCGGCAACCGCGTCCGCGCCGCCCGCCACTACCGCCGCACCCGAACCGGCGAGTAACCGCGAACACCCCCACACCAGACCGACGCGAACAACCCCACGTCGGACCGGCGCGAACAACCCCACGTCGGACCGGCGCGAACAACCCACGCCAGACCGGCGGGCAACCGCGAACAACCCACCACCGAACCGGCGAGTAACCACAAACGACGACCGTCGCCCCTTGGTTACGCCCGCCACCGCATTTCTTCGGGACCACGCCACAACTCTGTTAAATACACTTCGTGAGTCCATCCAGTGGACACCTCCGCCACCGGCCCACCCCGACGCAGGAAACTTTACACTCGACCGCGAATAGACCGCGCATATCCCCGCCGAAGCCCTCCGATTTACGGAACCGGCCAGTCCAAACCAGGCCATTCGAGTGAAACCGGCCAAAGCCGCCGGAAACGACCGGTTACTTCCACAGAAACCGGGGAATCTTAATTCGGCAGATGCTCCGTTCGGCGGTCGCGTGACGCCCGGAACGGACGTCAACGTAGGTCCGCGACCAAATGGTCCATTCGCACAAAGGATCCCCTTCGATGAACACCGAACAGATCGCCCGTCGATTAGCCGGCCTGGTCGACGAGCACCTCGTGCCCGGCGCCCAGTTCGCCGTGCACCGCCCCGGTGAAGGGCTCTGGACCACCACGATCGGTCTCCCCGCCGACGCGGCCGTGCCCATCGGGTCGATCACCAAGACCTTCACCGCGACCGTCGCGATGGCCCTGGTCTCCGACGGCGACCTCGACCTCGACGCGCCGCTGCCCGACGTCGGGCTCCCCCTCACCCTGCGCCAACTGCTCAGCCACACCGGCGGCCTGCCGTCCGACCCCGACGACGTCCACGGCACCTCCCTGCGCCGCCACGCCCTCGAAGCGTGCCGCACGCTGGTGCCGCTGCACCGCCCCGGCGCCGGCTTCTCCTACTCCAACATCGGCTACGTCCTGGTCGGTCACCTCATCGAGCAGGCGACCGGGATGTCCTGGTGGGAGGCGGTGGACGCGGTGCTGCTGCGCCCGCTGGGCCTGCGCCCGCGGTTCACCGTCGGCCCCGACACCGACCGCGCCACCGTGCCCGGCCACGCCGTCAACTCCACGACGAAACGCGTCACCCCGGTGCGCCAGTCCCTGGCCCTGGTGGACGCGCCGGCGGGCGCGCTGGCCGCCGGCGCCACCGACCTGGTCACCTTCGGGCGCATGCTCGCGGGCGCGCCGCCCAGCCTCGTCGACGCCGACGACCTCGACCTGATGCGCGCGCCGGTGCGGCACGCCGAGCCGTTCGGCATGGCCGACGGCTGGGGGCTGGGCCTGGCCCTCTACGAGCGCGACGGCACGGTCTGGGTCGGCCACGACGGCACCGCCGACGGCACCTCGTGCCACCTCCGGATCAACCCCGACGACGGCACCGTGGTGGCGCTGACCACCAACGGCAGCAGCGGCTTCGCGCTGTGGCGGGACCTCGTCCCCGAATTGGCGGAGGCCGGTCTGCCGGTCGGCGATTACGACGGATTCCGCGCGCTGCGCCGCCGCATCCCGCCCCCGCCGGACTGCGCGGGCCGGTTCCGCAACGGCGACACCGAATACAAGGTGCGGCCGGCCGACCGCGAGGTGCTGAAGCTCACGGTGGACGGCGAGCCGTTCGCGGACCTGTCGTTGTTCGACGGCCTGCTGTTCGCGATGCGTGATTCCGACACCGGCGACACGAGCCAAACGGGACGTTTCCTGCGGGACCCGCAGGGCGGCGCGATCGAGTGGATCCAGATCGGTGGCCGATTGGCCCGCAGGCAGGTCCCGGAAATGGTCTGAAAAGCGCGTTTGAACCCCGAAAAAGCGGGTAAGGCCGCACCCGCTCTCCCCCTGATCCCGCAGAAAGGTTCCGCTCGCGATGACGTCTGCCCAAAATCTGCCGGGACTCGTGGCCGCGCAGGTCGACCGGACCCCGGACGCCCCCGCGGTGGTGTCCGCGGCGGGCGCGGTGAGCTACCGCGAACTCGACGCCCGCGCCAACCGGTTGGCGCACCTGCTTCGCGGGAAGGGCGCGCGGCCGGAGCGGGTGGTGGCGATCGCCCTGCCGCGGTCGGTGGACAACGTCGTCGCCCGGCTCGCAGTCCTCAAAACCGGTGCCGCCTACCTGCCGGTGGACCCGGCGTACCCGGCCGAGCGCATCGAGTTCATGCTCGCCGACGCCGACCCGCTCCTGGTCCTCGACGGCCCGCTGGACACCGATGGCCAGCCCGACACCGATCCCGGCGTGGCGATCCACCCCGACTCGCCCGCCTACGTCATCTACACCTCCGGCTCGACCGGCCGGCCCAAGGGCGTGGTGGTCACCCACCGCGGGCTGCCGGCGTTCGCGCACGCCGAGATCGCGCACTTCGACGTGCGGCCCGGCGACCGGGTCCTCCAGTTCAGCTCCCCCAGCTTCGACGCGTCCGTGCTGGAACTCTGCATGGCGCTGCCCGCCGGCGCGGCCTTGGTCGTCCCCCCTCCCGGCCCATTGCTCGGCGAGCAACTAGCGGACGTGGTCGACGAGTTCGGCGTGACCCACGCGCTCATCCCTCCCGTGGCGCTCGCGACCGTCCCCGACCGACCATTGCCCACCTTCCGCTGCCTCATCGTCGGCGGTGACGCCTGCGCACCCGACCTCGTCGCCCGGTGGTCGGGAGGCCGGCGGATGATCAACGCCTACGGCCCCACCGAGTCCACCGTGGTCACCAGCTGGAGCGACCCCCTGGTACCGGGCGGCACCCCGCCCATCGGCCGACCGATCCCGGGCACCGAAGTCCGCGTGCTGGACGACGAACTCCACCCGACCGCCGAGGGCGAGCTGTACGTGACGGGCGTGGGCCTGGCGCGCGGCTACCTGCGCCGACCCGGCCTCACCGCGTCCCGCTTCGTGGCCGACCCGTTCGGCCCACCCGGGTCCCGCATGTACCGGACCGGGGACGTGGTGCGGGTCAAGCCGGACGGCGAGCTGGAGTTCGTCGGCCGCGCCGACCACCAGGTCAAGATCCGGGGCTTCCGGGTCGAGCCCGGCGAGATCGAGGCGCTGCTGCGCGAACACCCGGCGGTGCGCCAAGCCGCGGTGATCGCCCGCGACGAGCCCAAGCGCCTGGTGGCCTACGTGGTCGGCGACACCGCAGGGCTGCGCGACTACCTCGCGGCGACCCTCCCGGACTACATGGTGCCGGCGGCGTTCGTCGCCCTCGACGCCTTCCCGCTGTCGCCCAACGGAAAGCTCGACCGGTCAGCGCTGCCCGCCCCAGTCGTGGGCATCACCGCAGAGGACTTCATCGCCCCCCGCACGGACGCCGAACGCGAGGTGGCCGAGGTGTGGCAGGACGTCCTCGGCATCCCCCGAATCGGCGTGCACGACGACTTCTTCGCCCTGGGCGGCGACTCGATCCGCGCCGTCCGGGCGCTCGCACGGCTGGGCGGCCTGCCGGTCCGGGCGATGTTCGAGCACCGCACCGTCGAGGCACTGGCCACAGCACTGCCCGCACACACCCCGATCCCCAAGGTTCCACGCAACCGCCCGTTACCGCTCTCCCCCGCCCAGCGCCGCCTGTTCTCCCTCGACGGCACCGCCGAGCAGAACACCGGCGTGGGCCTGCGGCTGACCGGACCACTGGACGTCGGCCGCCTGGAGTCCGCGCTGGACGCGCTGGCCCGCCGCCACGACGCCCTGCGCACCACCTTCGACGTCATCGACGGCGAGCCGATGCAGATGGTCGCCGAACACGGCACGATCCCGCTGATCATCGGCGACGAGCGCGAACTGTGCGCGCCGTTCGACCTGCGGCGCGGCCCGCTGACCCGCGCGGTCCTCAAGCCGCTGGGCCCCGATGACCACGTCCTCATCCTGGTGCAGCACCACATCGTGACCGACGGCTGGTCCGTGGCCGTGCTAATCGACGAACTGGCCGACCTCTACGCGGGCGTCGAACCCGCCGCGCCGACCGCCCAGTACCCCGACTTCGCGGTCTGGGACGCCGACCGCCCGCACCAGGACGCGGCCCACTGGCTGGAACGGCTGGCCGGCATCGAGGCGCTGGACCTCCCGACCGACCGGCCCCGCCCGGCCCTGCGCACCACCTCGGGTGCCGTCCTGCGCAGAGCCCTGCCGCGCGACCTGGTGGACAGGCTGACCTCCGTAGGCCGCGCGCACGACGCCACCCTGTTCACCACCCTCACCGCCGCCGTCCAAGTGCTGCTGTCCGCCAGGGCGCGGCAACGGGACATCGCGGTCGGCACCGTCACCTCCGGCCGCGACCACGCCGACCTCGACCGGGCGGTCGGGTTCTTCGTGCGCACGCTGGTCCTGCGCTCGTGGGTCGACCCGGACCTGCCGTTCACCGCGTTCCTCGACCAGGTCCGCGGCACCGTCCTGGAGGCGTTCGAGCACGAGGACGTGCCGTTCGACCGGCTGGTGGCCGAACTGGGCCTCGCCCCCGACCCCAGCCGCACGCCCCTGGTCCAAGCGGTCGTGGCGTTGCAGCAACCCCTGGTCAAGCGCGAGGACTTCGGCGGTCTGACCGTCACCGAACACGACCTGCCCCGCCCGAACGCCCGGTTCGACCTGGTGGTCGAGTTCTGGCCGCGCGACGACTCCCTCACCCTCACCGTCGAGTACAACACCGACCTGTTCGACGCCGGAACGATCGAACGCCTCGCCCAAGACCTCGACACCCTCCTCCACGACGTCGTCGAGCACCCCGACAAGCCGCTGAAGTCGTTGGTGGAGCTGGACTTCCCGCCCGACGACACGGTTCGCGTGCGCGGCCTGCGGGTCGATCTCGCCGAGGTGGAGGCGACCCTGAAACGGCACCACGAGGTCGCCGACGCCGTCGTGGTCCCGGTCGACGGCCGGTTGGTCGCCTACGTGACGCCGCCGGTGAACCCGGCCGCCCTCAAGGGTTTCGCGGGCCAGACCCTGCCCGCGCACGCCATCCCGGCGACGTTCGTCGGCCTGCACCGGCTGAACCGCGCCGACCTGCCCGCCCCGCCCCGGGGAACCGACGCCCACGTCGCGCCGCGCACGCCCACCGAGGCCGTGCTGGCGGACGTGTTCGCCGAGGTGCTGGGCGCGGCGAAGGTCGGCGTGCGGGACAACTTCTTCGCGCTGGGCGGCGACTCCATCCTGGGCATCCAGGTGGTCACCAAGGCCCGCGCGGCCGGGCTCGTGCTGACCTCGCGGGACATCTTCGCCCACCAGACGATCGCCGCGCTCGCCCCGCACGTCACCCGCGACCTGCCGCCGGACGCCGACCAGGACCCCGTCACCGGCGAGGCGCCCCTGACGCCGATCCAGAAGTGGTTCCTGGACACCGGTTCCACGCTGTTCGAGCAGTCTTTGATCGTCGACCTGGACGAAGACGTCACCGAATCCGCGCTGAACGACGCCGTCGCCGCCCTGGTCGAGCACCACGACGCCCTGCGCATGAGGTTCGAGCCCGACCGGCAGGTCAACCGGCCAGTCGGGTGCCCGGACCCGTTCCTGCGCGCGGAGATCGTCGGCTCCCGGTCCGTCCGGCTGACCGCGCACCACCTGGTGGTCGACGGAGTGTCGTGGCGCGTCCTGGCCGAGGACCTGGTCACCGTCCTGCACGGGAAACCGTTGGGGCGCAAGACGACGTCGTTCCGCGACTGGGCGCGCCGACTGGCCGAGCACACCCGGGCCGGCGGGTTCGACGACGAACTCCCGTACTGGTCGGCCGTCTCCGGCGGCGAGATCCCCACCGACCGGCACGGCCCCAACACCTTCGCGACCGAGCGCGAGGTGACCGTTCGACTGTCCGAAGAGGACACCACCGCCCTGCTGCGGGACGTGCCGGACGTCTACCGGACGCAGGTGAACGACGTGCTGCTGACCGTCCTGAGCCGGGTGCTGGCCGACTGGACCGGCCGTGACCGGGTCGTGGTGGACCTGGAGGGCCACGGCCGCGAGGAATTGTTCGACGACGTGGACCTGTCCCGCACGGTCGGCTGGTTCACCACCGTCTACCCGGTCGCTTTGAACGTGCGGAACGACTGGGGCGCGGCCCTCAAGTCTGTGAAGGAGCAGCTGCGGGCCGTGCCGCGCCGAGGCATCGGCTGCGGTGCGCTGCGCCGGCTCGCGGGCGGCCCGGCGTGCGACCCGGCCGTGGGCTTCAACTACCTGGGCCGGTTCGACGGGGGCGGGCGAGACCTGGACCTGACCGCCGACCCGGACATGCCGCGCCCGCACCTGCTCGACGTCGTCGGCCGCGTGCAGGACGGCCGGCTGGAGGTCACCTGGCACTACAGCGACGCCAACCACGACGGGTCCACCGTCGCGCGCCTGGCCGAGGCCTACGCGGCGGCGCTGCGGGCGGTCATCGCGCACTGCGCGGAACCGGGCGCGGGCGGTCGGACGCCGTCGGACTTCCCGCTGGCGCGCCTGACCCAGCAGCAGGTGGACCGGATCACCGGCGAGGACGCCTACCCGCTCACCCCGATGCAGGCGGGCATGGTGTTCCACGGCCTGGACGCGACGCCGGAAACAGCGCGATCAGACACCCGCGTGTACTTCCAGCAGATCACGTTCGTCGTGGACGGGGTGCCTGACTCGGCGGCGTTCGCCCGTGCCTGGCAGCGGGTCGTGGACCGGACGCCCGTGCTGCGGTCGAGCGTGCTGTGGGACGACGTGCCCGAGCCGTTGCAGGTGGTGCACGAGCACGCCGACGTGCCGTTCACCTTCCTGGACTGGAGCGGGCTGGACGACGCCGAGCGGGCCGAGCGGCTGCGGGTGTTCCTGGCGCAGGACCGGGCGCTGGGCATCGACCTGTCCGTGCCGCCGCTCACGCGGGTGGCGGTGGTCCGGCTGGCGCCGGAGACCGTGCGGGTGGTGTGGACGTTCCACCACGTGCTGCTCGACGGGTGGAGCGTGTTCCAGGTGCTGTCGGACGTGCTGGGCGAGCCCGCCGAGCGCCGGCCGTTCCGGGACTACGTGGCGTGGCTCGCGGCGCAGGACGACGAGGCCGCCGAACGCCACTGGCGGGACGTGCTGGGCACGTTCGACTCGCCGACCCCGCTGCCCGCCGACCGGCCGTCGACCGGCCCGGCCGCGACCTCCGCCCGGCACGCCGTGGAGTTGACCCCCGAGGACTCGACACGGCTCTACGAGTTCGCCCGCACCCACGGACTCACGGTGAACACGCTGGTCCAAGCCGCGTGGGCGCTGCTGCTGGCGCGGTCGTCGGGGCAGCGGGACGTGTGCTTCGGCGCGACCGTGTCCGGCCGGCCCGCGGACCTGCCGGGCGCGGACGCGATCACCGGCATCTTCATCAACACGCTGCCGGTGCGGGTCCGGGTCGACGGCGCCCGGCCGGTGGTGGCGTGGCTGCGGGAGTTGCAGGAGCAGCAGGCGGAGTCGCGGCGGTTCGAGCACGTGCCGCTGACCCGGCTGCGGTCGTGGAGCGCGGTGCCGGAGGGCGCGAACCTGTTCGACAGCGCGGTGGTGTTCGAGAACTACCCCGTGGAGCTGGGCGACGGGATGGGGCTGCGGGAGATCGAGGCCGTGGAGACCACGAGCTTCCCGTTGAGCGCCACGGTGTACCCGCGGGAGCGCCTGTCCGTGCTGCTGGGCTACGAGCCCGCGATGTTCGACGCGGACACGGTCGTCCGGTTGGGTGCGCGGCTGATGTCGTTGCTGGTGGGCCTGGTCGCGGACGCCGAGCGGCCGGTGGCGCGGGTGCCGTGGCTGTCGGACGAGGAACGTCATCAGGTCCTGGTGGGGTGGAACGGCAGCGTGACCAGCACCGCCACCACGACGATCCCCGAGGCGTTCGCCGCCCAGGCGTTGAAGACCCCGGACGCGGTCGCGGTGACGTTCGACGGGTCGGCCCTGACCTACCGGGAGTTGGACGAGCGGGCGAACCGGTTGGCGCACCACCTGATCGCGGCCGGCGCGGGTCCGGAACGCCTGGTGGCGTTGACGTTCGACCGTTCGGCGGACCTGGTCGTGGCCGTGCTGGGGGTGCTCAAGTCCGGAGCGGCCTACCTGCCGGTCGACCCGGCCTACCCGCCGGAGCGCATCGCGGGCACGATCGCGGATGCCAAGCCGGTCGTGGTTCTCGACCGCCTGCCCGATCTGTCCGGTTATCCATCGACTGCACCAAAGACGTTGCTGCGGCCGGAGAACCCGGCGTACGTCATCTACACGTCCGGGTCCACGGGCAAGCCCAAGGGCGTGATCATCCCGCACACCAACGTGATCCGGCTGTTCACGGCGACGGACCACTGGTTCGGGTTCGGCCCGCAAGACGTTTGGACCCTGTTCCACAGCTACGCCTTCGACTTCTCGGTCTGGGAACTCTGGGGACCGCTCCTGCACGGCGGACGACTCGTCGTGGTGCCCTACGACGTCTCCCGGTCACCGAAGGACTTCGCGCGGCTGCTCAAGGACGAGGGCGTGACGGTGCTCAACCAGACGCCGTCGGCGTTCTACCAGCTCATCCCCGAACAGCCCGACACCCCTCGGGTGATCTTCGGCGGCGAGGCCCTGGACCTGGACAAGACCAAGGACTGGCAGGGCACCGGAACCTTGATCAACATGTACGGCATCACCGAGACCACCGTCCACGTCACCTACACCGAGGCGGACGGCACGGTCGGCGTGCCCATCCCCGACCTGCGGGTCTACGTGCTGGACGAAGACCTTCAGCCGGTGCCGCCCGGCGTCGTCGGCGAGATGTACGTGGCCGGACCGGGACTCGCGCGCGGGTACCTCGACCGGCCGGGGCTGACCGCCTCGCGGTTCGTCGCGAACCCGTTCGGCGCTGCGGGTTCCCGCATGTACCGCAGCGGCGACCTGGCCGTGTGGCGGGACGGCCGGCTGCGCTACCTGGGCCGGGCGGACCACCAGGTCAAGATCCGGGGCTTCCGGGTCGAGCCCGGTGAGATCGAGGTGGTGCTGAACGCGCATCCCCGGGTCGCCCAGGTCGTTGTGCTGGAACAGGACCAGCGTTTGGTCGCGTACTACGTGCCGAGCGGGGACGTGCGGGTTTCGGAGCTGCGCGACCACGCCTCGGCCGTGCTGCCGGCGCACATGGTCCCGTCGGCGTTCGTGGCGCTGGACCGGCTGCCGCTCAACGCCAACGGCAAGTTGGACCGCGTCGCGCTCCCCGCGCCCGAGCGCGACGCGGTCACCTCCACCGAGTACGTGGCCCCGCGCACGGAGACCGAGGAGGCCATCGCCGCCATCTGGGCGGAGGTGCTCGACGTCGACCGGGTCGGGGTGGAGGACAGCTTCTTCGCGCTGGGCGGCGACTCGATCCGCAGCCTGCGCATCACGTCCCGGACCAAGGCGGCGTTCGACGTCGACCTGTCGCCACGCGACGTGCTGACCGCCCGCACCGTGGCCGGCCTCGCCTGCCTGGTCGAGGAACTGGTGCTGGCCGACCTCGAAGCCCTCGTCGACCGGGAAGCGTGAGCCATGACGACCTCAAGGGAAGACCGCATCTCCGCGCTGCCCGCACACCTCCGGGAGCGCCTGCGCAAGCGCCTCGCGGGCCGCACCGAGCCCGCCGACGTGATCCCGCGCGCGCCGCACGACGGGCCGTTCCCGCTGTCGGCGGGCCAGCGGCGGCTGTGGTTCCTGCACCAGGTGCAGCCCACCGAGTACAACACCGCGCTGGCGCTGCGGCTGCGCGGGGCGCTCAACGTGGACCGGCTGACCGCGTCGCTGGCCGAGCTGGTGCGCCGGCACGAGTCGCTGCGCACGACGTTCGGCGAGGTCGACGGCGAGCCGGTGCAGGTCGTGGGGGACGTCGACCTCGACGTGCCAGTGGTGGACGTCGACGACCTGGACGGTGTGCTGCGGGCCGAGGTGGAACGGCCGTTCGACCTCGCCACCGGGCCGTTGTTCCGGGCGGTGCTCTACCGGCACGAGGGTGACCACGTCCTGCTGCTGACCTCGCACCACATCGTGGTGGACGGCTGGTCGCTCGGCGTGCTGACCGAGGAGTTGGGCGCGCTGTACCGGGGCGAGGCGCTGCCGCCGGTCGCCCTCCGGTACGCGGACTACGCGGTGTGGCAACGCGATCGTTCCGTCGACTTGACCTACTGGCGGGACCGGCTGGCCGGGGTCGCACCGTTGGAACTGCCCACCGACCGGCCCCGGCCGGCGGAGCGCACGTCGGCGGGCGCGACGCACGAGTTCACCGTGCCGCCGCTGCTGTCGTCGCGGCTGGCGGAGCTGGCCCGGGTGCACGAGACGACCCTGTTCACCGTGCTGCTCGCCGCCTGCCAGGCGCTGCTGGCGCGCCACACCGGCCAGGACGACATCGCGGTGGGCACCGTGACCACCGGGCGCAACCGGCCCGAACTCCAGCGGCTGGTGGGGTTCTTCGTCGGCACCGTCGTACTGCGGTCCACTGTGGACACTTCACGGTCGTTCGCCGAGCTGCTGGCCGAGGCGCGGACGACCGCGTTGGACGCGTTCGCGCACGACGACGCCCCGTTCGACAAGGTCGTGGAGGCGCTGGGCGTGCCGCGCGACCCGAGCCGCACGCCGTTGTTCGACGTGATGGTCGTGATGCAGAACACGGGGAACGCGCTGCCCACCCTGCCCGGTCTGGAGGTCACCGAGCACCCGCTGACCCGGCGGCACGCGAACTTCGACCTGAGCATCGACTTCACCGAGACCGGCGACGGCGTCCACGGCCTGGTCGAGTACAGCACGGACCTGTTCGACGGCGAGACGGTCGCGCGGCTGTGCCGGCACCTGCTGATCCTGCTGGCCCGGGTGGTCGCCGAGCCGGACCGGCCGTTGGCCGAGGTGCCGCTGCTGCTGGGCGACGAGCCGTCGCCGCACGGGCCGGCGGTGGAGGTGCCGGACACCACGTTCCCGGCGCTGTTCTCGGCGCGGGTCTCGCGCAAGCCGGACGCGACCGCGCTGGTGTGCGGGGCGGACCGGTTGACCTACGCGGAGGTCGAGGCGCGGGCGAACCGGCTGGCGCACCGACTGGTCGCGGACGGCGTGCGGCCCGAGCAGGTGGTGGCCCTGTCGCTGCCGCGCGGGGTGGACGCGGTGGTGGCGGTGCTGGGTGTGCTGAAGGCCGGCGCGGTGTACCTGCCGGTGGACCCGTCACTGCCGGAGCGGCGCAAAGCGCACCTGGTCACGGACTCGGGCGCGGTGCGGGTGCTCGACGCCCTCCCCGACACCGCGGGGCTGCCCGAAACCCCGCCGGACGTGCCGATCCGGCCGGACCAGGCCGCGTACGTGATCTACACGTCCGGGTCCACCGGCACGCCCAAGGGTGTCGTGGTGGAGCACCGGAACCTGGTGAACCTCCTGCACAACCACCGCAACGACTTCGCCGCCGAACCCCTGCGCGCCGCGCTCACCGCCGTGTTCTCGTTCGACACGTCGTGGGAGGGCCTGGTGCTCATGGCCGACGGCCACGAGCTGCACGTGTTGACCGACGAGGTCCGGCTGGAGCCGACCGCCCTGGTGTCCTACGTGCGCGAGCACCGCATCGACTTCCTCGACCTCACCCCGTCCTACGTGCAGCAACTGCTGCCCGCCGGGCTGCTCGACGGCCCGCACCGCCCGAAGGTGCTGATGCTGGGCGGCGAGGCGCTGGGTGCGGCGCTGTGGCGGGAGCTGGCCGGTTCGGGCGTCGACGCCTACAACTTCTACGGGCCAACGGAGACCACGGTCGACGCGGTGTCCACGCTGGTGCAGGGCGACCGGCCGGTCATCGGCCGTCCCCTGCACAACCTGACCGCCTACGTGCTCGACGCCAACCTCCGGCCGCAACCGGTCGGCGTGCCCGGTGAACTGTACATCGCCGGTCCGCAGGTGGCGCGCGGCTACCTCGACCGGCCCGGCCTGACCGCTTCGCGGTTCCTGGCCGACCCGTTCGGCGCGCCGGGTTCCCGCATGTACCGCACGGGTGACCGGGTGCGGTGGGTCGGCGACCAGTTGGAGTACCTGGGGCGCACCGACGACCAGGTCAAGATCCGGGGCCACCGCGTCGAACCCGGCGAGGTCGAGGCCGCTCTGCTGGCCCACCCGGACGTGCGGGAGGCCGCCGTGGTGGCGCGTGCCGACGACGGGCACACCCGCCTGGTCGCCTACGTCGTGGCCGAGGCGCCGACGGACCTGCGGGACCACCTCAAGCGGCTGCTGCCGGACTACCAGGTCCCGTCGGCGTTCGTGGAGCTGGAGCGCATCCCGTTGACGCCCAACGGGAAGCTCGACAAGGCCGCGTTGCCGGCGCCGCGGGTGCGGGCGGAGGGCGAGGTGGTCGAGCCGCGCACGCCGGCGGAGGCCGTGCTGGCCTGGATCTGGGCGGACGTGCTGGGCGCTTCGCGAGTCGGTGTGCACGACAACTTCTTCACCCTGGGCGGCGACTCGATCCTGTCCATCCGCGTGGTGTCGCTGGCCCGGCAGGCGGGGCTGCGGCTCACCTCGCGGGACGTGTTCCGGCACCAGACCATCGCCGAACTGGCCCTGGCCGCCGCCGACGTGGAAGAGCCGGTGGCGGAACGGGTTTTCACCGGTCCCGCACCGCTGACGCCGATCCAGCGGTGGTTCTTCGCCGAGCACGGGCCGTTGGGGCACTTCACCATGTCCTTGCTGGTGGAGCTGGACCCGGCGGTGGACGCTGGTGCGTTGCGCTCGGCGGTGCGGGCGGTGGTGGCGCACCACGACGCGTTGCGGATGCGGTTCCGGCGGGACGAGGGCTGGGTGCAGGAGGTCGCTCCTGTTGAGGCCGAGGTGTTCGCGGTCGGGTCGGATGTCGAGGCGTCGGCGTTCGAGGCGCGGCGGTCGTTGGACGTTTCGGGTGGTCCGCTGTTGCGGGCGGTGTTCTTCCCCGGTGACGCGCCGTCGTTGCTGCTGGTCGTGCACCACCTCGTGGTGGACGGGGTGTCGTGGCGGATCTTGCTGGACGACTTGGAACGCGCTTACCGGGGTGAGGCGCTTGAGCCGGTGGGGACGTCGTTCACCGACTGGGCGCACCGGCTGGACGAGCACGTTCGGCAAGGCGGGTTGGCCGACGCCTTGGAGTACTGGCGGGCGCTGCCGGAGCCGGAGGCGCTGCCGGTGGACCGGTCGGGGGTGAACACCGTCGAGTCGACGCGGTCGGTGTCGGTGCGGCTGGATCGTGCGACCACGGACGCGTTGCTGCACGACGTGCCGCCGGCGTTCCGGACGCAAATCAACGACGTGCTGTTGAGCGCGCTCGGGCGGGTGCTGGCGGAGTGGACCGGGCGGTCCTCGGTGAGCGTCGCTTTGGAGGGGCACGGGCGGGAGGAGCTGTTCGACGCGGACCTGTCGCGGACGGTCGGCTGGTTCACCACGCAGTTCCCGGTGGTGCTGGAGACCTCTGATGACTGGGGGCGGACGCTCAAGACGGTCAAGGAAGCTTTGCGGGCCGTGCCGCACAAGGGGTTGAGCTACGAGGCGCTGGGGCTGACCGGGTTGCCGGGGGTGTCGTTCAACTACCACGGTCGGTTCGACGTGGCCGGCGATGGGCTGTTCCGGGCGCGGCGGGACCTGGCGTCCGACGACGTGGAGCCCGGTCTTGCCCGGCCGCACCTGCTGGACGTGACCGGGCTGGTGGAGAACAGCGAGTTGGAGTTGCGCTGGGACTACTCGGCGAACGTCCACGACGAGGACACCGTGCGGCGGCTGGCTTCGCGGATGGTCGAGGCGCTGCGGGAGATCGTGACCTACTGCGCGGGTGCGTGGGGGCGGACGCCGTCGGACTTCCCGTTGGCGCGGCTGACGCAGGCGCAGGTGGACCGGATCGTGACGCCGGACGTCGAGGACGTCTACCGGCTGACGCCGTTGCAGGCGGGCATGGTGTTCCACAGCCTGGTCGAGCCCGGCGCGTACGTGGACCGGGTGCGGTTGGTGCTCGACGGCGTCAGCGACCCGAAGGCGTTGCGGCGGGCGTGGCAGCTCGTGGTGGACCGCACGCCGGTCCTGCGCACGTCGATCGTGTGGGACGGGGTGGCCGAGCCGGTGCAGGTGGTGCATCGGGAGGTCGTGCTGCCGTCCGGCGGGGAGATCTCGCTGGACACCGCGCCGCTGCTGCGGGTGGCCGTGACGTCGCTGGGTGGAGACCGGGTCGAGGTCGTGTGGACGTCCCACCACGTGGTGCTGGACGGCTGGAGCACCGGGCAGGTGTTCGCGGAGGTGCTGGAGCACTACCGCGCCATCACCACCGGCACGCCCGCGCGCGTGCCGAACCGCCGGCCGTTCCGCGACTACCTGGCCTGGTTGGCCGAGCAGGGCGACGCGGAGCCGTACTGGCGGCGCGTGCTGTCCGATGTGGACGGTCCGACGCCGCTGCCGTTCGACCGGCCGCCCGCCGAGGCGCACCGGTCGGAGGCGACGGCGTCCGTGCGGGTCGCGGTGGACCTGGGCGACGCGCCGCAGCGGCTCGGGCTGACCGTGAACACGGTCGTGCAGGGCGCGTGGGCGTTGCTGCTGTCCCGGGTCTCCGGGGAGCGGGACGTGGTGTTCGGCAGCACGGTGTCCGGGCGGCCGGCGGAACTGCCCGGCGTCGAGGACGTGGTCGGCATGTTGATCAACACCGTCCCGACGCGGGTGGCGGTGGACACGACGGCGCGGGTCGGGGCGTGGCTGCGCGACCTCCAGGCGGCTCAGGGCGAGGCCCGCCGGTACGACCACACGTCGTTGGCGGACATCCAGTCGTGGCTGGGGACGCGGCTGTTCGACAGCGTGGTGGTGTTCGAGAACTACCCGTTCGACCGGTCCGGCGACGGCCCGCGCGTGGTCGAGGTGGACGCGGTCGACAACACCACCCTCCCCCTGACCCTCACGGCGTCCGGTTCCCAGCACCTCGACCTCGACCTGGCCTACGACCCCGACCTGTTCGACCCGGCCACCGCGCAACGCCTCGCCCGCTGGCTGCGCGACCTGGTCCGCGACCTGGTCGGGCAGCCGGACGCGCGGATCGCCGACCTGCCGTGGCTCACCCCCGAGGACGAGCACCGCGTGCTGGTCGAGTGGAACCGCACCGAACTGCCCACGCCCGGCACCCCCTACCACGAGGCGTTCGCCGACCAGGCCCGCCGCACGCCGGACGCGACCGCGCTCGTCTTCCGGGACGAGTCGCTGACCTTCGCCGAGTTGGACGCCCGCGCCGACGCCCTCGCGCGGCACTTGCGGGCCGGCGGCGTCGGTGCCGAGGACGTGGTGGCGGTGCGAGTGCCGCGGTCGGCGGGTGTTGTCGTGGCGCTGCTGGGGATCCTCAAGGCCGGCGCCGTCTACCTGCCGATCGACCCGATGCTGCCCGCGGACCGGGTCGAGCTGCTGCTGGCGGACGCCCGGCCGAAGCTCGTGCTCGACGCCCTGCCGGACGCCAGGCCCGACGTGCGGCCGGACATCACGTCCGACACCCAGCCGGACCCCGCGCCCGGCGCCGTGCCCCCCGCGTTCCTCTCCTACGGGACGCGCGAGTCGGCGGAAAGTCGCGGATCCCGCATGTCACCTGATCAGGTGAAACCGGTCCGGCCCGACCAAGCGGCCTACATCATCTACACCTCCGGGTCGACCGGCAAGCCGAAAGGCGTGGTCGTGGAGCACCGGCAGCTCTCCAACCTCTTCCACGCCAACCGGCACGAGCTGATGGGCGAGCGCACCCGGTTCGCGCTCACCGCCACCTTCTCCTTCGACACCTCCTGGGAAGGCCTCCTCTTCCTCGCCGCCGGCCACGAGCTGCACGTCATCGACGACGAGCTGCGCCTCGACCCGGACGGCCTGGTCGCCTACGTCCGCGACCACCGCATCGGCACCATGGACCTCACCCCGTCCTACGCGCACCGCCTGGTCGCCGCCGGCCTCCTCGAATCCGGCCTGGACCAGCTCATGCTCGGCGGTGAGGCCGTGGACGCCGCGCTGTGGCGGCGGATCGCCCGCTCGGACGTCCGCGGCTTCAACTACTACGGCCCCACCGAGACCGCGGTCGACGCGGCGGCGACGCCGGTCACCGGCGATCACCCCGTCATCGGCCGTCCACTGCACAACGCCCAGGCCTACGTGCTCGACGCCGACCTCCGCCCGGTGCCGCCCGGCGTCCCCGGCGAGCTGTACGTGGGCGGCGCGCAGGTCGGTCGCGGCTACCTGAACCGCCCCGGCCTGACCGCCCAGCGGTTCCTGCCCGACCCCTTCGGCCCGCCCGGCTCGCGCATGTACCGCACCGGCGACCGGGTCCGCTGGCTCGACGGCGTCCTGGACTACCTCGGGCGCACCGACGACCAGGTCAAGCTGCGCGGTTTCCGCATCGAGCCCGGCGAGGTCGCGGCGGCGCTGCGGGACGTGCCCGGCGTGCGTGACGCGGTGGTGGTCGTGCGGTCAAGCAGGCTCGTCGGGTATGTCACCGGCACACCGGAGACCGACCCGCGCAAGCACCTCGCCGCCGGCCTCCCCGACTACATGGTCCCCTCGGCGGTGGTGGCGGTCGACGCGTTCCCCCTGTCGCCCAGCGGGAAGCTCGACAAGAAGGCACTGCCCGAGCCGGAGTTCGCCGCCGGCTTCCAGGAGCCCCGCACGCCCGCCGAACGCACGATCGCGGCGGTCTGGGCCGACGTGCTCGGCGTCGAAAAGGTCGGCGCGGACGACAACTTCTTCGCGCTCGGCGGCGACTCCATCCTCAGCATCGGCGTGACGTCCCGGTTGCGCGAGGCGTTCGGCGTGCAGCTGTCCCCCCGTGCCCTGTTCCAGCACCCCACGGTGTCCGGCCTCGCGACAGCGATCGCCGGTCTGAGTGCGGTGGACGCCATCCCGGTGATCCCGCGCGGTGGCGTCCACCCGCAGTCCCCCGCCCAGCGGCGGTTGTGGTTCCTGGACCGCTTCGAACCCGGCGGCACGGAGTACGTCACCCCCACCGCCCTGCGGCTGCGCGGCCCGCTCGACCACCCGACCCTGCGCCGCGCGCTCAACGGCCTCGTCGCGCGGCACGAGTCGCTGCGCACGACGTTCGACGACGGCGTTCAAGTGATCCACGAGCCGTTCGAGCTGCCGCTGGAGGTGGAGCACGGCTCGTGGGAGGACGTGCTGCGCCGGGAGGTCGGCACGCCGTTCGACCTGCGCGAAGGTCCGCTGGTGCGGGCACGGCTGGTGCGCGTGGCCGACGGCGACCACGTTCTCGTGCTGACCCTGCACCACATCATCACCGACGGCTGGTCGACCGGCGTCCTGGCCCGCGACCTCGGCGCGCTCTACGCGGGCGAGGACCTGCCGCCGCTGCCCGTCCAGTACGTCGACTACACGGCCTGGCGCGACGACCCGCCCGCCGACCACTGGGCCCGGAAGCTCAAGGACGTGCCGGCGCTGGAACTGCCGACCGACCGGCCCCGCCCGGCGGTGCGCACGGGCGCGGGCGCGGCGCACCGGTTCACCGTGCCGGCGGAGGTGTCGGCGGGGCTGCGCGAACTGGCCCGGCGGCGCGGCGACACCCTGTTCACCACGCTGGTCGCGGCCTGCCAGGCGCTGCTGGCCCGCTACACCGGCCAGGACGACATCGCGGTCGGCACCGCCGTGTCCGGGCGCGGTCGGGCCGAGCTGGACGACGTGGTGGGCCTGTTCGTCAACACCCTCGTCCTGCGGTCCTCTGTGGACGGTAACCGGACGTTCGGCGAGTTCCTGTCCGGGGTGCGGCAGACCGTGCTGGACGCCTTCGCCCACCAGGACGTGCCGTTCGAGCGGGTGGTGGAGGCGGTGCGCCCCGAGCGCGACCCGAGCCGCAACGCCCTGTTCGACGTGATGGTCCTGGTGCAGAACACCGCGAGCGAGGTGCCCGAGCTGCCCGGCCTGCGGGTCGAGGAGCTGGCCGTGCCCACGGTGTCGGCGCTGTGCGACCTGACGTTCGAGTTCGGCGAGTCCGGCGGCGACCTGCTGGGCGCGGTCGAGTACAGCACCGACCTGTTCGACGCGGCCACCGTCGAGCGCATGTGCCGGCACCTGGTGGCGCTGCTGGCCGCCGTCACCACCGACCCGGACCGGCCGCTGCGCGAAGTCCCCCTCCTGCTCGGCGACGAACCCTCGCCGCACGGGCCTTCGCTGGACGTGCCGGACACGACGTTCCCCGCACTGTTCGAGGCGCAGGTCGCGAAGACACCCGATGCGACCGCGCTGGTCCGCGGGGACGTCCGGCTGACCTTCGCCGAACTGGACGCCCGCGCGAACCGGTTGGCGCACCACCTCCTGTCCCGGGGCGCCGGGCCGGAGCGGACCGTGGCGGTGCGGCTGCCCCGATCGGCGGACGTGGTGACCGCCATCCTCGCCGTGCACAAGGCGGGCGCGGTGTACCTGCCGATCGACCCCGGCCTGCCCGCCGAACGCTTGGACGTGCTGCTGGCCGATGCCGAGCCGGTGGTGGTGCTGGACGCAATCCCCGACTTGGCCGCGTTCCCGGACACCCGTCCGCAGGTCGGCCTACGGCCGGACCACGCGGCCTACGTCATCTACACCTCCGGGTCCACCGGCACGCCCAAGGGTGTCGTCGTCGAGCACCGCAACCTGGTGAACCTCCTGCACAACCACCGCAACGACTTCGCCTCCGAACACCTCAAAGTCGCGCTGTCCGCGGTGTTCTCGTTCGACACCTCGTGGGAAGGCCTGGTGCTGCTCGCCGACGGCCACGAAGTCCACGTGCTCACTGACGACGTCCGGCTCGAACCTGCCGAGTTCGTCCAGTACGTGCGGGTGCACGGCATCGAGCTGGTCGACGCCGGCCCACCGTTCGCGCGCCAACTCCTCGACGCGGGCCTGCTCACCGGCACCTGCGCCCCGAAGATCCTCACTCTCGGCGGCGAAGCCCTGAACCCAGCGCTGTGGCGGGAACTGGCCCGATCCGGCGTCCGTGCCTACAACTTCTACGGCCCCACCGAAACCACGGTCGACGCCGTGTCCACGCAGGTCACGGGCGATCGCCCGCTCATCGGCCGACCGCTGCACAACCTGACCGCCCACGTCCTGGACGCCGAGCTCCAGCCCCAACCCGAAGGCGTCCCCGGAGAGCTGTACATCGCCGGACCCCAGGTCGCGCGCGGCTACCTCAACCGGCCCGACCTGACCGCCCAGCGGTTCCTGCCCGATCCGTTCGGCCCGCCCGGCGGGCGCATGTACCGCACCGGCGATCGTGTCCGCTGGGTCGGTGACCAGCTCGAATACCTGGGCCGCACGGACGACCAGGTCAAGGTCCGGGGCTTCCGCGTCGAACCCGGCGAGGTCGAGGCGGCGCTGCTGGCCCATCCGGAGGTGCGGCAGGCGGCCGTGGTGGCGCGCGAGCACAACGGTCACGCCAGACTCGTCGGGTACGTCGTGGGCACGGCCACAGACCTCGGCGCCTGGCTCAAGGACCGGCTGCCCGACCACATGGTGCCGTCGGCGTTCGTCGCCCTGGAACAGATCCCGCTGACCCCGAGCGGCAAGGTGGACCGCCGCGCGCTGCCGGCGCCGACGTTCTCCGACGCCGGGTACGTCCCGCCGCGCACACCCGTCGAGACCGAACTGGCCCGGATCTGGGCCGAGGTGCTGGGCGTGGACCGGGTCGGCGCGCGGGACAACTTCTTCGGCCTGGGCGGCGACTCGATCCTGAGCATGCAGGTGGTGTCCCGGGCGCGGCGGGCCGGGCTGCGGCTGACGTCCAAGGACGTCTTCCTGCGGCAGACCGTCGAAGACCTGGCGCTCGCCGTCACCACCGCCGACGACACCCCCGCCGCGCCGACGTTCACCGGTCCCGCGCCACTCACTCCCATCCAGCACTGGTTCTTCGCCGAGCACGGGCCGCTCGCGCACTACACGATGTCGGTGCTCACCGAGTGGGGCGACGTCGTCGTGCCCCGCCTGCGCGATGCCCTGAACGCCGTGGTGGCGCACCACGCCGCCCTGCGGACCCGGTTCGTCGAGGTCGACGGCGAATGGCGGCAGGAAGTCGGCGAGGCGTCGGACGTCCTGCACCTCGCGTCCACCGTGGACTACGAAGCCGAGGCCACACAGGCGCGCCAGAGTCTGGACCTGCGGCGCGGCCCGCTGTTCCGGGCGGTGTTGTTCCCGGACGGCAGGTTGTTCCTCACCGCGCACCACCTCGTGGTGGACGCCGTGTCGTGGCGGGTGGTCCTGGAAGACCTGCGCACCGCCTACGACGGCGGCGAACTCGGCCCGCGGAGCCTGCCGTTCACCGACTGGGCCCACCGCCTCGACACCCACATCCGCTCCGGCGCACTGGACGACGCATTGCCGTACTGGCAGGCCGTGCCGACCGGGGAACCCGTCCACACCACCGCCGGCAGCGCCCGGACCGTGACCGTTCGACTCGGCCGGGACGAGACCGAAGCGCTCCTGAGCCGGGTGCCCGAGGCCTACCGGACCCAGGTCAACGACGTGCTGTTGACCGCGTTGGCGGCGGCTTTCGCGGGCCGGGTGTTGGTGACGCTGGAGGGCCACGGCCGCGAGGAGTTGTTCCCCGACGCGGACGTCTCCCGCACGGTCGGCTGGTTCACCGCCCAGTTCCCGGTGGCGTTGGACCTGCCCGCCGACTGGGGCGACGCGCTCAAGGCCGTCAAGGAACAGCTCAGGGCCGTGCCGCACAAGGGGTTGAGCTACGACGCGCTGAAGTCCGCCGGCCGGCTGCACGGGCCGCTGCCCCGCGTGTGCTTCAACTACCTGGGCCGCTTCGACGAGGACACGGTCGAGGCCGGGCACGGCCGCGAAGTCCCCGACGACGTGGTCCGGCCGAACGCGCTGGACATCACGGCGGCCGTGACCGGCGGCGAACTGGTGCTGGACTGGGAGTACTCGACCGAGGTGGACACCGAGGCGGGCGTCCGCGCGCTGGCCGACCGGATGCTGGACGCACTGCGCGAGATCGTGGCGCATTGCGCTTCGGCTTGGGGCCGCACGCCCTCGGACTTCCCGCTGGCCCGGCTCACCCAGGAGCAGGTGGACCGGATCGTCACGCCGGACGTCGAGGACGTCTACCCGCTGACGCCGTTGCAGACCGGGATGTTGTTCCACAGCCTGGTGGACGACGGATCGGCCTACTTCAACCAGCTCCGCGTTCGCCTGTCCGATGTGGACTCGCCGGAGCGGTTGGCGCAGGCGTGGCAACGGGTGGCGGACCGCACGCCCGTGCTGCGGACGAGCGTGGTCTGGGAGGGCGTGGACGAGCCGGTGCAGGTGGTGCACCGCGCGGTCGACGTGCCGGTGGAGTTCGCGCCGGTGACCGACGACCTGGTCGCCCGGGACGCCGAGGCCGGCCTCGACCTCACCCGCGCCCCGCTGATGCGGCTCACCATCGGCCGGGTGTCCGACACCGAGGTGGACGTGCTGTGGACGTCCCACCACCTGCTGCTGGACGGGTGGAGCACGTCCCAGGTGTTCGGCGAGGTGCTTGCCGAGTACGCCGGGGACGCGCCGGTCGCGCGCCGGCCGTTCCGCGACTACCTGGCGTGGCTGGCCGAGCAGGACCACGCGGCGGCCGAGGCGCACTGGCGGGCCGTGGTGGCGGGCCGCACCGCGCCCACTCCCCTGCCCTACGACCGCCCGCCCGCCGACGCGCACGGCGCCGAGTCCTCCGCCCAGGTGGTGCTGGACCTGCCGGTCGACCGGCTCGACGCGGTAGCCCGCGCGCACGGCCTCACGGTGAACACCCTGGTCCAGGGCGCGTGGGCGTTGCTGCTGGCTCGCACCTCGGGTGAGCGGGACGTCGTGTTCGGCACCACCGTGTCCGGGCGGCCCGCCGAACTGCCCGGCGTGGAGGACATCGTCGGCATGTTCATCAACACCGTGCCGACGCGTGTGTCCGTGGACCCGCTGGAGGACGCCGTGGCGTGGCTGCGGCGGCTCCAGGACGCCCAGATCGAGTCGCGCCGGCACGACTTCGTGGCGTTGGCGCAGGTCCAGGCGTGGGCGGGCGGCCGGCTGTTCGACAGCCTGCTGGCGTTCGAGAACTACCCCGTGCAGGCGCCGTCCGGCGACGCGCCGACCGTGGGCGAGGTCGACGGGCTGGACACCACGACGTTCCCGCTGACCGTGCGGGCGCACGCCGACTCGGCCCTGCACGTGGAGCTGACCTACGACCCGCGCCTGTTCGACGCGGCCACCGTCGAGACCCTGGGCGCCCGGCTCACCCGCCTCCTCGACGCGCTCGGCACCGACCCGATGCGCCGGATCGGCGAGTTGCCGTGGCTGTCGGAGGAGGAGCGCCACCAGGTTCTGGTGGAGTGGAACGGCAGCGCGACCAGCACCGTCACCACGACCATCCCGGAAGTGTTCGCCGCCCAGGCGTTGAAGACCCCCGACGCGGTCGCGGTGACGTTCGACGGGTCGGCGTTGACCTACCGGGAGTTGGACGAGCGGGCGAACCGGTTGGCGCACCACCTGGTCGCCGAGGGCGCGGGGCCGGAGCAGTTCGTGGCGCTGCTGCTGCCCCGGTCGCTGGACCTGGTGGTCGCGGTGCTGGGCGTGCTCAAGGCGGGTGCGGCTCATGTGCCGATCGACCCGGCGTACCCGGCGGAGCGCATCGCGGGCATGGTCGAGGACGCCCGGCCGGTGGCGGTGCTCGACCGCCTGCCAGACGACCTGTCCGGTTATCCATCGACCGCGCCGAAGACGTTGCCGCGGCCGGAGAACCCGGCTTACGTCATCTACACGTCCGGGTCGACCGGCAAGCCCAAGGGCGTGATCATCCCGCACAGCAACGTGATCCGGCTGTTCACCGCGACACAGCACTGGTTCGGGTTCGACCAGAACGACGTCTGGACCCTGTTCCACAGCTACGCCTTCGACTTCTCCGTCTGGGAACTCTGGGGACCACTCCTGCACGGCGGGCGACTCGTCGTAGTGCCCTATGAGTTCTCCCGCTCGCCACGCGACTTCGCGCGGCTCCTCGAAGACGAGGGCGTGACGGTGCTCAACCAGACACCATCGGCGTTCTACCAGCTCATCCCCGAGCGGCCGGACGCCCGGTACGTGATCTTCGGTGGTGAGGCGCTGGACCTGCGCAAGGTGGCGGACTGGCAGGGCACCGGCACGTTGATCAACATGTACGGCATCACCGAGACCACCGTCCACGTCACCTACACCGAGGCGGACGGCACGGTCGGCGTGCCCATCCCCGACCTGCGGGTCTACGTGCTGGACGAAGATTTCCAGCCCGTGCCGCCCGGGGTCGTCGGCGAGATGTACGTGGCCGGACCGGGACTCGCGCGCGGGTACCTCGACCGGCCGGGGCTGACCGCCTCGCGGTTCGTCGCGAACCCGTTCGGCGAGCCCGGGTCGCGGATGTACCGGTCCGGTGACCTGGCCCGGTGGGTGAACGGCAAGCTGGACTACCTGGGCCGCGCCGACCAGCAGGTCAAGGTGCGCGGGTTCCGGGTCGAGCCCGGCGAGGTCGAGGCGGTGCTGGCGGGTCACCCGGCGGTGCGGCAGGTCGCCGTGGTGGCCCGGGAGGACCGGCTGGTCGCCTACGTCGTGGCCGACGAGCCGATGCCGGCCGCCGCGCTGCGCGAACACGCGGCACGCACTCTGCCCGACCACATGGTGCCCGCCGCGTACGTGGCGCTGGACCGGTTGCCGCTCAACAACAACGGCAAACTGGACCGGGCCGCGCTGCCCGCGCCGGACCGGGACGCGACCGTCGCGGACGGGTACGTCGAGCCGCGCACGGACACCGAACGGCTGGTCGCGGGCATCTGGGCGGACGTGCTGGGCCTGGCCCGGGTCGGCGCGGAGGACGACTTCTTCGCGCTGGGCGGGGACTCGATCAGCAGCATCCGGGTGGCGTCGCGGCTGCGCGAACGCTTCGACGTCTCGCCACGCGCCCTGTTCGACCACCCGACGGTGGCGAGGTTGGCGGCGGCGTTGAGCGGCGAGGCCCTGACCCCGATCCCCCGAGCGACCGGACCCGAGTTCCCGTTGTCGTTCGCGCAGCAGCGACTCTGGTTCCTCGACCAGTTCTCGCCCGGCGGCACGGAGTACGTGACCCCGCTGGCGGTGCGGCTGCGCGGTGAGCTGGACGTGGAACGGCTGCGACGCGCGCTGACCGGCCTGGTCGCCCGGCACGAGTCGCTGCGCACGACGTTCCCGGCGGTGGACGGCCTGCCGGTGCAAGTCGTCCACCCGCCTTACGACGTCGAACTGCCCTTGCTGGACGAACTGCCCGACGTCGAGCCGTTCGACCTGGGCACCGGGCCGTTGTTCCGGCCCGCGCTGGTGCGGGTCGCGCCGGACGAGCACGTGCTGGCGCTGACCATGCACCACATCGTCACCGATGGCTGGTCCGGCGGGGTCCTGGTGTCCGACCTGGCCGCGCTGTACGAGGGCGAGGACCTGCCGGACCTGCCCGTCCGGTACGTGGACTTCGCCGCTTGGCAACGCGAACAGCCGCTGGACGCCCAACTCGACCACTGGCGCGAGGAACTGCGTGGCGTCCCGGCGCTGGACCTGCCCACCGACCGGCCCCGGCCGCCCGTGCAGACCTCGGCGGGCGCGCAGGTCGAGTTCGCGGTGCCGCGCGACATCGCCGACCGGGTCCGGGAGATCGCCCGCCGGCACGATTGCACCCTGTTCATGGCGCTGGTCGCCGCCTGCCAGGCGCTGTTGCACCGCTGGTCGGGCCAGGAGGACTTCGCGCTGGGCACGGTCGCCGCCGGGCGCGAGCGGCCGGAACTGGAGCGGGTGGCCGGGTTCTTCGTCAACACGCTGGCGCTGCGCGCCCGGGTCGAGCCGCGCGCCACGTTCCCCGAGCTGCTGGGCCGGGTGCGGGAGACCGTGCTGGCCGCGTTCGCGCACCAGGACGTGCCGTTCGAACGGGTCGTGGACGCCGTGCAGCCCGACCGCGACACCAGTCGCACGCCGATCTTCCAGGCCGTGGTGGCGCTGCAGAACGCGCCGCGCCCCACCGGGTTCGCCGGGCTGGAGGCGGAGGACGTGGCGCGGCCGGTGACCTCGACCGGGTTCGACGTGACGGTGGAGTTCACCGAGGAGGACGACGGCGCGCTGACCGGGTCCGTCGAGTACAACACCGACCTGTTCGACGCCTCGACCGTCGAGCGGCTGGCCGAGCACCTGGTGACCCTGCTCGACGACATCACCGAGAACCGTCCACTGTGGACGCTTCCGTTGCCGCGCGCGGAAGTCCGGGAGTTGGCGCGGTCCGGTGACGGCGGTCCCGCGAGCCCGTTCGTGTCGTTCAGGGGGCTGGTCGAGGCCCAGGTGGCGCGGACGCCTGACGCCCTGGCGCTGGTCGGCGAGGCGGAGTTGACCTACGCCGAGCTGAACGCGGCGGCCAACCGGTTGGCGCACCGCCTGATCGCGGCGGGCGCCGGACCGGAGCGGGTGGTGGCCGTGCGGATGCCGCGGTCGGCGGAGCTGGTCGTGGCCGAACTGGCGGTGCTCAAGGCCGGTGCGGCGTTCCTGCCCGTCGACCCGGCGTACCCGGCGGAGCGGATCGCGTTCATGCTGGACGACGCCCGGCCGTTGCTGGTGCTGGACGGACCGGTGGACGTGTCCGGGTACCCCGACCACGACCCCGGGGTCCCCGTGCGGCCGGAACACCCGGCGTACGTGATCTACACGTCCGGGTCGACCGGGCGGCCCAAGGGCGTCGTGGTCACCCACGCGGGCATCTCGACGTTCTCCGCGGCCGAGATCGCACACCTCGACGTGCGGCCGGGTGACCGGGTCCTGGAGTTCTCGTCGCCGAGCTTCGACGCCTCCGTGCTGGAGCTGTGCATGGCGCTGCCCGCCGGGGCCGCGCTGGTGGTCCCGCCGCCCGGTCCGCTGCTGGGCGAGCAGTTGGCGGACGTCATCGACGCGTTCGGGGTGACCCACGCGTTGATCCCGCCGGTCGCGCTGGCGACCGTGCCGGACCGGGCGTTGCCGTCCTTCCGGACGCTGGTGGTCGGTGGTGACGCGTGTTCGGCGGACCTGGTGCGGCGCTGGGCGCCGGGACGGCGGATGGTCAACGCCTACGGGCCGACCGAGTCGACCGTGGTCACCAGTTGGAGCGGGGCGTTGGAACCGGGTGGGGTGCCGCCGATCGGTCGGCCGCTGCCGGGGACGCGCGTTTACGTGCTGGACGCCGAAGGGCAGCAGGTGCCGATCGGGGTGCCGGGTGAGCTGTTCGTGGCCGGTGTCGGGTTGGCGCGCGGTTATCTGGACCGGCCGGGGTTGACGGCGTCGCGGTTCGTGGCCGATCCGTTCGGGCCGCCCGGGTCGCGGATGTACCGGACCGGGGACGTGGTGCGGTGGAACCGGCGGGGCGAGCTGGAGTTCGTGGGGCGGGCCGACGAGCAGGTCAAGATCCGCGGGTTCCGGGTGGAGCTGGGCGAGGTCGAGACGGCGTTGCTGCGGCATCCGGGGGTGCGCGAGGCCGTGGTGGTCGCGCGGGCGGACGGGGCCGGGCACAAGCGCCTGGTGGCCTATGTGGTGGGCTCTGTCCAGGACCTGAGGGACTTCTTGAGCGAGTCGCTGCCGGAGTACCTGGTGCCGTCGCTGTTCGTGGCGGTGGACGCGCTGCCGATGAGCCCCAACGGGAAGGTGGACCGGGCGCGGCTGCCCGAGCCGGACTTCTCGGCGGTGGCGACGGCGGAGTACGTGCCGCCGGCCGGTCCGGTCGAAGAGGCGTTGGCGGCGGTGTGGGCGGACGTGTTGGGCGTGCCAAGGGTCGGCACGGCGGACAACTTCTTCGGGCTGGGCGGCGATTCGATCCTGAGCATGCAGGTCGTGGCGCGGGCCCGGCAGGCGGGGCTGCGGTTCAGCACGCGGGACCTGTTCGCCAACCAGACCATCGCCGCGCTCGCGCCCGTGGTGACCGTCGAGGCAGTGGCCGGGGAGCAGGCGGCGGTGGTGGGTGATGTGCCGCTGACGCCGGTGCAGCACTGGTTCCTGCGCTCGGGGCGGCGCAACCCGCACCACTTCAACCAGTCCCACCTCGTGCGGCTGGACCCGGACGTGGATGTCGATCGGCTGCGGTCCGCGCTGGCCAAGTTGATGGCGCACCACGACGCGCTGCGGATGCGGTTCACGTGTGCGGATGGTGTGTGGCGGCAGGAGAACGGGCCTGTTTCGGACGTGGACGTGCTCACCGTGGTGTCCTATGCGGACGACCGCGAGGCGTTCGCGGACGCGGTGCACGCGAGCTTCGTGCTGGAGTCCGGGCCGTTGTTCAAGGCGGTGTTGTTCACCGGGGACGAGCCGGAGTTGCTGCTGGTGGCGCACCACCTGGTGGTCGACGGGGTGTCGTGGCGGATCTTGCTCGACGACCTGGAGACGGCCTACCGCGGCGGTGACCTGGGCGCGAAGACGACGTCGTTCCAGGAGTGGTCGCGGCGGCTGTGGGCGCACGTGGCCGAGGGCGGGTTCGACGCCGAGGTCGACCACTGGAGCACTCCCCTGCCGGCGGCGGAGGAGGCGCGCGGGCCGGTGGACGTGGTGACCGTCGAGCTGTCGGCGGAGGACACGGACGCCTTGCTGCGCGGCGCGCCGGTGGCCTACCGGACGCGGGTCAACGACGTGCTGCTGGCCGCGTTGGCCTGGGCGTTGGCGCGGTGGACCGGTGAGTCGAAGGTCGCCGTCGACCTGGAGGGGCACGGCCGGGAGGACCTGTTCGACGGGGTGGACCTGTCCCGCACGGTGGGGTGGTTCACGACCGTCTACCCGGTGGTGCTGGACGTGCCCGAGGGAGATTGGCGCAGCCGGGTCAAGGCGGTGCGGCGGCAGTTGCGGGCGGTGCCGGGCAACGGGATCGGGTGCGGTGCGCTGCGGCAGCACGGCCGGGTGCCGGCGAGCGGGACCCCCGCGGTGGCGTTCAACTACCTCGGGCAGTTCGACACCGGGTCGGCGGAGTCCGGCGGCCTGTACCGGGCGGTGCTGCCGTCGATCGGCCGCGACCACGACCCGTCCGACCCTTCGCACCACTTGGTCGACGTGGTCGGTGAGGCGGGTGACGGGCGGCTCGGGTTCTCCTGGTACTTCCACCCGGAGGTGCACCCCGCCGAGGAGGTCCGCGCGGTCGCGGCGGACTTCGCGGACGCCCTGCGGGCCATCGCCGAGGACTGCCGGCGATGACGACCTCGTTGGCGCGCAACCGGAACTACACCCTGCTGTGGAGCGGGCAGGCGTTGGCCGAGGTCGGGTTCTCGGCGTCGCTCATCGCCTTCCCGCTGCTGGTGCTGGCGGTCACCGGGTCGCCCGCCGCGTCCGGGCTGGTGCTGGCGGTGGACGCGGCGGCGCAGTTGCTGGCCGGGCTGCCCGCGGGTGTGCTGGTGGACCGGTGGGACCGGCGGCGGATCATGCTGGCCTGCGAGGCGGCCCAAGCCGTGGCGCTCGGGACGCTGGTGGTGGCGCTGGTCTACGGCGTGGCCTCGGTGTGGCACATGGCGTTGGTGGCCGCCGTGATGGGCGTGTGCCGGGCGCTGTTCGAGCCGGCGGAGGACTCGTGCCTGCCCCGGTTGGTGCCTGACGAGCAGTTGGCGACGGCGGTGGCGATGAACTCCGCCCGGACGTCGCTGGGGCAGATGGCGGGGACGGCGTTGGGCGGGGTGCTGTTCGCGGTGAGCCGGTGGTTGCCGTTCCTGGTGGACCTCCTGACCCACTGCGTGGCGTTCGTGACCCTGCTGTTCCTGCGGGTGCCGCCGCGCGCGCCCTTTGTCGGCGACCCGCGCTTCCTCCGGGAGATCCGGGACGGGCTGCGGTGGGTGTGGGCGCGGCGGGAGATCCGGGTCACGGCGGTGTGTGCGGTGGTGCTCAACCTGTTCTTCAGCGCCTTCTACCTGGTGGTGATCGTGCTGGCGCAGCACCGGGGGGTCTCGCCGGCGGTGATCGGGGTGATGGCGGCGATGCTGGGGGTCGGCGGTGTCGTCGGGTCGCTGCTCGCGCCGAAGCTCCACCGGGTGCTGGGGCCGTACGTGTCGATCGCCGGGGTGTTCTGGGCGGTGACCGCGTTGACGCCGGTTTCCCTGCTGGTTGCCGACGGGTACGCGCTCGGTGGGTTGTTCGCGTTGATGATGGTCCTGGCGCCGACGGCGAACACGACGATCTCGACCCACCAGCTCCTGCTGACGCCCGACGAGCTGCGCGGCCGGCTCAGCGGGGTGCTGGCGGTGGCCGTGGGGCTCGCGGGCGTGCTCGGCCCGGTGCTCGGCGGTGTGTTGACGGAATTCCTGGCGCCCACCGACGCGGTCGTCGTGTGTGCCGTCGGGATCGCTTTGGTGACCGCGTTCGTGACGGTGAGTCCCACGTTGCGGCGCTACGCAGATCAGGAGGTTGTCCCGTGAGGTCTGACATCGCCTACCAGGTGCTGGTCAACGACGAAGGCCAGTACTCGCTGTGGCCCGCGCACCAGCCGGTGCCGGCGGGGTGGGTGGCTGACGGCAAGACCGGCAGTCTCGACGAGTGCTCGGCGCACGTGGATTCGGTGTGGACCGACATGCGGCCGCGCTCCCTCCGGGAGGCCATGAACTCCTGATCGCGCACACGGACCCGGCGCGGGCTACAACGACACGTCCGCGCCGGTCCGCGCCGCTTCCACCAGCGCTTCACCCACCCGGGCGGTGCGCTCGGAGTCGGCCAGGGACACGAGCGGCGGCCGGCCCGTTCGAACGGCCTCCGCGAAGGCGGCGGCCTGGTGCTCGTAGGCGTCCGCAGGTGCCACGACCTCTTCGCGCCTGCCCTGGTCCGTCACGACCGTGATCAGGCATTCCTCGTCCGGCCCGGTCCAGGCGTTGCGCACCGAGATCGACCCGTGCGTGCCCTGCAATTCGTAGCGAGCACACGGGCCGTAATCGAAGCCGTAGTCGATCTGCGCCATGCGGCCGTCGCCGAAGTCCAAGGTCGCCACGCCGCTGGTGTCGACCTGAGCGCCGTCCTTCGAGTACAACCGGGCCGACACCCGCTCCGGCGCCTGTCCGAACGCCCACAGCGGCACGTCGAAGGCGTAGCAGCCCACGTCCCAGGTCGCCCCGCCGCCCAGTTCCGGCAGGTACCGGATGTTCCCCACCGGGTCCATCAACCCGGCGAACGACGCCCGCACCACGCGCAACTCGCCGATCACCCCGGACGCCAGCAACTCCACCACCCGCCGCTGCTGCGGGTGGAACCGGTACATGTAGGCCTCCATCACGGTCAGCCCGCCCGCCGCATCGGCAACACGCGAGACGTCGGCCGAAGAAAGCGCCAAGGGCTTCTCGCAGAGCACGTGCTTGCCCGCCGCCAAAGCCCGGAGAGTCCACGGCACGTGCTCCGAGTTGGGCAGCGCCACGTAGACCGCGTCGACGCCGTCGTCGGCCAGCAACGCCTCGAACCCGTCGTGCGCCCGCGCCCCGAACTCCGCCGCGAACCGCTCCGACGCCGCCAACCGCCCGGGCCGGGCCGCGACCGCCACCACGGCGTTGTCCGGCGTGCGGTGGACCGCCGGCGCGACCCGGGTGCTGATGAAGGCTGTCGAGCCGAGCACGCCCCACCGCAGCATGAAGTCCTCCCAGAGCCCGTGTTTGATTGCGCCGCCTCCGGCGTCGCGGCGAGGTCGCCTGGAAGTCGGCACGTCGGGCCTGGTTTCCGCCGATCGAAGAGCGTGATCGACGGAAACCAGGCCCGACCCACCGACGCGACCTCGTACCGCGCAGTACCTTAACCGATTCACCCGCCGCGGCCCGCCACCCCCGAACGGCACCCCTCGCCGAGCGGTTCGCGGGCGATCAGCGAAACTTGACCCCATGACCGCCGACGCGCCCGACGACGACAGGACCAGCTTCGCCGACCTCGGGCTGCGCCCCGAGCTGCTGCGGGCGCTCTCCGGACTCGGCTACGAGGAACCCACCCCCATCCAGCGGGAGGCCATCGCGCCCCTGGTGGAGGGTCGTGACCTGCTGGGGCAGGCCGCGACCGGCACCGGCAAGACCGCCGCGTTCGCGTTGCCCGTGCTGGAGCGCATGGGTGACGGCGGGCGCACCGACACCGAACCGTTCGCGCTGGTGCTGGTGCCGACCCGCGAGCTGGCGGTGCAGGTGTCCGAGGCGGTGCACCGGTACGGGCGGGAGCTGGGCGCCCGGGTGCTGCCGATCTACGGCGGTCAGCCGATCGGGCGGCAGTTGCGGGTGCTCGAACAGGGCGTGGACGTCGTGGTGGCCACGCCGGGGCGGGCGGTGGACCACCTCAACCGGGGCACGCTCAAGCTCGACAAGCTCCAGATCGTCGTGCTGGACGAGGCCGACGAGATGCTGGACATGGGTTTCGCCGAGGACCTGGACGCGATCCTCGCCGAAGCGCCCGAGGACCGGCAGACCGTGCTGTTCTCGGCGACCATGCCGCCGCGCATCGACCGGCTGGCCCGCCGGCACCTGACGGACCCGGTGCGGATCACCATCGGCAGGGAGCAGACCGAGCCGGGTGAGGCGCCGCGCGTGCGGCAGAGCGCCTACGTCGTGCCGCGCGCCCACAAGCCGGCCGCGCTCGGCCGGGTGCTCGACGTCGAGGCCCCCACGGCGGCGATCGTCTTCTGCCGGACCAGGGACGAGGTCGACCAGCTCACCGAGACGCTCAACGGCCGCGGCTACCGGGCCGAGTCGCTGCACGGCGGCATCAGCCAGGAGCAGCGGGACCGGGTGATGGCGCGGCTGCGCAACGGGACCGCGGACCTGCTGGTCGCCACGGACGTGGCGGCCCGCGGCCTGGACGTGGAGCAGCTCACGCACGTCGTGAACTACAACGTGCCGTCCGCGCCGGAGTCCTACGTGCACCGCATCGGCCGGGTCGGGCGCGCGGGCCGGGAGGGTGTGGCGATCACCCTGGCCGAGCCGCGTGAGCACGGCATGCTCAAGACCATCGAGCGGGTCACCAAGCAGCGCATCCAGATGGAGAAGGTGCCCACCGTCGCCGACCTGCGGGCGCGCCGGCTGGAGCTGACCCGGGCAGCGCTGCACGAGAGCCTGCTGGAGGACGACCTGGAGGGGTTCCGGGTCGTGGTGGAGACGCTGGCCGACGAGTTCGACGTGGTGGAGATCGCGTTGGCGGCGGTCAAGCTGGCCCACGAGGCCACCGGCGCGGCGGCCGACGAGGAGGAGATCCCCGAGTTCGTGCCGCGCGACCGGGACCGGCGGGGCGCGCCGCTGGGCGGTGAGCGGCGGGAACGCCGGCCGCGCCGGCCCACGGCGGGCATGACCCGCCTGTTCGTGGGCGCGGGGCGCAGCGCGGGCATCCGGCCGCAGGACATCGTGGGCGCGATCGCGGGCGAGGCGCGGCTGAACGGCCGGGAGATCGGCGCGATCGAGATCGCCGACCGGTTCTCCCTGGTCGAGGTCCCGGACAACGCGGCGCAGCAGGTGATCACGGCCCTGCGCGGGGCGACCATCAAGGGCCGCAAGGTGACCGTCCGCCGCGAACGCGACGACAACCGCTGAGGGTCTTGCCAGGACGCGTTGCGCGACCCGCGCCACCCCGACCTCGCCGCCTTCGAAGGGGGTGCCAGCGTTCGACTTCGCCCCTGACTGGATGGTCGACGCCCACGCCGAGCCGACCGCCCAGAAACGAACTCCTCACGGTGCCGGTCGAGGCGGGCGAACGCCGGTTCCGGTGACCGGGAAGTCCACCGCCCCCTCCAGGTCGACCCCCTGCCACAAAGCCCGGCGGGCCGACAGGTCCACCTCGGGACCCCAGTGGTGCACGCCGGTCCAGCCCGGGTCGCCGGTGCGGCAGAAGTCGACCCACGACGCCAGCATCCGGGCGGACAGGTCGTGCTCGGCGGGTCCGGGCGGGCCGCCGATGAGGAAGTCCGCGCCGGTCAGGTTGCCGAAGGAGAACGGGACGTCGGCGGTGTGCCAGCCGGGCGGGCGGCTGAAGCGGGCCAGGTGGGCGCGGCCGTGGGCCTCGGCGAGGCGGGTGGTGGGTTCGGCGAACACGCTGTCCCCCAGCAGTTCCACGAACGCGTCGGCGACGGTCGGGAACAGGGCGCGGTAGCCGTCGAGGACGTGCGCGGGCAGGTCGAGGTCGCGGCCGAAGCGCGCGTACTCCTCGTCGGTGCGCACCGGGGCGAGCGTGCCGACGCGTTCGAACAGCCGGTATTCGGACGTGGTGTGGCAGAACAGGGCGTCCACGTGCGGCGGCGGCACCGGGAGGCGGTCGGCGACCGGCCCGAACAGGACCGGGTCGTAGCCCGGCGGCCCGGACTTCTGCGCGGCGATCAGCGCGTCGGCGGAGGCCACCGCCGACTCGGGCGTGGTCGGGTCGATCCACTCGGCGACGCGGCGGGCGAAACCCTCGGTGTAACACCGGCCCGGGACGCTGTGCGCGATCACCCGGCGGACACGCGCCACGCCGGCCAGGAACAGGGCCGAGCCGGCGCCCGCGGACTGGCCGCCGACGGTGATGTTGTCCGGGTCGCCGCCGAACGCCGCGATCTCGTCGCGGACCCAGTCGAACGCGGCCCGCTGGTCGAGCAGGCCGCGGTTGGCGGGCCGGCCCTCGACGTGGCCGAAGCCCTCGAAGCCCACGCGGTAGTTGCAGGTCACGACCACGAGCCCGGCGCGGGCGAGCGCGGTTCCGTCGTAGTCGGGCTGCGCGGAGGAGCCGAACGTGTAGGCGCCGCCGTGCAGGTAGAGCAGGACCGGGTGGCCGTCGCCGTGCGCGGGCGTCCACACGTTGAGGGTCAGCACGTCCTCGTCACCGGGCCGCCAGACCGGCGCGCCGGGCAGTTCAACGGACTGCGGCGGGATCGGGCCGAACTCCAGGCAGTCGCCCGAGTGGTCGGCGCGGACCGGCGCGGCGAACCGGCGCGGGCCGAAGGGCGGTTCGGCGTACCGGATGCCGAGGAACGCGTCGACGGCGGTATCGACCGCCCTGCCTCGAAAACGTCCACGTGTCCTCATCGGCGTCTACTCTGCCATGGTGAGCGATCCGCTGATCGGACGAGGGGATGCCGCCGAGGCGCTGGGGCTGGTGGTGGCGGCGGCCGGGCCGTACCTCGACGCGCTCCCGCACCTCCCGGTGCGCGACGCCGCGCAGGCGCACCTGCTCAAGGACCTGGACGGGCCGCTGCCCGAGGACGGCGAGGGCGCGCCGGCGGCGGTGGCGGAGCTGCTGCGGATCGGGACGCGGGCGGCCACCCACTCGTCCGGGCCGCGGTTCTTCCACTTCGTGGTGGGCGGGTCGACGCCCGCCGCGCAGGCCGGCGACTGGGTGACCTCGCTGCTGGACCAGGCGTCCGGGCTGTGGCTGGCCTCGCCGCTGGCCGCGCGGGCCGAGACGGTGGTGCTGCGGTGGCTGCGCGAACTCGTGGGGCTGCCGGAGTCCTTCGGCGGGGTGCTGACGCCCAGCGCCACGTTCGCGAACCTGACCGGGCTGGCGTGCGCGCGGCACTGGTGGGCGGCCCGGCACGGGTCGGACGTGACCGCGGACGGGCTGGCCGGGCTGCCCCGGATGCCGGTGTTCTCCAGCGGGTACGTGCACGCCAGCGACCGGAAGGCGTTGCAGCTGCTGGGGTTGGGCCGGGACAGCGTCCGGACGCTGGTGCGCGACGACGCCGGGCGGATCGACCTCGACGCACTGGACCGTGAGCTGGCCGCGTCGGGTCCGGCGGTGGTGATCGCGAACGCAGGCGAGGTCAACGCCGGCGACTTCGACCCGGTCGACGCGATGGCCGACCTCGCCGAGAAACACGGGGCGTGGCTGCACGTGGACGGGGCGTTCGGCCTGTTCGCGGCGCTGTCGCCGGAGACCGCGCACCTCGTGAAGGGTGTGGAGCGCGCGGACTCGGTGGCGGCGGACGGGCACAAGTGGCTCAACGTGCCGTACGAGAGCGGGTTCGTGTTCGTGAAGGACCCGTCGGTGCTGGGGCGGGCGTTCGGCGGGTGGAACGCGCCGTACCTGCCGGCCCCGGACGACGAGCTGGTCAACTACAACATGCTCGGCCCGGAGTCGTCCCGGCGGGCGCGGGCGCTGCCGATCTGGGCGGCGCTGCGGGCCTACGGGCGGTCGGGGCACCGGGCGATGGTGGAGCGGCACCGGGACCTGGCCGTGCGGCTGGGGCGGATCGTCTCCGAGTCGGACGACCTGGAGCTGATGGCCCCGGTGAACCTGTTCGTCGTGTGCTTCCGGTTCCGGCCGCCCGGGGTCGCGGAGGACCGGCTGGACGAGCTGAACCGGCGGCTGGGGGCCGAGTTGATCGAGGACGGCCGGGTGTACGCGGGGACCACGGTGTACCGGGGCGTGGTGGCGCTGCGCCCGGCCATCGTGAACTGGCGGACCACGCACGAGGACGTCGACCTGCTGGTGGCGGTGGTCCGGGAGATCGGCGCCCGGCTGCTCGATCAGTAGCATCGCGGTCGTGCGCAACGCGATCACCGATGTGCCCGGCGTCCTGGTCGGACACGCCACCCGCGTCGGCGGCGGCGCGCTGACCGGGACCACGGCGGTGCTGTTCCCGGCCGGGACGGTGTCCACTGTGGACGTCCGGGGAGGCGCGCCGGCGACCCGGGACACCGCCGCCCTTGACCCCCGGTACGGCGGCCGGGCCGTGCGGTGCGTGCTGCTGACCGGCGGCAGCGCCTACGGCTTGGCGGCGGCGGACGGCGCGGCCCGCGAGGTCGGTGACTTCGTGCCGGCGGCGGCGCTGTACGACTTGGGGCGGGGTGGGGTTTTCGACACCTACCCGACGCCGGAGACGGGCGCGGAGGCCGTGCGCGCGGCCGGTGTCGAGGTGCCGCAGGGCAACGTGGGTGCCGGCACGGGTGCCATGAACGCCGCTTTGAAGGGCGGGCTGGGCACGGCGAGCGTGTCGCTGGGCGGCGGTGTCGTGGTCGGCGCGGTGGCTGCTCTGAACGCGGCCGGGTCGGGTGTGGACTTGGGAACGGGCTTGCCCTTGGGCCATGATCTGGGCTTGCCCGACGAGTTCCCGCCTGCGGGTGGGGACGACCTCTCCCGTCCGATGCCGAGTGTGGTGCAGCCGTTCAACACGGTGATCGGCGTGGTGGCGACCAACGCACGGCTGCCGGTGTACCCGCTGGCCGCCGCCGGGCAGGACGGCTTGGCCCTGGCCGTGGACCCCGCGCACGGCATGGTCGACGGCGACACCGTTTTCGCCGCGTCCACCGGCACCCACGAGGCACCGGTCGAGGAGGTCCTGGAGGCCGCTCGACACGTGTTCGCCAGGGCTCTGGTGCACGGCCTGCTGGCCGCCGAATCCGTGACCACGCCGTGGGGCCACATCACGGCTTACCGCGAGCAGTACCCGCGAACCGGCGCGGGCTACCGAAGGGGGACCGTCTGATGCACGCGATGCACTACGAGATCACACTGCCCGCCGACTACGACATGTCGATCATCCACCGCCGGGTCGCCACCAAGGGTTCGGCGCTGGACGCGTGGCCGGGTCTGGCGTGCAAGGCCTACCTGGTGCGGGAGCGGGGTGTCGACGACTCTCCGGTGAACCAGTACTCGCCGTTCTACCTGTGGCGGACCGTCGAGGGCATGAACGCGTTCCTGTGGGGACCGGGTTTCGCCGGCCTGAGCCGCGACTTCGGACGGCCCGTGGTCCAGCAGTGGACCGGGCTGGGGTTCGAGGTGGGCGACCTGGGCGTGACTCCGACGATGGCCACCAAGGAAACCTGGTCGGTCGGTCGAGACGCTGACGTGGCCGAAGTGGTCGAGCAGGCTCTGGGCGAGTTGAAGCCGGTGGAAGGGGTCCATTCCACGGCGTTGGTCGTGGACACGCGCGCATGGGAGTTCGTGCGGTTCACGTTGTGGGCCGAGGAGCCGACCCCGGACGTCGCGGGGATCCGGTACCGCGTGCACCACCTGTCCAGGCCGGAGCTGGCCGACCTGCCCACCGGCCGGCTCTGGTAGGGCTCAGGGGTGTTGGGCGAGCCAGCCGTGGTCGCCCTGGCGGGAGCGCTGCGCGAACGGGACCGCGATGTAGTTCTCCAGGCCCAGCACCCCGCCCGTCGTCCGGTCCAGTTCCCGGGCGAAGCCGACGATGCCGCGATCGGTCCGGTCCATCAGCCAGGCCAGCAGGACCACCACGACGTCGGCCAGCACCCCGACCTGGAAGGGCATGTCGTCCCGGTTGCCGGCGGTCACGGCGTGCGCGAAGTCGGTCATGCCGCGTTCGGTCAGGTCGCGGGGGCCGATTTCGATCGCGCGCTTCATCGAGTCCACGACCAGCGGCACCACGGCCGCCCACGTGGGCTGTTCGGCGGTCTCGCAGATCAGGCCGCCGCACAGGGCGGTGGTCCACAGCGCCTCGGGGTCGTTCGCGCGGACCGCGCCCACGGCCAGGTTCGGCAGCAGAGCCGCGCCCTCTGCCCACAGGCCCTTGGCGACCAGGAGTTCCACCGCGTGGCGGTAGTGCTCCAGGGCCTTGGCGTGGTCGCCCATCCGGGTCAGCACGCGACCCAGTTCGTCGTGGCAGGTGGCGATGTCGGCCGGTCTCGCTCGGCGTTCGGCCAGGGCGAGGGCGACGGTGGCGTAGTGCTGGGCGGTGTCGAGTTCGCCGAGGTCCTGGTGGCAGGCGCCCAGTTCGCGCAGCGCGGTCAGTTCGGCGGCCTCGTCGTGCTCGGCCCGGAACAGCTCGACCGCGCGCACACCGGCCTCGATCGCCGCGTCCAGGTTGCCGATGCGGCGGTGGCGGACGCACTCCTCCAGCTTGAACTCGGCCTGCTTGCGCCGGTCGTCCAGCTCCACGGCCACGTCGTGGCCCTCCACGGCGTAGCGCAGCGCCGTCTCGTGGTCCTCACCGCTCAGCTCACCCAGCACGCCGATCGCCTCCACCAGCCGCGTCCGACTGCCCCGTGCCCGGAACACGTCGTGCGCCTCCAGCGCGGCCCGCCGCGCATCCTCCGGTCTGTCCTCGCGCACCAGCAGGCGCGCCATGCGCAGCAGGACGTCCGCCCGGTCCCGGCAGGCGTCACCACGCTCCACACACTTCTCGAAGTCCGCGAGTGCCGCGTCGTATTCCCCGCGGGCCTCGTGGGCGCGGCCGGTCAGCTCGTGGCGGCGGGCGCGGCGGGGCGCGGACTCGGGTTCGGGCAGGTCCAACTCGTCCAGCGCGGCGTCGACCAGGTCGGCCAGGGCCGGGTCGCCGGTCAGGGCGAGTTCGTCCAGCAGGACGTCCACATAGGACGGCGTGTCGGTGGCCCCGCGCTGTTCGGCGGTGCGGCGCAGCGCGGTGATCTCGCGGTGCAGCACCGAGGTGAGCGGTTCGGGGCACGTGCGGGCGAAGCGGCCGAGCAGTTCGGCCTCGGCCAGCGCGGCCTCGCCGTCCGTGGTGGACCGGTCGCGCCACTCGTCCAAGCGGCCGTTGACGGTGCCCAGGTACAGGTAGCAGCGCTCGATGCCGCCGGGGGTGCCGGTGTTGACGATGGCGTTGGCGGCGGGTGCTTCCTCGGCGGTCAGGCGGTGCACGACGGTGGCGGCGAAGCTCGTGGCCAGGCCCGGCGGGACGGTCCACAGGGTGCCGATGTAGCCGCGCGCGCCGGCGCGCAGGAAGGCGCGGCCGACCTCGGGCCACGGGCGGCGCGAGTTGTTGACCACGATCGGGCGGTGGGCCAGGTGTGGGACGTCGGTGAGCGGTTCGTCGCCGAGCACGATGCCGTCATCGTCGCCGTGGGTGTTGAAGAAGACGAGTTCGACGGGCAGTTCGCCGGCGAGCGCGGCCAGGGCGGCGGGGGAGGCGTCCTCGGCGGACAGGACGAGCGGGTGGGTGAAGTGGCCGATCTCGTCGGTGTGGCCGGGTGGCGCGGCGGTGTCGAACACCAGGCTGAACGCGCCGGGTTCGCGGGCGGTGCCCTCGCCGTACAGTTCGGTCAGGACCACCAGGGTGGGGTCGGCGGCGACGTGCCCGACGGGCTTGCGGGTCCAGTTCACGTCGTCGGTGCGGACGAAGGAGTAAGGAAGACCGGTGGTGAACGCCGTCAGCCTTCGATCCCCGACCGCGTCGATCACCTCCGCCGGGACCTGCGCGGTGACGACGGCTTCGAGCGCGGCGAACGGGTCGTGCTCGCCGGTCGAGAGGTAGCGCCACAGGGCTTCGACGAACCCGATGCCCTTGACCGCGTCCCCTATCGCACGGGCGGCGGCGGTGACCCGGTCCTGCTCCTCGGCGATCACGCGGTGGACCTCGGTCAGGTCCGGGACGGGGGTGGTGATCAGGGTGGCTTCCCGGTGGTGCGCGTACTGGGCGGCGACCAGGGCGTGGGCGGTGCCGGTGTCCTCGACCAGGACGGCTTCGTCGGTGTCCGGTTCTTCCGGTTGTGGGAGGTTTTCGACCCCGTCGACAATCCGGAGCGGACGGCCGGCGCGCAGCGCCGCGTACAGCGCTTGGACTTCCGTGCCAGGTGGGGCTTCGAGCGGTTCCGCGTCACCTACCCCCAACACCCGCCACGCGTCCTCGGCAAGGTCGGGGCTCGGGACCAGCCGGACGACGTCAAGCCCGTCGACCAGATCGCCCCCTTCGCCACACAACACCACCGCACGACGAACCCCGGTCTTGTGGAGCAGTTCCCTCAGCCGTTCCTGCTCGTCGTCCTCAACCACCACCAACGGCGCGAACCCCGACAAACAGGACAACACAACCGCCGCTTCACTCACCTGGTCCGGCCGGCACACCACGGCGGTATCGGCAACCCCGTAGACAGGCGCGCTGGTGACGGTGACGTTCAACTCCGACTCCCCCGCCGGCAAGGCGACGCACACCCCGTCGTCCAGGGTCGTGCACGGCGAAGAGCCGCTGACGTGCAGGGAGACGTGGTCGGACAACGCGAACCGGACCCCGTCCGTCGTCTCGGTCCCGGGGGCGTCGACCTTGAGCCGCCACTCGGCCGGAGCGGGCAGGTCGAAGCGCTGCTTGAGCACCGTGCGGACGTGGCCGTCCCGGTGCTCGTCGACCAGGAGGTCGCGGGCGCCTGCCTCGGCGGTGAGGTGCTCGCTGACCGGCAAGGGCGGTTTGCGGTGCACGTCGAGGAGGACGGCACGCAGCAGCCCCGCCTCGAAGCGGAACCGGATTCCGTGCGGGGCACCGAGGTCCACTGGCTCACAACCCTTGCAGCGACGACTCCACCGGATAGTGGTGGCGCGCAGAAACTACGCCACCAGAGCGCTCCACCTGTACAACATCCCGCAGGTCAATGAGGTTGTTACACACCATGCCACGTGGATCACAACGCCTCCCGCCGCAGACGCCGCTTTCACCGCCCCCAGCCGGCATGATGACCATCACCACCCACCAGCCCGCGGTCACACCACCAGCCCGCGGTCACACCACCGGCGGGAGCCGCGATCAAGTGCCGGGGTGTTCGGAACGCGCGGCCGGCATCCAAGGGACTCGGCGGCGGCGGGCGGCTACCTGGAACTGGTCGCGGCCCTGGCGTTTGGCCTCGTACAGCGCCGCGTCGGCGGCGGCCAGCAGGCCCTCGATGGTGTCCTCGTCGACGAACGGCCACACCGCGATCCCGATGCTCACCGACAGCCCGCCCACGCGACCGCCCTCGGCATCGTCGGCCACCACGTGGTGCACCTGCCGCCGGATGCGTTCCGCGATCGCCTCCGCCTCCGCCGGCTCGACACCGGGCAGCAGGACCGCGAACTCCTCACCACCGAACCGGCCCACCGCGTCACCCCGCCGGACGGCCCCGCTCAACGCCACCGCGATCCGCCGCAGCACAGCGTCACCGATCTGGTGACCGTGCGTGTCGTTGATCTCCTTGAAGTGGTCCACGTCGATCATGAACAACCCGACCGTCGCCCCCGGCGGCTGCCGGCGGGTCCGGTCGAGTTCCAGCGACGCCTGGAGGTGCCAAGCCTCGGCGTTGAGCAACCCGGTCTTGGCATCCGTCCGGGCGGCGAGTTCCAACTGGTGGATGAGGACCGTGCGGTGCAGGGCGACGGCGGCCACGACCATCGGCAGGGCGAAGCCCGGCCACCACGCCACCGCCAGCGCCACGAACACGCCCATCGCGAGCTGACCGGCCTCCAGCAGGTTGTCCGACGCACTGCCCACGGCGTCGCGCACCGAACGCGGCCGGACCGTCAGCAGGATCACGATCGCCACCAGGGCCGTGTTCACCAGCCACTGCGCGGCACCCGCACCGACCAGGCCGACCAGGTCCAGCCACCCCGACGGACGCCCGGCGGCCAGGTGCTCGCGCAGGCCGGTCGCGCCCGCCACAGTGCCCGCGGCCAGCGTGGCGAGGACCATCATGGACGTGGTGAACACGTTCCGGTGCGGTGGCCGGGACGCGTCCCAGCGCCCCACCACCCACCAGCGGTGCGCGTACATGAGCACGACCAGCGCCACCGCGAGCAAGGGCGGCAGCACGAGGGCGCCGGCCAGCATCCAGATGCTGCACAGGTCGACGTGCGGCAGGTGGCTGTGGTCCCGCCGGATCCGCTCGATCCAGCGCGAGCTGTGCAGGTGCAGCGCGGCGCACCCCACCAGGACGGCGAACACCGGCCACGCACCCGCCGGGACCGGCCACGCCGTGGTCGCCGCGATGGCGACCAGCGCGAGCAGATCCACCGACAGCACGTACACCAGGGCCTGCCGTGGCAGGGACCATAGTGACCAGCGTCGATCGCCCGACGACGCTGACCGCACTCTGCCCATGGTTCCTCGCGACCGTCTAACTCGGACCGTGAACGCGTCCGAACGGACCGTCACAGTAATTGTGACCTGGGCGGATGTCAGCCGCTAGCGGGGTGACGCGACCCACAGGAGGTGATTGCGGTGCGCGACAAGATCTGGTGAGCACCCCTGGCCGCCGGGAGTTCGCGAGGGAGGTGAGGTCATGCGCGACAAGATCTGGTGAACCCCTCGTGTCCGGGTCGAGTTCCGAGGGGAGGTGCGCCGCCATGCGCGACAAGATCTGGTGACGTCCGGGCGACGGTGCGGGCGCCGCGCGTTCGGCCGCGGCCCCGCTCACCGCCGGACCACCAACCACAGGCAGGCCAGTCCGGCCCCCGCGCCGCTCACGACGAGCGCGGGAGCGAGTCCGGAAGCCTCGGCCAGGACGCCGCCGACGAGTGCGCCCAGCGGGGCCGTGCCCCAGACGGTGGTGCGGATCGCGGCGTTGACCCGGCCGTGCAGGGTGGGCGGGGTGAGCCGGTAGCGGATCGGCACCTGGAGCACGTGGTAGACCTGCACGCCCCACCACATCACGGCGATGCTCAACGGGTGCGCCACGACACCCGCGGCACCCAGCCCGGCCACGGCGATGGCGACCGGCATGGCACGTTCACCCAGTCGTGGAGCAACCAGCGCGCCCACGAGCCCGCCCGCCGCGCCGATGGCGAGCGTGAGACCGATCCGACCCGGTGACAGGCCTTCCCGCGCGAGGTGGAGCGGGAGTTGGGCCAGGAAAGCGCTTACCCAGAACATGTGGGTCGCGGTGCAGAGCGTGACCCGGCGCAACAGGCGCTGGCCGAACACAAGGCGCACCCCCGTCAGCACTCCCCCGCCGCGGTCGACGGTGTCGCGCACGCGGATGCCGGCGAGGGTGGCGGCGGAGACCAGGAAGCTGAGGGCGTCGGCGAGCAGTGCGACCGGGGCGCTGAACGTCGCGACCAGCCAGCCGGCGACGGCGGGTCCGGCGATCTGGGCGGTGGACTGGCTGGTCTCGAACGCGCCCTGGGCCCTCGTCAGGCGGTCGGGCGGGACGACGAGCGGGACGAGGGCGAGCGTCCCGATGTCCCCGAACACCGCGAACGCCCCCGCCGTGAACGCGACCGCGCACAGCAGTGGGACGGACAGGGTCCCGGTGACGTCGGCGAGCGGGACGACGGACAGGGCGGCGGCTTGGCCGAGGGCGCAGGTGACCAGGAGCGGGCGGCGGGGCAGGCGGTCGACCCAGGCGCCGGCGGGCAGGCCGAGGACCAGGTAGGGGGCGCGGGCGCAGGCGGCGAGGAGGCCCATGTCCCAGGCGGTGGCGCTCAGGGTGAGGGCGGCGACCAGGGGCAGGGCGAGCGCGGTGACCTGCGAGCCGGCGAGGGAGATCGACTGGCCGGACCAGAGCAGCAGGAACGCCCGATCACGCCGCAACGCCCGCTCGTCGTGCCCGGTGACAGGCCGCCGGTCGCTCTGCCGCGACTCACGCCGATCTCCGGCCCCCGGTGCCGACTCAGGCCGATCTCCGGCCCCCGGTTCCATTGTCCCACGAGGCACCGACAGTTTCCCTCAGTCGTCGCTGGGAAGCGCAGTCGCGGAAACCCTGGCCCAAGCCGCAGCAACGGCCACGGACGCGATCACACCGGCGACACCCGCATAGGCGATCGCAGTACCCGCAGAACCCAAAGCAGCAGCCAGCAACCCACCCCCAGCCACACCAATCCCCTGAGCCGCGACCAACCCACTCCGCGCAAAACCAAGCGCCTGCCCACGATGGGCGTCCGGCACCAACCGAACAAAAGTCGCCCCCGCAGTCACCTGATAAGCGCTGGCCACCCCACTCAGCGCCAACAACGCGACAGCCCCCACCAACCCAGGCGCCACCAAGTACCCCACCAGCGGCAACGCCGTCGCCACGGCCAACAAACCCAACAGCCGCACCCGCCGACCCGTCGGCAAGAACCGCAGCAGCACCGTCCCCAGCACCATCCCCGCCGGGTCCGCCGCCAGCAGCAGCCCCACCCCCTCGGCACCCACCCCGACCTCCGCCGAGAAGGGCGCGGCCAACCCCTCCGGCACCACCGTGAACAGCGCCAGCCACCCCAACGCCACCAGCAGCCGCAACCGCCGGTCCCGCCACACCAGCACCGCCCCCGTCCGGATGCGGAACCCGACCCGGGTCACCGCCCCCGCCGCGGGTCGCGCCCGCAACCCGAAGCGCAGCAACAACGCCGACACCGCGAAAGTCAACGCATCCGCGACGAGCGCCCCGGACGTCCCCAACCACGCCACCACCAGCCCACCACCCGCGAACCCGAGCAGCAGCCCGGCCTGGTGGGTGATCAGGTGCACAGACTGCCCCGCCTCGTACCGGTCCCCCAACACCGTCGGCAGCAACGCCCCCTGAGCCGCGGCGAACGGCGGCTCGGCCAGTTGCGCCACCACCAACAACACCGCGACCAGCGGCAACGGCACACCAGGCACAGCCATCAGGGCCAGCAGCACCGCCCGCAGCAGGTCCGCAGCGACCATCACCGCCCGCCGCGGAAACCGATCAGCCAGACCGGACAGCAGCACACCGGACACCAGCGCCGGGAGCATGGTCAACGCGTACGTCAACGCGGTCCACGCGGCCGAGCCCGTCCGCTGGAACACCAGCACCGACAGCGCCACCCGCGCCAACTGGTCGCCCACGGTCGACAGGGCCGCCGCGCACCACAGCACCCGGAACTCGGGCACCGCGAACGCCGCCCGGAAACCCGTCCCCATGCTCCTCCGATGAGTTTCCGCGTGCGGTCCCGTCATACGTCGTGCGGCGTGCGGCCCGGCACGTCACCGTACAACCCAGGAGGACGGCGATGAGCGAGGTCTCGACGATGACGGCTGACGTCGACTTCACCCACGAGGTCGAGAAGCACCGGCACGAGTTGAGGGTGCACTGCTACCGGCTGCTCGGCTCGTTCGACGAAGCCGAGGACCTGGTGCAGGAGACGTTCCTGAAGGCCTGGCGCGGCCGGGACACGTTCGAGGGGCACTCGTCGTTCCGGGCGTGGCTGTACCGGATCGCGACCAACGCGTGCCTGGACGCCATCGCGCGCCGGCCCGCGCCCGGGCCGGCCGCCGACGCGGTGGAGGTGCCGTGGATCCAGCCCTACCCGGACGCCCTGCTCGACCAGGCCGCGGGCCCGGACGCGGAGGTCGTCGCGCGGGAGACGATCGAGTTGGCGTTCCTGGTGGCGGTGCAGCACCTGCCCGCCAAGCAGCGGGCCGTGCTGGTGCTGCGGGACGTGCTGGGCTGGCCCGCGAGCGAGACGGCGGCGCTGCTGGAAGACACCGTGCCCGCGGTGAACAGCGCCCTGCAACGCGCCCGCGTGACGCTGCGCAAGCATTTGCCCGAGCGGCGCGCGGAGTGGAGCGCCGAGGCGTCGGCGCTGGAGAAGGCGGCGCTGCGGCGGTTCGTGGAGGCCACCGAGAACTGCGACATGGCGGAGTTGGCGGCAGTGCTGCGCGAGGACGCCGTGTGGTCGATGCCGCCGCAGCCCGAGCTGTACATCGGCCGGGACACGCTCATCGGGCAGTGGGCGCCGTTCATGGTCGGCCCGGAGGCGTTCGGCGAGTGGCGCGCCGTGCCGACGTGGGCGAACCGGCAGCCGGCGGTCGCCGGCTACGCCAAGCGCGCCGGTTCGGGCGTCTTCGAGCCGGTGGCGCTGGACGTGCTGCGGGTCGAGGACGGCGTGGTCGCCGAGGTGACCACCTTCCCGTCGTCGGTCTTCCCGTGGTTCGGCCTGCCCGCCACCCTCTGATGTTCCGCACGCGGGTGGTCACGGTCTCCGGGACCCGCCCGTACGACCCGGACGAGTGGCGCGGGGCGCTGGTCGTCGTCAGCGCGGGGGTGGTGGAGCTGGAAGGGCTCGGCGGCACGCGGCGCGCGTTCGGGGCGGGCGCGGTGCTGGTGCTCGACGGGGTCGGCCTGCGGGCCCTGCACCAGCGGGGACCGGAGCCCGCGGTGCTGGTCGCGGTCGTGCGGGCGGATACCGTCACCCCGTGCTGAGGATCGAGATCGACGGCGGGACGCCGACCACCGACCAGTTGGCGGTCGGCCTGCTCGCCAACTACGGCCACTTCACCGCGATGCAGGTCCGGGACCAGCGGGTCCAGGGCCTGGACCTGCACCTGCGGCGACTCGACGCCCAGCACCGCGAGCTGTACGGGACGGGCTTGGCGGGCGACCGGGTCCGGGCGCTGATCGCGAAGGCGCTCGGCGACGTGCGCGACGCCGCCGTGCGGGTCATCGCGTTCGGCCCGGACTCCCCCAAGCTCATGGTCGTCGTCCGCCCGCCCGTCCCGCGCCCGGACCGCCCGCAACGCCTGGTGTCGGTGGACTACCAGCGCCCGCTGCCGCACGTGAAGCACATCGGCGGCTTCGGCCAACTCCTGCACGGCAACCGGGCCCGGGCCGCCGGCTACGACGACGCGCTGCTGACCACGCCGGACGGTGTCGTGATCGAGGGCGCGATCGCCAACATCGCCTTCTTCGACCACGAGGGCGGGATCGTGTGGCCGGAGGCGAACTGGCTGCACGGCGTGTCGATGCAACTGCTGGAGCAGCACCTGCCGTACCGACGAGCCGTGGTGCGCAAGGCGGACTTGACGTCGTACCGGGGCGCGTTCCTGAGCAACTCCATCGGCGTGACCCCGGTGTCCGGCATCGACGACGTCGACTACAAGATCGACGAACCCGCCATGACCCGCGTCCGCGCCGCCCTGGAGGCAGTGCCCTGGGACGCCGTGGATGAGTAGAAGCCCGGATGCCCACCCGCTCGGCGACACGAGAGGGTGACGCCGTGATCGACTTACGCACCGAGCGCACCTGGCCACCCCTGACCGTCCAGATCGTCGGCGTGTGGCTGGCCGCCCTGGTCGGTTTCATCGGCACCGGCTGGCTGGCCCTGCTCGGCTTCTTCCTCAAGAGCCCCGGCCTAGTCGGCGTGTCCCTGGTGGGTCCCCTGCTGATGTTCTTCCTGGTGGGCAGCCTCTCCCAACCGGCCGGCCTGCTGACCGGCCGCCTGCTGCCCCGAGTGGGCTGGGCCGTGCTGGTGACCCTGTTCGGCACCCTGGGCGCGGTGTTCTACATGTCGGTCCTGGAGGCCAGTGAACCCGCCGATCCCGGCCCGTGGCCGGCCGCGCTCGGTGTCGGCGTGCCGTTCGCGCTGGTCACGGCCATGCTGGTGCGGCCCCTGGTGATCCGGCTGGTGGCGATGGGCCTGACGGCGGCGCTGGTGGCCCTGGGCATCTGGCTCCCGACGACCCTCCCCCACGACGACGCGCCGTCCCGGCTAGCCCACGCGAACCTGCCCGGCGACGTCCTCTTGATGGCCACGCCGGACGCCTACGAGTTCCCCACGCTCAGCCGCCCCGATGGCGAAGTGGTCCTGGAGTACCGCCCCACCGGCAAGGCCCAACCGCTGTCGTACTGGCCGAAGCTGATCACCCGTAAGGTGTCGCCGGACCAGCCCGCGGACGTCCGGGAGGACGGCCTGGTCTACCGAAAGTGGGCGGACAACCACCTCTACCTGCGACGCGAACACGGCGTCGAGATCGTGGCCATGGTCCCGGACGACATCCCGAAGGACGCGGTCCGGGCGTTCGTCCTCTCCGCCCGACCCGCGACCGACGCCGAGATCATGCGCCTGCTCCCCCAGGCGCCCGACCGCCGCAACCGGGACGTCCTCGAACGGTTCACCCGAACCATCGCCAGACTCGGCGGCTAGCCCGCCTACACAGCCGGCGGCCGGTCCTCGTAAGGCGTGGACAGCACCACGGTGGTCCTGGTCGACACGTTGGCCACCTCGCGGATCTGCCGGAGCAGCTCCTCCAGCGCCGTCGGCGAGGCCACCCGGACGCGGAGGACGTACGAGGCGTCGCCCGCGACCGAGTAGCACGCCTCGATCTGCGGCAGGTGTTCCAGCCGCTTCGGGTAGTCGTCCGGAGCCGCCGGGTCGATGGGCGTGAGCGAGATGAACGCGGTGAGCGGCAGCCCGATCTCGTCGCCGTCGAGGCGGGCCGCGTAGCCGCGCACGACACCGCGCTGCTCCAGCCGGCGCACCCGCTGGTGCACCGCCGACACGCTCAAGCCCACGCGTTCGGCCAGGTCGGTGAAGCTGCACCGGCCGTCGGCCGCCAGTTCACGCAGGATCGCCCGGTCTATCGGCTCCAGGTTGGTCACGCCGGCAGCACCACCAGTTCATGCGGTCGGTTGTTCACGCTCTCCACGCCGTCCTCGGTGACGACCACGATGTCCTCGATCCGCGCGCCCCACCGGCCCGGCAGGTAGATGCCCGGCTCGACGCTGAACGCCATGCCCGGCTCCAGCGGCAGGTCGTTGCCGCCCACGATGTAGGGCTCCTCGTGCACGTCCATGCCGATGCCGTGGCCGGTCCGGTGCACGAAGAACTCGCCGAAGCCCGCGTCGGCGATGATCCGGCGCGCCGCCGCGTCCACCTGCTCGCACGTCACGCCCGGCCGCACCGCCTCCACCGCCGCCTTCTGCGCCGCCTGGAGCACCGCGTAGGTCTCCCACACGTCGGCGTCGCGCGGCTCGCCCAGGACGTAGTTGCGGGTCGAGTCGGAGCAGTAGCCCTCGGCGATCGGGCCGCCGATGTCCACCACGACCACGTCACCGGCCTCGATCACCCGGTCGGACAGGCTGTGGTGCGGCGACGCGCCGTTCGGGCCCGACCCCACGATGACGAAGTCCGCCTGCACGTGCCCCTCGGCCACGATCGCCGCGGCGATGTCGGCGCCCACCTCGGCCTCAGTACGCCCGACCCGCAGCCACTCGCCCATCCGGGCGTGCACGCGGTCGATCGCCGCACCCGCCGTGCGCAACGCCGCCACCTCACTCGCGTCCTTGCGCATCCGCAGCTCGCGCAGCACCGGGCCGGCCAGCACCTGCTCGCCGCCGATCGCGTCGCGCAGGCCCAGCGCGTGCAGGGCGGGCATCATGTCCGACACCGCGACCCGGGTGCCCTTCAGCGCGCCGCGGACCAGCGCGTACGGGTCCTCGCCGTCGACCCACGTCACCACGTCGACCCCGAGCCGGTCGGTCGGGATGCCCGCGTAGCCCGGCTGCTCCAGCTTCGGCACGACCAGCACCGGCGTGCCGCCCACCGGCAGCACCAGGCAGGTGAGCCGCTCGAACGACGAGCCGCCCGCGCCGATCAGGTAGCGCAGGTCCGAACCGGGGGAGATCAGCAGGGCGTCCACGCCGGCGACGGACGCCGCGGTGGCGGCCTTGTCCAGTCGCGCGCGGAGGGCGTCCACGTCAATGGGTCCAACATGGGTCGACATGCTTGCGCAGCCTAGTCCCGAACCGCCCGGGGCACGCCGGCCAGGCTGATCGAACTCGTTTGTCGGTGGCTTCTGGCATGCTGACCGCCGTGTCCAGCCGACTGGTCCTCTTGGACTCCGCCAGCCTCTACTTCCGGGCGTTCTACGCGCTGCCCGAGTCGATGACCGCGCCCGACGGCACACCGGTCAACGCGGTGCGCGGGTTCATCGACACCATCACCAAGGTGATCACGGACCGGGCCGCGACCCGGCTGGTGGCGTGCCTGGACGCCGACTGGCGCCCGGAGTTCCGGGTGGCCGCCCTGCCCTCCTACAAGGCGCACCGGGTGCTGGAGGGCGGCGTGGCCGGCGAGGAGGACGTGCCGGACACGCTCACCCCGCAGGTCCCGATCATCCTCGACGTGCTGGACGCGGTGGGCATCGCGACCGCCGAGGCGGTGGGCTACGAGGCCGACGACGTCATCGGCACGCTCGCCGCGCGCGAGACGACCGACCCGGTGGAGGTCATCACCGGCGACCGGGACCTGTTCCAGGTGGTGCGCGACGAGCCGGTCCCGGTGCGCGTGCTCTACCTGGGCCGCGGCTGGGCCAAGGCCGAACTGCTCGGGCCGGTGGAGCTGGCCGCCAAGTACGGGCTGCCGGAGACCGACGCGGGCCCCGCCTACGCGGGCATGGCCGTGCTGCGCGGCGACCCGTCCGACGGGCTGCCCGGCGTGGCGGGCATCGGCGAGAAGACGGCGGCGAAGCTGGTCAAGGAGTTCGGGACGCTGCAGGCGGTGCTCGACGCCGTCCACGACCCGCGCGACCGCAAGCTCACCACCCGCGCCCGCACCGCCCTGCTGGCCGCCCAGGACTACCTGGCCGTCGCGCCCACCGTGGTCAACGTGGCCACCGACGCCAAGGTCCTCCAGGACCGCCCGGACGTCGTGCCCGCCGCCCCCGCCGACCCGGACCGCGTCGAGGAGCTGTCCCGGCGTTGGGGCCTGGGCAGCTCCCTGCCCAGGCTCCTCAACGCGTTGGAACGCCGCCGGGCCTAAAGCGCGAGGCCGTGTTGGCCTGTCGCGGTGTGTTTCCGCCGATCGAAAACCGTGATCGTCGGAAACACGCCGCGATGGGTCGACTCCCCTGGCGGCCGAGCCGCCGCGACGCAGTCGCGGCAATCAGAAGAACGTTCCGGACCAGGGCGCTTCGTCCACCGCGAACAACTTGTCCGCGCGCCGGACCGCTTCCGGGGAGCCACCCGCGAAGCGGCCGGTCATGGCGAGCGCCGAGAACGACACGTCACCGAGGTAGGCCGCGCCCAGCACCTCGACGTCCAGCTCGAAGTCCGGCGCGTCGTCGGTCCGCGAAGCACCCGAAGAGGTGATCCGGTAGGCGCCCTCGTTCTCCGGCAGGAACCGGTCCCGCACGCCGATCACCACCGGCTCCGCCGCGCCGTAGGTCCGCGCCGACAGCGCCTTCTCCACGTCGACCAGCCGCAGCCACGTCTCGTCCGCTACATCCTCCACGAACACCGCGCGCCGGTCTGTCATCAGCCACTCCAGCGGCTCGTCCAGCGGCCGGCCGAACGCGAACACCTCGCCCACCAGGTCCACCCGCAGCGTGAACCCCCACAGGTCCGCCCACGCCCGCGCGTTGCCCGCCCAGAAGTCCATGACCTCCAGCACGGTCGGCTTCTCCACGCCCCGGTCCCACGAGCCGCGCTCCACCTTGTAGGCGATGTACCCGTCGTCGCCGTCCTCGCCCGAGCACACCGCGAACCGAAGGCGGTCCTTGTCCTCGGAGTGCGCCACCCTGACGTCCCACCAGCCCGGCCACCGCGCGATCGTGCCCGGCCGGCCCGGCGACAGGCGCTCGAACAGCTCCTTCGCCAGCGGCAGCGCCTCGTCCACCGGCACCAGCCGCACCCGACCCACGATCGGCACGCGCGGCGCGGCCTCGCGCTTGCGGATGCGCACCTCGCGGTAGCGGGTCGCGACCCCGTAACCGAACCGCTCGTAGATCGCCCCCTCCGAGGGCCGCAGCGTCGCCGCCACGTCCCCGCCCTCGCGCAACGCCTTCAACTGCGCCCGCTGCATCGCGGTCAACACCCCGCGCCGCGTCCAGTCCGCCCGAACCCCGACCCGCGACACCGCCGCCATCGGCACCACCGCGCCACCGGGCACCGCCAACGCCGACGGGAACGACTGCGTCCCACCCACCAACTCGTCCCCCGCGTACGCGCCGATGGTCCGCCCGGGCTCGTAGGAACCCTTGGCGACCTCCCACTTGTCGTCGGGCGCGGGTGCGTGGTGCAGGGCGCTCCGGAACACGGTGTGGGCGGCGCGGTACTCGGCTTCGTCGGTGAGAACGCGGACGTCGATGTCGGTCACGCGCCGATCGTGCCTGCCGGAACTGGGAACCGCCATCGACTTTCGCCACACCCCGCGAGGCCGCGTCGGCTCATCGCGCCGCGTTTCCCACCGATCGGAAAAGCTGATCGGTGGGAAACGCGGCGCGATGAGCCGACTTTCAGGTTGCCTCGCCGCCGCGACGGAGTCGCGGTAATCAAACTCAGCCGGTGGGCTGGCCGACCTCGTACTCGCCGTCTGCGGTCTTCACCGTGATCTTCACGTCCTTGTCCTTGCCGCCGATCTTCACCTTGCAGGTGAACGTGCGATTCGGCTCGACCGGGTTCTCCCCGGTGCAGGTCGCGCTCTCCACGTCGGAGATCTTGTAGTCGTCCTTGAGGATCTGCACGATCCCGTCCTGCACGGCCGTGTTGTCGAAGATCTTCTTCTTGAACCAGCCGGGCGTCACGAAACCGAGGACGAGCACCGCGCCGATGACGAGGACCGCCACGGCGACGATCACCCACATCACCGCGCTGGACTTCTTCGCCGGCGGCGTGCCGTACCCGGGCTGGCCGTACGGGTTCTGCTGCTGCCCGTACTGACCGAACTGGCCCGGCTGCTGGCCCCACTGCTGCTGTTGCTGCGACGGGTCCGGCTGCCCGTAGGGGTTCTGCTGCTGGGTCGGGTCGTAACCGCCGGGGTACTGCTGCGTGTACTGCTGCTGCTGCGGCGGCTGCTGCCCCCACTGCGGCTGCTGCTGCGACGGGTCCGGCTGCCCGTAACCGGGCTGCTGAGCGGGGAAACCACCCGACGGCGTGCCGGGGTACCCGCCGCCACCGTAGGGCTGCTGGCCCCACTGCTGCTGCGGGTCGTTCCCTCCGGACGGTCCGTACGGACTGGTCATGCTCGGCCTCCGACGGTCGGTAGAGGAAAAACGGTGTTCATGCCTTGCGGGCGCGATCAAACCACAGAGGTGCCGGGCACACCCAGCCACCCCGCGAACCTTTCTCAGACCGTGGCCATCGCCACCACCCCGCGGCGCAACGCGTCCACCGCCCGTTTGGCCGTACCGCCCACCGGGTCGTCGGTCCCGACCACGTCCCGGATCTGGTCCAGGAAGTCGATCACCTGCCGGCACCAGCGCACGAAATCGCCCGCGCCCAGCTCGGTGCCCGACGCTTCGGCCGAGCTGAGCACCTTCTCCAGCGACTCGCCGCGCGCCCACCGGTACACCGGCCACGCGAACCCCGGGTCGGGCTGGCGCGTGCGGTCGAGCTTGTGCCGGCGCTCGTCGTCCTCCAGCTCCGCCCACAGCCGCGCGGTCGCGGTCAGCGCGTCGGTCACCGCGCCCGGTGGCAGCCTGGTCTCCAGCGGACCGTCCCGGCGCGCCTCGTAGACCAGCGCCGACACCACGGCCGCCAGCTCGGGCGCCTCCAGGTCCCGCCACACGCCGTGCCGCAGGCACTCCGCGGCCAGCAGGTCGGACTCGCTGTACAGGCGGGTCAACCGCTTGCCGTGCGCGGTGACCTCCTCGCCCGGGCCGGACTCCTCGGCGTGCAGGTAGCCGCGCTCGCGCAGCAGGCCCCGGATGCGGTCGAACTGCCGGGCCAGCGAGTGCGTGGTGGCCGCGACCTTGCGCTCCAGCTGCTCGGTCTCGGCCAGCAGCCGGTGGTACCGCTCGCCCCACCGGGCGTGGTCCTCGCGCTTCTCGCAGCCGTGGCACGGGTGCGCCCGCAGCGCCCGCCGCAGCGTCGCCAGCTCGGCGTCGTCGTCGGCCGTGGACCGCTTCTTGCGGAACGACGGCGGCACGATCCCGGTGTTGCGCAACGTCGAGGCAAGGTCGCGGCGCGAGCGCGGCGACCGGGTGTCGACCTGCTTGGGCAGCCGGATCCGGCCCAGCACCTCCACCGGCGACGGGAAGTCCGCCGCCGACAGCCGACCCGCCCACCGGTCCTCGGTCAGCACCAGCGGACGCGCCTCCCCCAGCGGCTCCAACCCCGGGTCGATCACCACCGCGAGCCCGGACCGCCGGCCCGACGGCACCGCGATCACGTCGCCCTTGCGCAGCCGCTCCAGCGACGCCGCCGCCTCCGCCCGCCGCGCGGACGTGTTCTGCCGCGCCAGCGCCTTCTCCCGCTCCGCCACCCGCCGCCGCAGCGACGCGTACTCGGTGAAGTCGCCCAGGTGGCAGCTCATCGCCTCGGCGTAGCCGGACAGCGCCTCCCGGTTGCGCTCGATGCGCCGCGCCAGCCCCACCACCGACCGGTCGGCCTGGAACTGCGCGAACGACTGCTCCAGGATCTCCCGGGCCGACGCCGCGCCCAGCTGGTGCACGAGGTTGACCGCCATGTTGTAGCCGGGGCGGAACGACGAGCGCAGCGGGTAGGTCCGGGTGGACGCCAGCCCCGCCACCGCCTTCGGGTCCACACCCGGCTGCCACACCACCACGGCGTGGCCCTCGACGTCGATGCCGCGCCGCCCGGCCCGGCCGGTGAGCTGCGTGTACTCCCCGGGCGTCAGGTCGACGTGCGCCTCGCCGTTGTACTTGACCAGCTTCTCCAGCACGACCGTGCGGGCCGGCATGTTGATGCCCAGCGCCAGCGTCTCGGTCGCGAACACGACCTTCACCAGGCCCCGGACGAACAGCTCCTCCACGGTCTCCTTGAACGCCGGCAGCAGGCCCGCGTGGTGGCTGGCGATGCCCCGCTCCAGGGCCTCCCGCCACTCCCAGTAGCCCAGCACCATCAGGTCGCCCTGCGGCAGGTCCTTGGTCTTGTCCTCGATGACCTCGCGGATCTCCTCGATCTCCGCGTCGGTGTTGAGCCGCAACCCCGCCCGCACGCACTGCGCCACGGCCGCGTCGCAGCCCGCCCGGCTGAACACGAAGTCGATCGCGGGCAGCAGCCCCGCGCCGTCCAGCCGCTGCACGATGTCCACCCGCGACGGCGGCTTGAACCCCGAGGACCGCGGCGGCCGACCGCCCTTGTCCTTGCCGTTGCGGCCCCGGCTCCACGGCACGTGGAAGCGCGCCAGGTCCTCGGTGTGGCGCAGCAGCTGCGGGTTGATCCGGGCGTGCCCGTCCGGGCCCTCCCCGGCGAACAGGTCCATCATCCGGCCGCCGGCCAGCATGTGCTGCCACAGCGGCACCGGCCGGTGCTCGTCCACCACCACGGTCGTGTCACCGCGCACCTCGACCAGCCACTCGCCGAACTCCTCGGCGTTGCTGACCGTCGCCGACAGGCTCACCAGCCGCACCGACTCCGGCAGGTGCAGGATGACCTCCTCCCACACCGGGCCGCGGAACCGGTCGGCCAGGTAGTGCACCTCGTCCATCACGACGTACGCGAGGCTCTCCAGCGTCGAGGACCCGGAGTAGAGCATGTTCCGCAGCACCTCGGTGGTCATCACGACCACGGGCGCGCCGCCGTTGACCGACGTGTCACCGGTCAGCAGGCCGACGTTCTTCGCGCCGTAGCGGGCCACCAGGTCGGCGTACTTCTGGTTCGACAACGCCTTGATCGGCGTCGTGTAGAAGCACTTGCGCCCCTCGGACAGGGCCAGGTGCACGGCGAACTCGCCGACGACCGTCTTGCCCGCGCCGGTGGGCGCGCACACCAGCACGCCGTGCCCGTCCTCCAGCGCCTCGCAGGCACGCTGCTGGAACGGGTCGAGTTCGAACGAGAGGACCGAGAGGAAGTCGGTCAGCTTGGGCCGGGAGGACCGCTTGCGGAAGTCCGCGTAGGCGTCGGCCGGAGACCGCGAGGAGCGTGACACCCTTCAAGGCTGTCACATGGCACCGACAAAAGCTGCGTTCTTTGCCGCCGCCGCGCCCCCGGCCTACCGGCTGACCACCGTCAACGCCGCTGACCTGCACTGGACCTCCAACGGGAGGCCGTGCACCCGCTCGCCGTCCGCGTACCCGACCCACCCCGGCCCGGCCAGCCGCACCGACTTGGCCCGGAACGTCCGCACCGCCGGGTGGTCGACGTGCCGGCCGGTGCGCAAGGTCGGCAGCATCCGCAACAAGGTCCGACGCGGGGCGGCGCTGACCACCGTCACGTCGAGCGACCCGTCCGCCGGGTCCGCGTCCGGGCACACCGGGATGCCGCCGCCGTAGCTGGTCGTGTTGCCGATCGCGACCAGCAGCGCGTCCAGCTCCAGCGTCGCGTCCTCGGTCTCCACCACCAGCGGTTCGGGCCGCAGGGCCGCCAGTTCGGCCAGGATCGCCAGGTCGTACCGGCGCGGACCGGCGGGCCAGCGCATGGCGTTGGCGCGTTCGTTCACCGCCGAGTCGAAGCCCGCGCACAGCACGGTCGCGAACCACGTCCCGTTCCCCACCTGGCCCAGGTCGAGAGACCGCCTGGCGTCATCGCACAGAGCGCCGACCACGTCGTCCACCGACGACGTCCCCAGCGCCGTGGCCAGGTCGTTCCCGGTGCCGGCCGGCACCACGGCCAACGCGGTCGAGGTGCCGGCGCACGCCTGCACGCCCAGGTGCGCCCCGCCGTCCCCGCCCAGCACGACGAGCACGTCCACGCCGTCGTCCACCGCCCGCCTGGCCAGCGCCAGCGTGCCTTCCGCCGAGGAAGCCACGTGCAGGTCCAGCGCGTCCACGGCGGTGCGCAGACGTGCCGCGACCGTGCCGGCCATGCGGGCGGCACGGCCCTTGCCCGAAGCCGGGCAGACCAGGAGGGCGGCGCGGGTCATGTGGCGTCGTCGTAGCGGACGCGGTGCGGTTCCTTGGGCGCCACCGACTCCGAGGATCCCTCCGACCCGTCGACCGCCGACGGCGTGTAGTCGAACGGTGACGCCTCGTCGTCGGCGAGGTCGTCCCAGCCCTCCGCCTTGCGCTTGCGCGCCGCCCGCTTGTCGTGCACGCGGGCGATCTGGATGGCCAGTTCGAACAGCAGCGTCAACGCCACCGCCAGCGCGATCATCGAGACCGGGTCGGTGCCCGGGGTCGCGATCGCGGCGAAGATGAACAGGCCGAAGGTGATGCCCCGCCGCCAGCGCCGGAGCTTGTCGTAGGTCAGCACGCCGACCTGGTTGAGCATCACCACGATCAGCGGCAGCTCGAAGCTCACGCCGAAGATCAGCAGCAGCGCCAGGACGAAGTCGATGTAGTCCCCGCCGGACAGCGCCGTGAGGAACTGGTTGTCACCGAAGCCGACCAGCACCGACAGGCCCTGCGGCACCACGTAGAACGCCAGCACCGCGCCCAGCACGAACAGCACCGAGGCGCTGAACACGAACACCAGCGCGAACTTGCGCTCCTTGGCGTACAGGCCCGGCGCGATGAACCGCCACACCTGGTACAGCCACAGCGGAGCCGTGATCGCCATGCCCGCCGCCGCGCCGACCTTCAACTGGATCATGAAGGCCTCGAACGGCTTGGTCTGCAACAACTGGCAGTTGCCGTCCTGGCTGAACCGGTCGGTCACCGGGATGCCGCAGTACGGCGCGATGACCACCTGGCCGAGGCTGGGCAGCCCGAAGATGTTCCAGCCCCACCAGAAGAAGCCGAAGATCGCGCCCAGCGCGATGAACAGCAGTGCCAAGCCGAGGCGGTGGCGGAGGTCGTAGAGGTGGTCCTTCAACGACATCGTGCCGTCGGGGTTGGCCCGACGGCTCCTCAGCTTGCGGCGCTCCCGGAACTGCGACCACCGGGACGGACTTGCCCCCACCGTGCGGACCGTCCTTCTGGCTAGTTCTGCTTGTTCTGGAGGTTCTGCGGACTCTGCTCGATCGGCTGCGCGACCTGCGGCTGCTGCTGCGCCGGCTGGGCGACCTGCTGCGGCTGGGCCACCGGTTGCGCGACCTGCTGCGGCTGCGCGGGCGGCAGCTGCTGCGGCGCGGCCTGCTGCGGGGCCTGGGTGTTCTGCTGCTGGTCGTCGTCCTCGCGCAGGCCCTTGGTCTCGGCCTTGAGGATCTTGGCCGAACGGCCCAGCGAGCGCGCCATGTCGGGCAGCTTCTTCGCCCCGAACAGCAGAATGATCACCACGGCGATGATGATCAGCTCAGTAGCTCCGAGGTTACCCACGGTGGTCCTCCTGTCTGCCCCGGTCCGTCGATGGTACGCGGGGGTTGCCCTGACGGGCCCGGTCCGGACGCCGTTCGGCGAAGGCCACCCCGAGCGCGGCGAAGCGCGCCCGCAGCAGACCGACGCCGTCGCCGACCCTGTCGCCCACCAGAGTGCTTGCGGCGCGGAAGCGGCGCAAGGATCCGACCACCTTGGTCACGAGAACGATCAGAACGACCATTCCGACCAGGATCAACACCAGGCTCGGCAAGTACGGCACGACACCACCGTATAGGGCTCAGGTTGCCGGGAGGTGATCCGCCCGGCGCAAGGCGGCATCGGCCTGTCGGGCGACCTCCTCGACCAGGTCGGCGGGCTGCTCGACGTGCACCTCTCCGCCCAGGCCCAGCAGCAGGCGGACCATCCAGGCGGTGTCGGCGTAGCGCATGAGCACCCGCGCGCGACCTTCCTCCAGCTCGGTCAGGCCGTCCACGGGGTAGTACTCGGCGACCCACCGGGCGTCGGGTTCTAGCACCAGCACGGCGGTGCGCTGCGACGGGTCCGGGCGGAACAAGCCCTCCGAGGTGTCGGTGGGCGTGGCGTGCGGCGGGGGCGCGGCGGGCTCGTCGAGGACCTGGACGCCGTCGATGCGGTCCAGCCGGAACAGCCGGACGTCGTCGGCGAGCCGGCACCAGGCCTCCAGGTAGCTGCGGCCCTCGACCAGCAGCATCCGCATCGGGTCCACGACCCGGTCGGTGACCTCGTCCCGTGACGGGGTGTAGTAGTGCAGGCGCAGCGCGCGACCGCGCCGGACGCCGTCGGACACCGCGTCGCGCACGACGGCCGTCTCCGGCGCTTCCCGCATGGCGAGACCGACCGCGACACCGGCGGGCTGCGCCTGGCCCACGGCGGCCTCGATCTTGGCCACCGCCCGCTGCACGGCGTCCTTGTCGACCACGCCGGGCGTCTCGGCCAGCGCGCGCAGCGCCACCAGCAGCGCGGTGGCCTCGGCGGCGGTCAGCCGCAGCGGGCGGCTCATGCCCGCGTCGAAGGTGACGGTGACCGTGTCGCCCTCGAAGGACAGGTCGATCAGGTCGCCGGGCCCGTAGCCGGGCAGGCCGCACATCCACAGCAGTTCGAGGTCCTTGCGCAGTTGGCGCGGGGTGACCTCGAAGTCGGCGGCGGCCTCCTCGATCGGGATGCCGGGCCGGGCGAGCAGGTAGGGCACGAGGGCCAGCAGCCGGGGCAGCCGGTCGGCGGAGGCGTTCACGCCCGGACCCCCGCACCGCGCAGCGCGCCCACGAGCTTCTCCCGCACCGTCTTGGCCAGCACTTCGGGCTCCAGCACCACGACGTCCGCGCCGAACCCGGCGATCCAGGCCGCCGCCGAGTCGGGGAACCTCAGGTCGATCTCCAGCACGTCCCCGGCCACGCCGTCCAACTCCCGCTCCCCCACGACCCGCGCGCGCCTGCGCACGCCCTGCGCCCGGTCCCGCGCCACCCACAGCTTCGCGGTGGCCACGGCCTGGGTCGACGGCTCGCTGCGCTTGACGAAGCTGAGCAGGTCGACGTCGTCGGGCCGGTCCACCACACCGGGCTTGCCCACGGTCCGCACGTCCCCGACGATCCGGGACAGCCGGAAGCAGCGCGGCGCGCGCCGGTCGCGGTCGTGGCCGACCAGGTACCAGCGGCCCCGCCACGCGACCACGCCCCACGGCTCGACCGTGCGGGTGCGCACCTCGACCGGGGTGAGCTTGCGGTAGTCGAACTCCACCACCCGGCCCTCCTGCACGGCGGCCAGCAGCGGCGGGAACGCGGGTTCGGTGGTGCGCACCTTCGGCTCGACGGCGGTGTGCACCTCGTGGTCGACGTCCACCCCGGCCGCGCGCAGCTTGATCAGCGCGCCGTGCGCGGCGCCGGTGAGCTGCGGGGAGTCCCACAGCCGGGCGGCCAGCGCGACCGCCGCCGCCTCGTCCGGCTCCAGGTCGACGTCGCCCAGCTCGTAGTCGCGGCGGGCGATCCGGTATCCGTCGGTGTTGTCGAACTCGGCGCTGCGCCCGATCTCCAGGGGCACGCCCAGGTCCCGCAGCTCGGTCTTGTCGCGTTCGAACATGCGGAAGAACGCCTCGTCCGTCGCGGCGTCGGAATAGCCGGGGACGATGGCGCGGATGCGCTCGGCGGTCAGGTACTGCCGGGTGGAGAGCAGACACAGCACCAGGTTGACGAGCCGTTCGGCACGTGCGATGGCCACCGGTGAACCCTAACCCCGTCCGAACACCTGGTGACGCACCTCCCCACCCGAAGTCGACTGAATGGTCCATTCAGCCGCTTGTGCGGGCGCTCGCCGCGACACGCCTCACCCGGCGAAGAACGCCCGCAGCTCGGCCGCCAGATCCTCCGGGACGTCCTCGGCGAGGTGGTGCCCGGACTTCAAGCCCCGCCCACGCGGGTCCGGCGTCCAGTCCCGCCACACCGCCAGCACGTCGCCGTACAACTCGGGCAGGTCGTCGTCCTCGGCCCACAGCACCAGCACCGGGCACCCGATCCGCCGCCCGGCGACCAGGTCGGCGTCGTCGTGCGCGCGGTCGATGCCCAGACCCGCCCGGTAGTCCTCGACCATGCAGTGGACGGTCGCCGGGTCGTGCATGGCGCGCAGGGTGTCGTCGTCCACGGGCCGTTCGCGGGTCCGGTACCAGGCGTCGGGGTCGACGTTGATCACCCGTTCCGGCACCTCGGGCTGGGCCAGGAAGAACCAGTGCCACCAGCTCCGCGCGAACTCCGGTCCGCAGCGTGCCAGCGCCGAGCCGATCGGCACGACGTCCAGCGCGGCCAGGTGGGTGACCCGGTCTGGGTGGTCCAGCGCGAGCCGGGTGGCGACGTAGCCGCCCCGGTCGTGCCCCACCACGGCGAACCGCTCGTGCCCCAGCTCGCGCATCAGCACGGCCATGTCCCCAGCCATCGCCCGTTTCGAGTACGGCTCGTGGTCGGGCGTGGTGGGCGGCTTGGACGAACGGCCGTAGCCGCGCAGGTCCGGGCACACCACGGTGTGGTGCTCGGCCAGCAGCGGGGCGACGTGCCGCCACGTGGTGTGCGTGCGCGGGTGGCCGTGCAGCAGCAGGACGGGCGGGCCGGAGCCGCCGTGCCGCACCCGCAGCTCCGCCCCGCCCGTGTCGACCGTCGTCAGCGTGAAGTCCGGGAACACAACCGGTCCCCTACCCCGCGCGCCGGTCGATCAACCCCTCACAGCCCGATCGCGGCCAGGCCGGCCTTGGCGAACTTCTCGTCCAGGTCGCCGCTGGGCGCGCCGCCCACGCCGATGCCCGCGACGACCGCGCCCTCGGCCCGCACCGGCACACCGCCGGCCAGGAACAACGTCCCCGGCATGTCGCGCAGGGTCGCGCCCGCCCCGGTCACCCGGCCGGCCAGCTCGGAGGTCGGCGCGCCGAAGGACGCCGAGGTGTACGCCTTGCGCTTGGCCGACTCCTCGGTCTGCGGACCCGCGCCGTCGCCGTGCAGCAGCACCACCAGGTCGCCGCCCCGGTCCACGACCGCGACCGTCACCCGGTGGCCCTCGGCCTCGGCCGCGTCCAGGGTCGCCCGCGCCGCCTGCACGGCCGCGTCGATCGTCATGGCCTTGGTGGACCGCACGACCTCGACCCCGCCCTTGCCCGCCTGCCGCTGACCCTGGCCGTGGCTCTGGGCGCCCTGCTCGGCGATCGCGTACCCGCCCGCGCCGGCGATGCTCAGCGCCACCAGCACGGCCACCGTCGTCTTCCGCATGTCTCGTCTCCCTCGCTCCAAGTCGGCATCCACAACCCTCCCCGCCGACCGGGCTCATGACCTGGTGGTTCCGGTTGAACCGCGGTTCAACCCATCGGTTGACCCGGAATCCGGCGCGCCGGCCTACCGTCGGCGGCGTGTGGCTGCACCGGGCGATGCACGCGGGGTTCTACGTGCTGTTGGCGGCGTCGGCGGCGCGGTACGTCGCGTACCACGGCGTCGACCTCCTCGTGCTGGGCGTCGCCGTGCTGCTGGGCGTGGCCTACCCGGCCGGGGTGCGGTGGACGCGCGGGCTGGCCGTGGTGCTCGCGACCTGGCTGGCGCTGGTGTGGCTGGCCCCGAGCTTCGGGTGGTGCGCGATCCCGCTGTTCTTCCAGTGCCTGCGGCAACTACGGCCCCGGCTGGCCGTGCCGATCGCCGGGGTGCTGACCGCGGCGGTGGTGTTGGCGCAGGTCAGGCTGGCCGACGTGGTGGACCCGAGCCTGGTGCTGGGTCCGGTGGGGGTCGCGGTGATCACGGCCGCGGTGTTCTTCGACCGCCGCCGGCTCATCCACGAGGCCGGGGTGCTCCAGGAACGGCAGCGGCTGGCGCGGGAGATCCACGACACCCTCGCCCAGGGCCTGTCCAGCATCAACCTCCTGCTGGAGCTGGGGGACACGCGGCGCGCGGCGGAGGTGGCGCGGGAGAACCTGGCCGAGGCGCGCCGGTTCGTCCGGGACCTCTCGCCGTTGCAGGGCCGGTCGCTGGAGGACGCGCTGCGCGGGCTGTGCGACCGGGTCGAGGTGCACGGCGAGGCGTACCCGCTGACCGTGCAGACCGAGGTGGCGTTGCTGCGGGTGGCGCAGGGCGCGCTGGCCAACGTCCGGGAGCACGCGGACGCCTCGACCGTGGTGGTGACCCTGTCCTACCTGGACGACGCGGTGGCGCTGGACGTCCGCGACGACGGCCGCGGGTTCGACCCGGCCGCGATCAGCCCGCGCGAGGGCCGCGGCTACGGCCTGACCTCGATCCGCGGGCGGATCGCCGAGCTGGGCGGCACCCTGTCCGTGGAGAGCGCGCCGGGCGAGGGCACGGCGCTGGCGGTGACGGTGCCGACGGGGTCGCGATGAGGTTGCGGGTGCTGGTGGTGGACGACCACCCGGTGGTCCGGTTCGGGCTGGCCGGGCTGCTGCAACGCGACTTCGAGGTGGTCGCCGAGGCCGCGACCGGCGAGGACGCGGTCCGCCACGCCGCCACCCTCACCCCGGACGTGGTGCTGATGGACCTCCAACTCGGGGCGGGCGTCGACGGCGTCGAGGCCACCAAGCGCATCCGCGCGCTGCCCGACCCGCCCGAGGTGGTCGTGCTGACCACGTACGACTCCGACGCCGACGTGGTCCGCGCGGTCGAGGCGGGCGCCACCGGCTACCTGCTCAAGGACGCCCCGCCGGACGAACTGGCCGACGCGGTCCGCCGGGCCGCGAAGGGCCAGACCGTGCTGTCGCCCGACATCGCCCGCCGGCTGATGCGCACGGTCCGCGACCCGGTGCCGGCGTTGAGCAAGCGCGAGGTGGAGATCCTGGACCACCTGGCGCGCGGCCTGTCCAACCGGGAGATCGCGAAGGCGCTGTTCATCAGCGAGGCCACGGTGAAGACCCACCTGGTCCGGATCTTCGACAAGCTGGGCGTGGAGACCAGGACGGCGGCCGTGACGACCGCCGTCGAGCGCAAGCTGATCCGCCTCCGATGAGCGCTCACTCGCCCGTGAGCATCCCCTCGGGCAGGCCGGGCACGTCGGGCTGGAGCCAGATCGGCCGCCAGTCCGGCAGCTCCACGTAGCGCCGCAGCTCGGCCACGCCGGACAGCCAGCCCATCCACGCCCCGTACGGCGTGCGGCCGTCGACGAACCCGCTCTGCACGAACGTCAGCGTGGTCCGGCCCCCGGACTCGGCCAGCTCCCACGTGCTGACGATGTCGTCGCCCCAGTCGATGCTCATCCGCTCGTTCTCGGCCAGGTCGAGCACCTTGCCCGGCTCGGGGTTGTTCTCGAAGCCGCCCATGGCGACCCGGCCACCCACCCACGGCTCGATGTCGATCTTCGCCCCGAACCACCGCGAGTACTCCTCCGCGTCCACCAGCGCCCGGTAGACGGCTTCTTTGCCGGCTGCGATGTCGACCGCGGCACGCATGTCGGTGGTGGTGAAGTCCGCCTTGGGGGTCAGTTCGCGACCTTCGAGGTGTTCGGCGAGGTTGGCCAGGTTCAGCGCCCAGTACGTGTAGAGCCAGCCCAGCACGCCCGTCTCCCGCACCGCGTCCGGCCAGCCCGGGAAGTGGCTCTGGGACACGGTCACCACGGTGCCGGTGTCATCGGCGGCCAGCGAGAACTCGACGGTGGTGTCCTCCCCGCCGACGTGCCAGGTGAAGCGCAGCGACTTGTCGTCCACGTGCTCCAGGGTCTGGCTCGGCGCGTCCCCTTCGGGCGTGAACCGCCCCCAGAACGCGTACCGGTTCGGCAGGTCCACCTCGGCGTGCTCGGCGAGCCACACGCGCAGTTCGTCGGCGGAGGTCAGGGCCCGGTGCACCCGCTCGACCGGGACGTCGACACGGGCGCGCAGGGTGACGGTCTCACTCATCTTCGGTCTCCTCGGCATGGGTCGGGTAGCAGGCCACGGCCAGCCGGAAGGCGTCGCCCTCCGCGCCGCCGTAGCGGCTGAACAGGTCTTTCAAGGTCTCCTGGAGTTCGGCGAAGAACTCCCGCCGCTGCTCGGGCCGCACCCGGATCTCCCCGGACACGCCCAGCGACGGCAGCTCGGGCCGGGTGCGGTCGAGCGCGGCGATGTCGGCCTGCACCTGTTCGGCGAGGTCCACGAGGTACCCCAGGCTCAACTCGTCCCGGGCCCGCCGCATCCCGAGCCGCCCGACCAGCGCCGGCGACAGCCAGTAGGCGCGGGCGGCGGCCTGGTAGAGCCCTTCGTGGACCCCGCGCACCTTCCGCTCCGACACCTGCGTCACCAGCCCGGCCTCGACCAGCCGCTTGACGTGGTAGTGGACCCGCTGCGGCGTCTGGTCGAGGACGGCGGCCACCTCGGTGCACGACTTCGGCTCGGCCAACAGCCGCAACACCTCGACCCGCTGCGGCTTGAGCAGCGCCTCGGCCTGCTCGATCTCTTCCAGGTACAGGACGTCTCTCATCGCAAAAACAACTTTGAACGTTCAGCAGATTTTTGTCAATACCCGACCGACGAGCCTCCGACCTCGCCGCCACCGCTCCACGAGCCGACTTGCCAGCGCCTCACGAGGGGAACTGTCGGTGCCTCGTGAGACGATCGAGACGGGGGCCAGAGGCCACGCCCAATCCGCTTAACCCCTGGTCAGCACCCCCACGCGGCCCTTCTCACCGGCCGCCCAGCACACGCCCGCGCAGTCCACCGTGTCGAAGCTCCCGTCGTCGAACTTCCGCCAGGACCGCCCGCCGTCCCGGCTGACGTCACTCCCAGTAGGCCCCACCGCGATCACCGTCGACCCCCGCCACGCCAGCCCCGACCGGTACCCCACCGGCCCGCGCACCGCCGTCCAGGAGAGCCCCTCGTCCCGACTGGCCGCCAGGTTCACCACCGCCCCGGTCGGATCCGCGTAGTCCCCGCCGATCGCCAGCCCGTGCCGCGGGTCCCGGAACGCCACCGCGAACACCCCCGCCGACGGCGAGCTCAGCAACGGCGTGTCGGCCACCGTCCACCGCCACCCGCCGTCCGACGAGTGCAGCACCCGCGCCGTGGCCCCGCCCCCGGTCGCGATCCACGCGTCCCGACCGCCCGAGGTCGCCACGCACTGCCCGCTCGCCGCGAACCCGGCCTCGCCCGCCAGCGCGGGCGGGAAGTTCGACGCGGGCACCTGAGACCACGTCCGACCCCCGTCGAACGTCCGCAACACCCGGAACTCCCCGTCCACCGGGTCGCTCATCGCCAACCCGCGCCACCGGTCGAAGAACGCCACGCAGTCGTAGAACGCCGCCGGGTCCGTGTTCCGGAAGGTCTCGGTCCACGACGCGCCACCGTCCGCCGTCCGGTAGATCCGCGACGACTCCCCCGGCCCGATCGACAGCACCACCGCGTGCCGCGCGTCGAACGCCTGGATGTCCCGGAACTGCAGGTCAGCGGTCCCGGGAGGCCCCACCGACGCCCAGGTAGCGCCACCGTCCACGGTCCGCAGCACGGTCCCCGCGCTGCCACTGACCCACGCCACCCGGGGCGACACCGCCGACAGGCCGCGCAACCGCGCGTCCACCCCGGTCGGCCGCGACTCCCACCCGGACGAGGACGCGCCGGCCGGGGTGGCCACCAGCAGCGACGCCGCCACGGCGGCGACAAGCAGAAGGCTCTTCATGGGCTGTGAGCCTCACGAAGAGCCTTCCGGGTCCGCTAGGGCTAGAGGGAGGAGATCAGCCGCTCCACCCGCTCGTCCACCGCGCGGAACGGGTCCTTGCACAGCACGGTCCGCTGCGCCTGGTCGTTGAGCTTCAGGTGCACCCAGTCCACGGTGAAGTCGCGGCCCGCGGCCTGCGCGGCGGCGATGAAGTCACCGCGCAGCTTGGCCCGCGTGGTCTGCGGCGGGGTGTCCTTGGCGGCCTCGATCTCGCCGTCGTCGGTCACCCGGTCCACCTGGCCCTTGCGCTGGAGCAGGTCGAAGATGCCCCGGCCGCGCCGGATGTCGTGGTAGGCGAGGTCGAGCTGGGCGATGCGCGGGTTGGACAGGTCCATGTCGTGCTTGGCCTGGTAGCGCTCCATCAGGCGGTACTTGATGGCCCAGTCGATCTCGCGGTCGATCTTGGACAGGTCCTCGGCCTCGACCGCGTCCAGCGTGCGGCCCCACAGCTCCAGCACGCGCTCGGCCATCGGGTCCGGCGCCCGCTTGGCCACGTGCTCGACGGCCCGCTCGTAGTACTCGCGCTGGATGTCCAGCGCCGAGGCCTCCTTGCCGCCCGCCAGGCGCACCGTGCGCCGCCCGGTCAGGTCGTGGCTGATCTCGCGGATCGCGCGGATCGGGTTGTCCAGGCTGAAGTCGCGGAACTGGACGCCCTGCTCGATCATCTCCAGCACGAGGTTCGCGCTGCCCACCTTGAGCAGCGTGGTCACCTCGGACATGTTCGAGTCGCCGACGATCACGTGCAGGCGGCGGTACCGCTCGGCATCGGCGTGCGGCTCGTCGCGGGTGTTGATGATCGGTCGGGACCGGGTCGTGGCACTGGACACCCCCTCCCAGATGTGCTCGGCGCGCTGGGACAGGCAGTACACGGCGCCGCGCGGGGTCTGGAGCACCTTGCCCGCGCCGCAGATGAGCTGCCTGGTCACCAGGAACGGCAGCAGCACGTCGGCGATCCGCGAGAACTCCCCGGCCCTTGCGACCAGGTAGTTCTCGTGGCAGCCGTAGGAGTTGCCGGCCGAGTCGGTGTTGTTCTTGAACAGGAAGATGTCGCCCCCGATGCCCTCGTCGGCGAGCCTGCGCTCGGCGTCGACGAGCAGGTCCTCGAGGATTCGTTCGCCGGCCTTGTCGTGCGTCACCAGTTGGGCGAGGTCGTCGCACTCCGCGGTCGCGTACTCGGGGTGCGAACCCACGTCCAGGTAGAGCCGAGAGCCGTTGCGCAGGAACACGTTCGAGGAACGGCCCCACGAGACGACCCGGCGGAACAGATACCGCGCGACCTCATCCGGGGACAGCCTGCGCTGCCCGTGGAAGGTGCAGGTCACCCCGAACTCAGTCTCAATGCCGAAGATCCGCCGCTGCATCCCTCAACAGTAGGCGCATTCAGCCGTTTCCTCAGTGATCCAATCGGGCGGCGCGCGGTTTCCGCCGATAACGTTCTTGTGTGCTCCGACGAGTGAACCGCCTGGACGAGGCCCTGATGAGGCACAGCGGGCGGCTGCCCGCGACCCCCCTCGATCGGGGGATGAAAAAACTCTCCAGGGCGGCCAACCACAGCGTCCTGTGGCTTTGTGTGGCCGGCTTGCTCGCGCTGCGCAAGGGCCGGCCGCGGCGGTCCGGACTGCGCGGCGTGGCGTCGATCGCGGGGGCGAGCTTCAGCGCGAGCCTGGTCGCCAAACGCCTGTTCCCGCGTCGCCGGCCGGCCGCGGAACTGCTGCCGGTGCACCGGCGGCTGACCAAGCGGCCCACGTCGTCGTCGTTCCCGTCCGGGCACGCGGCGTCGGCGGCGGCGTTCACCACGGCGGTCGCCATGGAGTCGCCCGCGCTGGGGGCCGTGGTCGGGCCGCTCGCGGCGGCGGTGGCGTACTCGCGGGTCCACACGGGTGTCCACTGGCCGTCCGACGTGGCCGCCGGCGCCCTGATCGGGACCGGCGCGGCCCTGCTGACCAGGCGCTGGTGGCCGATCGGGCAAACGGAGGCAGCGTCGGCGCGCGAGCACCAGGACCTGGAGCCGCTGGTCGACGGCGAGGGCCTGGTCGTGGTGGTGAACCCGGCGTCGGGCTTCGGCCCCGACCCGTCCCCGGCGATCGCCGAGCGGTGGCCCAAGGCGCGGATCGTCGAGGTGGACGAGCTGGACTCGGTGGTGCCGGACTACGGTCCGCGCGCGCTGGGCGTGGCGGGCGGGGACGGGACGGTGGCCGCGGTGGCGTCCGTGGCGGCGGCCCACCACCTGCCGCTGGTGCTGGTGCCGGCCGGGACGCTCAACCACTTCGCCCGCGACGTGGGCGTGACCGGCCTGGACGACTCGGTCCGCGCGGTGGCGGCCGGTGACGGGGTGCTGGTCGACCTGGCGGCGGTGACCGTGGACGGCGAGGGTCCGCGCTGGTTCGTCAACACGGCGTCGCTGGGCGGCTACCCCGACATGGTCCGGCTGCGCGACAAGCTCCAGGACCGCTGGGGCAAGTGGCCGGCGGCGGCGATCGCGCTGTTCAAGGTGCTGCGGACGTCCCGGCCGCTGCGCGTGGAGCTGAACGGCGAGCGGCACCTGGTGTGGATGCTGTTCGTCGGCAACGGCCCGTACCGGCCGAAGGGCTTCGCGCCGACCATGCGCCCGGCGCTGGACCGGGGCTTGATGGACGTGCGCTACATCCGGGCGGACACCCGTTTCTCCCGGGCGCGGTTCTTCATCGGCGCGCTGCTGGGCTCGCTCAACAGCAGCCGCACGTACCGGCACCTGGAGACGCGGTGGCTGGACGTGCGAGTACTGGACGGTTCGGTCGCGATCGCCACGGACGGCGAGGTCGGCCCCACCGGCTCGACCTTCCAGTTCCGCGCCCGCCCGGCGGCTCTGGCCATCTACCGGCCGTAGGGGATATCGTTTGACTCAGTCAACGTTTCTGTTGAGGGAGTCAAACGATGACGGTCGCGGACGTCCGGGCGTTCAACCGCTTCTACACCGGCGTGATCGGCATCCTGGACAACGCCTACCTGGACTCGCCGTACTCGCTGACCGAGGTCCGGGTGCTGTTCGAGCTGTCCGCCGGCACCGCGGAGACCGCCGCGCTGCGCACCGGCCTGGGCCTGGACGCGGGCTACCTGAGCCGCATCCTGACCCGCTTCGACCGCGAGGGCCTGATCACCCGCTCCCCCTCCCCCGACGACGCCCGCCGCCAGGTCGTGGGCCTGACCGACGCGGGCCGGGCCGTGCTGACCGACCTCGACGCCCGCTCGAACGCCGAGATCGGCGCGCTGCTCGACCGCGTCCCGCCCGCCGACCACGCGGCCCTGGTCGGCGCGATGCGGCGCATCCAGCGCCTGCTCACCGGGGCCGAGCGCGCCTACCTGCTGCGCCCGCTCAAGCCCGGCGACCTGGGCTGGGTCGTGCACCGGCACGGCGTCCGCTACGCCGAGGAGCACGGCTACGACTGGACGTTCGAGGCGCTGGTCGCCCGGGTCGTCGCGGACTACGTCGAGCACCACGACCCGCGGCGCGAGGCGGCCTGGATCGCCGAGGTGGACGGCGAGCCGGCCGGGTCGATCTTCTGCGTGCGGGCGTCGGAGGACACCGCCCAACTGCGCCTGCTGCTGGTCGAACCGCAGGCCCGGGGCCTGGGCATCGGCAAGCGCCTGGTCGAGGAGTGCGTCCGCTTCGCCCGCCGGGCGGGGTACCGGCGGATCGTGCTGGAGACGGTGTCCGACGTGGAGGTCGCGCGCGGCATCTACAAGCGCGCGGGGTTCACGCCGATCGCCGAGAAGCCGGTCCGCAAGTGGGGCGGTGACGTGGTCGAGGAGACCTGGGCGCTCGAACTGTGATGCGCGCCAATTCGACATGGTCGAACGGGTTGGCGCTACAGTGATCCCGTGCCCGGTCCGATCCAGTCCATCGAACGGGCAGCCGCGGTGCTGCGGCTGCTCGCCAGTGGCGCGCGTCGGATGGGGGTCGGCGAACTCGCCCGTGCCCTTGAGCTGCCCAAACCCACCGTGCACGGCATCCTGCGCACGCTGCAGCTGGTCGGTTTCGTCGAACAGAGCCCCGACACCGGCAAGTACCAGCTCGGCGCGGCCCTGTTCCACATCGGCTCCAGCTACCTCGACGGCAACGAGCTGCGCACCCGCGCGCTGAACTGGTCGGACTCGCTGGCCGCCCGCAGCATGGAGAGCGTCCGCATCGGCACGCTGCACGAGGCCCAGGTGCTGGTCGTGCACCACGTCTTCCGCCCGGACAACTCCCGGCAGGTCCTCGAAGTCGGCGCCCTGCTGCCCGCGCACGCCTGCGCGATGGGCAAGGTGCTGCTCGCCAACGACCCGGTGGGTCACGTGGACGACGAGCCGCTGAAGGCGTTCACCAACGCCACGATCACCGACCTCGACCGGCTCAGCGATGCGTTGGAGCAGGTCAGGCAGCGTGGTTGGGCGTCTGACGTCGAAGAGCTGGTCGAGGGCGAGGTGTCGCTCGCGGCGCCCATCCGCGACCGGCGGACGGTGACCGTCGGCGCCATAGGGATCTCCGGCCCGATCGAGCGGCTGTGCGACGCCGACCGGCAGCCGCGCACCGAGCTGGTCTCCTACGTCCGTGAGGCCGCGCGGTCGATCTCGCGCGAGCTCGGCGCCATCCCCTGGTAAACCGGTCGTTTCCGGAGGGTTGACATCTTGTGAGCGTCGGCACAGGATTCACGCGCACCGTACGACATTGTCGAACGGCATTCAGGCCAGAGAGGGCGCGCGGATGACCAACCAGTCGATCTTCATCGGGGAGTTCCTGGGCACCGCCCTGCTGTTGCTCCTGGGCAACGGCGTGGTGGCGGGTGTGGTGTTGGCGAAGTCGAAGTCCACCGGGGCGGGCTGGGTGGTGATCACCTTCGGCTGGGGCTTCGCCGTGCTGGCGGCGGCCTACGCGACCGCGCCCCTGTCCGGCGCGCACTTGAACCCGGCCGTGACGCTGGGCCTCGCGATCCACTCGGGCGACTGGGCCACCGTGCCGCTCTACCTGGTCGCCCAGTTCCTCGGCGCGTTCGTCGGCGCCGTCCTGTGCTACCTGGCCTACCTGGGCCAGTTCCGCGCCAACGAGGGCGAGGTGCTCGGGATCTTCTCCACCGGCCCCGAGATCCGCAACACCGCGCAGAACCTGCTCACCGAGATCATCGCGACGTTCGTGCTGGTCTTCGTCATCCTGGCCACCGGCCAGACCAAGGGCCTGTCCACCTCGGGCACCGGCGTGCTGATCGTCGCGCTGCTCGTCGTCGGCATCGGCATGTCCCTCGGCGGCCCCACCGGGTACGCCATCAACCCCGCGCGCGACCTCGGTCCCCGCATCGCGCACGCCGTCCTGCCGATCCCCGGAAAGGGTGGATCGGACTGGGGATACGCCTGGATCCCCGTCGTTGGTCCGCTGATCGGTGGAGCATTTGCCGGTCTGGTCGACATCGCCGTCTTCTGAGGAGCAACCGTTGAGCACTTACATCGCCGCAATCGACCAGGGCACCACGTCCTCCCGCTGCATCGTCTTCGACCACGGCGGCGGCATCGTCTCCGTGGCGCAGAAGGAGCACCGGCAGATCTTCCCCAAGCCCGGCTGGGTCGAGCACGACGCCGAGGAGATCTGGGCCAACGTGCTCGACGTGGTCCACGGCGCGCTCCAGAAGGCCTCGCTGACCGTCCACGACCTCGCCGCGGTCGGCATCACCAACCAGCGCGAGACCACCGTCGTGTGGGACAAGGCGACCGGCGTGCCGGTGCACAACGCGATCGTCTGGCAGGACACCCGCACCGACCAGCTGGTCAAGGAACTCGGCGAGCAGAACCAGTTCCGCGACAAGTGCGGCCTGCCGCTGGCCACCTACTTCTCCGGCCCGAAGGTCCGCTGGCTGCTCGACCACGTCGAGGGCCTGCGTGAGCGCGCCGAGAAGGGCGAGGTGCTGTTCGGCACCATCGACACCTGGCTGATCTGGAAGCTCACCGGCCGGCACGTCACCGACGTCACCAACGCCAGCCGCACCATGCTGATGAACCTCGAAACGCTCGACTGGGACGACGAGCTGGTCGACGCGATCGGCGTGCCGCGCGCGATGCTGCCCGAGATCCGCTCCTCCGCCGAGGTCTACGGCCACGCGACCGGCACCCTGGAGGGCGTCCCGGTCGCGTCGGCGCTGGGCGACCAGCAGGCGGCGCTGTTCGGTCAGACCTGCTACTCGCCCGGCGAGGGCAAGTGCACCTACGGCACCGGCAGCTTCCTGCTGGTCAACACCGGTGACAAGCCGATCCTGTCGCAGAACGGCCTGCTCACCACGGTCGGCTACAAGATCGGCGACCAGCCCGCGTCCTACGCGCTGGAGGGCGCGATCGCGGTGACCGGCGCGCTGGTGCAGTGGTTCCGCGACAAGATGGGCCTGATCTCCAGCGCCCCCGAGATCGAGACGCTGGCCCGGTCGGTCGAGGACAACGGCGGCGCGTACTTCGTGCCCGCGTTCTCCGGCCTGTTCGCGCCGCACTGGCGGTCCGACGCGCGCGGCGTCATCGCCGGTCTGACCGGGTACATCGACAAGGGCCACATCGCGCGCGCCGTGCTGGAGGCCACCGCGTGGCAGACCCGCGAGGTCGTGGACGCGATGAACGCCGACTCCGGCGTGGAGCTGACGACGCTGAAGGTCGATGGCGGCATGACCGCCAACAACCTGCTGATGGGTTTCCTGGCCGACGTCCTGGACGTGCCCGTGGTGCGCCCGATCATCGCCGAGACCACCTGCCTGGGCGCCGCTTACGCGGCGGGTCTGGCGGTCGGCTACTGGTCGGACACCGAGTCGCTGCGGGAGAACTGGCACAAGGCCGCCGAGTGGCTGCCGAGCATGGACGCGAAGACCAGGGACAAGGGATACCGCAAGTGGAAGAAGGCGGTCGAGCGGACCGTCGGCTGGATTGACGAGGACGACAACGATGAGTGAGCAACGGGCCAGGGCACGCGAGGCGCTGGGACACGGCGCCTTCGACCTGGTCGTGATCGGTGGTGGTGCCCTGGGCATCGCCACGACGTGGGCGGCGGCCCGGTCGGGCCTGCGGGTGGCGCTGGTGGAGGCGGGTGACTTCGCCGGCGCCACCTCCAGCGCCTCGTCCAAGCTCGTGCACGGCGGGTTGCGCTACCTGGCGATGGGGCCGAGCGCGGTGCCGATGGTGCGCGAGAACCACGCCGAGCGCAGGGCTCTGGGCGACCGGCTCGCGCCGCACCTGGTCCGGCCGCTGCCGTTCCTGGTGCCGGTGTACCGGGGCGGGCCGCACTCGCGGCCCGTCCTGGGCGCGGGTGTCATGTTGTACTCGGCCCTGTCCGGCTTCGGCGACGGCATGGGCAAGGTCCTGTCGGCAAGGCGTGCCCAGGAGTACATCCCCCAGATCCGGACTGCCGGTCTGCGCGGCGCGGCCCTGTACTACGACCACCAGATGAACGACAGCCGCGTCGCCATCACCGCCGCCCGCGCGGCAGCCGAGGCCGGTGCGGTTCTGCTGAACCACGTCGAGGTGGTGGGCCTCCGCAAACGCGGCTCCCTGGTCTCCGGCGTAGAACTCCGCGACCGCCTCGACGGCTCGTCCTTCGGCGTGGACGCCACGGTCGTCGTCAACGCCACCGGCCCGTGGCTGGACAAGCTGCGCCGCATGGAGGACCCGTCGGCCGCGCCCAGCATCCGCCTGTCCAAGGGCGCGCACCTGGTGCTGAAGACGGACAGCCCGTGGCGGGCGGCGATGACCATCCCGGTGGACGACGTGCGCGTGTCGTTCGCGATCCCCTGGGAAGGCCAACTCCTCCTGGGCACCACCGACGAGGCGTACGAGGGCGACCCGGCCGACGTGTCGTGCTCCGAGAAGGACATCACCCAGATCCTGAACGAGGCCTCGACCGGCATCACGTCCGATGCCCTGGACCGCTCGAAGCTGGCGTACACCTTCGCCGGCCTGCGGGTGCTCCCCGGTGGTGCGGGCGACACCAGCCACGCCAAACGCGAAACGGTGATCACCGCCGGCCGGGGCGGCATGATCAGCGTGGCGGGCGGCAAGTGGACCACGTTCCGCCGCATCGGCGGTTCGGTCCTGGCCCGCGTGGGCGAGGCCCTGGGCCGCGACCTGTCCCACGCCTTCGACGGCGTCCCGTCGGCCCTCCCCGGCGCCGCCCTCCCCGACCGCGTGGGTGCGGTGTTGGAGCGCGAACTCCCCACCCTCCCGGACGACGTGGTCAAGCACCTGGCCACCCACTACGGCACGGTCAGCCACGAGGTCCTGGCCCTGGCCCTGGAGGACCCCACCCTCCTGGACCGCGTCCACCCGGACGGCCCGGACATCTGGGCCCAGGTGGCGCACGCACAGCGCTACGAGTGGGCCACCGAGGTCGACGACGTCCTCCGCCGCCGGACCACGGTCGTGGTCAGGGGCCTGGACACGCCGTCGGTACGGGAACGCACCGGCAAACTCCTGTCCCAGGCCACCGCCTGACAAACGACCCACATACGGGAGGTCCGGCTGCGGCGCCGGACCTCCCGTCCCGTTTCCACGCCACACTCACCAGCGCCACCCACGCCCCGCCACGCCGCCGCCCGCCCCGCCACGGCACCACCCGCGTCGCCCCGCGTTCCCGCCACCTCACCGCACGCCTGCCACGCCCCAACCGCGCCGCGCCCAACCACGCCACGCGCCAGCCACGCCGCGCCCAACCACGCCACGCGCCAGCCACGCCCCAACCGCGCCACGCCCAACCACGCCGCGCGCCAGCCACGCCCCAACCGCGCCACGCCCAACCACGCCGCGCGTCTGCCGTGCCTCCACGCCCGCCGCAGCCGCCACCAGTCCTCAGCCGCTGGCCGGCCCCAGCGCTCGCACCCGTCGCAGCCGCCTGACCTCCCCCCGGTCCGGCCGATCTCCGATGCCTCCGCCGCGCCGCGCACCTCGTACCTTGCGACGCGCGAGCCCACCGAAACGCTGTTACAGAACACTCACTCCTTCGAGTGAAACCTCCGCCAGCCGAACCGCCACCCCACGCAACGGCGACGGCCCCCGAAGTGAGCGGGGGCCGTCGCCGGGTTGTGCGGAGGGCTGAACCTCTACTTCTCGTCGCCGTTCGGCGGCAGTTGCACCTCGGTCACCGGTTTCTTCTTGCCCCCGCCCTTGGCCGGCGCGGCCGGGGCGTCGGACGGGAGCAGAGGTGTCAGGGCGGCGCCCTTGATGCGGCGGAAGGCGCGGCGGGGGCGGTTGCGTTCGAGGACGGCCACCTCCAGCTTCGGCTGGTCCAGCAGTTCGGGCTTGCCGTTGCCGGTGCTGGTGCTGCCCGTGCTCAGCGCCTTCACCGCGACCTGCACGGCCTCCGCCAGCGGCAGGTTCTCCGCGTACGCGTCCTTCAGGGCGTTGGCCGTCGCCTCGGCCTGCCCGCCCATCACGACGTACTGCGGCTCCTCCACGATCGACCCGTCGTAAGTGAGCCGGTAGAGGGTGTCCTCGTCAGGGTCCGTCCCGACCTCGGCCACGCAGATCTCCACCTCCAGCGGCTTGATCTGCTCGCTGAACACCGAGCCGAGCGTCTGCGCGTACACGTTCGCCAGCGACCTGCCGGTCACGTCGCGCGGGTCGTTCTGGTAGCCGCGGATGTCGGCGAAGCGGATGCCCGCCTGGCGCAGGTTCTCGAACTCGCTGTACCGGCCCACGGCCGCGAAACCGATGCGGTCGTAGATCTCCGAGACCTTGTGGAGGGTCGACGACGGGTTCTCCGCCACGAACAGGACGCCGTCGGCGTAGCGCAGCACGACCACGCTGCGGCCACGGGCGATGCCTTTCCGGGCGTACTCCGAGCGGTCCCGGAGGATCTGCTCGGGTGAGGCGTACAACGGCAGGGTCACTGCTGCGGCTCCTACGAGATCGGCGGATGGGGAGAGGAGTTGCTCAGCCGGTGGGGCTGGAGCGGCGGCCCTCGACGACTGCCTCGGCGTGGGTGGCCGTCTCCGCCTCGGAGAGCTGCACGGCGCCGTCGGCACCCGTGATCGTCACGACCACCGGGTAGATCTTCCGGATCACGTCCGGCCCGCCGGTGCCCGAGTCGTCGTCGGCCGCGTCGTAGAGCGACTCGACCGCGGTGCGCACGGCCGCTTCCGCGTCGGCGTCCGGGTCGTAGAGCTTCTTCAACGCCGACTTGGCGAACACCGAGCCCGAGCCCACCGCCGCGTAGCCCTGCGTCTCCTCGTACCGGCCGCCGGTCACGTCGTAGGACACGATCCGGCCGGCGCGGTCCGGGTCGGCCGCGTCGGTGTCGAAGCCCGCGAACAGCGGCACGACCGCCAGGCCCGCCAGCGCCGCGTCGAGGTTGCCCTTGATCATCGCGGACAGCCGGTTGGCCTTGCCGTCCAGCGACAGCGAGACGCCCTCGATCTTCTCGTAGTGCCGCAGCTCGACCGCGAACAGCCGGACGATCTCGACCGCGATGCCCGCCGTGCCCGCGATGCCCACCGCCGAGTAGTCGTCGGTGACGAAGACCTTCTTCATGTCGCGCTGGGCGATCACGTTGCCCATCGTGGCGCGCCGGTCGCCCGCGATCACCACGCCGCCCTTGAACGTCAGCGCCACGATCGTGGTGCCGTGCGGCGCCTGCACGACCGAGCCCTCGGGGTAGTGCCGCGCGGACGGCAGCAGTTCGGGGGCTTGGGCGCGCAGGAAGTCGGTGAACGACGACGACCCCGGCCGGAGGTAGGCCGGGGGCAGCGACGCGGCCGGGTAGTGCCCGGTCGAGCTGTGGTCCATAGGTGCGTTTTTCTCCTAGATCCGCAGTTGGCTGCTACTCGCCGCCCTTTTGCACGTACGCGCGGACGAAGTCCTCGGCGTTCTCCTCCAGCACGTCGTCGATCTCGTCGAGGATGGCGTCCACGTCCTCGCCGAGCTTCTCGCGGCGTTCCTGGCCGGCCGCCGCCGCGCCGTCGGCGCCGTCGTCACCGTCGCCGCCGCCCTGCTTCTGGACCTGTTCCTGGGCCATGTCGACCTCCCCGTTTCAGCGGTCCTTGCGGTCAACATTACCCACCAGGTCTGACATTTGGTGCCTGCCACTCGGGTTTGTCGATCAACCGCGAGTGAGCGCCTCCACGAGCTGCTCGGCCGTGTCCGAAGCCTCCAACAACGCTCCGACGTGCGCTTTTGTGCCTCGCAGGGGTTCCAGGGTGGGGATCCGGACGAGTGATTCGCGCCCTAGGTCGAAGATCACCGAATCCCAGGACGCGGCCGCCACCGAGGTGGGGTAGCGCTCCAGGCACCGGCCGCGGAAGTACGCGCGGGTGTCCTCCGGCGGCGCGAGCACGGCCGCGCGCACCTCCTCCTCGCTGACCAGGCGTTTCATCGAGCCGCGCGCGACCAGCCGGTTGTACAGGCCCTTGTCCAGCCGGACGTCGGAGTACTGCAGGTCCACCAGGTGCAGCCGGGGCGAGCCCCAGGCCAGGCCGTCACGCGCCCGGTAGCCCTCCAGCAGGCGCAGCTTGGCGGGCCAGTCGAGCCGGTCGGCGCACTCGGCGGGGTCGCGGGCCAGCGCGTCGAGCACCTCACCCCACACCCGCAGCACGTCGCGGTCGCCGGTGCCCTCCTTCTCCACGAACTCCGAGGCGCGCTCGAAGTAGGCGTACTGGAGGTCCAAACCGGTGAACTTGCGCCCGCCGGCCAGCTCCACCCGTGTCTTCAGCGTGGGGTCGTGGCTGATCTGGTGCACGGCCCGCACCGGGTCCTGCAGGCGCAGGTCGTCGAACCGGCGGCCGGCCTCGATCATGTCCAGCACCAGCGCGGTGGTGCCGACCTTGAGGTAGGTGGAGTACTCGGCCAGGTTCGCGTCGCCGATGATGACGTGCAGCCGCCGGTACTTGTCCGCGTCGGCGTGCGGCTCGTCGCGGGTGTTGATGATGCCGCGCTTGAGCGTGGTCTCCAGGCCGACCTCGACCTCGATGTAGTCCGAGCGCTGGGACAGCTGGAAGCCCGCCTCCTCGCCGGACGGGCCGATGCCGACCCGCCCGGAGCCCACCACGACCTGGCGGGACACGAAGAACGGCGTGAGCCCCGCGATCACCGCGGTGAACGGGGTGCTGCGCTGCATCAGGTAGTTCTCGTGGGTGCCGTAGCTGGCGCCCTTGCCGTCCACGTTGTTCTTGTACAGCTGGAGCCGCGGCTGGCCGGGGACGGTGGCGGCGCGCATGGCCGCCTCCTCCATGACCCGCTCCCCCGCCTTGTCCCAGATCACCGCGTCGCGCGCGTTGGTGACCTCGGGCGCGGAGTACTCCGGGTGGGCGTGGTCGACGTAGAGCCGCGCGCCGTTGGTGAGGATGACGTTGGCGGCCCCGAGGTCCTCCACGTCGCTGTCGCCGGGGTGGCCGCCGGGCGCGCCGAGGTCGAAACCGCGCGCGTCGCGCAGCGGCGACTCCACCTCGTAGTCCCAACGCGCCCGGCGGGCCCGCGGTATGTCGGCGGCCGCCGCGTAGGCCAGCACCACCTGTGTCGAGGTGAGGACCGGGTTGGCGGTCGCGTCACCCGGCACCGCGATGCCGTACTCGACTTCGGTTCCCATGATCCGCCGCATACCCCGCAGCCTACGACGTGCCACCGACATTCCGTGTGTGCCCGCGTCGCGATTCACCCTGCGGCCAGACCCGCCGCGGGCCGGATGCGCGCCGCCCCGCGGGCCGGTCCGAACGCCGCGAGCACGGCCAGCACGACCACGCCAGCACCGCCCACCAGCAGCGGGACCAGCGAGGCGGTGGGCCAGGCGAACACCCCGAACGCCAGCAGCGTCAGCTCCGCGTACACCACCCCGAAGACACCGCCGCCGAGCACTCCGACCAGCGCCAACAGCACCGCCTCGGCCATCACGCCGCCCTGCAGGCCGCCCTTGGTCACGCCCAGCGCGCGCCGCAGCGCCATCTCCTTGCGCCGCTCCTGCACCGAGATCGTCAGCGCGGTGCCGATGCCGGTCACGGCGACCGCCACCGACAGCCCCAGCAGCACCATCAGCATCAGGATCCCCAGGTCGAGGTAGCGCTGATTCTGTGCATTCGCTTCGGCCTTGGTCTGCACGAGCACGGTCGGCGCGTCCTTCAGACCGGCCCGCACGGCGTTCTGGAACGCGGCCGGGTCGGTGCCGGGCCGCAGGTTGATCAGGACGCGTGAGGCGGGCGCGAGCGTGGTGTCGGCGATGACCGCATCGACGTGGCCGATCAGCGTGCCGGGCACGGTGCCGACGAACGTGGCCGTGCGCGCGCCGCCGGGCAGGCCGTGGAGGGTGACCGGCTGGCCCTTCACGGCGCCGAGTTCCCGCGCGGTGTACTCGTCCAGCAGCACCGTGCCAGGGCGGAAGTCATCGGCCCGACCGGCCAGGAACGTCTTCATCCGCTCCGGGTCGACCCCCGCGACCGTGGTCGGGAACCGCTCGCCCTCCCCGTCCACCTGGCTCCCGCGAGCGGTGTGCAGGACGACGCTGCCCGCCACCTCCGGCCGGTCCACCGCCGCCGCGGCACGCGCGTCCAGGGTCCGCCCGCCGGAGTCCACGACGACCGCGTCCGGCCGGGGCTCGTTGCTGAACTCGTCCTCCAGCCGCTGCGCGGAGCCGACCGTGACGGCGAAGTAGGTGACCATCGCGGCGGCCAGCAGCAACGGCATCGCCACCGACGCCGACCGCTGCGGCACCCGCCGCACCTCGGCCGCCGCGAGCTTCCACTGCGCCCCGCCGAACCGGCTCGCCACCGATCCGAAGATCCGGCCCAGACCCGGCACGACGACCGGTCCGAGCACGCCGAACAGCCCCGCGACCGCCGCGATGCCGGAGAACAGAATCAGGAAGACCGCCGCCATCGACCCCTGGGCCAGCACGCCCAGCACCGCCATCACCGCCGCCGCCCCGACCAGGACCACGCCGAACACCCGACGCCGACGCACCACGGCCCGGTCCGGCGTCTGCCCCTCGGACGTGCGCAGCGCGGCCAGCGGCGAGATCCGCGCGGCGGCCAGCGACGGCCGGACCGCGGCGAACGCGCTGAGCACGGCCGCGACCGACACGCCCAGCACCAACCGGCCCGCGGTCGGCAGCAGCGGCGGGCTCAACTCCACCGCCCCCAGCAGCGCGGACAGGCCCGTGGCGTCGAACAGCCGCGCCAGCAGCCACGCCACCGTGCCGCCCAGCACCGCGCCCACCAAGCCCGCCACGGCCCCGGTCAGCAGCGCTTCCAGCAGGTTCGCCCACACCAGCGGCCCCCGGTGGGCGCCCAGGCAGCGCAGCAACGCGGTGTGCCGCTGCCGCTGCGCGTACACCGCGCGGAACGTCGCCGACGCCACGAACACCGAGGTCGCCAGCGCCAGGATGCTGAACGGCAGGAACACCACGGCCAGGTCGTCGTTGAGCGGTTCGGCGCGCACCGAGGCCGCCGTGTCGACCCGGTAGCCCTCGCCCAGGGCCTGCGCGATGGCCGCCCGGTCACCCCCGATGACGTGCAGCGACAGGAAGTCCGGCGTGCCACCGAGCCGAGCCGCCAGGCCCTCGCCGACCACGATCCGGGGTTCCTCGCCGGTCGCGCCGCGCTTGGTGATGCCCCGGACCACCACGTCGATCGCCTTGCCCGAGGCGTCGGCCATCCGCACCGACGCGCCCGGCCGCAATCCCCACTGGTAGGCGGTCACCCGGTCGATCGCGATCTCGCCGTCGCGGGCGGGGGAGCGGCCGTCCAGGATCGGCACCCGGCGCAGCCCGTCCCGGTCCACCTCGATGTCGGCACGGGTGCGCCGCTCGCTCGCCCGGCCGTCCTGGAGCAGGTCGGTCTCGACCATGCGGGTGGGCACCACCTGCCGCACCCCGGGCACCGCCGCGACCTTGTCCGCCACCGCCTGGTCGAGCGTCGCGTCCGCGTGGGGCACCGTCCGGACCACCAGGTCGACATCGGGCGGCACCACCGGCGAACCGTCGTTGACCGCCCGGTTCATGGCGTCGCTGAGCATCAAAGACGCCAACAGACACGCGACACCTACGACCAGTGCGATACCGGGCAACACGGCACGGCCCGGCCGAGCGCGGAACTCGGCAACCGCGAGCCGCAGCGATGTAGGCACAACTCCCCCTCAAACGTCGAAGTAGTGACGCTGAAGGTATGAACGGTGCGCGTCGGCGGGCGTCGGTCCCGGGTAGCACCCTGCGGTACGACCTGGGGAGGATCTTGGCGTGGAACGCGTGCTGGTGGTGGACGAGAACGGTGAACCGGTCGGGTCGGCGACCCGCGAGCGCATGCGCGAAGAGGGCCTGTGGCACGCCTGCGCGGCGATCGTCGTGCGGTCGCTGGACGGGGAACGGCTGTTCGTGCACCGCCGCACCGACACCAAGGACGTCTACCCCGGCCTGTACGACCCGACGTGCGGCGGCGTGGTCGCGGCGGACGAGACGCCCGACGAGTGCGCGGTCCGCGAGCTGGCCGAGGAACTGGGCGTCCACGAGAATCCGGAGTTCTGCTTCAAGACGCCCTTCGTGGACGGAACCATCCGCTACATCGCCCACGTTTACGAGGTGCGCAGCGACGGCCCGTTCACCCTCCAGCCCGAGGAAGTGGCGTGGGGCGGGTGGATGGACCTCGCGGACGTGCGGGCGAAGGCCGACGACCCCGAGTGGCCGGTGGTACCGGACGGTCGGGCACTGCTCCTGGGGTGGTTCTCGTGCTGGGCATGATCTTCGCGATGTCGATCCCCGGCCTCGCCGTGCTGCTGGTGGCGCTGGCGACCGGCGAACGCGTGTGGCGGTCGGTGCGCCGCAAGCGGGGTCACCCGGTGGTGTCGCGGGCCGCGTTCGACGAGTTCACCCAGATCATGCACGGCAGCAAGCGCATCGAACTCGACGAGCGGCAGACCGAGCTGATGAAGCGCGCCGACGAGGAGGACGGCGCGCCCCCGCGCGGCCCGATCGACCTCGACTCCGGCGCGGTGCGGCTCACTCCCAGGCCAGCGACGCCCGAGTAGCCCAGTACCGCTCGGCGGGCTCGGCGAGGTCCGCCAGCTCCTCCGGGTCCAGGTCGACCTCCGCGGCCCGCAGGTTGGCGTGGAGCTGGTCCACGCTCGCCGCGCCGGAGAGCACCACGTCCACCCACGGCTGGGCGCGCACGGCGGCCAGGGCGATCGCGTCCGGGCCCACGTCGTGCTTGGCGGCCAGCTCCCGGACGGCGGCCGGCGGGTCCACGGCGAGCCGCCCGTTGGCCATGCCCTCCTTGACGAACACCTCCGCGCCCGACTCGTGCGCCCACGCCAGCGCCGGCCCCACCGAGGACTCCAGCACGTTCCATGTCGACTGCACGGCCTCGAACAGCCGCCGCCCCTCCACCTCCAGCTCCAGCGCACGGCGCACGGTGACCGCCTGCGTCGGCCCGGAGGTCGAAAAACCCAGGCGCACGCCCGAATCGCGCAGCCGTCCCAAGGCGGCCAGCAGCTCGGGGTTGCCGTACAACGGGCTGTCGTCAGTCAGCGAGTGCACCTTGTACAGGCCGACGTGCGAGCCCAGCAGCGCCTCCGTCTCGGCCCACTGGCGGGTGAACCGCTCCAGCGAGTGCTCCTTGACCTCGTGGACGTCCGCGTCCCGCCGCCACCCGGCGACGTACTCGTAGCCCCACTTGCTGGACACCCGCACGTCCCGGTGCCCCCGGTCGGCCAGCCACTGCGCCAGGAACTCCTCGGCGCGACCGTAGGAGCGGGCCGCGTCGACCCGCCGCACGCCCGCCGCGTAGGCCGCGTCGAGCACCGCGTGGCACGCCGCGCGCATCGCGTCGACGTCCCGTTCGGCGGGTAGGGCGTGGTCGCGGCCGAGGTTGATGTAGGCGGGACGTCCGAGGGCGGCGAGGCCGAGCGCGAAGTCGGGCACGTCCCACACCGTAACCGGCGGCCCGCGCGGGCCGCCGGTCACGTGCGTGTCAGCCGGCCGGGAAGTTGTCGGCGGTGCGGATGCGATCGCGGACCCACACCCCGGCCGGCTTCAGCTTGCCGGTCCCCGCGAACGAGATCCCCGCAGCACGCACGGCATCCAGTGGTACGCGCAATGCGTCAAGTCCCAGTCGCTCGACGCGTGCCCCTGAGTTGGATCGGCTTGCCGTGCAGGTCGCACAGCTTCACGCCGCACACCTTGAGCTGCCCGTTCACCGCGGCCGGCGAGCCGGCGGGCAGTGCCGAAGCCTGGGGCGCCACGAGTGCGCCGGGCAGCAAGAGCGTGGCCGCCAGGGCCAGGACGGTCCCCGAGCCGTGCCATGCGTTCCCCCTCTTGAGGTCCATGGCGGCGGATTAGGCAGGAAAGTCTACTAACTATGGCCGACCCTGACGACCACGCTCCGCAGCCGTCAAGCGTCCCGACGCAGCAGCACCGCCGCACCACCGCCCAGCGCCACCGCCAGGTACGCCAGCATCGCCAGCCCGGCCGCCCACTGCCCCAGCGGCGCGCCCGGCAACTCCCCCGCCAACTGCGGGGCCAGGACCGGCGGCATCACCGAGTAGAGCCGGTCGTTCCACGGCGCGGGCAGCAGCAGCGTGATGCCGGGCAGCACGAACAGCAGCCCGCACAGCGTCACCAGCACGCCCGCCGTCGACCGCAGCAGGAACCCCAGTCCCAGCCCGAACAGGCCCATCATGGTCAGCGACGCGGTGTTGGCCAGCAGCGTCGGCAGCGCTTCGGCGAACGACTCGTAGGCCGAGATCGGCTTGGGCCGGTCCCCCGTGACCCATTCGCCGGACAAGAACCCCAGCAGCGTCGCCACCCCGCCCACGACCGCCGACACCCCTGCCACGACGGCGGTCTTGGCCAGCAGCAACGACCAGCGGCGCGGCACGCTGGTCAGCGCGGTCCGGATCATGCCGGTGCCGTACTCCGTGGTCACCGCGAACGCGCCCAGCGCGCCCAGCACGAACTGCCCGAACGGCAGCACCACCATGCCGGGGTCCGCCGCGCCGAAGTTGACCTGCACCTCGGGCGGCTGGCGGTCGTAGTCGGCGGTCATCAGGTACGCCACGAGGATGCCCGCCGCCAGCGCCAGGACCAGCGCCAACAGCAGGTAGAACGTCGAGCGGACGGTGCGCAGCTTGAGGAATTCCGAGGCCAGGACGTCGGTCATCGGGTCACCGTCCGGTACTCCACGCTGTCGTCGGTCAGCTCCAGGTAGGCGTCCTCCAGCGACGCGCTGCGCGGGGTGAGTTCGTGCACCGGGATGCGCTGGTGGGCGGCGGCCTCGCCGATGTCGTGGGCGCTCAGGCCGTGCACCAGCAGCGCGCCGTCCTCGCGCCGGACGGTCGCGCCGAGCCGTTCGACCACCGCCGCCAGTTCGTCGGGGTGCCCGGTGCGGACCAGGACGTCCCGCTGGAAGCGCTCGGCCAGCTCCTGCATGGAGGCTTCGAGGATGAGCCGGCCGCGCCCGATCACCACGACCCGGTCGGCGGTCAGCGCCATCTCGCTCATCAGGTGGCTGGACACCAGCACCGTGCGGCCCTCCGCCGCGAGGCCGCGCATCAGGTGGCGGATCCAGCGGATGCCCTCGGGGTCCAGGCCGTTGACCGGTTCGTCGAACAGCAGCACCGCCGGGTCGCCGAGCAGGGCCGCCGCGACGCCCAGGCGTTGCTTCATGCCCAGCGACAACGTCCCGACCCGCCGTCCCGCGACGCCCGTGAGCCCGACCTGCTCCAGGGTCGCCACGACCCGCCGCACGCCGATGCCGTTGCTGCGGGCCAGCACGCGCAGGTGGTTGTAGACGCTGCGGCCGCCGTGCACGGCGTTCGCGTCCAGCAGCGCGCCCACGTGGTGCAGGGGCTTGGGGGTGTCGGCGTAGCGCTTGCCGTCGACCAGGGCTTCTCCGCTGGTGGGGCGGTCCAGGCCGAGGATGGTGCGCATGGTCGTGGACTTGCCCGCGCCGTTGGGCCCGAGGAACCCGGCCACGTAGCCGGGTTTGACCTCGAAGCTGAGCCCGTCCACGGCTCGGTGGGCGCCGTAGCGCTTGGTGAGTTCGCATACTTCGATCACGGTGGGAAGCGTCGCCGGCGGACGTCTCGCGCGGATCGGACGGCGGTCTTCGATCGAGGTCGGACCGTGGTCCGATGTCGGCCCGGCCGGGCGCGATTACCTTCTGGTCGTGCGATCACGTCTGCCCGCCTGGCTGCCCACGGTCTACCTGTACCTGCTGGACGTGCTGGCGGGCGTGCTGGTGACGCTGGTCTACCTCGAGTTCGTCCCGGACGTCGCCGGTCCGCGCTGGCTGGGCTACGCGCTGGCCGCGCTGGTCGGGCTGCCGCTGGCGGTGCGCCGGACGTGGCCGCTGACCGTCGTGCTGGTCGTGGGGACCGCGTTGAACGCCGCCACGGTCCTGCACATGACGCGGGAGCCCTACTCGGCCGCCGCCTTCGCGCTCTACATGGCCGCCGCGACCGCGCCGCGCAACCGGTCGGTGGCGGTGCTGCTCGCCACGCTGGTGCCGGCCATCGGGGCGATCTTCCACGCCGAGCCGTCGCCGGACGACCTGGGTCTGGCGATCGTGGTGTCGGTGCTGCTGGTGGGGGCGTGGGCGTTGGGGCACTCGACGCGGGTGCGCCGGGCGTACGCCGAGCGTGCGGCGGCCGACCAGGCGGCCAAGGCGGTCACCGACGAACGGCTGCGGATCGCGCGTGAGCTGCACGACGTGGTCGCGCACAGCCTGTCGCTGATCACGGTGAAGGCGGGCATCGCCAACCACGTGGCCGAGACCCGGCCGGAGCTGGCCCGGGAGGCGCTGGCGGTCATCGAGACGACGAGCCGGGGCACGCTGGTGGAGATGCGGCGGCTGCTGGGCGTGCTGCGGTCGGAGGACTCGGCGGTCGAACTCGCGCCCATGCCGGGGTTGGCGGACCTGCCCGGCCTGGTCGAACGGGCGGGGCTCGCGGGGGTGCCGGTGGAGCTGGACGTGTCCGGTGGTCCGCTGCCCGACGCGCTGGGGCTGACCGTGTACCGGATCGTGCAGGAGTCGGTGACCAACGTGGTCAAGCACGCGGCGCCCGCGCGGTGCCGGGTCGAGGTGGCCGTCGGCGAGTCGTCGGTGCGGATCGACGTGTCCGACGACGGGCCGGGGGAACGGGTGCTCGCCGGCGGTGGCGGGCACGGGTTGATCGGGATGCGGGAGCGGGTGGCGGTGTACGGGGGGACGTTCGCGGCGGGGCCGCGCGGCGAGGGCGGGTTCCGGGTGCGGGCGGAGGTGCCGTTCGCGTGATCGACGTCGTGGTGGTGGACGACCAGGCGCTGCTGCGCGGCAGCTTGCGGGTGCTCGTGGACTCCGCGCCGGACCTGCGGGTGGTCGGCGAGGCCGGCGACGGCGCGGAGGCGGTGTCCGTGGTGACCCGCACCCGGCCGCACGTGGTGCTGATGGACGTGCGGATGCCGGGCATGGACGGCATCGCGGCCACCCGGGAGGTCGCGGTGTCCTCGCCGGAGTCGCGGGTGCTCATCCTGACCACGTTCGACCTGGACGAGTACGTGTACGCGGCGCTGCGGGCCGGGGCCAGCGGGTTCCTGCTCAAGGACACGCCCCCGGCGGAGTTGCTGTCCGCGATCAGGGTGGTCGCCGAGGGTGACGGCTTGCTGTCGCCGTCCGTGACCAGGCGGTTGATCGCCGAGTTCGCGCGCCTGCCCGAGGCGCGGCCGGTGCGGCTGGACGGCATCACCGACCGTGAGCGCGAAGTGCTGGCCCTGATCGCGCGGGGCCTGTCGAACACCGAGATCACCCAGACCCTGCACCTGTCGGTGGGCACGGTGAAGACCCACATCGGGCGGCTGCTGCACAAGCTCCAGGCCCGCGACCGGGCGCAACTGGTCATCGCGGCGTACGAGTCGGGCCTGGTGACCGCAGGCGGCACCTGACCTTCGCGGCGCGGACGTGCGGGAAGCCCGCCCACGCGAGGTGGACGGGCTTCCCGGGAGAGTGCCTTACAGGTACTGGCCGGTGTTGGTGGCCGTGTCGATCGCGCGGCCGGACTCCTGGTTCTTGCCGGTGACGAGGGTGCGGATGTAGACGATCCGCTCCCCCTTCTTGCCGGAGATCCGGGCCCAGTCGTCCGGGTTGGTGGTGTTGGGCAGGTCCTCGTTCTCCGCGAACTCGTCCACGATCGCGTCGAGCAGGTGCCGCACCGACAGACCCGGCTGCTTGGTGTCCAGCAGCGACTTGATGGCCGCCTTCTTGGCCCGGTCGACGATGTTCTGGATCATCGCGCCGGAGTTGAAATCCCGGAAGTACAGGACCTCCTTGTCGCCGTTGGCGTAGGTCACCTCCAGGAACCGGTTCTCCTCCGACTCCTCGTACATCCGCTCGACGGTGTGCTGCACCATGCCGTCGATGCAGGCCACCGGGTCGCCGCCGAACTCCGCCAGGTCGTCGGCGTGGATCGGCAGGTCGGGCGTGAGGTACTTGTTGAAGATGTCCTTGGCGCCCTCGGCGTCCGGACGCTCGATCTTGATCTTCACGTCGAGCCGGCCCGGCCGCAGGATCGCCGGGTCGATCATGTCCTCGCGGTTGGACGCGCCGATCACGATCACGTTCTCCAGGCCCTCGACGCCGTCGATCTCCGAGAGCAGCTGGGGGACGATCGTGGTCTCCACGTCGGAGGACACGCCGGAGCCGCGGGTGCGGAAGATCGAGTCCATCTCGTCGAAGAACACGATCACCGGGGTGCCCTCGGACGCCTTCTCGCGCGCCCGCTGGAAGATCAGCCGGATGTGCCGCTCGGTCTCGCCGACGAACTTGTTGAGCAGCTCCGGGCCCTTGATGTTGAGGAAGTAGCTCTTGGCCTCGCGCCGGTCGTCGCCGCGCGCCGCCGCGACCTGCTTGGCCAGCGAGTTGGCCACGGCCTTGGCGATGAGCGTCTTGCCGCACCCGGGAGGGCCGTAGAGCAGCACGCCCTTGGGCGGGCGCAGCTTGTACTCGCGGAACAGGTCGGCGTGCAGGAACGGCAGCTCCACCGCGTCGCGGATCTGCTCGATCTGCCGGAACAGGCCGCCGATGTCCTCGTACTTGACGTCGGGCACCTCCTCCAGCACCAGGTCCTCGACCTCGGCCTTGGGCACCCGCTCGTAGGCGAAGCCCGCCTTGGAGTCGACCAGCAGCGAGTCGCCCGCCTTCAGCGGCGAGTCCATCAGCGGCTGCGCGAGCCACACCACGCGCTCCTCGTCGGCGTGGCCGACGACCAGCGCGCGCCCGATGGAGGACTCCTCCTCGGACTCCAGCACCTCGCGCAACGTGCAGACCTCGCCGGTCCGCTCGAACCCGCCGCCCTCGACGACGGTCAGCGCCTCGTTGAGCCGGACCGACTGCCCCAGCACCAGCGACGCCGTCTCGACCGCGGGCGACACCGAGACCCGCATGCGCCGGCCGGAGGTGAACACGTCGACCGTGCCGTCCTCGAACCGCGCCAGGAACACGCCGTAACCGCTCGGCGGCTGCGCCAGGCGGTCCACTTCCTCGCGCAGGGCGAGCAGTTGACTCCGTGCTTCTCGAAGGGTGTCGATGAGCTTGGTATTGCGCTCGGTCAGTTGGCTGACGCGCTCCGTGGCCTCCGCCAGCCTCTGCTCGAGCAAGCGGACGTGCCGAGGGGATTCGGTCAGCTTGCGGCGCAACAACGCGATCTCGTCCTCCAGGAACCTGATCTGCGCTGTCAGCTCACCAGAGTTGTTGCCCTTGTTCAGCTCGCCACCCTCATCGGGCTGGCTGCCGGGATGACCGTGCTGCATGTCGGCACCCTCCTCCCGTGTTCGTACGACAACGGTACCGGCGATCACCGACAAAAGCGGCCACCCGACGGGTTCCCGGCGGTCCTGTGATCACACATTCCGCCCGCTCGGCCGGATGAACTGCTCCATACCGGTGTCTGACGGAACCTCCTGCCCGCTACGGTGCGTCCTAGTTCGAGTCACCTTTCGTGTTCCGGGCATCCTCGCCCGTCACCAGCGCAAAGTTCTAGGAGAACGTGATGTCCGTCCCCCCTCAGCAGCCGGGACCGTACGGTCAGCACCCTGGTGGATACGGCCAACAACCAGGTCAACCGGGTCCGCAGCAGGGGTTCGGCGGGCAGCCGGGCGGGTTCGGGCAGCAGCCCCCGGGCTTCCCACAGGGTGGGCAGCAGCAGCCCTGGGGGCCGCCCCCGGGAGGTTTCCCGCCGCCCGGGCAGCCGGGCGCGCCGGGCGGCGGTCCGCAGCCGTACGGGCCGCCCGGCCAGTTCGGTCAGCCCGGTTACGGCCAACCGGGTGGTTTCGGTGATCCTTACGGCGCGCCGCGCAAGAAGAGCCCCTTGCCGTGGGTCCTCGGCGGTGTCGGCGTCGTGGTGATCGCCGTGGTCGCGGTCCTGCTGGTCACGCTCCTCGGGGGCAGCTCGCCCAAGGACACCGCCGAGTCCTACGTCGCGCTGCTGAACAAGAACTCCGACTCGGACGCCGACGCCAACGCGGTCCGGGGCCTGCTCTGCAAGGCCGACGTGACGAAGTTCGACGACCTCCGCAAGGAGGCCAAGAAGTCCGAGGGCGACACGCCGGGCAGCAGCGAGCTGAAGAACATGAAGGCCACGCACACCCTCGGCGAGGTGACCGAGAACGGTGACAAGGCCACGGCCAAGGCGAAGGTCGCCTACACGGGCGTGCCGGACGACTACAAGGACTTCATCAAGGACAAGGACTACACCATCGACCTGGTCAAGGAAGACGGCGACTGGAAGGTCTGCGGCATGTTCAAGGACCTCGAAGGCATCGGCGGCTGACCCGCTCGCCCCGGCTTGTCGGCGGCCGCCCCGCTCGCCCGGCTTTGTCGGTACCCCGTGAGACGATCGAACCGGGGCCGGAGGCCACGCCCACCAAGACCGCGAACGGCCCGTGCGCACGAATGCGCACGGGCCGTTTCCGCTGGTCAAGCCGGTGGTCAGCCCTTCGAAGGCCGCCTCTGCGGTCGGGGCGGCGTTACGCCGTCCGCCAGTCGCCGGGTGGTCAGCAAGAACGCCGTGTGCCCGATCATCCGGTGCTCCGGCCGCACCGCCAGCCCCACCACGTGCCACGGCCGCACCAACGTCTCCCACGCGTGCGGCTCGGTCCAGTGCTGCTGCTCCCGGATCGCCTCGGTCACCTTCGACAGCTGCGTCGTGGTCGCCACGTACACGACCAGGACCCCACCGGGGATCAAGGCCCGCGAGACCGCCGGCAGCACGTCCCACGGCGCGAGCATGTCCAGGACGACCCGGTCCACCTCACCCTCGTGCGACGCGACGTCACCCACGGTCAGCGACCAGTTGCCCGGCCGCTCCCCGAAGAACTGCTCCACGTTGCGCACCGCGTGGTCGGCGTGGTCCTGGCGCACCTCGTACGAGGTCACGCTGCCCTTCTCCCCCACCGCCCGCAGCAACGAGCAGGTCAGCGCGCCCGACCCGGCCCCGGCCTCCAGCACCCGCGCACCCGGGAAGACGTCGCCGTACATGACGATCTGAGCGGCGTCCTTGGGGTAGATCACCTGCGCCCCGCGCGGCATGGACAGCACGTAGTCCGCCAGCAGCGGCCGCAGCGCCAGGAACGACGTGCCGCCCACCGAGGTCACCACGGACCCCTCCGGCTGCCCGATCAGCTTGTCGTGCGACAGCGCGCCGCGGTGGGTGTGGTACTCCTTGCCCGGTTCGAGCACGATCGTGTAGTGCCGTCCCTTCGGGTCGGTCAACTGCACCCGGTCTCCGGGCTGGAACGGACCACTGGCGGTGCTCACCGCGGCGAACCTCCTGCTTAAGTGCGGAACAACAGCGCACGATGGTCGCAGAAGCCCCGCATCGCCACCTCAGCGGCCTCGTCGTTCGGCCCGCATCCCCGACACCGCGATCACCCCGCCGACCACCACGAACACCACCGCGGCGGGCAACTGGGCCCACTCCGGCAGGTACCGGACCAGGAACCAGCTCTTGCCGTCCACGTCCAGCGCCATCAGCACCAGCGGCACCAACCCCTGCGGCACCGCGAGGACGATCCCCACGACCTCGCGCATCTACTCCCCCTTCTCCGTGACCGAGTGGTAGACCGGCCAGCCGAACAGCCAGATCAGCCCCACCACGGTCATCCCCCACAGCTGTCCCCACAGCGCCTGGGTGCGCCCGGGGTCCCCCACGACCAGCACCAACAGCCCGATCACCGCCCCGGTGACCCCCCACGCGAGAGCGAACTTGCCCCATTCGCGCCACTCGTGGCGCACCCTCGCGCGCCCCCTTTTCGGCGGTCGCCACGGCGGTGGCCCACCGGCGAACCGGTGCGCGAACCGCTGGTCTGCCCACCGCAGCACGCTGTGCCCGAACGCCACGCTCACGCCCAGGTAGATCGCCGCGAGCCCGTGCACCGACTTCGCCTCGCCCCCGTCCCGGAGGTCGAGGACGGTCGCCACCAGCAGCACCACGTCCACCAGCGGCGTGCACACCAGCAGCACGCCACCCACCCTGCGCATGCGCAGCACGTACCGGGCGAACAACCCCAGGCCGAGCACGACCCACAGCCCGACCTCGCACGCCACGATCACCACCACCAACGGATCAACCACGACGCCAAGCGTGCTGGTCGGACCAGGTCCGCCGCGTCGGCGACCGGATCGACCGGAGGTCATCACTTCGTAGGACGCACCTCGCGCCGGACGTGTGTTGTGATTCCGGTGTGCAGATCCGCCCGAAACGCCGAGAGGTGCTGGTCGCGCTCGGGTTCTTCGCCCTCGGGACGGTCATCTACCTGCTGAAGCTCGACCTGGTGTTCGGCGGCGACGACGTGCCGACCCCGCTGTGGATGCGCCTGGCGATCCTGGCCGTGGGCTGCTTGGGCACGCTGTTCCGCCGCTCGCTGCCGGGCCTGGGGCTGGCGCTGGCGTTCGGCGCGGTGCTGCTGGACCTGACCCGGGGCTTGGGCATTCCGGTGGTCATGGTGTTCATCGACGTGCTGTTCGTGGTGTCGCTGGACGGTCCGCGGCGGCTGCACCGGGCGCTGATCGGCATCGTGGCGGTGGCGACACTGGGCCTGACGCTGACCGTGGCGGTGCTCAGCTCCGACTGGCGCGAGTCGCTCTACGCGGGTTTGCAGATGTTCTCGCTGGTCGTGGTGCCGGTGTGGTGGGCTACCAACGTCCGGCAGCACCGGGAGAGCGCCCAACAGCTGGCCCGGATCTCCGAGCTGGACCGGCGGGCCGCGGTGAACGCCGAGCGCACCCGGATGGCCCGCGACCTGCACGACGTGGTCGCCGGGCACCTGTCGGCGATCGCGATCCAGTCCGAGGCGGTGCTGTCCATGCCCGCGGACTCGGCGACCGTGCGCACGGTGCTCAAGTCGGTCCGGGAGAACAGCCTCCAGTCGCTGGCCGAGATGCGCACCATGATCGACGTGCTGCGGGCCGACGACCCGCTGGACGAACCGGTCACCGTGCGGCTGGCGGACGCGTCCCGACTGGTGGAGTCGGCGCGCGCGGGCGGGCTGGCGGTGGACCTCGCGGCGGACGGCGTGGACGGGCTGCCGGTGGCGGTGGACCTGGCCGCCTACCGGATCCTGCAGGAGGCGCTGACGAACGCGTTGAAGCACGGGGCGGACGCCTCGGTGCGGGTGGAACGGCAAGTCAGGCGGTTGGTGCTGGTGGTGCGCAACGCGGTGCGGACCTCCGGGGACGGATCGGGGACGGGTTTGGTGAGCATGGCGGAACGCGCGCACGCGGTGGGCGGGACGTTCGCGGCGGGTCGGGACGGGGACGAGTGGGTCGTGCGGGCGGAGCTGCCGCTGTGATCCGGGTGCTGGTGGCCGACGACCACGCGGCGATCCGCGCGGGCCTGGTGCTGATCCTGAACGGGTCCGAGGACGTCGAGGTGGTCGGCGAGGCGGCGGACGGGGCTGCTGCCGTGCGGACGGCGCGGGAGCTGCGGCCGGACGTGGTGCTGATGGACATCCGCATGCCCGGCATGGACGGCATCGAGGCGACCCGCCGGCTGGTCGGGGTGTGCCACGTGCTGGTGCTGACCACGTTCGACCTGGACGAGTACGTGCACGGGGCGTTGCGGGCGGGTGCGGCCGGGTTCCTGCTCAAGTCGGTCGAGGCGGCGGCGCTGGTGGACGCGGTGCGGCAGGTCGCGGCGGGTGACGGGGTGCTCGCGCCGAGCGTGACCCGGCGGCTGATCGCCGAGTTCGCGGCGGCCCCGCCCAAGACCCGGCCGCCGGCGCTGGACGCGTTGACCGAGCGGGAAGTCGAGGTGCTGCGGTGCCTCGGCGAGGGTCTGTCGAACCACCAGATCGGGCGAAAGCTGCACATCGGCGAGACGACCGTGAAGACGCACGTGTCACGGGTGCTGACCAAGCTCGACCTGCGCTCACGGGTCCAGGCCGCGATCCTCGCGCAGGACGCCGGGCTGCTCTAACCGCGGTCGAGGGCGGCTTTCAGGTCCTCGCGGCGCAGCACGCCCGAGGGCCGTCCTTCGAGGTCCACCACCAGGTACTCCCAGGCGGGGGTGCCCATGACGCGTTCGGCCAGCTCGTCGCCGGTCTCGTTCTCCAGCAGCACGGTCTCCGGCCGGATCGGCACCGCGGCCTGCTCGGCGGGCGCGTGCGGGGAGGTGGTGGCCAGGCGCTCGGCCATGCCCCGGTCCAACAGACCCGCCGCGACACCGTCCGCGCGCACCAGCACCACGCCACGCCCGGCGGACGCGGTGAGCGCGCCCGACACGGGGCTTTCGGCCGGGAGTTGCAGCACGGGCTGCATGAGCTGGCTCAACGTGAGGCCTTCCGGCCAGGTCTTCCGGCGCTCCGCGCTCAGCTCGCCGCGCGCGCCGGCCACCACGAACCAGGCGGTCAGCAGGCACACGCCGAACCGCAGCCACCGGTCCTCGCTGCCGTCGAGCAGGCCCAGCACCGCCCAGCCGACCAGCAGCACGGCCACCACACCGCCGCCCGCGACCGCGGCCTTGGTACCCAGCGCCCGCCGCCCGGTGGCCGCCCACACGCCCGCGCGCAGGATGCGGCCGCCGTCCAGCGGCAGGCCGGGGAGCAGGTTGAACACCGCGACGGCGGCGTTGGCGAACGCGGTCTGCGCGATCAGCAGCCACACCGCGTCCGGGTGCGGGATCGCCGCCGCGCCGAGCGCGAACGACCCCGCGAGCACGATCGACACGATCGGACCCGCGACCGCGATCAGCCCTTCGTGGCCGGGCCGGTCGGGTGTGCGCATCACCTCGGACACGCCGCCGAGCAGGAACAACCGCAGCCGCCGCACGGGTATCCCCAGCCGCAGCGCGACCAGGCTGTGCCCCAGCTCGTGGGCCAGCACGGAAAGGCCCAACAGGACCGCGAAGGTGGCCGCCAGCAGCACCCCGGCCGTCCCGCCGATCCCGGGCACCAGCCGTTCCACCATGGGCGCGTACAGCACGACGATCGCCGCCGAGCCGAGCCACCAGGAGGGCGCGAGCAGCACCGGGATGCCGGCCACGCGGAACAACGGCAGCCCACCGTCCCGCCCGACCCGCCGCCAGCTCTGCTCGGTCACCACGGAGAAAGCCTAGGGGTTGCGATGTGTTGGCGCTGTGACCCGCGAGGCCGGAGGCGGCGCCATCCAACACAGCATCCGGATCTTGTCGGGGGTCTGCAATAAGGTCTGGGGCATGGCAGTGCCGACGATCTCCGAACGCCCAGTGCGCAGGCCCGCGCTGTCCCCGTCGAGAGCGGGCGACTTCAAGCAGTGCCCGCTGCTGTACCGCTTCCGGGCGGTCGACCGGCTGCCGGAGAAGCCGACCAGAGCGCAGGTGCGCGGCACGGTCGTGCACGCGGTCCTGGAAGACCTGTTCGGCCTGCCGGCCGCCGAACGGCTGCCCGAACGCGCCCGCGAGCTGATCGCCCCGGCCTGGGAACGGGTCCGCGCCGAGCGCCCGGAGTTCGCCGACCTGTTCACCGCGGCGGACGACGCCGAGCAGGCCGAGTGGCTGGCGTCGGCGGAAGGCCTGCTGGAGGGCTACTTCGGCCTGGAGGACCCGCGCCGGTTCGACCCGGACGCCCGCGAGCTGCTGGTGGAGTGGGAACTGCCGTCCGGGGTCCTGCTGCGCGGCTACATCGACCGCGTGGACGTGGCGCCGACCGGCGAGATCCGGGTGGTCGACTACAAGACCGGCGCCGCGCCGCGCGAGGTCGGCGAGGCCAAGGCCTTGTTCCAGATGAAGTTCTACGCCCTGGTGCTGTGGCGGCTGCGCGGCGTGGTGCCGCGCCAGTTGCGGCTGATGTACCTGGCGGACCGGCAGGCGTTGGCGTACACACCGGACGAGGCGGAACTCGCGCGGTTCGAGCGCACGCTGGAGGCCATCTGGGAGGCCATCCTGCGGGCGGCGAAGTCCGGCGACTTCCGGCCAAACCCGAGCCGGCTGTGCGACTACTGCGACCACAAGGCGCTGTGCCCCGCGTTCGACGGCACCCCGCCGCCCTACCCGGGGTGGCCGGAGCCGGACGCGGGCGTGGAGACGGCACTGGACAGGGCGGACTAGATGACGGCGTTCTACGAGCAGGTGGACGAGCAGCGGTTCCGGGCGACCGAGCACACCGCGGGGCCGTGGACCGACAAGCACCAGCACCTGGGACCGCCGTCGGCGCTGCTGGTGCGCGAACTGGAGCGGTGCGCGCCGCGCGAGGGCACGGTGCTGTCCCGGGTCACGTTCGAGGTGCTGGGGCCGGTGCCGGTGGCGGAGCTGACCGTCGAGGCGGCGCTGGAGCGGCCGGGGCGGTCGGTGGAACTGCTGTCCGCTTCGCTGTCCCACGACGGGCGGGCGGTGCTGCGGGCACACGCGTGGCGGATCGTGGGCGGCGACACGGCGACGGTCGCGTCCGGTGAGGGCGAGCCGCTGGTGCCCGCGCCGGGGTGCGCGCCGATGGCGATCCCGGACGACTGGCAGTGCGGGTACCTGGCGGCGATGGAGTGGCGGTCGGTGTCCGGCGGCATCTTCACCCCCGGCGACGCGGTGGTGTGGGCGCGACCGTTGGCGCAGGTCGTGGCCGGCGAGGAGGCGTCGGTGGTGCAGCGGCTGTTCACCGTGGCCGACTCGGCGAGCGGTGTGTCGTCCCGGCTGGACATCTCGAAGTGGTACGCGATCAACACCGACCTGTCCGTGCACCTGCACCGCGAGCCGGTCGGTGAGTGGTTCGCGCTGGACGCGGAGACGGTGGTGGGTCCGACCGGAGTGGGGCTGGCCAGCAGCGTGCTGCACGACGAGTTGGGGCCGGTCGGCCGCACGGCGCAGGCCCTGTACGTGCGGGAACGCTGAGCCGACGCCACGATGGTCGGGTGAAGTTCGCGGACCGCGCCGACGCGGGTCGGGTCCTCGCCGACGCGTTGCGGCGCTTCGAGTGGACCGATCCGCTGGTCCTGGGCCTGGCGCGGGGCGGTGTGCCGGTGGCGCACGAGGTGGCCCTCGCGCTGGGCGCGGAACTGGACGTGGCGGTGGCGCGCAAGATCGGCGCGCCGGGGCGGCCCGAGTTCGGGGTGGGCGCGGTCACGGCGGACGGTGAGCCCATCTTCGACCGCCGCGTGCTGGAGTACCTGGGCGTGTCGCCGGCCGACCTGGCATCCACGGTCGAGGAGGAGCGGCAGGAGGCGCGGCGCAGGCTCGACGTGTACCGGGCGGGACGGCACGCGCTGGCCGATCGGGACGTCCTCGTCGTGGACGACGGCTTGGCGACGGGCGTGACCGCGCGGGCCGCGTTGCGGGCGGCACGGCAGGGCAGCCCACGGCGGCTGGTGCTCGCCGTGCCCGTGGGCGCGACCGAGGCTGTACAAGAGTTGTCCGTGGAGGCCGACCTCGTCGTGTGCCCCAAAGAACGCTCCGACTTCCGCTCGGTCGGGCGGTTCTACCGGCGGTTCGACCAGACCTCGGACGCCGAAGTCCTGGCCCTACTTGAGCAGCACCGTCACCACTGACAGCGTGACCATCGACAGGGCCGTGGACAGCAACACGGCGTCCCGGGGCAGCCGCGCGTCCGGCCGGTACTGGCGGGCCAGCACGTGGACGTTCTGCGCGGTCGGCAGCGCGGCGCACACCACGGCGGCCAGCCGCAGCGGTCCGTCCACGCCCAGCGCGAGGCAGCCCAGGAACGTCACCAACGGGTGAAGCAGCAGCTTGAGCAGCACCGTGACACCGAGCTGGGCACGGCTCTCCCGGTCCGGCAGCCGCATCCCGCCCAGCGACATGCCGAGCACCACCAGCGCCGTCGGCACGCCCGCGGACCCGAGTGCGGTGAGCGGTTCCAGCACCAGGTCAGGGGGCCGCCACCCGGTCGCGCCGACCAGCACGCCCAGCAGCGACGCGAGCATGATCGGGTTCCGCACCGGCAGCGTGACCAGGGTTTTCAACGCCCCGCCGCGCTCGCCGGCGCCGACCTCGACCGCCGCCAGCACGATCGGCATCACGACCACCGGCTGGAACAGCAGCACGGCGACCATGAACGACGAATCGCCCAGGATGCCGACGGCCACCGGGATGCCCAGGTTGCCGGAGTTGACGTACGCGCCGGCCATCGCGGCGAGCGCCCGGTCGGGCAACGGCCTGCGAAACGCCTTCCAGTGCACGAGCAGACCGATCGCGCCCACTACGAACGTCGCCATGACGAACGCCAGCACACCTTTGTTGGCGAGCGCGCCGGGTTTGCCGTTGAGCAGCGTCGTGAACAGCACCGCCGGCATGGCCAGGTAGAACGCGAACCGGCCGAGCACCGTCTCGGCGCGGTCGCCGAGCACGTTGGTGCGCGCGGCGACGAACCCGACGACCGTGAGCACCCAGATGGGCACGAACCCGCTGAGCACTCCGGCCAAGGTCAGGTCACAGGTGCTTGTACACGTCTTCCAGGGTCAGCCCGCGGCCGAGCATGAGCACCTGGACGCGGTACAGCAGTTGGGAGACCTCCTCGGCCAGCCGCTCGTCGGACTCGTGCTCCGCGGCGATCCAGACCTCGCCCGCCTCCTCGAGCACCTTCTTGCCCTGCGCATGGACGCCCGCCGCCAGGGCCGCGGCGGTGGCGGAGCCCTCGGGGCGGGTGCGGGCGCGTTCGCTCAGCTCGGCGAACAGCTCGTCGAAGGTCTTCACGGGGGCTCATCCTCCCATCCCCCGAACGGTGGCACACAATCACCCCAAAGTTGCGTGCCCCGAAAACATGCGTGGCCCGCAAGTTCTGGTACCTTGATCGCATGGACGAGGAACCGGGCTTGAGAGAGCGGAAGAAACTGGCCACCCGCCAGGCGTTGAGCAGGGCGGCGGTGCGGCTGGCGGTCGAGCGCGGCCTGGAGAACCTCCTGGTCGAGGACATCGCCGCGGCGGCCGGGGTGTCCCCGCGCACCTTCAACAACTACTTCTCCAGCAAGGCCGAGGCCATCACAGCACCGCAGGTGGACAGGGCGCGGCGGCTTGCGGTCGAGGTGCGCCGACGCCCGCGCGGCGAGTCGCTCTGGGCGGCGATCCTCGAGGCCGCCGAGGCGCAGTACGGGGTATACGCGGAACCCGAAGCGGAGTGGACGGCGGGTGTCCGGCTGGTGCTGAGCGAGCCGGCCCTGATCGGCGAGTTCCACCGCGCCGGTTCCGCGGTCGAGCGGGAGCTGGCCGAGGCGATCGCCGAGCGCACCGGTACCAGCGTCGAGCAGCTCTACCCCCGGCTCGTGGCGGCCTCGGTGGGCGCGGCCATCCAGGTCGCGACCGACCGCTGGGTCCACACCACCCCACCCGTGCCGCTCACACCCTTGGTCCGCGAAGCGATCAGCCAGGTCGCCGCGGGCCTGCCCGAACCCACCACCGCACGCCCACGAGAGCAAGCCCGACCATGACCACCACTCACGCACCCCACACCCACGCCGCCGCCACCCGCGCCCCCGACATCCGCGCCCCCGCCACCCGCGCCCCCGACACCCGCGCCCCCGACACCCGCGCCCCCGACACCCGCGCCCCCGACACCCACAGTCCTGCCACCCACACCATCGACACCATGGCCATCGGCTCCGGCGGCGTGATCAGCCCGAGCCGCCTCAGAGCCCGAACTTCGGACTGGAGAACGGCCAGTCGCGCGCGATCCACTCCGGCACGAAGGCGTCCAGCGCGCGTTCGAGGTCCGTGCCCGCGTACTCGTCGACCACCCACCAGGAGATCAGGGCGTCCTCCGCCGGGTCGATGTAGACGCAGCCGAGCAGCGCCGTCTCGTCCGCGTCGAACAGGGCGTAGTTGAAGGACTCGTGGGCCTCGGCCTCGCGCTCGTGCCGGGCGAGGTCGATGCGGTTCTCCTCGGGGGTCATGGTCGCCGGCGGCCAACCCCACTTCTCGCCGAAGATCGACCACAGGCGTTCCCGCGAGCCCATGACCGCCGGGTAGTCCCGGTCCGCGTCGGACTCCCGGATCGGGCGCAGGTGGTGGCCCGTGCCCAGCTCGACGCGGGTGGGGTGGACGAAGTCGGACGGCAGCCAGGACATCCGCGGATTGTCGATCAGCGGGAGGTCGTGCGCCAAATCGGTTCGACGGACGGAAGTCCGACAGACGGAAGAACGACGGCCGGGAAAACCACTGGCTGGAAAGGAGGACGAGCCTCGACACTGCCCGAATGACGTTGCCCGACGGCTTGGTGCTGCGCACCGCCGAACCGCGTGACCTCGACCAGATCGGCGCGTTGCTCGCGGAACGCGGCGAACCCGAGGACGCCGTCGACCACCGCCTGGTGGTGGAGGACCCGGATGCCGGGTGGGAGGCGTGCGCGGTCGTCGTGGACGGTGACCGGGTGGTCTCCACCGCGACCCTGCTGGACGAGACGCTGTTCCTCGACGGCGTCAAGATCCCGGCGGGGCAGGTGGAACTGGTCGCCACCGACCGCGACTACGAGGGTCGCGGCCTGGTGCGCGCCCTCATGGGCTGGGCGCACGAGCGGTCCGCCACACGCGGGCAGCTCGTGCAGGTGATGCTGGGCATCCCGTACTTCTACCGGCTGTTCGGGTACACGTACGCGATCCCCATCTCACCGGTCCGGCCCGTGGTGGGCACGGCGTCCGCCGACGGCTACACCGTGCGGGAGGCGACGTTCGACGACATCCCGGCCCTGCACCGGCTCCAGGAGGCCGAGCAGGCACGGGCGGACCTCTCGATGCCGCACTCGCCCAGTCTGTGGCGGTGGCTGATCGCGCGCGACGGCAGCACGCAGTGGCTGGTGGAACGGGACGGCGTGCCGGTCGGCACCGGTCGCTCGACGCCGCCGGACGAGGGTGTGCAGCTGTGCGAGGTCGCGGCGACGGAGGCCGGCGCGGTGCACGCGCTCCTGGCGCACACCGGGGCGACGGAGGCGAACGAACGTCCGGGCACAGTGGCGGGCGAGGCGTTGGAACCGTTCCTGGGGCCGGCACCGGAGGAGGCGAACTCGTACTACGTGCGGGTGCCCGACCCGGTGGCGTTGCTGGACCACCTGCGCCCCGTGTTCGGGCGGCGCTTGGCCAAGTCGCCGTTCGCGGACGCGGAGGGCGAGGCCGTCGTGTCGTTCTACCGCTCCCACGTGCGCCTGCCTTACCACGCCGGCGAGGTGGGTGCGGTGGTCGCGGGCGGCACCATGCAGGCCCCGGGCGCTGCGGGCGGCTGCGGCGTGGCACCGGACATGCTGGCGTCCCTGCTGTTCGGCCCGCACGGCCTGCGCGGCCTGACCGCCCGCCAGCCGGACGTCTACCCCGGCCCGAACGCCGACCTGATGCACACCCTGTTCCCGCCAGTCCGCGCCGACCTCATGACGTTCTACATGCCCTGAACTCCGTGCCCTGAAGCCGACACGCCCCGAGACGTCAGGTGCCGAGACGTCAGGTGCCGAGACGTCAGGTGCCGAGACGTCAGGTGCCGAGACGTCAGGTGCCGAGACGTCAGGTGCCGTAGCCGGCGAACTCGATGCCCAGCGCGACCCCGGCCAGTGCGAGCAACACGCCCGCGCTCGTCAGGGCGCGCCGATACCCGACGTCGCTCAACCGACGCCGGCCGCGCGCAACCAGGACGGCGATGACGACCTTGCCACCGATGAGCATCACGTAGAAACCGACCAGCAGTGCCACGGCTGCCCCCGCCGACGCGCGCCACGTGGTGATCGTCAGCGGGCCGAGGGCGGTGGCCCAGGCAATCCACGGGTGTGGGCTGAGGAGGTTCACCAGCGCGGCTCGGCGCAGGGCGTCGCCGCCCGCCTCGCCCGAGGCGTCGAGGGTGGCGGTCCGCGCCTCGCGCACGGTCTGCACACCGCTCCACACGACGAACACCGCGCCCACCACCCCGAGGACGCCCAGCGCCCGCGCCGGGAGGCGGTCGAGCAAGAGAACCGTCACGCCGACCACCACCGCGTCGGACAGCAGCGGCGCGCACGCCGCCAACGCGCCGGCCCGCCACCCCGAGCGCAGCGCCGACGTCACGACCAGCACCAACAGCGGTCCGGGGCTGATGCTCGCCGCCAAGCCGAAGGTGAGTCCGAGCCCCAGTGCGTCCACGGGCGGCAGACTAGGACACGTGTCCGACTTCGCCGCCGTGCTGTCCACCCTGCGCCGGGTCCGCGGTCTCAGCCCGTTCTTCGCCCTCGACCTCGGCCGTCCCGGCGACGACTGGCACCCCGGTGCCGCCCTCCTCGACGGCCCCGCCCTGCCCCGGACCCTCGACGCCATCGCCGAGCGGTACCGAACAATCGAACGGCGGGTCGCCGCGTCGCTGTTCTTCCTCAGCTACACCGCCCGCCTGCTGTGCCCGACCGCCGCCGCACACGCCGTCGACGGCGTCGCCCCCGACATCCGCCCCGAAAACCTGTGGTGGCACTACGGACCGGACGGCCTGCGGGTGCGGATCGATCAAGCCACGCCGGGCGTCGGCATCGCGGAGTCGCTGGAACCGGTCGTCGAGGCGGTGCGAGCTGTGGTCCCGGTGGCCCGAGGACTCCTGTGGGGCAACGCCGCTTCCTCGATCGCCGGCGCACTGAAAACCGTCGCCCGCAGCGGAACCGCGTCGGCGGAACACTGCGTGGCCGTCGCCGAACGCCTGCTCTCGCAACCACCCCTCAAAGGCTCGGGCGACTTCATCCCGTTCCCCGGCGAGGTCGCCTTCCGCCGCCGAAGCTGCTGCCTCTACTACCGCCTCGACGGCGGCGGAACCTGCGGCGACTGCCCTCTGCCCGCACGCTGAGCGCCCACCCGGCACACTCGCCGCTGCGGACGTGAGGTGAATGACAACTCGTCTGGTCGGTTGTGCCCGGACGTAGTGGACCTTTACGGTTCCACCGCCGCAGTGGACGGGAAGCCGGTGGGAATCCGGCGCGGTCCTCGCCACTGTGACCGGGGAGCCAACCCGCCGAGAACGTCACTGGTCGCACCGTGCGGCTGGGAAGACGCGGGGACGGTGTCGATCCGGGAGTCAGGAGACCGGCTGCGGCGCGAGTTGTTGTTGACCTTCCACGAGGTATGGAGGAGGCCGTCATGACGAGCCCCGCGCACCACCTTTCCCCTCCCATCCCCCGGTGGGCCTATGCCGTCGCGCTGGTCGCGCTGATGGTGACCTGGCTCGTCCTCCAGGAGAACGGCATCGCGCTCGGCCACGCCGCCGAGTCGCTGCACGAGTTCTTCCACGACGGGCGCCACGCGCTCGGCGTCCCGTGCCACTAGGCACCCGACCATGACCACGTACAAGGGCGTGCTGCTGCGCGGGATCGGCGCGGGCGGCATCGCCGGACTCTTGGCGGGCCTGGTGGGGCTCGTCGTCGTGGAGGTGCCCATCCGGGCGGCGCTGGCCGTCGAGGAGGCACGTGCCGCCGCGGAACCCGCGGCGGAATCGGGACACGACCACGGTGAACTGTTCGGTCGCGGCACCCAGGTGGTCGGCGGCGTGCTGGCGGCGGTGATCGTCGGCCTGGCGATCGGCGCCCTGTTCGCCACCGCCTACGCGGGCGCCCGCCGCTGGTTCGTCGACCGCCCGCCGTTCACCCGGAGCGTCACCCTGGCCGCGGCGGCCTTCGGCGCGGCGGCCCTGCTGCCCGCGGTGAAGTACCCGGCCAACCCGCCCGCGGTGGGCAACCCGGACACGGTCGACTACCGGACGGTCCTCTACCTGGGCGTCATCGCGGCCGGCCTGCTGGTCGTCTTCGGATCGAGCTACCTGGCATCCCGCCTGACCCACCTGCCCGCGCCGATCCGCTCGACGGTGGTCGCCCTGGCGGCGATCGCCGGCGTGACGGTGATCCTGCTGGCCTTCCCCGCACCTCCGGACGCCATCCCGGCGGACATGCCCAGCGACGTCCTCTGGGACTTCCGCCTGGCTTCCCTGGCCGAAACCGCCACGCTGTGGCTGGGCCTGGGCGTGGTGTTCGGCCTGCTGATCGACCCGTCGGTCCGCAAGACCACGGCCAAGCCCCAGGCGGCCTTGGCGGCATGACCGAAGCGGTTCCGGGCAGACTTCGACACACCTGCCCGGAACCGCCCACGCCGAAAATTCCGGACCGCCCGCGCCGAAATTCCGGACCGCCCGCGCCGAAAAATGTCGTACCCCGCCGGCAAAATAAAAACAGGGGTCCCCTTGGCGGGGACGCTTGCGGCAGCGTTCGGTGCCGGCGGTCAAGGCGCGGGCGGTCAAGGCGCGGGCGGTCAAGGCGCTGGCATCAGGGCGCTGGCATCAGGGCGCGGGCGGTCAGGGCGCGGGTCAGGGCGCGGGCGGTGTCAGGTGGGCAGCGAGGCGAGTACGTCGTAGTCCACGCCTACCAACGACTCGCGGAAGATCCGTCGCTCCCCCGCCGGAACCGGCACGTCGCACGGCACCACCAGCACCGTGCAGCCCGCGGCCACCGCCGAAGCGACACCGGTCGGCGAGTCCTCGATGGCGACGCAGCGGGAAGCGTCCACGCCCAGCAGGCGTGCGGCCTTCAGGTACGGGTCGGGCAAAGGCTTGTTGCGGCCCTCGACCTCGTCGCCGCACACGGTCACGTCGAACAACTCACGGCCGATGGTGTCCAGGGCGACCTCGGTCAAGCCGCGCTCGGTGGACGTCACCAGAGCCATCGGCACACCGGAAGCACGCACCGCGCGCAAAGCGTCCTGGGCGCCCGGACGCCACGGCAGGCCAGCGCGGAACAGTTCCTCGGTGCGCCGCATGATCCACGCCGCGCCGTCCGCGGTCTCCTCCGGCGTCGGCACCACGCCGACCTCGGCGAACAGCAACGCCATCGTCGTCGGCACGTTGGACCCGATCATCGCCTGCCGGGTCTCCAGCGACAGGCTCCCGCCCAGCTTCTCGGCGAACTCGTAGAGCGGGACGTCCCACAGCTTCTCCGAGTCCAGCAGTGTGCCGTCCATGTCCCACAGCACGGCCTCGACGGTCATGCCGCCCCTCTCCACAAGTCCCGCCCTCACGCGTTGAAGTACTTCGCCTCGGGGTGGTGCGCCACGAACGCGTCCGTCGACTGCTCCGGGTGCAACTGCAACTCCTCGGACAGCTCGACCCCGATCCGCCCCGGCTCCAGCAGGTCCACGACCTTGACCCGGTCCTCCATGTTCGGGCACGCCCCGTACCCCAGGCTGTAGCGGGCGCCCCGGTAGCCGAGCTTGAAGAACTCCTCGACGTCCGACGGGTCCTCCGCCGCCACCGAACCGCCGTCCGGCCAGCGCAGCTCCTCGCGGATCCGGCGGTGCCAGTACTCGGCCAGCGCCTCGGTGAGCTGGACGCCCAGGCCGTGCACCTCCAGGTACTCCCGGTAGGAGTCCTTGGCGAACAGCTCACCCGCGTAGTCCGCGATCGGCTGCCCCATCGTGACCAGGTGGAACGCGATCACGTCCACCTCGCCCGCCGACCGCGGCCGCCAGAAGTCCGCCAGGCACAACCTCCGATCCCGCTTCTGGCGCGGGAACGTGAACCGGGTGCGTTCCGGGGCGTCGAGCGACGGCTCCGTGAGCACCACCAGGTCGTTCCCCTCCGACACGCAGGGGAAATAGCCGTAGACGACGGCCGCGTGCGCGAGCACGCCCTCGGTGGCCAGCCGGTCCAGCCAGTACCGCAGACGCGGCCGGCCCTCGGTCTCCACCAGTTCCTCGTAGGTCGGCCCGCCGCCGCGCGCACCGCGCAGACCCCACTGGCCCATGAACGTGGCCCGCTCGTCGAGCATCGCCGAGTACTCCGCGACCGGCACGCCCTTCACCACCCGCGTCCCCCAGAACGGCGGGGTCGGGATCGGCACGTCCACCGCCACGTCCGAACGGCCGGACACCAGGGGTTCTTCAGGGGCAGCCGCCTTGCGGGAGGCCGCGATGCGCAGCGAACGCTCGCGCCGGGCCTTGCGTTCCGCCGCCTTCCGCTCCGCCTCCGGGTCGACCAACGGCGCCTCACCGCGCTTGGCCGCCATGATCGCGTCCATCAGCCGCAGCCCCTCGAACGCGTCCCGCGCGTAGCGGACGTCGCCCAGGTACGTCTCGGCCAGGTCGTTCTCGACATAAGCCCTGGTCAGCGCCGCGCCACCGAGCAGAACCGGCCACCGCGCGGCGACACCGCGCGAGTTCATCTCCTCCAGGTTCTCCTTCATGACCACCGTGGACTTGACCAGCAGGCCGGACATGCCGATGGCGTCGGCGCGGTGCTCCTCGGCGGCGTCCAGGATCGCGTTGATCGGCTGCTTGATGCCGATGTTCACGACCTCGTAGCCGTTGTTGGACAGGATGATGTCCACCAGGTTCTTGCCGATGTCGTGCACGTCGCCCTTGACCGTGGCCAGCACGATCCGGCCCTTGCCGCCGTCCTCGGAGCGCTCCATGTGGGGCTCCAGGTAGGCCACGGCGGCCTTCATGACCTCGGCGGACTGGAGCACGAACGGCAACTGCATCTGGCCGGAACCGAACAGCTCGCCGACGGTCTTCATGCCCGACAGCAGGGTGTCGTTGATGATCTGCAACGCCGGGCGCTCCGCGAGCGCCGCGTCGAGGTCGGCTTCCAGCCCGTTGCGCTCGCCATCGATGATCCGCCGCTCCAGCCGCGCGAACAGCGGCAACGCGGCCAGTTCCGCGGCCCGAGACGCCTTCGACGAGGACGTGCTGACGCCCTCGAACAGCTCCATCAGCCGCTGCAACGGGTCGTAACCGTCGCGCCGGCGGTCGTAGACCAGGTCCAGCGCCACCGCGCGCTGCTCGTCGGGGATGCGCGCCATCGGCACGATCTTGGAGGCGTGCACGATCGCGGTGTCCAGCCCGGCCTGCACGCACTCGTGCAGGAACACCGAGTTCAGCACCTGCCGCGCGGCCGGGTTCAGGCCGAAGGACACGTTCGAGATGCCCAGCGTGGTCTGCACGTCCGGGTAGCGGCGCTTCAGCTCGCGGATCGCGTTGATGGTCTCCAGGCCGTCCCGGCGCACCTCCTCCTGGCCGGTGGAGATGGGGAAGGTCAGGCAGTCGATGATGATGTCGCTGGTCCGCACGCCCCAGTTGCGGGTCAGGTCCTCGATCAGCCGGACCGCCACGCGCAGCTTCCACTCGGCAGTGCGGGCCTGGCCCTCCTCGTCGATGCACAGCCCGACGACGGCCGCGCCGTGCTCGGACACCAGCCGCATGATGCGCTGGAACCGGGAGTCCGGGCCGTCGCCGTCCTCGTAGTTGACCGAGTTGACCGCGCACCGCCCGCCCAGGCACTCCAGTCCCGCCTGGAGCACATCAGGCTCGGTCGAGTCCAGCATGATCGGCAACGTCGAGGCGGTGGCCAGGCGGGAGGCCAGCGCGCGCATGTCCGCCGCGCCGTCGCGGCCCACGTAGTCGACGTTGAGGTCGAGCAGGTGGGCGCCGTCGCGGGTCTGGTCGCGGGCGATCTCGACGCAGTCCTCGAACCGGTCGGCGAGCATGGCCTCGCGGAACGCCTTGGAGCCGTTGGCGTTGGTCCGCTCGCCGATCATCAGCACGGACGCGTCCTGGCGGAACGGCACCGCCTGGTAAAGCGATGACACGCCCGGCTCGGGGCGTGGGCGGCGGGCGGTGGGCCTGTGGTCGCGCACCGCGTCCACGACCTGGCGGACGTGCTCGGTGGTGGTGCCGCAGCAGCCGCCGACCAGCCGCACGCCGAACTCCGTCACGAACCCGGACAAAGCGGACGCCAGTTCGTCGGGCGTCAACGGGTACACCGCGCCGCGCGGACCCAACTCGGGCAGACCGGCGTTGGGCATCACCGACAGCGGGACGCGGGCGTGCTTGGCCAGTTGCCGCAGGTGTTCGCTCATCTCGGCGGGGCCGGTGGCGCAGTTCAGGCCGATCAGGTCGACGCCCAGCGGTTCCAGCGCGTTGAGGGCCGCGCCGATCTCGGAGCCGAGCAGCATGGTGCCGGTGGTCTCCACGGTGACCTGCGCGATGATCGGCACGGTGACGCCCTCGGCGGCCATCGCCCGCTTCGCGCCGATGATGGCGGCCTTGGTCTGGAGCAGGTCCTGGGAGGTCTCGACGATCACCACGTCCGTGCCGCCGACCAGCAGTCCGCGCACCTGCTCGACGTAGGCGTCCCGGAGCGTGGCGAACGGGGCGTGGCCCAGGGTGGGCAGCTTGGTGCCGGGGCCGACCGAACCCAGCACGAAGCGGGGGCGGTTCGGTTCGGCGAACTCGTCGGCCACCTCGCGGGCCAGTTCGGCGCCCGCGCGGGACAGTTCGAAGATCCGGTCCTGGATGCCGTACTCGGCCAGGTTGGCCAGGTTCGCCCCGAACGTGTTGGTCTCCACCGCGTCCGCGCCGGCCTCCAGGTAGCCCCGGTGGACCTGCCGCACGACGTCCGGCCGGGTCACGTTCAAGATCTCGTTGCAACCTTCGTGACCTGCGAAGTCGTCCAGGGTGAGGTCGACGGCCTGGAGCATCGTGCCCATCGCGCCGTCCGCCACGACCACGCGGTCGGCCAAGGTCTCCAGGAATGGCGACGAGACACGATCGGGCATGGGCCAAGCCTACGGCGTGGGTCCGCGCCGGTGGTCGTAGGCTGACCCGGTGACCGATCCGGACCAGGCCGCCAAGACCCCCTTCGACCCCACGAAACCGCTCACCAACCCGATCATGGTGGCGGCGTTCGAGGGGTGGAACGACGCTGGAGACGCTGCCAGCACGGCGATCGAGCACCTCCAACTGACCTGGGACGCGCAACCGCTCGCGGAGATCGATCCGGACGACTACTACGACTTCCAGGTGACGCGCCCCACAGTCCGCATGGTGGACGGTGTCACCCGACGGGTTGAATTCCCGACCACCCGGCTGACCGTGTGCCGGCCCCCGGGGTCGTCCACCGACGTGGTCCTCGTGCACGGCATCGAACCGAACATGCGGTGGCGGAAGTTCGCCGGCGAACTGCTGGGGCACATCGAGAACCTGGGCATCACGACCGTGGTGACTTTGGGTGCACTGCTCATGGACACTCCGCACACCCGGCCGGTGCCGGTGACGGGGACTGCCTACGACGCCGCTGCGGCGGCCAAGTTCGGGCTGGAGCGGTCGCGGTACGAGGGGCCGACGGGGATTGTCGGGGTGTTCCAGGACCTGTGCGTGCAGGCGGGCGTGCCGGCGATCTCGTTCTGGGCGGCGGTGCCGCACTACGTGTCCCAGCCGCCGTCGCCCAAGGCCACGTTGGCGCTGCTGCACCGGGTGGAGGAGGTGCTGGACGTCGAGGTGCCGCTGGGGGCGCTGCCCGAGCAGGCGGAGGAGTGGGAGCGCACGGTCAGCGAGATGGCCGACGAGGACGAGGACGTGCGCAACTACGTCCGGGCGCTGGAGGAACGCGGGGACGCGGAGATCCAGATCACCGAGGCCAGTGGGGATGCCATTGCGGCGGAGTTCGAGCGGTACCTGCGGCGGCGGGGTCGCGGGCCGGGCCGGGGTCCGACGGGGCTCTGAGCGCGGTGTGGCCGGAGGGCCGGAGCCGCCGGAGGGCGGGCGGGTTCTGAGCGCGGACGGGGTCTGAGCGCGGACGGGTCTGGGGGCGGACGGGTCTGGGGGCGGGCGTTCCGAGGGCGGCGCGGGCGGGGCTGGTTGGGTTGGATTCGTCGCGTTGGGAGGTTTGTCCCGATTGGCTTTCTCGCGTTGGGCGTTCCACCCACCCCACCCTGGCCGCCAGGCACAAGCCGGGCGCGCGGTGCGCGCCAAGCGCGCTTCGCGCGCAAGCCGCCGCAGGCGGCCCGCCAAAGGCGGGTGCTTTTGGGGGCTTTTGCGAGGTGGCCTGGGTGGGGGTGGGCGGGCGGAACGCCCGAAGCGAGACGGCCTCCAACACAGCGACCAGACCGTGTCTGGTGAGGACGTTCGGGGCACCCCGAGCCGGTGATCTCGGGGAGGGTCGTGAGCACACGGCGGTTGGCCGTAGCGGGGCTCTACGCCGGCGGGTTCCTCGGCCCGTTCGGCGGCGCGATGACCTCCTCCGTGCTCCCCGAAATCGGCGCCGACTTCGGGATCTCCCCCGGCACCGCCGCCGCCACCCTCACCACCTACCTCCTCCCCTTCGCCGCCTTCATGCTCGTCTCCGGCACCCTCGGCGAACGCTGGGGCCCACGCCGCACCGTCCGCACCGCCTACCTCGTCTACACCACCGCCTCCGCCCTCTGCGCGATCTCCTCGACCTTCCCCCTCCTCCTGACCGCTCGCGCCCTCCAAGGCGCGGCCAACGCGTTCACCACCCCGCTCCTCCTCGCCACCATCGCCGCGATCACCCCGAAACACCGCCTCGGCCGCGCACTGGGCGTCTTCGCCTCCATGCAAGCCGCCGGCCAAACCTCCGCACCGCTGGTCGGCGGCCTGGCAGCCGAAGCCTCGTGGCGCTGGGCGTTCGTCGGGGCCGCCGTGGTCGCCGCAGGTCTAGCCCTCGCCGGGCTACCAGCCGACCCACCCCGCCAGGAGAAACCCAAGCTCAAGAACGCCTGGCGCCCCGACGTCCTCAAACTCGCAGCAGTCGGGTTCGTCGGCTGGGGGTGCCTCGGCGGCCTGTCGTTCCTGGTCGCCCTACGGCTCGGGGACGACTTCGGGCTGACCTCCGGCCAACGCGGCCTGGTCCTCACCGGGTTCGGAGTGGTCTCGATCCTCACCGCGCGGCTCACCGGGTGGCTGATCGACCACGTCGGCGCACGCCGGTGCGTGCTCCTCGGCGCGCTCACCGGCTCCGGCCTCGTCGCACTGGTCGGCGTGCTGCCGAGTCTTGTCGCGGTCGGGCTGCTGTGGGCGTTGGCGGGCGCGTTCAGTCAGCAGGTGATCGTCGGACTCAACGCCCTGGTCCTGCTGGGCGCTCACCGGGGCGGCTCGGTGTCGGTGCTGCAGTCGTTCAGGTTCCTGGGTGGGGCGGTGTCGCCGCCGGCGTTCGTGCCGCTGTACCACCTGGATCCGACGACGTCGTTCCTGGTCCCGGCCGCGCTCGTCGCCGCCGCCACCCCGCCCCTGCTGATGCGCCCACGACACCGATCCTGAGCAGCACGAGCAACCCGGCGGTCAGGTAGAGCGCCGCCTGCGCGTTCAGCAGCGCGCCCAGCCCGAGGGGCAGGACGCCCGCCAGGACCATCCCCAGCGCCTGGAAGGCGTCGAACAGGCTCAGGAAAGTCGCCAGCACCCGCCCGCGAACCTCGTCCGAGGCGTGCAGTTGCAGCACCGACATCATGCCCGCGCCCGCCACCACCCCCGGCGCACCGCAGAGCGCGAAAACCCCGAGGTAGAACGCGAACGCCGTGGTGAGGTGCACGCCGTTCCAACCGGTAGCCGCGATCGCCGCAAAGCCCACCAGCGACCAGCCCAACAAAGACCACGCCGACAGCCGCCGCGCCAGCCACCCCACAAGAGCGCCACCGACCAACCCACCGACCGCCTGGACGCCCCGCAGCAGCCCCACCTCGGCCTCGCCACCGCCCAACCGCTCGGTCACGAACACCACGAACAGCACCATGAACATGCCCTGGGCGACCGCCATCAACCCGACCACGGCGACCATCCCGCGCAACGGCCCCCGGATCGCGCGCAACCCCTCGACCCAAGCCCGCCACGGGTGCCGGGCCTCCACCACGCGCACCCGCTCCACCGGGAACCGCCGCGCCAGCAACGCCGCCGCCAGCACGAACGACGCCACGTCCACCCACAGCACCCCGGGCAGCCCGCCCCACGCCGGCACCAGACCGCCGAGCGAAGCACCGATCAGCCGCGCGAGGTTGGCGTTCAGCCCGGCCAGCCCGTTCGCGGCGGCCACCTGGTCGCGCCCCACCACCTCGGGCAGCAGCGCGTTCCGGGCCGGTTCGAACAGCGTGGCCAGCGCTGCCTGCACCGCCATCACGACGTTGACCAGCAGCAGGTCCCCGGTCAGCAGCGGCAGCAGGGCCACCGCCTGGGCCAGCGTCACCCCGAGCATCACCCGCCGCCGGTCCCACCGGTCCGCCAGCACCCCGGCCAGCGGCGACAGCGCCAGACCCGGCAGCAACGCCACGACGAACGTGGTCGCCGTCGACCCCACGGACCCGGTGCGCTGGTACACGTACACGGGCAGGGCGACCAGCAGCACCCAGTCCCCGATCTCCGACACGAACGCGGCGAGCAGCAACCGCCGGAACGCGGGCACCCCCAGTGGCCCGGTCACCGCGGGAACGCCCGCAGTCCGATGTGGGCGGCCCGGGCGCCTTCGGGCGCGTCGGTGCGCAGCGGCGTGAGGTAGGGCCGCAGGATGTCGTCGATCATGCCGAGCAGACCGGTCAGCTCCTCGGCGGTCACGTTCACCGAGTAGCCGTGCATCGCGGCGGCCTGCCGCCACTCCTCGGGCAGCTCGTGCTGCCGGTCCAGGAACCGCTGGGCCAGCCGGTTGTCCTCGTTGAGCTGCAACGCGACCAGGGCGTCCTGCTGGGTCCGCACCGCCGGGTCCTCGTCGAACGCGCCCACGTCCAGGCCGACGTCGGTGGCCCGCCAGGGCCGCTCCCGGCCGCCGGCCGCCCCGACCCGCTCGACGAACCCGAACTTGGCCAGTTGCCGCAGGTGCCAGCTGCAGTTGGAGGCGGTCGAGCCGACCTCGGCCGCGCACTCGCTGGCGGTGCGCGGCCCGACCGCGAGCAGGTGCTGCACCAGCGACACCCGCAACGGGTGGGCCAGTGCCTTCAGGGCGTCGACGTCGGTGACCCGTCGGGGCTCGGGGAGGTCCATGCCCCGACGGTATACCTGAAAGAGTTCTTTCGAAAGAGTTCTTTCAGCCGATGTCCCGCCGCCGGAACGCCCCGATCCCGACCACCGCGAACGCCAGCGCCACCACGGTCAACCACACCAGCGGCGTCGCCGTGGGGTCCGCGCCAGGCACCTTGGGGATGTGCGTGAACGGCGAGAGGTCCATGGCCCACTGGTCGAGTTCCAGCAACGGACCGAGTTGCCCCAGCACCAGGAAGACCACCAGGAACGCCCAGCTCACCGACGCCAGCTTCGGGACCAGCCCGAACAGCAGCAGCGCGATGCCCGCGACCACCCACACGGCCGGCACGTGCGCCAGCGCCGATCCGACCAGCCGCGCGACCTGGCCACCAACGTCGCCCACGCGTGCGCCGTGCACGAGCCCGGCGCCCAGACCGGCGGCGGCCAGCACCACCACGACCCCGAGCGTCGCGAACACGAGGTGGCTGCCGACCCACGACACCCGCCGCACGGACGTGGCCAGCACCGGCTCGGCGCGGAAGTCCGACTCCTCGACCCGCAGCCGCAGCGTCGCCTGCACCACGTAGATCGCGCTGAACAGCCCGATGATGCCCAGGATCGACGCCAGGTAGACGTCCACGATCGCGCCCGCCCCGCCCAGCTGGGACATCACCTTCTCCAGCGCCGGGTTGGCCTTGAGCATGTCCTCGACCGCCCGCGCGACCGCCCCGTAGACCGCGCCGAGCACGAACAGGCTCAGCGTCCAGCCCAGCAGCATCCCCCGCTGCAACCGCCAGGCCAGGCCGAACGCGCTGCCCAGCGACGCCGGTGCACGGGCCGGCCCGAGCCGGGTGGGCAGCAGCCCCGCGGTCAGGTCGCGCCGCGCCACCAGCACCGCGGCCACGCCCACCAGCACCACCGCCATCACCAGCGACAGCCCCAGCACCCACCAGCGGTCACCCGCGAAGGCCTTCACCAGTTCCAGCCACCCCAGCGGCGACAACCAGGTCAGCCACTGCGGACCCTGGTCACCGGCCGCGTCACCCACCGCGCGCAGCAGGTAGGACGCGCCCAGCACGCCGCCCGCGATCGCGTTGGCGGTCCGGGCGCTCTCGGTGAGCTGCGCGGCGACCGCGCCGACCCCGGTGAACACCCACCCCGCGCCGGCGAACGCCAAGCCCAGCGCGAACGAGCCCGCCGCGTCCTCCCCCAGCCCGATCAGCCCGAGCGCCACGAACACCCCGATGAGCAGGCTCGCCAGCGCCGCGACCAGCACGGCGGCGGCCAGCGGCGCGTGCCGCCCGGTGACCGTCGACCCGATCAGCTCCAGCCGGCCGGTCTCCTCCTCGGCCCGGGTGTGCCGGGTGACCAGGAACATCGCCATCAGGGCGGTGAGCAGGCCACCGAACACGCCCCACCGCCAGGCCAGGATGCCGCCGATGGTCGTGTAGTCGTAGATCGGGCCGAGCATGGCCAGGAAAGCGGGGTTCGAGCCCGCCGTCACGCCGAGCTGCTGCCGCAGCGCCTCCGTCCCGTACAGCTCGTACATCGCGGACGCGGTCGACAGCGTGATCCCCACCAGGCCCAACACCCACACCGGGATCAGCAGCCGGTCGCGCCGCAGCGCGAGCCGCACCAGCGCCAGGGTGCCGGTCATGACGTCACCTTCGGCAGTTCGTCCTCGTAGTGGCGCAGGAACAGCTCTTCCAGCGTGGGCGGCTGGCTGGTCAGGGTACGCACGCCGGAGGAGACCAGGGCGCGCAACGCCCCGTCGAGGTGGTCGGTGTCCACTTCGAACTTCACCCGCTGCCCCTCGACCACCAGGTCGTGCACGCCGGCCAGGGACGCCAGCCCGTTGGGCGCGCCGGCCAGTTCGGCGGAGACGCTGGTGCGGGTCAGGTGCCGCAGGTCGGCCAGCGTGCCGGACTCGACGGTGCGGCCGTTGCGGATGATGCTGACCCGGTCGCACAGCGCCTCGACCTCGGCGAGGATGTGGCTGGACAGCAGCACGGTCCGCCGGCCGCGCTCCTCGTTGACCGCCTCCTGGAACACCGCCTCCATCAGCGGGTCCAGGCCGGAGGTGGGCTCGTCGAGGATGAGCAGTTCCACGTCCGAGGCCAGCGCGGCGACCAGTGCCACCTTCTGCCGGTTGCCCTTCGAGTAGGTGCGGCCCTTCTTGCGCGGGTCCAGCTCGAAGCGGTCGAGCAGGACCTTGCGGCGCTTCTCGTTCAGGCCGCCGCGCAGCCGGCCCAGCAGGTCGATGACCTCGCCGCCGGTCAGGTTCGGCCACAGGCTCACGTCGCCGGGCACGTAGGCGAGCCTGCGGTGCAGGGCGGCCGCGTCGCGCCACGGGTCGCCGCCGAGCAGGATGGCGGTGCCCGCGTCGGCGCGCAGCAGGCCCAGCAGGACCCGGATGGTGGTCGACTTGCCCGCCCCGTTCGGGCCGAGGAAGCCGTGCACCTCCCCCTCGCGGACGGTCAGGTCCAGACCGTCCAGTGCACGCGTCGGGCCGAAGGTCTTGACCAGGCCCGACACGGATATCGCAGCTGTCATGCCGGGTAAGCTACAGTCATTTCACAAAGTCGTGAAGTTAAGGAAGCGTATAAACTGCCACCCGTTCGTGGACGGTGTAGCAAGATGCGGCGGTGACCCAGGTGAGTGAACGGGACGAGCAGGCGGTGCTCCGGTTCATCGAGCGCTTCGCGGCGGCGTTCGCGGAGTCGGGCATGCCGAGGATGCCGGCGCGCGTGTTCGTCGCCCTGCTCGCGTCCGACGACGGCACCCTGACCGCCGCCGAACTGGCCGACCTGCTCAAGGTCTCCCCCGCCGCGGTCTCCGGCGCGGTCCGCTACCTGACCCAGGTCGGCCTGGTCAGCCGCGAGCGCGAGACCGGCACCCGCCGGGACGTCTACCGGGTCTACGACGACGTCTGGTACGAGGCGATCTTCCGGCGCGACCAGCAGCTGGCCCGCTGGGAGGGTCCGCTCAAGGAGGGCATCGAGGTGCTCGGCGGCGACACCGCGGCCGGTCGGCGCATCGAGGAGACGCTGGCGTTCTTCCAGTTCTTCCACCGCGAGCTGCCCGGCATGCTCGAACGGTGGCGCGCCTACCGCGACGAACGCTTTAACACCTGACGGTCAACCTGTGTACCTGGGGTTTTCCACGGGACACCGATTGCGAGCAGGGGCAATTAGGCCAGGCGGCGCTGTTCGCCACCGGGTTTTGTCCCGACCATGCATGTGACCAGGTCGGTTCCACCCGTTCGCGCGAACGTCCCCAACCCTGCACCGCTCCCGCCGTCCGGCACACCCGCCGGCCCGGTGGGGCGACCCTGCCCTTAGGGAGAACCCTGTCATGGGAGACGCCCGCACAACCAGAAGAACGGCCATCCTCGGCCTGGCCGGCATATCGGCCGTGACGCTCGCGTTCAGCACCGCCGGCACCGCCGCGGCCGAGGCCGACGTGCTGGCCGCCGACCGCGCCGACGCCATCGCCGGCTCCTACGTGGTGGCCCTGCGCGACAGCGCCTCGCCGCGCGCCGCGTCCGCGGACACCGCGCAGGCCCTGGTCTCGAAGTACGGCGGCAAGGTCCAGGTGGCCTGGCAGCACGCCCTGAACGGCTTCCACGCCACGGACCTGTCCGCCACGCAGGCCCGCCGCCTCGCCGCCGACCCGCGCGTCCAGTACGTGCAGGCGGACCTGCCAGTGCAGGCGACCGGCACCCAGCCGAACCCGCCGTCGTGGGGCCTGGACCGCATCGACCAGCGCAACCTGCCGCTGGACAGCAGCTACACGTACCCGAACACGGCGAGCAACGTCCGCGCCTACATCATCGACACGGGCATCCGGACCACGCACTCCGACTTCGGCGGGCGCGCCACGTGGGGCACCAACACCGTCGACAGCAACAACACCGACTGCAACGGCCACGGCACCCACGTGGCGGGCACGGTCGGCGGCACCGCCTACGGCGTGGCCAAGGAGGTCAAGCTCATCGCGGTGAAGGTGCTGAACTGCCAGGGTTCGGGCACCACCTCGGGCGTCGTCAACGGCGTCAACTGGGTGACCCAGAACGCCGTCAAGCCGGCCGTGGCGAACATGTCCCTGGGCGGCGGCGCGGACACCGCGCTGGACAACGCGGTGCGCAACTCGATCTCGGCGGGCATCACCTACGCGGTCGCGTCGGGCAACTCCAACGCCAACGCGTGCAACTACTCGCCGGCGCGGGTGGCCGAGGCGCTGAGCGTCAACGCCTCCACCAACACCGACGCGCGGGCGTCGTTCTCCAACTACGGCACCTGCACGGACATCTTCGCGCCGGGCCAGAACATCACGTCGGCGTGGCACACCAGCGACTCGGCGACCAACACCATCTCCGGCACGTCCATGGCCTCGCCGCACGTGGCGGGCGCGGCGGCGCTGTACCTGGCGGACAACCCGTCGGCGGCCCCGGCGGCCGTCCAGACGGCGCTGGTGAACGCGGCCACCTCGGACAAGATCACCAACCCGGGCACGGGTTCGGCGAACAAGCTCCTGTTCGTCGGCACCGGCACCCCGTCCGGCCCGACGGTCAACAACCCGGGCAACCAGACCGGCACCGTCGGCACCGCGGTCAACCTGACCGTGACCGCGAGCGGCGGCACCCCGCCGTACACGTTCTCCTTCACCGGCCTGCCCCCGGGCCTGACCGGCGGCTCGAACGGGACGGTCTCCGGCACGCCGACCACGGCGGGCACCTACAACGTGACCGTCACGGTGACCGACTCGGCGTCGCGGACCGGTAGCGCTTCGTTCACGTGGACCATCCGCGAGCCCGGCACCGGTTGCGACCCGGTGACGAACGAGACGGACGTGGCGATCGGCGACTTCTCCGACGTCAACAGCCCGATCACGCTGTCGTGCGCGGGCAACGCCTCGGCGACCACGCAGGTGACGGTGAACATCGTGCACACCTACATCGGCGACCTGATCGTCGACTTGGTGGCGCCGGACGGGACCGTGTACAACCTGCACAACCGGTCGGGCGGCAGCACGGACAACATCAACCGGACGTACACGGTGAACGCTTCTTCGGAGGCGGCGGCCGGCACGTGGATGCTGCGCGTCCGCGACCAGGCGGCCATCGACACGGGCCGCATCGACAGCTGGACCCTCGACGCGTGACCTGAGTCCTTGTGAGACCGGAAACGGCCGTCCGCTCCTCGCGCGGGCGGCCTTTCCGCAGGTCGGAATGGTGTAAGATGATCACCGGACGCCGTCCCGACCAGAATCACCCGATCGTGCTTCGTCGTCCTGGGCCCATTTCGCGCCCCTCGCGCGTCCCGTAAAACAGGGAGCGCGGCGGGACGGCCCCAGAAGCTCGCACCGGGACCACTGGCTGGACACGCGCGTCGACGCCCTCCGCCAGGTGCGCCGAGGGAATGCGGGTCCGGGTGGCACCGGGAGCGCCACCCGCCCACACGGCAGAACTACAGCTCGACGCCCAGCAGGGCGTCCACGGCGTCGCGGAACAAGCCAGGGGCCGACGCGTCCGAACCGCCCGACGACAAGGCCGCGTCCGCCCAAGCGTCCAAAGCCGCCAAAGCCGCCGGCGTGTCCAGGTCGTCACCCAAGTGGTCGCGCAGGCGGGTAACGGTGTCGGCGGCCGACGGACCGGCCGGAAGAGCCGCCGCGCGGCGCCACGTGGCCAGGCGCTCGGTCGCACCAGCCAACAGCTCGTCGCTCCACGGCCGATCGGTCCGGTAGTGGCCCGCGAAAAGCGCCAGCCGGATGGCGCCGGGGTCCACCTTCTGCGCGCGCAGCTTCGACACGAACACCAGGTTCCCGCGCGACTTGGACATCTTCTCGCCGTCCAACCCGATCATTCCCGCGTGCACGTAGTGCCGCGCGAACGGGTGCTCCCCGGTCAGCGCCTCGGCGTGCGCGGAACTGAACTCGTGGTGGGGGAAGATCAGGTCCGAGCCGCCGCCCTGCACGTCGAAGCCGGTGCCCAGGCGGTTGAGGGCGATCGCGCTGCACTCGATGTGCCAGCCGGGGCGCCCGTCGCCCAGTTCGGACGGCCACGACGGCTCGCCGGGCCGCGCCATCCGCCACAGCAGGGCGTCCAAGGGGTGCCGCTTGCCCGCGCGGTCCGGGTCGCCGCCGCGTTCGGCGAAGTACTTCGCCATGGTCTCAGCGTCGTAGTTCGACTCGTAGCCGAACCGGCCGGTCGCCGTGCGGTCGAAGTACACGTCCGGGTACTCCGGGTCGTCCACCCGGTAGGCGGCGCCGTCGGCCAGCAGCTTCGCCACCGCCTCCACCACCTCGGGGATCGATTCGACCGCGCCGATGTACTGGCGGGGCGGCAGGACGCGCAGCGCCACCATGTCCTCGCGGAACAGCGCGGTCTCGCGCATGGCCAGGACCACCCAGTCGTCCTGGTCGCGCTCGGCCCGCTCCAGCAGCGGGTCGTCGATGTCGGTGACGTTCTGCACGTAGTGCACGTCGTGGCCGTTGTCCAGCCACACCCGGTGGACCAGGTCGAACGTCAGGTAGGTCGCGGCGTGCCCCAGGTGGGTCGCGTCGTAGGGCGTGATGCCGCAGACGTACAGCCTGGCGGTGTCCCCGGGAGCGGTGGGACGGACCTCTCCGGTGGCCGTGTCGTACAGCCGCAGCGGGCGCGGCTCCCCCGCGAGGCGCGGGACTGGGGTCGATGACCAGGTCTGCATGGAATCGACCCTAACCCGGCCTCCCAACCGCACGTCCGCCTGGCGGGACTCGCGGGCGTACCCTGATCGTGGGACCTGGTCGTGGGAGATGATCGCCATGATCCTCGACATCGTCATCGGCGTCCTCGGACTGGCCGCGTTGGGCCTGGCGTCCTCGGCCCGGGTGGTCAAGCAGTTCGAGCAAGGCCTGGTGTTCCGGTTCGGGCGCGTCCAGGAGGCGCTGCGCGGGCCGGGGTTGACCCTGATCGTGCCGGGGGTGGACCGGCTCAAGAAGGTGAACCTCCAGATCGTCACCCTGCCGATCCCCGCCCAGGACGGCATCACCCGCGACAACGTCACCGTCCGGGTCGACGCGGTCGTGTACTTCAAGGTCGTGGACCCGGTGCGCGCCGTGGTCAACGTGGAGGACTACCGGTTCGCCATGCTCCAGGTGGCGCAGACGTCCCTGCGCTCGATCATCGGCAAGAGCGAGCTGGACGACCTGCTGTCCAACCGGGAACGCCTCAACCAGGGCCTGGAGCTGATGATCGACAACCCGGCCGTGTCGTGGGGCATCGACATCGACCGGGTGGAGATCAAGGACGTCGCCCTGCCGGAGAGCATGAAGCGGTCCATGTCGCGGCAGGCGGAGGCCGAGCGCGAGCGGCGGGCCCGCATCATCACCGCGGACGGCGAGCTGCAGGCGTCCATGAAGCTGTCCGAGGCGGCGGCCCGGATGGCGGACACGCCCGCCGCGCTCCAGCTGCGCCTGCTGCAGACCATCGTCGAGGTGGCGGCGGAGAAGAACTCGACCGTGGTCCTGCCCTTCCCGGTCGAGCTGCTGAGGTTCCTCGAACGGGCTTCCGCCCACATAACGCAGCAGGTCAAGCCCGTTGAACCGGGTGAGCAGCCGGAGCAGTTGCCCGGCTGAGCGATTGCCGCCGGGTCCCGACGGGTGGACCATGAACCTGGCTCCCGGGACACCGTCGTACGAGGGAGGCGGTCATGACCGCGCTCAAGCCGGAACCCGTCATCACCCATCCGGGTGCCGCCCGACGACGGCCCAAGGGCGCCGCGCTGCTCGCGCTGTTCCGGACCACCGACCCGAAGCAGATCGGGCTGCTCTACCTGACCACGTCGTTCATGTTCTTCATGATCGGCGGCCTGATGGCGCTGCTCATCCGGGGCGAGCTGGCCCGGCCGGGGCTGCAGTTCCTGTCCACCGAGCAGTACAACCAGCTGTTCACCATGCACGGCACGATCATGCTGCTGCTGTACGCGACGCCGATCCTGTTCGGCTTCGCCAACTACATCCTCCCGCTGCAGATCGGCGCGCCGGACGTGGCGTTCCCCCGGCTGAACGCCTTCTCGTACTGGCTGTTCCTGTTCGGCGGCTCGATGGTCGTCATCAGCTTCATGACGCCCGGCGGCGCGGCGGACTTCGGCTGGACCGCCTACACCCCGCTGACCTCGGCCGTCCACTCGCCCGGCGTCGGCGCGGACCTGTGGATCATGGGCCTGGCGGTGTCCGGCCTGGGCACCATCCTGGGCGGCGTGAACATGGTGACCACGGTGTGCTGCCTGCGCGCGCCCGGCATGACGATGTTCCGGATGCCCATCTTCACCTGGAACATCTTCGTCACCAGCATCCTGATCCTGCTGGCGTTCCCGATCCTGACCGCCGCCCTGATGGGCCTGGCCGCCGACCGCCACCTCGGCGCGCACGTGTTCGACCCGGCCAACGGCGGCGTGATCCTGTGGCAGCACCTGTTCTGGTTCTTCGGCCACCCCGAGGTCTACATCGTCGCGCTGCCGTTCTTCGGGATCGTGTCCGAGATCTTCCCGGTGTTCAGCCGCAAGCCGCTGTTCGGCTACAAGGGCCTGGTGTTCGCCACGTTCGCCATCGCCGCGCTGTCGGTGGCGGTGTGGGCGCACCACATGTTCGCCACGGGCGCGGTGCTGCTGCCGTTCTTCTCGCTGATGACGTTCCTGATCGCGGTGCCCACGGGCATCAAGTTCTTCAACTGGATCGGCACCATGTGGAAGGGCCAGTTGTCCTTCGAGACACCGATGCTGTTCAGCGTGGGCTTCCTCGTCACCTTCCTGCTGGGCGGGCTGACCGGCATCCTGCTGGCCTCGCCGCCGGTCGACTTCCACGTCACGGACACCTACTTCGTGGTCGCCCACTTCCACTACGTGCTGTTCGGCACGATCGTGTTCGCCACCTACGCCGGCATCTACTTCTGGTTCCCGAAGATGACCGGCCGGATGCTCAACGAGCCGTTGGGCAAGCTGCACTTCTGGACCACGTTCATCGGCTTCCACCTGACGTTCCTGATCCAGCACTGGCTGGGCAACATCGGCTTCCCCCGCCGCTACGCCGACTACCTGCCCAACGACGGCTTCACCACCATGAACACCATCTCGACCATCGGCGCGTTCCTGCTGGGCGCCTCGGTCCTGCCGTTCGTGTGGAACGTCTTCCGCAGCTACCGCTTCGGCGACCCGGCCGAGCGCGACGACCCGTGGGGCTTCGGCAACTCCCTGGAGTGGGCCACCTCCTCTCCGCCGCCCCGGCACAACTTCACCGAGCTGCCCCGCATCCGCTCGGAGCGGCCCGCGTTCGAGCTGCACTACCCGCACATGGTGGAGCGGATGCGGGACGAGGCGCATTTCTCCATCACCAAGCCGGGCAAGCACCGGGTGAAGCCGGACGTGGCCACCGAGGTGGCGCTGGCGTCGACCGACAGAGACATCAAGACCACTGACAGGGACACCAAGACGACCGACAAGGACGACCAGTCCTAGCGCCGGATGCCGAGCAGGACCCGGACGGTGTCGGTCAGCACCCGCACCGGCAACACGTCCTGCACCACGAACCGCTGCACGCCCAGCCCGATGCCCAGGCTGAGCAGGGTCCGGGCCAACTCCCTGACGGGCAGCAACGGCACGAGCCCGAATTCGTCCACCTGGGACTGGATCAACTGCTCAAGGGCGCTCACCACCAGCGCGTCCCGCCGCCCGAGGTCCGCCTGCAACTCCCGGTTCTGCCGCGCCTGCAAGGCGAACTCCACCTCGAACTGCGTCCTCGGCGCGTCGCCCAGCATCCCCTCCGCGTACTCCTCGAACGCCCGGAACCGGTCCTCCAGCGTGCCGCCGGCGAACGCGCGGGCGATCTCGGCGATGCGCTCGGCGTACAACCGGTCCAAGACCACCAGGCACAACTCGTCCTTGTTGCGGAAGTTCGAGTACACCGCCCCCTTCGAGAACCCCGCCGCCTCGGCCACCTTGTCCAGGGACGTGGCGTGGTAGCCGTCCCGCAGGAACAGGCGCTGGGCGGTCTCGGTGAGCAGGTCCCGGGTGCGGGCCTGGCTCTGCGCTCGGGTCAGTCTGGGCACCCGTTCAGCCTACGTTGACAGACCGCCGGTATCGAAATACCGTCGGTATCCATGACGACGGTGGACGTTCTGGTGGTGGGTGCGGGCGCCTCGGGCATCGGGGCGGCCGTCGAGCTCAAGGAGGCCGGGTTCGACCTGCTCGTCCTGGAGAAGGGCGACTCGGTCGGCGGGACCTGGCGGGACAACACCTACCCGGGCTGCGCGTGCGACATCCCGTCGTCGCTGTACTCGTACTCGTTCGCGCCCAACCCCGACTGGGGGCGGGTGTTCGCCGAGCAGCCCGAGATCCGGGCCTACCTGGAACGGACCTCGGAGCGGTTCGGGGTCACGCCGCTGATCCGGTTCGGCACGACCGTGACCGAGGCGCGCTGGGACGGCGCGCACTGGCAGGTCGCCACCTCGAAGGGCCACTACACGGCCCGGGTCCTGGTCTCCGGCACGGGACCGTGGCACGAACCGCTCCTGCCGGACCTGCCCGGCCTCGCCGACTTCCCCGGCGAGACCTTCCACTCGTCCCGCTGGAACCACGACTACGACCTGACCGGCAAACGGGTCGCGGTCGTCGGCACGGGCGCCAGCGCGATCCAGTTCGTGCCCAAGATCCAACCGAAAGTGGCGGCGCTTCACCTGTTCCAGCGCACCGCGCCCTGGGTGCTGCCCAAGGTCGACCACCGGATGCCGTGGATCGAACGCGCACTCTTCCGGTACCTGCCGATCACCCAGCGGTGGTACCGCAACGCGTTCTACGGCGGGCTGGAGGCATTCAGCTTCGCGTTCCGCCACCCGAAGGTCATGGAATTCATCCAGAAGGCCGGTCTGTGGAACCTGCACCGGTCCGTCAAGGACCCGGAGCTGCGCGCGGCCCTCACCCCGGACTTCGTGCTGGGCTGCAAACGCCTGCTCATGTCCAACACCTACTACCCGGCGCTGACCAGGCCGAACGTCGAAGTCCTCGCCCGGGCCATCGCCCGCGTCGAGGGTCGCGACGTGGTCGCCGAGGACGGCACCCGGCGCGAGGTCGACGCGATCATCTTCGGCACCGGCTTCCACTTCAGCGACCCGCCGGTGGCCAAGCACGTCTACGGCGCGGACGGCCGCAGCCTGGACGAGGTGTGGCAGGGCAGCCCGCAGGCCTACCTCGGCACCGCCGTCCACGGCTTCCCGAACCTGTTCCTGCTGCTCGGCCCCAACCTCGGCACCGGCCACTCGTCGGCGTTCACGATCATCGAGACCCAGTTGCGCTACCTGCTCGACGCGCTGAAGACCATGCGCCGCAACGGGTGGCACAGCGTGGAGGTGCGCCGGCCGGTGCAGGAGGTGTTCAACACCGAGGTCCAGGAAGCCCTGCAGACCACCGTCTACAACGCGGGCGGCTGCATGAGCTACTACATCGACAAGAACGGTCGCAACAGCACGCTGTGGCCGTGGTCGACGGTGCGGATGACCAAGCGCATCAAGGACTTCTCCCCCGCGGACTACCTCACCGCGTCGGCATCGACGTGGCGTCCCACGCGGGTGAGGCCCGGCGCCGGGGTCGACGCCGGGCCGGACCGCTAGCCGAAGTTCACGTCACTGCACCACATGTAGGTCTGGTCCAGGTGCGAGGCCTGCCAGATCGTGAACACCACGTGGCGTCCCCGGTAGCTGCCGTTGGTCTGGACGTTGAACGTGATGTCCTTGGCCGGGGCGTACCTGCCGGTCTGCATGATGAAGTCCAGGTTGCCCCAACCGAGGCGCTGGGTGGTCGGGTCGAACCCGTTCTTGCTGATGTACACCCGGAAGTAGTCCGCGCCGTGGCTGGCCTGGTCGTACAGGTGCATCTGGAAGCTGCTGCCGACGTTGGTCGTCTTCCACGCCCCGGGGGTGTTCAGGGAGTTGTTGCGGGACAGCGCGTTGCTGCAGAGCTGTCCGTCGGGCGTGGAACCCTGGAAGTTGCCGCGCAGACCGTCCCGCAGCGCGCTCATCCAGTTCCACATCGTGTCGGCGTTGGCCTGGAACGCCTGCCAGCACATGGGGTCCTGCTGCTGCATGGCCGGGTTGGTGTGCTGGTTGCCCCAGGTCTTCCAGCACTGGTAGGCGCGGGTCGGCGGACCGACGATCGTGCCGTGGGCCGAGGCGGTCGGGGTCCAGACGAACATGCAGGCGAGCATGCCGACGACCACGGCGATGACGTTGCGCTTGCGGACTGACCTGGAGGAACTGCGCATGCGCATGGAAGAGCCTCCGTTCTCCGAAGGATGCGACGGCGGATCCTGGGAGCGCTCCCGGAGCAGGTTCCAGCCTATCCGTCACAGAACGAAACTTCAACGAAACTTTCCGTGATCGTCCGGACTGTTCAGCGCGTCGGCGTAGCGGGGATCGACTTCGGCACCGGAACGGGGAAGTCGCCCTGCGACACGCGGATGATGTCGCCGTACCGCTCGACCAGCTTGGCGCGGTCGGGGTCACCGGCGACGGTCGTGACGTGCACGCCGGACCCGTCGTGCGCCGGACCCCACGTCGTGAGCTGCACGCCCTGGCTCTTCCAGTGGTCCACGTCGGCGTTGAGCCGCTCCACGACGTCTTCCATCTTCGACAACGGGTACACCGAGTCCTTGAACGTCAGCCGCACGTCGGGCGCGGCCGCACGCGCGGCGTCGTCCAGCGCCTCGTCGGGCACCCGGTACACCACGATCGCGCCGTCCGCACCGTTGACCTCGAGCCCGGAGTAGGTGCCCCGGAACTTCTGCTTCAGCATCGGCTCCAGCGCCTGCGCCGCGGACTGGAGCGCCGGGTCGTTGTCCCGCACGTCCGGCGCGATGGTGGTCGTGGTGGGTGGAGCAGGCGGCGGGGTGCCCTGTTCCGCGCGGGCGCAGCCGCCGAGCGCCACCGCCAGCAGGACCACAGGTACGACCCGGTTCACTTCGATGACCTCCCGTTGTGCCGTCGCCCCCAGGACGGAAGCGACGGCGCACAGGGTTGCATCACCGCCGGCGGCGGGATTTCAGGTAGTCGCTGACCACGGCCGCGCCCAGGCCGTCCTCGCCGGGCGCGACCACGCGGCCACCGCTGCGCCGGGCGACCACGTCCACGAACCGGGCCAGCCTCGGGTCGTCGCCCAGCTTGAACACGGTGATCGCCGCGCCCAGCCGGGCCAGCCCGTCCACCTCGGCGATGGTCTTGGCCAGCGTGCGGGGCTGCGGCGGGTAGTAGAACTCCGCCTCGCCGTCGGCCTCCAAGTGCGCGGTCGGCTCGCCGTCGGTCACCACCAGCACCACGGGCTGCGCGTCGGGGTGGCGGCGGACGTGCCGGGAGGCCAGCAGCAGCGCGTGGTGCAGGTTGGTGCCCTGCTCCCACACGCCTTCCAACGCGGTGAGCTGCCCGATGTCGACGGTCTCGGCGTGCCGGCCGAACGTGATGAGCTGCAACGCGTCCGTGCGGAAGCGGGTGCGGACCAGGTGGTGCAGGGCCAGGGCGGTGCGCTTCATCGGCACCCACCGGCCGTCCTGCACCATCGACCACGACGTGTCCACGCACAGCGCGACCGCCGCCCGCGACCGCTGCTCGGTCTCGCTGATCTCGACGTCGACCACGTCCAGGCTGATCTCGCCGGTCCCGCCGCGCAGCACGGCGTTGGTGACCGTGCGGGGGACGTTCCACGGCTCGGTGTCGCCGAACTGCCACGGCCGGGTGCTGCCGATCAGCTCGCCCGCCGCGCCGGCCCGGGTGTTGTCCCGCTGACCCTGCGCGCGGACGCTGTCGATCACGCCGCGTAGCGCGGTCTCCCCCAAGCGCCGCAACGCTTTCGGGGTCAGTCGCAGGGAGCCGTCCGGGGCGCGTTCGAGGAGGTTCTGCTGCCGCAGCTCGCGTTCCAGCTCGGCCAGCCGCCGCGCGTCGACCCCGGCCTCGTCACCCAGCTGGCGGACCAGGGCTTCGAGGTCGATGTCCTCCAGCCGTGCGCCGGGGTAGGACTGGGCGAGCTGTTCGGCCAGCGCGTCCAGTTCGGCGAGGTCGGCCATGGCCTGCGCACCCTCGCCCAGGCCCAGCGGCTGGTTGCCGCGGAACCGGGCGGAGCCGGTCCAGTCCTCGCCGGGCCGCAGCGCCCGCAACAGCGAGTCCAAAGTGGATAGTTGCCGACCGATGCCGGAGTTGCCGAAAGCCTGCTGCGACAAGGCGCTCAGCTCCTGGCGCTGCTGCTCGGTCATCGAGTTCATCATGCGCTGGGCCGCCGCCGAGCGGGCCGCGAGCGCGTCGATCAGCTCCTCCACGTTGCGCGGGTTCTCCGGGAAGAACTCGCCGTGCTTGCGCATGAAGTCGCGGAACTGCTCGGGGGTGTCCTGGCCCTGGGCGTGGGCGGCGAGGAGTTGGTTGAGGTCGTCGAGCATGTCCTTGATGCGCTCGACGTCCTGCGGCGAGACGTTCTCCATCGCCTGCTTCATGCCCTGGAACCGCTGGTCGAGCAGTTCCTTGCCGAGCAGGTTCTGGATCTGCTCGTAGGACTCGCGGGCCTGCGGGGACCGCCAGTCGTACTCGGCCAGTTCGCGCACGGCCGCCGCGGTGCCCTGCGGCAGCGCGTCGAGCTGCGCCTCGCGGAACCGCGCCTCGTCGTCGGGGTCGGGGAACAACGCGGTCCGTTCGGCGTCCAGCGCCTGGTCGAGCAGCCGCCGGATCTCCTGGAGCGTGCCGTCGAGCCGGTGCCGGCGCTGGATGGACGCCCGGCGCTGCCACAGCCGCGACGTCAGGTCGTCCAGCCCGCGCTGCCCCGGCAGGCCCCGGCGCAGCAGCTCGCGCAGCGCCGACTCCGGGGACGCGCCCTCCATGACCTCGCGGCCGAGTTCGTCCATCGCCGCGCGCAGGTCGGTGGGCGGGGCCAGCGGGTCCGGGCCGTCGACGTACCGGCCGTAGCGGTAACCGGTCATCCGTACACCGTTCGGTCGTCGTCGCTGTCCTTGGACAGCTGACGGGTGAGGTAGAGCGATTCGAGGGCCAGTTCGACGGCCGAGGCGATGCGCCCGACCGGGTCCTTGGGCCCGGCGCCGACGCGCTTGGCCACCTCGTGCAGCAGCGGCAGCTCGGGCAGCGCGGCCAGCAGGTCGCCCGCGTGGACGCGTTCGCCGGTGGCCACCGGGTGCCCGTCGGACACCAGCTCGGCCAACGGCTTCAGGTTCAGCCCGGCGAACGTCGAGCGCGCGGTGTCGGCGATCGAGCGGCGCAGCAGGTGGGTCAGCACCTCGCGTTCGCGCCCCTCCTCGCCGGCCTCGAACTCCAGCTTGCCGCGCAGCACCTCCGGCACCGACTCCAGGTCCACCGGCCGCGCGATGGCAGGCGTTTCCCCGATCAACGCACCGCGCCGCAACGCGCTCGCCGCCACCGTCTCCGCCGCCGCCACCGCGAACCGCGCCGAGACGCCGGAGCGCTGGTCGATCGCGGACGACTCGCGCAGGTGCCGGACGAACCGGGCGATGACCTCCAGCAGGTGGTCGCCGACCTCCGCGACCAGGTCGGCCTCCTGGCGGACCAGGTCGACCTCGGCGGCGATCTCCAGCGGGTAGTGCGTGCGGATCTCGGCGCCGAAGCGGTCCTTGAGCGGGGTGATGATCCGGCCGCGGTTGGTGTAGTCCTCGGGGTTGGCGGTCGCGACCAGGAGGACGTCCAGCGGGAGGCGCAGCGTGTAGCCGCGGATCTGGATGTCGCGCTCCTCCATCACGTTGAGCAGGGAGACCTGGATGCGCTCGGCGAGGTCGGGCAGCTCGTTGACCGCGATGATGCCGCGGTGGCTGCGCGGGAGCAGGCCGTAGTGGATGGTCTCCGGGTCGCCGAGGCTGCGGCCCTGGGCAACCTTGACCGGGTCGACGTCGCCGACCAGGTCGCCGACGCTGGTGTCGGGCGTGGCGAGCTTCTCGGCGAACCGCTCGTCGCGGTGCTTCCAGGCCACCGGGAGGTCGTCGCCCAGTTCCCGCGCGCGGCGCTTGGACTCGGGGGTGATCGGGTCCAGCGGGTGCTCGTTCAGCTCCGCGCCCTCGATCACCGGCGTCCACTCGTCGAGCAGGGTCACCAGGGTGCGCAACAGCCGGGTCTTGCCCTGCCCGCGCTCACCGAGCAGGACCACGTCGTGGCCCGCCAGGATCGCCCTTTCGAGCTGCGGCAGCACGGTCCGCTCGAACCCGACGATGCCGGGCCAGGGGTTCCGCTTCTCCCGCAGCGCCGCCACCAGGTTGTCCCGCAGCTCGACCTTGACACCGCGCGGGGCGTACCCGGCGGCCTTCAGCTCGCCCGCGGTCTTGGGGAGTCCGCTCGTCACCCGTTCGACGCTACGCAAGTCGGCGCGACCGTGTCGACGTGGAGTTCCTCCAGGGAGACCAGTTGTTCGCCGACAGCCGAACGAGCGGGCAGAACGACGGTGCCGAAACGTCGTGGAGCAACAATTTTCCGCATATTTGCGGGATTTGCGTGATTCATTGCGCTGTCCGAGTGAGATATCGGCGTACCGCCTCACAATCGGCCATCGCTCGAAGGAGTTAACCGAGTTCTGGGGTATGAGTACCTCCCGTGACCGCCGATCTGGTCGTGGAACTGCGGAAATGGCTCGCGTCGCTGAACGACGCCGACTTCAGCGTGCTGCTCGCGGTGTGCGACCCGCTCCGCTTCGCCGCGCAGATGCCACCGTCCGCCAAGGACGCCCGGGCGCCGATCCGGCGGGAGATCCTGGCGGCCCGGGCGCACCTCGCGAAAGCGCCGTCGTACGTCCTGGAGGACCTGGCCATCGGCGCGCTGTCACTGGCCACCCGGGTGCTCCTGGCGCAGCGGCGGTTCGACCGGTCCGCGATCGCCGAGCCCGACCTCGACCAACTCCGCGCGATGCTCACGTCGCTGGGAAAGCAGTTCGGTCGGCTGGTGCTGTTCGGTTTGCTGCTCGGCAACGCGCAAGCGACCCCGTTGGCCACCCGGCGCAGGGCGGAACTGGAAGCCGCGCTCATCACCGCGCCGCGCACACCTCCGCTCATCCGCAATGCCGTCCACGACCGGGACAGCGACACCGACGAAGACTCGACAAGGGAATCCATGGAACCCGGGCTTCTCACCGATCCCACGACCGAGCCGTCCGCGAGCGACGAGGTCGACCCGCTCGTGGCCCGGCTCGACGAGGTCCGCGCCCTCGCCGCCGACACGGCCGCGCTGCTGCGCCGGGCCGGGGACGCCGTCGAGACCGGGACGGCCGCACCCGACGGCGTCGACGCGGCGCTGCGGCGGTTCCACGACCGGCGGCGCGAACTGCTCGACGCGGTGGCCGCCGAGATCGAGGTCCCGCCCGATGCCGACTTCACGGCCCTGTCCGACGCCATCACCGAGGCGCGGGCCGCACGCCGACGCGCGGCGGAGGAGCAGGCGGCGCTGTGGGAGGCCGAGTCGGCGCACGCGGCTCGACGTGCCGACCTGGAGCAGCAGCTCGCCGCGGTCGAGTCCATGCTCAGCGCCAACCACGGCGTGGCCTTCGCCTCGCTCAAGTCCGCGCGCGACGAGTTGCTGGCGGCGCTGGGCCGGCTCGAACCGCCGGTCGCCGTTCCCGAGGTCGACCCGGTGCAGGCGCCGGAGACCACCGACGCCGAGCCGGTGCCCGAGACCGCCGACGCCGAGCCGGTGCCCGCGACCGTCGAAGCGGAGCCGGTGCCCGCAACCGTCGAAGCGGTGCCGGCGACCCGACCGGCGGCGCCGCCCCCGCAAGCTGATCCGCCACCGGCCGAGGTCGCCGAGCCGGCCGAGGTCAACGACATGGCGCTCGGGTTCCCGTGGGAGGAGGGCAGTCCGCCGCTGGCGGTCGAGTTGGCCTCGGCCGGTCGGCTCGTCGAGGCCTACTGGGTGACGGCGGTGTCGGCCGAACCGGACCGCCGCACCGCCACGATGCGATTCGCCGCCATGGCGTTCGCCGTCACCAACAACGCCGACGCGACGGCCGTCCTCGCCGGCCTGGACCTCGACGTCCAGGACCTCGTCGGCGATCCCGACGCCACCGCCCTCGCCACGACCGCCGCCCTGCGCGCGGGTCTGCTGGCGGGTTGGGGGCACTCCGTGCTGACCGGCCTGCGCAACGGCCTCGTCCTGCCCGCGCGGTGGGGCGCGCTGGTCGACACCGCCATCGACGCCGTCCGCCGCGGCCTGCCCATCGACGACGGCGCCGGCTCGCTGCTGATCGACTCGCGCTCCGACGAGACCCGCGCGGAACTCGGCCGGCGCGCGCGCAACCTCGCCGAGGAACTGCCCCGCCGCAAGAACCCCTACCAGCGGGCTACCCGCGTGCTCCAGCGGCTGATGCTGCCCGGCCAGCCGCTGTCCACCGCGCTGGACGCGGTCGTGACGTGGTCGGAAGGCGGGGACGGCCGGGCGATCGCCGCCGTCCTCGACCGGTTGACCGCGCACGACGCGGTCCAGACGATGATCGAGGCGGCCGACGCCGCCATGCGCACGCCCAAGCAGGCCAGGGAACCCATCGTGGCCAGCGCCCTGCGCACGCTCGTCCGGGCGATCGACGAGGTCCGGGAGGTGGTGCGCGAGGCGGACGTGGTGAGCAAGCGGCTGACCGCGGCGGAGTCGGACGACCTCAGCCTGGCCGCGCGGCTGTCCCGCGCCCTGGCCGACGTCGAGGGCGAGGAACCCCCGCCCGGCATGGTCGGCGTGGCGATGTCGCTGTTCCGCCAGTGGCTCGCGCGGCCGAAGGACGCCGTCCTCGGCGGGTACGCCCTCGACGGCGACGCGACCTCGGCCGAACCCGGTCCCGACGTCCTGCTCATCCTGCCCGACCTGCCGCGCGACGCCGCGGGCCGGCCCGACCGGGAGGACCCGCGCACCAGCGCCGCGCTGGCCGAACTGGTCCGGCCGCCCGACGTGCCCGGCGCGGTGTCCGCCTACTGCGAGCGCGGCGACCTCCTGCGCGCCCGACGCGTCGTCGACCTCGCCGCGGCCGGCGCCTGGGGCGGGGACGTCGACGTCGAGCCGTTGCGCCAGTTGCTCGACCGCGCGACGGCGTCGTGGGTCAAGCGGCACCGGTCGGACTTCGACCGCGCGAGCGACCTGTTCGCGCGGATCCGCACGCAGAACCTCCTCGACCCGGTCGACGAGACCACCGTCGCGGGCCGCCTCCAGGCACTCGCGACCGTCGAGGACGGCGCGTTCGACGTGGCGGCGAAGAGCCTCGAAGACCTCGCCGGGGAACTGGCCGCCAAGCACGGGTCCCGCATCGACGAGCTGCGTGCCGAGATCACGTCCCTGGACGTCGGTGTCGCGGGCCGCGAACGGATCCTCGCGCTGCTCGCGGACGGCGACACGGTCACGGCGGCCGAGTTCCTCGCGTTCGTGCGGGCGGGCAAGTCGCTGCCCGACCAGGTCACCGACGCGCCCGACGACCTCGGCGCGTTCGCCGACCTGGTGACGGCGGGCGTCGCGCGCGGCGGGCCCGCGCCCGGCGACAGCGCGCAGGCCTGGGCCGAGCTGGCCGCCCGCGGCGCGACGCTGACGCCGCTCGCGACCGCGGGCGTCCACGCGTGGGACTCGCTGAAGAACCCGCAGGGCCTGGCCGGGGACCGGCTGGCGAACTCGGTCCACAGCATCCTCCGGGTGCTCGGCCTGCAGGCCCCGAGCCGGCCGCAGGAGATCGGGCGGGGCACGCGCCAGGGGTTCCGCAGGTTCCGCGTGCAGGGCACGCCGACCGACAGCTCGTACGTCTCGACCCTGGGTTCGGCGGCGAACCAGTACAACGTCGTGGTGATCACCGAGGAGCGCCGGGGTCGGCGGTCGGTGCTCGACGTGCTGGGCATGGAGGACACCGGGCGGGCGAACGTCCTGCTCTACCTGTACGCCATGGACCTCCCGGCGCGGCGCGCGCTCGCGGCGGAGGCCGATCGCGGCTCGGTCCAGGCGCTCGTGGTCGACCCCGCCGTCGTGGGCTGGGTCGCGGCCAACGCCCCGGGTTCCTGGCGCGCCACCCAGCGCGTCACCCTGCCCTGGACGGCGCTCAACCCGTACACGCCGTTCGTCGCCGGCCTGGTGCCGCCGGAGGTGTTCGTCGGCCGCGACCGCGAGATGGCCGAGGTGGTGGACCCGAACGGCGGGCTGTTCATCTACGGCGGTCGCCAGTTGGGCAAGTCGGCGCTGCTGCGGCGGGTGGAGGCGACGTTCAACGAGGGCGGGCTGCGCCACGCCGTGTACCTCGACCTGAAGGGCAAGGGCATCGGGGAAGCCGAACCGGCGTCCCGGATCTGGCGCGAACTCGCGGTCGAGCTGAAGCAGCGCGGCGTGCTGCCCGAGAGCATGTCCCAGGACCCGCCGCCGGACGTGGTGGTCAACCACGTGAAGGCGTGGCTCAACCACAACTCCAACCGGCGGCTGCTGCTGCTCGCGGACGAGGCCGACGCGTTCCTGACCGCCGACTCGCGCGGGGTCAAGTCCGAGGGTGGCGGGGTCGCGCACTTCCCGAACGTGTTGCGGCTCAAGGAACTCATGGAGTCCACCGAACGGCGGTTCAAGATCGTGTTCGCCGGTCTGCACCAGGTGCAGCGGTTCGGCCACCTGTCCAACGTGCCGCTGGTGCACGGCGGACCGGACATCCTCGTCGGCCCGCTGGACCCGGCCGACGCGCGCCGGCTCGTCGTCGCGCCGCTGGCCGCGCTCGGGTACCGGTTCGAGCGGCCGGAACTGGTGTGGCGGCTGCTGTCGGCGACCAACTACCAGGCGAGCCTGATCCAGATCTTCTGCCAGGACCTGGTGCGCACGCTGCACGACCGGGTGGCGCAGTCGCTGGAGCTGCCGGTGCCGATCCGGGAGGCCGACGTCGAGGCGGTGGCGGCCAGCGACCACGTCCGCGCGCGCATCGCCGAACGGCTGCGGATCACGATCAACCTCGAGGACCGGTACCGCGTCCTGACCCTCGTCATCGCGGTGCTCAGCCTCAACGACAGCTTCGGCGCCGACTACGGGCCCGAGGAACTGCTGGAGGAGACGCGCCTGCACTGGGCGGCCGGGTTCGACGACCTCACCGTGTCGCAGGTGCGCATCTACCTGGACGAGATGGTGGGCCTGGGCCTGCTCATCCGGCTGTCCGGCCAGGCCCGCTACGCAGTGCGCAGCCCGAACGTGGTGAACATGCTCGGCACCAAGGCGGACCTGCTGCGGGAACTCGCGGAGACCGACTTCGACCTGCCCTACGAGTACAACCCGCGCGACGCCCGCCGGCTGCTGGGCACCGAACCCTTCAAGCGGCGCAGCCCGCTGACCGACGGGCAGCTGTTCGAGCTGACCGCGGGCGGCGTGACGTCCGTCGTCACCGGCACGGTCGCGTCGGGAGTGGAACGGGTCGCGGACGCGATCAAGGACTACGCCGAACTGCGGGGCAGCAAGGTCGAGGTCTACGCGACGGCCGCCGACATCGCCAAGGCGGTCACCAACGCCGCGCGCCGGAAGAAGGCGACCGTGCTGGTGGCAGACCTGCGCGAGCTGCCGTTCACCGAGGTCAACCAGGTCGTCGCGCGCCTGCTGAAGGAGAAGCCCGCCTCCGCCGTGCTGGTCAAGCCCGAGGTCGCCGACCAGGTGGCGGCCCTGGCGGGGGTCGAGGTGGTGCAGCCGGCGCGGTGGACCTCCAGCAGCCTGCGCAGTTGGCCGGAGTGCCCGTTCGACGTCGTCCAGGCCCGGGTGCGGCTCATCGACGCCACCGGCGGGTGGATCGAACTGGTCGAGGAGGTCATCGCCAACGTGGAGGTGCGGGGCGCGACCCAGGCGCAGGCGCTGGACCGGGTGCTGAAGCTGCAGGCGGACCCGCAGTGGGCCGCCGCGTTCCTCACCCGGACGGAGCTGACGAGCACCGCGCTCGCGCGCGTCGACAAGTGGGCCTCGTACGTGGACCCCGGCGAGCCCCTGCCCCCCGTCGACGTCGCCGCGGCCCTGGACCTGGACCTGGCCACGACCAGTGAGTTCCTCGAGGAGCTGGCCCGGTTCGGCGTGCTCGACGAGGGCGTCGACGGCGTCGCGCTGGACCGGGTGCTGCACCGCTGCACCACCACACTCCGCGACAGCGCATGAACGCGGGCGCGGTGCCGCTGGACTCCCTCCCCGGTCCGGCGCGCCACCTGCGGGCGGTGGCGACGGACCTCGACGACGGGTGGAGCTGCGTCTGGCTGGTCCCCGACGCGCTCGTCGACGCGGGCGACGCCGACGACCTCCTCGGGGTGCTGGAGTCGCGGCCGGACGCCGTCCGGGTGCCCGCGCCCGAGTCCCGCCGCAAGCGCCGCGCGACGCCCAGGTCCTCTCCGGTGGAGGTGCCGGTGGACGTGCCGGCGTGGGCGCGCACGACGCTGGGCGTGTTCGACTGGGACTGGCCGCTGGAGTCGCCGCCGGAGAGCGGTGTGGAGAGCACGTCCACGGTCGCCCAACGGTTGTGGACCGGTTGTATGGGCGAGGAGGAGATGCCCGACGACCCGTTGGGGGAACTCGCCCTGCGGGGCGCGTTGCACGGCCGGGTGATCGTCCTGTGCGCGTGGGAGGAGAACGACCCCGAAGATGTGGGGTCGCTGCTCACGAGGCTCCCCGCCGACGCGAAGCAACGCGGTCTGCCGCCGGGCGAACGGCCCCGGGTCCTGGTCGCCGCCCGCACCGCGGACCTGCCGGTGCGGCTGCTGGACGGCCTGGACCCCGTGACCACCCGCGTGCACTGGTGGTGGGCCGCCTGCGGCCGGCTCGACACCGCCGTCGTCGCGGCCACCGCACGACCGCCCCGCCGGGCTGACTTCGTGCGCGACCTGGTGGCCGCCGAGGTGGTGGTGGAGGTCGCCGGACCGAACCTCGCGCTGGCCGCTTTCCTGGCCACGGGCTGGGACGGCCTGGTGGCCACCCTGCCCGAGCACCTGAAGGCGTTCACGCACGAAGGAGAGGTGGACCTGCCGCGCGACCTGCGGCACGTGCGCGGGAGCCCGGAGCGCCCGCCGGCGGAGCTGCGGCCGGCTTGGAACGCGGGACTCGCGGACTACTGGGACGGTCAACTCCGGCTGACCCCGGTCGGCGGCGCACCCACGCCGGTCGACCTGGCGACCCTGGTGTGGCGCGGGCAGAACCGGGCGCTGACCCCGCTGATCGACGCGCACCGGGCACGTTTGGAGGCCAGGGTCCGTTCGCGGGCCAGCCTCGCGGTGCTGGCCGAGATGTCCCGCGGCACCGCCCCGCCCGGCCATGAAGCGGATCGGCGCACGGTCCTCGAACTGGGCGCGATGGCGTGGGCCGCCCAGACGTCGCGGGTGCGTCTGTCCACAGTGGACAAACAGTTGCTGTTCCGCTTGCGCGACGCCCGGAACGCGCTGGCCCACCTCCGGCCGCTCGACGACGACGAACTGGCCGGGTTGGCGGACGTCCTGCCGCCGTGAAAGCGGTGGTGTCACGGCAGTTGGTCACGAACGGCCGCCCACGCCCGGACCTCGTGCTGGAGGTCGGGGTCTCGGATGTGGTGGGCGATGCGGTCGAGGGCGCCGGTGACGTTCTTGGCGTTGCGGAGGTTTCGGATCTCCTCGATCGGCCGGTCGCGCCAGTTCGCGGCCCGGCGCACCGCTTCCTCGCGGGGTAGCGGAATCAGGGCCAGGCCGCGGCGGGCCAACGTGTCCGGGTCGAGGCGGGCGGGCGGATCTCCGAGAGCTGCGGCGTGGTGGCAGAGGGTGAGGAGGCGGAGAGTGACCTCCCGCTCGTCGAGTCCGCCGGTGTCCAGGGCGATGCCGAGCACGCCGGCGCTGATGTCCGCCCACACCGCCCGCTCGACCGGGTCGCGCTTGGTGTCGTAGATGCGGGTGTTGAACGATTGGACCAGGCCCAGCCACCAGTTCGTGCGGTCGTCGGTCACCCGACCTGTATACAGCCCGTGGGCGGTGCCTGGAGGGCACCGCCCACGGGGGTTCGCGTCAACCCGTCAGGATAGCGGCGGGTAGGCGTTGCGCATCAGCTCCTGGAACTGGGCGGAGAACCAGTGGCCCGAGAGCGGGGCGTCAGGGAGGGCGCCCGACAGGTTGTTGCCGTTGCGGGGGTTGCCGGTGTACGTGGGGTCGCACATCCGGTCGAAGCCCTTGCCCTCGTTGTTCGGGATCTCCTTGCTCGCGCCGTCGGACTCGCCCGGCGGCTTGATCCAGACGTAGGCGTCGATGTTGGGCTTGGGCGCGGCCTTCGGGCGCTCGCCGAGACCCGCACCGCTCTGGTTGCACCAGTTGCCCTTCTGGATGCGGCGGTCGATGCGGGACTGGTCGACGTACTCGGCCGCGTTGGTCGAGGTCGACTTGCCGGTCGGGCGGTTCGCGCCGCCCCAGCCGTTGCGGGACGTGTCGATCAGCATGCCGATGCCGCTGTCGAAGCCCTGCTTGACCAGTTCGGCCCGGAACGCCGTGGCGAAGCCCAATTCACCGTTGAAGTCGTTCCAGTCGACCCACTTCGAGGCCTGCTTCACCGGCTGGCCGCCGACCACGTCGTCCACCGTCCAGTACGGCTCCTCCAGCGCGGAGTAGTTCGCCGTGTTGGTGATGAAGCCGTGCACGTCGGCCTTGGTCGCGCCCTCGCGGCCCAGGATCGTCGCCATCATCTTCGCCGAGGCGTAGAAGTTGTCGTACTCGGGAACCGTGTCGCCCCAACCGATCCAGCCGTGGTGGCCGGAGTCCAGGTAGTTGTAGACGTTCGGGATGTCGCCGAGCTTGGACACCGCGTACGCCACGCCGTTCTGGTAGTTCTGGTTCGCCTTCATCACGTCGCACTGCGGCGTGGCCGTCGCGCGCGGCGTGACGTTGGTGACCAGGTTGGGCAGCGAGTCGATCTCGATGACCGCCACGATCCGCAGCCGCGCGTACTCCGGCCGGGCCAGGATGCCCGCGATCTTGTCGATGTACTCGGCCTTGTAGCGCGGCAACTCGTCGGGCTTGAGTTCGCCGTTGGACGCCAGCGCCGCGCAGTCGCGGCCCGGCAGGTTGTAGATGACGACCTGGAAGACCAGCTCACCGGTGGGCGACGCGGCGCGCTGGCGCTCCGCCTCGTTCAGGTGGTCGGCCAGGCCCATGCTGCCGGTGGTCGGCGAACCGTTGCCGTCGATCGCGCTGATCCGGTCCATCCAGACGCCGGTCGGCTGGTTGGCGATCCGCGAACCACCCGGCTCGGCGGCGGCCTGCCGCTGCCACTGCGGGTTGACGTACACGCCGGCGCCCACGTACGGGTTGTCCACCCGCGTCCCCGGGTTCGGGTTCGTGGTGGTCGTGGTGGTGCTCGTGGTGGTCGTCGTGGTGGTGGTGGTGGTCGTGGTCGTTGTCGTCACCGTGCCGGTGCAGACCGTCCCGTTCAGCCGGAACTGGGTCGGCTTCGGGTTCGAGCCGGTCCAGGAGCCGTTGAAGCCGGGCGTGACCGAAGCGCCGGTGCCCAACGTCGCCGACCACTCCGGGTTGCGGACCGTCACCTTCGTGCCGGACTGGCTGAACCGACCGTTCCACCCCTGCTGGACCGTCTGCCCCGCGGCGAAGTCCCAGTCCAACGTCCAGCCACCGGAGATCGCGTCCCCGAGGTTGGTGACCGTGACATTGGCCCCGAAACCGCCCTGCCACTGGCTCGTGATGGTGTAGTCGACCCGACAGCCGGGAGCGGCGCTGGCCGTGGTGCCTCCAACCACGACCGCCGCCGCCGACAGCGCGGTCACCGACACCACCGCCATCGCTCCGGCCGCCTTGCGGGACCGGAGGAATGTGCGCGGACTCATGCATCGCCTCCTTGCGAGCAAATCGTCGTCTGGGAACGCTCCCAGATGGGTCGTGGGCTCAACGGTGAGCCGGAACCGGGGATTGGGGACTGGGAGCGCTCCCAGACGTACCGTAACCCACGACACATCACGTTGACGAGGGGTTCATTCACAGTCCGTGCGCGACCGTTCCGATTCCGAGCCCGCGACCAGCCGTTATTCGCACACAGTTGTACGAATGTCGAATTGAGGCACCGAAATGGGCCGCAACCGAAAAGACGAAGGAAACGCGCGAAAGGCCTAGTGCCGTCCGGCCGCTTGGTCGGACAGCACCCGCACCGCCTCGTCGACCGCCGCGAGCCGCGCCCGGCGGACCGCGTCGGACAACGGGCGCAGGGCCTCGGCGCGGGCGGTTTGGGCGGAGGCGGACATGGCGCCGCCGGGGGCGTCGGAGGCGGCGACCTGGAGGATCGCGGCGACCTCGGCGGCCCGTTGGAGGACCCGCAGTGCGCGCGGTGGCATGCCGGTGGGCCAGCGGAGTTTGGTGTGCAGGTTGGACAGTTCCGCGATCTCCTCGCGGACGTTCGGGCGGTGGCGGGCCACGTCGAGGGTGACCAGGGCGGTGGCCGCCTCGCGCATCGCGGACGCCAGGCCGTGCTCCGCCTCGCCGATCGGCACGTGCTCGGCCGGGGTCACGGTGGGCAGGTCGAACACCGTCCAGCGCAGCACGCCCTCGGCCACCAGGCGCGGCACCAGGCCGACGCCGACCTCCGGCAGCACGACCGCCTGTCCCGCGCGCACCGCGCTCGCGCTCAACGGGCCGCGCCCGCCCAGCCCCCGGACGTCACCGGCGACCGGCAGCACGAGCCGCGCCGAACCGGCCGACGCCCGGCGCAGGGCGGCGAGCAGCAGGGCCGCGCCCACCGGGGTCTCGTCCGGGCCCGGCAGGTCGAGGGCGGTGGCGGTGCCGTCGTCGTCGGCGACCACCTCGTGCAGCTCCGCCCAGAACCCCAGGGCGTCCAGGACGTCGTCGGCCGCCGCCGCTCCGTTCAACCAGGCGGACGTCCACACGACCATCGTCGCACTCGCACAGGACACGGCATCCAACACTACGCGCGCGCCCCGACAGTCCAGAGGGCCGGCCACCTCAGGCGACTGGGCCGACGTGTTCCACCAGCAGGGTTCGGAAGCGGTCCACGTCGTCCGAACCGGTGAACGCGCGGTGCGGCACCGCGTACATGGCGGTCGTCGCCGTCTTCAGCACGAACACGCCGCCGGTCTCAGACCAGCCCGGCAGGTCCGACCAGTCCAGCTCACTGCGCGCCGCCTCACCGACCGACATGCGCAACGAATGCGCGTCCGCCGAACCGGTGACGGTCTTCGCCGCGAGTGGGTGGTTGTGGAAGTTGACGGCGGTGCCGATGGGGACCAGTGCGATGATGATCACAGCCAGCGCCAGGCCGAAGACCCCGGCCCACGTCATGCCCATGAACAGCACCACGACGCCGAACACGCCCAGCGCCAACCCGAACCACGGCGCCCACCGGTACAGCGGAACGGCGGTGCGCAGCGCCTGTCGCCAATCCGACGGACGCGGCGACCACGTGAAGTCCACACTGGTCGCGCCAGTCTCCGCGCTCACCGCGCCGGCCTCTTCGCGGGCTCGCAGCACAGCGGCGCGCACGGCTCACCGTTCACCGTGCACCCGGCGGCGGTGAAGGACGAAAGCTTGCGTGCCGGAGCACCGGACGTCATCTCGGCCACCAACTCCGCGACAAGCGAAGCGAACCGGGGATCACCGTTGGGCGTGGCCGCGCGCGCGAAGCCCATCCCCAACTCGGCGGCGCGGTCCCGCGCCTCGGTGTCCAGGTCCCACACCACTTCCAGGTGGTCGCTGACGAACCCGATGGGACACACGACGACGTTCCGCACACCGCGCCCGTGCAACGCCTCGATGTGGTCGACGATGTCCGGCTCCAGCCACGGGATCCGCGGCGGCCCGGACCGCGACTGCCACACCACGTCGTACTCGGCGATCGACAGCGCCGAAGCCACCAGCCTCGACGCCTCCTCCACCTGCCGCGAGTACCGGTGCCCGCCCTCGGAAGGCGGCCCCGCGGCCTTGTCGGCCGACACCGGCACCGAGTGCGCGGTGAACACCAACCGGTAGTCGTCGAACGCCTCACCCGCGACCCGGACCGCCTCCGCGAACGACTCGACGAACAGCGGGTGGTCGAAGAACTGCCGCAGCTTCACCAGTTCGGGCGCGTCCGGCACGGCGGCGCGGGCCCGCAGGATGTCCTCGTCGTACTGCCGGCACGCGGAGTAGCCGCCATAAGCACTGGTCGGGAACACCAGCGCGCGCCGCACCCCGGCGGCCTTCATCTCGGCGAGGGTGTCCTCGACCATCGGGTGCCAGTTGCGGTTGCCGAAGTAGATCGGCAGGTCCACCAGCGGCTCGACGGCGGCGATGGCCTCGCGGTTGAGCGCGTTGATCGGCGACACCCCGCCGAAGTGCAGGTAGTGCTGCTCGACCTCGTCCAGCCGTTCAGGCGGGACACCACGGCCCCGCGTCACGTTCTCCAGGAAGGGCCGGACGTCCTCAGGCCCTTCCGGTCCCCCGAAGGACAGCCAGAGCAGCGCGTCGTAACTCACGGGCCCCATCCTCGCGCTGCCCGCTGAACGACGCACAACCGGGTCGGCGTGATCAACCGCACGCCGACCCGGTCGGGCCGAACTACAGCCCGAGGAAGTGCACGCCGCCGTCCACGAAGACCATGGAGCCCGTGGTGGCCGGGAACCAGTCGGACAGCAGGCCGCACACGGACTGGGCGACCGGGGTCGGGTCGTTGACGTCCCAGCCCAGCGGGGCCTTCTCGCCCCACATCGCCTCCAGGTCCGCGAAGCCCGGGATGGACTTCGCCGCCATCGTGCGCACCGGGCCGGCCGAGACCAGGTTGACCCGGATGCCCTGCGGACCGAGGTCGCGGGCCAGGTAGCGGTTGATGGACTCGAACGCCGCCTTCGCCGCGCCCATCCAGTTGTAGGCGGGCCACGCCTGGCGGGCGTCGAAGTCCAGGCCGACGACCGACGCGCCCCGGCCCAGCAGCGGCAGGGTGGCCTGGACCAGGGACTTGTACGAGTACGCCGAGACGTGCATCGCGGTGGCGACGTCCTCCCACGGCGCGTCCATGAACGGCGCGCCCAGGCACGACGGCGGGGCGTAGCCGATGGCGTGCACGACGCCGTCGAGGCCGTCCACGTGCTCGCGGACCCGGTCGGCCAGCGTGTCCAGGTGCTCCTGGTTCTGCACGTCCAGTTCGACCACGGGCGCGGGCTGCGGCAGCCGCTTCGCGATCCGCTCCACCAGGCTCAGCCGGCCGAAACCGGTGAGCACCACCTGGGCGCCCTGCTCCTGGGCGACCTTGGCCACGTGGAAGGCGATCGACGCGTCGGTGATCACCCCGGTGACCAGCAGCCGCTTGCCTTCGAGCAGACCCGTCACGTGTGTTTCCTCCGAGAGTTGGTGATGAGGGGGTTCAGTGGCCCATGCCGAGGCCGCCGTCGACCGGCAGCACCGCGCCGGTGATGTAGGCGGCGGCGTCGGAGGCCAGGAAGGTGACGGCGGACGCGATCTCCTCGGTGGTGCCGTACCGGCCGGCGGGCACCTGGGCGAGGATCTGCTTGCGGCGCTCCTCGGGCAGCGCGTCGGTCATGTCCGTGGTGATGAAGCCGGGCGCGACGACGTTCGCGGTGATGTTGCGCGATCCCAGTTCGCGGGCGATCGAACGGGCCACGCCCACCAGACCGGCCTTGCTGGCCGCGTAGTTGACCTGGCCGGCGCTGCCCATCAGGCCGACCACGGACGAGATGAACACGATCCGGCCGTAGCGCTTGCGCAACATGCCCTTGGACGCGCGCTGCGCCACCCGGAACGCGCCGGTCAGGTTGGCGTCCAGGACGCGGGTGAACTGCTCGTCGGTCATCCGCAGCAGCAGGGTGTCGTCGGTGATGCCGGCGTTGGCGATCAGCACCTCGACCGGGCCGTGCGCGGCCTCGACCTCGGCGAACGCGGCGTCCACCTCGGCGGCGCTGGTGACGTCGCACTTGACGCCCAGCAGGCCCTCGGGCGAGCCCGAGCCCCGGTGGGTCACCGCGACCTTGTCCCCCTGTGCGGCGAACGCCTGCGCGATCGCCAGACCGATGCCCCGGTTGCCGCCGGTGACCAGTACGGACCTCGACACGCCCTGCTCCCATCGCTGCTGGTTGATGCGGGGCGAGGCTATCTCCTACCGCCAGGTACGCCACCACGGGCCGGGGTGGATCACAATCGGCCGGGTGACCGGATTCGTGGAACAACTGCGCGCCGCCGTCGACGGCGACGTCCTCGCCGACCCCGCCAGCCGCGCGCTGTACTCGGTGGACGCCTCCAACTACCGGCACGTGCCGCGGGTCGTCGTGCGGCCCCGGTCGGTGGACGACGCGATCGCGGCGGTCGCGGTGGCGGCGGAGTTCGACGTGCCGATCACGAACCGTGGCGCGGGGACGTCCGTCGCGGGCAACTCGGCCGGGTCGGGCCTGGTCGTCGACTTCTCCCGGTACCTCGACCGGGTGATCTCGATCGACCCCGAGACCAGGACTGCCGTCGTGCAGCCCGGTGTGGTGCTGGACCGGCTCAACGACGCCGCCCGCCCGCACGGCCTGGTGTTCGGGCCGGACCCGTCCACGCACTCGCGGTGCACGGTCGGCGGCATGATCGGCAACGACGCGTGCGGCGCGCACTCGGTGGCGTGGGGCAAGACCAGCGACAACGTGCACGCGCTGGACGTCCTGCTGCCCGACGGCCGCCGCTTCGACACCCGCACGCCACCCGCCCTCGACCTGCCCGACGCCGACCCGTCGTGGTTCCCGGCGCTGGACCGGCGCGTCTCGGGCTACCGGCTGGACGCCCTGCCCGACCTGGCCCGCGCGCTGGTCGGCACCGAGGGCACGTGCGTGACCGTGCTGGGAGCGACGCTGAAGCTCGTCGAGGCCCCGAAGCGCCGGGTGCTGGCCGTCCTGGGCTTCGACGGCCCGTACGACGCCGCCGACCACGCCCCGCTCGTGCGCGACCTGCCCGTGCTGGCCGTCGAGGGCATCGACGTCAAGCTCGCCGAGTCGGCGGGCGACTCCCGGCTGCTGCTGCCGCGCGGCGTGAGCTGGCTGTTCGTGGAGACCGCCGACGAGGACACCGCGCACGCGGCGGCGGCGCTGGCCCCGCACTCGGTGGTGGTGACCGACCCGGCGCGGCAACGGGCGCTGTGGCGGGTGCGGGAGGACGGCGCGGGCCTGGCGACCCGGATGGCCGACGGCGGCGAGGCGTGGTCGGGGTGGGAGGACGCGGCGGTCCCGCCCGCGAAGCTCGGCGCGTACCTGCGCGAGTTCGACGCCCTGCTGGCTGGCCACGGCCGGCGCGGCGTGACCTACGGGCACTTCGGCGAGGGCTGCCTGCACGTGCGCATCGACTTCGACCTGCGCAGCGGCTACCGGGAGTTCCTGGAGGCCGCGGCGGACCTCGTCGTGGCGCACGGCGGGTCGCTGTCCGGCGAGCACGGCGACGGCCAGGCCCGGTCCGAGCTGCTGACCAGGATGTACCCGAAGGCGGCGATCGAGGCGTTCGGCCGGTTCAAGCGCGCGTTCGACCCGGACAACCGGATGAACCCGGGCCGCATCGTGGACCCGCTGCCGCTGGACGCCGACCTGCGCGTGGTGGTCGCGCCCCCGGTGATCCCGACCCGGGCGGCGCTCGCCCTGCACGCCGACGGGGGCGACCTGGCGGCGGCGACCCGGCGGTGCGTGGGCGTCGGCAAGTGCCTGAACACCTCCGGCGGCGTGATGTGCCCGAGCTACCGGGTGACCCGCGAGGAGAAGCACTCGACGCGCGGCCGGGCGCGGTTGCTGTTCGAGATGCTGGGCGGCCAGGTGGTGCGCGACGGCTGGCGCTCCACCGAGGTGCGGGACGCGCTGGACCTGTGCCTGGGCTGCAAGGGCTGCAAGCGGGACTGCCCGGTGGACGTGGACATGGCCACCTACAAGGCGGAGTTCCTGCACCACCACTACCGGAGGCGGGCGCGGCCGTTGTCGCACTACTCGATGGGCTGGCTGCCGCTGTGGCTGCGGATGGGCCTGGTCAACCGGGTGACGTCCCGGTTCGCCCGGTTCGCCGGCGTCGCGGCCGAACGCCCGCTGCCCACGCCCGCCCACCGCACGTTCCAGCGGTCTTTCCGGCCGGAAGCCGGAGATGACCGGGTGTTGCTGTTCCCGGACACGTTCACCAACTACTTCGAGCCGGGGATCGGGCACGACGCGACGGCTGTGCTGCGGCACGTCGGCCAGGCCGTGGAGGTGCCACGGCAGGCCGTGTGCTGCGGGCTCACGTGGTTCTCCACCGGGCAGCTCGACATGGCCCGCCGGACGATCAAGCGGACCGCCCGCGTGCTGCGCCCGTGGACCAGCGCGAACGTGCCGGTGGTCGGGCTGGAGCCGAGCTGCACCGCGTTCCTGCGCTCCGACGCGCTGGAGGTGGCCGGCGACGACCCGGACGTCAAGCTCCTGGCGGAGTCCGTGCGCACGTTCGCCGAACACGTCTCACCCCTGCTGGAACCCTTGCCCGCCAACGGTTCCGCCGTCGTGCAGCCGCACTGCCACCAGTACGCCGAGTCCGGCACTGCGGCCGACCGGGAGTTGCTGGAACGGGCCGGGGTGACCGCGTCGATGGTGTCCGGCTGCTGCGGCCTGGCGGGCAACTTCGGTTTCGAGAAGGGCCACTACGAGGTGTCGATGGCCGTGGCCGAGCTGGAACTCCTGCCCGCCGTCCGCGCCGCCGCCGAAGGCACCGCCGTGGTCGCCGACGGTTTCAGCTGCCGCACCCAGGTGCGCCAGGCGTCCACCGCGAAACCGGTCCACACCGCGAGCCTGGTGGCGCGGGCGTTGGGGGTGAATCCAGACCGCTGACTCAGGCGCGCGACCGGGTGCTGTCGCGGTCGGTCAGCCGGGGCGGCAGCAGGGTCAACGCCGGCGTCGGCGCACGGTTCAGCTTGGCCATCAACAACGCCACCGCGTGGTGCCCCAACTGCTCCGCCGGCACGTGCACCGAGGTCAGCGCCGGGTTCAGGCGTTCGGCCTGGTCGTCCGGGCAGATCGCGACCAGGGCCATGTCGTCGGGCACCCGCCGCCCCAGCACGCGCAGCACCTCCACCACCGACCCCAACGCGGCCTCGTTGTGCACCACCAGCCCGGTGAGCTGCGGGTGGCGTTCCAGCAGGCCGGACACGGTCCGGTGCACCGACTCGTGGTCGGCGTCCGTCGGCACGGTCGTCGAGGACACGCCCCGCCGCATCGCCGCCGCGCTGAAACCGGCCATGGTGCGGTGGGCGTAGCCGGTGTCGCGCTGGTACACCGCGCGCGGTGCGCCGATCAGGGCCACCGAGGTGTGGCCGAGGTCGGCCAGGTGGTCCACGCACCGGGCACCCGCCTCGGCGAAGTCCAGGTCCACGCAGGTCAGCCGGGCCGCGTCGGCGGGGAAGCCGATGAGCACCGACGGCCGGTCCAGCTCCCGCAACACCGGCACGCGCTCGTCGTGCATCTCGACGTCCATCACGAGCAAGCCGTCCACCTGCGCGCTGCCCGCCACCCTCCGGAGACCCGCCGCGCCCTGGTCGGCGGTCACCAGCAGCACGTCGTGCTCGTGGCGGCGGGCGGCCGAGGCCACGGCGACCACGAACTGCATCATCACCGGCATGTGCATGCCCTCGCGCATCGGCAGCACCAGCGCCAGCACGTTCGCCCGGTTGCTGGCCAGGGACCGCGCGCCGGCGTGCGGGTGGTAGCCCAGCGCCCGCACGCTCGCCTCGACGCGCGCCTTGGTGGCCTGCGAGATCGACCGGCGGCCGGTCAACGCGTAGGACACCGTGCTGGGCGCGACACCCGCGTGCCGCGCCACGTCGGCGATCGTGACCATCAGCCCACCTCCGCCACGCGCACGCCCGCGCGCTCCGCCGTCACCGTCAACACCCCGTCCGCCAAGTCCACCCGTGTGCCCGCCGGTGCCGTCCGGTGCTCGGGGGTGACGTCGTGGAAGGAGATCCACGCGCCCGCGTCGGTGAACACCACCGTGTCGTCCACCAGCCGGACGCCCTCGCAGTCGTCGAAGTCCACCGCCCGCAGCACGCCCGAGCGCGGCCCGATCAGCTCGCCGGGCACGTCCACCACCAGGCGCGCCCGGATGTCCCGTGAAGAAGCGCCGACCAGCAGTTCGTACTGCCCGGCCTCCACCACCCGCCGCCCGGACACCACGTCCCAGTGCCACAGGTGCGCCACCGGCAGCTCCACGACCCGCCGCTCCCCCGGTTCCAGGTGCACCCGCCGGAAGGACTGGAGCCGGCGCAACGGCTGCCGCACCCGTGACTCCAACGCGGTCGAGTAGAGCTGCACGACCTCCGCGCCCGGCACGCGACCGTTATTGGTCACGCCGACCGCGGCCACACCGTCCGTCCACTGGAGACTGTCGTACTCGAACGTCGTGTAGCTCAGGCCGTGCCCGAACGGGAACAGCGGCTCGCCCTCGAAGTACAGGTAGGTGCCGCGGGCCCGGATGATGTCGTAGTCGAACAGGTCCGGCAGCTGCTCCTCGGACGCGTACCAGGTCTGCGTCAGCCGCCCGGCGGGCGAGAACGCGCCCATCAGCGCCTCGGCCACGGCCCGGCCCTGCTCCTGCCCGCCGTGCGCCGTCCACACCACCGCCGGCACGTCCACGTCCAGCGCGTACGGGTAGCTGCTCACCACCACCAGCACGGTGCGCGGGTTGGCGGCGAGCACGGCCCGCACCAGTTCGGCCTGCGGGAGACCCAGCCCTGCCCGGTCCTGGGTCTCCCGGCCGTTGATGTGCGGGTCGTTGCCCACCACCACGACCGCCGCGTCGGCTTCGGCCGCCACCTCCGCCGCCGCGGCGATCCCGTCCACCACCGGCTCGACGGTGAACACCTCGGTTTCGGTGCCCTGCACGGCGTTGCGCAGCACGACACCACCGTCTTGAGCGCGCGGCTCGAACAGCTCGCGCACGTCCCACCCGCCCGGCGTGTCCGCCTGGGCCACCAGTTCGCCGTCCTCGGACACCCCGAGGTACTTGGCCGTCACGGCGTCCCGCAGCGTCCACACGCCGTCGCCCCAGTCGAAGAGGTCGAACCCGGCCCGCTCCCCCAGGCCCACGACCCCGTCCCGCACGCCCAGGTACCGGCCGTCCGCCGCGCGCAGCGCCACCCGGTCGACCCCTTCGGCGTAGGACACCGGCCCGTACTCCGACAGTCCACTCAGGACGGTCTGCGCGTACGGCAGGGTGCCGCTGTACCAGTCCTGGAACACCACGTCCGCGTGGGTCCCGACCACCGCGAGCTTCGCGCCCGGCCGCAGCGGCAGCAGGAAGTTGTCCCGCAGCATCGAGTCGTGGTCGGACAGGCAGTCGTTGCGCAGCAGCACCACCGCCTGCCGCGCCGCCTCCAGCGCCAGCTCGCCGTGCGTGCCGATCACGTCGGACGTGATGGCGGCGTAGGGGTTGTCCTCGGGCGGGTCGAACTCGCCGAGCCGGAACCGCAGCGCCAGCACCCGACCCACGGCCCGGTCGACCACGTCCCAGGTGAGCAGCCCGTCCTTCAACGCGGTCTGGACGCTCTCGATCGTCAGGGTCGGGTCGGCGTCCTGGTCGGTGAAGCTGTCCAGCCCGGCGTTGAGCGCGGCGGCGTGCCCCTCCGCCTGGGTGGGCAGGAACCCTTGCAGGCCCGCGATGTTCGACGGCGCGTAGGCGTCGCTGACCACCGCCACGTCCGGCGGCAGCAAGCCCAGCAACGGGCTCACGTGCGCGGGACGGCCGTTGACCAGGTTGTAGGACGGCATCACGGCCACCGCGGCCGCCAGCGGCCCCAGGAAGCACGGCAGCTCGTACTCGTGCAGCACCCTGGGCCGCAGGTCCGACGACGTGACGCAGCGGTCGGTCTCGTTGTTGTAGCCCAGGAAGTGCTTCAGCGTCGGCGCGGTGCGCAGGTAGCGCGGGTGGCCGCCGCGCAGCCCGGACGCGTACGCGGTGGCCAGCTCCGAGGTGAGCACCGGGTCTTCGGAGTAGCCCTCCTCGTTGCGGCCCCAGCGCGGGTCGCGCAGCGGGTTCACCACGGGCGCCCACACGTTGAGGCCGTGCGCCACCGGGTCGAGGTGGTGGAAGCCGCGTGCCTCCGTGCCGACCGCCTCGCCCACGGCGTGCACAAGCTCGGGGTTCCAGGAGGAAGCCAGTCCGATCGCCTGCGGGAACACGGTGGCCTCGCCCAGCCACGCCACACCGTGCAGGACTTCGGTCCCGGTGCGGAATTCCGCAACGCCCAACCGGGGCACCGCGGGTTGCCGCTGGTGCAGCATCGCCACCTTTTCCTCCTCGGTGAGCCGGCCCAGCAGGTCGGCCACGCGGGAGGACACCGGCAACGCCGGGTCGCGGAACGGGGGTTTCACCGGATGCACCTCGCGCGCACGTCGAACACTTCGAACGGACTGCTGGGTGAATCGAACCGTTTCGATTCGTCGACCGGGGAACAACCGCCCGATCACCTGCGGAGGAAGTAACGGAAATGTGGCACAGGCCGCACTGCGGCGTCAACACCCCGTGCGGTTTCGAACAATTCGATTCGAACGCGTTCGACACCATTCACAATTGGCGTTCGAAGGCACGCCGAACGCCCCTCGCACCACGGTGTGCGAGGGGCGACGGCGACCTTCGCGGGCCTAGCCGAACAGTTCCGCGTGCAGCGAGAACGCCGTGGCGATCTCGGCCTGCGCCCAGAACCGGTGGTAGGTGAAGGTCGGCGCGGGCCCGCCGTTCAGGTAGGTCTGAACCTTGGGCCAATCCGGGTCGTTGCGGTAGAACGAGCGGATCGACAGGAACGTCGCGCTGCTGTTGATGATGTCGCCGTTGGGCATGTCACCCGTCCAGCCCGGCGGGACGTAGACGCCCTCACCGGTGCTCGACACGTACGGGTCGTCGAACCGGTTGTAGTCCTTGCGCTCCTCCGGCACGGCGATGCCCTTGGCGTCCCGGTGCGCGAGCATCGCGTTCAGCAGGCCCTCGCCCGCGGTGCGGGCGGCGGCGTTGCCGGACTCGGCCGCGTAGTTCAGCAGCGTCTTGGCGTAGGAGGCCGCGACACCGACGTCCTGGCTGTGGTTGAGCACCCGCACCCGCAGGTTCGCGTTCGCGCCCGGCGAGGTCGGGTTCCAGTTGTCCGGCGCACCGGTCCACTCCAGGTCGTTCGGGATCTGGAACGCGCCGCCGGTGCCGACGGTGGTGTTGGCCAGCGCCCACGGGACCCACTTGTCGAGGATCTTCTTGGCGCGCGGGTCACCGGTCATCTGGTACAGCGAGGCGGTGCGCTCCATCTGCCACACCTGGAAGCCGAACCAGCGGTTCGACGGCGGGTCCCGCCACACCGGGTGGGCGTCGTAGAACATGCCGTAGAACGTCGGCGTGCCCGCCGGTGGCGTGCCGTAGTGGCCCTCCCAGGTGTTGGTGACACCGCCCGCGATGCCGCCGTCGGCGGACTGCAGCCACTGGAGCACCTCGAGCTGGCGGTCCAGCGACTTCGCCCAGTCCTGCTGGCCGGTGGCCGACTTCGGCTTCAGCGCGGGCACCTGCGCCAGCGCGTAAGCCGCGAGCGGGTTCTGGTAGCCCTGGTGCGACGCGCCGTCACCGATGCGCCACGCCCAGCCGGCGGACGTGTCCGTCGCGCCGCCCCAGGCGTAGTACCAGGACATCAGGTAGTGCGCGCTGTCCTTGCCGGTCCCGCCGGGGCAGGTCTGCGCGTTGGTGCAGTTGCCGATGCGCTTGAAGTACTTGTCGAACATGGCGTAGCGCAGGTAGTCGCCCATCTTGGCGGCCTTGTCGAGCTCCGGCGCGATCTCCGCGCCCTTGCCCTGCGCGGTCGCCCACTGCTGGGCCAGCAGCGCCACCTGCACCGCGCGCGCGTCGGCGTCCGGGGCGTTGGTGTACTTCCACTGCTTGGCGTAGGAGGCGTCCTTGGTGAACAGGTCGAGGAAGCCGTTGGGGCCGCCGTGCGCGAAGGTGTCGCACGAGGGCTGCGGGATGGTCTCCCACACCGACTCCGACGAACCGCGCTGGTAGGTGTTGATGTACGCGGGCGCGGTGTTGGTGCCGTCGCCGCAGCGGCCGAAGCCGTAGGTGTTGTCGACGTCGAGCAGCCAGTGCATGCCGTAGATGTCCGACGTGCCGTAGGCCGTCTTCAGCTCGTTGGCGATCGGGTCGGAGCCGACCGGCACGTTGCCGTCCAGCACCGACGGGTACTGGTCCATGCGCGGGTGCTCGGGCGCGTAGGTCGCCGGGTCGGCCGGGTTGTACTTGTCGTTGGTCGGCTGGTCCGCCTTGGCCGGGATGATGTACTTCTCCATCGAGGCCCACGCGGACTTGAACGACGCCCAGTTGCCGGTGATCCGGCCGTAGCTGGCCTCCAGCCACAGGTAGTAGCTGAACGCCTCGGACGTCGTCTGGTGGCCGTGGTCGGGCGCCTCGACCATCAGCGTCTCGACCGAGTGGTAGGGCACCTTCAGACCGTCGGAGAAGGTCCGGAAGTAGCCGCTGGCCGGGTCGTGGATCTTGTTGTACTGGTCCAGGAACGCCTGGGTGAAGTCCGACGAGCCCTTGGCGATCTCGGTCACCGTGGCGGTGGCCGAGGTGACGCCGGCGGCGCTCGCGGTGAACGTCGCGGTGCCCAGGTCGCCGCCGTTGTCCGCGGAGGTGACGGTGACGTTCTGCTTGGTGGACCAGTTGGTCGGGGTGAACGTCAGCGACACCGGGGAGGCGGTGAGGTCCGCGCTGCCGGTGCGGGAGATCGTCACGGTGACGTTCGACGTGGGCGCGGTGGCCAGCGAGACGCCGAAGGTGCCCGTGCCGCCCTGCCGGACGTTCAGCGTGGGCGGGCTGATCTGGATCGCCTGCCCGGCCAGCACGCGCACGCCGACGGCCGTCGACGCCCTGACCCCGCCCTTGTTGTCGGTGGCGCGGGCGACGATCGAGTGCTCGCCGACCGCCGCGCCGGTCCAGGACCCGGTGTACGGGGCGCTGGTGTCGGTCGCGACGACCGCGCCGTCGGCCAGGAAGTCGACCTTGGTGACGGTGCCGTCGCTGTCACTGGCGTTGGCCGCCAGCGGGATCGCCTGGCCGGACTGGAAGGTCTGGCCGGACGTGGGCGCGGTCAGCGACACGGTCGGCAGGACGTTCGGGCCCGTGCAGGGGGTCCCGTTGATCGCGAAGTCCTCGGGCGCGCGGTTCTGGCCGGTCCAGCTGCCGTTGAACCCGACGGTGTGCTGGGCGCCCGTCGCCAGGTTCGGCGCCCAGGACGGCGCGGCGACGGTCACCACGTTGCCGCTCTGGGTGAACGTGCCGCTCCAGCCTTGCTGCACGCGCTGGCCGTCCGGGAAGGTCCACGTGAGGCGCCAGTTGTTCACCGGGTCGCCCTGGTTGTTGATGGCGACACTGGCGCCGAAGCCGCCCTGCCACTGGTTGGTCACCTTGTACTCGACCGTGCACGTGACCGCGGCGTGCGCGGCCGGTGCCACGAGCGGCATCATGCCTGCGGCGGTCGCCGCCGCCGCGATCAGCGCGAGCGGTCGACTGCGCGACCGTCCGGCTCTGGTGCGGTACCTCATGCGTCCTCCTCCTGCACGGATCAGCCGTTGACCCGCGAGTCTTGAAAGGGCGGTGAAGTGGAATCGGCACGGGACGCCTGGGCGCGCAGAACGCCCCGTGCCGAGGCCTTGGGCTAGGGCTCGGTGCCCCAGACGAGGGCGCCGCCGCTGTGCGCGGTGACGCGGTCGAAGTCGGTCAGGGTCGCGCTGACCCGGTAGCTGTGGTCGTTGGTCTGGTCGAACTGCGACCAGTCGGACTTGGCCACCCGCAACTGGATGTCACCGGTCTGCGCGCCGGGGTTGAGCGTCCTGGCGGCGAAGGTGACCTGGAGGTAGGCGTCCGCGCCGGGCCGCGCGGTGGGCAGCTTGACCACCGTGGCGCGGACGTTGGCGCAGCCGACCACCGCCCAGTCGCACCAGACCTGGTAGTTCGCGTTGGTGGCGTCGCCGGTGAACCAGTACCGCAGGGTGACGGTGTCCAGGCTCGCGGCGGTGGTGCCGCGGTTGACCAGGTTGAGGGTGGCGCCGATCTGGTTCGCGGTCGCGCCGCCGTTGCCGCGGTGCTGGGCGACCAGGCCGCCGGTGGTGCCGCCGGCCTTGGTGCGGAAGGAGACCGGGGTGCTCGCCGCGGAGACGTTGCCCGAGGTGTCCTTGGCGCGCACCGAGAACGTGTAGGCCGTGTCCGGGGTGAGGCCGGTGAGCAGGTGGGTGGTGGTGCTCGCGGTGGCGGCCGTGGTGCCGTCCGCGCGCAGGACGTCGTAGCCCGCCACGCCGACGTTGTCGGTGGCGGCGGTCCACGTCAGCGTGGCGCTGGAACCGGTGACGTTGCCGGCGGTCAGTCCACTGGGGACGGTCGGGGCCTCGCGGTCGGCCGGGACCTCACCGGGTTCCTTGCCCCACTGGACGACGCCGTTCTCGCGCAGCACCAGGCGGTCGGTCTGCACGACGGTGTTGCCCGAGCCCAGGCCGGTGTAGGACCAGTCGTTGGTCGGGTCCCAGGTGCCCGCGCTGGTGATGCGGAACTGCACCTCGTGCCGGTGCGCGGACTGGCCGCCCGGGTAGACGTCCGGGCAGGGGATGTCGACGTAGAAGACGTTGCCGCTGAACCGGGTCGGACCGCTCGCGGTGCCGCACTGGTTGTAGTTCGTGGTGACCGTGATCTGCTCGGGCGTGGTGGCGCCGTCGAGGGTGAAGTAGTAGCGCAGCGAGCCGTTGAACGTGCGGGCGGGCCACGCGGACTTGTTGAGGATGAACGCCTTCACCTCGGTGAACTGCGCCGCCGACTGGTTGACCGACGCCTGCACGGTCAGCTCGGGGCCGTCGGGGGTCTCGGCGACCGGGAAGTTGGCCAGGGGCGTGCCGCCGTACTCCTTGTAGAGCCGGGCGAGCGCGCCGGTGAAGGCCGCGTTGTAGTCCAGCGCGACCTCGTTGGCCACGTAGTCCTGGCGGTTGTCGGTGTACTTGTCGTCGTTGGTGCTCGGGCCGCCGACCAGCGCGCCGTACAGGACGTGCCGGTTGGTGACGGGCTCCTGGATGCTGTCGGCCCACGCGCCGTGCGCGGTGCGGTGGTGCGGGTTGCGCGGCGGGTTGGCGCCGAAACCGACGACGTAGCTGGAGTTTCGGGGGTTGTCGCCCAGCGCGTAGTTGATCTGCTTGACGCCGAAGTCGTGGTAGGTGGTGGCGCGGGCGGCGTCGGTGGCGCGCAGCCAGTCGCTGTAGACCAGGGCGACGAACGCCGTGTTGGCCGCGTACCGCAGCGAACCCCAGGTGTCGAGCACGGCCTGGCCGCCGGGCGAGTAGCGGATGCGGTTGCCGTTGTAGCCGGTGGTCCAGTAGTCCAGCCAGCGGTTGGCGTCGGCGACGTACTCCGCCTCGCCGGTCAGCTTGGCCATCAGGGCGTAGGCGCCGTAGGACTTGTCGTCCCACGCGATGGTCCACTTGTAGGACCGCGTGGTGCTCTGCGGTTCGGTGGACAGCTTCGGGTACTCGGCCTTGGCCTTGGTCAGGTAGGCGGCGTCGCCGGTCGCGCGGTAGAGCCAGATCGCGCCCCACACCAGCTCGTCCTGGTAGCCGCTCCACGAGTTGTAGAAGCTCGCCGCGTCGGTGATGCAGGAGCTGTACTTGCCGCGGTAGGTGTCGGCGAAGGTGTAGAGCTGCTTGGCGTGGGTCAGCAGCGTCGCGGCGTAGGCCGGGTCGGTCGGCTTGAACACCATGGAGGACGCGGCGAGCGCGGCGGCGTACTCGCCGGCGAGGTCCGAGCCGGGGCAGGAGGCGTCCACTTTGTACGCCGGGCGCGCCATCCGCATCACCTCGGCGGGGCCCCACCAGGCGTGGTCGGGGTTGCCCGCGCCGACCTGGCCGTAGACCACGTTCGGGGAGGGGTGCGCCTTGACGATCCAGTCGGTGCCCCACTTGAGGTTGGACATCAGGTGGCGCAGCTGGCCGGAACCCTCGTAGGCGTCGCGGTTCTCCACCGCGCCCCAGGCGAGCATCGTCATGGAGGCGCCGAACGGCAGGCCGAACTTCACGTGGTCGCCCGCGTCGTAGAACCCGCCGGTGAGGTCGAGGCCGACGTCCGCGCCGTCGCGCATCGCCGAGTCGCCGCGCCAGTTCACGCGGTTGTCCGCGGGCAGGTCGCCGGAGCGTTGGGCGTCGTAGAACCAGATCGACTTCTGGAGCGCCTCGCCGTAGTTGAACGCGGGCGCGGCCGTCGCCGGGGACTGGGGTGCGGTGAGCGTCAGCGCGCCGACCAGCACCGCGAGCGTGCCGGCCGCCGCACCGGACATGCGTCGTCGCATGCGGTGCCTCCATGCAGCAGGGGATTCTGGGAGCGCTCCCAGTGCGGGACTGTAACGGCAACGCAACACCGTGAAAAGAGGTCGATCCGCAACCACCCGGACCGGTACGCCAGATGCCCCTGCCAGAACTGGACCGAATGCCGCAATTCTCGAATTGAGCCCCTTGGCCGTTCGATCGGTGCCAGTGTTACCGGAATGGAGCAATCGAGCCCGGAATCGCCTACTCAGCGTGCTCCCGAGTCTCCGACAGGCCGACGTGACGGCGTTTCACCGTCTATTCGATGCGATTCGATCCACTGAACGTGAAATCGATCAACGATGTGCGGCCGACGCTCGCAGCGGGTTGCCCCTTTTGCCGATGGGTTCGGAATGGTTACAGTGCCGCCGACTGGGAGCGCTCCCAACACGGGTGGTCCCACCGACATCGGCGTCGGCGAGAGGGAAGGCGATGAGGAAAGGCAAGGCGGCGATCGCGGGCGCGCTGGCCGGCACCCTGGTGGCGGGCGCGGCGGTCCTGGCGCTCGGCGGCGGCGCACCCGCGGCGCACGCGGCCGACTCGGCGTTCTACGTGGACCCGAACACCGGCGCGGCCCGGTGGGTGGCGGCCAACCCCGGCGACTCCCGCACGCCGGTGATCCGCGACCGGATCGCGTCGGTCCCCCAGGCGCGCTGGTGGACCACGTCCAACACCTCGACCGTCCGCGCGGAGGTGGACGCCTTCGTCGGCGCGGCCGCGGCGGCGGGCAAGATCCCGATCCTCGTCGTCTACAACATCCCCAACCGCGACTGCGGCGGCGCCAGCGGCGGCGGTGCCCGTTCGCACGCCGAGTACCGGGCGTGGGTGGACCAGGTGGCGGCCGGTCTGGGCGGGCGGCGCGCGTCGATCGTGCTGGAACCGGACGTGCTGCCGATCATGACCAACTGCCAGTCCGCCGACCAGCAGAACGAGACGCGGGCGTCCATGGCGTACGCGGGCAAGAAGCTCAAGGCGGGCTCGTCGCAGGCCAAGGTCTACTTCGACATCGGCCACTCGGGCTGGCTGTCGGCGGCCGAGGCCGCGTCGCGCCTGCGCAGCGCGGACATCTTCAACAGCGCCGACGGCATCTCGCTGAACGTCTCGAACTACCGCTACACCAGCACGGAGACCAGCTACGCCCACAACATCCTGAACAACCTGGGCGACTCGCGCCTCAAGGCCGTGATCGACACCAGCCGCAACGGCAACGGTCCGGCGGGCAGCGAGTGGTGCGACCCGCCCGGTCGCGCCATCGGCACCCCCAGCACCACCAACACCGGCGACGCCCGCATCGACGCCTACCTGTGGGTCAAGCTGCCGGGCGAGGCGGACGGCTGCATCGCCGGCGCGGGACAGTTCGTCCCGCAACGCGCCTACGAACTGGCCATCGCCGCAGGCCCGACGTCAACCACCACTACTACAACCACCAGTACTTCCACGACCACGCCCCAGCCCGGCAACGGGTGCGCGGTGCGGCACCGCGTGGTGAGCGCGTGGTCGGGCGGTTACACCGGGGAGATCGTGATCGAGAACCGGGGGGCGCCGATCGACGGCTGGACCCTGGCCTTCTCCGCGCCCGGCGTGACCGTCACCCAGGGCTGGAACGGGACGTGGACCGACACCGGCGACGTGGTCCGGGTCGTCAACGCGTCCTGGAACGGCAAGCTCGGCACCGGTGGAACCGCGACCATCGGCTACAGCGCGAGCTTCTCCGGAGCCACCCCGCCGTTCTCGTCTCCCACCTTGAACGGCGCGGCCTGCTCCTGACGGCCGTTCCCAGCCCTGCGGCTCCCCGTGCCCCGGTGATGGCAGTCCCGGCACGGGGAGCCGCCTCCGTCTTATCCTGGTCACATGACCCCAGACGAGGCGGCCACCGTCCTGACCGCCCCCGACTCCTCCCCCGAGGACCGCTACCAGGCCCACGCGGACCTGACCGCGGCGGCGGCCGGCGGCGACCCGGAAGCCCAGGCCACGCTCCAGTGGCTCCGCTGGAACCGCTCCGGCCGCTCAGCCTGCGACGTCGACTAGCGCATGCCCCACAATGGGCAGGTGCCGACGACCTGCCCCTGTGGCCTGGGCGAGCCCTACGAAACGTGCTGCGGCCCGTTCCACGCGGGCGCCAAGACCGCCCCCACCGCCGAAGCCCTGATGCGCTCCCGCTTCACCGCCTTCGCCCTCCGGAACGAGGCCTACCTCCTCCAAACCTGGCACCCCACCACCAGGCCCAAGCGGATCGACTTCGACCCGGACCAGCACTGGACCCACCTGAAGATCCACCACCGGACCGAAGGCACCCCGTTCCACACCACCGGCACCGTGGAGTTCACCGCCCACTACCGCTACCGCGGCGACCCCCAGGAACTCCACGAGAACAGCCACTTCGTCCGCGAAAACAACCGCTGGCTCTACGTCAACCCCGCCTAGCCCCCGCACACCCCACGACCCGCCGGCTGCTTTCGCGCCTTAGGCGCTGCTTTTGCTCGGGCTATCAGCACAGGAAGGGCCTCGGTGGCCTGCCGCGCGGCGAGCGCCGCTTTTGATCTTTCAAGCTTTGATCTTGAGAGCGCGCCAGCGCGTCCGCTTGAGAGCGCGAAGCGCCTCCCAAAGCGCTCGAACGCTTGAAAGCTTGAAGCTAGCGCGGAACGTTCTGCGACCCCCGAACCCCGGTCTCACTCCCGCGCGGCAAAGTGCAACTCGCCTCGGTGTTCAGCCCACCCACCGAAGTGTCCAGCCCACCCTTCTTCGCCGTGCCCTCATACCCCGCATGGCAAGGCGCGGGCTCGAAAAACGTCAAAGCCAGCCCGAACGAAGCCTGCCCACCCCGCACCGTCGAGGCCCCCACGCTCACCACATCCGGCACGGTCACCAACACCTGCTCCAACTGCCCCTGCCGAGTCACCATCACGTCCGCAGTGGTCAACAGGTTCGCCAGCACGATCCCCAGATTCGGCCCCGACTCGCGCAACAACGCGCTCACCTCCGCCGCCGCCCCCGGCGCGGAAGCGATCAACCGCCGCAAATCCCCATCCGCCGCCCGCAACCGCTCCGCCACCAACAACGCCGAATCGGCAAAGGAATTGATCGCCGCCGAATGATCCAGCTGGGTCTGCAACACGACCAGCGAATCGTTCAACAACCGGGTCGTCTGCGGCAGGTGCTGCCCAGCCGTCTCGGTGAACTCCCTGGTCGCGTCCAGCAGCACCTGCAAGTCCGGCCCGGTCCCCCGCAGCGCGCTGTCCAGCTCGTCCACCACGGTCTGCAACGACTCGATCGGCACCGACCGCGCCAAGTCGTCCAAGCTGGTCAACACCTGCTCCACGGGCAGCGGCAACCGGGTCTGCCACTGCGAGATCACCGACCCCTCCCCCAGGAACGGCCCACCGCTCCCCCGAGGCCGCAGGTCGACGTACTGCTCCCCCACCGCCGACCGGTTGGCCACCACGGCCTCCAGGTCCGCCGGGATGGCCGGCGCACCCGCCGCGATCCGCAACTCGACCTCGACCCGCTTGTCCACCAACCGGATCGGCCCGACCCGCCCCACCGGCACACCTCGATAAGTGACCTCACCACCGGTGAACAACCCACCCGTCCGGGCGAGTTCCAGCTTCACCCGGTACCCGTCGTCCACCACCACCAGCCCCGCGTACTTGGCCCCCACATAAGTCACGCCCAGCAACGCGATCACCGCGAACAACACGATCTGCAACCGCATCCGACCCGTGATCATCAACGGCCCCCGGTGTTCAGCGTCAGGTACGAGTTCAGGTAGTCGCCCCTGATCCCGTCGAGCACCGCGTCGGTGAACGGGAACGTCAGCAACAGCTCCAACGACTGCGGCAACGCCTGCCCCGCCTCGGCCAACTTCCGCAACGTCGGCTCCAGCGCGCGAAGATCCGCCACCAGGTCCTCACGGCTCCGGTTCACCGTGTCCACCGCAACACCGGACAGCTCGTGCAGGGTGTTCAGCATGGTCACCAACTGCCCGCGCTGCTCGTTCAGCACCCGCAGCCCCGGCTCCAAGCCGTCCAGCACCTCTGCGATCTCGGACTTCTTGGCCTCCAACGACTTGGCGAACCGGTCCATCCCCTCGATGGCTCGCGTGATTTCACCCTTGTGCTCGTCCAACGCACCCACAAATGTGTCCATAGTGGACAAGAGCGACTTCACCGCGGTCTCGTTGCCGTCCAACGCCGCGCTCAGCTCCCGCGAGATGTCCTGGATCTGCGATATCCCGCCACCGTTCAGCAGCATGGACAGCGCCCCGAACACCTCCTCCACCTCGGGGTTGCGGTTGGTGCGGGACAGGGGGATCACCGCACCATCCACCAACGGCGACGCCGACGACGCTTCCGGCCTGTCCAGCTCCACGAACTTCTCCCCCAGCAAGCTCGACTGCCGCAGCCGCGCCAGGGCGTTGGCCGGCAACCTCACATCCCCGCGCACAGCCAAGTGCACCAACGCCATCGACCCGTCCTCGGACAGTTCGACCCGCTCCACCTTGCCCACCGGCACGTCGTCCACCTTCACGCCGGCGTGCGGCACAAGGTCAAGAACGTCGTCGAACTCCACCACCACCCGGTACGGCCGATCGCCCAGATCGGCACCGCCGGGCAACGGCAGGTCGTACGCGCTGGGGATCGCCGAGCACCCGGTCAGCACGAACACCAGCAGCACAGCCACGAACCTCATCTGGTCCCCCCGGGCACGCTGAGCAGGTCGGCGACGAACTCGTTGAGGTTGGCCCGCGCGTTGAGCGTCCCGGTCGCGGGGTCGTAGGCGTTGACCACGTTGTGCAGCGCCACCGGGGCCACGTCCAGCACCTCGGCCAGCGACTTCTGCTGGTTCACCAGGGTCCCGGTGATCCCGGCCAGGTCGTCCAAAGTGGACTTCACTCGGCCCCGGTTGTCCCGCACGAACCCGCGCACCTGCTCCAACGCCGTGGCCAGCTCACCCAAAGCCGCACCCAGGTCATCCCGCTCGGCGGCGAAGAACCCCGAGACATCGGCCAACTGCTCGGCCAACTTGCCCACCTGATCGTCGTTGGCGGCCAACATGCTGGTGAACTCTTGAAGGTGATCCACAGTCCCGAACAGATCTTCCCGCGACCCGGACAGAGTGCGCGCCGCGTCCGCCAACTGCCGGATCGACTCGCCCAACGAAGACCCGGCCCCGTCCAGGTTCGCCGCCCCTGTCTTCAACAGGTCCGACAGCGCACCCTCCTTGTTGGCGCCCTCGGGCCCCAACGCGGTCAACAAGGTGTCCAGGCTCTTATAAAGATCATCCAGCTCGACCGTGCCCGCCGTGCGGATGGTGGTGATCACCGCGCCGGACGCCATCTTGTCCCCGCCCGTGTAGACGGGGGCGAGCTGCACGTACCGGTCGGCCACGATGTTGGGCGACACGACGACGGCCCGCGCGTCGGCCGGCACGTCGACGTCGTGGTCGATGGCCAGCTCCACCCGCACCGAGCCGCCCTCGGGCACCACGCCGACGACCTGGCCGACCTTCACCCCCAGCACCCGCACGTCCGACCCCTCGTACACGCCCACCGCGGCGGTGAAGTACGCGGTCACGTGCTTGGCCGCGGGGCGCAGGAAGATCCACCACACCGCGACAACAGCGACCAGCACCAACACCAACCCCTGTGCCAGCGCCGCGAACAGCCTGCGCCGCCCCTGCGTCCGGACGAACATCAGCGACCCCCGGGGGTGCAGTCGCGGCGACCGCCGGGTTGGGCGACCAGACCGCAGATGTAGGTGTCGACCCACTGCCCGTTGCCCAGCGAGTTGTTGAGCAGCCGGTAGTACGGGCCGGCCAGCGCGAGCCCGCGGTCGAGGTTCTCCTGGTTGCGCCGCAGCACGTCGGTGACCTTCTCCAGCTGCTCCAGCGCCGGGCCGAGCTGCTGCTGGTTGTCCTGCACCAGGCCCGCCAGTTGCCGGGACAGCTCGCGCGTGCCGTCCAGCAGCGCGGCGATGGCCTGGCGGCGGTGCCCGATCTCCTCCAGCAGCTTCACGCCGTCGGTGATGAGCGCGGCGAAGTCGTTGGTGCGGTCGGCGAGCGCGCCGCTGATCTTGTTGGCGCCGCTGACCAGGTCGGCCAACTGCTCGTCGCGCGAGGAGATCGTCTTGGACAGCGCGGACAGCCCGTCCAGCGCCTGCTTCACGTGCTGCGGCGAGTCGCGGAAGGTGTCGGACAGGACCCGGAAGCTCTGCGCGAGCTGGTCGGTGTCGATCTTGCTGATGGTGTCGGAGAGCCCGCTGAACGCCTCGATCACGTCGTAGGGGGAGGTGGTGCGCTCCACCGGGATCGGGGTGTCGGGGTCGAGCTTGTCGCGGCCCTCGGAGTCGAGTGCGAGGAACTTCTGGCCCAGCAGCGTCTTGATGCGGATGTCGGCGCGGCTGCGGTCGCCCAGTTCGAGGCCCTTCACGCGGAAGGTCACGCGCACCTTGCCGTCGTGCAGCCGCACGTCGGTCACCTGCCCGACCTTCATGCCGGAGACCCGGACCTCGTCGTCCTGGCGCAGCCCGGCGGACTCCTTGAAGTGGGCCTCGTACCGGGTGCCGCCGCCGAAGAACGGCACGTCCTCGATGAAGAAGGCGAGCAGCGAGGTGATCGCGATGAACGCGAGCCCCACCGCGCCGAGCAGGACCGGACGCCGGGTCATCGGTGGCACCTCTGTTCGGTGACGGGCAGCCCGACCGGTGGTCCGCCCGGCGCGGGTTTGGCGTCCGAGGACGCCATGCACAGGTAGAAGTTCAGCCAGGAGCCGTAGGAGGAGACGCGGCCGATGGCCTCGAACTTCACCGGCAGGTTGCGCACGAACGGCTCCAGCTCGGGCGCGTTGCCCAGGTTGCCCGCCAGCACGCCCAACGCGGCGATGTCGTCCTTCAACGGCTGTCGCCCCTGCTCCAGCAGGGAGGCCGTGCTCTCGCTCAACCCGGCCAGGCCGGTGATGGCGTTGCCGATGGGTTGGCGGTCGGCGGCGAACCCGGACACCAGTTGGCGCATGGACGTCAGCAGGGTGCCGAACCGGTCGTCGCGTGAGTTCACCGTCTCCAGCACGGCGTTGAGGTTCTCGACCACCTTGCCGATCACGTCGTCCTTGGCGGCCAACGTGCTGGTCAGCGAGGCGGTGTGGGCGAGCAGGCTCTCCACGGTGCCGCCCTCGCCTTGCAGCACCTGGATGATCTCGTGGGACAGCTTGTTGACGTCGTCCGGGTTCAGCGCTTGGAACAGCGGCTTGAAGCCGTTGAACAGCATGGTCAGGTCGAGCGCGGGCTTGGTGCGCTCCACCGGGATCAGGCCGCCCTCGGGCAGGCGGTCGGCGATGCGGCCGGCGGGCTGCTCCAGCGCGATGTACCGCTGGCCGACCATGTTGCGGTACTTGATGGTCGCGGTCACGGCGGCAGACAACGAACGGCCGTTGTCCACCGAGAACTCGACGTCCACCAGTTCGTCGTCGACCAGCTTCATTCCTTCGACCTGGCCGACCTTCACCCCGGACATGCGCACGTCGTCACCCTCTGCGACGGCGGTGACGTCGGTGAACCGGGCGGTGTAGGTGGCCGAGCCGCCGCCGTTGCCGCCCGCGATCGTCGAGGCGAGGAACGCCGTGGCCGCCACGGTGACCACCACGAACACCAGGAACTTGGTCAGCGGCGCCGCTATCGACCTCATCGAACCCCCATCAGCAAGCCGGCCCACCCCGGCACCTGGTCCGGCGCGACCGCGTTCACCGGCCCCGCCGGGCAGTGCGGCGTGCCGCCCCGGCGGATGACCGGGTCGTCGCGCCCCGGCACGTACTTCTGCCCCGGCGGCACGACGGTCACGTTCGCGTGCATGCCGGGCTGGTCGGTGCCCTTGCCGAGCACCTGGTCCATCCGCGGGCGCAGGTCGTTGACCGCCACCAGCACGCACGGGAACGACGGCGAGTAGGTGGCGAACAGCTCCAGCGTCGGGCGGCTGCGGTCGGACAGGCCCACGAAGTTCTCGCCGTGGTCCTTGAAGAACGCGGTCAGGTCGGCGGCGGCCGTGGTGAGGCTCGCGTAGACGGCGTCCAGGTCCGCGCGCTGCTGCGCGATGGTGCGGCTGGTCGTGGTCAGCTCTTTCAACGCCTGCACGATGTCCGGGCCCGCGTCGGCGTAGACGCCGGACATGTCGGCGAACTTGGTGATGTCCTGCTTGAGCACCGGTAGTTGCGGGTTCAGCTCGCGCAGGTAGGCGTCCAGCTCGGTGATGGTCTCGCCCAACGTGGCGCCGCGCCCGTCCAGCGCCTGCGCCATCGAGGTCAGCGTGGACGACAGCTTGTCCGGGCGCACCGCCTGCAACGTGGGGAGCAGGTCGTTGAAGACCCGTTCGATCTCGATCGCGCTGGACGTCCGGTCCTGCTCGATCACCGCGCCCCGGCCCAGCGCGCCGGTCGGGTCGTCGGGCAGCTCCAGGCTCACGAACCGCTCGCCGAACAGGGTCTTGGGCAGCAGGCGGGCGGACACGTTGGCCGGGATGCGCCCCACCTCCTCGGGCCACATCGCCAGCTCGACCTCCGCGCCCGAGCCGTGCGACCGGACCGCGCCCACCTGCCCGACCTGGACGCCGAGCAGCTTCACGTCCGAGTCGACCTGGAGCTGGTTGCCGACGTGGTCGGTGCGCAGCAGCACGGTCACCCGGGTGGTGAACACCTTGAGGTAAGCCGCGACGGACAGCCCGCACAGCGCGACGATCAGCGCCACGAAGAGCAGCCCCAGCAGCCGTCGGCGGAATGCCATCGGTTATTCTCCGGGAGGGATTTGTGAATACCGGCCGAAATAACGTTACCGGCGAGTACGTTACTGACCGGTGTCCGGCCGCACAAGCAGCCGAAAAGGCTTGTCACCGATGTGACAAATATGGTGGCACAGACCACTCACGCCCGCACAAAAACGAGTTCCGCCCTGGCGCTGGGCGGTTCGCCGGGCTACGAATGCGTCACCGAGGGCAGGAGTTGGGGGTGCTCGCATGGTCAAGTTGGTGCACTGCGTCCGGGTGCTGCACAGAGCCGGTCTGGTCGAACCGCTGCGGCCCGTTCGGGCGGTGCGGTCGCTGATCGAGGTGCGCGCCCACGGCCCGTTGCTCGGCTCGGTCCTGCGGGGCGCCCGGTACCAGCCCGACCACGTGGCGTTGATCGACGAGAAAGGCTCCCAGACCTATCGTGACTTGCACGAACGCTCAGCTGGGTTGGCCCGCGCGCTGCACGCCACGGGCATCCGCGCGCACCACGTGGTGGCCCTGCTGTGCCGCAACCACCGGGGCGCGGTGGAGGCGATGCTGGCGTGCGCCCGGATCGGGGCGCGGGCCTTGCTGTTGAACACCGGGTTCGCCGGGCCGCAACTGGCCGACGTGACGCGGCGCGAGCAGGTCGCCGCGCTGGTTCACGACGAGGACTTCGATCCGGTGGTCGCCGAGGTGCCGCCCGACGTGGCCCGGTTCCCCACCGGGGAGTTCGATGGGTTGGTTGCTTCGGCACCTGCGGTTGACCCTCCTCAGCCGCCCCGGCCCGGCCAGGTCGTGCTGCTGACCAGCGGCACCACCGGCACGCCGAAGGGCGCGCACCGGGAGGTCCGGTCGGCCTTCGCCGCGGTGGACTTCCTGGACCGGATTCCGCTGCGCGCCAGGGAGACGTCGCTGATCGCCGCGCCGGTGTTCCACGGCATCGGGTTCGCGCACCTGGTGCTCGCGTTGGGGTTGGGTTCGACGGTCGTGCTGCGGCGGCGGTTCGATGCGCGGGAGGCGGTGGAGTTGCTGGCGCGGCACCGTTGCACGGCGATCATGCTGGTTCCGACGATGTTGCGGCGGATTCTCGATCTGGGTCCGGTCGAGTTGGAATCGCATGACTTGTCGGCGCTGCGGGTGGTGCTCAGCTCCGGGTCTGATCTGCCGGCGCCGTTGGCGGAGGAGGCGACCAGGCGGTTCGGGGATGTCGTCTACGACCTGTACGGGTCGACCGAGGTGGCGGTGGCGACCGTGGCGACCCCGTCCGATTTGCGGGTTGCGCCTGGAACAGTCGGGTTGCCGCCGCGCACGTGTGTGGTCCGGCTTTACGACTTCGAGGGCCGGCGGGTGACGCGCGCGGGGGCGGTCGGGCGGGTGTTCGTCGGCAGCGGGCTGCGGTTCAGCGGCTACTCCGGGGGCGGCGGCAAGGACACCCTCGACGGGTTGGTGTCGACCGGCGACCTGGGGCACTTCGACGACGGCGGCCGGCTGTTCGTGGACGGGCGCGAGGACGACATGATCGTGTCGGGCGGGGAGAACGTGTACCCGTCGGAGGTGGAGAACCTGCTGGCCACGCACTACCAGGTGCGGGAGTCGGTGGTGCTGGGGGTGCCGGACGAGGAGTTCGGGCAGCGGTTGCGGGCGTACGTGGTGCCGGTGCCGGGGGCGCGGGTGGACCCGGAGGCTTTGAAGGTTTTTGTCAGGGATCGGTTGGCGCGGCACAAGGTGCCCCGGGAGGTGGTCCTGCTCCAGGCTTTGCCGCGCAACGCGACCGGGAAGGTGCTGCGGCGGGAGTTGCGGTAGCGGGGTTCGGCGAGGTGGCCGCTCAGGGTCTCGGGTGCGGTCGGGCGAGCGCGTGATCTGGTCGGGGCGGTGCGGGGTCGGCGGCGCGGAGTCGGCGGCGCGGGGGCGGAAGCGCATCGGTGGGGTGGAGGTGGCGTCGGATGGGCGGGTGGGCGGAACGCCCAACGCGACATGCCTCGGCGGACACCCAACGTGCCACGCCCCGCGAGGCCTTTTTGTCATGGATCGCACAAACCGCACTCCCGATTTGTCACCGGGGTGCGCCTTGGTTGACCAGACCCAAGATCAAAAATACAGTGTTCGGAATCACACCTGAGGCGTTAGGTGGTGGGCGAAGCGCATGAACAGAACCGGAGAACTGCACGCCCCGGAATTACCGCTCATCGGCAACGTGGACCTGTGGGCGCAACTGCCGGCCGACCTCGCGCCGAAGTTCCGGGCCAACGCGGGGGCGGTGGCCACGGACATGGTGCGGGAAATCCAGTGCTCGATCGCCGAATACTCCCAGAAGTTGGAGGGGATGTTCGGCCAGGTGGTCGTCGAGGGCGTCGAGCAGGCGATCCACCAGTTCATCGACCGGATGGTCGACCCGACCGCGCAGCGCGAGGACCGCGCGAAGCTGTTCCGGCTGCTGGGCAAGCTGGAGGTCAGCGCGGGCCGCAGCCTGGACCTGCTGCAGACCGCCTACCGGATCGGGGCGCGGGTCGCGTGGCGGCGGATCTCGGAGTTCGGGCTGCGCGAACGGGTCCCGCTGGCCACCATGTGCCTCATCGCCGAGGCGATCTTCGCCTACATCGACGAACTCTCCCTGCGCTCGATGGAGGGCTACGCCGAGGCGCAGGCCCGGCACGCCGGCGCCGTGCAGCGGCGGCGCAAGCGGTTGCTTGACCTGATCCTCGGCGAACCCGGCTACCACCCCGGCGCGCTCGCCGACCTCGCCGACGCCGCGCACTGGCCGGTGCCGGAGAAGGTCGTCGTGGTGGCGCTGGAGAGACGCACCGACCAGCACCAGCTGCCGATCCCCTCCCTCCACGAGGACATCCTGATGGACCTCGAAGGCAGCGAACCGTGCCTGCTGCTGACCGACCCCGAACGCCAGCTGGTCGCCCTGGAGCACAAGCTCGGCGGGTGGCGCGCGGCCGTGGGACCGTTGGTGCCGTTGGCCAAGGCGCGCCAGTCGCTGCGGTGGGCGCGGCGGACGGTCACGCTGATCCAGTCCGGGCTGATCGTCGACAAGCCGATGGTCGACACCACCGAGCACCTGTCGACGCTCCTCCTGCTCGGCGACGAGGAACTGCTCCGCGAGCTGGTCCGGCGGACGCTCGCGCCGCTCGACGGGCTGACGCCCAAGCAGCAGCAGCGGATGCGGGAAACCATGACCGCCTGGATCCAGACCCGGGGCAGCGCGCCGGAGGTGGCGTCGTCGCTGGCGGTGCACCCGCAGACGGTGCGCTACCGGTTGCGCCAACTGGAAGAGCTGTTCGGGGACCGCCTGCACGACCCGGACGCGTTGTTCGACATGGGCATCGCACTCAGGGCCCTGCGCCTGCTCGACTCCCGACGACCAACCCAGCCGAGATCGGCCTAGAGCTGCGCGGTCAGGGTCATGTCCAGCTTGTTGTCCGGTCCGGAGATCAGGCCGGTGAACAGCGGGTCGAGCCGCTCCGCGCCCTGGCAGTTCGCGAACCTGGGGATGGTGAAGGTCGCCTTCATCGGGATCTTCGCCAGGTCGAACGGCCCCTCCAGGTCGATCGACGCGGGCACCTCGGTCTTGCAGTCCGGGCCGACGTCGAGGAACTGGCCGTTGACGTGGACCTCGCTCAATTTGATGTACACCTGCGAGGTGGCTTTGATGTGACCGGCCGAGATCTTGCCGACGACCGGCGCGGAAGGGATCAGGTCCACCCGCGCGGTGTTCGGCACGAAACCGAACACGATGAAGTAGCCGTTGCTCGGGGGCAGCGTCAGATCGCCTTTCAGGTCGCCGGTGACCAGGTCGATCTCGGTGTCGAGGTTGCCCGGCCCGATCACCAGGTCGGACTGGAGCTTCGCGACCCGGTTGACCCCGTCGACCTTGTACTTCAGCTTCAGGCCGGCCGCCGGCACGGGCGGCTTGACCTGCGCGTACCGCACGACGTGGCCGCGCGGGAGGAGGGCGAGCACGAGCACCGCCACGACCGCGACGACCAGTGCGACCCTCACCTGCGTGATCCGTTCCGGCGCATTCTTGGAAACTACTTCCCGACACCTGCCGGGACAACTGTTACCCGGTGTTTTATCACCCGCGTGACAAAATCCGGGACAGGTTTTGTCGCGAGCCTGACAACACGTGCGAACACCCCGAAAATACTTGCCGAATACTGTTCCGCAGCGCTAGTTTACTGACCAGTAGCCGCGATTCGGCTGCCGCGATCGCGTCCTTCAACCAGTTGTCTCGACGAGGAGACGCACATGACCGGTTCCAGGAGGAGGTTCGTCGGCGGGCTCGCGGTCGGCGCGGTGGTGCTCGGCTCGGTGGCCTTCGCGGGCGCCGGGGTCGGCGCGGCGGCGACGGCCTCGCTCACCCTGGTCTACAGCTGCCCGTTCCCGCTGATCGGCACGCAGGACATGAGCGTGAAGATCGTCGTGGAGGACCTGCCCGACTCGGCCGTCGTCGGGCAGCCGATCCCGGCGGCGAAGGTGACGGCGACCGCGACCGTGCCGCCCAACGCCACGCAGGGCCTGGCCCTGGTCGGGGCGGCCACCGTGGAGGGCACCGCCAAGGCGAAGACCAAGGTGGACAACGCCGGCACGGTGCTGGACATCGTGCCCGACCTGACCGTGGCCAAGACACCCGTGCCACCGTCCGGCGCGTTCGACACGGTCGCGACCGGCGGCACCCCCTCGGTGTCGTTCACCAACGCCGGCCGCACGACCATCTCGATCGGCGACTTCAGCACCACCCTGACCCCGCGCAAGGCCGACGGGACGGAGACCGGCCTGGGCACGTTCACCTCGGACTGCACGCTCAAGCCCGGCCAGCAGACCCTGCTCCACGAGTTCACCGTCGCCCCCGGCACGACGACCACCACGACCACAACCACAACCACCACGACAACAACAACGACGACCCAACCCACCACGCCGACGACCAGCGCTCCGCCCAACGACCCGCTGCGGATCGACTACGGCGTCACGGGCGTCAGCGGCATCAAGAAGCTCGGCTCGGACCTCAAGCTCGGACCGGGCACCCTGAAGACCGAGGTCGACCTGCTCGGCGGCAAGTTCGCCGGCGACCTGGCCCTGCCCGACGCACCCGGCGAGTTCAAGCTCTTCGGGTTCATGCCGACCAAGGCCACCGTGCGCCTGATCCCGCAGGGACGGACCGTCGGCACCATCGCGGCGGGCGCGGTGACCGCCAACGCGAAGGTGACCGTCAAGCTCACCGACGTGCGGGTGCTGGGCATCCAGGTGGTCCGGCCGACCGACGCGTGCCACACGGTCACGCCCACCTCGATCGACCTGGTCTCCCAGCCCGGCTTCGACCCGCTCGCGGGCGGCAAGCTCGCCGGCACGTACGCCATCGACAAGTTCGAGCGGTGCGGCCTGGTGACCGCGATCGTCAACGGCACCATTCCCGGGCCGGGCAACACGCTCGACCTGACCATCGCCAAGAAGTAATTCCTGCTCACTGACGAAAAGCCCTTCCGGAAGACCCGGAAGGGCTTTTCGTCAACGATTCACGGGGTCGGGAGGCTGGTCAGCTGGTCGGGCGACGGCGGGGTGATGGTGACCGGCTTGCCCCAATCGCGGAACACCGCCGTGGTGGTCACCGGCTCGCCGTCCGGGACCGGCGTGCGCAGCTCGGTCTTCACCGGCAGGTCCGCGTCGTCCACCCACAGCTTGAGCACCGACGCCTGCCCGTTCACCGTCACGTGGGCGGTGTACCGGACGGTCTGCCGGCCGTCCACCGCCTCCTCCGCCTTCTCCACCAGCCGCGCGCCCTCGGGCAGCGCCTTGCGGATGTCGGCGGAGTCCCGGATGTGCACGGCCACGTCCGCCATCGCCTGCCCCAGCGGGTTGCGCGTGTCCGCCGGGTCGAGCTTCAGCCACGGCTTGTCCGGCTGCGGCGCCTGGCCGTCGGGGATGCGCACGAAGATCCCGTCCGGCACCATCACGTAGGCGACCTTCTCGGCGTCCGCGACCGAGATCTCGCACGCGGCCGAGTAGTCCGCGGTCCGCAGCCCGCAGCTGCCCTTGCCGTTGGTCGCCAGGTCCAGGTCGACGGTCACCGACTGCTTGCCCTCCGCCGCCACCCGGTTGGCCTCGGCCAACGCCTGCGGGCTGTCGAAGGTCCGCATCCCCGACGAGGACGACCCGCCGGAGCAGGCGGACAGGGACGCGGCGGCCAGGGCGGCCAGGACGACGCGGTGGGCGCGCATGCTTCTCCCCGGAAATCTCGAGCGGAAATCGCCGACCGGGTCACTGTAACCACCGGGAGAACAATTCGGATCAGCCCGCGCACAGCTCCGAACGAATGCGCAAACCCACCGCACCGGAATTGTCAACCCGGTGACAAAGCTACGGCTTGCGCACCGAGTCCAGCAGGTTGCGCGCCACCACCCGCAGCTTGGTGTTGCTGGTCTGCGACTCGGCGACCAGCGTCGCGAACGCCTCGTCCGCGCTCACCCCGTGCGCCGCCATCAGCACGCCCTTGGCCTGGTCGATCTCGGCCCGCGACTCCAGCGCCCGCTCCAGGCTCTTGACCAGCTCCCGCGACCGCTCGTAGCGCCGGAAGCCGGTGATGGCGGTGGACGCGGCGGTGGTGAACAGCCGCAGCAGGGCCTCGTCGAACGGGTCGAAGGCGCGCGACTCGGAGCTGTAGAGGTTGAGCGCGCCCAGCACCGCGCCGTCCACCATCAGCGGCGCGGACAGGTACGCCTTCACGCCCGCCCGTTCGGCCGCCGCGGCGAACTCGGGCCACTTCTCGCGCGCCTCGGCCACGCCCACCCGCACCGGCCGCTCGATCCGCGAAGCCTCCAGGCACGGGCCGTTGCCGGCGGCGTACTGGTCGGCGTCGATCGCCAGCACCTTCTCGTCGGTGGCCGCGGCCGTCTGCGCGCCCTCCGGGCCGACGACGGTGACCGACACGTTCTCCGCGTCGGAGATGACCCGGGAGGCCGACTCCACCAGCTGCTGGAGCACCTCGCCCAGCGGCTGCTCGTCGGCCAGCACGGCCGCGAGGTGCTCGAACGCCTCGCTGGCCTCGTCCAGCTGCGAGGCCGGCGCTCTGTCTTCGATGCTCACCAGCACTGTTTACACCCCACAAGCCATAATCGCCGCTACCGAAGGGGGTGGTCGTGGTGCGCGTGCTGCTGGTCGAGGACGACGACGGCGTCGCCGACGCGTTGGTGGAGGCGCTGGAGGCCAACGGCCACCACCCGCGGCGGGTCCGGCGCGGCTCGGACGCGTTGACCGCGCACCGGGACTTCGACCTGCTCCTGCTGGACCTGGGCCTGCCCGACACCGACGGGCTGGAGGTGCTGCGCAAGATCCGCAAGGTGGCGCAGACCCCGGTGCTGGTGCTGACCGCGCGCGGCGACGAGCGGTCCATCGTGCGCGGGCTGCGCCTGGGCGCGGACGACTACCTGGTGAAACCGGTGCGGCTGGGTGAGCTGCTGGCCCGGATGGACGCGGTGGCGCGGCGCAGCGTCCGGGTGGGGCCGGCGGACCGGCTGGTGCGGGTCGGGGACGTGTCGATCGACCTGGAGGGCCGGCGGGTCGTGGTCGGGTCGGCGGAGGTGCCGCTGACCACCAAGGAGTTCGACGTGCTGGCGGCGCTGGCGCGGCGGGCGGGCACGGCGGTGAGCCGGCAGCAGCTCATGGACGAGGTGTGGGGCGACGCGTACCTGGCGGTGTCGCGGTCGCTGGACGTCCACCTGGCGGGGCTGCGCGCGAAGCTCGACCGGCCGGGCCTGCTCACCACCATCCGCGGGTTCGGCTACCGGCTGGCCTCCGGGGACGGGGACTAGATGCGCCGCCGACTGCTGCTGGTGCTGCTGCTGTTCTCCGCCGCCGCCGTGACCGCGTTCGCGGTGCCGCTGCTGTCGGCGACCGCGACCGAGCGGACCCAGCGGTTCCTGATCAGCCGGACCGCCGACCTGGACCGGTTCGCGGCGCTGGCGCAGCAGGCGGAGACCTCCGGCGACAACGCGGCCCTGGTCGACGAGGTCACCGCGTACGTGGCCCTGTACGGGGAGCCGGTCGTGGTGGTGGACGCCCGCCGGCAGCCGGTGGCGCAGGCCGGGCTGACCGCCGACGACCCGGCGCTGGCCGACGTGCTGGACGCGGCGCTGCGCAACCAGCCCGCGCCGGCCGTGCCGACGATCAAGCCGTGGTCGACGGGGACGGTGGTGTTCGCGCGGCCGGTCGGGACGGGGACCCGGGTGGCGGGCGCGGTGGTGCTGCGGGCGTCGCTGGACCGGGCCGCCGGGGACGTGATGTCGCGGTGGCTGATGGTGCTGGCGGGCGCGTTGGCGGCGGCGGTGGGGTCGGTGCTGCTGGTGCTGGCGCTGGCGCGGTGGCTGCTCAAACCGTTGGCGGACCTCGCGGTGGGCGTGCGGGCGGTGGCGGCGGGCGAGCGGCGGGCGCACGTGCCCGAGCGCAGCGGTCCGCCCGAGGTGCGGGAGCTGTCGGAGTCGTTCAACCGGATGTCCGACGCGGTGACCGAGGCGGCGGACCAGCAGCGGCGGCTCATCGCGGACGCCTCGCACCAGTTGCGCAACCCGATGGCGGCGCTGCGGTTGCGCATGGACACGTTGAGCGGTCAGGTGAAGCCGGAGGGGCGGCGGGTCTACCAGGCCGGGGTGGCGGAGTTCGAGCGGCTGGAGTCGCTGCTGGACGGCTTGCTGGCGTTGGCGTCCGCGGAGAGCACGGCCACCGAGGTCGCCGCCGGCGGACGCGAACCGGAGCTGGCCGACCTGGGCGTGGTCGTGGCCGACCGCGCAGACTTCTGGCAAGTGCCCGTCCCACCCGCCCCGCAGGTCCCGATCCTGGTCCGGTGCCCCGAATCCGACCTGGCCCAAGTGCTGGACGTGTTGCTGGACAACGGGCTCAAGTACGGCGGCACGGTCCGGGTGACCCTGGGCGCGGACCGTGCGGCGGGCGTCGGCTGGCTCCAGGTCACCGACGACGGCCCCGGGATGACCGCCGAGGAGCTTTCCCTTGCCACGGAACGCTTCTGGCGCGGCCGGACGGACCAGCCCGGCACCGGCCTGGGCCTGGCCATCGCCGACCGCCTGGTCCGCGCACGCGGCGGCACCCTCGAACTGTCCACTGCGGACGGCTTGGTGGCCCGGGTCGTCCTCCCCCTGGAGCCGACCCTGTGAACCGCCGCCTGTTCCTCCTCGCACTGCTGGCCGCCGGCTGCACCTCCGGCTCCTCGGCCGCCGGACTGCGCATCGCCGCCGGCGAGAAGGGCGGCCTGTACTACGACTTCGCCACCCTGCTCGCGGCCCAACTGCCGGCCGAGGTCGTGGAAACCCAGGGCAGCCTGTCGAACCTGGAACTGCTCCGCGACGGCCGCGCCCAGATCGCCCTGGCCCTCGCCGACTCGGCCCGCACCGCCGACCCCGCGCTCGAACTGCGCGCCCTGGGCCGGGTGTACGAGAACTACCTCCAGTTGGTCGTGCGCCAGGACGACCCGGCCCAAAGCGTCATGGACCTCGCCGGACGCCGCGTGTCCCTGGGTGCGGCCGGGTCGGGCGCTTCCCTGTCCGGCGAACGGATGCTGGCCACCACCGGCTTGGACCGGTCGGTGCACGTGGAGCACCTGCGGCTGGCCGAGGCGGCGCAAGCGTTGGTGGAGGGCAGGATCGACGCCCTCCTGTGGTCCGGTGGCGTGCCGACACCCACCCTGGCCAGGCTGTCGAACATCCGCCTGCTGCCCCTGGCGGGTCTGCTCGGCGGTCTGCGGGCGGCGCACGGGTCGGTGTACGAGCAGGTCCCCGTGCCGGTCGGGGTGTACGGGGCGGTGCGCGAGGTGCCCACCATCGGGGTGGCGAACCTGTTGGTGTGCCGGGCTTCCCTGCCCGACGACCTGGGCGCCGAGGTGACCCGGACCCTGGTGTCCCGGGCCGCGGCCCTGGTGCCCGAGCAGGCGCTGGGCACCCAGTTCCTCGACGTCCGCAGCCTCATCGGCACCGCGGGGCTACCGCTGCACCCCGGTGCCGCCGAGACGTACCGGGACCTGCACGGTTAGCAGTTGCCGGTGTAGGCGTGCCGGAGCCAGGCGAGGGTCTCGTCGTCGATGTCGTCGGCGCTGGAGATCGCGATCCGGACGGTGATGGTGTCGTTCCCGAGGGAGGTGGCCCCTTCCAGCCGCCCTTCGGGTTGGTGGCCGGCGAGCCGGAGGCCGAGGTCGACGCGGGTGCGGGTGGAGGCTTTGACGATGGCGAAGGTGCGGCGGGGCGAGACGAGGGCGACGTAGGTCTTGCGGGCTTGGACGTGCATCGGGCCGAGGAGGGCGGCTTCGGCGAGCAGTCGGTCGAGGATGGGGCGCAGTTCGGGCCGGTCGGCGTACTGGCGGTCGACCAGTTCGTCGGAGGAGGCGGCCATGAAGTCGGGGTAGCCGAAGCGCTCCATGACCAGCAGCATCTGCGCGTACCCGGTGACCTGGCGGTCCCGCAACCAGTCGCGCAGCTCAAGCTCGGTGGCGGCCCCCGACTCCAGGACCCGCCGGTTCCACTCGGGAACCCCTTCGCCGGTGGTGCGCAGCAACAGGTCCGCGGACCAGTCGACCATCTCGCGCCAGTTCTTCACCTGCACCATGCCCTCATCCTGCCGCCAACCCCGCCCGCTCGCGATACGACGGATACGTGGGCTTGGTCGGTGGAGGGGGTGGAGGGCGGGTGGAGGGGGTGGCAGACGGGGCGGGCTCGCCGGCGGACGCGGCGGGCCGGCCGGCGGACGGCGAGTGGGCGGCCGGACGGACGGGCCAAGCCAGCAGGCCTGGCCGGCCCGGCTGGCCTGGCCAGGCCGGCTGGCCGGGTGGGCCGGCTGGCCGGGTGGGCCGGCTGGCCGGGTGGGCCGGGTGGGCGCACGGGCCAGCGGGGCAGGCCGGGCTGGCGGGACGGGGCGGGCTGGCGGGACGGGGCGGGCTGGCGGGACCGGGCGGGCTGGCGGGATGGGCGAGTGGCTGGCGGGCGAGTGGCTGGCGGACGCGGTGGACGAGGCCGCCGACAAAACCCAGGCGCGGCTGCCCGGCGCGCGGCCTAGCCGGGCGTGGCCTCCGGCCCCCGCTTCGATCATCGCACGGGGTACCGACAATTCCCTTCGTAGGCCGCACGCAAGCACATCCGCACGGCCTGCCGTCATCCCGACACGGCCTGCGACATCCCGACACGCGCTGCCGACATCCCGACATCCCGACACGCCCTGCCGAGCGCCGACACACCGACAAGACCTGCCGAGCGCCGAAGGCGCCGCCATGCTCGGGCTCGGGCTGCACAGCCCAAGGAAGGGCTTCGGTCTCCCCCCGTACGGCCTGGGCGCAGCCCAACCGCGCTTTGGTCTTCTCCGCAACCAGCTTTTCCGGTTGCGGAGAAGACCAAAGGGTGGTTGCCTCCGGCAGGTCGTGCGGGGGGAGGCCGCAGCCCTTCCGCCCCCGGGGGCCTCCAGGCCCGCTTTTGATCTTGAGAGCGCGAAGCGCGTCCAGCTTGAGAGCGCGTCAGCGCGTCAGTCCTGAGAGCGTCAGCGCGTCCTGAGAGCGTCAGCGCGTCAGTCCTGAGAGCGCGAAGCGCATCCCAAGAAGCGAAGCGCAAATCAAGGCAAACGTTGGCCCAAAAGCAGAGCGCCGGCGACAGCGACCAAAGCGGCCAAAGTGCCAAAGACGACCCAAGGACGACTCGCGTCCGCCTGCTTCTTCTCGTACCCGATCTGCTCACCCAACGTGTCGTACACCCGCCGCAACTCCTCGGCGCTGGCCGCCTTGAAGAACTCGCCCCCCGACAGCTTCGCGATCTCCTTCATCGAGTCGTCGTCCACCGGCACCTCCTGCCGGCGACCCTCGATCTCGACCACTCCATCCTCGGTGCCAAAGGAGATCGTGGAGATCGGAACGCCCGCCTTCTTGGCGTCCTCAGCCGCATCAAAAGCCCGCCGGGTACCGACCGTCTCCTTGCCGTCGGTCATCAGCACGATGCGAGCCGGCGGCGGACCGTCCGCGCCGCCCACCACCTTGCCGAACGAGTCGATCGCCGCCAACGCCGCCACGATCGCATCACCCGTCGCCGTGGCCTGGGCAAGCTTCAGACCGTCGATGCCCTGCGTCACCGCACCCCGGTCCGTCGTCGGCGCGACCAGCACCGTCGCACTCCCCGCAAAAGAGATCAGCCCCAGGTTGATCCCCGGCGTCAACCCCTCCGCGAACGACTTGGCCGCGACCTGCGCCGCCTCCAACCGCGACGGCTGCACGTCCGTCGCCTTCATGGACAGCGACGTGTCGATCACCAACATCACCGTCGCCCGGTTCCGCGGCACCTTCTGCTCCGCGGTCGGCCCGGCCAACGCGACAGTCAGCAAGATGAACGCCACCAACAACACCGCGGCGGGCGCGTGACGCCACCAACTCGGCCGCTTCGGGGCAACCTTCTCCAGCATCGACAGGTTCGCGAAGCGCAGCATCCGCTTGCGCATCACCCGCTGGATCACCACGTACAGCGCCGCCACGCCCGCCACCGCGATCAGCAGCAGGAACCACCACGGCGCGGTGAAACCCGAGAAGCTCATCAGGCCACCCCTCCCGACCAGCGGCGCTTGCGGGCCACCACGAACCGGACCGTGTCGGCGATCCAGTCCGAGTCCGTCCGCAGCACCAGGTGCCCGGCACCGGCCTGCCGCAACCCGGCCGCCACCGCCGCGCGATGTTCCGCCGCCGCCGCCGCGAACTCCCGGCGCAGCAACGGCGACGCCACGACCTCGCGCTGCCGACCGGTCTCCGGGTCGGCCAACACCACGGTCCCGACCTCCGGCAAGTCGATGTCACGCGGATCCACGACCTCGATGGCCACCAGGTCGTGCCGCGCCGACAAAGCGCGCAGCGGACGCTGCCACTCCATGCCACCCAGGAAGTCGGAGATCACCACGACCAACCCACGCCGACGCGGCGGCCGGCGCAGTTGCTCGACCAACTCCGCCAACGAACCCCGCGTGCCCTCCGGCGCACGAGGCGTCTCGGCCACCTTCCGGATCAGGCCACGCGCGTGCGCCAACCCACCCCGGGCAGGCACGCGAACCATCTTCTCGCCCGTCGACACCAGGGCACCGATCCGGTTGCCGCCACCCCTGGTCAAATGAGCCACAGCCGCCGTAGCAGCCACGACCAGGTCGCGCTTCTCGCACACCGCCGTGCCGAAGTCCAGCGACGGGGACAGGTCGATCGCGACCCACGTCTCCAGCTCGCGATCCGCCACCGTCTCCCGGATGTGCGGCACGGTGGTGCGCGCGGTGACCGCCCAGTCCATCCGGCGCACGTCGTCACCGGGCTGGTAGGGCCGGGCCTCGCCGGGTTCGGAACCGGGTCCGGGCACCAGGCCCAGGTGGTTGCCCTGGAGCAGGCCGTCCAGCCGGCGCCGGACCTCCAGCTCCAACGTGCGCAGCGCGGCCTCCATGCGACCGCCGTGCAGGACCGGCGGCGCCCAGGACGGCCGCGCGGACGTCTCCTCGGAGGTCACGGCCTACCCGCGGGCTGCGGCGCCTGAGGACGGGCGGAGACCTGCGGCAGCGGCACGGTCTGGAGCACCCGCGTGATGATGTGGTCCAGCGGGACGCCGTCGGCCAGCGCGTCGTAGGACAGCACGAGCCGGTGCCGCAGCACGTCCGGCACGACGTCCACGATGTCCTGGGGCAGGACGTAGTCCCGACCCCGGACCAGCGCCAGGGCACGCGCGGCGGCGATGATGCCCAGCGAGGCGCGCGGCGAGGCGCCGTAGGCGACCCAGCCGGCGACGTCGGTGAGCTGGTGCTCCTTGGGCGCGCGGGTCGCGATGACCAGCCGCACCACGTAGTCGACCAGCGCGTGGTGCACGAACACCTTGGACGCCACGCCCTGCAGGCGGACCAGTTCCTCGGGGCTGAGCACCTGGTGCGGGACGGGCGGCTCGACGCCCATCCGGTAGACGATCTCCCGCTCCTCCTCCGCGGTCGGGTACTCGACCTGGATCTTGAACAGGAAGCGGTCGCGCTGCGCCTCGGGCAGCGGGTAGACGCCCTCGTTCTCGATGGGGTTCTGGGTGGCCAGCACCAGGAACGGGTTGGGCATGGGGAAGGTCCTGCCGCCGATGGACACGTGCCGCTCGGCCATGACCTCCAGCATCGCGCTCTGCACCTTGGCGGGCGCGCGGTTGATCTCGTCGGCGAGGACGAAGTTGGCCACCACCGGGCCGAGTTCGACGTCGAAGCTCTCGCTGCCCTGCCGGTAGATGCGGGTGCCGAGGATGTCGGCGGGCACCAGGTCCGGGGTGAACTGGACGCGCGAGAACGAGCCGCCGACGACGTTCGCGAACGTCTCCACGGCCAGGGTCTTCGCCACGCCGGGCACGCCTTCGAGCAGCAGGTGGCCCTTGGCCAGCAGGCCGACGAGCATGCGCTCGACGAGCCGGTCCTGGCCGACGATCACCCGCTTGACCTCGAACACGGTGCGTTCGAGCAACTGGGCGTCACGAGCCGGCGTGTTGGGCGCCTCGGCGGCGGGCTCGGACAACGGTCCTCCTCGACGGGGTTGTGCGACGGTGCCCAAGTCTTCCCTGTCGGCGGTGTGGCGCTTGTGAAGGGGTCCTAACGCCCGAGATCACCCGGCGTGTCCACATCACTGGTCTCTTCGGGTGAACCCTCGACCCGGACGGGTAGAAGTGCGGCGACCACGGACCGCATGGACCGGTTCCGCGGGTCCTCGGGCAGCGCCGCGCGCAGGTCGGCCGTGCGCCACACCCCGGTCAGCCACTGCTCGCGGCCTTCGGCGTCGACCAGGACGGCGGAACCTCCCCCGGCCAGCAGCCGGGCCACGGTGGCGGCGGTGACCCTCGGTTGGTCCACGGCCAGCACCACCACCCGGGGCGCGCTGACCTGGGCGAGCCCGGCGGCCAGCCCCGCGACCGGTCCCCCGCCCGGCGGTTCCTCACGGGTCCACACGACGCCGGCCACGGGTTTCTCGGGCCCCACGACCACGATCCGGCGCGCACCGCGCACCGCGTCCAGGGCGTGGTCGAGCAGGGTGCGCCCGCCGACCTCGACCGCCGCCTTGTCCACCCCGCCGAGCCGGCTGCCGCGCCCACCGGCGAGCACCACGGCGTCCCACGCGTCGTCCACACCGGGGATCATCACACCCCGAGCCGGGTGCCGTCGGGAACGCGCGTTCCCGACGGCACCCGGCTCGGGGTGTGATGATCCCCGGTGTGGACGACGCGTGGGACGC
>NZ_JAPSLK010000002.1:441368-486306 GCF_031180885.1 Saccharothrix sp.
CGCGCGTTCCCGACGGCACCTCCACCCCCCGGTCCTGCCGTGCGACCGGCCGCCCCCCGGGTCGGCGGCCGGCCCGCCTTCCCCGCCGGTTCCGACCGCATCGACAGGATGGCGGCAGCGTATGGCGCGGTTGTGGAACGATCCTTGAATCAGCAGGTCACGGCCTACCGCAGGGGGTTGGGTGTTCACGCTGTTGGGCCCGGTGGGCGCACGTCCGGGTGGCCGGCCGGCCGATGTCGGGCACGCCCGTCAGCAGTGCGTGCTGGTAGCGCTGTTGGTCGAGGCCAACGGGCTGGTGCCGCCCGACGTGCTGGTCGAACGGGTGTGGGGAGCGGAGGCGTCCCCGCGCGCCCGCAACACCCTGCACACCTACCTGGCGCGGCTGCGGCGCGCCCTCGGACCCGAGGTCGTGGTGGAACGCCAGTCCGGCGGCTACCGGCTGGTGGTCGACGAGGACGCGGTGGACCTGCACCGGTTCCGCAAGCTCACCGCCTCCGCACGCGCGGCCCGGTCCGACGACGAGGCGTTCGCGCTGCTCACGGAGGCGCTGGAGCTGTGGCGGGGCGAGGCGTTCACCGGTCTGGACACACCGTGGCTGACCGCCGTCCGGGCAGCGCTGGACGCCGAGCGGACCGCCGCCGAACTCGACCACGCCGACGTGGCGCTGCGCTTGGGCCGGCACGACGAGGTCCTCCCCCGCCTCCTCGTCCGCGCCGACGAACGGCCGCTGGACGAGCGCCTGGCCGCACAACTGATCACCGCCTTGTACCGGGCCGGGCGGCAGGCCGACGCACTGGGCCACTATGAGCGCGTGCGCCGCGAACTGGCCGACGAACTCGGCGCGGATCCCAGCCCCGCGCTGCGCGAACTGCACCGCCAGGTGCTCACCGCCGACCCGGCGCTGAACTGCTCCCCCGCCGCGCCCGTGCCCCGACAACTGCCCGCCGCGCCCCGGCTGTTCACCGGCCGCGGCGCCGACCTCAAGCGGCTGACCGGGGCGTTGGACGCCGGTGACGGCGTGCCGGTGTCGGTGGTCGGCGGGGCGGGCGGCATCGGCAAGACGTGGCTCGCGCTGCACTGGGCGCACCAGCACCTGGACCGGTTCCCGGACGGTCAACTGCACGTCAACTTGCGCGGTTTCGCCCCGTCGGGTGATCCCGTGCCGCCCGCGGTGGCGGTGCGCGGGTTCCTCGACGCGCTGGGCGTGCCGGCCTCCGCCGTGCCCTCCGGTCTCGACGCGCAGGCCGCGCTCTACCGGAGCCTGGTCGCCGGGCGGCGGCTGCTGGTCGTGCTGGACAACGCGGCCGACTCGGCGCAGGTCGCGCCGCTGCTGCCGGGCAGCCCGACGTGCGCGGTGCTGGTGACCAGCAGGCGGCGGCTGCCCGGCCTGGTCGCCGAGCACGGGGCGCACACCGTGGAGCTGGACGTCCTCGACGACGCCGAGGCGCGCGACCTGCTGGCCCGACACCTGGGCGCGGGCCGGGTGGCCGCCGAGCCGGACGCGGTCGCCGAACTGCTGGCGTGCTGTGCGGGGCTGCCCCTGGCACTGGCGATCACCGCGGCCCGCGCGGCGGCGCACCCCGGGTTCCCGCTCGCGGTGTGGGCGCGGGAGCTGCGGTCGATCGGCCTGGCCGCGCTGGACACCGGTGAGGCCGGGACGGGCCTGGAGGCGGTGTTCTCGTGGTCCTACCGGGCGCTGCCGGCGGAGACGGCCCGGGTGTTCCGGCTGCTGGGCGTGGTGCCGGGTCCGGACATCAGCCTGTCGGCCGTGGCCTCGTTGACCGGTCTGCCACTCCCCCGTGCGCTCTCCGCGCTGCGCGAGCTGACCGCCGCGCACCTGGTGCAGCAGCACGCGCCGGACCGGTTCCGGTTGCACGACCTGCTCCGCCTGTTCGCGGCGGAACGCGCGGCCGACTGCCCCGAAGCGCAGGCTGAACGCCGCTTGGTCGACTACTACCTGCACACGGCGTTCGCGGCGAACCGGATCACCGAGCCGTACCGGGTGGCCATCGAGCTGGACGAGCTTCCCGAGGGCTGTGCGCCCGACCCGCCGGCCGAGGACGTGTGGGAGTGGTTCTCCTTGGAGCACCAGAACCTTCTGGCCGTGCAGCGGCTCGCGGTGGAGCGCGGGTGGCACAAGGCGGTGTGGCAACTGGCGTGGACTCTGGACGACTACCACTTCCGCCAGGGCCTGCTGGCCGACGAGTACGCGGTGTGGCAGGCCGGTGCCGCGGCGGCGGAAGCGTTGTCCGACCACGAGGTCCGCGCCCGCGCCCACCGCTTGCTCGGCTACGCGGCCAACGACCTGGGCCGGGTCGAGGAGGCGTTGACGCACATGCGGGATGCGCTGGCCCTGTCCGAGCAGGCGGGTGACGTGCTGTCCCAGGCGCACACGCACTACGCGTTGTCCCGCTCGTTGTGCGACTCCGGCGACCCGGCCGCGGCGCTGCACCACAGCGAGCAGTCCCTGGTCCTGTACCGGCGGTTGGAGGACGAGGTGGGTGTCGCCGACGCCCTCAACGCCGCAGGCTGGCACGCCACCCACCTGGGCCACCACGACCGCGCCCAGGTTCTCCTGACCGAGGCCCTGGACCTCTACACCGCCCAGGACAACCAGCCCGGCGTGGCCAACACCCAGGACAGCCTGGGCCTGCTGGCCCACCAGACGGCTCGCCTCACCGACTCCCGCGAACACTACGAGCAGGCCCTGGCCCTGTTCCGCGAACTGGGCCATTCCTACGAGGAAGCCAACACCTTGGAACGCCTGGGCCACGTCCTGTCCGACCTCGGGGAACACGACCTGGCCCGCGACAGGTGGCAGGAAGCCCTCCACCTGCACACCACCCAACACCGCACCGCCGAAGCGAACCGCGTCCGCACCGCTCTGGAAGCGCTGGACGCCGGAATTGTCCCGTGAGTGACGTCGCGTCACACCGCCCCGGCTGCGGGCGTTGAACTCATCGGCGCCGCCGAGCGTTCCTCGTTCGATCGGTGAAGATCGCCAGGAGGGCGAACCAGATCAGGAGTGGACATCGGGGGCCGGAGGCACGCCCCGCCGCGACCAGGCCGCGTTGATGGCGGCGAGCGCGGCACTGCCGTCGGTGACGAAACGGTACTCGTGAGCCGGGTCACACCGTTGGACGGGCGGGTGCGTTCGGACAGTTTCCCGGGCGCAAACGACAACTCGGCAGAAGGGGGCGACGTGCGGGACGGGTTCGACGAGTTCGTCGCCGATCGGCTCGATCGGCTCTTGCGCTACGCCACCGCGATGACGTGCGACAAGCACCTCGCCAACGACATCGTGCAGGACGTGCTGCTGCGCGCCCGGGAGCGGTGGGCGCGGATCGCCGCGATGGACGCGCCCTACCTCTACGTCAAGCGGATGGTGACCAACGAGTACCTCTCGTGGCGCAGGCGTCGGGCCGCGCGGGACGTGTCCGCTTCGCACGCCGCCCTGGACGAGGTCGCGCCGCCGGTCGCCGACCACGCCGTGCGGCACGCGGAACGCGACGCCATGCGGCGGCGCATCGCGATGCTGCCGCGCAGGCAGCGGGCGGCGCTGGTGCTGCGCTACTACGAGGACAGCACGGACGCGGAGATCGCCGCCGTGCTCGGCTGCACGGAGAGCACCGTGCGCAGCCACATTTCACGCGCGCTGAAGACGTTGCGCGTCAACGAGAACACGCCGGTGGAGGTGCTGCGGTGACCGATCGGGAGATGTTGATCCGCGAGGCCATCGCGGCGGAGGCCGACGAGGCGGTGGACGCGCGCGAGGTGATGGCCCAACTCCACCGGCGCCGGGCGCGCCGCCGGACCGGTTCGCTGCTCGCGGTGGCCGCGCTGACCGCGGCCGCGGCGGCCGTGGCGGTGGTCGTGCCGATGACGGTGTCCCGCGACGCCGCACCACCGGCCACCAGTTCCACCGCCGTCACGCCGCTCGCCCCGCAGAACGTGCTGCTGGTGGGCCTGGACGAGTACCAGCACGCCGACAGCGTCGCCCTGGCGCGGGTGACGCCCACCGGGGTGGCCGTCGTGTCACTGCCACGCGACACGTGGGTCGAGGTGCCCGGCCAGGGCTCGGACCGGCTCACGCTGGTCTACACGAACGCGCACGACTCCGGGGGCGTGGCGGCCGGCGCGCAGGCGCTGACCAGGACCGTGGAGGCGCTGACCGGGGTGACCGTCGACCACTACGCGGTGGTGGAGATGAGCGCGTTCGCCAAGCTCGCCGACGCGGTCGGCGGGGTCGAGGTGTGCCTGAACGCGGCGACGAAGGACCTCCGGACGGGCGCGGACTTCCCGGCCGGGCAGCAGGTCGTGTCCGGTGACCGCGCGCTGGACTTCGTGCGGCAGCGCTACGGCCTGGTCCAAGGCGACCTGGACCGCGTCCGGCGGCAGCAGGCCTTCCTGTCCGCGCTGGGCGCCAAGCTGCTCGACCGGTCGTTCCTCGACGACACCGCCAAGGTCACCGGCCTGCTGGGCGTGGTCAGGTCGAGCGTCCAGACCGACGACGGCTGGGACCTGCTCGCCTTCGCCCGCGGCCTGACCGCAGGCACGCCGATCCGGGCCACCACCATCCCGGTGGAACCCGGCGAGGAACCGGCGGGCCACGTCCTGCGCCCCGATCCCGCGGCGGTGCGGCAGTTCGTCGGCACGTTCTTCGCCGACCAGCCCGCCGGTCCGTCCTCGGGCACCGCCACGGCCCCGGGCGGCGGCCCGGTCTGCGTGGACTGACGCTCGTTCAGGCGAGGGAGGCCAGGTCGAGGCGGTACCAGGCGTCGGCGGTGACGACGTGCAGCTCACCGCCTCGACCGATCACCCCCGCGTCCGCGGGCAACTGCTCACCACCGGGCAGCGTCAGCCGGTGGTGAGCCGTCACGCGCAACCGGTCGCCGTCCAACCACCCGACGACCAGTCGATCGCGGTCCTCTTCGTACCCCCCGAACAACCCCACCCGCCGCCCCACGACCGCCAACGCACGTACGCCCGTGATGTCGTTGTCCCACCGCGTGACCTTGCCGTCGCGCACCCGCACCACCGGGAATTCGGTGTAGTAGCAGGTCCATGCCTCGCGCTCGGTGACGTTGAGCGCGTAGCAGTCGGCGATCACCCACCCCGGGAACCGCCACACCGGCCGCAGATCCGGCCCGAACCGCACCAGCCCGTGGGCCGCGACCTCCGAACGGCCGAAGATGCCCTGGTCGAAGTACGCCACCCACACATCACCCCCAGCGGTCGTGTAGACGTGTTCGATGCCGTCGCCCAGGTCGGCCCGCCGGACCACCCGACCCTCGGAGTCGTAGACCACGGCGTTCGGGGCGGAGCCGCGGACGCGCGCCCCGACGAGCAGCACCTCGCCGTCCGGCAGCGGGTGGGCGGTCGGGAAGTCCAGGTCGATGTCAGAGATCTCGGTCAACACCACCGGATCGGGGTGGTGGGCGGTGACCCGCACCTTGTGCGTGCGGCGCGCCTTGGTGGAACCGGGCTTGCGCTGACGCGACGACAGCACGGACAACAGGGCGGGGTCGCACCACAAGACCACCAGTTCGCCCTGCGGGCCGACAGTCGCGGACACCATGACGTCCCCGTCCACCACCGGCTCGACCGGCGCGTGGTGGGCCACCTCTGCGATCACCGGCGCATGACAGCACGCCGACCCCGCTCGCGGCCGGCGACTTCTACAGCAGGCGCACGGCGTACGGCATGATGCCGCCGTAGCGAACCGGGGCGACGCGGACGTACGAGCCGGAGTACGGGGCCTCGACCATCATGCCGCCGCCCAGGTACAGGGCCACGTGGGTGCCGCCGCCGGGACCCCAGAACAGCATGTCGCCGCGCTGCGCCTGGGCCAGCGGCACCTTGCGGCCCGAGTTGTACTGGTAGCCGCTGTAGTGCTGGAGGTACACGCCGACGCCCGCGAACGCGTACATCATCAGGCCCGAGCAGTCGAAGCCGACGGTGTAGTAGTCGCCGTACGAGTCGCCGACGCCCCAGTCCCGCACGCCCACGGTCGGGCCGTTGTAGTTGCCGCCGCCCCACGAGTAGCGCACGCCGAGTTGCGACATCGCGCGTGCCACCACGGTTTCCACGCCACCGGTGGGCGCGGCCACCGGGCGGTCGACGGGCGCGGTGGGTTTGGCGGCCAAGGCGGCCTGGTGGGCGGCTTCCTCGTCCTCGCGGCGCTTCTGCTCGACCCACTGGTCGTACTGGGCGCGCTGGCCCTCCAGGCTCTGCACCGCGCCGAGCGCCGCGGTCAGTTCGCTCTCGACGCGGCTCTTGTCCCCCTCGATCGCCGCCGCCTGCGCGGCCTGGCCCTCGCGGGCCTGGGCGGCGGCCTGGTGGGCGGTGTCGGCGTCGCGCTTGGCCTGGTCGGCCGCCGCCTCCTTCTGGTTGGCGACGTCCAGGGCGGCGCGGGCGGCGGCGTCCTTGTTGGCCTTCTCCGAGCGGGCCCACTCGACGTCGTCGAGGGCGTTGAGGTTGGCGTCGCCGACCGCCGCGAGCAGCTGGTTGCGGGCCAGCAGGTCCTCCGGGCTGGACGCGCCCAGGTACGCCGACAGCGACCCGACCGTGCTGCCCTGCTGGTAGCTGGCGGCGGCGAACTCGTCCAGCTCGCGGCGCGCGGCCTCGACGGCCTGGCCGGCGGCGTCCGCCTCGGTGCGCGCGGCGTCGGCGGCCTGGCGGGCCTTGGCGGCCTCGTCCCGGGCGGTTTCGAGGTCGACGCGGGCCTTGTTGGCCAGTTCCATCTTCTGGGCGACGTCGTCGGTGAGCCGTTGCAGCTCCGCCTCGGCGGCGGTGAGCCGGCTGGTCAGCTCACCGACCCGCGCGGCCTTGGCGTCGGCCTCGCGCCGACCGGCGCTGATCTGGTCGTCACTGGGGTTGGGCGGCGGCGGTGGCACCGCCGCCGCCACGCCGGGGAGCAGGAGGAGCACCGCGACCAGCATGATCACCCACCGGGTCAAGACACCCGCCTCCCCACCCCGCTCGGCCGAACCGCGTTACACCGAATGGCGTCCCACGGACACGTTCCGAGACTGTGCCACTTCAGCACCAAGGTTTCCAATTGACCCCGCAAGAACTTCAGCCACACGGGTCACAGATGTTTACCGGGGGTGGGTGCTAGTTGACCTTGCGGTCGAGGTCGGCCCAGTACGGCTCGCGGAGCTTGAACTTCTGCACCTTGCCGGTGGCCGTGCGCGGGATCGCCTCGCGGAACTCCACCGAGGTCGGCGCCTTGTACCCGGCCAGCCGCTGCTTGCAGTGCGCGATCAGCTCGACCTCGGTGGCCCGCGCGCCGTCCGCGAGCACGACCAGCGCCTTGATCGTTTCACCCCACTTGTCGTGCGGCACGCCGATGACCGCCGCCTCGGCCACCGCGGGGTGGCTGAACAGGGCGTCCTCGACCTCGATGGACGACACGTTCTCGCCGCCGGTGATGATCACGTCCTTCTTGCGGTCGGAGATGGTCAGGTGGCCCTCGTCGTCGAGCGTGCCGCCGTCGCCGGTGTGGAACCAGCCGTCCTCGATCGCCTCGGCCGTGGCCTGCGGGTTCTCCCAGTAGCCGGCCATGACGTTGTTGGTGCGGGCCATGACCTCGCCGCTGTCGGCGATGCGCAGCCGGACCCCGAGCCCCGGCGCGCCGGCCCGCGACAGCTTCCGCGCGCGTTCCTCGGCGGGCAGGTCGTCGTCACCGGGGCGGGTGCGGTTGAAGGTGAGCAAGGGGGACGTTTCGGTGAGGCCGTAGAGCTGGAGGAATTCCCAACCAAGTTCCTCACCCACACGGGCGATGGTCCGGCTGGGCGGCGGCGCGCCCGCGCACACGATGCGCACCTTGTCCCGGCCGGGGATCTCGCCGTCCCACGTCTGCGCGGCGTCGAGGACGGAGTTCCACACGGCCGGCGCGCCGCACATCAGGGTGACGCCGTGGTCGCGGACGCGGCGCAGGATCTCGGCGCCGTCGACCTTGCGCAGCACCACCTGCGGCACGCCCAGGCCGGCCAGGCCGAACGGCATGCCCCAGCCGTTGCAGTGGAACATCGGCAGGACGTGCATGTAGACGTCCCGCTCCCACGCGCGGGTGTGCATGGCGAAGGTGACGGCGTTGAGCCAGATGTTGCGGTGCGTCATCTGGACGCCCTTGGGGCGGGCCGTCGTGCCGGACGTGTAGTTGATCGTGGCGGTCGCGTCCTCGTCCGGCGCGGACCACGGGCGCGGCTCGGTGCCCGGGCGGAGGAGTTGCTCGGTCTCCTCGCCGAGGGTGAAGCGGTGGCGGGCGGTGACCTGGTCGAGTTCGAGTTCGGGGTCGACGAGCAGCACGGACGCGCCGCTGTGCTCGACGATGTAGGACACCTCGTCGGGCCGCAGCCGGAAGTTCACCGGCACGCAGATCCGGCCGCTCGCGGGGACGGCGTGCAGGAGTTCGAGGAGGCGGGCGGAGTTGTGGCTGACGACGGCGACGCGCTCGCCTTCACCGATGTCCAGGGCGTCGAACCCGGCCTGCCAGGCCCGGACCCGGTTCGCGAACTCGCGGTAGGTGGTGGTGGGGACGGGCGCGGCGGGCTGGTTCGGCTCGTCGACGGTGGCGGTGGTGTCCGCGTGGACGTGCTCGGCGCGGTAGAGGAAGTCGGCGACTGTGAGGGGTACGCGCATACGGGAGGACCTTATTGAGCTGCGTCACACACGGCTACTCACCGGTTCAGCCGGAGGCCGGCACGAACCGGCGGTGCAGCGGCTGCGGGTCGCGGGCCTGGTCGCCGTGCGCGAGGACGAAGCCGCGCAACGGATCGCGTGGTGCGACCGGGTCGCGCATGACCACCCAGCTCACGTTCTCGCCGAAGTCCGGTGTGGTCAGCGACCCTCGTAGCGGAAGAAGCCGCCCGCGGGCAGCGACTCCGGCAGGTCGAGCGTGATCGGCGACTCCACGCCGGCCGCTCACCCAGTGCTCGCTGAGCCGGTGGAAGTGCACGTTCGCCAGCTCGAAGCGCTCCCCGTCGAGCTTGACCCAGTGGCTGCCCAACGGCCGGAAGCGGACGCCGTGGGACTCGTGCTCCACCTCGAAGCGGCCCTCGTGCCAGCCCACGGCGAAATCGACCGAGACCTTCACGGCCCGGCGCACGTTGATCGGTGACTGCTGCTCCCCCATGAGATCATCTTCCCAGCTCAGAGCGTTCCCAGGAGGGTGAAAGACGATCACTGACGGCTGATCACCACGTGCTCGGATCGCCCCACGTGCGCACCGGACCCGACTCCACCACCGGCACCGCCACCAGGTCCGGCACCGTCTCCTGCACCGGCCCGCGCACGAGCGCCGAAGCGACCCCGTCGTAAGGCGTCGGCTCGTCGTTGCAGATCACCACGAGCGCACCGGCCTGCGCCGCCAACCCCACCAGACCGGCCGCCGGCTCCACCGACAACGACGTCCCGACCACCAGCATCAGGTCGCAGTCCAGCGCCGCCACCCGCGCCGACCGCAGCACGTCGGGGTCCAGGGGCTCGCCGAACGCCACCGCGGTCGACTTCAGGGTCCCGCCGCACGTCGTGCAGTCCGGGTCCTCCTCCCCCGCCCGCACCCGCGCCACCGCGTCCGCCATCGGACCCAGCGCACCGCAGTCCGCGCACACGGTCCCCAGCATCGACCCGTGCAACTCGACCACCGCCGACGACCCGGCCCGCTGGTGCAGCCCGTCGACGTTCTGCGTCAGCAGTGTCCGCAACCGCCCCGCCCGCTCCAGGTCCGCGACCGCCCGGTGCGCCGCGTTGGGCGACGCCGTCCACAGCGGGTGCTCGGCCCGGAAGCGCCACGCCGCCCGCCGCACGGACGGGTCCTTCAGGTAGCTCTCCAGGGTGTCCCCGCGGCCCAACCGGGTCCACAGCCCCGACGTCCCGCGGAAGTCGGGGATGCCCGACGCCGTGGACACCCCGGCCCCGGTGAGCACGGTGATCCGCCGCGCCGCGGCCATCGCGTCCCGTGCGTCCATGCGCTCCACCCTCGCACGCCCCGGTTTGCGAGCATGACCCGGTGCGCAGGACGTGGGGAGCGGTCGTCGGGGTTGTCGGCTTGATCACAGGCGTGGCGGGGACGTTCCTGCCGTGGCTGCGGTCCGGGTCGGTGGTGCGGAACAGTTACGAGGTGCTCGCGTTCCGTGGTTTCGCCGGGTTGGACGGGGCGGCCGGCGAGGTGGTCCGGGGCGTCTGGGTGGCGATCACCCCCTTGGCGGTGTCCTGCGTGGTGCTTTGGGTGCTGCGACTTCACCGGTTCGCCGCATGCGCCGGACTGGTTTTTGGCACGATTGCGGGAACGGTGGCGGCCCTTGCCGCCGTCCAAGGGGGCAACGAGGGAGCACTGGTCGGGATCACCCTGACCGGACCGGTGGTGACCCTCGGTGGTGCGTTGCTGGGGGTCGCGGGTGCGATCACCGTGCTCACCGCGAAATCCCGCACCGTGATCGTGAGTCCAGGAGGAGCACCGTGAGCTACCCAGGTGGCGGCGGAGGCGAATGGCCACCGCAGAACAACCCCTACGGCCAGCCGCAGCCCGGCTTCGGCCAGCAGGGCGGCTACCCGCAGCAGCAGCCGCAGCCCGGTTTCGGGCAGCCGGGCGGGTACCCGCAGACCGGTCCGCAGCCCCAGCAGGGCTTCCCGCAGACCGGCCCGCAGGGCTTCCCCCAGCAGGGGTACGGCCAGCAGCCCGGGTTCGGCGGACCGCAGCAGCCGTTCGGCCAGCAGCCCTACGGTTTCGACGGCGGTGAGCCGCCGAAGAAGAAGCGCACGGGGCTGATCATCACGGCGGTCGTCGCCGTGATCGCGCTCGCCGCGGGCACCTTCTTCACGGTGCAGGCGCTGCGCAGCTCCGACGTGGCGGCGGGCTCGGAGACCCCGACCACCGCGGCGAACAACCTGCTCAGCGCGCTGGGCAGCGGTGACGTCCTGGGCATCATGAACGGCCTGGCGCCCGCCGAGGCCAAGCTGAGCAAGGACTACACCGAGGCCACCGTCGACGAGGCCAAGCGGCTGGAGATCCTGAAGAAGGACGCGGACCCGCAGAAGATCAGCGGCATCCAGATCAAGAGCGAGGGCATCAAGTTCGACGACGCCGCCGCCGAGAAGGTCAACGACCGCCTGACCATCAACAAGGTGGTCGAGGGCAAGATCACGGTGACCTCGGACGTCAAGCAGATCCCGCTGACCGACAAGCTGGTCAAGGCGCTGGGCGCGAAGCTGGACCAGGAGCCCGAGACCGAGACGCTCGACTTCGCCAAGGAGAAGGAGAAGCGCAAGGGCAAGCCGATCGGCATCGCGACGATCAAGGTCGGCGACGACTGGTACCCGTCGCTGTTCTACACGATCGCCAACGCCTACCTCGAGGAAGAGGACCTGAAGTGGCCCGCGCAGGGCATCAAGCCCGCCGGCGCGGACAGCGCGGAGGGCGCGGCGAAGCAGATCGTGGAGAAGGCGCTGGCCGGTGACCTGGAGGGCGTCATCGCCCTGCTGCCGCCGGACGAGATGGGCGTGCTCCAGGACCTGGGCCCGGTCCTGCTGGACCAGGCCGGTCGCATGGGCGACAGCGGCGCCAAGCTGGTGGAGCTGGAGACGGACTCGAAGGACGTCACCGGCGGCAAGCAGCTGACCATCAAGAAGCTGGTCCTCGACGTCAAGGGCGAGCGCGGCGAGATCACCCGCGACGGCGACTGCTACACCGCCAAGGCCCAGGGCGAGAAGACCCAGAAGATCTGCGCGGACGAGATCGCCCAGCTCGTCGAGCAGCAGGGCGGCCGGGACGTGCCGCCGGCGGCGGTCGACGTGATCTCCCGCGTCGGCGCGCAGGTGCTCAAGGACGGTCTCGGCGTGGTCGCCACCGAGGTGGACGGCAAGTGGTACGTCAGCCCGATCCGGACGTACAGCGAGGTCGTGCTGACCCTGATGCGCGGTCTCCAGCCGAAGGACATCGACGAGCTGCTGAAGCTGGTCAAGTAAGTCCTGCGACGAAGCCCCCGCTCGGCTCCGGCCGGCGGGGGCTTCGTCACGCCCGGCGCGGGCCGAGGGTGCGGGCGAGCCAGGTGCCGCCGATGGTCAGGGCCAATGCGCACACGGCGGAGGTGGTGAGGGCGGTGGGGATGCCGCGGTCGTGGCCGAGGGCGCCGAGGACGTTGCCGATGGGCGGGACCTGGCCGAACAGGAACGCGGCGAACACCAAGGCCACCGCGAGCAGCACCGACCACCCGTGCTGCGTGACGACCGGACGCGCGCACAGCACACCCACGCCCACTCCGGTCAACCCGCACACCAGCAGCGCCGCGAACCCGATCGCGATCACCGACAGCGGATACGGCCTGGGCTGGGTCAGGACCGGTGCCAGAGTCGCCAGGAGTGCCACGAACAGCGCGGCCAGCGCGGACAGGGTTGCGACCGCCGCGTGGACCCGCCACCAGCCTGCCGTCGCCACCGTCACCGTGCGCCGCACGGGGTCTTCGGCCGTCGCGATCACGATGGTCAGCCACACCGCGACCGGGTAGACGAACACGCACGTCCCGGCGTAGGCGGACAGGGGCGGGCCGGCGTCGGACGAGTTCAGCATCGCCAGCACGGCCCCGAACAGCAGCAACGGCGGCAGCCAGCGCTGGGTGCGCAGGACGTCGGCCAGCAGGTACCGCACCAGGGCCGTCACCACCGCACGCTCCGCACCGAGCAACCCAGTCGCAGGACCGACGCCAACACCTGGTCGCTGTGGGTTGCGACGACCTCCACACGCGCACCCGAACCGACCGCAGCGGCTGAGAGAACCCCCTCTAGAGCGCTGACCTCGGGCAACAGCGCCCCGACCCGGGCCAGTTCGATGACCACGCCGGTCGAGGTGGCCCCCAGTGGCAGCTCGCGCGCGCCGGGGAGGTCGTGGCCGTGGTGGTCGGTGACCAGGACGGCGGCTGTAGTCGAGGCCAGGAAGGCCCGGAGGGCGGAGGCGGCGGCGACGTCCAGGCCGGACCAGGGTTCGTCCAGGACCAGCAGGTCGCGCGCGGTCAGGGCTTGGACCAGGGCGATCTTCTGGGTGTTGCCCTTCGACAAGGTGGCCATGGGGGCGTCCGGGTCGCCGACGAAACCGAGCGCTTCGACCAGGTCCCAGCGGACCGGGACGCCGCGCACGGCCGCTTGGTGCCGCAGGTAGTCCCGGGCGCTCAACCGCACACCGGACGGGAAGCGCTCGGGCAGCCAACCCACCGAACGCGGCCGGGACACCGTGCCCGCCGAAGGCTTGCTCAGGCCGGCGGCGATGCGCAGCAGGGTGGACTTGCCGGAGCCGTTGCCCCCGGTGACGACCACGGCCTCACCGGGCTCCACGGACAGCGAGACGTCCCGCAGCACCCACGGACCGCGTCCGTACCGCTTCCCGATTCGATCAAGACGGACCACGGGTGTGATGATGCTCCGATCTACGTGGGGCCGGCTTGAAGCCGAATACAGGACACGCGTACTGTTTAGGCCGAGAGCGCGCCGCACTCCCGGGTGCGGAAGACTCACCAGAAGTTCCCAAACCGACTTTGCGCGTCACCAGATGGAGTTTCACGTGACTGCACCAGCGAGCAAGGACAGCTTCGGCGCCCGCGGCACGCTCACCGTGGGGGACGCCTCGTACGAGGTGTTCCGGCTGAGCGCGGTCGAGGGCGCCGAGCGTCTGCCGTACAGCTTGAAGATCCTGCTGGAGAACCTGCTGCGCACCGAGGACGGCGCGAACATCACCGCCGACCACGTGCGCGCCCTGGGTTCCTGGGACCCGTCCGCCGAGCCGGACACGGAGATCCAGTTCACCCCGGCCCGGGTGGTGATGCAGGACTTCACCGGCGTGCCCTGCGTGGTCGACCTGGCCACCATGCGCGAGGCCGTCACCCACCTGGGCGGCGACCCGTCGAAGGTCAACCCGCTGGCGCCCGCCGAGCTGGTCATCGACCACTCGGTCATCGCCGACATCTTCGGCCGCCCGGACGCGTTCGAGCTGAACGTCGACCTGGAGTACGAGCGCAACAAGGAGCGCTACCAGTTCCTGCGCTGGGGCCAGACGGCGTTCGACGAGTTCAAGGTCGTCCCGCCGGGCACCGGCATCGTGCACCAGGTCAACATCGAGCACCTGGCCCGCGTGGTCATGGTCAGGGGTGGCCAGGCGTACCCGGACACGCTGGTCGGCACCGACTCGCACACCACGATGGTCAACGGCATCGGCGTGCTGGGCTGGGGCGTCGGCGGCATCGAGGCCGAGGCGGCCATGCTGGGCCAGCCGGTGTCGATGCTCATCCCGCGCGTGGTCGGCTTCAAGCTGCACGGCGAGCTGCCCGCCGGCGCGACCGCGACGGACCTGGTGCTGACGATCACCGAGATGCTGCGCAAGCACGGCGTGGTCGGCAAGTTCGTCGAGTTCTACGGCTCGGGCGTGGGCGCGGTGCCGCTGGCCAACCGCGCCACCATCGGCAACATGAGCCCGGAGTTCGGCTCGACCTGCGCGATCTTCCCGATCGACGGCGAGACCATCGACTACCTGAAGCTGACCGGCCGCTCGGCCGAGCAGCTCGCCCTGGTCGAGGCCTACGCCAAGGAGCAGGGCCTGTGGCACGACCCGGCGCACGAGCCGGTGTACTCCGAGACGCTGGAGCTGGACCTGTCGACGGTCGTCCCGTCGATCGCCGGCCCCAAGCGCCCGCAGGACCGCATCGAGCTGGCCAACGCCAAGGAGGCGTTCCGCCAGGCGCTGGGTGCCTACGTGGCGCACACCGAGGACAACTCCAAGTCCACTGTGGACGAGGCCGTGGACGAGACGTTCCCGGCCAGCGACCCGATCTCGGTGTCCAACGGCGACAGCGGCGGCGAGCCGCGGGTGTTCCACTCAGCCGCCGAGGGCTCCAAGGGCCGGCCGTCCAACCCGGTCAAGGTGACCGTGGACGGCGCCGAGTTCGAGCTGGACCACGGCGCGGTCGCGATCGCCGCGATCACCTCGTGCACCAACACGTCCAACCCGTCGGTGATGATCGGCGCGGCGCTGCTGGCGAAGAAGGCCGTGGAGAAGGGCCTGGAGCGCAAGCCGTGGGTCAAGACGACCCTGGCGCCGGGCTCGAAGGTCGTCATGGACTACTACGAGCGCGCGGGCCTGCTGCCGTACCTGGAGAAGCTCGGCTTCCACCTGGTCGGCTACGGCTGCACCACGTGCATCGGCAACTCCGGTCCGCTGCAGGACGAGATCTCGGCCGGCATCAACCAGGGCGACCTGGCCGCGGTGTCGGTGCTGTCGGGCAACCGGAACTTCGAGGGCCGGATCAACCCGGACATCAAGATGAACTACCTCGCGTCCCCGCCGCTGGTGGTGGCGTACGCGCTGGCCGGTTCGATGGACAAGGACATCACCACCGAGCCGCTGGGCACCGACCCGTCCGGCGCGCCGGTGTACCTGGCCGACATCTGGCCGTCGCCGCAGGAGATCTCCGAGGTCGTCGCGTCGGCGATCTCGCCGGAGGGCTTCACCAAGGGCTACGCGGACGTGTTCGCGGGCGACCAGCGCTGGCAGTCGCTGCCCACGCCGACCGGCAAGACCTTCGAGTGGGACGCCGAGTCCACCTACGTGCGCAAGCCCCCGTACTTCGAGGGCATGGAGATGGAACCGAAGCCGGTCACCGAGATCGGCGGCGCGCGCGTGCTGGCGCTGCTGGGCGACTCGGTCACCACGGACCACATCTCCCCCGCCGGCGCCATCAAGGCCGACTCGCCCGCGGGCAAGTACCTCACCGAGCACGGTGTGGAGCGCAAGGACTTCAACTCCTACGGTTCCCGCCGCGGCAACCACGAGGTGATGATCCGGGGCACGTTCGCCAACATCCGCCTGCGCAACCTCTTGCTGGACGACGTGCAGGGCGGGTTCACCCGGAACTTCCTGGAGGAGGGCGCGCCGCAGACCACCATCTACGACGCGTCGGTCGCCTACGCCGCCGCCGGTGTGCCGCTGGTGGTGCTGGCGGGCAAGGAGTACGGCTCGGGCTCGTCCCGCGACTGGGCCGCGAAGGGCACCTCGCTGCTGGGCGTGCGTGCGGTCATCGCCGAGTCCTTCGAGCGCATCCACCGGTCGAACCTGATCGGCATGGGCGTCCTGCCGCTGCAGTTCCCGGCCGGCGAGTCCGCGTCGTCGCTGGGCCTGGACGGCACGGAGACCTACGACTTCACCGGCATCACCGCGCTGAACAACGGTGAGACGCCGCGGACGGTCAAGGTCGTGGCCACGAAGGCGGACGGCGCGAAGGTGGAGTTCGACGCGGTGGTCCGCATCGACACGCCCGGTGAGGCCGACTACTACCGCAACGGCGGCATCATGCAGTACGTGCTCCGCAAGATGGTCCGCAGCTAGTCGCTCGACCTGAAGGGGCCGTCCACCTGCCGGGTGGGCGGCCCTTTTGGTTGGGCGACTATTTCCGCGGAAGGTGTAACGCAGCGCCGATCAAAAACGACGGACGCTCGTCTTCACCCCTTCGAGTGATAACCCTTCAGCCCCGCCAAATTCGCACCCAACCTTCGACTACCGACCCGTTCCTACTTCGCCAGAGCGCCTTTCAGCCGGATCTTCGCTGGTCCGCGCCTGTTCGGGGATCGACCACCGGCCCTTGCCGCCAATTGCGCGACGTGCGGGTGGCCGCACGCGTGGAATCGGCGTGCACAGGGAGGTGCGAATGCGCAGAAAAGCACTGGCGGTCGCTCGCCCCGCGCCTGGGTCGCGGTCGGCGGGCAGGACGAGGTGTTCCGGCAGGTCGGCGCGCAGGCCGCGCGGGACTTCCTGCGGGCGGAGCTGATCGTGGTGCCGGTGGTGTTGTTGCTGCTGGTCCTGCTCTACCGGAGGGTGTCCCTGGCGCTGGTGACGATCGGGGTCGGGCTGTTCGCGATGGTCGCCACGCTCGCCGGGCTAGTCCGTGGCGGGGGCGCTGACGATCCTGCCCGCCGCGCTGGCGATGCTGAAGCCACATCCGGCGCGGGAGCGGTCGGCCGGGTTGTGGGCGCGTACGGCCAATATTGCCATGAACCGTCCATTGTGGACGGGTGGTGTGGCCTTGGTCGGGTTGTTGCTGGTGGCCGCGCCGGTGTTGGGACCGCGGTTCGGGTTGCCGGACGACCGGATCCTGCCGCCGGACGCGTCCAGCCGCAGGAGCAGACCGACGCCGTCCGCGTGGTCGGCGCGGGGGTGCGGGACCCGGGCGCGGTGGCGGAGGCTGAGCCTGCGACGGGATGTCGCGGATCTGCCCGAACCCGGTGCGGATCTCCTCCTGCACCACGGAGCGCTGGAGGCCGGTGGTCACGGCGGTCCGCTCGTCCCCGCTGTGGTGGTACTCCTCGGAGCCGCTGATCACCGCCGCCGGCGCGATCCTGGCCCTGTCGTTCGCCGCCTACACCACGGGCAGCGTCATGTACCTGCAGATGCTCGGCGCGGGCATGGCGGTCGCGGTGCTGGTGGACGCCACCGTGGTGCGGGCCGTGCTGGTGCCGGCGCTGATGCGGTTGGCGGGTCGGGCGAACTGGTGGGCGCCACCGTTCCTGCGCCGCGTGCACACCCGGTTCGGCCTCGCCGAGGGCTCGCTAGGGTGATCTCCTTCGAGGGGGTCTGCGGATGTTCGCGTTGGTGTTGGTGGGACTGCTCAGCACGCTGTGGGAGTACGGGCCGCCGGTCGGCGCCGCCGTGCTGGTGGTGGTGACCGGGTGGACGCGGTCGGTGCGGCTGGGCATGGCGACGGCCGCGTTCACCGTGGCGGCGCTGGTCACCCACCAGCCGTTCCCGGCGCTGGTCGCGCTGACCGGCGCGCTGCTGATCGCCGCGCACGACGTGCACGCGCGGCGGCCCGGCGAGTGGTTCCCGCTGCTGGCCACGGGTTCGGGCGTGCTGCTCGCGTTCCTGGGCGAGGAGTGGGAGGCGTTCGCGCCGGTGTGGGACCACACCGGCACTTATGGTGCGTACTACGCCGACCTGAGCGCGTCGACCGCGGTCGCGATCGGCGGCTCCACGGGCTCGGACTGGGCGCTGTCCGTGGTGGTCGCCGTGGTGGTGGCGGCGGGGTTGGCGTTGTGGGCGTGGCAGGCACGGAGCCTTGTGGTGCTCGCGACCGCCGCCGGCTACCTCGCCGCCGCCTGGTACACCAGGCCGGAGACCTCTGGGCCGGGGATGCGGTTCCTGAGCCAGGCGCAGTTCGAGGCCGCGTTCGCCACCGCGGACGCGGCCACGCGGCCCGAGGTGGTGCTGCTCGCCGGGGCGGCGGTGGCCTTCGGGCTGGCACACGGGTGGCGGGACTGGGTGCCGCTCGCGGTGGTCGGGCCGTTGAGCACGCTGTGGGACTTCGGGGGCGCGGCGGGCACGGCCGTGCTGCTGGCGGCGGCGTGGCGGCTGCGCAGTTGGCGGCTCGCGGGTGCGACGGCGGCCTTCGCGATGGCGGACTTCGTTGCGGCACAACCGCTTCCGGCCGTGGTCGCACTGGCCGGGGCGCTGGTGGTCATGGCGCACGACCTGCACGCCGGCCGACCCGGGGTGTGGTTCCCGTTGCTGGTCCTGGGAACCGGGCTGTTCCTGGTGGCCGCCCTGTTCTCGACCGTCCCGACCGAGTCCTTCGGCTGGTTCGCCTACACGCCGATGACCGAGTCCTCCGCCTGGCAGGTGCTGCGGAACGGTGGGTACGTGGGCGAGCTGCCGGGTTTCGTCAGCCTGGACCCGGTGCTCGACTTCCACCCCTCGGCGGTGGTGCTGGCCGGTGCGGCGGCCGCGCTCGTCCTGCGCGACCGCCGCACGCGAACCCGTTAGAACGGCTGGACGTTGGGCTGGAAGACCTGCCCGGCGGCCGGCGTCTTGAGGTTCACCAGGTAGTCGGTCACCACGGTGTCCGCACCCGCGCTGTCACCCAGGATGCAGTGCCCGAACGCGTCCACGCTCAGCAGCACCGCGTTGCCGAGCTGGCGGGCCATGCGCTGGGAGAACTTGTACTGCGTCGCCGGGTCGTAGTAGTTGCCCACCACGACGACCGGGTTCTTGGTCCGCTTGTGCCACGGACCCGCGTACCGGTCCGGCTTCGGCACCGGCCACGACGCGCACGTCAGCAGGTCGGCCGCGGCCTGCTGGCGGCCGAACGTGGGCGACTCCCGCTCCCACTTCGCCGCCACGTACGGGAACAGCTCCGGGATCCGCGTGAACGGCTTGTCGGTGCAGTTCACGCCGTAGTACGAGTCGTCGGACAGGTACTCCGCGTCCGCCAGACCCGCCCGCACGTCGGCCATGCCGTGCTTGTTGGCCAACGGCTTCTCCAGCTCCGGCTCCGCCTGCGCGGTCAACGCCGCCGACGGGTGCAGCACGGCGTAGATCGACTGCAACCACGCCGCCAGCGCCTTGAACCGGGTCGGCGCGTACAGGTCGCCGGTGACCCGGCCGATGTAGCCGGCGTAGGTCACGACCTGGCCCGAGGGCAGGGTGATCGGCGCCTTGCGCAACGAGTCGCGGACCTCGTCGAACTTGGCGCGCGGGTCGCCGTCGCTGTACGCGCACTTGTCGCCCTCGGCGTCGCAGCGCTTGAGGAACGCGTCCAGGGCCAGCTCGAAGCCCTGCGCGCGCTGCCGGTCGTACTCGGCGCCGTTGGACGTGCGCAGCGCCGGGTCCACGTTGCCGTCCAGCACCAGCGCGCGGGACCGCTGCGGGAACAGGTTCGCGTAGGTCGCGCCGAGCAGCGTGCCGTAGGAGAAGCCGACGAAGGTCAGCTCTCGGTCGCCCACACCCTGCCGGAGCAGGTCGAGGTCACGCGCCACGTCCTCGGTCGACATGTGGTCCAGCAGCGGCCCGGCGACCTTCGCGCACGAGTCGGTGTAGTCCTTGGTCGCGTCCATCGTGTCGCGGATCTCGGTGCGGGTGACCGGGACCGACGACATGCGCCCGAAGACCTCGTTGGCCTCCTCCTCGGTCTTGAAGCACCGCAACGGGGTGCTCCGGCCGACCCCGCGCGGGTCGAACCCGATCAGGTCGAACCGCTTCATGATCTCCGGCTGGAAGAACGAGCTGCCGTACGCGGAGTAGATGAGCCCGGCGCCACCGGGCCCACCGGGGTTGATGAACAGCGACCCGACCTTGTTGGCCTGGTCGGTCGCCGGCGCCTTCATCAGGGCGATGGTGATCTTCGCGCCGTGCGGCCTGCGGTGGTCCAGCGGCACGGGGTGGTTGGCGCAGGTGACCCGTTCCCGCTGGGCGGCGGGGATCTGCGCCAGCACGTCGTCCGCGCACTTGCTCCACTGGACGGGCGCGCCACCCAGGGCTTCCTGCGCGCCGGCGCTACCGGTCGCCACGAGGCCGGACACCGCGGTGCCCAGCGCCAGCGCGGCGACCAACGTTCTAGAACCAAGCTTCACGAGCGGCACTCCCTCGCGTGGCGGATCGGTGCCGCCCCTCGTCGACATCCACGGCACCGTCGCGCGAGGCTCCCATCCGGAGCGGTTCGGGAACACCCGCAGAACGGAGGGTTTGCTCCATCCGATCGGCCTACCCGGTGTGGGCGCTGAGCCACTCGGCGCCCACACCGGGTCGACTCAGCCGATGGCGCGGGACAGGGACAGGGCGAACCGGCCCTCCTCGTCGGTCCACCACCGGTGCAACTCGAACCCGGCCTCGGCCAACTCCCGCGTCACGCCCTCCCGCCGGAACTTCGCCGACACCTCGGTCCGCAACTCCTCCCCCGCCGCGAACTCCACGTCCAACCCCAACGCCTCCACGTGGACCTTCGCCGCCCGGTCCGCGCGCAGGCGCATCTCGATCCACTCCTCCTCGGCGTTCCACAACGCGATGTGGCGGAACTCCTCGGGCACGAAGTTCGCCCCCAACTCGCGGTTGAGCACCCGGAGCACGTTGCGGTTGAACTCGGCCGTCACCCCGCGGGCGTCGTCGTAGGCCCGCACCAGCACTTCCGGGTCCTTCACCAGGTCCGTGCCGAGCAGCAGCCACTCCCCCGGCTCCAGCACGTCCCGCACCGAGGCGAAGAACTTGTCGCGCTCCTCCGGGATCAAGTTGCCGATGGTGCCGCCCAGGAAGGCGACCAGTCGCGGCGAAGCCCCCGGCAGCAGGCCCAGGTGCTCGGTGAAGTCGCCGACCACGCCGTGCACCTTCATGCCCTGGTAGTCGGCCATGATCTGCTGTGCCGCGTCGGTCAGGGCGGACACCGAGACGTCCAGCGGCACGAACTCGTTGAGGGTTCCGTGGTCCCGCAACGCGTCCAGCAGCAGCCGGGTCTTCTCCGAGGAGCCGGAACCCAGCTCCACCAACGCGTGCGCGCCGGTCGTCGACGCGATCTCCCCGGCCCTGGCCAGCAGGATCTCGCGCTCGGCGCGGGTCGGGTAGTACTCGGGCAGCCGGGTGATCTCCTCGAACAGGTCGCTGCCCACGGCGTCGTAGAACCACTTCGGCGAGACCCACTTCGGGCTCGCGGTCAGGCCCGCCTTCGCCTCCGCCCGGAGGGCGATCGCGGCCTCCTCCGGGGTCAGGTGCACGTCCAGCACTGGCTCGGTCATCGTCGTCCCATCGGTTGAACGTCCACTGTGGAGGGATCCGCGGTGACGACGTGTCCCTCGGGCACCTCCCGCCAGCGCGGGTCGTCGTCGAGCGGTTCCGAGGACACGGTCACCGCGTCGTCGACCCGGCGGACCCACAGCGAGTGGGTCCAGGTGGTGCCGACGAGGACGGATCCGTTGGTGAGCAAGAGGTTCAGCCGCGAGCCGGGTGCGGCGGCGGCCACTTCGGCCACCACCCCCGCCAATGCGTGCGCGGGGGGTGCGGTGGCCAGGCGCGACCGCACCAGCGCCCACAGCAGGGCGGAGTCGGTGGGGGCGTCCAGGGTGAGCAGGTCGGTGGTGGGCAGGGTCTTGGCCAGGTCGGCGACCGAGCCGGGCCAGTCGGTGACCCGGCCGTTGTGGCTGAACAGCCACTCGCCGTCGGTGAACGGCGCGCACGCCGTCTCCACGATCGGCATCCCGACCGTGGCCGAGCGGACGGCGGCCAGGATCGCGCTCGAACGCAGTTCCCGGCTCAGCGCAGCCAGGTTCTCGTCCGACCACAGCGTCCCGACCCGGCGGTAGCGCACGGCCCGGCCCGGCGCCGGGTACCACCCGACGCCGTAGCCGTCCACGTTCACCGTGCCGCCGCCGCGCATGTCCCGCGGCGCGTACGACTGGTGCAGCAGCGAGTGCGGCGGGTCGTGCACGAGACTCGCGATGGGCACGGCGGGGCCGAGGTAACCCAGGTGGCGGCACACGTCAGGCCAGCTCCTCCGGCCGCGCGTCCCGCGCGCAGCGGAAGCCCGCGAAGATCTGCCGCCGGATCGGGTAGTCCCAGTTGCGGAACGTGGCGCGCACGGCCGCCTGGTCGCTGCCGAACGAGCCGCCGCGCAGCACCTTGTAGTCCGGTCCGAAGAAGACCTGCGAGTACTCCGCGTACGGGAACACCTCGAACCCGGTGTAGCCGTGGAAGTCCGAGCTGGTCCACTCCCACACGTCACCGATCAGCTGGTGCACGCCCAGCGGCGAGACGCCCGCCGGGTACGCGCCGACCGGCGCCGGCGACAGGTGCCGCTGGTTGAGGTTGGCGTGCGCGTCCGTCGGGTCCTCGTCGCCCCACGGGTAGCGCCGGGAGCGCCCGGTCGCCGGGTCGAAGCGGGCCGCCTTCTCCCACTCGACCTCGGTGGGCAGCCGCTTGCCCGCCCACTTCGCGTACGCCTCGGCCTCGTAGTAGCAGACGTGCACCACCGGCTGGTCCGGGTCGAGCGGCGCGGTCACGCCGAACGCCGTGCGGAACCACTGGTCCCCTTCGCGCTCCCAGAACCTGGGTGCGTGCAGACCGGCCTTCCGGACGTGCGCCCAACCCGCCTCGGACCACCAGCGCGGGTCGGTGTAGCCGCCGGCGGCGATGAACTCGGCGTAGGCGCGGTTGGTGACCGGGGTCGTGTCGATGAAGAACGGGTCGGTGAACGCCTGGTGCGCGGGGCGCTCGTTGTCCAGCGCCCACGCCTCGGTGGACGTGCCCATGGTGAACGGGCCGCCGGGCACCAGCACCTCCGCCGGGCCGACCGGGCCGCCGCGCGGCGGTGGCGGCGCGTCCAGCACCGGCGGGCCGACGCGCAGCTGGTGGGTGGCCAGCATGGTCTCGTCGTGCTGCTGCTCGTGCTGCACGATCATGCCGAACGCGAACCCGTTGTCGACGAGCCGGCGGCCTTCCAGCGGACTGGTCTCCAGCACGTCGAAGACCTTGTCCCGCACCTCGGACACGTACTTGCGGGCCTCGGCCGGACCCAGCAGCGGCAGCTCTGGCCGCACCGCGCGGGCGTGCTTGAAAGCGTCGTACAGCTCGTCGATGTCCTGGCGCACCGGCTCGCGCCCGCCGACGTCCCGGACGAGCCACAGCTCCTCCTGGTTGCCGATGTGGGCGAGGTCCCACACCAGCGGGGACATCAGCTTGGAGTGCTGGCGGACCAGGTCGTGGTCGTCGACGGCGTCGGTGAGCAGCTTGCTGCGCCGCCGCGCGCGGTCCAGCTGCGCGGCGACGTGGTCCCGGACCTGTTCGGCCCCCCGGGTGAACTGGCTGGTCATGATCGGCCCCCTCCGGTCTTCTCAGCGAGTTGTCGGTGCAGTTCTTCGGCGATCGCGTCGGCCTGGCCGACCGGCAGGTCGGTGCGGTGCAGCGCCGCGCAGCCCAGGTCGACCACGTCGCGCGCGGCGCGGGCCAGGACCGGGTCGTCCAGGCCGTGCCGGGCGGCGGTGAGCCACCGGCCGGCGGCGGTCTCGGTGGCGGCGAGCACGCCGTCCACCACGGACCGGTCGCTGAACAGCGCGGCCATCAGCACCACCGGCGGCAGCCACTGCCCGTCCGGCGGTGTGTCGAGGTAGCGGACCTCCAGGTAGCCGCGCGGGCGCACCGGCGGGAACTGGAGCGTCAGGTGGTAGTCGAGGTCGTCGGTGGTGGGTCGGGACGGCAGGGCGCCGTCGATCCAGTCGGCGAAGGAGAACGGGTGCGGCGGCAGCCAGTTCGGCCCCGGTCTGCGCAGCACGATGACCGGCGAGTCGAGCACCCGCCGCGCCCACGCCGCCGCCGGGTCCGCGCACACCGCCGCCGGCCGGGTGCGAATCGGGTCGGTGGCGTAGAGGCTGCGCATCCGGGCGCTGGCCCACTCGGTCCGCCGGCCGCCGACACCCGGCGAGTTGGCGAACAGCGCCATGAGCACGGGTCCCAGCGCGTGCACGGCGGCCCAGCGCGCGGGCAGGTCTTCCTTGAGGCCGACGTCGAGGCACACCTGGAGCCCGGCCGTGCTGCACATCATCGTGAGCCCGTCGGGGCCGCGTGGGCCGAAGGCCTGTTCCATGGCCGCGTACCGGGGGACCTGGAGCACCCGGCGCGGTGGTCGGTGGGGATCGGCGCCGCGGTGCCCGAGGACGAGGCCGTGGGGCGAGAGCAGGCGGCTGAGGTGGTCGATGTCGTCCGCGACGGTCTTGAGCAGTTCGGTGAGGGAGCTGCTCGGCGGGGTGGAGATCTCGACCTGGCCGCCCGGTTCGACGGTGAGCGGCGTGCCGCCGGGAAGCGGCTGTTGGGGACTGTCGGGGACGAGCGTGGGTGGCGCGTGTTTGCCCAGGGCGGCGGCGAGTGCGGTCGCGTCGACGGGCTTGGTGTGGTCTTCTCGGTGGTGGACGGTCCATTCGATCTCGACTCCGAGCAGCCTCGGAGGTCCGTGCTTGAAGCAGACCGAGGCCACGTAGGCCTCGGCCTCCGCTCGGTCCCGGAAGACCGCCGGGCTCGGCCCCGCAGGCGGGGTGTTACGGACAGCAGTCACTTTCAGCACTCCCCGTGATCATCCTCGTCGTTTCGACGCTACACGGGGGGACCGACAATCGCATGCCGTGAAAGCCTTGTGGAACAAGGACAACCGCCGTTCGCGTGATGTATTCGGGGCGATTCGGACAGTGCCCGGTGTGACCCCGAAGTGCTCATCGGGAGAACTGCCACCGGACGTCCTCGTTGTCGGGGAGCACGACCCGTCGGCCGGCGTCCACCGGTCGTTCAGGAGGAAGACCCGGCCGCCGGACCGGACCAGCGGGCGCAGGCCCGAGGTGCGGTGGTGGCCGGTGTCCAGGCGCTGCTCCACGACGTTCGGCGCCTCGATGCCCAGTTGTTTTCGCTGTACGCGGTGGCACGCGGGAGGGTGTGCACAAGCAGCGGGTTGGAGGGCGTCCGGATGCTGCGCAGCAAGGCCCGCACCACTGGTCCGGCGGTGGGCCGCTCGGGTCGGCCGGTCCCCACGGCAGCCAAGCGAAACCATCGTCGGCGGGTGGCGGCGGCGGTTTCGTGGTGGTGGTCGTGGTCCTGGTCGTCCGGTCGGGTGTCGGGGCGATCGTGTCGATCCGGGTCGTCCCCGTGGTCGTAGTCGTGGTCGTAGTCGTGGTCGTCTCGGTCGTCGTAGGGGCCTGGAACCGGCCACCGCCCGTCCGGGCTCCGCGACGGGCGGAGGACCGCTCGCCACCACCGCGGCGACCACGCCGCACACCACCACGGCCGCCGCCGCACACCACCACGGCCGCCGCCGCACACCACCACGGCCGCCGCCGCAGACGCGACGGCGGCCCGTCTCCGGGTGAGCCACCTGGGTGCGATGCGCTGCATGAGGCAAGCCCACGACCCGGAAAACCGAGGTTCACACGAACGTGTGTACCCAGGTCACCCTGAGTACACGATGTCCACGTGGAGGACGCGGTCGTTGTTCGGGGTCCCGTCCTTGTCGGTGGTCGTGGTGAGCCAGATGTCGCCGTCGCGGTCCACCTCGACCGTGCGCAGCCGGCCGTAAGTGCCTTGGAAGTACGTCCGCTGCTCCACCAAGTTCACCGACGCGTCGATGCGCAGCCGGTAGACCCGCTGCCCGACCGTCGTCGCCACGAAGACGTGGTCGTTGATGATGGTCAGGCCGCTGGGCGAGGCCGACGACGTGGACCAGGTCTTCTTCGGCGCGACCGTGCCCGAGCACGAACCGGACGTGCCCTCGCACGCCGGCCAGCCGAAGTTGCCGCCCTTCTGGATCAGGTTCACCTCGTCCTGGCTGGAGTTGCCGAACTCGGTCGCCCACAGCCGGCCCTTGGAGTCGAAGTCCAAGCCCTGCACGTTGCGGTGGCCGTAGCTCCAGATCGCCTTGCCCGCGAACGGGTTGTCCGCCGGGATCGAGCCGTCCGGGTGGATGCGCAGGATCTTGCCCGCGTTGTTGTTGAGGTTCTGCGCGTTGGCGCCGTTCTGGGCGTCGCCGGTGGAGATGAACAGGTACCGCCCGTCCGGGCTGAAGCGCAGCCGCCCGCCGTTGTGGAAACGGCTCTTGGGCACGCCGGACAGCAACGTGGTCCAGCCGGTCAGGGTCGTGCCCTCAAGGCGAGCCCGCACGAGCTGGTTGCCCGACGACGCCGTGTGGTAGACGAACACGTACCGGTCGGTGGCGAACGTCGGCGACACCTCGATGCCCAGCACCCCGCCCTCACCGCCGGTGGTCTGCGCACCCGGCACCTTGCCGAGGTTGGTGCGCTGGCCGGACTCGGTGAGCTTGTGGACGGTGAAGGTTTCCCGCTCGGTCACCAGGGCGGAGCCGTCAGGGAGAAGAGCCAGGCCCCAGGGGACGTCCGTGCCGCTGAGGATCGTCCGGACCGTGCCGGGATCGGGTGTGCCGGGCGGGGTGGTGCCGCCGGGGGTCGCGGTGATCTCGTTGCTGAACGGCGAGAGGTTGCCCGCCGCGTCGCGCGCCCGCACGGTGAACCGGTAGGTCGTGCCCGCGGTCAGACCGCCGACGGTGGTGGACGTGCCGTCCGCGGTGCCGGTCTGCGTGCCGTCGCGGAACACCTGGTAGCCGGTCACGGCCACGTTGTCGGTGGACGCGGTCCAGGTCAGGTCGACCGACGTGGTGGTGCGGCCGGTGGAGCGCAGGTTCGTCGGCGCGGTGGGCGCTTGGGTGTCCGGTGGCGCGGGGTCGGTGCGGACCAGGACGTTGTTGCTGGCGGGTGAGACGTTCGGCGCGGCGTCGCGGGCGAACACCGTCCAGTCGTACTCGGTGTCCGGGGTCAGGCCGGTGACCGTGGTGCTGAGCGTGGTGACGCTCTTCATCAACTGGCCGTGCTGGTAGACGTCGTACGCCACGACGCCGACGTTGTCCGTGGCCGCGTCCCAGGCGAGGGAGACGCTGGTCGAGGTCTTGCCGGTGGCGCGGAGGTTGCGGGGCGCGGTGGGGGCTTCGGTGTCGGCGGGGCTGACGGTGAGGCGGTCGGCGTTGGGGCCGCCGTTGGCGGTGGTCGCGGTGGCGCGGACCTTGTTCGTGCCCGCCTTGAGGGTCACGGTGGTGGTGACGTCGCGCCACGTCGTCCACGCGCCCGTGGCGGGGAACGACACCGTGGTGGCGCTCGCGCCGTCCACGGTGACCGACAACGGGCGGTCGGTCGTGGTGCCGTTGGCGTAGCGGAAGACCAGTTGGTGCGGACCGGCCTGCGCGGCGCTCACGGTGTACTCGACGTGGCTGCCGGTCACGTTGTCGTAGTTGACGAAACCGGTGCCGGAGTAGCCGGCGTGGTTGGACTCCACGACGGCGCGGGACAGGGCGGCGGACTCGGCTTCGTAGGCGGTCGGCGCGGCGGTCGCCGGCACAGCCGCGGTCAGTGCGGTGGTCAGGGTCAACGCGAGCAAGGCGGCTAGCGGATACCTCGGTGCCACTTCGGTGCCTCCACGTCGGCAGGGGTGCACGAGCGGCGGCGGTGATTAGAAAGGAAACTTTCCGAACAGATGACACCACCGGCCACGCCGAGGTGTCAAGGCGGCTACCCGGCGGCCTCGCAGGGGCTCGCGAACACCCTGCGGGACTCGTCGACGTCCAGCGCGCACCGCCGCAGCACGTCGACCGCCACCTGGAACCGGGCCACCGAGTCCACCCGCTCCGACAGCCCGTCCGCGTGCACCGCCGGACCGCCCACCGCGAAGGACAGCAACGTGAACGAGTGCCGCAGCTCGGGTCGGCAGCCCGCGGTGAACGGCACCAGCCGGACGTCGTCGCGCCGGGCCAGCGCGGCGAGCTGGTCGTCGAGCACGTCCTGGTCCCCCGCCCACGCGTGCAGAGCGGTCTCGTGCACGTAGAACTCGCACGCCGGCGGCAGGTGGCGGGCCAGCACCTCGCCGCGCCCCGGGTCGTTGCCCAGGAAGGCCGCGTACTCCGGCGTCTGGAGCAGCGCGGGCACGGCCAGGGCGTCGTAGGCGACGATGCGGGTGGCCCGGCGTTCGGCGGCGCGCAGCGCGTCCGGGCCGTCGGGGTCGACGAGGTCGTAGTGGGCGAGCCGGACGAGGTCGATCAGGTCGATCCCGCGCCGCACGTCGCCGTCGGTCGGGCGCCGGCCCAATCGCGCGAACCGGCTGATGTCCTTCATCACGGTGCGCCACCGTAGTGGGGCGTGACCAGCGGTTTCGAGTGCTCGTCGGGAAGACCACCCCAAAGTGGGGCCGACCAATCCGTACGTACTGATTGGAATTTCTCAGCCGGTCCTGGCAACATCGACCGGTGCCCAGGGTGAGCCAGGACCACCTCGATGCCCGCCGCCGCCAGATCCTGGACGGCGCGCGTGCGTGTTTCGCGCGCTACGGCTACGAGGGTGCCACCGTACGCCGTCTGGAAGAGGCTACCGGTCTGTCCAGGGGAGCGATCTTCCACCACTTCCGCGACAAGGAGTCGTTGTTCCTCGCGCTGGCCGAGGACGACGCGCTGCGCATGGCGGACGTGGTGGCCAAGCAGGGTCTCGTGCAGGTGATGCGCGACCTGCTGTCCGCGCCCGAGCCGGACGCCGACCACCCGGCCGACTGGCTGGGCACCCGGCTGGAGGTGTCGCGCCGGCTGCGCACGGACCCCGAGTTCCGGGGCCGGTGGGCCGAGCGGTCGCGGCAGCTCACCGACGCCACCCGGCAGCGCCTCGTGCGGCAGCGGGAGGCCGGCAACCTGCGCGACGACGTGGACATCGACGTGCTGACGTCGTTCCTGGAGCTGGTGCTGGAAGGGCTCGTGTCGCACCTGGCGATGGGCCTGCCCGCCGACGACCTGGAACCCGTGCTGGACCTGGTCGAGGAGTCCGTGCGCCGGCACCGCCGCTCGGGCTGATTGATGAGGCTGTGTTGAATTGCGCCGCCTCCGGCGTCGCGGGCTCGGCCGCCTGGAAGTCGGCTCATCGCGCCGCTTTTCGCTCCGATCGAAGGACGTGATCGGAGCGAAAAGCGGCGCGACAAGCCGACGCGGCCTCGCGGTGGTCGCGCGATACCTGGTGTCGGCGGGGCTCGCGCGGTCTGCCGACGAGATGGTCGGCGTGTCCGTGGTGCTGCTGGTGTTGGCGCGTACGGGTTCTTCGGTGCTCGCGGGTGCGGTCGTGGCGGCCTACACGATCCCGTCGATCCTGTCCGGACCGTTGCTCGGCGCGTGGCTGGACCGGACGCGGCGGCCGGTGATCGCGTTGGCGGGCAACCAGTTCGTGCTCGCGGCGGTGGCGTGCGGGCTGGTCCTGGTCGGGTCGACGCCGTGGGCGTTGCTGGGGTTGGCGTGCCTTGCCGGGATCACGTTGCCGATGACCAGCGGCGGGTTCACCAGCCTGGTGCCGCGACTGGCGGACGACGTCCGGCGGGTGACCTCCTACGACGCGTTGCTGTTCAACGCGGCCGCGGTTCGCGGTGGTGGCGGCGTTCGCGCCGGCGGTGGCGCTGTGGCCCGTGGCGTCCGGGCTGCCCGCGTTGCCGGCGCTGGCGCTGGTGGCCGGGGCGGTGCAGGGGCCGACGCTGGCGTCGCTGATCACCGCGGCAGGTCTACACGCCGGCGTCGTTGCTGGGGCAGGTGTCGACCACGGGGGCGAGCCTCAAGCTGGGCGGGTTCGCGACCGGTGCGGCGGTCGGCGGTGTGCTCGTCGTCCGGACGGGGCCGGCGACGGTGATCTTGCTGGTCGCGGCCGTGCACCTGCTCGCGGCGGCACTGGGCGTGCTCGCCGCCCGGCCGTCGCAAGCCCTTCGGGTGACCCCATAGGATCACCTGCATGGCTGACCCGCGTCCTGCCGCTCACGTGCACCGGGTGCGGGTGCGCCCGGTCGACTGCGACCGCCAGGGGATCGTGCACGCCTCCCGGTACCCGGTGTTCTTCGAGGCGGCGATGGTCGAGACGCTGCGCTCGCTGCTCGGCTCGTACAAGGAGCTGGAGAAGCACGGCATCGACTTCGTGATGGCCGAGACGTCCATCCGCTACCTCAGCCCCGCGCGGTTCGACGACCTGCTGCGGATCGGGGTGCGCGTGCGCACGCTCGGGACCACCACGCTGACCATGGGCTTCGACGCCGACGTGGACGGGACGCCGGTCGCGACCGGGTGGAACCGCTACGTCTCCTTCGGGACCCCGGAGCTGCGCTCGACCCCCATCCCCGAGGACTTCCGCAAGCTCTTCCAACCCCGCCGCCCGACCACGCGGCCGGCGTCGCCGGCGGCATCGCGGTCGGCGTCGCGGGCGGTCGAGCGCTCCGCCAACCGGTAGTCAGCCGCTCGCGACGGCCTGGCAGGCGGCGAAGCCCTCGGCGCGCGCCACGATCCGCCCGCCGGAGACGCGCACGGCCACCTCGGTCTCGTCGCTGACCGCCGGGACGCCCGCGGCGCGCGCGATCTCGCCGGTCTCGTCGCACAGCACGTGGACGTCCGGCCAGGCGTGGGCCGGGAAGGCCCGGCGGAGCGGCCCGGTGAGCTGGGCCAGGGTGAGCCGGGCCAGCGGGGCCAGCTCCTGGGGCGCGCCGGTCACCAGGACGACGGTCGTCCGGCCGTGCCGCGCGGCCTGTTCGACGGCGTCGAGGCGGTTGAGCCCGAGGACCGCCACCACCCCGTCGCCGGCGGTGTGCGGGGTGCCGCGGACCAGGTCGGTGGCAGGCGGCGGCTCCCATGCCTCGTCGGCGCGGCGGACCGGCGGGCTCGCGGCCGGCGCGGCCCGGTAGTCGTTGATCTCCAGGCCGGCGAGGCCCTCCACGGCGGTCACCACGTCGTAGGGCTCCAGGAAGCCCGGGGCCGAGGCGGCGACCTGGTGGGCGCCCAACAGGGTCGTCATCAGGGTTCGGGCGTGGCGGACCATGCGGGTGGGTGGTGCGGCGGGGTCCGGGTCCGGCGCGCGGAGGCGTTCGAGGGCGAGGGCGAGCAGGAGCGCGTCCAGGCCGAGCAGTTGCGCGCAGGGGCGGCGGAGGTCGTCGGTGAGCAGTTCGGGCAGCAGGTCGCGGCCCAGCCAGTCGTCGGCGACCAGCGGCCGGACCCAGGCCAGGGCGAGACACCTACGACACCGCCCGGGAAGCCGGCCGGCTCGCCCGGATGCAGGTCCCCGGCATGGGACCGCTGTGGATCGCGACCCGGCACGAGGACGCGCGGGAAGTCCTGGGCGGCGGCCGGTTCGCCGTGAACAGCGGCAGCTTCCTGCGGCCACCGGGCATCCCCGAGCACTGCCTGCGCTACCTGCGCACCATGGCCGAGATGGAGGGCCCCGAGCACCTGCGCCTGCGGACGCTCGCCGCGCCGGCGTTCACCGCGAGCCGGGGCCGGGCGTTCCGGCCGCGCATCCAGCGGATCGTCGACGACCTCCTCGACGCCCTGCCCGAGGGCGAGGTCGACCTGCTGGAGCACTTCGCGCAGCCGTTGCCGATGGACGTGATCTGCGAACTGGTCGGCGTCCCGGCCGCGGACCGTCCACAGTGGAGGGAGTACGGCGCGGCCGTGGTCGGCGGGTTCGGGAAAGCGTTCCCGGACGCCATCCCGCGCATCGTCGAGGGCGTCCGGGCGGCCGTCGCGCACCGCCGGTCCGAGCCCGGCGACGACCTGATCTCGACCCTGCTGGAAGTCCGCGCCGACGACGGCGACCGGCTGACCGACGACGAGTTGGTCACCCCGGTGTGCACCTGGTCCTGGCCGGGCAGACGCCGACCAACCTGATCGCCAACGCGGTCGAGGTCCTGCTCACCCACCCCGACCACCTCGCCGCGTTGCGCGCCGACCCGTCCCTCATGCCCCGGGCGGTGGAGGAACTGACCCGCTGGGCCGGTCCGCAGCTGTTGACCACGCCCAGGTTCGCCCTGGAGGACGTGGTCTTCGACGACGTGACCGTGCGCAAGGGGGAACCGGTCAGCGCGGCGATCATGGCGGCCAACCGCGACCCGAGGGCGTTCGCCGACCCGCAGACCCTGGACCTGACCCGGTCCGGCCCGGGCCACCTCGGCTACGCCCACGGCCCGCGCTTCTGCCTCGGCGCCGCGTTCGCCCGCGCCGACACGGAGATCGCCCTGACCGCGCTGATCACCCGCTACCCGGACCTGGCGCTCGCAGGCACCCCGGAACGCAGCCCGGACCCCGGCACCTGGCGACTGACCACCCTGCCGATCACCCGCTGGCGCGGTGGCCGGAAACGTCGCCGGCGGGCCGGGAACTGATCGTTTCCGTCCTTGAACACTCGATCGAAGGGGGTCACCGTGGAGGGATGTCGTCCGTGGTGAAGAACGCAACGCTGCTGTTCCTGGGGCGCACCATCGTCCGGGCGCAGGCCCTGCTCGGGGACCCCGCCGCCAAGCTGTTCGGGATGAGCCCGTCCCGCGACCCCTACCCCGCCTACGAAGCGGTCCGTGCGCGCGGGACGCTCGTGAAGAGCCGGATGGGCCTCTACCTCACCGCCTCGCACGAGCTGTGCCTGGACCTGTTGCGCGACCCGGACTTCGGCACCCTGCCCGCGGGCGCGCTGTCCCCGGTCGACTCCAACGCCTACGTGGACGGCAGACGACTGGTGAACCCGGTCGAGGAGTCCTTCCTGGTCCGCAACCCGCCCGACCACACCCGCCTGCGCCGCCTGGTCGCGCCCTGGTTCACGCCGAAGGGGCTGCGCGCGCAGGCGGCCACGGTGGAGCGGGTCGTGGAGGAGTACCTGGACGAGGCCGCGTGCGGCGGCGCGTTCGACCTCGTCGGGGACTTCGCCGCGCGGGTGCCGATCCAGGTGATCGCGGACCTGTTGGGCGTGCCGGGCGCGGACCACCAGGCGTTCGCCCGTTGGGGCGGTGCGCTGGTCAATGCGCTGGACGGGGTGCGGGACATGGGCGAGATGCGTGCGCTGCACCAGGGTTTGCGGGAGTTCGAGGCGTTCTTGGACGAGTTGGTGGAGCACCGGAGGCAGACGCCGGGCGACGACGTCGTCAGCATGTTGGCGGCGCACGACGACCTGTCCCGCGAGGACCTGATCGCGACCACGGAGTTGCTGCTGGTCGCCGGGTTCGAGACGACCGTGAACCTGATCGGCAACGCGGTGCTGGCCGTGCTGGCGCACCCGCAGGTCCGGGACCGGCTCGTCGAGGACCCGTCCTACGCGGACGCGGTGATCGAGGAGACCCTGCGGCTGGACCCGCCCGTGCAGTACACGGTGCGCGTCCCGTTCAAGTCGACGCGGGTGGCGGGCACGTGGATCCCCAAGGGCACACCGATCATGCTCATGCTGGCCGCCGCGAACCGCGACCCGGCCGTGTTCACCGACCCGCACCGCTTCGACCCGGGCCGGGCGGACGGTCGGGAGCACCTGGCGTTCTCGTCGGGCATCCACTACTGCCTGGGCGCGGGCCTGGCCCGGATGGAGGGCGCGGCGGCGCTGCGCGGCCTGTTCCGCCGGTTCCCGGACCTGCGCGCGGCCGGCCGGGTGCGCCGGCGACCGTCCCGCGTGATCCGCGGCGCGGCGAGGTTTCCCGTGCACACCGGGACCGCGAAACACCACACGATGGTGGAAACCATCAGCTGATCCACAGGATTTTCGGGCATGCTGGTACGCGCGTGAGGCGACCCGCCGCACCGCCGCCGCGGCGGGTCGCCTCGCGTCCTGAAGCGCCTCAGTCCACGCCGTGCATCAGCTTGCGGATGTTCTTCGTGCCCGCCGCCAGCAGCAGGCCCAGCGCGATGGACACGCCGCCCAGCACGCCGAAGTACGCCACCGCGTTCTCGTCGCTGTAGAACCGCACCACGATCGCGCCCACGCCCTGGCCCGCGGCCGATGCCAGGAACCACAGCCCCATCGTCTGCGACGCGAACGCCCGCGGCGCGAGCTTGGTGGTCACCGACAGACCCACCGGCGACAGCAACAGCTCACCGGAGGTCATCACCGCGTACATCCCGATGATCCACAGGAACGACGCCCGCACCGCCGGGTCGCCCTGGCTGGCCACCATCATCAGCACGTACGACAACCCCACCAGCAGCAGCGCGTACGCGAACTTGCGCGGCGTCGACGGCTGGCGCTTGCCCAGCTTCACCCACAGCAGCGCGAACAGCGGCGCGAACAGGATGATCATCACCGGGTTGATCGACTGGATGAACGACGCGGGCACGTCGAAGCCCAGGAAGTGCCGGTCCAGCCGGGTGTCGGCGAACGCCGCGATCACGGTCGCGCTCTGCTCGAACAGCAGCCAGAACATGGCGGCGGCGATGAACAGCGGGATGTAGGCGGTCAGCCGGGACCGCTCCACCGGGGTGGTCTTCGGACTGCGCATCATCACCACGAAGTAGCCGATGGGCAGCACCACGGACGCCAGGCTGATCAGGTTGATCACGCCCTCCCCGCCCACCAGCCCGGTCACCACCAGCAGCGCCACCACGGCCACCGCGCCCAGCGAGAACCCGACGATCCGGCCGATCAGCGCACCGCGCTCCGCCGCGGGCAGCGGGTTCGGCGGGACCAGGGCCGCGTCGCCCAGGTTGCGCCGGCCGAACCGGTAGGCGATCAGGCCCAGCGCCATGCCGACGGCCGCGGCGCCGAAGCCGAAGTGCCAGTCGACCTCTTCACCCAGCCACCCGCACACCAGCGGCGCGAGGAAGCCGCCGAGGTTGATGCCCATGTAGAAGATCGTGAAACCGGAGTCCCGGCGCGGGTCGTCCGCCGCGTACAGGCCGCCGACCACGGTGGAGATGTTCGGCTTGAGCAGGCCGGTGCCGAGCACGATCAGGATCAGGCCGGTGTACACGCCCGCCACGCCGATCGGCAACGCCAGCGCGATGTGCCCGAACATGATCAGCACGCCGCCGTAGAACACCGACCGCTGCCCGCCCAGGACCCGGTCGGCGAGCCAGCCGCCCGCCACCCCGGACATGTAGACCGACGCGCCGTAGATGGCGACCAGGGACAGCGCGAAGCTCTTGTCCAGGCCGAGCGCGCCCTCGTCCACGCTGCGGTACAGGTAGTAGGCGAGGATGGCCTTCATGCCGTAGTAGGAGAAGCGCTCCCACAGTTCGGCGAAGAACAGCGTCGACAGTCCTCGGGGATGTCCGAAGAAGCCGCGCTGCGGAGTGGAAACCGCGCTCGTGGCGCTCACTGGTTCCTCCTGCTGGTGTCAACGATGTCACCCCGGCGTTCCGGGTCACGTTACGCCGTACGGACGTACTGGTTGAAACCGGATGACGGCCAAGTGGCCGAACGCACACGTTCGGAGTGCGATCCCGGGCAACCTTTGGTGCACTCAGGGTGTGGATCTGATCGAGGCTCACGGACGCGCGATGACGGAGTTCGACTCGCGGGTGCGCCGGGTGCGCCCCGACCACTGGGACCTGGGTACCCCGTGCAAGGAGTGGTCGGTCCACGACCTGGTGAACCACCTGGTGTACGAGCAGCTGTGGGCGCCCGAGCTGCTGGCCGGCTGCACGGTCGAGCAGGTGGGCGACCGCTTCGACGGCGACCAGCTCGGCGACGACCCGCTGCACGCGTGGGTGGTGGCCGCGGCGGCGGCGCGGGAGGCGTGGATCGAACCGAAGGCGCTGGCGAAGACCGTGCACGTCAGCTGGGGGCGGATACCCGCGACCGAGTACTGCTGGCAGATGACGCTCGACCTGGGCGTGCACGCGTGGGACCTGGCGCGGGCGATCGGCGTGGACGACCGGCTCGACCCCGACCTGGCGCACACGCTGCTGGAGTACGCCCAGTCCAACGCCGGCTCCTTCGCCGACAGCGGGCTGTTCGACGCGCCCGTGCCGGTGCCCGACGACGCCGACGACCAGACCAGGCTGGTGGCGATGCTGGGCAGAACGCCTTGAGTGTTCGCGGTGCAGAGTGGACCCCGTGTGATCTGTCGTGGGGGGGAAACCTGTCGGAGGCTTCCCCCCACGACCTGTTCCTTGACCCCGAGCGGGGCGTCCCGGAGGCCAAGATCCCGCCCGAACCCGGTGGCGCGCGTCCCGCTCCGCGGATCTCCCCCAGCTTCGCGGAGCGGGACGTGCCTCCCCCTGTGGTGTGCCCAAGTCCCCGACGCCTCGGGGCACACCACAGTGATAGCCCTTCGCGGTTGTCCGGTGTCGACGGCCGGACACCTGACAACGATCGCCTGACAACGACGTCGGGCCCCGCCCGCGGGTGTGCGGGGGGGCCCGACGGGTGGCGGACGGACCAGCGTAGATCAACGCCCGCACCTGCGTGAAGGCGTGACCAGAGGGTGCCGGCGCCGGTTGAACGGGGCGAAAAGCCCAGGTGAAGGCCTGGTCAGGGACCGCTGACGCCCGGGGTCCAGCTCTCCGGGACACCGCTCTCGGTGAGCACGAGCTGCCAGTCGGCGAACCCCTGCGGGGCGCCCGGCTGCCACGGGAAGACGCCGTCGACGGTCGGGATCAGGATCTGCACGGCGGCGAAGTCGCCCTTGCCGTAGAGGAGGAACGCGCTGCCGAAGAACTCCGGGTAGAAGCCCTTGAAGACCCGTTCGAACGTGATGGGGACGTTGTCGAAGAAGTCGAAGTACAACTTGCCGGGCACGAACCGCTCACCCCGGCTGGCCCGGTCGACGTAGCTGCGGATCAGCACCTCGGCGATGTCCGTGGGCAACCCCAGCACCACGGCTTCCGCCACACCGAACCGCCGCCACGCGCCCACCGAAAACGAGTAGCCCGCACCCTCCCGATCGGCCGCGACGTTGACCACCGCGTGCCCGTGGCGCTCCGCTTGGTCGAACAGCCAGTCGCGCAACTGGGACTCGTGAGGGCTCGTCACATCGGCCATTCTGCCCAACCGCGTGTGACCCCTGCGTACGGTCCGGGGTCACACGCGGCTTCGGGTCAGGCGTCGACTTCGGCCATGACGTCGTCGGAGACGTCGAAGTTGGCGAAGACGTTCTGGACGTCGTCGCAGTCCTCCAGCGCGTCGATCAGCTTGAAGATCTTGCGCGCGCCCTCGGCCTCGAGCTGGACGGTGACCGACGGCAGGAAGTTCGCCTCGGCGCTCTCGTAGTCGTAGCCCGCGTCCTGGAGCGCGGTGCGCACGGCGACCATGTCGCCCGCCTCGCTGACCACCTCGTAGCTCTCGCCGAGGTCGTTGACCTCCTCGGCGCCCGCGTCGAGGACCGCCATCAGGACGTCGTCCTCGGACAGGCCGTTCTTCGGCACGATCACGACGCCCTTGCGGGTGAACATGTAGGCCACCGAGCCCGGGTCGGCCATGCTGCCGCCGTTGCGGGTCATGGCGGTGCGCACCTCGGACGCCGCGCGGTTGCGGTTGTCGGTGAGGCACTCGACCAGGACGGCGACGCCGTTGGGGCCGTAGCCCTCATACATGATCGTCTGCCAGTCCGCGCCACCGGCTTCCTCGCCCGCGCCGCGCTTGCGGGCGCGCTCGATGTTGTCCAGCGGCACCGAGTTCTTGCGCGCCTTCTGGATGGCGTCGTACAGCGTCGGGTTGCCGTCCGGGTCACCCCCGCCGGTGCGCGCGGCGACCTCGATGTTCTTGATGAGCTTGGCGAACAGCTTGCCGCGCTTTGCGTCGAGGGCGGCCTTCTTGTGCTTAGTGGTGGCCCACTTGGAGTGGCCGCTCATCAAAATCCTCCGTCGATTAACTCAGCCCGCGGAGCGGACCATGTCCACGAACAGGCGGTGCACGCGTCCGTCACCGGTCAGTTCCGGGTGGAACGAGGTGGCGAGCACGTGCCCCTGCCGAACCGCGACGATCCTACCGGCGGCCTCTCCGGCTTCGGCCGATTCGGGGACCCTGGCGAGCACTTCCACGCCTTCCCCGGCGCTTTCCACCCAGGGCGCGCGGATGAAGACGGCGTGGACCTGCCCCACACCGGTGAAGTCCAGTTCCGCTTCGAACGAATCCACCTGCCGCCCGAACGCGTTCCGCCGGACCACGATGTCCAGCCCACCGAGCTGGTGCTGGTCGGCGCGGCCGTCGAGGACCTGGTCGGCGAGCAGGATCATCCCGGCGCACGACCCGTAGGCGGGCATGCCCTCCTTGATCCGCTGGCGGAGCGGTTCGAGCAGGTCGAACGTCTCCAGGAGGCGGCTGATGGTCGTCGACTCACCGCCGGGCAGCACGACCCCGTCGACCTCGGCGAGTTCCTCGGGGCGGCGGATGGGGCGGGCGAGCACATCGGCCTCGGCGAGGGCGACGAGGTGCTCACGGACGTCGCCCTGGAGGGCGAGGACACCGACGACGGACACGACTGGTCTTCCTCCTTGTGCAGTACCTCCAGCCTAGCCGGACCACTGAGGGCCTTTCCCACCAGCCGCTTTCGCCCGGTCGGGCGGGGTTGGCGCGGGTGCCGGGCCGGGGCGGGCGGACCGGGGCGGGCGGCCCGAGGCCGGGGCGGGTGGGGCCGGCAGGTGGGCAGATCAGGGCAGCGCCGCCCTGGCTTGTGCGCTACCCGACCTGCCGACCCACCGCGAACCGAGCCGCCCGCGGAAGCCATTTCCGCAGCTCAGAGCGTTACGGCCAGCGATTCGAACGACACAAGGGGCGGCCTCCGGCCCCCGCGTCCATGATCGCACGAGCCACCGACAATTCCGGCCGCACCAGCCTGGCAGCAGCCCGGCAGCAGCCCACCAGCCGCCGATCCCCACCGGCCCGGCGGCGAAGCAAGCAGCAGCGAGGCAGCGGCGGCGGCCAGTGCCCCAACCCGGAAAAGCAGGCGGCCGGTTCGGGGCGGGTGCTCGTGGCACTCGTCCGGACCGGCCGCCCGATGTTCCCGCGGTGGGTGAGGTGCTAGTCGCCCACCGCGACCCGTTCCCCGGCCTGGTGGGCCGACGAACGACGGGACTTGACGGCTCGCCAGCCGACCACCAGGACGACCGCGAGCACGGGAATGGACCAGAACGCGATGCGCTCCGCGGTCCCCGCGAAAGCCATCAGCACGATGACCAGCGCAAGGAACCCGAGCGTGGCGTAACCGGTGTAAGGCGCACCGGGCATCCGATAGGACGGGCGCTCGACCTCACCGCGCAACGCCGCCTTCCGCAACCGCAACTGGCACAAGATCAACGTAGCCCATGTGGCCACCACACCCAAAGACGCCACCGCGATCGCGATGTCGAACGCCTCCTTGGGCACGATGTAGTTCAGGACCACACCCGCCAGGTACGCCACGGACGTGAACAGGATCCCGCCGTACGGCACGTGCCGGGCACTCATGCGACCGGTGAACGCCGGCGCCTCGCCCTTCTGCGCCAGCGACCGCAGGATCCGCCCGGTCGAGTACAGCCCCGAGTTGCACGACGACAGGGCCGCCGTCAGCACCACGGCGTTCATCACGTCACCGACCCCGGCGATGCCAAGCGCCGAGAACACCGTGACGAACGGGCTCTCCGCCCCGCTGTACAGGTTCCACGGCAGCAGCATCGCCAGCAGCAGCACCGACCCGACGTAGAACACCCCGATCCGGTACACCACACCGTTGATCGCCTTCGGCATGACCGCCCGCGGGTTCGCGGTCTCACCGGCCGCGATGCCGACCAGTTCGATCGCCGAGTACGCGAAGATCACAGCCTGCAACGTCATCAGCGCGATGCCGACACCGGCCGGGAACATGCCGCCGTTGTCGAACAGGTTGTGCACGCCCGCGGTCTGGCCGCCGACGTCCGCGCTGCCGATCACCAGCGCCGCGCCGGTGAACAGGAACACCACGATCGCGGTCACCTTGATGACGCTGAACCAGAACTCCAGTTCGCCGAACAGCTTCACCGACAGCAGGTTGATCGCCACCAGGGCGCCCAGCGCGATCAGCGCGGTCACCCACTGCGGCAGGTCGGGCAGCCAGCGGTGGACGTAGATCGCCACCGCGGTGATCTCGGCGATGCCGGTCATCGCCCAGTTCACCCAGTACATCCAGCCCGAGGTGAATCCCGCCCACGGGCCGATGAACTCGCGGGCGTATTCCACGAAACTGCCGGCGGTCGGCCGGTGCAGCACCAATTCGCCGAGCGCGCGCATCACGAAGAACGCAGCGATTCCGCACGCCGCGTACGAGAACACCAGCGACGGCCCGGCCTGGGCGAGTCTCCCGCCCGCGCCCAGGAACAGGCCCACGCCGATGGCGCCACCGATGGCGATCATTTGAACTTGACGCTTCGACAGCGCTTTGGTGTAGCCGTCGGCGTCCGGCTCCGTTGCCATCTGCTCATTCATGGTGGCCGGACGTTAGCGGTTCTACACGGCCGCGTAAGAATCGCTTGAGGAAGGCTTGATGTAATCACCCTCACAATCACTCGCAAGGGCCTGGTCGAGATCGTCCCAAATGTCCTCGACGTCCTCCAGTCCGACGCTCACGCGCAGCAGGTTCTCCGGGACGCCGGACGCGATCCGGTCCTTCGAGTCGACCAGCCGGTGGGTCAGCGCGGCCGGGTGCTCGATGAGCGTGTCCACCGAGCCCAGCGACACCGCCGGCGTCACCAGGGTCAGCCGGCGCACGACGGCCGCCGGGTTCTCCCGGGTCGTGAACGCGAGCACCGCGCCGGTCCCCCGCATCTGGGTCCCGATCAACGGTGACTCGACGAGGCTCGGGTGGCGGACGAGCCCCACACCGGGGTGCGCAGCCAACCGCCGCGCCAACTCCACCGCCGACGCCTGCGCCGCCTCGACCCGAAGCGGCAGGGTCGCCAGGCCCCGGTGCAGCAGGTACCCGCCGAGCGGGTGCAGGACCGCGCCGGTGATGATCCGGACCTGGCGCAACGCCCGCGCCACGTCCTCCTCGCACGCCACGACACCGCCCAGCACGTCCCCGTGCCCGCCCAGGTACTTGGTGGCCGAGTGCAGCACGTAGGTCGCGCCCAGCAGGGCCGGGTTCTGCAACACGGGCGTCGCGAAGGTGTTGTCCACCATGACCGGCACGCCACCGGCCTGCGCCACCACCGACGCGATGTCGACCAGGTCCAGGTTGGGGTTGGCCGGGGTCTCCAGCACCACCAGACCGGTCTCGGGCGTGACCGCTTCGGCGACCCGGTCCGCCGTGGCGTACGTGGTGCGCACGCCCAGCAGGCCGGAGGACAGCAGGTGGTCCGTGCCGCCGTAAATCGGGCGCACGGCCACCACATGCGGAAGACCTCGCATCACGCACGCCGCCTGCACGACCGCCGTCACGGCCGCCATGCCGCTGCCGAACGCCACCGACGTCTCGGTGTGCTCCAGCGAGGCCAGCGCCTCCTCGAACCGGGCGACGGTCGGGTTGTGCAGGCGCGAGTACACCGGGGACGCGGCGTGCGCGGCACCCTCCGCCAGGTCCTGGAGGGCGTGGCCGCCCGCGACCTGGTCGGGCACCGGGTAGGTGGTGGACAGGTCGATCGGCGGGGCGTGCACACCCAGGTCCGCGAGGTCACCGCGCCCACCGTGCACCGCCGTCGTTCGCAAGCGTGTCATGGCCGAATCGTGGACTTATCCTCACCGGAACGGCCTTGATTCCGCAGGCCGTTCGGCGGACGAGGGAGTTCACCGCAATGGATTCGATCGACGCGGCCATCGTGCGGGAGCTGCAGAACGACGCGCGGCTGCCCAACAAGGACCTGGCCGACCGGGTCAACGTGGCGGCGTCGACGTGCGTGGTCCGGCACCGGGCGCTGCGCGAGCGCGGCGTGATCACCGGCTACCACGCGGAGGTCGACCTGGCCGCCATCGGCCGTCCCGTGCAGGCCGTGATCGCGGTCCGGGTGCGCCCGCACACGAGGGCCATCGTCGAGCCGTTCATGGAGTACGTGCTGTCGCTGCCGGAAGTGCTGGCACTGTCCCATGTGGCCGGTCCGGAGGACTTCCTGGTCCACGTGGCGGTCGCCGACACCGCCCACCTCCAACGCCTGGTCCTGGACCGCTTCACCACCCGCCGCGAAGTCAGCGAACTGCACACGAACCTGCTGTTCCAACACGTCCGCAAGCACACCGTGCCGCCTGTGGAGGGCCGCGGCCCGTGGTCGTGAGAAAGGGCGACACGCCGCACGGGTGTGTTAGGCAAAGCCATGGCTGACGCACTGCGGGACCTGCTGGACGGGCGTTGGGCGACGTTGCGCCGCACCTCGGTGGAGCTGCTGGGCAAGCTGGAGCCGGTCGGCGAGCTGCCGCGCGAGGAGTACCGGGCGTGGGTGCTGGAGCAGATGCGCGCGCTGGCCGACGGCGGGCACCCGCTGATCGGGTTCCCCGCGGAGTACGGCGGTCGGGACGACGTCGGCGGGTCGGTGGTGGCGTTCGAGGTGCTCGGGTTCGGCGACCTGTCGTTGATGGTCAAGGCCGGTGTGCAGTGGGGCCTGTTCGGCGGGGCTGTGCAGGCGTTGGGGACGAAGCGGCACCACGACGAGTACCTGCCCGGGATCATGAACCTGGACCTGCCGGGCTGCTTCGCCATGACCGAGACCGGGCACGGGTCGGACGTGCAGAACCTGCGCACCACAGCCACGCACGACCCGGAGACCGACGAGTTCGTCGTGCACACCCCGGACCCCTCGGCGCGCAAGGACTACATCGGCAACGCCGCCCGCGACGGCCGGATGGCGGTCGTGTTCGCGCAACTGGTCAGCGGCGGGGCGGAGCACGGCGTGCACGCGCTGCTCGTGCCGATCCGGGACGCCGACGGGCACCCGATGCCGGGCGTGCGGATCGAGGACTGCGGGCCGAAAGCGGGGCTCAACGGCGTCGACAACGGGCGGCTGGCGTTCGACCGGGTCCGGGTGCCGCGGGCCAACCTCCTGGACCGGTACGGGAAGGTCGCCGCGGACGGCACGTACGAGAGCCCGATCGAGGGCGAGAGCCGCCGGTTCTTCACCATGCTGGGAACGCTGGTGCGCGGGCGGATCAGCGTCGCCGGCGGCGCGGGCAGCGCGACCAAGAAGGCGCTCACGATCGCCGTCCGGTACGCGGAGCGGCGGCGGCAGTTCACCCGGCCCGACACCGGCGAGGAGGTCGTAATCCTGGACTACCTCGCCCACCAGCGCCGCCTGCTGCCCGCGCTGGCCACCTCCTACGCGCTGCACTTCGCGCAGGAGGAACTGGTGTCCGCGCTGCACGACGTTTCCGACGACCGGGCGCAGCGCGAGCTGGAGTCCCGGGCCGCCGGGATCAAGGCGGTGGCGACCTGGCACGCGACCGCGACCATCCAGGCGTGCCGGGAGGCGTGCGGCGGGGCCGGGTACCTGGCGGAGAACCTGCTGGCCGGGCTCAAGGCGGACACCGACGTGTTCACCACGTTCGAGGGCGACAACACCGTGCTGCTGCAACTGGTCGCCAAGGGCCTGCTGACCAGCTACCGCGACCACGTCGGCGACCTGGACCCATGGGGCATGGCCCGGTTCGTCGCCGACCAGGCGGTGGGCGTGGTGATCGAGCGGACCGCGGCGCGGGCCATCATCGACCGGCTGGTCAGCGGCAGTTCCGACGCGTTGCTGGACCGGGGCTGGCAGGTCCGCCAGTTCGAGGACCGCGAGCGGCACGTGCTGGAGGGCCTGGCGCGGCGGTTGCGACGGGCGACGGCGGACAACGCGTTCGAGGTGTTCAACGCGGCGCAGGACCACGTGCTGCACGCGGCGCGGGCGCACGTGGACCGGGTGGTGCTGGAGGCGTTCGTGGCGGCGGTGGACCGGTGTCCCGACCCGTCGACCCGGGACCTGCTGGACCGGGTGTGCGACCTGTACGCGCTGTCGGTGATCGAGGCGGACCGGGCGTGGTTCCTCGAACACGGCCGATTGACGCCGGCGCGGGCCAAGGCGGTGACCCAGGCGGTGAACGACCTGTGCCGGCTGCTGCGGCCCGACGCGCGGCGACTGGTGGACGCCTTCGGCGTGCCGGAGTCGTGGTTGAGGGCTCCGATCATCGCCTGAAAAGTCCACAATGGGCCGTATGGACGAGCTGACCGAAGGCCTGGCCGGGTACGTGCGCGCGGTCGCCCAGCAGGTCGGCGTTCCCCCGGAGGGCACGGAGTACGAGGTCAGCGACACCGTCACCGCGTACCTGGCGCTCGCCGAGGGCACCGAACGGGACCTGATGCTGGTGTGGAGCGACGTCCACGGTTGGTCGATCGCGGTGGAGACGGCACCGTTCGAGGCACCCGTCGTGCTGGCCCACCTGGGCCATCCCCTGGTCCCGCCGCCCCGGGTGGTGGCGCGGTTCGTGGCCGACGTGCTGGCCGGGCGGTGCGGAGGGGTCGAGCCGACGGCCAAGGGCAACCGGCAGGCACTGGCCATTCGGCTGCGGCCCTACGCTTAGTTGGGCGGCGTCCGGCAGTCTTCGACGGCGCGGCGCGCTTTGGCCGCGCAGCGGCTGCTTTCCGCTTTCGCTTTTCGCTTTCGCTTTTCGCTTTCGCTTTTCGCTTTTCGCTTTCGCTTTTCGCTTTCGCTTTTCGCTTTCGCTTTTCGCTTTCGCTTTTCGCCGCGCTCCGCGCGGCGGGCCGGCTATCAGCCACGGCGGGGCCTCGGTTCCCCCACCGTATGGCCTGCCCGAAGGGCTACCACAGATTCCCCGGGTGCCGCCAAAAAGTTTTGCGAGGAACGAGCAAAAGTTTTCAGCGGCACCCGGGGAATCTGTGGTTGGCTTTGCCAGGCCATGCGGTGGGGGAACCGACGCCCTTCCTCCCCCATCGGTGGTCTGCCCGCCGGCGAGGCGCTTTTGATCTTGAGAGCGCGCAGCGCGT
>NZ_JAPSLK010000077.1 GCF_031180885.1 Saccharothrix sp.
GGTTGCGGAAAGGACCGAAGCGTGGTTGGGCTGCGCCCAGGCCGTACGGGGGACGAACCGAGGCCCTTCCTGTGGCTTCGCAAGCCCGACCAAAAGCAGCGCCTGCGGCGCGAAAAGCAGCCGCTGCCCGGCGAAAAGCCAAAAGCAGCCGGTGCGCGGCAAAAGCAAAGACAGCTGGTGCGCGGCAAAAGCAAAAGGCAGCCGTTTCGCGGCGAAAGCCTCAGGTGTGGGACAGGGCGAAGGCGGTCAGGAAGCCGGCTACCGTCACCAAGCCGACGAGCAGGTGGGCGTCCTCGAACGCCTCCGGGATCATCGTGTCCGCGATCATCGCCAGGATCGCACCGCCCGCGAACGCGGTGATCCCGGCCAGCCAGGCGGGGTCGGCGCCCGTGAGCAGTGCGTTGCCCAGCAGTGCCGACAGGCCGCTGACCAGCGCGATCGCCGTCCACAGGCCGAACACGTACGCCTTGCTCCGGTGCGCGCGTCGCATCCCGGCCGCACTGGACAGGCCCTCGGGCACGTTGCTGATGAACACCGCCGCGACCGTCACCGCGCTGACCCCGCCACCGCCGATCATGCTCGCGCCGATGACCACCGACTCGGGGATGCCGTCCAGCAGCGCCCCGACGGCGATGGCCGTGCCCGATCCGGACTGGTCCGCCTCGCTGGGCTGCTTACCCGACCGCTTCCGGTGCCGTGCGCCCCGGGTCGCCAGGTACACGTTGGCGGCGGTGTAGACGACGGCGCCGGCCGCCGCCCCGCCCGCCGTGGGGACCAGCCCGCCGAGCCCGTGAGCCTCGTCGATGAGGTCGAACGCCACGGCGGACATCAGCACGCCGCTGCCGAACCCCATCACCGCCGCGATGACCCCGCGCGGCACCCGGACCAGGTACCCGACCAACGCCCCGAGGAGCAGCGCCGAACCGGCCAGCAACCCCCACCCCGCCGCTTCGAACACCCGTGCCCTCCCCGTGGGTTGCACCCGGCCACCCCGTGGGTAACCGGTCCGGCATGAGGATCGTCGTCACGGGCGCCACCGGCAACGTGGGCACCGCCCTCCTGCGCCGGCTCGCCGAGGAGCCGAACACGACCGTGCACGGCATCTCCCGCCGTCCGCCCGAGCCGGAGCCGCCGTACGACATCGACTGGACCCCGGTGGACCTGTCCAAGCCGGGGGCCGAGGAGCCGATGACGGACGTGCTGCGCGGCGCGGACGCGGTGGTGCACCTGGCCTGGCAGATCCAGCCCAGCCACGACGAGCCCGAGCTGTTCCGGACGAACGTGGCGGGCAGTGACCGCGTGTTCCGGGCGGCTCTGAGGGCCGGTGTGCCGCACCTGGTGCACATGTCGTCGGTCGGGGCCTACTCACCGGCGGTGAAGGGCGGGTTGAAGGACGAGAGCTGGCCGACGGACGGCGTGTCGACCTCCTACTACAGCCGGCACAAGTCGGCGGTGGAACACCAGTTGGACCGGATCGAACGCGAGCACCCGGGCTTGACGGTGACGCGGGTGCGGCCGGCGTTGATACTCCAGTCCCAATCGGCGGCGGAGGTGAAGCGGTACTTCCTCGGGCCGTTGGTGCCGCACGTCCTCTTCAAGGCGAAAGTGCCGATCCTGCCGTTGCCGAACTCGATGGTGCTGCAGTTCGTGCACAGCGACGACGTGGCGGACGCGCTGGTGCTGGTGTTGCGCAAGAGGCTGGCGGGGGCCGTGAACCTGGCGTCCGAGCCGGTGGTGACGCCGCAGGTGCTGGCCGAGGTGATGCACAGCAAGCACGTGCCGATCCCGCCGACGGTGTTGCGGACGGCGGCCCGTGTGACCTGGTGGGCGCGGTTGCAGCCGACCTCTCACGGGTGGGTGGACTTGGCGCTGACCGCGCCGTTGTTGGACGTGAGGCGGGCGCGCGAGGAGTTGGGGTGGACGCCCCGGTACAACGCGAGGGACGTCCTCGCGGAGGTGCTGGGCGGGTTGGGCAGGGGAGAGGGTGTGCCGGCAAGCCCGCCGCTCAAGCCGTCCTAGGCGGGCAAGCCGTCCGAGAGGTCGAGCGGCATGGGACGGTCGAGCCGGCGTAGACCGTCGAGCCGGCTTGGAAAAGGGCTGGCGTAGACCGTGCTGGCGTAGACCGTCGAGCCGGCTCAGAAAAGGTTGGCCCAGCCCATGATCTGGCCGACGATGAAGCCGACCGCGATGATGGTGATGATCAACACCACCACCAGGGCGGCGATGTTCCGGGCCCGCGAGGGCTTCGGTTCGTGGTGGGAGAGGCCCGAGGTCTGGGCGGACTCCGGAGGGGTGTCGCCGGGTGCCACGCCGCCGCCCGGTTCTAGGCCGGGGGTGCGGGCCGGGTCTGGGTCGGGAGGGGTCGCTGTCATGGGGTTCGGGTACCCGGGTGCCAGTCGTGTGAAGCCTGGTCGCTCGGGGTAGCCAAAACCATGAGCGGCGTTCAAGACCAGTTGTTGCGCACCTTGACCAAGGTCGCGAAGGTGTTGCGCGAGCAGCAGATCCCGTTCGCGTTGTCGGGTGGTTGCGCGGTGTACGCGCGGGGCGGGCCGGCGACCGAGCACGACGTCGACATCCTCGTCCGGGAAGAGGACGCCAAGCCGGCCGTCAGCGCGTTGGTCGCCGCCGGCATGAGAGCGGCCGACGCGCCGGAGGACTGGCTGCTGAAGGTCTACGACGGCGACTCGCTGGTGGACCTGCTGTTCCGCCCGAACGAGTGGCCGGTGACCGACGAGACGCTGGCGCGGGCCGAGGAGCTGGCCGTCGGGTCGGTGACGTTGCCGGTGATGCCCGCGACCGAGGTGATGATCAGCAAGCTGCTCGTGCTGGACGGCCACCGCTGCGACTTCAGCGAGCTGCTGCCGTTCGCGCGGGCGCTGCGCGAGCAGATCGGCTGGCGGCGCGTGCGCGAGGCGACCGCCCATTCCCCGTACGCGGAGGCGTTCCTCGTGCTGACCGAGCGCCTCGGGATCACAGGAGCCCCTGATGACCGCTGAGCAGTACCTCGCCGCCCGGTTGCGCCGGGCGCTGGCCGAAGACCCGCGGACCACCGAACTGGGGGTGCGGGTGACCGTGCGCGGTGACCACGTGCTGCTGTCCGGTGACGTGGCGTCCGCGGAGCGGCGCGCCGAGCTGGAAGCGGTGATCCACGACGTCGCGCCCGAGCTGACCGTGCTGGACGACGTGAAGGTCACGCCGGTCGGTGAACCGGAGGGCAGGGAGGAGTTGCGATGATCCGCGTCGCCGCGGTCGGGGACGTGCACCTCGGCGAGGACGCGCGCGGGCGGTTGCGGCCCGCGTTGGAGAAGGTCGGCGAGCACGCCGACGTGCTGCTGCTCGCGGGTGACCTGACCCGGCACGGCACGGTCGGGGAGGCCCGGGTCGTGGCCGACGAGTTCGGCGGCCTGCCGGTGCCGGTGGTGGCGGTGCTGGGCAACCACGACCACCACGACGACAAGCCCGACGAGGTCACGCAGGTGCTGCGGGACGCCGGGCTCACCGTGCTCGAAGGTGACTCGGTCACCATCTCCGTGGACGGGAACACCCTCGGCGTGGCCGGGGTGAAGGGCTTCGGCGGCGGGTTCGCGGGCAAGTGCGGCAGCGCGTTCGGCGAGCGGGAGATGAAGGCGTTCATCTCGCACACCAGCGAGGTCGCCGAGTCGCTGGAGAGCGCGCTGAACTCGTTGGAGACCGACGTGAAGGTGGCGTTGACGCACTACGCGCCGGTGCCGGACACGTTGCGCGGCGAGCCGCCGGAGATCTACCCGTTCCTCGGCTCCTACCTGCTGGGCGAGGCGATCGACAGCACCGGCACCCACCTCGCGGTGCACGGCCACGCCCACTTCGGCGTCGAGCACGGCATGACCCCGGGCGGGGTGCGGGTGCGCAACGTGGCGCAGCCGATCATCCGCTCCGCCTTCACCGTCTACTGCGTGGAACCGGCTGTGTTGGAGGAGGCGTCGCATGGATGAGACCAGGACCAAGGGGCCGTCCGTGGTGTGGGCGGGTCCCGTCGACGCGCCCGCGGTGGTCGTGCTCGACCCGTCGGGCGCCGCGCCGCACGGCGACCTGCCCGCGACGTGGCGCCCGCTGACCGACCACCTGCAGGTGATGTGGTGTCGACTGCCCGCGGTCGACCAGCCCTGGCAGGAGGTGGACGAGGTCCTGGCGGAGTTCCGCGACCGGGACGTGCCCGTGCACCTCGTGGCGGGCGCGGCGGCCGGTGCGCGGGTTGGCGACCTGGCGAACCAGCACCAGGGCGTGGTGAAGTCGGTGCAGACCTTCGCCGCGCCGCTGCCGCTGGGCCACCCGGACGTCGTGCTGGCGGTCGTGGGCCGGTTGCTGGCGCAGGACGTCCACCCCAAGGAGGAGGACGACGCGGGCCTGGACATCACGCGCGGCAGCGGGCCGTCGCTGCTCGGTGACGCGGCGTCGGCGCTGTGGCAGTCGGTGAACCAGGTGTTCGAGCGCCTCAAGAGGGGCTGAGCGACACAAAGGGGGCGACACGAAGGCACGACACGAAGGGGCGACCTCCCGGGGGAGGTCGCCCCTTTCACGTGGGAGCCTGTGTTTTCAAGCTCCGCTGTGCTGTTCGGTGCTGTGCTGTTCGATGGGCGGACGGGGACGGGGAATGGGTGGGTGCGCCCAGCTCCGTCTCCGCGGCCCCCGAGCCGCCCGCGTGCTCATCGGATCGGGTCGCCCGGCGACCCGCCGTCGGGCAGGTCGTGACGCGTCTCCCCGGCCTGCGGGGGCCGGCTCACGTCACCCCGCCAAGCACCGGTCTCGGTGCCGCGGCGCTCGATGAACTCCTTGAACCGCTTCAGGTCGCCCGAGATGCGCGTCTGCACGACACCCACGGCCGTGGCGGCCTTCTCGGTGAGCGTCTGCGGGTCGTACTCCATCTGCAGGTGCACCCGGGTGTGCCGGTCGTCGAGCCGGTGGAAGGTCACCACGCCGCCCTGCGGAGGCCCGTCCACGGTGTGCCAGGCCACCCGCTCGTCGGGGTGCTGCTCGGTGATCTCGGCGTCGAACTCCCGTTGCACACCACCGATCTTGGTCACCCAGTGGGTGCGGGTGGCGGTCACCTGGTCGACCCGCTCGACACCTTCCATGAACTCCGGGAACGACTCGAACTGGGTCCACTGGTTGTACGCGGTCTGCACCGGTACCTCGACGTCCACGGATTTCTCGATCGTCGTCACGGGAAACAACCTCTCCTCTGGTCGACTGCCCTCCTGGGCTACCCGGAACGGCCGCGCCCCACACATGGGTGACAGTGAGTAGCGCTTCCCCGAGAAGTGTTTGCGAGCCGGCTCACCGGCTAACTCTCCTCTGTGGACCAGTACCCCCAGGCCGTGCTGTTCGACCGCGACGGCACGCTAGTTCGAGATGTGCCGTACAACGGTGACCCGGCACGCGTTTCGCTCATGCCGGGAGCCGTGGAAACGGTGCGTGAGCTGCGTGCACGCGGTGTGAAAACCGGTGTGGTGAGCAACCAGTCCGGCATCGGGCGCGGGCTGCTCACCCACGAGCAGGTGGCCGCGGTCAACGCGCGGGTCGAGGAGTTGCTGGGTCGTTTCGGCACGTGGCAGATCTGCCCGCACCGCCCGGACGAGGGGTGCGAGTGCCGCAAGCCCAAACCCGGCCTGGTGATCGCCGCGTGCGCGGCGCTGGACGTCGATCCGTCACGCACGGTGGTCGTCGGCGACATCGGCGCGGACGTGGACGCGGCGCGGGCGGCCGGGGCGCGGGCGGTGCTGGTCCCGACGGAACGGACGTTGCGGGAGGAAGTCGATCGTGCTCCTTGCACGGCAACGGACCTGGTGTCGGCACTGGCGGTGATCCGATGAGCAGTCCACAAAGGACGTTGGTGGCCCGGTTGGACAACGACGGGGACGTGCTGCTGGCCGGTCCCGCGATCCGCGCGGCGGCGGCGTCGAGCGAGGTCGTGTTGTTGTGCGGGCACAAGGGTGCGCAGGCGGCCGAGTTGCTGCCGGGGGTTCGTCGGATCATCCGCTGGGACTGTCCGTGGATCGCCACACCCGCGCCCGAGGTGCGTGCGCCGGACATCGAGGGACTGGTGGCGTTGTTGAAGGGCGTGCGCGCGGATGTCGCCCTGATCCTCACTTCCTTCCACCAGAGCCCGTTGCCGCTGGCGTTGTTGCTGCGGCTGGCGGGCGTGCCGCGGATCGTGGCGCGGTCGGTGGACTACCCCGGGTCGCTGCTGGACGTGCGGCTGCGCGACGACCCGGACATCCCGGAGTCCAGCCAGGCGCTGGGGGTGGCGCGGGCGGCCGGGTTCGAGCTGCCGCCCGGCGACGACGGCCGGCTGGCCGTGCTGCCGCCGCCGGAGTCGCCGTTCCCGCCGCCGTACGTGGTGGTGCACCCCGGCGCGTCGGTGCCCGCGCGGGCCTGGTCGCCGCAGCGGTGCCGGGCGGCGGTCGAGGCGTTGTGCGAGGCGGGTCACCGGGTGGTGGTGACCGGCGGTCCCGCCGAGACCGAGCTGACCGCGTACGTGGCCGGCGCGAACGGCCTGGACCTGGGCGGGCGCACGACGTTCGCCGAGCTGTCCGGGGTGCTCGCGGCGGCGGACGCGGTGGTGGTGGGCAACACCGGCCCGGCGCACCTCGCGGTCGCCGTCGGCACGCCGGTGGTGTCGCTGTTCTCGCCCGTCGTGCCCGCCGCCCGGTGGGCGCCGCACGGGCCGCATGTCCTGTTGGGCGACCAGGGCGCGCTGTGCGCCGGGACGCGGGCGCGCGAGTGCCCGGTGACCGGCCACCCGTGCCTGGACCGGGTCACGCCCGGCCACGTGGTCGCCGCCGTGCAGCAACTGGTGGGGGTGCGGGCGTGAAGGTCTTGGTGTGGCACGTGCACGGGTCGTGGACGAACGCGTTCGTCCGGGGCGGTCACGAGTACCTGGTCCCCGGGCCGCCGCACGGCAAGGGTCTGCTGGGGCGGGACTGGCCGTCGGCGCGCGAAGTCGATCTGTCCGAAGTGGACGCGGATGTCGCGGTCGTGCAGGAGGTCGATCAGCTCGCGTTGGTGCCCAAGGGGATTCCGGTGATCTACCTGGAGCACAACACGCCCGCGAAGCCGAATTTGAAGCACCCCATGGCCGACTGGCCGGGGCTTTTGGTGCACGTGACCCATTTCAACGATCTCATGTGGGACTGCGGCACCACCCGCACGACGGTGGTCGAGCACGGCGTGGTCGACCCCGGCCACCTCTACACCGGTGAGCTGCCGCGTTCCGCCGTTGTGGTGAACGACCCGGTTCGGCGGGGTCGCGTGGTGGGTACGGACCTGTTGGCGCGGTTCGCGGCAGTGGCGCCGCTGGACGTGTTCGGCATGGGCACCGAGGGATTGGGCACAGCGGAGCTCGGCGTCCGGGGTCGCGGTGACCACCCGCTGGACGTGCTGCACCGCGAGGTCGCCCGCAGGCGGCTCTACCTGCACCCGGTGCGGTGGACGTCGCTGGGCCTGTCGCTGGTCGAGGCGATGCACCTGGGCATGCCCGTCGTGGCGCTCGCGTGCACCGAGGTGGTCCGCGCGGTGCCGCCCGAGGCGGGCGCGGTGTCCACCGACGTCGCCGAACTCGAACGCGCCGTGGCGGAGCTGGTGTCGGATCCGGCGCTGGCCCGGGAGAAGGGCAAGCAGGCCAGGGAGTTCGCCCTGGCCAGGTACGGGCTCGACGCGTTCCTGCGTGGTTGGGACCGGTTGTTGGCGGAGGTGAGTCGATGAAGATCGCGATGGTGTCCGAGCACGCCAGCCCGTTGGCGGCGCTGGGCGGGGTGGACGCGGGCGGCCAGAACGTGCACGTGGCGTCGCTGTCCGCCGCGCTGGTCGCCCAGGGCCACGAGGTGGCCGTGTACACCCGCCGCGACAGCCCCGACCAGGCCGACGTCGTGCGCACCGAGCAGGGCTACGACGTGGTCCACGTGCCCGCCGGGCCGCCCGAGCCGGTGCCCAAGGACGAACTCCTGCCGCACATGGGCGAGTTCGCCAAGTTCCTGCGGGCCCGGTGGGAGTTCGACGCGCCGGACGTGGTGCACGCGCACTTCTGGATGTCCGGGCTGGCGTCCGTGCTGGCCACCCGCGGGCTGGGCGTGCCGGTCGTGCAGACCTTCCACGCCCTGGGCACGGTCAAGCGCCGCTACCAGGGCAGCGCGGACACCAGCCCGGTGGAGCGGATCGCCACCGAGCGGCTGGTCGGGCGGGAGGCGACGCGGGTCGCGGCCACGTGCGGGGACGAGGTGTTCGAGCTGCTGCGCATGGGTGTGCCGCGGGCTCGGATCTCGGTGGTGCCGTGCGGTGTCGACCCGAAGCTGTTCCGGCCGGAGGGTCCTCGGGACCGGCGGCTGCTGCGGCACCGGATCGTGACCGTGGGTCGGCTGGTGCCGCGCAAGGGTGTCGCGGACGTGATCACCGCGTTGCGGTCGGTGCCGGACACCGAGTTGGTGGTGGCGGGCGGGTCGGCGGACATGGCGGCGGACGCGGAGGCGCTGCGGCTGCTGGAGCACGCGAAGGAGATGGGCGTGCGGGACCGGGTGCGGTTCATCGGCCAGGTGTCGCGGGCGCAGATGCCGTCGTTGCTGCGCTCGGCGGACCTCGTGGTGTGCGTGCCGTGGTACGAGCCGTTCGGGATCGTGCCGCTGGAGGCGATGGCGTGCGGCGTGCCGGTCGTGGCGTCGGCGGTGGGCGGGTTGACCGACACCGTGGTCGACGACGTGACCGGGTGCCTGGTGCCGCCGCGCGACCCGGTGGCGCTGGCCCGGGCCGTGCGGTCGCTGCTGGCCGACCAGGGCCGCCGGGAGGCGTTCGGGCTGGCCGGGACGGACCGCGTGCACGCCCGCTACACGTGGGACCGGGTCGCCGCGGACACCGCGCGGGTCTACGAGCGGGCGGGCGCCGGGGTGCCCGCCGACGTGGCCGTGGGAGGTGGCGCGAAGTGAGCGTCGAGCAGCACTTGCGCGGGCTGGCGGAGACGTTGGCCGGGCTGGAGGCGCAGGCCTCGCGGGTGACCCGGTGGGGAACGCTGCTGGCCCGGCGGCTGACCGCGGGCGGGCGGCTGCTCGCGGCGGGCAACGGCGGGTCCGCGGCCGAGGCGCAGCACCTGACCGCGGAGCTGGTGGGGCGGTTCCGGGACGACCGGCAGCCGTTCTCGGCGATCGCGCTGTGCGCGGAGTCCTCCAGCGTGACCGCGATCGGCAACGACTACGGCTACGACCAGGTCTTCGCCCGCCAGGTGACCGCGCACGCGCGGCCCGGTGACGTCGTGGTGCTGCTGTCCACCAGCGGCAAGAGCCCGAACCTGTTGGAGGCCGCGCACGCCGGTCGGCGCGCGGGTGCGGTGGTGTGGGCGCTGACCGGTCCCCTGCCCAACCCGTTGGCGGCGGTGGCCGACGAGGTCCTGGCGCTGCCCGGCACGCCCGCGAACGTGCAGGAAGCCCAGTTGGTCGCGGTGCACGCGCTGTGCGAGGCGTTCGAGGCCGCGCTGCCGCTGTCGTCCCGGAGGGTGTCGTGAAGCTCGTCGTGGTCGGTGACTCGCTGCTGGACGTGGACGTGGAGGGCACGGCGGACCGGTTGTGCCCGGACGCGCCGGCGCCCGTGCTGGACGTGCGCGAGGAGCGGGTGCGGCCCGGTGGCGCGGGTCTGGCCGCGTCGCTGGCCCGGCGCGACGGCGTGGACGTGACGCTGGTGACGGCGGTGGCCGACGACGCCGACGGGTGGCGGCTGCGCGACGCGCTGGCGGACGTGCCGACGGTGTTCGGGCCGTCGCCCGCCGCGACCTCGGTGAAGACCCGGCTGCGCTGCGCCGGGCACTCGATCGCCCGCATGGACCGGGGCGGCGGGCGCGGGCGGCCCACCGCCACCGACGAGATGCTGGACGCGGTGCGCGGCGCGGACCTGGTGCTGGTGTCGGACTACGGGCGCGGGCTGGCCTTCGACGGGCGGCTGCGGGAGGCGTTGGCGGGCAAGGCGGTGGTGTGGGATCCGCACCCGCGCGGCCCCGAGCCGACGCCCGGCGCGCGGCTGGTGACGCCCAACCACAGCGAGGCCGCGCGGTTCAGCGGGTCCGACGACCCCGAGGAGGCGGCGTCGGTGCTGCTCCGGCGGTGGGGCGCGAAGGCGGTCGTGGTGACGTTGGGTGCGGACGGCGCGCTGCTGCACCTCGGCGGCACGCCTGTGGCCGTGCCCGCGCCGGCCGTGGCGGTGCTGGATCCGTGCGGGGCGGGGGACCGGTTCGCGGTGACGGCGGCGGTCCGGTTGATGCGGGGTGAGGCGACCGACGACGCGGTGGCCGCTGCGGTGGCGTCCGCTGCGGATTTTTTGGCGGCCGGCGGGGCATCGGGCTTCCGCACCGTGCGTAGGTCCACCGTGGACGCCACTAGGGCGCGTGGTGGCGTTGTGGTGGCTACCGGTGGGTGCTTCGACCTGTTGCACGCCGGCCATGTGCGGACTTTGGAAGCGGCGCGCGCACTGGGTGACTGCTTGGTGGTGTGCCTGAACTCGGACGATTCCGTGCGGCGGCTGAAGGGACCGGACCGGCCGGTGACCAAGCAGCACGACCGCGCGGAGATCCTGCGCGCGCTGGAGTGCGTGGACGACGTGGTGATCTTCGACGAGGAGACCCCGGAACGGGTGCTGGACCGGCTGCGGCCCGACGTCTGGGTCAAGGGCGGCGACTACACCGCCGAGTCCCTGCCCGAGGCCGCGCTGGTGCGGTCGTGGGGCGGGCGGACCGTGGTCGTGCCGTACCACCAGGGGCGGTCCACGACCCGGCTACTGGCGAGGAGGGGCTAGGACATGGTGGGGCAGGTGTTGGTGACCGGTGGCGCGTCCGGGCTGGGCGCGGCCGTCGTGCACGCGGTGCGTGCGGCGGGCGGTCGGCCGCTGGTGCTGGACAAGGCGGCGCCCGCGTCGGACGAGGCGGCGGACTTCGAGTCGGTCGACCTCTCCGACACGCGCGCGGCGGAACGGGCGGTGCGCGACATCGCCGAGCGCAGCGGCGGGCTGCGGGCGGTGGTCACGGCGGCGGGCACGGACGCGTGCGGCAAGCTGGTCGACGTGCCCGCGGCGGACTGGGAGCGGGTCGTGCTGGTGAACCTGCTGGGCACCGCCGCGGTGGTGCGGGCGGCGTTGCCGTACCTGGAGGGCGGCCGGGTGGTGACGGTCGCGTCCACGCTGGGGATCAAGGCCGTGAGCGACGCTACCGCTTACTGCGCCTCGAAGTTCGGCGTCGTCGGGTTCACGCGGGCTTTGGCGGCGGAGACGGCGGGCCGCACCGGGGTGACGTTGGTGATCCCGGGCGGCATGAAGACCCGGTTCTTCGACGGGCGCGCCGAGCAGTACCGGCCGCCGGACGACTCGAAGCTCAACCCGCCGGAGCACGTGGCCGACGCGATCATGTTCGCGCTGCACCAGCCGGCCGGGTGCGAGATCAGGGAACTCGTCGTGGCACATGAGGAGGAAGGGTCATGGCCGTAGCCTCCCGGTTGGACACCGGCAAAGCGTTCGCGCGCGTCCTGCTGCCCACGTTGGCCAAGGGCGTGATCGTGCGGCGGCCGTCGAGCATGGCGCTGGCGGAGAAGGTGCAGGCCGACGCGATGGCCGTGCGCACGATGAAAGCGTTGCGGGACAAGTACGGGCCTGAGCCGTTGCGGCTGCGGGTGACCGGGCGCAGCGTCGCGCTGGTGCTCGACCCGGAGGACGTGGCCCGGCTGCTCGCCGAGACGCCCGAGCCGTTCCACCCGGCCACGGCGGAGAAGCGCGCGGCGCTGAACCACTTCCAGCCGCACGGGTCGCTGGCCTCGCGCGGGCCGGAGCGGGAGAAGCGCAGGCGGTTCAACGAGGTCGTGCTGCGGCCGGAGAAGCTCGACGTCGAGGCCGTGGTGCGGGACGAGGCGGACCTGCTGGTGCGGCACGTGATGAACACCGGCGAGCTGGCGTGGGACGACTTCGCCCGGGTGTGGTGGCGGGTGGCGCGCCGGATCGTGCTGGGCGCGGGCGGGCGGGACGACTCGGCGTTGACCGACGACCTGAAGACGTTGCGGGCCAACGCGAACTGGGCGTTCCTGCACCCGAAGCGGCGGGGCCTGCGGCGGCGGTTCGAGCAGCGGTTGCACCAGCACCTGGAGCGCTCGGAGCCCAACAGCCTGGCTTCGCTCGCGCCCGCCGACGAGGCGGCTTCGCAGGCGCCGCACTGGTTGTTCGCGTTCGACGCGGCCGGGATCGTGACGATGCGGGCGCTGGCGATCGGCGGGTCCGGCCCGGCCGGGATCCTGGAGTCGGCGCGGCTGTGGCCGACCACGCCGGTGATCCTGCGGGAGAGCACGATCGCGACCCGGTGGCACGGGACGTGGTTGCCGGAGAACACCACGTTCATCGTGTTCGCGCCGTACTTCCACCGGTTCTACGGCGACACCTACCGGCCCGAGCTGTGGCCCACCGAGGAGCCCGCGCTGGTGCCGTTCAGCGCCGGTCCGGCGGTGTGCCCGGGGCGGGACCTGGTGCTGGTCAGCGCCGGGACCATGCTGGACACCCTGCGTGCGCACCTGGACTTCTCGACGCTGGAACCGCCGTTCCCGGCGACCCTCAACCACTTCACGCTGCGGTTGCGCGCCACCCGGAAGGGGGACGACGGTTTGGAGGTGGTGTGACGGTGGCACACGGGCGTATGGACCACTCGAAGGCACCTGTGCTGGACGCCATCGCCGAGTACCACCGGCGCGGACACGTCCCGTTCATCCCGCCGGGGCACAAGCAGGGGCGCGGGGTCGACCCGCGGGTGCTGGAGGTGCTCGGGAAGGACGTGTTCCGGTCGGACATCATCATGATGAACGGCTTGGACGACCGGATGATGAGCGGCGGTGTGCTGTCGGAGGCCGAGGAGTTGATGGCCGACGCGGTGGACGCGGACAAGGCGTTCTTCTCCACGTGCGGCAGTTCGTTGTCGGTCAAGACGTGCATCATCACCGTCGCCCGGCCGGGCCAGAAGCTGTTGGTTTCGCGCAACGCCCACAAGTCCGTCATCGCCGGTCTCATCATCAGCGGTGTCGAGCCGGTGTGGGTGCACCCGCGGTGGGACGCGTTCTGGGAGTGGTCGTACCCGCCCGCGCCCGATGACGTGGCCGAGGCGTTCTCGCGTGCGCCGGACGCCCAGGGGATGCTGCTCATCACGCCCACCGACTACGGGACGTGCGCGGCCATCAAGAAGACCGCCGAGGTGTGCCACTCGCACGACAAGCCGCTCATCGTCGACGAGGCGTGGGGCGCGCACCTGCCGTTCCACCCCGGTCTGCCGTCGTGGGCGATGGACGCGGACGCGGACCTTTGCGTGACCAGCGTGCACAAGATGGGTGCGGGGCTGGAGCAGGGTTCGGTGTACCACTTGCAGGGTGACCGGGTGGACCCGGACGTGCTGTCGCTGCGCGCCGACATCCTGGACACCACCAGCCCGTCCGCCCTGGTCTACGCGGGGTTGGACGGTTGGCGGCGGCAGATGGTCGAGCACGGCTCGGAACTGCTGGACCGGACGTTGAAGCGGTGTGCCGAGGTCCGCGACCGGTTGCGCGGCCTGGTCACGGTGGTGGAGCGCGAACACGTGGTCAGCCCCGACCGAGCGGACGACCACGATCCGCTCAAGATCGTCATGGACCTGTCCGAGCTGGGCATCTCCGGCTACACGGCCAACGAGTGGCTGCGCTCGGAGTGCGCGGTGGACGTGGGCCTGTCCGACCACCGCCGGATCGCCGCCCAGATCACCGTGGCCGACGACGATTCGACTCTTGAACGCCTTGTTTCGGCCGTTTCCGCCTTGGTGGAGCACTCGGCGTCGTTGCCGCGCGCCAAGCACGTGGAAATCCCCGATCCGGGCGAACTGGAGCTGGAGCAGGCCATGCTCCCTCGCGAGGCCCACTTCGCCTCGGCCTCCCACGTGCCGGCCCGCGAGGCCGTGGGCCGCATCTGCGCGGAGACCCTGAGCCCTTACCCGCCCGGCGTGCCCGCGGCGTTGCCCGGCGAGGTGATCACGGAGGCGGTTGTCGACTACCTGCTCAGCGGCCACGAGGCCGGCATGTACCTGCCCGACCCGACTGATGCGTCGCTGCGCACCATCAGGGTGGTTGACCAGCGCTGATGCCGGGTATTCGGTGCGGGTGAGCGAAGCCGAACTCTCCGATCAACGCCGATTGGCCCGCAACCTCAACGAGTTGCTCCAGGAACTGCGCGTCGCCCAGGCCGGCGTGCAGATCTTGTTCGGTTTCTTGCTGTCCATCGCGTTCACCGAGCGTTATGCGACGGCTGACCTGTACGTGCGGTCGACCCACATGATCACCGTCCTGTTCGCGGCCGGCGCGGTGGCCCTGCTGACCGCTCCGGCGGCGTGGCACCGGATCTTGTTCCGGCGGGGGCGGCGCGAGGACATCATCGAGGTGGCGAACCGGTTCGCGGTCATCGGGCTGGGGTGCCTGGCGGTGGCGATGACGGGCACCATCCTGCTGCTGGCCGAGGTCATCGTGGGCGGCTGGGTGTCGATCGTGATGGGCGTGCTGGCGGCGGCCTTCTTCGGCACCCTGTGGTTCCTGCTGCCGTGGCGGGAGCGGGGCAACGACAACATCGAGGCAGAAGACGAGGACGACCTCGACTGACGCTTCGAAACCGCTCCCGCGCGCAGGCGGGCGGGTGCACCGGTTGTGACTGCCTGCGACCACGTCCGGCACGGCGTCGCCGCCCTGTTTCGCCGGCCGACACCTCAAACCCGGTGGACGCCGGCGCTACCCTGAGATCATCGCCGGCTCGGGGGAGTCTCGTTGCAGGACATAACTTTCGCCAACGCCGGGGTGGTGTTGGCCGGTTCGCTGACGTTGCCCGACCGTGGTGCGCCGGTGGCGGGTGTGGTCATGGTTGGTGGGTCGGGCCCGTCGGACCGGGACAACGACACGCACTTCCCGCCGATCCGGCGGCATCTGGTGGACGCCGGGATCGCCGTGCTGTCCTACGACAAGCGCGGTGTCGGCGGGTCGTCCGGTGACTGGCTGGACGCGACGGTGGACGACCTGGCGTCCGACGCGGCCGCCGCGCTGGACTTCCTGCGTGCGCGGCCGGAGGTGCGGAGCCGGGCTGTCGGGTTGTTCGGGCACAGCGAAGGGGGCTGGGTCGTCTTGCGCACCACCACGTTGCGTGACGACGTGCCGTGGGTCGTGACCAACGGCGGTCCAGGCACGACACCGGCCGTGCAGGACCGCTACTCGCTGGCCAACACCCTGCGGCGGACCGAGGGGATCACCGACGACGAGGTCGACGCCGCACTGGCCGCCTACGACCGCGTCATCGAGGCCGGTCGACGCGACGCCGACTTCGCCGAGGCGTCCCGACTCGCCCAGTCCCCACCGACCGCGTTCACCGCGCACGCGGCCGAGGTGGACGAGCACTACTGGACTTTCCTCAAGCGCAAGCAGGACCACGACCCAGTCCCGGACGCGATGCGCCTGCGCTGCCCGCACCTGGCGATCTTCGGCGCCGCCGACGACGTGGTCCCGGTCGCCGACAGCATCCACCTGTTCACCGCCGCGGCCTGCCACCCCCACCGCGACAGCCGGGCGACGCTGACCGTGGAGGTGTTCCCCGGCGCCGACCACCGCGTCCGGACCGACGGCGGCACCCGCCTGGCGCCCGGCTACCTCGACGCTCTGACCCGGTGGATCATCGGCCGGACCGGTGACCCACGCGCCTGAACCCAGCGGTGTGAACCGCCGTGCCGGAATCCGGGCACGGTGTGCCGTGCATGTCTCGCCAGGTCCAGTCGAGCAGTACTAGCCGGACTCGTCCGTCGTGTTGTGCGGCGAGCCGACCGGCTTGGACTCGGACGAACCCCGTTGCCGCAGGTACACGCTGAAGATCGCCATCGACCCGATCGCCAGGAACTCCGACTGCCAGTTCTGCAGCGACCGGTTCCAGAAGTCCGGCGACATCACGTACTCCCACCAGCCCAGCGGGTCCTGGAAGTCGATCAGCTGCTCGTTGTTGTACGCGCTGCGCCCCGCGATCGACTGGGCCAGCCACGAACCCAGGAACAGCAGCAGCATGATCATCCCGAGCGAGTTGGAATACAGCCGCGTCCGCCAACCCCCGGCCTTCGCCCACGGTGGCGAGTCCGGCTTCTGGTGCTGGCCCAGGGACTGCTGCTGGTCGGACTCCGGCCCCAGCCGCTTGGCGGGCTTGGACTCGTTGGAACCCCGCTGCATCAGCCACACCGTGGCGAAGATGAACAGGAAGAACTGCAAGTACTCCGACTGCCAGTTCTCCGCCACGTCCACCGCGAAGTCCGACGAGAACACGTACTTCCACAGCCCCACGGGGTCGCCGCCGTCGGTCAGCCGGCGCTGGTTGAGGTCCGCGTTGCCCGCGAACGCCTGTCCCACCAGGGAACCCAGGAACAGCAGCCCGAACGTGAGGGCCAACCCGTTGTCGCGCAAGAACCTCTTCACAGCCCCATCACCCCGATGACGATGAAGCAGGCCAGCCCGGCCAGCACCCCGAGCAGGTAGACGTAGAACATCCCGCGCTGCGTCACGGCCCACCCACCTCGCACGAGTAGGGCCGCTCCGGCACCGGCTCGCAGCCCGCGGCGGAGACGCGCCAGCCGGAGGACAGTTCACGCAGGAACAGCGTGTCACCGGACGACGTGCGCACCCGGGCCGCATCGCCCCACACGGCGATGTCCTCGACCGTTCCGCCCGGAATGTCCACAGTGGAACAGGTCTCCCGGGCGCGCTCGGTGAGCAGGGAGCACGCGCGCTCGCTGTCACCGGAGGACGCCGCGGCCAGGAACTCCTCGGCCGCACCGCGGACCAGGTCCGCACTACCGGAACCGCACCCGCTCACCACGACAGCCGTGGCCAGCACGCCCAACCACCGCAACATGTCCGGACGATAGCCCCTCATGGCGTCAACAGCACTTTGACGGCGTTGTCCCGCTTCTGCTGGAAGATCTCGTACCCGTGCGGCGCCTGCTCCAGCGGCAGGTGGTGGGTCGCGAAGTCCTCGGTGCCCAAGGGGTCGCCGTCGGTCAGCAGCGGCAGGATCTCCGGCACCCAGCGCCACACGTTGGCCTGCCCCATGCGCAACTGGATCTGCTTGTCGAACAGGGTCAGCATCGGCATCGGGTCCGCCATGCCGCCGTACACCCCGACGACGGAGATCGTGCCGCCGCGCCGGACCAGGTCGATCGCCAGGCGCAAAGCGTGCAGCCGGTCGACGCCGGCGGTCTTCATGAACCGGGCCGCGATGGCGTCCGGCAGCAGACCCACCGCCTGGTGCGCGAGCTTCGCGACGGGCGCGCCGTGCGCCTCCATGCCCACCGCGTCGATGACCGCGTCCGGGCCGCGCCCGTCGGTCAGGTCCTTGACGTGGTCGACGAGGTGGCTGTCCCGCACGTTCATCACCGTCACGCCCCGCTGGCGCGCCCGGGCCATGCGTTCGGGGACCAGGTCGACGCCGATGACGTTGGCCACGCCCTTCTGCTTGGCCACCCGGCACGCCATGTCACCGATGGGTCCGAGCCCGAGCACGACGAGGCTGCCGCCCTCCTTGACACCGGCGTACTCGACCGCCTGCCACGCGGTGGGCAGGACGTCGGACAGGTACACGAACCGGTCGTCCGGAGGACCCTCCGGCACCTTGATGGGCAGCGTGTTGCCGAACGGGACCCGCAGGTACTCGGCCTGCCCACCGGGCACCTGGCCGTAGAGCTTGGTGTAGCCGAACAGCGCCGCGCCCGTGCCGTGCTCGCGGACCTGGGTGGTCTCGCACTGCGACTGGAGCCCTTGCGCGCACATGAAGCACGTGCCGCAGGAGATGTTGAACGGGACCACCACCCGGTCACCCGGTTTGACCTCGGTGACCTGCGCCCCCACCTCCTCGACCACGCCCATCGGCTCGTGCCCGAGGATGTCGCCTTCGTCGATGAACGGCCCCATCACTTCGTAAAGATGCAGGTCAGAGCCGCAGATGCCGCTGGAGGTCACGCGCACGACGACGTCGGTAGGCTCTTTGAGGATGGGGTCGGGGACGTCGTCCACGCGCACGTCCCGCTTGCCGTGCCAGGTGACGGCCTTCATGGTGGATCTCTCCCTTCGCCCCCTGCTCTGTCCTCTGCTGCGTTCCCGTCACGGTGTGTCGCAAACCCGGCCACGGGTACCCGCCGAACATGGGCACACCACTCCCGCAGAACACGGGCACACCACTCCCGCAGGACCGCAGGGGCGCGCCGCTGCGCGCCATCGTGACCGGGTCGGACTCGGGCATCGGCGAGGCGATCGCCGTGGCCCTGGCCGGCGGCGGTGCCGACGTGGGCATCACGTGGCACACCGACGAGGAGGGCGCGGTTAGTACGGCGGCAAAGACCCGTGACCTGGGCGTTCGCACCGCAGTCCGCCGCTTGGACCTCTCCGACCTGCCCACCGCGGCGTCGGCGGTGGACGACTTGGCCGAGGAGTTGGGCGGCGTCGACGTCCTGGTGAACAACGCCGGTACCGGTTCCGCGACCAGGGCGATGGACATGGACTTCGACACGTGGCGCCATGTCCTGTCGGTGGACCTGGACGGCGCCTTCCTGTGTTCGCAGCGGGCGGCCAAGCACATGATCGAGGCCGGCCTGGGCGGTCGGATCATCAACATCACGTCGGTGCATGAGCACGCTCCGAGGGTCGGCTCGGCACCCTACTGCGCCGCCAAGGCCGGCTTGGGCGCTCTGACGAAGGTCCTGGCCCTGGAACTGGCCGAACACGACATCACCGTGAACTCGGTGGCCCCCGGCGAGATTTCCACCCCGATGACCGGCCAGGAGGACGTCGACCCGCGTACCCAGCCACGCCCGGGCGTTCCACTTGGCCGTCCGGGTCACGCGAAAGAGGTGGCGGCGGTGGTGGCGTTCCTGGCGACCCCGGCGGCGGCTTACGTGACCGGCGCGTCGTTCGTGGTCGACGGCGGCATGCTCCTCATGGGCCCCCAGGCGTCGGGCATGCTGACCGACACCAAGTGGCGCCAACCCTAACCACCACAACCCACCCATCACCCGCCCAACCACGGGCCACCCACCCGATCACACGCGCGAACCCTTCCCCGCCCCCACCACCCCACGATCCCCCCCACGCGAGACCGGTTCCGTCCCACCACCCGCACGGCCGAGACCGGTCCACCACCCACACCCACGCCCACCCGCGCATCCATCGAGCCGCGCAGGCCCACCCGCGCGCACGTCAGCCGCGCACGCCCACCCGCGCGCACGTCCAGCCGCGCAGGCCCACCCGCGCGCACGTCCAGCCGCACACGCCCACCTGCGCACACGCCCAGCCGCGCACGTCCAGCCGCCCGCCCAGCCGCGCCCGCCCAAGCCGCCCGAGGCCGCGCGTCCACCCCACCCCAGGCCGCGCACACCCCAGGCCGCGCACACCCCAGGCCGCGCACACCCAGGCACCGGGCCGGGCAGCCCTCGCCCGACCCAGTCGCGCCGAACGCAGCCGCACCCCCGAACGACCGCACCCCCGAACGACCGCACCCCCGAACGACCGCACCCCCGAACGACCGCACCCCCGAACGAGCAGCGCCGAGCCACTCACACCGCCGATCCATGCGGGCCGCCGACCCAACCTGCGCTCCAAGCCGGCCGACCCCCGCCCCGGACCGGCCGACGCCCCCGGACCGAGCCGCGTCCAGCCTGGGCGCATCCCAACGCGCGCCAGACCCAGCCGGAGCAGCCTCCCAGCCGTGGCCTCGACCTCTCCCGTCCCCCGCGCTCCTCCTCTACACGGGACGCGCGAGACCCGGATCGGTGCCGAATCCCGCATGTCACTCGATAGTGGGATGTTCGGGAGCCCGGCCCCGCCAGTCGATCTTACCCCGGCACCGCCCCCGAACCCCCTGATCACGAGCGAGGATCAGGGATCAGAAACGGGGGATCAGGAACGGGCCTTCGCCGTCTTCCGGTTGTTCGCCTTCTTGATCGCCTCCACCAACTGCTGCTTCGTCATGCTCGACCGCCCCGGCACCTCCAGCCGCTTGGCCACGTCGTACAAGTGCTGCTTGCTCGCGTTGGCATCCACCCCGCCCGCCGTCTTCCCCTGGCGCGGCGTGCTGCGCGCGGCCTGCTTGTCGGACGGGCCCTTCTCGGCCTTGGGCTCCCAGTGGTCGCCGACCTTCTCGAAGGAATGCTTCAACGCCGAGAACGCGGTCCGGTGGGCGCGTTCGCCTTCCCCGTACGTCTCCACGGCCGAGTCGTGCGCCTTGATCCACGTCCGCTGCGCCTTCTTCGGCGAACGGGCGACCGTGCTGGGCAGTTCCTTGCGTCCGGGCATGGGGTCCTCCCTGGTGTTTCCCGGTGGTCGGTCGGGTACCCGGTCGCCATGACGGACATGCGTGACCTCGACATCCGCAGCCCTCACGACGGCCGGTCGGTCGGCCACCTCCCCATCGCCACCGACGAAGAGGTCGCGGGCGCCGTTCTCACCGCGCGGGAGGTGCAGCCGAAGTGGGCGGCGACGCCGGCGGCGGAGCGGGGGGCGGCGTTGCGGCAGGCGGCGGCGGTGTTGCGGACGCATGCGGACGAGTTGGCGAAGGTCCTCGAACAGGAGACCGGCAGGCCCGTGGCGTCGGCGCGGGAAGGGGTGCTGGCCGGGGTGTCCACGCTGGAGCAGTACGCCGAACTCGGTCCTGTCCACCGTGGACGGTCGCTGCTCGGCTCCTGGGACGCCACCGACTTCATGGTCCCCGAACCGCGCGGCGTGGTGGTCGCGCTGACCCCCTGGAACGACCCGGTCGCGGTCGCCTGCGGACTGCTCGGCGCGGCGCTGGTCACCGGTAACGCGGTGGTGCACAAGCCCAGCGAACGCTGCCCCCACACCGGACTGCTGATGGGACGGCTGGTCGCCGAGGCCTTCCCGGACGGCGTCCTGCACACCCTGATCGGCGACGGCCAGGTCGGCGCGCGCCTGGCCGCCGACCGGCACGTGGACCTGGTCGCGCACGTCGGCGGCACCGCCACCGGCCGGTCGATACTCGCCGCCACCGCCTCGACCGGAGCCAAGGCCCTGCTGGAGAACGGCGGCAACGACGCGCTCGTCGTGGACGCGGACGTCGACCCGCAGTGGGCGGCGGCGCAGGCCGCGCTCGGGGCGTTCACCAACGCGGGTCAGCTGTGCACCTCGGTCGAGCGGATCTTCGTGCACCAGGCGATCGCGGAGGAATTCCTGCGCGCCCTCGAAGTCGAAGCGCGCAACTGGGTTCAGCAGCCGCTGGTGGACGTCGAGCACCGCAAGCTCGTGCACGCCCACGTCGTCGAAGCCGTCGCGGACGGGGCGGAGGTGCTGATCGGGGGCGAGGTGCCGGACGGGCCGGGCGCGTTCTACCCGGCGACCGTCCTCACCCGCTGCACGCCGGACATGCGCGTGATGCGGCAGGAGACGTTCGGGCCGGTCGCCCCGGTGCGCGTCGTCCCCTCGTTCGAGGAAGGACTGGCCGAAGCGGTCGTCGACGAGCACGGGCTGGCCGCGACCGTGCTGACCGGGTCGATGGCGCACGCGCAGCGGGCGTGGCGGACGCTGCCGGTCGGCACGGTCAAGGTCAACGCCGTGTTCGGCGGCGCGCCCGGCGGTGCGGCGCAGCCACGCCGGATGTCGGGCACCGGCTTCGGCTACGGGCCGGAACTGCTGGACGAGATGACCTCCATGAAGGTCGTCCACCTCGGCCAGTTCCAGCCCCGGCGTCAGGACAGCGCGGACTGGCGGCGCACGGCCTCCGCGAGCCGCACGGTGTCCTCCAGCACGTAGTCCTCGACCATCCGCCCCCAGCGCAGCCGAACCCACTGGACGCCCTCGTTGCGGTAGGGCGTGCCGTCACCCAGGGTCGCCTCGACGCGGAACCGGGTGACCACGGTCGTGTTCCAGGGCCACCCGCGCGCGACGATCTCGTGTGGGGTGAGGCGGATGCCGGGGAACAGGTCGAGCAGGTCGCGGAACCACCGGTCGAAGGCGTCCCGGCCGGTGAACTCGGCGGCCGGCGGCGCGTCGCCGACGAACCGGAACCGCACGTCCGGGTCCGCGAGCCGGACGGCCGCGCGGTAGTCCCCGTCGGCGACGCGCGCCCACAGGCCGCGGACTTTCGCGCGCACGATCGCGTGGTACATGTGTTCCTCCCGGGAGTGGCTTGCGAATAGCAAGCTACTTCGGTGACTTGCACATCGCAAGGCACTACGCTGGGAGTCGTGAACAGAGACCGCTTCACCGACATGGCGTGCTCGGTGGCGCGCACGGCGGCCCTGGTCGGCGACCCGTGGACCCTGCTGGTCCTACGCGACCTGTTCCTGGGCCTGTCCCGGTTCGACGAGCTGCACCGCGACCTGGGAGTGGCCACCAACGTCCTGTCCGACCGCCTCGACCGGCTGATGTCCTCCGGCCTCGTCGAACGGTCCCCCTACCAGCGCAACCCCGTGCGCTACCGATACCTGCTGACCGAGCCGGGCAAGCAGCTGTACGGGGTCGTGATGAGCCTGCTCGCCTGGGGCGACCGCTACCTCGCCCTCGACGGCGCGCCGATGGAGCTGGTGCACCGGGACTGCGGCGAGCACATGACCCCGGTCGTCACCTGCGACAACTGCGGCGGCGAACTGCACGTTGACGACGTGGAGGTGTTGCCGGGTCCGGGTGGGCGGCACGCGCCCGGCACGGTCGTCATCGCCGAGATGCTCACCGGCCACAGCGGCTGGAAACCGGATGCGCGCACGAGCCGCGATCGTGTGTGATCGGCGGCATGGGGATCGTGTTGGGCACGCCGGCCGTCGACGAACTGGGCGAGGCCCTGGAGGCGCTGGGGGAGTGGCAGCGCGAAGGCGCGCCGATGCAGTTGCACCCGGGTGATGTCGGCTGGTTCTGGCGGTTTGGGCCGGAAGCGACGGCCGCGGCGGTCCGGACGTGGCGCCGGGACGGGCGGATCCTGGCTGTCGGCCTGCTCGACGGTCCGACGTCGCTGCGGATGGCGACCGCGCCCGACGTCCGGCGGGGCGAGGAGCTGGCGCGGCAGGTGGTCGAGGACGTGACCAAGCCGGAGCGCGGCGTGCTGCCCGACGGCCGGGTGAGCGTCGAAGCGCCCATGGACGCGCTGCTCCAAGACCTGCTGCCGGACTTCGGCTGGGTCGCAGACGAGCCGTGGACACCGCTGCGCCGCGACCTCACCGAGCCGGTCGAGGACCCGGGCGTGCGGATCGAGGTGGTCGGGCCGGAGCAGGCGCATGTGTTCGCCGGGGTGATCCGGGCGTCGTTCGACGGGTCGACGTTCAGCGAGGAGCGCTGGCACGCGATGGCGGCCGGAACCGACGCGCACTCCCTGGTCGCCTACGACGGGGGCGACGCTGTGGCGGCGGTGACGGTGTGGTCGGCCGGGCCGGGCAGGCCCGGGCTGCTCGAACCGATGGGCGTGCACCGGGACCATCGCGGACGTGGCTATGGGAAAGCGGCTTCCACCGCAGCGGCGGCGGCACTTCGGCAGATGGGCTCGTCGAGCGCCCTGGTCTGCACGCCGAGTTCCAACATCGCCGCCGTCGCCACCTACCGGTCGGCGGGTTTCCAGCCGCGCCCGGAGGTCCGGGACCTGACCAGGGACGCCTAACGGCCGAGCGCCACCAGTTGGAAACCGCTTTCCGTGACCTTGTCCACGGGCAGCAGGTTCCGGGTGTCCACGATGACCGGCTGGGACATGCCGGCGGCCAGAGCGGGCCAGTCCAGCTCAGCGAACTCGGGCCACTCGGTCAGCACCACCAAGGCGGCGGCGTTCCGGGCGGCGGACAGCGGCGAATCGGTGACGTGCACCGGGCCCGCATCGTGGTCCACGCACGGGTCGTAGCCGGTCAGCACCGCACCCTCCTGCGCGAGCAGGTCGGCGACGGCGAGCGCGGGCGAGTCGCGCAGGTCGTCGGTGCCGGCCTTGAACGTCAAACCCAGCAAGCCGATCTTCGCGCCGCGCAACGGACCCGCCGCCGCACGCACCTTGTCCACCACGCGGTGCGCCTGGCGCTCGTTGGTGTCGATCGTCGCGCGCAGCAACGAGAAGTCCACGTGCTTCTCGTCCGAAGCGGACAGCAGTGCCTTGGTGTCCTTGGGGAAGCACGATCCGCCCCACCCCGGGCCGGGTCGCAGGAACGCCGACCCGATCCGCTCGTCCAGCCGCATCCCCTCGGTGACGTCCTCGATGTCCGCGCCCGACTGCTCGCACAGCTCGGCCAGGCTGTTGACGTAGGACAGCTTCATGGCCAGGAAGCAGTTGCTGGCGTACTTGACCAGCTCGGCGCTGGCCCGGTCGGTCACCAGGGCGGGCGCGTTGGGGTAGAGGGCGACGACCCGGCGCGCCGGTTCCTCCTCGCCGCCGACGACGATCCGTTGCGGGCGCAGGAAGTCGTCCACCGCGTGACCCTCGCGCAGGAACTCCGGGTTGGACACCACCGGGACCGGCTGGCTCGCGGCGATCCGGTCCGCCGTCCCGGGCGGCACGGTCGACTTCACCACCAGCACGCACTCGGACAAATCGGTCTCGGCGAGCACGGCGTCCACCGCGCTCAGGTCGGCCGCGCCGTCCTCGCCGGTGGGGGTGGGCACGCACAGGAACACGAAGTCCACTCCGGACAGTGCGGGACCGTTGCCCAGCACGAACTCCAGCGATCCATCCGCCACTCCATCGGCGACCAGCTCCGCCAGTCGCGGTTCGTGGGCGGTCACCTCGGCCCGCCGCAGCGCCGCGACCTTGCCCGCGTCCACGTCCGCGCACACCACCTGGTGACCGAGGTGGGCGAAGCAGGCGGCGGTGGTCAGACCGACATAGCCCGCGCCGATGACACCGATCCGGGCCACGACACACCTCCCAACGCCGTCAGGACTTCCTCGACGGTGATCTCCAGCAGGCCGGGGTCGGGTTCGTCGGCGAACGTGTCGCCGGTCCGACCGTGCCACAGGACCTTGTGAGGCCCGGACCGCGGACCCCAGTGCTCGGGTGAGACGGGGCCGAAGAGCAGGACCGATGGCGTGCCGTAGGCGGTGGCGACGTGCGCGACACCGGTGTCACCGCACACCACCGCCCGCGCGCTCGCCACGAGGTCCAGCAGTTCGCCCAACGAGCCGATCTGGACCCGCCCCGCACCGGCCGACGCCACGGCCCGCGCGAGCCCCGCCTCGGCGGGACTCCCGGTGACCACGGCGTCCGCACCGATCGCCCGCACGACAGCCGTGAACCGCTCCACCGGCCACCGCCGCGCGCCGTGCGACGCACCGGGGTGCACCACGATCGGCCCGCTCCGCACCGGCATGTCCGCACCACCCGGCGGGGTGGAGTCGTCCGCGTTCTGGCGGGCCGTCGGGATGCCGGGGCGCGGTTCGGGCGGGGGCAGGTGCAGGTTCTCCGGGTCGGCGGGGATTCCGTAGCGGGCCAACAACCGGCACCAGCGGTCGATCTCGTGCTGGTCGTCGCGCCACGGCACGTGCGTCCCGTGCGTGATGAGCCGCTTGGGCCCGGTCACCCGCAACAGATCCACGCTGCGCGGCCCGCGGCCGTGCAGGTTCACCGCGAGGTCCGGCTCCCGGAAGTCGATCGGCTCCAAACCCTCGGTGGGCAGCAGCCGGTCGACCGCGTCGATCCGGTCCACCGCGTCGGCCAGCCAACCCGGCGCGGCGAGCGTGATCTCCGCGTCCGGGAACGCCCGCCGCAACCCGCGCAACGCGGGCACGGCAGTCAGCAGGTCGCCCAATCCCAACGCGCGCAACACCAACACCTTCATGGGCGCACCGCCCGGTGCCGAAACTCGCCGCGCAACCGGTGGACGCACGCGGCGGGCGGGATGGCAACGCTGGTCACCAGCATGCGCACGACCTCATCGCGCGTCTTCGGCCCGGGAGCGATGCGTTCCAAGGCGAACTTCGCGGTCAACGCCGCCCACACCGCACCGGTCACCAACGCGAACCGCGACCGCAACAGTCCCAATAGGACAGTCAAAGCAAACGCCCCCGTCGTCACCACGTGCCGCCGCAACCGGCCGGGATGCCCGCCGATCCGGGACCGCCAGCCCTCACCCAACAACCGGCGCATCAACGCGTCGTCGGCGTTGCCCCGCTGCTGCCGGAGGCTCGCGAAGAAGTCCGACTCGCGCACCGGGTGCGTGGTCCGCCGCGAACCGCGCACGATCCGGTACCCGTGCTGCTGGACCCGCAACGCCAGCTCCGCGTCCTCCCGGTACGCACGCGGGAACCGCTCGTCGAACCCGCCCGCGTGCACCAGCGCCGCCCGCCGGTAGGCCATGTCCGCCGTGATCCACTTCGCGTCGGCCAGGCCCGCGGTGCCGCGTTCCCAGTCCGTCGGCAGCCGGTCTTCCGGCAGTGGCACGGTGATCCGGGCCTGTGAAGCGCCCACGTCCAAGTCCGCCGCCTCCAAGTCCTCGGCGAGTTGCTTCTTCCAGTCGTGCGGCGGGACGACGTCGTCGTCCAGGAACGCGATCCACTCGCAGCACGCCGCCCGCCACCCCGCGTTGCGGGCCGCCGCCGGGCCGCGCCCGCCGGTGTGCAGCACGCGCGCGCCGTGCGTGGGCGGCAGGGGACCGCCGGCGTCGCGCCGGTCGTCCACCACGATCACCTCGCGCGGCGGTGGTCCGGAGCCGTGCTCCAGCGCGTCCAGCACCACGCTCAGGCTCGCCCGGCCCACGGTCGGGATCACCACGGCGTAATCGGGACTCATCGCCGCACCACGAACTTCCCGATCGCCAGCAGGTCCACCGGCGCTGCGCCGAAGCACTCCAACGCGTCGCGCGGGTCGTCCACCATCGGCCGCCCGGCGGTGTTCAGGCTGGTGTTCACGATCACCGGCACGCCCGTGCGCGCGGCGAAACCCTCCAGGACCCGGGCCATCAACGGCTCGGTGGCCGGGTCCACGGTCTGCACGCGTGCGGTGCCGTCCACGTGCACGACCGCGGGGATGCGGTCCCTCCACTCGGGACGGACATCGTGCACGAAAAGCATGTAAGGACTGGGCAACGGGCCGCGCGTGAACAGCTCGGACGCCCGGTCCGCGAGCACCATCGGCGCGATCGGCCGGAACTGCTCACGGCCCTTCACGTCGTTCATGCGCTCCAGGTTCTCGGCGTAGCAGGGGTTCGCGAGCAGCGAGCGGCGGCCCAGCGCGCGCGGACCGTACTCGCTGCGGCCCTGGAACCACGCCACGACCCGGTTCTCCGCCAACGCCCGCGCGACCTCTTCGGCCACGTCCGCCGGTTCCTCGAAGGAGATCTTCGCCCGGGTCAGGCACTGCTCGACCTCGTCGTCGGTCCAGCCGCGCCCGAGGTCCGCTCCCGGCATGGCCGCGGCGGGCTCACCGGCCTCCGCCACCACGTGCAGCGCCGCGCCCAGCGCGGTCCCCGCGTCACCGGCGGCCGGCTGCACCCAGACCTCGTCGAACGGCCCTTCGGCGTAGATCCGCGTGTTGGCCACGCAGTTCAGCGCCACGCCGCCGGCCATCGTGAGCCGTCGCTGCCCGGTGCGTTCGTGCAGCCAGCGCACGAGGTCCAGCAGCACTTCTTCCAGCCGGACCTGCACGCTGGCGGCGAGTTCGGCGTGCTCGCGGGTCATCTCGTCGTCCGCTCCGCGCCGCTTGGCCAGGGTGGCCCAGTCGACCGGGGTGACGTGGAATCCGCCGTCGTCGGTGGCCTTGATGTGCTCGCGCATCAGGTCCAGGTGCACGGGTTTGGCGTAGGAGGCCAGCGCCATCACCTTGTACTCGTCGCTGGAGCGCAGGAAGCCCAGGTGCTCGGTCAGGTCCTCGTAGAGCAGGCCCAGGGAGTGGGGTAGCTCTTGAGCTGCAAGCGTCTCCAGCCGGTGCCCGCGGTAGCTGCCCGCGAGGTGAGACCCGCACTCGCCGCGCCCGTCCGACACCAGGACCGCGCAGTCGCCGTCGAACGGCGCCGCCAGGCCGGTCGACCCGGCGTGCGCCACGTGGTGCGGCACGAACCGGACGATGCCCGGGTCCAGGCCGGGCAGGGCGGTGGCCAGGAACTGGGGCGCGCGGCGGGCGTACTCCGTGCGCAGGTCCTCCCACGGCACGTCGTTCGGCTCGACCAGCGCCGGGTCGTACGAGTACGCGACCGCGTCCAGGTCGCCCGGCGACAGGCCCGCGTGCGCCAGGCACCAGCGGGCCGACTGCTCCGGCAGCTCCCACGCCGAGAACGGCACCGGTCGCTTGCCGTGTTTGCGCCGGGAGAACCTCTCCTCCTCGGCGGCGGCCACGACGTGTCCGTCCACGACGAGCGCCGCGGCGGGGTCGTGGAAGATCGCGTTGATCCCGAGCACGCGCACGGTCGTCCCCTTTCCTCCGGTTGGCTGGCGACTACCCGACGAGATGTCGGTCAAACGAACGGCGAAGCCCTTCGGCGAGGTCGATGCGGGGTGCCCAGCCCAGGACCTCGCGGGCCAGCGAGATGTCCGGGCGGCGGCGGCGCGGGTCGTCCTCCATGGGGGCGACGTGCCGGATCTCGGACTCGCTGCCGCAAACCTCGATGACCCGGCGGGCGACCTCGAGGACGGTGACCTCCTCGGGGTTGCCGAGGTTGATCGGGCCGGGGTGGTCGCTGTGCGCCATGGCGACGAGGCCGCGGACCAGGTCGTCGACGTGGCAGAGCGATCGGGTCTGGCTGCCGTCGCCGTGAACGGTCAGCGGCTCGTTGTCCAGGGCTTGGCTGAAGAAGGTGGGGATCATCCGGCCGTCGTCGGTGCGCATGCGCGGGCCGTAGGTGTTGAAGATCCGCACGATGCCGGTGTCGGTCTGGTATTCGCGGCGGAACGCGCAGGTCAGGGCTTCGCCGAAACGCTTGGCCTCGTCGTAGACGCTGCGCGGGCCGATGGGGTTGACGTTGCCCCAGTAGGTTTCCTTCTGGGGGTGTTCGAGCGGGTCGCCGTAGACCTCGCTGGTGGAGGCGACCACGATCCGCGCGTTCTTGCGCTTGGCGAGTTCGAGGGCGTGCAGCGTGCCGAGGCCGCCGGATTTCATGGTGCCGACCGGGTCGCGCAGGTAGTCGACGGGAGAGGCGGGGCAGGCCAGGTGCATGACGAGGTCGACCGGGCCGAGCAGGTCGAGGGGTTTGGCGACGTCGGCGATTACCACCCCGACGCCTTCGGGCACGTTGTCCGGTGACCCGGTGCGGAAGTCGTCCACGCAGGTCACGGCGGTGCCGCGGGCGCGGAGCGCTTCGCAGACGTGCGAACCCAGGAACCCGGCGCCACCGGTCACGACCGCTCGTTCGAAGCCCATGTCGTGGAGCTACCCGTGGATTCGGGGTGTAACCACTTGTTGCTCGGGTAGTACCCGGCGGTGGAGGGGACGACGGTGGTGATCGCCACGCGCGACCGCGTGGCGGACTTGACGCGGACGTTGGGGCGGCTGGCGGCGTTGGACGTGCCGGTGGTGGTCGTGGACAACGGGTCGTCGGACGAGTCGGTTCGGCGGGCTTCGAGCTTTCCCCGGGTGTCGGTGGTGGCGTTGGGGCGGAACTTGGGGGCGGTCGCGCGGAATTTCGGGGTTCGGCGGGCTCGTACGCCGTACGTGGCGTTTTGTGATGATGATTCGTGGTGGGCGAGGGACGCTTTGCCTCGGGCGGAGCGGCTGTTCGCGGGGCATCCACGGTTGGGTTTGATCGCGGCGCGGACGCTGATCGAGCCCGAGGGCCGGGTGGACCCGATTTGCTTCGAGATGGCTGCGTCGCCGTTGGGTCGGTCGCCGGACTTGCCTGGTCCGGCGGTGTTCGGGTTCTTGTGCTGCGGGGCTGTGGTGCGGCGGCGGGCTTTCTTGGAGGTCGGGGGCTTCCACCCGTTGTTGTTCTTCCGCGGGGAGGAGCGGTTGTTCGCTTGGGACATGGCTGCGGCGGGGTGGGCGTGCGCTTACGTCGATTCGGTGACTGCGCACCACCAGCCGTCGCGTGTGCGGGGGTCGGCGAGGGCGGGGCGGCGGCGGGAGCTGCGGAACGACTTGTTGACCACGTGGCTGCGGCGTCCTCCGTCGGTGGCCGTGGCCGCAGCTCTGTCTTTGACCCGACGCGCCGTGCACGACCCTGCCGCACGCGGCGCTCTCGGGGAGGCTCTGGTGCGACTTCCCCGCGCGTTAAGGTCGCGTCACCGGCTTCCTCCACATGTTGAAAGCCAGATCGATTTGATGGCGTGAGTTCGAACTAGCCTGGGTGGGTGCTGCTGATACCCCCATTTGCCGTGGTCGCGTAGACCACCCGATCGAGCGACATACAGGATCTGCGACCAAACCGCGTCTCGCGCGTCCCGTGAAGAGAAGAGGAACGCGGGCACCGGCCGGCCCCACCCACCACCTCCCACCCCCACCACCCCAAACCCGCCCACCACCCCATCCCCAGCCACACCCCCCGCCGCCACCCCGGCCCCGCCGCCAACCCCGCCGCAACCCGGCCCCGCCGCCAACCCGGCCCTGACCGCCAGCTCAGCCCGCCACCCCGGCCCCGCCGCCAGTCCCGCCCTGACCGCCAACCAGCCACAAACCGCCGCCGACTTCCGCTGCTGACCGCTGCCGCCGACCCTGCTGCCGCCGACCCTGCTGCCGGCGAGCGCGACCGCTGCCGATCGCCGCCGCTGCCGATTTCCCTCGCCTGCCGCCCCTGCTGGTGTCGCAACCGTTGCCTACGCCGGTGCCGCCCGCCGCCGCCCGCCGCCCGCCGCCGCCCGCCGCCGCCCGCCGCCGCCCGCCGCCGCCAACCCGGCCCTGACCGCCAGCTCAGCCCGCCACCCCGGCCCCGCCGCC
>NZ_JAPSLK010000016.1 GCF_031180885.1 Saccharothrix sp.
GACGACGGGTCGGCGAGGAACTGCTCGTACATCTCCTCGACCAGCCACTCATTGGGGCCGAACTGTGAAGCAGGACTGCTGCTGGACACGGCTGGCGCTCGCCTCTATCCATCTCGCTCTTGGTAATGACTCACTCATGGTCAGGCTAGTCCCCCGTCTGGTGCAGTTCATACACAGGAGGGGCCGGGCAAGGAGTGCTCGATCACAGGATCGATCCCGAGCTCGGTCACGTTATGGGTGCTTGAGCTGTTCTTGAGGTAACAGCCCTGGTCCGTCTCGGTTCGCGCGCCCTTGTGGGGTGTCGTGCGGATGAGGATGCACCACCCGTCCGGCGCATCGCGCGGGGACGTGGCGAGCGCCACGGTTTCCCGGCCCGTCACCTGACCGTCACGCGACATTGGGCGGTGCTGTGGCTCTGACCTGCTTGTTCAACGAAATGGTTGACAACGCTCGAGTGGGGTCGTACGGTTTGTTCAACCGAGAGGTTGAGTAAGGAGAGCGGCAGTGGAGGATCGGCTTTCGCGGGTGTTCGCGGCTCTGGCGGACCCCATTCGGCGCGACATGGTCGCCCGGCTCGCGGTGGCGGACGCGACCGTGAACGAGCTGGCCGAGCCCTACGCCGTGACCGTGCAGGCGGTGTCCAAGCACCTGAAGGTGCTGGAGGACGCCGGACTGGTCAGTCGGAGTCGACAGGCCCAGCGGAGGCCCGTGCACCTGGAAGCGGAGGTGTTCGACCTGATGACCAAGTGGATCGAGCGCTACCGGCGGGAGGCCGAGCAGCGGTACCAGCGGCTCGACGCCGTCCTCGCCGAGATGGCGGACTTGGCGGATGAAGAGACCCGGACCCGGAAGGAAGACGCGTCATGAGCACCACCACGCACCACGAGACCACCATCGAGGCCAGCCCCGACCTGCCCACCATCGAGATCGTGCGCGAGTTCGACGCGCCGCCCGCGGCGGTGTTCCGGGCGCACGTCGAGCCGGAGCTGGCGAAGAAGTGGCTGGGCCCGCGGGGGCTGGAGATGGAGGTCGTCACCTGGGACGCCCGCACCGGCGGCGAGTACCGGTACGTGCACCGCGACCAGCAGGGCGAGTACCGCTTCTACGGGTCGTTCCACGAGGTCCGGCCGGCGGAGCGGATCGTGCAGACGTTCACCTGGGAGGGCTACCCGGACGGCGTCTCCCTGGACACCCTGACCTTCGAGGACCTCGGTGACGGGCGCACCCGGCTGCGCGGGCTGAGCGTGTTCGAGAGCAGGGAGGCGCGGGACATGGCCGTCTCCAGCGGCATGGAGACCGGCATCGTCGAGGGCTACGAACGGCTCGACGAACTGCTGGCCGCCGAGAAGTGACCACCCCCAACCCGCCCGGACGCCCACTGCGCACCGGGCGCGTTGGTGTGTTCGGTGCCCGCACCGATCCCGCGACGGGCGGTGCGGCCCGCGGTGCGCGGTGCGGCCCGCGCGGTGCGCGACCTGCGGTGCCCGGTGCGGCCCGCGCGGTGCGCGACCTGGTCCTGCGGTGGGCGGCGCGCGTCCCCGTGGTTGGGCTGGCGCGTCCCCGTGGTTGGGCTGGCGCGATCCCATGGTTGGGCGGCGCGATCCTGCGGTGCGCGGCCCGGTCCCGCGGCGGGCGGCGCGATCCCGTGGTCGGCGGCGCGGTCCTGCGGCGTGCGGGTCAGCCGGTCATCGGCTTGGCGTCGGGGTGTCTGCGGCTGTGCGTGGATCGGTTGGGCCGGCGTCGGCTTGGCGGCGGTCGGCTGTGCCGGCGTCGGCTGTGCTGTGGGACCACAGGCGGGCGTAGTGGCCGCCGGCGGCCAGCAACTCCTCGTGAGTGCCTTCCTCGACGATCCGGCCCTCGGACAGGACCACGATCCGGTCCGCCCGAGCCGCGGTCGCCAGGCGGTGGGCCACCACGAAGGTTGTTCGGGAACCCGCCAGGTGGTCGCCGGCCGCCAACACCGCGGATTCCGTGGACGGGTCCAAGGCGGCCGTTGCCTCGTCGAGCAGGAGCAGGGACGGCTGGACCAGCTCGGCCCGGGCCAGGGCGATGAGTTGGCGTTGGCCGGCTGACAGGTTCTGCCCCCGTTCGCCGACCTGCTGGTGGAACGCCAAAGGCAGGGACGCGACGGTGTGCAGGGCGCCCACCGCACGCACGGCCCGCTCGACCTCCGCCCGCGACGCCGTCGGGCGGCCGTACGCGACGTTCTCGGCCACGTCGCCGCCGAACAGGTGCGCCTCCTGCGGCACCACGCCCAGGTGCCTGCGGAACTCGCCCAGGTCGTAGTCGCGGACGTCGACGCCGTCCACGAGGACCCGGCCGTCGCTCACGTCGTAGAACCGGGCCACCAGCTTGACCAGCGTCGACTTGCCCGCGCCCGTCTCGCCCACCAGGGCGACGGTCTCTCCGGGGGACACGTGCAGGGACACGTGGTCCAGCGCCGGCCGTGACGTGCCGGGGTAGGTGAACGTGACGTCCCGGAGTTCGACCTCGCCGCGCAGGCGTGGCACCGGGACGGGTGTCGTGGGCGGCGGGACGCTGGTCGGTGTGCGGAGCAGGTCGCCGATCCGGCTCAGGCCCACGCGAGCCTGCTGGTAGCCGTCGAACACGCCCGACAACTGGTACAGCGGCGCGAAGAACAACCCCAGGTACAGCACGAACGCCAGCAGCACGCCGGGCGACAGCGTCCCCTCGGCCACCCGGTAAGCGCCCACCACCAGGATCGCCGCCTGCGCCACCCCCGACAGCAGCGCCAGGAACGGGAAGTAGGTCGCGATGTACCGCTGCGCCCGGATGCGGGACCGCCGGTAGGCGTCGCTGCGCTCGGCGAACGCCTCCGCCGACCTGGCCTCCCGCGTGTACGCCTGGGACACCCGCAGCCCCGACACGTTCTCCTGGAGGTCCGCGTTGACGGCGCTGATCCGCTCCCGCGCCTGCGCGTACGCCCGCGACGACAGCCGCTGGAAGATCACCGTGGCCACCACCAGCACCGGCAGCACGGCCAGCGCCACCAGCGCCAGCGACGGGTCGGTCACCACCAGCGCCACCGCGATGCCCACCACGGTCAGCACGCTGATCACGAACGTGGTCAGCCCGGTCTGCAGGAAGCTCGACAGCGCGTCCACGTCGGTGGTCATCCGGGTCATGATCCGGCCGGCCATCTCGCGCTCGTAGTAGTCCAGCCCCAGCCGCTGGAGGTGCGCGTAGCTGCGCACCCGCAGGAGGTACAGCAGCCGCTCGCCGACCCGCGAGGTGACCACCGTGCCCGCCGCCGACGACAGCCACCCCAACCCGACCAGCACCAGCCCGATCCCGGCCGCCAGCCACAGCTGCCCCGCGTCACGCCCCAGCACGCCCCCGTCGACGCCCAGCCGCACCAGGTTCGGCAGCAGGATCGCCAGCGCCGAGTCGACCAGCAGCAGCCCGCCCACGCCGAGCATCGCCCACCGCACCGGGCGCAACAGGGTGCGCAGCCGGAACCCCGGGTCGGGCGCGCGCGGGTCCTCGCCGTGCAGCACCGGCCGCTCCAGCGCGGGCGTCAGCGCGTGCACCCGCTCCAGCAGCTCGGGTGTCGGCGGTGTGCCGCCGAGCAGCGCGGACGTGCCGCCGCTGCCGCGCGGACCCTTGGGCACCCGGGCCGTGCCCGCCGCGCGGTTCGCCGCCCGCACGGCCAGTTCGTCCTCGTCCGACGACGGCCACAGCTCCGGCGTGACCCCGTCCGGGCCCGGTTCCAGCGCCACGTCCGCCCGCGGGTCGACCTGCTCGATCGCCTCGCCCGGCCCGGCCAGCAGCTCCCGGTACAGCGGGCACCGCTCGTGCAGCTCGTCGTGGGTGCCCACGTCGACCACCCGACCCGCGTCCAGCACCGCGATCCGGTCGGCCAGCGCCAGCGACGACCGCCGGTGCGCGATCACGATCGTCGTCCGGGATGCGGTGACCTGCGCCAACGTGTGGTGGATCGCCGCCTCGGTGGCCGCGTCGACCGCCGACGTGGCGTCGTCGAGCACCAGCACCCGCGGGTCGGACAGCAGGGCCCGGGCCAGGGCCACGCGCTGCCGCTGCCCGCCGGACAGCGTGAGCCCCCGCTCGCCGACCACCGTGTCGTACCCGTCGGGCAGCGCGGAGATGAACCCGTGCGCCTCGGCCGCCCGCGCCGCCGCCTCCACCTGCTCGTCGGACGCGTCCGGCAGCCCGTAGGCGATGTTGGCCCGCACGGTGTCCGAGAACAGGAACGCCTCCTCGAACACCACCCCCACCGCGCGCCGCAACGACTCCAGCCGCAGCTCCCGCACGTCGACCCCGCCCACCCGGATCGCGCCCGCGTGCACGTCGTAGAACCGGGGCAGCAGCAGCGACACCGTCGACTTGCCCGACCCCGCCGTGCCCACCACGGCCAGCGTCTCGCCCGGCGCGACCTTCAGCGACACCTCCGACAGCACCGGCTCGCTGCGGGTGTACCCGAAGGTCACCTGGTCCAGCTCCACCGACACCGCCCCGGACGGCACCTCCGCCGCCCCGTCCACCACGTCCGGCTGCGAGTCGATCAGCTCGTACACCCGCTCCACGCCCGCCCGGGCCAGCTGCGCGGTCACCATCAGGCTGGACAGCAGCCGGGTCGGTCCCACCAGGTTCGCCACGTAGGTCGCGAACGCCAGGAACGTGCCCAGCGACACGTCACCGCGCAGGGCCAGCCACCCGCCCAGCGCCAGCACCGCCACCTGCCCCACGAACGGCAGCGCCGACAGCGTCGCGGTGGGCCGGGACGTGAGCCGCGCGGCCCGCATCCGCTCGGCGAACAGCACCTCGGCCCGCGCCTCCAGCCGCGAGACCTCGCGCTCCTCCTGCCCGAACCCCTTCACCACCCGCACGCCGGTGACGGTCTCCTCGACGTGCTGCGCCACGTCCGCCGCCCGCTGCTGCGCCGACCACGTGGCCGGGAACAGCGTGAGCCGGCTGCGCCCCGCGACCAGCGCCACCGCCGGCACCACGACCAGCGCGATCACCGTGAGCAGCGGCGACAGCCAGAACATCGCCACCAGCGCGGCGAGCGCGAACACGACCGTGCCGAACGCCAGCGGTGTCATCGACAGCAGGCTGTTGACCAGCTGGAGGTCGGTGATCGACCGGGACACCACCTGCCCGGTGCGCAACGCGTCCTGCTTCGGCCCGTCCAGCCTCTGCACCGCGTGGAACACCGCCTGCCGCAGGTCGTGCTGCACGTCCACGGCCAGCCGCCCACCCAGGAACCGCCGCACGAACGCCGTCCCGAACGTCAGCAGCTCCAGGCCGACGAGCACCGCGGCCAGCAGCGCCAACCGGTCGGTGCGCCCGGCCATGGCGTCGTCCACCGCGACCTTGATCAGCAGTGGGCTGAAGGCCTGGAGACCCACCCCGACGACGGCGGCCAGCACCGACCACACCACCAGTGCCCGGTGCTTCCAGCAGGCGGTGGCGAGGCGGCGGATCCAGCCCTGGGTGTCGTTCACGAAACCAACCCTAGGTCGGACCACCGACAGAGTTGATAAGCGAAAACGCTTATGGCCGCCTCACCACGCAGGTGGAGGCGGCCATAAGCCGATCAAGATCACTGGATCAGGTGATGTCCTTGCGCTGAGTAGCCGCCCAGCCGCCCAGGAAGAAGATCGCGGTCCAAGCAAGGAAGATCAACCCGCTCAGCCACCAGTCGAACGCACCCAGCGCACCCGCGAACGCCCGGATCACTTCCACCAGGTCGTCGGGAACGACACCAGCCGTCGACAGGAACAGCGACGCCGCCACCGACCCGGTCAGGCCGTTCACCGCGCCGTTGGGCAGGAAGCCGATGACCTCCGGCACGCCCTGGATGCCCAGCACGAACTGGATGCCGTTCTCGATGATCAGCATGTACAGCAGCAGCACCACGGTGGTGCCGACCACGCTGGTCAGCAGCGCGCCGACGCCCACGCCGAACATCGTCATCAGGATCGACGACAGCACGCCCACCCCGGCCAGCGCGAGCCACCCGCTCGCGTCCGGCAGCGTGTTCGGGTCCGAGGTGATCGCGATGCCGATGCTCACCGACGCCACGATCGCGATGCCGTAGATCGCCCCCCACAGGACGTAGACCACCAGCTTCGCGCTCAGCGCCGACACCCGGTTGGGCGCGGTCAGGAACGTCGTGGTGATCGTCTTGCGGTTGATCTCGTTCGCGATCGCCAGCCCGCCGAAGATCATCGGGAAGATGGTGGCCACGTTGATGCTGCGGGCCATCCCGAACAGCGACACCTTCCACTGCGACGGGTCGATGCCGATGATCGTCGTCAGCTCTTCGGCCTCGGACGTGTTCAGGGCGTCCATGAGGCCCTTGCCGATGAGCCCGGTGACCAGCGCCCAGCCCAGGGCGATCAGCACCGTCGGGATCATCAGGCCCCACCACAGGCCCGTGGTGGTCGTCTTGCGGAACTCCGACTTGATCAGGTTGCCCAGCATCACGCACCGCCCCCGAGTCCGCCCTGCCCCTGGCCCTGCTGGTAGGGGTTCTGCTGCTGGTACGGGTTGGGTGGTTGCTGGTAGCCGGGTGGCGGCTGCTGGTAGCCCGGCGGCACCGGCTGCTGGTAGCCCTGCGGCGGGGTCTGGTAGCCCGGCTGCTGGTAGCCCTGCGGGGGCGCGTAGTACCCGCTGCCCTGCGGCTGCTGCGGCCCGGCGTACTGGTTCGGGCCGGACGCCGTGTACTGGCCGTTGGTGAGCCGGAAGAACAGCTGCTCCAGGTCGGCCTTCTCCTCCTGGATGCCGTAGATCGACACGCCCGCCTTCAGCGCGGTGTCGGCCACCTGCTTGCTCTCCACGCCGGTCACCGCGATCCGGCCGTCCGGCAGCTGCTCCAGCGCCGTCACGCCGTCCGCCTGCAACGCCGCGACCAGCGCACCCGTGTCGGACGGCTGCACCAGCACCCGGCTCTGCTGCGAGTCGCGCAGGTTGGCCAGCGGCCCGTAGTACATGGTCTGGCCGCGGGAGATGATCACCACCTGGTCCACGGTCTGCTCGACCTCGGCGAGCAGGTGGCTGGAGATCAGCACGGTCCGCCCGCTGCGCGCGAAGGACTGGAGGAACGACCGCAGCCACGCGATGCCCTCCGGGTCCAGGCCGTTCGCGGGCTCGTCGAGGACCAGCACCTGCGGGTCGCCGAGCAGCGCGGTGGCCAGCGCCAGCCGCTGCTTCATGCCCAGCGAGAAGCCGCCCGCCTTGCGGTCGGCCGCCTGCCCGAGGCCGACCAGGGCCAGGACCTGGTCGGCCCGCTGGTCCGGCACGCCGATCGCCGACGCGTACACCCGCAGGTGGTTGCGCGCCGAGCGCCTGGGGTGGAAGCCCTGCGCCTCCAGCACCGCGCCGACGACCCGGGCGGGGTTGCCGAGCTGGTGGAACGGCCGGCCGTTGATCAGGCCGTGCCCCGCGGTCGGGGTCACCAGGCCGAGCAACATCCGCAGCGTCGTCGTCTTGCCCGCGCCGTTCGGTCCGAGGAAGCCGGTCACCGACCCCGGTTCCACCGTGAAGCTGAGATTCTGCACCGCTGCGACCGGACCGAACTGCTTGGTCAAGCCCTGCACCACGATGCGGCCACTGCCGTCGTGCACGCGTCCCTCCTGGATAGCGCCTGTCGGCGCCATCCTGCCTTAGGAGGGTCAGTCGGGGAGGGCATGTCGCGGTTTCGACACCACGACCGGGATCTCGGCGGTCCGGTCGCTGTCGTGGCGACCGGTGTCGTGCCGGAACGGGTTGCGCAGCGGCCGGCGCCGCTCGCGGTGCGGCAGGCCCTCGCCGATCAGGTGCTGGTGGGCCATCGTCCACACCTGGCACGGCCACTTCCGGTGCCGCAGCACGCCCGGGCAGGCGCGGCAGCGGCCGTCGGAGTCGGGCTGGTGCACGGTCAGCAGCAGGCGCCAGCAGTCCGCCAGCCGGTTGATCTCGGCCCGCGCCAGCGGCACCAGGGCCTCGGCGGCGCCCCGTTCGGCGACCTCGTCCAACTGGGCCAGCCGGCGCAGCACCGCGGCCCGCAACGCCTCGTCCACCCCGCTCACATCCTGTCGGCGGCCTGGTCCAGCAGGCGGTGCAGCCTGCGGGTCTGGGTGACCGACATCACAGCCGACTCGCCCGGCGGCGCGACCAGCAAGACCCGGTCGTCCTCGACCAGCACGGTCATCGACCGGTCCCGGCCGAAGGGGTCGTGGCAGTCGATCCAGCCCTGTGGTTCAGCCATGTGCGCTCCGATCGGAGGTGTTCGGCAGCCGGCGGCGGCGCCGTCACGCGAGCGGACGAACCCGCTGCGTGACGGCGGTGGGGTTCTGCTGTGACCATCGGCCGACCGGGCGTCGTGACTTACCCGTTACCCGCGGAATTCACTCGAACGCTTGAGGGAGGACACAGAACGTGCCCTGTTGGGTCAAGAATTGCGCGCAGATGGCTGGGGTGGCTGGGCACGGCACACCGGACCCCGCTAGGATTGGTGCTGCGCGACCCGCTCCCAGTGACCCCCAGGCTGGTTGAGCGGGTCGCGTTTTTAGTTGGACCCTCAAGACGCGAGAAGGGGCGCCCACCAGCTCGGTAGACGCCCCATCTTCGGGAACAGCCGCTCTTCAGGCCTCGAACGGCGTGTAGGTCAGGTCGTGGGCCTGGGCCACCGGCTCGTTCGTCAGCAAGCCGTCGTGGACGTTCAGACCCAGCGCCAGGGACTTGTCGGCGCGCAGGGCCCCCTGCCAGCCCTTGTCGGCCAGGGCCACCGCGTACGGCAGGGTCACGTTGGTCAGCGCGTACGTGGACGTCCGCGGCACCGCGCCCGGCATGTTCGCCACGCAGTAGAAGACCGACTCGTGCACCTGGTAGGTCGGGTCGGCGTGGGTGGTCGGCCGGGAGTCGGCGAAGCAGCCGCCCTGGTCGATCGCGATGTCCACCAGCACCGAACCGGGCTTCATCTGCGCCACCAGCTCGTTGCTGACCAGCTTCGGGGCCTTCGCGCCCGGCACCAGCACCGCGCCGATGACCAGGTCGGCCTCGCGCACGGCCTGCTCGACCGAGTAGCGGTTGGACGTGACGGTGCGCAGCTGCCCGCGGTAGAGGGCGTCGATGTAGCGCAGCCGGTCCACGTTGGTGTCGAGGATCTCCACGTCCGCGCCCATGCCCACGGCGATCGTCGCCGCGTTCAGGCCCGCCACGCCGCCGCCGATGACGACCACGCGCGCCGGGTGCACGCCGGGCACGCCACCGGGCAGCACGCCCCGGCCGCCGGACGGCTTCATCAGCGAGAACGCGCCCACCTGCGGCGCCAGCCGGCCCGCCACCTCGGACATCGGGGCCAGCAGCGGCAGCGCGCCGTTCGCGGTCTGCACGGTCTCGTAGGCGATCGCGGTCGTGCCGGACGCGATCAGCGCCTCGGTCAGCGGCCGGTCCGCGGCCAGGTGCAGGTAGGTGAACAGGGTCTGGCCCTTGCGCAGCAGCGGGTACTCCCGCGCGATCGGCTCCTTGACCTTGAGCACCAGGTCACCCTCGGCCCACACGTCCTCGGCGGTGGCCAGGACCTTCGCGCCGGCGGCGAGGTACTCCTCGTCGGGGATGGCCGAACCGAGGCCCGCGCCGGACTCGACGAACACGTCGTGGCCGCGCAGGGTCAGCTCGTGGGCGCCGGCGGGGGTCAGCGCGACGCGGTACTCGTGGTTCTTGATCTCGCGGGGTACTGAGATCCGCACGGTGGGCTCCTTCAGCCGTTGTTACGCCAAAGGTCCGGTACTCCGAATCCACTGTCATCGTGCGGCCGGCACCAACCAGCAGGGGTCCGATTGTGTCGAGCGAACAAGACCGGACGCGCGTTGACACCCGCGACGCCGGGGACTTAGCGTGCTCGCGACCGCCCAACTGAACATCGGCCGGGGCGCCCGCGAGGGCGCCGGAACCCGAGCGGGAGAGTCCCCGGTACGTCCGGGGCGCCGAAGGAGCAAGTACCCCGCACACTCTCAGGCAACGAGAACCGCTCGGGCGAGGCGACTCTGGAAAGCGCGCTCACGCGCGCACCCACGGTGCAAGCCGCGATCCGGCGGCGAAGCTCTCAGGTCCCAGGACAGAGTGGGGATCTGACCCGACCGTGGCTTCAGGAGCGCTGACATGACCTTTCCGGAGAACCTGCTCTACACCCCCGAACACGAGTGGGTCGACTGGGCGCCGGGTACCCAGGACCCCGTGGCGATCGGCATCACCTCCTACGCGACGGAGTCCCTCGGCGACATCGTGTTCGTCCAACTGCCGACCGTGGGCGAGCACGTGAAGTCCGGCGAGGTGTGCGGCGAGCTGGAGTCCACCAAGTCCGTGAGCGACCTGTACGCGCCGGTCAGCGGCGAGGTCGTGGAGGTCAACGAGGCCGCCGCCGAGGACCCGTCGCTGATCAACAACGACCCGTACGGCGCCGGCTGGCTGTTCAAGGTGCGCGTCGAGGACGCGACCGGCCTGCTCACCGCCGGCAAGTACGCGGAACTGACCGGGGACTGACCCGCCGTGGCGATCAGCGTCTTCGACCTGTTCTCGGTCGGCATCGGGCCGTCCAGCTCCCACACGGTCGGCCCGATGCGCGCGGCGACGATGTTCGTCGCGCGCCTCGGGCACCGGCTGACGTCGGTGGACCGCGTGCACGTCCAGCTGTTCGGCTCCCTGGGCGCCACGGGCCACGGCCACGGCAGCCCCAAGGCCGTGCTGCTGGGCCTGGAGGGCCACAAGCCGGAGGAGGTCGACCCGACCGCCGCCGAGGGCCGGGTGGCCGAGATCCGGGCGACGCGCCGGCTGCTGCTGGGCGGCGTGCGGGACGTCCCGTTCGACGAGGACACCGACCTGGTCATGCACCGGCGGAAGTCCCTGCCGTTGCACCCCAACGGGATGAGCTTCACCGCGTACTCGGGCGACGAGGTGTTGGACGAGGCCGTGTACTACTCGGTCGGCGGCGGTTTCGTGGTGGACGAGAACGCCACGGGTGCCGATCGGATCAAGGCCGACGAGACCGAGCTGGCACACCCGTTCAAGACCGGCGACGAACTGCTGGCGCGGACGCGCGAGACCGGCCTGTCCATCTCCGAGGTCATGCTGGCCAACGAGCTGTCGTGGCGCACGGAGGAGGAGGTCCGTTCGGGCCTGCTGCACATCTGGGGCGTCATGCAGGAGTGCGTCGAACGGGGCTGCACGGAGACGGGTGTGCTGCCGGGCGGTCTGAAGGTGCGGCGGCGCGCGGCCGAGATGCGGCAGAGGTTGGCTGCGGAGCACTACGCCACGGACCCGTTGCGGGTGATGGACTGGGTGACTCTCTTCGCGTTGGCCGTGAACGAGGAAAACGCGGCCGGCGGCCGGGTGGTCACCGCGCCGACAAATGGAGCGGCCGGCATTGTCCCGGCGGTGCTGCACTACTACACGCGGTTCGTGCCGGGTGCGTCTGACGACGGCGTGGTGCGGTTCCTGCTGACGGCCGGCGCTGTTGGCGTGTTGTTCAAGGAGAACGCGTCGATCAGCGGCGCCGAGGTCGGGTGCCAGGGCGAGGTCGGCTCGGCGTGCTCGATGGCGGCCGGTGGGTTGGCCGAGGTGCTCGGTGGGACGCCGGAGCAGGTGGAGAACGCGGCCGAGATCGCGATGGAGCACAACCTCGGGCTGACGTGCGACCCGATCGGCGGGCTGGTGCAGATCCCGTGCATCGAGCGCAACGCGTTGGCGTCGATCAAGGCCATCACGGCGGCCCGGATGGCGTTGCGCGGCGACGGCTCGCACTTCGTGTCGTTGGACAAGGTCATCAAGACCATGCGGGAGACCGGCAAGGACATGAAGGTCAAGTACAAGGAGACCGCGCGCGGTGGTCTGGCGGTGAACGTCATCGAGTGCTGACCAGCGCCAACATCTCGGCGCGCAGCGCTGTCGGGCAGTGCCGCCGGGGCACACACCCCAACCCGGGCTTCTTGCTTGTGTCATCCCCGTATGGCCCGCCCGAAGGGCTACCACATTTTTGGTCGGGTGCAGCCGAAAATTTTGTGAGGAACGAGCAAAAGTTTTCAGCGGCACCCGGGAAATCTGTGGTCGGCTTTGCCGGGTCATGCGGGGATGGCACAAGCAAGAAGCCCCCGCCGTTGTAGTTGTGTCATCCTTGGCGGCTCGCCCGCCGGCGAGGCTCTTTTAATCTTTGAAATCGCGCTTACGCGCTCAAGTCCACGCTTCGCGCGTGGTCACGCAACGCGCTCCGCGCTACTGGAGGAGGAACGCGCTCCGCGCTCTAGAAGCCGCGCTGCGCGCTCTCAAGATCAAAAGCTTGAAAGATCAAAAGCTACAAGCGGCGCTCGCCGCGCGGCAGGCCACCGGGGGTGGAAGGGCGTCGGTTCGTCCCCCGTACGGACTGCCGGAGGCAACCACGCTTCGGTCCTTTCCGCAACCGGTAAAGCGTGGTTGCGGAAAGGACCGAAGCGTGGTTGGGCTGCGCCCAGGCCGTACGGGAGACGAACCGAGGCCCTTCCTGTGGCTGATAGCCCGACCAAAACGGCGCCTGCGGCGCAAAAGCGGCGCCTGGGGCGCAAAGGGGCGGCTATCGGCTGTTCGGGGTTTTGAAGACGCCCACGCCTTCCAGCAGTCCGCCGATTTCGTGGGCCGCTTCCAGCGGTGACAACCGGGCGTAGCCGGCCAGGTCCCAGAACTCCGGGTTCTGCTCCGGCGCGCCCACCGACCGCTCAGCCTCGGCTCTGGCGATCCCGAGCGCCACGCACACGGCCACCGCCACCTCGCGTGGGTCCGCGAACAGGGCCAACTCGGCGAAGACCCGGCCCGGCGCCGTGCCCTGGGCGAAACGGCGCCGGGCTTCCGAGATCAGGGGCTCCATGGACTCCACTGTGCCACGCGAGCCGGGAGCGGGCAGGTCACGAGCACAGCACGTCCACGAACACCGTCTTCTCCTGGTTCAGGTTCGTGATCCGCACCGAGACCGTTCCCGGACCCGTGAGGTGCTGGTTCTGGACGTCCACGCGTTCCACGTGGCAGCCCGGCTGGTGGTCGACGGTGATCTTGTGGACGCCCACCTCCACGGCCTCCACGTGCGCCTCGTGGAACACGTACAGCTCCGGCGCGTAGTACGACCACTTGGTGTTCGACGCGCCGTTGGTGTCGGTCCAGGTCACCTTCTTGCCGTCCAGGGGGCCGACGGTGTCCCAGCGGTTGAAGCGGGTGTCGATCTCGACGATGACCTTCTCGCCGACCTTGAAGTTGTCGGTCTTGCTGTGGGCCGGGATGAAGCCGTGGCGGTTGCCGCCCGTGCTGCCGCAGTCCACGACGGCGAGGCCGTTGGCGACGCCGAGCTGGGAGCAGCCGAGCAGGAAGTCTTCGACCGTGGTGACCCACACCTTGTGGACGCCGCCGTTGTTGGGCGTGTCCAGGAACGGGAACAGCTGCACGGTGGTGGCGTTGTGGTCCACGTCGGTGCCGGTGACGTGCTCGCACGTGGTGTCGACCACGCCGGTGATGATGCCGCCGGACACGGTGAACTGGCGGCACGCGGCCGGGTCGGTGGACAGCAGGACCTTGCCGCTCGGGTCGGTCACCTGGAACACGTAGGTGCCGTCGTCGAGGCCCGCGGCGTCCTGGGGCGCGCCCGGGCCGGGGCCGCCGTCCAGGTACACGTCCTGCTTGGTGGGGAAGTGGTTGAAGTTGACCTCGCTGCCGTCGGGCAGGGTGGTGAAAATGGCTCCGGAGGGGGCGTGGGCTTGTGCGGTGCCCACCGGTACGAGCAGCGCTGCGGCCAGGGCGGTGGCCGCCCCGGCCGCTCGTGCGAGTGGTCTCATGTCCGGTCTCCCAGCGAGTGCGGCGGGACCGGAAGGCGTGCCGCGGCGTCGGGAGGCCTTCCGGCTACCGGCCACCCCTACGCGACCGGCCCCGACGCCGCAGGCCGAAAACGATACGCTTCGTGACAACTGCAGGCCATGGGGCTTCGTGCCCGAAACGGACGGTGATGGGCTACGGCAGGACGGCCTCGATGGCCTTGACCACGTCGTCGTCCTCGGGCTCGGTGCGCGGGCGGAAGCGGGCCACGACCTCGCCCTCCGGGGAGATCAGGAACTTCTCGAAGTTCCACTGGACGTCACCGGCCGTGCCGTCGGCGTCGGCGTGCGCGGTCAGCTCGGCGTACAGCGGGTGCCGGCCGGGGCCGTTGACCTCGATCTTCTCGAACAGGGGGAAGGTCACGCCGTAGGTGGTGGAGCAGAAGGTCGAGATCTCCGCGGCCGTCCCCGGCTCCTGGCCGGCGAACTGGTTGCACGGGAAGCCGACCACCGAGAACCCGGCCTCGCCGAACCGCTGCTGGAGCCGCTCCAACCCGGTGTACTGCGGCGTCAGCCCGCACTTGGACGCCACGTTGACCACCAGCAAAGCCTTGCCCCGCAACGAACCGAGGCTGCTCGGGGTGCCGTCCAAGGTGTGCACGGCGATGTCGTGGATGCTCATGTCTCCACCCTACGGGGGCGGAAAACCGTGACGACCACGCGCAAGCCCAAAAGGACACTGATCACCAGGAGGTTGTAACCGAACACCTGATACAAGGTGATGTCCCGACCGACCTTGGGCCCGCCGTCTGTGCCGAGGAGGAGCACGGCCATCAGGCCTGCGGTCGCGCCGAGCACGGTCAGCATCACTTGGTGCAGCAGGGAAGTCACGAACTGCCGGTCCCGGTCGTCCGCGAACAACCGCATGCTCAACCCCAACCGGCCCTGTTCCAACGCGCTGGAGATGCGCTCCGCCCGCCTGGGCAACCGCTTGAGCAGCGGCAGCATCGAGTGCAACTCCTCGGTCACCGTGCGACGCAACGACTCCGGGGTCAGGCGTTCGCTGAACTGCTTGTCCGCGAACGCCCTCGACTCCACCACGATGTTGAACCCGGGCGACAGCGCGCCCAGCGTGCCCTCCACCGTCGCCAGCGCGCGGAGCACCGCCGCGATCTCCGGCGGGATGCTCAACCCGTACCGGTAGACCAGCTTGAACAGGTCGCCGAACATCTCCACGTCCGGTCGCATCCCGGCGCTCAGGTGCCGCGCCATGAACTGCCCGAGCGCGCGCTCCAACTGCTGCTCGTCGATCTCGTCCGGCCGGGACACCAGTTCCAGCAACGAGTCGCGCAGGCCGGCCGGGTCGCCGTGGTCGATCGAGAGCAGCATCTTGCCCAGCGCGGACCGCAGTTGCGCGTCGATGCGGCCCACGGAACCGAAGTCCAGCATGCCGAGGCGGCCGTCGTTCAGCAGCATGATGTTGCCGGGGTGCGGGTCGGCGTGGAAGACGCCGTTGAGCATCACCTGGCGCAGCAGGACGTCCAGCAGCGACCGGGCCAGGCCGTCGCGGTCGGTCGACTCCAGCGGGGCGGACCGCAACGGCATGCCGTCCAGCCGGTCCATGACCAGAACCCTTGCCGTGCACAGGGTTTCGTGCGCACGCGGCAGCACCACACCGGAGTCGCCGGACGCCGCCCGCACCGCGAGCAGGTTGCGCGCCTCCACCCGGAAATCGAGTTCTTCGCGCAGCGCGGCGGAAAACCCCGCGGCGAGGTCGCGCACGCCGATCGCGCGGCCCCACCGGGTGCGAGCGTGCAGCGTGCCCGCCAACCGGTTCACGATGTCCAGGTCGCCCTCCGCGACCCGCCGCACCCCGGGCCGCTGCACCTTGACCACGACCTCCTCGCCCGACTTCAACCGCGCCCGGTGCACCTGCGCCACGGACGCCGCCGCGATGGGCGTCTGGTCGAACTCGGCGAACACGTCCTCGGGCGCGCCGATCTCGGCCACCAGCACCTCCCGCACAGCCGGCCACGGCGCGGCGGGAACCTTGTCCTGCAACAGGGTCAGTTCGTCGACGACGTCCGGCGGCAGCAGGTCCGGGCGCGTCGACAGCACCTGGCCGAGCTTCACGAACGTCACCCCGGCCTCCTCCAGCGCCAGCCGCAGCGACCGCGCGACCCGTGTGTCGGTGCGCTCCCGGCCGCGCAGGTAGGGGCCGAGCCCGTGGCGGAACGCGATGGCCGTGATGCGCGAGTACCGCCGCGCGCGGGCGACCCTGGAGCGAGCGGCCCGCCACCACTCGGTGGGCGGCGGGATCGACCCGGTGGGCACGATGACCTCGGCGAAGGTCAGCAGCGCGATCATCATCAGCAGCGCGATGCCGAATTGGACGGTGCCCAGCGCGCCCGTCGTCTCCGGCATGGGCATCCCGCTCAGGACGCTCGCGGTGATCGACAGGCCCAGCACGCACGCGAACGTGGTGCGCACCAGGCCGACCCGCAGCCCGAGGATGCGGCGGGCGGCCAGCGCGATGCCGAGCACCATCGCCAGGAACGTCAGCGGCACGCCGACGGTGTAGACCAGGAAGTCGTCCATGAAGTCCCCCAGAACTGTTCCGCCGGAGGATAGATCGGTCCACCTGAGACCCTGACCTCCCCAGCTCGCTGCGCGGTGGGGTGGCCGGTGAAGAAGTCGGCGAGCTTGTCGACCGCGGGGTCGACGTAGCGCTCCCTCGAAGCCCTCGACACCGTGGTCGCCGCCCAGCGCGTGCGCCCCGCCATGCGCCGCAGCGCATGGCGGTGCTGACCGCCGAGCCGAGCAGCCCCTCCCACGACGCCCTGCTCATCCGCACCTCATGGGTCGGCCGGGCGGAAGAAACGCCTCGCTGAATGCAAAGCTCCGATGGCTGCATATGCAGCACTCTGAATTGTCTGGGCTGAAGCCGTTAAGCTGCACCAATTCATGAATGTGAAGATTGTTGACGAATGTGACCCCGATCTCTACCGTTCCATGACAGATCGGATGAATCATCCGCAACAGACCCCCGTTGGGGGCCCACGACTTCGGCGGCGGTGTCGTGGACCCCCAGCGGGTCCCAGCTCAGCGGTACTGCGCCACCCATTCCAACGCGGCGGGCATGTGGCGCAGCACGGAGATGTGGCCGTCCGACGGGAAAAGGCGCAATTCGGCGCGGCAGCGGGCGGACAGCCACTCGGAGTGCTCGGAAGGGACGACCCGGTCGCGCACGCCGTGCAAGAGCAACGCGGGCACCCGCAACTCCGCCGGGTCGAAGCCCCACGGACCCACATAAGCGATGTCGTCGTCGACCAGCCCGCCCGGTCCGCCGGCCAGCGCCGGGCCGACCACTTGGTCGAACCAGGACCACGGACCGTTCAACGCCTCGATGTCGGCCTCGGTGAACTCGGGGTCGTACTCCGCCCCGGAAGCCTCGTAGGCCTCCTTCTCCGCCCGCCCGGCCGCCGCCGCGCGCAGCGACGCCACACCGGACGGCGCCATCCCGCCGAACCAGTCCAGTCCGTCCGCGTCGAACGGGGCCAGCCCGGCGGAGGCGACCACGGCGCTCACCCGGGAGGGCAGCAGCGCGCCGCACGCCAGCGCGTGCGGAGCACCGCCGGAGTGACCCACCACGGCGAAGCGGTCCAGGCCCAGGGCGTCGGCGACGGCCGCGACGTCCCGGGCGGCGGACGCCAGGTCGCGGCCGGGTGTGCGGGTCGAGCCGCCGTAACCGGGGCGGTCGTAGGACACCCAGCGCAGGCCCAGGCGTGCGGCGTCGGCGAACAGGGGCTCGGGCGGTGCGCCGGTGTTGGGGGTGCCGTGCAGCCAGAACACCGGGAACCCGCCGGTTCCCGTGTCGTGGGCGTGGAGCGTCCGACCGTCCAGGGTCACGGTCAACTCGGCCATGGGGCCGAGCGTAGCGTCAGACGTCGAACAGCGGTCCCGTGTGCGCGCGCATGACGCACGAGTTCTCGTAGGTGGTCGTGTACTGCCGGGACTTGCCGCGCCACAGGCCGGTCAGCCGCACGGTGATCGGGTCGTACTGCATGGTGCACGCGATGCCGGGGTCGGGCTCCAGGGCGTCGAGGTCACCGTCCACATCGGACAGCAGTCGGCACGCGGCGTCCGCGTCCGGGTGGCTGCCGCCGGCCGGTTCGCAGGTCAGGTTGGCCATCCGCACCTGGGCCACCGACCGGGTGGTGGTGATGTTGAGCGTGGTCGACGGGGCCGCGACGACCATCGGAGCGAATGCGGCCATCGCCGCTACAAGGGGAAGTGGTGCCATGCCACCACAGTGGCGCGCCGGCCACCACGTCCTCCAGCCATCTCACTACATCGTGTGACGAGCCGGTTTCAAAACGTTGATCGCCGAGCGGTTCACACCAGCCCGCGCCGGGCGGCGTTCATCCCGGCTTGGAACCCGGTCGTCGCGTCCAGTTCGGCCGGCAGGGCCGCCATCCGCCGGGTCGTGGCCCGCTGCGTCAGGCCCAGGGAGTGCATGATGGCGGCGTCCTTCATGCCCGCCGCGAGCAGCGTCAACACCTCCGCGTCCCGGTGTGCGCCGCGCAACGCCGTGCCGATCGGGGCGACCTTCTCCCACAGCAGGTCGAAGCACGCGACCAGCGCGTCCAGCAGCGGCGAGCGGTGCACCCAGGACGCGCACGCCCGTCTCGGACGCCTCGAAGCTCAACGGGATCAGGGCCGTGCGCCGGTCGGCGATCATCATCTTCACCCGCACCTCGGGCAGGGCGCGGGCGTCCTCGCGGGCCTCGGTGTAGGCGGCGATCTCGGCCAGCCGGGCCGGTCGTCCAGCACCGGCAGGTGGTGGATCGTCCGGTACGACACCCCGCGCCCCGGGGCTTGGAACTCCGCGGCGTTGTGCTCCGGTGCGCCGCCCATACCGCCGTCGTCCCTGGTCGCGCTGCTCGGTGCGCGCCGGCCGCGCGGACGCCGACCGGGTCGCCCGCCCGGGACGCTGTCGCGGCGCGAGCTGCGGCCGTCGTGCGGACCGCTGCTGGCGGCTTCCGGCGGGTCGGGCGGCTACCGGTTCACCGCCTCCGGCCTGCCCTCGGGTCTGTCGATCGACGCGTCCACCGGGTTGGTCAGCGGGACCTCGACGACGTGGGCGAACTACCACCCGACAGTGGCGGTGACCGACAGCTCGGGCGCTCGTGCCGAGGTGTCGTTCTACTGGTTCGTCTTCCCGTACTAGACCCGGAAAGGCCCGTGATCGTGCGCCGGCACGGTCACGGGCCTTGCTGTGCGCATGTAGTGGGGACCAGGGTGGGTGGATGGGGACCACGGGTGTGCGCCGGGTGGCGCTGGCGAGTTCCGCGGGCAACGCGGTGGAGCTGTACGACTTCCTCCTCTACGGGACGGCCACCGCGCTGGTGTTCGACAAGCTGTTCTTCCCGTCCTTCGACCCGCGCATCGCCACTTTGCTGGCGTTCGCGACCTTCGGCGCCGGGTTCCTGGCCCGCCCGCTCGGCGGTGTGGTGATCGGCCACTTCGGCGACCGGATCGGCCGCCGCTCGATGCTCGTGCTGACGCTCACCGCGACCGGCGTGTGCACCGCCCTGATCGGGCTGCTGCCGACGTACTCGTCCATCGGGATCACCGCGCCGATCCTGTTGGTGACCTTGCGGATCGTGCAGGGCTTCTTCCTCGGCGGCGAGCAGGGCGGGGCGACCCTGATGGCGGTCGAGCACGCGCCGCCGGGGCGGTCGGCGTGGTACGGGAGCTGGACGTTCCTCGGCTCGCCGGTCGGGTTGGTGCTGGCCAACGGGGCCATGGCGCTGGCGACGGCGGTGTCCGGGGACGCGTTCCTGGAGTGGGGGTGGCGGCTGCCGTTCCTGTTCAGCCTGGTGCTGGTCGGCGTGGGGCTGTACGTGCGGCTGTCGGTGGAGGAGAGCCCCGAGTTCCGGGCCGTGCGGGCGGAGGACCGGGCGCGGGTGCCGGTGGTCGAGGTGGTGCGGCGCTCGTGGCGGAAGCTGCTGCTGGGGGCCGGCGTCAACCTCGGGTTCAACATGTTCATCTTCGTGATCGCCGCTTTCGTGCTGTCGTACGGGACGCGGCAGTTGGGGATACCGAAGTCGTTGCTGCTGAACGCGACCCTGGTGGGTGCGGCGGCGCAGGCGGTGGCGCTGCTGGTGTTCGCGCGGCTGTCCGACCGGGTGGGGCGGTTGCCGGTGATGCTCGGCGGGGCGGCGTTCCTGGGGTTGTTCGCGCTGCCGCTGTTCTGGTTGTTGGAGATGCGGTCGCCGGTGCCGGTGTTCTTGGCGCTGATCCTGGGGTTCGCGGGGTCGGCGGCGCTGTTCGGGCCGATGCCGGCGTACTACGCGGAGCTGTTCGGGACGCGGGTGCGGTACAGCGGGGTGTCGTTGAGCTACCAGTTGGGCGCGGTGCTGGGCGGTGGGCTGTCGCCGCTGGTGGCGCAGTGGCTGTTGGGCGTGACGCCGACGCACGACTCGTGGCCGGTGTCGCTGTACCTGATCGCGGGGGCGATGGTGAGCGCGTTGTGCCTGCTCGCGATCGGGGAGACCCTGCGGGTCGGGTCAGAGGTCGACGACCGTGCCCGTGCGCGCTGATTCGAAGGCCGCTTCGACCACTTCCAGCCCGGTGACCGCGTCCGAGGCGGGCACCGGGCTGCCGCCGGCCGCGACGCCGGCGTAGAAGTCCTGGTACGCCCCGCGTTCGGTCTCGACCGGTTGCCCGGACAGCGTGCCCCACGCCTCTTCGGGGTCCGCGCCCCAGCCGGTGCCGCCGGGGACCGCGCCCGCTTTGAGCAGGTCCTCCTGCGGGTCCATGCCGTGCTTGACGTAGGCGGCTGCGGACCCGAGCACCCGGAAGCGCGGGCCGAGGTCGGCGGCCAGGGCCGATGCCCAGAGGTGTGACACGGTGCCGTTGTCGTGGGTCAGCGCCAGGAACGCGTCGTCGTGCGCTTGCGCGCCCTCGCGGAGCGTGCGGACCTCCGCGTAGACGGACGAGGGTCGCCCGAACAGCGCGACCGCCTGGTCGACCAGGTGGGTGCCCAGGTCGTAGACGATGCTGCCGAGGTCGGCCGGGTCACCGGACTCCTTCCACGACCCCTTGACCTCCGGCCGCCACCGCTCGAACCGTGACTCGAACCGGTGCACCCGTCCTAGTGCGCCTTCGCGGATGAGGCGGGCGACGGTGCGGAAGTCCCCGTCCCAGCGCCGGTTGTGGAACGGCACCAGCCGCTTGCCGGTTTCGTGCGCCAACTCGACCAGGTCGCGCGCTTCCTGGGCGGATCCGGCGAACGGCTTGTCCACCACGACGTCGAGGCCGTGCTCCAGCGCGGCGCGGGCGTGGGCGGCGTGGTGCCGGTTCGGGGTGGTCACGACGACGAGGTCGAGGTCGCGCTGCCACAACTCGTCGAGCGCGGCGACGACCGCCACGTCCGGGTACCGCTCCCGAACCTGCCGCTGCCGCTCGGGGTTGCCGGTGACGACGGCGTCGAACACCAGGCCCGGCGTGGTCGCGAGGAAGGGCGCGTGGAACGCGGCTCCGCCGAGCCCGTAACCGATGAGTGCGGTGCGCATGGCACAAACCTTAGGCTGCCCATGTCGTGAACACCCTGTCGCGGCCCTGCGTTGTCCTTTGTGGACGACTGAATTGCTCGGTTGAGGGGGACGCGGGTGGCCCGCGCCCCCTCGTCGCCGTCAGAAACCGGCTGTGATCCGGGTGAACTCCCAGTCCGGCTGCGCGATGCCCGAGCAGTTGGACGACACCTGCCCGTCGCAACCGCCCCGGTCCCGGTTGACCGCCCAGAACGAGAAGCGGCCCAGGCCGTTGGACCTGGCCCAGTCGCGCAGGGCGGTCCAGGTGGCCGTCGTGGTGACTTCGCGCTGGTCGGACAGGCCGTTCATGCCGGAGATGCCGGCGTGGCTGAACGCGACCGCGTCGGACCACCCGAACGTGGCCTTCAGCTTGTCCTTCAACCCGGTGGTCGCGTTGATCGTGTCCGCCCGGATGTCGGAGCTGCCGAAGTCGAACGGCATGATCGTGAAGACGTCGATGTTCGCGCCGAGCGCGTTCGCCCGCTCGATCAGCCGGTTGCCCCACGAGTTGGGGCCGGTCCGGGTGGTCGGGATGGTGACGATCGTCTGGATGCCCGGGTTGGTCTGCTTCACGATCTTGAGCGCCTCCAGGATGCGGTCCTGGACGGTCGCGTTCTCGAACTCGTCGGTGTTCTCGATGTCGATGTCGATCGCCTTGAGGCCGTAGGCGTCGATCACCTTCTGGTAGGCGCCCGCAAGCGCTTGCGGGGTCGAGCAGTTGGGGCCGAGCTTGTTGCCGCTCCACCCGCCGAACGAGGGCACGACGTCCCCGCCCGCCGCCCGGATCTGGGCGATGGCGGAGGCGTCGACGCCGCCGGTGAGCGGCCGGTTGCCGTCCCAGGCGGGGTTGCAGCCGCCCTGCGCGAGCACGAACGCCATGGTGAACCACTTGACGCCGGTCGCGTTCATGACCGTCTGGGGTGCCGGCGGGTTGCCCCAGCCCAGGAAGAGGTAGGGCGCGCCCCGGCCACCCGGCGAGGGGCCGTTCGGGGTGGTGGCCGACACCTGGTTGGACGGGCCGGAGACGTTGCCGGCGGCGTCGCGGGCTTTGACGGTGAACTGGTAGGTGGTGTTGGGGGAGAGGCCGGAGACGGTCGCGGTGGTGCCGGTGACCGTGGTGACCGAGGCGCCCCGGTGGACTTCGTAGGCGGTGACGCCCACGTTGTCGGTGGCGGCGTTCCAGGCGAGGGACACGGAACTGCTGGTCGTGCCGGTCACCCGGAGGTTGGTCGGCGCGGTGGGGGCGGTCGTGTCCCCGCCGCCACCGCCGGTGCAGGGACCGCCGTTGACCGTGCAGTTGAGCGGCGAACCGGGGCCGCTGCCGATGAAGCCGAAGCTCACGGAGGCGTTGACGCCGACGTTGCCGTTGTACTCGCGGTTGGTGGCGACGTAGTGGTCACCGGTTCGGGTGATGAGGGCGTCCCAGTAGGAGCCGAGGGACGTGCCGGCGGGGAGGTCGAACTCGACCTTCCAGGAGGTGATGGCGCCGGGGCCGCCGTTGGTGATGGTGAACTTGCCCTCGAAGCCGCTGGTCCAGTCCTGGACCTTGGTGAAGGTGGCGGTGACTCCCGGTGCGGCCGACGCGGTCGGCCCGGTGGTGGCGAGTGATCCGATGACGAGGGCGCCGGCTGCCAGCAACGCGCCCACTCTTGGTTTCATGAGGAACTCCTCGGCGGATCGGCAGGGTAATCGCGCCCAACGGCGAGACTGGTCTAGACCACCGAGCGTTGTCAATGCCCCTGTCCGTCCCTGGTGCCGGACTCCGCAGCCGCGGGTAGGGCTGGCCGAGCAGGTTGGGCTGGCTGGGCAGGTTGGGCTGCTGGGCTGGGCTGGCTGGGCTGGCTGGGCTGGTCGGGCTGTGACTGGCTGGGCAGGCCGCGCAGGCTCCCCTGGTCCGGCCGGCTGGGGCTGGTCGGACTGAGCTGGGTTGCTGGGCCGGCTGGGCTGCTGGTGGGCTGAGCTGGCTGAGTTGGCTGACTTTGGTCGGCTGGCGGCCCTTCTCAAAGGTTTCTCACGTTGGGCCGCCCCCCACCCACCCCACCCAGACCCCCTGGCACAAGCCAGGCGCGCGGCGCGCGCCAAGCGCGCTTCGCGCGCGAGCCGCCGCAGGCGGGTGCTCTTCGGGCTCTTGCGGGGACAGGCCTGGGAGGGGGTGGGTGGGTGGCGACTCAACCCCCGGCGGCCAACGGCCGCCGACCCGACCGCCACGTTTTGTCAGACCCCTCTGGGACAATGGAACCGGGGGCCGGAGGCCAAGCCCATCACGGCGAAACCAGCCATCAACGGAGCCGCCAACCCGAAAACCCAACCACAAGCCCCGCAGCTACGAACCCCCCAGCCGCGAACCCCCCCAGCCGCGAACCCCCCAGCCGCGAACCCCCCCCAGCCACGGACCCCCAGCCACGGACCCCCGTAGCCGCGAGCCCCGCGCACAAGCGAACCCCAAGCCGCGAGCCCCAGCCGCGACCCCGCGGCCGCCAACCCGCCCGTACCGACCCGTCCGTACCGACCCGTCCGTACCGACCCGTCCGTACCGACCCGTCCGTACCGACCTGCCCGACCCGCCTCAAGCCGCCGGCCACCGCAGCCGTCACTCGTCCAGCGCCGCCTCGATCCACGACGCGACCGCCAAGTCCCGCACCTCGCACTCCAGCGCCAACTTGACCGTCCACCGCAGCGCCTGCAACACCACCGTCGCCAACTCCTGCGGCTGCCCGTTCGCCAGCGCGATCTCGATCTGCTCCGCCGCCGCCTCCTGGTCCCCGTGGACCTCCGCCAGCAGCGTCCGGATGGCCGTCCGCACCGGCGGGTCGGCGTCGTCGATGGGGACCTCCTGGCCGTCCTCGTCGAAGACCTGCATCTTGACCGGGGTGGCGCCGCCCGAGCCGAGTGCGGCGACCATGTCGCTGCACTCCGAGAACAGCAGGAGCACCAGCTCCCGGATCTCCTCGTTCCCCTCGGGCGAGCCGCTGAGGTAGCCGGTCACGAGGTCGACCGCGACAGCGTCCTCCCCGACCTTGGCGGCGGCCAAGGCCTGGCCGGCGACGGCGGTGAGCCGTGCCCAGCGGTCCGGATCGTGCTGCGGGTGCATTCAGCCATCTTCCAACACGGAGTAGGGGTGCACAGCTCTGTCGTATTGCCTACCCGGTGGTGATCGGGTGCCGCAACGGCTTGCCGTGCCGTCCTCGGGGTGCTACCCGGGTATGACACTCCCCGGTGGCATGTGCCGCCGCCCCGCGCCACCTAGCATCGGGGCCGTGATCCGCACCCTCCTCCGGGTAGTGCTGCTGCCCGACCGCACGCGGGTCTTCGGCGACTCCCGCTTCCGCCGGTTCGGCCAGGCCGCGGTGCTGCTCTACGGTCTGATCATCGCCATCGGCACCTCCGCGGACTACGTGCACTACGAGGTCCCGGACGGCTGGTGGCCGCTGCTCTTCGCGATCGTCCTCGGCACGTTCGCCCTCATGCTGTTCACCCCGCTGGGCGCTTGGCGGCTGGCCACGGCGGGTCTGTTCGTGATGCGGCTGCTGCACGCCGAGGAGCCGGCCGTCCTCGGTGGCTGGCAGTGGTGCTGGTACCTCCCCGTGCTGGTCGGGGTGGGTCTGCTGTACGGCGGACGGGTCGTTCTCGTGGTCGCGGTGATTACCACGGGTGCTGTGTACCTCGTGGGGACGATGGGAAACCTCGACTACCTGCCGCCCACCTTCCTCTTCCTGGGCCTGTCCCTCCTGGTCTCCTACGCGTTCGGCGCGCGCGGACGGGCCGAGCGGCGGTTCCACGAGGAGCGGGACGCCAAGGCGGCGCTGGTCGAACGGGCCCGGATCGCGCGGGAGATGCACGACGTGGTCGCCCACCACATGTCGATGGTGGCCGTCCGCTGCGAGACCGCGCCCTACCGGATCGCCGGCCTGCCGGAAGCGGGGCTCAAGGAGTTCGCCGAGCTGGGTGACGCCGCCCGCGCGGCCATCGCGGACATGCAGGGCCTGCTCGGGGGTCCTCCGCTCGGCCGACCAGCAGGCCGACCGGGCGCCGCAGCCGGGGCTGAAAGACATCGCCGCGCTGGCCCCGCAGGCCTCGGTGACCGACGCCGACGTGCCGCCCGCCGTGGGGCTCACCGCGTACCGGGTGGTCCAGGAGGCGCTGACCAACGCGAACCGCCACGCTCCGGGGTCGAGCGTCTCCGTGGTGGTGTCGGTGGTCGACCACGCGCTGGAGGTGTTCGTCCGCAACACCGCGGGCGGCCCGTCGCGGGGTGGGGGTGGTGGGCACGGGCTGGTCGGCATGCGGGAACGCGTGGCGGTGCACGGCGGCTCGGTGACCGCGGCGCCCACGCCGGACGGCGGTTTCGCGGTGCGGGCGCGGATTCCGTTGGGGGAGCGTTGATCAGGGTTCTGGTGGTGGACGACCAGGAGATGGTCCGGGAGGGGTTCTCGGCGCTGCTGGACGCCCAGCCCGACATCGAGGTGGTCGGCTCGGCCGGCGACGGCGCGGCGGGTGTCGCGGAGGTGCGCCGGCTGCGGCCGGACGTGGTGCTGATGGACGTCCGGATGCCCGGCACGGACGGCCTCACCGCGACCCGGCTGCTGGCCGACGACCCGGTCAAGGTGCTCGTCCTGACCACCTTCGACCTCGACGACTACGTCTACGAGGCGCTGCGGGCGGGCGCCAGCGGGTTCCTGCTCAAGCACGCCCCCGCGCGCGAGCTGCTGGAGGCCGTGCGGGTGGTGGCGCGCGGCGACGCCCTGCTCGCGCCCTCGGTGACCAAGCGGCTGATCGAGGACTTCGTGAAGGCGCGGCTGGCCCGGCCGGTGAAGCCCGCCGCGTTGTCGGCGCTGACCGAGCGGGAGACCGAGGTGCTGCGGCTGATCGCTACCGGCCTGTCCAACACCGAGATCGCCGCGCACCTGGTGCTCGCCGAGCAGACGGTGAAGACGCACGTCAGCCGGGTGCTGATGAAGCTGGGGCTGCGGGACCGGGCGCAGGCGGTCATCGCGGCCTACGAGTCCGGGCTGGTGGTACCGGGGTAGCACCGGGAGATCGCTACCGCGGGGTGACGATCGGGGCGGCGTGGTCTCCCTACCTTTCCGGCCATGCCGAAGAAGATCGCCCTGCTGGCCGCGCTGCTGGTGCTGGCCACGCCCGGTGGCGACCCGCCCGTCGCGGAACGTGTCGCCGTTTTCGGGGACCTGGCGCACACGCGGCACGTCGCGGTGGTCGTGCCGGGGTCCGATGTGGACGGTGACCGGTTCGACGCCACGGTGGGCCGCATGGCCCGTGCGCTGCACGCCGAGGTCGGGCGGGACGACGTGGCGGTGGTCGCGTGGCTGGGCTACCGGACGCCGTCGGGTCTGGGGGTGGACGCGGCGACCGGCCGGCTGGCCCGCGCGGGCGCCGCGTCCCTGGCCCGGTACGTCTCGGGCCTGCCGGGGCGGGTGCACCTGGTGTGCCACAGCTACGGCTCGGTGGTGTGCGCGCTGTCCGGGGCGCGGGTCGACGACATGGTCTTCCTGGGCAGTCCCGGTGTCCGCGTCCGCCGGGCGGAGGAGCTGGGCACACGGGTGTGGGCGGCGCGCGGGGCGGAGGACTGGACGCGGTGGGTGCCCAAGATCCGGTTCGCGGACCTGGGGCACGGCACCGACCCGATGGACCCCGCCTTCGGCGCGATGATCTTGGACACCGGCCGCGCGCGGGAGCACGATGAGTACTTCAAGGCCGGTACGGAGTCGTTGCGGGCCTTGGCGAAGATCGCGGGAGGTGAGCGGCCGTGACCGGGCGTGACCCGGTGATCGATTCGGTCCGGGCGCTGGCGATCGCCGGAGTGGTGCTCGGTCACTGGCTGGTGACGTCCGTGGTGCTGGTGGACGGCGCGCTGGTGGTGGACAGCCCCTTGCGGTGGGTGCCCGAGCTGTCCTGGTTGAGCTGGATCTTCCAGACGCTGGGCCTGTTCTTCTTCACCGGCGGGTTCGCGGCGGCCCGGTCGCGCACGCCGTGGACGCGCAAGGCCGGCAAACTCGTGCTCCCGGTCGTGGTCCTGCTGGGCGGGTGGGTGATCGTCCTCTTTGGACTGTCGATGCGCGGGTTGCCGCAGCAGACCGTTCTCACCGTGGGCTACCTGGTGGTGACACCGCTGTGGTTCCTGGTGGTGTACGTGGTGTTGCTCGCTGTCACGCCGTGGATGCGCGGGCTGGGCTGGTGGGGACTGGCGGTCGTGGTGGCGGTGGCGTTCCTGGACTTCGGCTGGGTCAACGTCCTGGCCGTGTGGTGGGTGCCGTGGCAGGTCGGGGTCTTGGTGGCCGAGCACGGGCAGCGGCGTTCGTGGGGTGCGGCGCTGCTCGTGCTCGGTTGTCTCGCAATGGGTTTTCTGGTGCACAGCGGGTACCCGGCCAGTGCGGTGGGGGTGCCGGGCGCCGAGCGGTCCAACCTGTTCCCGCCGTCGCCGGTCGCACTCTCGTTGGCGTTGGCCCAGATCGGGCTGGTACTGCTGCTGCGACCCAGGTTCCGCTGTACGTGGCTCAACGCGCGCGCGTTGCCGATCTTCCTGACCCACCAGAGCGCTCTGCTCGCCGTGACCCTGGTCGGGGCCGCGTTCGGGCAGTTGCGCGGGTTGCTGACGCTGCCTTCGGACGCGCTATGGGTGTTGGAGCGCCTCACGTGGCTGCCGCTGTTCTGGGGCGTGACCCTGGTCCTGCTTCGGTACCGCCGCCAGGAGCGCGACGGCGATGGTGGCGCCGTGCAGCGCGACCATGGCCCCGGTGGGTTCCAGGACCAGCAGGGGCGGGACGCACGCCAGCGCGGTGAGCAGCCAGGGCCTGCGGCGGTGGCACGTGCCGGCGCGGGCGGTGTGCAGGAGGTACCAGCCCAGCAGCAGGTGGATCAGGTTCTGCAACGGGTCGACCCGGAACACCACGAGCGTGCCCGCCTCGCCCGCGAACCCGGTGACCACGAACCCGAGCACGCCCAGGACGCCGTAGCCGGCGCCGAGCGTCACGGCGAGCCGGGCGCGGTGGGTCTCCCTGGTGTGGCAGGCGATCGCGGCCGCGGCGCGCTCGAACCGGTGGAACAGCAGGAGGACCGGCAGCAGCAGGAGGACCAGCACGGTCAGCCAGCGGGGGACCGCGGCGGGCGCGTCCAGCAGGCCCAGCAGGGCGACGACGGCGGCCAGCGCGGTGAGGTAGCCGAGGTAGACGGTCATCGGGGCGCGGCGGGCGTAGTCCACGACGTGCCACGGGGTGCGGCCGGCGAGCCACGCCGACACCCGGTCGCGCGCGAGCAGGACCACGGCGATCTGGCCGAGCCCCAGCACCAGCAGGCACACCGTGGGCGGGCTGAGGTTGGACGCGTGCTCGCCCGGGACGGCCATCATCGTGCGCGGGTAGCCGCCGAACGCGATGAGCGCGAGCAGCGCGGGCACGACCATCAGGGCGCACGTGGTCAGCACCCGGCGTGAGAGCCGCAGGCTGCCGTAGTGGAACCCGAGCTGTTGCAGGAAGAGCGCGCCGAACACGAGGTTCAGGTAGCCGCCGGTGCGCCACTGGAACCCGATCCGCAGGGCGTCCGCCATGATCATGAGCCCGACCAGGACGACCGGCGTGACCAGCCGGGCGTTGCGGTGCAGCCACGCCATGACCGGCGTCGCCGCGACCGCGACCAGGTAGAGCCCGAGGAACCACAGCGGGTGCGCGATGAGCCGGCCGAACGTCTCGACCCGGTCCTTCGGCACGTCGAGGAGTTCGAGCGGGAGCGGCAGCACGAGCCAGGCCAGCACGAACGCCAGCACCGGCCGCAGCAGCCACGTGATCCGCCCCGCGAGGTACCGCCCGTACCCGCCGCCCTGGCGCTGGACGGCCAGCCACCCGACGAGGTTCGCGTGGCCACCGGCGAAGTAGAACAGCGGGATGGTCTGGAGGACCCAGGTCAGCAGCCACAGCCAGTTCGCGCTGACGCCGGCCCACTGGGTGACGGTGAGCAACGACTGGCCGACCACCACCAGGCCCAGGCTGGCCAGCCGCAGGAACGTGGAGAACCGGTCCTCGGTGGCGTCGTCGATCACCACTTGCGGTGCCGGCTCCCTTTTGCGGGACAGCCGCGCGATGAGCAGGAGCACGACGACGGCGCTGCCGAAACCCCAGGCCAGGACGGGCTCGTGCCCCGGCGGCCCCCACCGCTGGCGCCAGGAGTTGAACTCGAGGCCGGCCGCGTACAGCCCGGCGACGACGTGGCAGCGGGTGGCGTTGTCCCGGGGGTTCAGCTCGCACTGGCCGTGCATGTCGGCGGACAGCCGGGCGTCGAGGGCTTTGCGGGCTTCCGGACCCAGGGGGCGGCCCTTGTGCTCGGCGTACCGGAGCAGGTCGTACCCGAGGTCGTGGGCCCGGCACCCGACGCCGAAATCCCACTCCGTGTCACCCGCGGGTCCGGAACATCCCCCGCTCGGGTCGACGGCCCGTGACGTTCCGTCCAAGGCGGTGACCGTGACGGGTGACCGTCCAGTCACCTGGTTGAAGTCGGCGGGGAACTGGGGGAGTGGCGAGATGACGCTTGGCGCGGTCATCGCCTGGACGGCGCGCGCGGCCGTGGCCACGTCTCCGGTGAGCGGCCGGACATCGGTGGCACCCGCCGGCCTCGACGCGATGACCCCGCACACGAACACCGCGACCGCGACCACGAGGAACCGGAACCACGCCGGCAGCCGAAGCAACCACCGCACCCCCGGCCACCCGTGGAGGTGGTTGACCCTGCCGTCACTCATCGGCGAGCCAGGTTACGGAACGGCAAACCCTCGCCACCACCCCACCCACCCCCGAACCCGACGGGGGCCTATCACCACCCACCCAACCCCGCCCACACAGACGCTCGCCCCACCCCGCCGCGCCGCCTGGCCGCGCCGCCTGGCCGCGCCGCCTGGCCGCGCCGCCTGGCCGCTGCGCCGCCTGGCCGCCGCTGGGAAGCCCGCCCGCCCCAGTTGCTGCCCGCCCGCCCGCTTGCTGACTGGTGCCACGTCGGCTGCCGGGCCGCTTGGTGCGCAGTGCTGGGGTGGCGCTGCTGGGGTGGCGCTGCTGGGGTGGCGCTGCTGGGGTGGCGCTGACGGGCGGCTGGTGCCCGCCGCGTGAGAGCTAGGCGACGGTGGCGGCGAGGACGCCGGCGGTGGTCAGCGAAGCCAAAGCCATCCGACTGAGCAGGGACGCCATCTGGTCACGGTCCAAGTGCGCGCTGTGCGGCGTCGAGTTGATCAGCCCGAACACCGCGTGCGCCGCCGCCCGCGCGGTCGGCTCGTCCACCGGCACGGTCTCCTGCAACGTCGACACCCACACCTCGACGTACCGCCGCTGCAACGCCCTGACCCGCCGCCGGTCCGGGTCGGTCAAGTTCGCCAGGTTGCGCATCTGGACGGTGATCAGCGCCGGGTCGTCCAGGGCGAAGTCCACGTGCCACCGCACGAGCGCCTGCAACGCCGAAGCGGCGTCCGCGGACTCCCGCACCCGCGCCAGCCCGCCCTCCAACAAGCGCTCGGAGATGGACGTCAGCATCTCCCCGAGCATCGCGTCCTTGCTCTTGAAGTGCCGGTACAGCGCCGGGCCGGAAATGCCCACGGCGGCACCGATGTCGTCGATGCCGACGCCGTGGAAGCCGTGCCGCGCGAACAGCTCCGCGGCGGCGTCCAGGATCTGGTCCCGGCGGGTTTGCTTCACTCCATCGGCTGAAGGCACGGAGCCCATCCTAAACAACCAGGCCACGAACCGTAAACGAGCGTTAACCCGGCTGTTGTCGGTAGATCACCAACAGTCCGAAGTTACTGGCCGTTAACTCTTGACCCACCCTTTTGGAGAGCCGCTACTCCCTGGTAACTCTTGTTGTGCTCCGCGTCACAACCCTGTCACATCCGTGGCACCACCCCCGGCACCACCCCCTGCGTTTCCCCCTGCTCCGGGAGGTACCCGATGCGCTCCGTCAAAACCCTGCTCACCGCCGCCCTGGCGACGGCGGCGGCGTTGTTCACCGCCATACCCGCGCACGCCCAGGCCGTGAACTACGTCGCCCTCGGCGACTCCTACTCCTCGGGAACGGGCACCGGCTCGTACTACGGCGACAGCGGCAGCTGCAAGCGCAGCCCGTACTCCTACCCCGCCCTCTGGGCCGCCTCGCACGCACCGGCCAGCTTCGCCTTCGTGGCGTGCTCGGGCGCGCGCACGGGCGACGTCCTCAACAACCAGGTCGGCGCGCTCAACGCCTCGACCACCCTGGCCACCATCTCCATCGGCGGCAACGACGCCGGCTTCACCGACGTCATCACCACCTGCACCTTCGGCTCCGACCAGACCTGCATCAACCGCGTCAACCAGGCCAAGGCGTACGCCACCAACACCCTCCCCGGCCTGCTCGACAACGTCTACGGCCAGATCCGCACCCGCGCCCCGTACGCCCGGGTCGTCGTCATGGGCTACCCGCGCCTCTACAAGGTCCCCGGCTCCTGCTCCGTGGGCCTGAGCGACACCAAGCGCTCGGCGATCAACTCCGCCGCCGACACGCTGCACACCGTCATCTCCGGCCGCGCCGCCGCCCGCTCGTTCACCTACCGCGACCTGCGCACGGCGTTCACCGGGCACGAGATCTGCTCCTCGGACTGGTGGCTGAACAGCCTCAGCTGGCCGGTCGAGGAGTCCTACCACCCCAACCGCAACGGGCAGCGCCTCGGCTACCTGCCGCAGCTCACCGCCGTCACCGGCTGAGTCCACATGCTGAAGGGGGCCGTCCCGGCGGGGCGGCCCCCTTCGCACGTCCGCGGTGTGGACGCCGGGGTTAACAAGCGCTAACATCTCCTCAGGTTAACGACTGCTAACCGCGAGGAGCCCATGGACGCCCCCGTCCTGCGCAGCGCCGCCGACAAGTCGAGCGAGGCGTTCCGGCGCTACACCGACGAGCACACCGCCCTGGTCCACGACCTGCGCGCGAAGCTCGCCGACGCCGCCCGCAGCGGCCCGGAGAAGGCCCGGACCAGGCACGTCGAGCGCGGCAAGCTGCTGCCCCGCGACCGCGTCGACACCCTGCTCGACCCCGGCTCGCCGTTCCTGGAGCTGTCCCCGCTGGCCGCCGACGGCCTCTACGGCGGCGACGCGCCGGCCGCGGGCATCATCACCGGCGTCGGGCGGGTGTCCGGGCGCGAGGTCGTCGTCGTCGCCAACGACGCCACCGTCAAGGGCGGCACGTACTACCCGATGACGGTCAAGAAGCACCTCCGCGCGCAGGAGGTCGCCCTCCAGAACCGCCTGCCGTGCGTCTACCTGGTCGACTCGGGCGGCGCGTTCCTGCCCCGTCAGGACGAGGTGTTCCCCGACCGCGAGCACTTCGGCCGGATCTTCTTCAACCAGGCCACCATGTCCGCCCAGGGCATCCCGCAGATCGCGGCCGTGCTCGGGTCGTGCACGGCGGGCGGCGCGTACGTGCCCGCGATGAGCGACGAAGCGGTCATCGTGCGCAACCAGGGCACGATCTTCCTCGGCGGCCCGCCGCTGGTGAAAGCCGCGACCGGCGAGGTCGTCACGGCCGAGGAACTGGGCGGCGGCGAACTGCACTCGCGCACCTCCGGCGTCACCGACCACCTGGCCAACGACGACGCCCACGCCCTGCGCATCGTCCGCTCGATCGTGTCGACGCTGGGTCCGCGCGCCGAGCGGCCGTGGAAGGTCGAGCCGAGCGTCGAGCCGGCGGTCAACCCCGACGAGCTGTACGGCGTGGTCCCCACCGACACCCGCACCCCCTACGACGTGCGCGAGGTCATCGCCCGGGTCGTCGACGGCAGCCGGTTCCAGGAGTTCAAGAAGGACTACGGCCCGACGCTGGTCACCGGGTTCGCCCGCATCCACGGCCACCCGGTCGGGATCGTCGCCAACAACGGCATCCTGTTCGGCGAGTCGGCGCTCAAGGGTGCGCACTTCATCCAGCTGTGCGACCAGCGGTCCGTGCCGCTGGTGTTCCTCCAGAACATCAGCGGGTTCATGGTCGGCCGCGAGTACGAGGCGGGCGGCATCGCCAAGCACGGGGCGAAGATGGTGACCGCCGTGGCGTGCGCGCGGGTGCCGAAGTTCACCGTCGTCATCGGCGGGTCGTTCGGCGCGGGCAACTACTCGATGTGCGGGCGGGCGTACTCGCCGCGGTTCCTGTGGATGTGGCCCAACGCCCGGATCTCGGTGATGGGCGGCGAGCAGGCGGCGTCGGTGCTCGCGACCGTGCGGCGCGACCAGCTCGGGGACTCGTGGTCGGCGGAGGACGAAGAGGCGTTCAAGGCCCCGATCCGGCAGCAGTACGAGGACCAGGGCAACCCGTACTACTCCACGGCGCGGCTGTGGGACGACGGCGTGATCGACCCGAAGGACACCCGCACGGTGCTCGGGCTCGCGCTGTCCGTGGCGGCCAACGCGCCGCTCGAACCCGTTTCCTACGGCGTCTTCCGGATGTGAGGGGCATGTTCGACAGCGTCCTGGTGGCCAACCGCGGCGAGATCGCGGTCCGCGTGATCCGCGCGCTGCGCCGGTTCGGCATCCGGTCCGTCGCCGTGTACAGCGACGCCGACGCCGACGCGCTGCACGTGCGGCTGGCCGACGTGGCGGTGCGCATCGGCCCCGCCGCCGCCCGCGAGAGCTACCTGTCCATCGACAAGATCATCGACGCGGCGCGGGAGACCGGCGCGCAGGCCGTGCACCCCGGGTACGGGTTCCTGGCCGAGAACACGGACTTCGCGCGGGCCTGCGAGAAGGCCGGCCTGGTGTTCATCGGGCCGCCTGCCGAGGCGATCGACGCGATGGGCGACAAGATCCGCGCCAAGCTGACCGTGCGCGCGGCCGGCGTGCCCGTGGTGCCGGGGCGGACCGAGGCCGGGATGAGCGACGACGACCTGGTCGACGCCGCGTTGGAGATCGGTTTCCCGGTGCTGCTCAAGCCTTCCGCCGGTGGTGGTGGCAAGGGCATGCGGCTGGTGCACTCCGCGGAAGGGCTGCGGGACGCCATCGAGTCGGCCCGGCGCGAGGCGCGCGGGTCGTTCGGCGACGACACCCTGTTGATCGAGCGGTTCATCACCAACCCGCGGCACATCGAGATCCAGGTGCTGGCCGACGCGCACGGCGGGGTCGTGCACCTCGGCGAGCGCGAGTGCAGCCTCCAGCGGCGGCACCAGAAGATCATCGAGGAAGCGCCTTCGCCGTTGATCTCGGCTGATGTGCGCGAGGCCATGGGGCAGGCGGCCGTGGACGCGGCGAAGTCCGTGGGGTACGTGGGCGCGGGGACCGTCGAGTTCATCGTGGACGGCTCGTCGGGCGACTACTACTTCATGGAGATGAACACCCGGCTCCAGGTCGAGCACCCGGTCACCGAGCTGGCGACCGGTGTCGACCTGGTCGAGTGGCAGTTGCGGGTGGCGGCCGGCGAGCGGTTGGCGCTGGGTTCCGTGGCGTTGACGCGGCACGCCGTGGAAGCGCGCGTGTACGCGGAGGACCCGGCGCGCGGGTTCCTGCCGACCGGTGGCACGGTGTTGGCGCTGCGCGAGCCGTCCGACGTGCGGGTGGACTCCGCGCTGTACGAGGGGTTGACCGTCGGCAGCGACTACGACCCCATGCTGGCGAAGGTCATCGCGTCCGGCGAGACGCGCGAGGAAGCGTTGCGGCGCTTGGACTCCGCGCTGGGTCGGATGGTGGTCCTGGGCGTGACCACGAACATCCCGTTCCTGCGCGCGTTGTTGCGCGACCCGGATGTGCGGGCCGGCGCGTTGGACACCGGTCTGGTGGAGCGCAAGCTGGACTCGTTGGTGCGCAATGAGATTCCGGTCGAGGTGTACGCCGCCGCAGCGTTGGAGCGGCAGCTCGCCCCGCACGGCGACGACCCGTGGGACCAGCCGGGCGGCTGGCGGATCGGTGAGCACGCGTGGACGACGTGGCGCGTGGACGACGTCGATGTGCGTGTCCGTGGTTCGGAAGTCGTCGTGGGCGACGGCGAGGTGATGCGACTATCAGCGTCCATTGTGGACGGTGATCTGGTCGTCGGCACCCGCCGGTACGCGATGGCTCGCGCCGGCGACGTGCTGTGGCTGGGCGCGGACGGGCACTCGTGGGCGTTGACCGAGCACGAGCAGTCCGAGATCGCCTCCACTCAGGACGCCGGCAGCGGTGGTCCGGTCACCAGTCCCATGCCGGGGACCGTGCTCGTGGTGCGTGCGTCGCAGGGCGACGACGTGACCGCGGGACAGGCGTTGTTCGTGGTCGAGGCCATGAAGATGGAGCACACCGTCACCGCACCCGTGGACGGCGTGCTCGCCGAAGTGAACGTCCGGGCCGGCCAACAGGTCGCGCTGGACGAAACCCTTGCCGTCGTCGTGCCGCACCAGGAGTGAGAGCGATGTTGGACTTCCGCCTTGACGAGGAGTACGAGGCGCTGCGCAAGACCGTCGAGGAGTTCGCGCGCGACGAGGTCGCACCGGTCATCGGCGAGTTCTACGAGCGCGAGGAGTTCCCCTACGAGATCGTCGCCAAGATGGGGCGGATGGGGCTGTTCGGCCTGCCGTTCCCGGAGGAGTACGGCGGCATGGGCGGTGACTACTTCGCGCTGTGCCTGGCGCTGGAGGAGTTGGCGCGGGTCGACTCGTCGGTGGCGATCACGCTGGAGGCGGGCGTCTCGCTGGGCGCGATGCCGTTGTACCGCTTCGGTTCCGACGCGCAGAAGCAGGAGTGGCTGCCGCGGCTGACCACCGGGCAGGCGCTGGGCGCGTTCGGCCTGACCGAACCCGGCGGCGGCTCCGACGCGGGCGCGCTGCGCACCACCGCCCGGCTGGACGGCGACGAGTGGGTGATCAACGGGACCAAGGCGTTCATCACCAACTCGGGCACGGACATCACCGGTCTTGTCACGGTCGCGGCGGTGACCGGGCGTAAGGAGAACGGGAGCCCGGAGATCTCGGCGATCCTCGTGCCCAGCGGCACGCCCGGCTTCACGGTGTCCCGCAAGTACTCCAAGGTGGGTTGGAACGCGTCCGACACCCGTGAGCTGTCGTTCCAGGACTGCCGGGTGCCGGCGTCGAACCTGGTCGGCGAGCGGGGCCGGGGTTACGCGCAGTTCCTCCAGACGCTGGACGAGGGCCGGGTGGCGATCGCGGCGCTGGGTGTCGGCCTGGCGCAGGGTTGTGTCGACGAGTGCCTGCGGTACGTGGGCGAGCGCGAGGCGTTCGGCCGCAAGATCGGGGAGTACCAGGCGATCCAGTTCAAGATCGCCGAGATGGAGGCCCGCACGCACACCGCGCGCCTGGCGTACTACCAGGCGGCGGCGAAGATGCTGCGCGGCGAGCCGTTCAAGCGCGAGGCGGCGATCGCGAAGCTGGTGTCCTCCGAGACCGCGATGGACAACGCCCGTGAGGCGACCCAGATCTTCGGCGGGTACGGGTTCATGAACGAGTTCCCGGTCGGGCGGTTCTACCGGGACGCGAAGATCCTGGAGATCGGCGAGGGCACCAGCGAGGTGCAGAAGATGCTGATCGCCCGCGAGCTGGGCCTGCACTAGTTCCGCGAGGTGGGGTGGGGCGACACCGAGGTGCCACCCCACCCAACGGGTCGCTTCGTCAGCCGGCGTCACGCAGTTGGGCGGCCGCGTGCAGTTGGGCGGCTGCGTGCTCGACCGAGGGCGTGCGGTGGCGATCACCCGGTCGAGGGTTTTGCCGGCGGTGGTCAACCCGGTGATCGCGGCGCCGAGCCGGGCGCGTTCCCGGTGCGGGTCCAGCAGCGGCTCGGGGCAGTCGGCGATGAGCTGCCCGCCCGCGGATCGCGGCCGCGGCCTTCCTGGTCACGTGGCGGTGCTCGGCAGCATCGGCACCTTCGTCCGGCGCGGTCACGGCTTCACCCCGGGCTGGCCGTGGTCGCGGTGATTCGGTGCGGCGGTGCTCCTCAGCCTCGCGGTACTCGCCGGTAGGCGTCCAGCGGCCTGAACGCACGAGCCTACCGCAAGCGTTTGCGAGAGGGTCGGAACGTCAGCCGGGGAACCTGCCGTGCCGGCCCTCGCCCGCCAGGAAGCGCGACAAGCCCCGCTCGACCTCCCGCAGCGACACCATCCCGTGCTCCATCTCGTTGACCAGCGCGTCCGCCTCCGCCATCCCCTCCTGCTCCAGCAGCGACAACCGGTCCTCCCGCATGCACAACTGCGGGAACGCCGCGAGCTGCCGCGCCAACTCCTCCGCCGCCGCCCGGGACGTCCCCGCCGGCACCACCCGGTTCGCCAACCCGATCGCCAACGCCTCCGCCGCGTCCACCGGTCGCCCGGTCAGCACCAGGTCCATCGCCCGCGACGCCCCGATCAACCTCGGCAGCCGCACCGTGCCCCCGTCGATCAGCGGCACGCCCCACCGCCGGCAGAACACGCCGAACACCGCGTCCTCGTCGGCCACCCGCAGGTCGCACCACAGCGCCAGCTCCAACCCGCCCGCCACCGCCGGACCGGACACCGCCGCGATCACCGGCTTGGACAGCCGCAGCCGGGTCGGACCCATGGGGCCGGTCGGCGACCGGGGGTCGTTGCTCCGCGCCGTGCCCAGGGCCTTCAGGTCGGCCCCCGAGCAGAACACCCCGCCCTCGCCGTGCAGCACGGCCACCGACAGCTCCGGGTCCTCGTCGAACTCCCGGAACACCTCGGTCAGGGTGTGCGCCGTCGGGCCGTCGACCGCGTTGCGCACCTCGGGGCGGTTCAGCAGGACCGTGCACACCGGCCCGGACCGTTCCACGCGTACCGAACTCACACAGCCCAAGGTACTACCGGGCGGTAATGTCAGGGCCGGCGGAATTTGGGGGTGCTGATCATGCCCGAGCGGCCTAACGTCGAGCGCGTGAGCGATCACAGCCAGGCGGTGGCCGCGCTGCGCGGCCAGTACCGGGCGATCCCCGCGGGTGCGCCCGTGCGGCTCGCCAAGCCGACGTCGAACCTGTTCCGGTTCCGCGCCGACCAGCCCGGCGGGCTCGACGTGGCCCGCTTCAACCGCGTGCTCTCGGTCGACCCGGACGCGCTGACCGCCCAGGTCCAGGGCATGACGACCTACGAGGACCTGGTCGACGCCACCCTCCCGCACGGCCTGATGCCCCTGGTCGTGCCCCAGCTCAAGACCATCACCCTGGGCGGCGCGGTCGCCGGGCTGGGTATCGAGTCCAGCTCGTTCCGAAATGGCCTGCCGCACGAGTCCGTGCGCGAGCTGGAGGTGATGACCGGCGACGGCGAGGTGGTCGTGGTCGGCCCGGAGGACGACCTGTTCCGCGGCTTCCCGAACTCCTACGGGACCCTCGGCTACACCCTCCGGCTGGAGATCGAACTGGAGCGCGTCCACCCGTTCGTCAAGCTGCGGCACGTCCCGTTCGGCAGCGCCGAGGAGTGCGCCGAGGTCATCGAGGCCGTCTGCGCCGAACGCGCCTACCAGGGCGAACCGGTCGATTTCATCGACGGCACGGTGTTCTCCGCGACCGAGCAATACCTGACGCTGGGCAGCTGGGCGGACCGCGCCCCGCACCGCTCGGATTACACCGGCAACCGGATCTACTACCGCTCGATCCAGGCTCGGCGCACCGACTACCTGACCGTGCGGGACTACCTCTGGCGCTGGGACACGGACTGGTTCTGGTGCTCGCGCGCGTTCGGCGTCCAGCACCCCGTGGTGCGCCGCCTGGTGCCCAAGCGGTACCTGCGCTCGGACGTCTACCGCAAGATCGTCGCCTGGGACCGCCGCCGCGGGTTCTCCGCCAAGCTCAGCAAGGCCGTGCAGGAACCGGTGATCCAGGACGTGGAGATCCCGGTCGACCGCCTCGCCGAGTTCCTGGACTTCTTCCACCGCGAGATCGGCATCGAGCCGATCTGGCTGTGCCCGGTGCGCCTGCGCGACCGCGCGGGCTGGCCGCTGTACCCGATGGACCCGGACGTGCTGTACGTCAACGTCGGCTTCTGGTCCACTGTGGACCTGCGGCCGGACGAGGAGATGGGCAGCCGCAACCGGTTGATCGAGGACAAGGTCACCGAGCTGGGCGGGCACAAGTCGCTGTACTCGGATTCCTACTACGAGGAGCAGGAGTTCTGGGACAACTACAACGGTCCCACTTACCGGGAGCTGAAGAAGCGGTACGACGCAGCCGGCCGGCTCCCGGATCTGTACACCAAGTGCGTTCTCCGCGGGTGAAGGAGGGTCCATGCGGTTGGCCGAGGTGTTCCAGCGCGCGGTCGGTGGCGACCGGGCGGTGGGGTTCAGCGCGTACGACGGCAGCACGGCGGGGCCGGCGGACGCGGGCGTGCGCATCGAGGTCCGGTCGCCGGAAGCCTTGTCGTACCTGGCGTCCGCGCCGGGCGAGCTGGGACTGGCCCGTGCCTACGTGACCGGTCACTTGGAGATCATCGGTGACGTCTACGGTGCGTTGGCCAGTCTGTCGGAACTTTCCCTGCGGGAAATCCCCTGGGCCGAAAGGATTTCACTGCTGGGCACGCTCGGGCGCGAGCGGCTGAGGTCGAAGGTCGAGATCCCGCCGCAGGAGCGCAGGCTGCACGGCCTGCGGCACTCGAAGGCCCGGGACCGCGAGGCGATCGCGCACCACTACGACGTGTCGAACACCTTCTACGAGTGGATCCTCGGCCCGTCCATGGCGTACACGTGCGCCGTGTACCCGACCGCCGAGTCCACTTTGGAGGAGGCCCAGTTCGCCAAGCACGACCTGGTGGCGCGCAAGCTCGGGCTCAAGCCCGGGATGCGGCTGCTGGACGTCGGCTGCGGCTGGGGCGGCATGGTCATGCACGCCGCGCGCGAGTACGGGGTGAAGGCCCTGGGCGTGACCTTGTCGCGCAACCAGGCGGAATGGGCGCAGAAGGCGATCGTCGAGGCGGGCCTGTCGGACCTGGCGGAGGTGCGGTACCTGGACTACCGGGACGTCCGTGAGACCGGGTTCGACGCCATCAGCTCCATCGGCCTGACCGAGCACATCGGGAAGGCCAAGCTGCCCGGCTACTTCCGGCACCTGTACCGCAAGCTCAAGCCCGGCGGCCGGATGCTCAACCACTGCATCACCCGGCCGGACAACCGGCAGCGGGCGCGCACGGGCGGGTTCATCAACCGGTACGTCTTCCCGGACGGCGAACTGGTCGGCCCCGGGCACATCGTGTCGCTGATGCACGACACCGGGTTCGAGGTCCGGCACGAGGAGAACCTGCGCGAGCACTACGCGATGACGCTCGCGGCGTGGTGCGACAACCTCGACAAGCACTGGGACGAGGCCGTCGACGAGGTCGGACTGGGCCGCGCGCGGGTGTGGCGGCTGTACCTGGCGGCGTCGCGGCTGGGCTTCGACCGCAACAACATCCAGCTCCACCAGGTGCTGGGCGTCAAGCTGGACGGGACGAAGTCCGGGATGCCGCTGCGCCCGGACTGGCTGGGCTGAACCCCGCACCGAGATCGACCCCGCCGCGCGAGGCCGCGTCGGCCTGTCGGCTCGCGTTTCCCGCCGATCACGGTTTTCGATCGGTGGGAAACGTGGGCCGATGGGTCGACTTTCCGGCGGCCGAGCCGCGACGCCGGAGGCGGCGCCATGTCACAGCTCACGGTTTTCGATCGGTGGGAAACGTGGGCCGATGGGTCGACTTCCCGGCGGCGGAGCCGCGACGCCGGAGGCGGTGCCATGTCACAGCCATGTCACAGCTCATGTGAGCTGGTCGGCGATCTGCTTGGCCTGGTTGGCCGGGATCGCGAAGCCGATGCCGACGCTGCCCGCCTGACCGCTGTCCGAGGCCGGCGAGTAGATCGCCGAGTTGATGCCGATGACCTGGCCGGCGGCGTTGATCAGCGGACCGCCCGAGTTGCCCGGGTTGATCGACGCGTCGGTCTGGATGGCCTGGTAGGAGACGTTCGAGCGGCGGGTCGCGCCCGGGACGGTCACCGTGCGGTCGAGGGCGCTGACGATGCCGGACGTCACCGTGCCCTGGAGGCCTTCCGGCGAACCGATCGCCACGACGTGGTCGCCGATCTTGACGTTGTCCGAGTCGGCGAACGTGGCCGGGGTCAGCCCCGAGACGCCGACCGCCTGCACCACGGCCAGGTCGCTCGACGGGTCGGTGCCGACGACCTTGGCGTCCACCGTGCGCCCGTCGTTCAGGGTCACCGTGACCTTCTGCGCGCCGGACACGACGTGGTTGTTGGTCAGGATGCGACCGTCCGCGCTCAGCACGACACCCGACCCGAGCCCTTCGCCCTGTGCACCGACGACGTTCACCTGGACCACGCTGGGCAACACCTTCGCGGCGATCGCCGAGACGTCCAAAGTGGACGAGCTCTGGAGTGCGACAGGGCTGCTTGAGGTGCCCACGACCTCACCCGGCGCGTTCATAGCGCCGACCACGCCGCCGGTGACGCCACCGAACAGGGCGGCGATCAGGGCGGCCGACGTGACGACGGTCCCGGTGCGCCGCCAGAACGGCTTGACCTCGCGCGGAGGCTCCGGCTCGTACAAAGACCCGCTCATGGCGGGGAATCCCTGTGTCATGCTCCAAGAGTCGCGCCGCCGACTATGAAGAAGCTGAGCGTCCGCCTAGGACTTGCCAAGAACCCCGGCGACCTCGTCCGCGCTCCACAGCGCCGTCCCGAACAGCGGCCCCTGCGCCCCGGTCACGCCGAGCTCCCGCAGCCGCCGCGCCTCGAACTCGGTCCGGACACCCGCCGCGTACAGGGGGATGCCCAGTGTCCGGGCCCACGTGAGCAGCGCCACGGCCGCGCTCTCGTCCAGCCGGTTCGCGCCCTCGGCCAGCCCGCGCACCGGCGAGCCCTGGAACTTCACCCCGTGCAGCGGGACCTGCCGCAGCTTGTCCACCGGGATGTTGCCGCCGCCCATCTGGTCCAGCACGAACCGCACCCCGTGCTCGGCGAGGATCGCCAACTCCTCCGCCTGGTCCTCGTTGATCAGCGCGGGCAGTTGCTCGCCCAGCTCGAAGCGCAGCATGGACGCCGGGAGCCCGCTCTCCCGCAGCAGCCGCCGGACCTCGGCCACCAGCTCCGGCTCCTGGCACTGCCGCGCGGTCAGGTCCATGGTCAACACGGGCGTGGCCGACCCGAACCGCCGGTACCAGGCGCCCGCGTGGTGGCACGCCTGTTCCATGGCCCACCAGCCCAGTCGCGCCGCCATCCCGGTGCACGCCGACAGCGACGCCAGCGACGCCGGGTCGAGGTAGCCCTCGGTCGGGTGGTCCCAGCCCAGCCGGGCCTCGACGGCGATCAGCGACCCGTCCGCCAGTGACCGCACTGGCTCGTAGTCGACCCGGAAGTCACCCTGCTCCAGCCCACCGGACACCGACGCGGCCAGCATCAACCGCCGCCGTTCGCGGTCGTCGCGGGCCTTGTCGTAGAGCGCCCACCGCGCCTTGCCGTCGTCCTTGGCCCACCGCAGCGTCACGTCCGCGCACCGCATCAGCTCGGTCGCGTCCGCCCCGCGCGCCGCCTGCACGACGATGCCCACGCTCGCCGTGACGCCGATCCCGCTGTCACCCACCCAGACCGGCTCGGCGAGCAGTTCGACGGCCTCTTCGGCCAGCGTCACCACGGTCGCGATGTCCACCGGGTCGGGCACCAGCACGCCGAACTCGTCCGGCCCGATCCGCGCGAGCTGCCCGACCCCGCCGAACACCTCCCGCAGGTGCCCGGCGACCACGTTGAGCACGCGGTCGCCCACGTCGTGCCCAAACGCGTCGTTGACCACCCGGAACCCGTCGATGTCGAACACCACCAGCGCCAGCGTGCCGGGTCCCTTCGACCCGACCGCGCCTTCCAGCCAGCCCAGGAACTGCATGCGGTTGGCGAGGCCGGTCTGGACGTCGTTCAGGCTCTGCCGGAGGAGTTGCGACTGGAGCGCCCGAACCTCGTCCAGGTTCTCCACCATGGCGACGTGGTAGACGGGCGCACCGGCGTCGTCCCGGACGAGCGACACCGCGATCAGGACGTCGATCACCTCGCCGTCCGCCCGCACCATCCGCTTCTCGGCCCGCACGTGGTCCCGAACCCCGGTGGCGAGCACGGCGGTGACCTCGTCCACCGAGTCCCGGTCGTCCGGGTGCATCAGGTCGCGCGCGTCGCGCCCGGCCAACTGCTCGGGCCGGTAGTCGAGCAGGGCGAGGAGGGCGTCGTTGAAGTCCAGGACCTCGGAGTCGAGCCCGATCACCGCGATCCCGACGGCGGCCGTCCGGAACACGGCCCGGAACTTCGCCTCACTGGCCCGCAACGCCGCCTCGGTGTCCCGGATCGTCTGCACGACCTGCGACCTGCTCCGCTCCTGCTGGTCCAGGGTCCGCTCGCGCAGGGCTTCGCTGTAGCCGGCCGCGATACCGCCGAGGACGGCCATGAGGCGGTTGGTGTGCTTCGCCGGGAAGGTCTCCAACAGGTGCTCACCGACGAACGCCAGGGTTCGTTCGAGGGCGGACGGGGACGTGAACCCGTGTTCGACCAGCCCACGTCCGACTTCTTGGGCTTGGGCGGTGGCCTGGTCTGTCATGAGGGCGGTGTGCAGTCGGTCGGCCAGCCCGTTGAGCGCGACCTGGTTTTCGAGCAGGTCCGACCCGAGCACGGCGGCCCATTCCCGGACGAACCCGTCCCCGTCGCGGGCGAACGCCCCGCGCGCCACGCCTGCCTGGTCGACCATCATCATCCAGCTCTTGAACGCCCGATCCTCGTGGGACCCACCCGGTTGCCGGCCTTGTCGGGCGATCAGATCACCGCGATGGCCGCACTTGCGCAATTCCCGATCGAATGTCACTCGAATGGAGCACGGTGGGTGCGCCGACCGGCGTCGAGCTTACTGGGGTCGCGCCGAACCCGCGCAGCCGGACCTTGTTGCCAACTCATGGCGAATTAACCGCCCCGGTGGCCGGCTCCCAGCCTTGTGGGAGAGCCGACGCCCGTCCCTGAAGGCGCGATGCGTCCCTGAAGGCGCGAAGCGTCCCCGAAAGCGCGATGCGCGTTCATTCTCCAGGAGGGTGGAGCGCGTTGCGTATACACGCGCGCAGCGTGGACTTGAGCAGCGAAGCGCCGGTCTAAAGATCAAAAGCGCCTCACCGGCGGGCGAGCCGCCAAGGATGACACAACTACAACTGCGGGGGCTTCTTGCTTGTGCCATCCCCGCATGACCCGGCAAAGCCGACCACATTTTTGGTCGGGTGCCGCTGAAAATTTTGCTCGTTCCTCACAAATTTCCGGCTGCACCCGGCCAAAAATGTGGTAGCCCTTCGGGCGGGCCATACGGGGATGACACAAGCAAGAAGCCCGAGTTGAGGTGTGTGCCCCGGCGGCACGCCAGAAGGCGCTGTGCGCCGAAGAGCAGGGCGCTGTGCGCCGAAGAGCAGGGCGCTGCGCGCCAAGAGCGGAGGTTGGGTTGGGTGTCGTGTTCAAGGGGTGGATCAGCGGTGTTCTGGTGGGCTGATCTGCGACTCCGGGATGGCGGAAGCCGTGGTGCCCCACTTCTCCAGGATGCGTTGGTACGTCCCGTCCTTGATGAGCTTGTTCACCGCCGCCTGGAACGCCGGTGTCAGCGCGGAGCCCTTCTGGAACGCGAACCCGACGTCCAAGCGCTTGAACTCGTTCAGGAACTTCAGGTTCGGCTGGTTGGCCGCCGCGTGTCGCAGACCGTTGATCGTGCTCATGATGACGTCGAAGTGCCGCTGTTGAAGGCCCAGGAAGATGGCGGCGTTCTCCGAGAAGGTCAGAACCTCGTACGGCGGCTTGCCCGCCGCTGGGCAGGTGGGTTTTTCGCGTTCCAACGTGGCCTCGAACGTTGTGCCGGCGCCCACCGCGATCTTCAGGCCGCAGAGTTGTTGGAGGCTGGCGACCTCCGGAAGGCGAGTGTCGTCCTTGCGGACGGCGAAGCCCTGGCCGTCGTTGATGTAGGTGACGAAGTCGATCGTCTTGAGGCGGGCCTCGGTGACGCCGAAGTTGCCGGTGCCGACCTCGTACTTGCCCGACGTCAACGCCGGCAGGATGGCCTCGAAGCTGGCCACCTCGCGTTCCACTCTCACACCCAGCACCTTGGCAACCGCCTCGGCGATGTCGATGTCCTGGCCGAGCACGGTCTTGTTGTCCTCGGCGTAGTACGACGACGGCGGCTGGCCACCGACCGACGAGCCGAACTTCACGACTCCGGCGCGGCGGGTCGCCTCCGGGAGCAGAGCGGCGATGGCGTCGTCCTTCTGGACGGTCGACAGCACGTCCGTGGTTGGTTGGGTGCCGGGGCTTGCCTGGGGCGCGTTGCAGGAGACGACCAAGGTCAACAAGGCCGTCAGCATCAGGAGGGTGCGGGTGGTCATGCGTCCACCGCGATTGATTCGCGTTGTGCCGCAGCGGCTTTCGTGCGGGTTCGGTCGCGTTTGGCGACCTCTTCGCGGACGATCGGGATGACGTACCGGCCGAAGTCGATGGCGTCGTTCAAGGTGTCGTAACCGCGAGCCGAGAAGATGTCGACACCTAGGTCGTAGTAGTCCAGCAGGGCTTGGGCGACGGTTTCCGGGGTGCCCACGAGAGCGTTGGAGTTGCCGGCACCGCCGGTCGCGGCTGCGGTCGGTGTCCACAGTGCACGGTCGAAGCGTTCGCCGCGCGCGGCGATCTCCAGAAGGCGTTGCGAACCGGTGTTTTGGGGGTTGGTTGGAGAATGCCTGCGGGGACCGACTGAGGTGCGGTGCTTGATGGCGTCGACTGTTCGATGTGCTTTTTCCCAGGCCAGGGCCTCGGTCGGGGCGAGGATGGGACGGAAGGCCACCTGGATGCGTGGGGTGTCGGTGCGGCCGGCGGCCAGCGCGGCCTGTTTCACCGACTCGATCTGGGCGGCGGTGTCGGCCAAGGGTTCGCCCCACAGGCAGAAGATGTCCGCCACCGCACCACCAGCCCGGTAGGCGGCGGGGGAGGAGCCGCCGAAGGACACGTTCGGCCTCGGCTGCTGCACGGGGAAGACGTCGCTGACGAAGTCGGCGAAGCGGTAGTGCCTGCCCTCGTGGTCGAACGGGGTGGTTGACGTCCACGCCTGCTTGACGATCCGGATGTACTCCTCGGTGCGCGAGTACCGGTCGTCCTTGGTCAGGTAGTCGCCCTCGCGCTGCTGCTCGTGGTCGGTGCCGCCGGTGATGAAGTGCACGGTCAGCCGGCCGTCGGAGATCCGGTCGAGCGTGGCGAACGTCTTCGCGGCGAACGTCGGGTAGGACACGTTCGGCCGGTGCGCCAACAGGATCTGGAGCTCGTCCAGCTCCGTGGCGACGAACGCGGCGGCCTGCGCCGGGTCCGGCGAGCCCGAGCCGTAGGCGAACAGCACTCGGTCCCAGCCGTGCTCCTCGTGCGCGCGGGCCAGCCGCAGGGTGTAGTCCTTGTCGAACGACGCACCGCTCCGGGCGTGCGTCTCGGAGCCGTCGTTGGTGCCGCCGATCCCCAGGAACTCAACAGGCACGTCGAAACCTTCCACTGAGAGTGGCAAGAAAACAGAGAAGAGGGTGGAAACGCCGACGCCCCAAGGCGTTGAGGGAGACGCGTGGGTCGGCCGAAGAAGAGGGCGTGTCAGAGCGGACAGGAGGAGGACCACACCCGACCGAAGTCGATGTGGCCGCGAATGACCAGCCGCAGGATGTCCACGGAACCAGTGCAGCAGCGGACGGACAGATCGTCAACGGCGGTTCGACGGGCGTCCAAATCGCGGAATCCCTTGACGGGCAGCGTTGTCGCGCGCATACGATCACCGTGCGGCGTTGAGGGACGCGGCACCATCCACCCCCTCCTGCGCTGGAGCAGCCGATGAGCGCTTCGACCGTCGCCCCTCCCGCCCCAGGTCGCACCACCGCCGAGATCGTGCCGTTGCGCCGTCCGTGGCGGTGGGTTTCCGCCGCGCTGGTGCTGGCCGCCGTGCTGGCGTTCGCGTGGTCGGCGGTGACCAACGAGCAGTTCCAGTGGGCCGTGGTGGCCCAGTACTTCACCGCCGAGGCCGTTCTGCGCGGGCTCGGCCTCACCCTGTGGCTCACCGCGCTGACCGTGGTGCTGGGCTTCGTGATCGGCGGCGTGCTGGCCGTCATGCGGTTGTCCGGCAACCCGGTGCTGGTCGGCGTGAGCTGGGGCTACGTCTGGCTGTTCCGGTCGGTGCCGCTGCTGGTGCAGCTGCTGTTCTGGTTCAACATCGGCGCGCTGTACCCGGCGCTGTCCGGCGCCACGCCGGTCATCGGGCCGGTCACCGCGGTCGTCATCGGCCTGGTGCTGCACGAAGCGGCGTACGCGGCCGAGATCGTGCGCGGCGGCATCCTGTCCGTGGACGCGGGGCAGGTCGAAGCGGCGAAGGCACTGGGCATGCGCGGCGGTCGGGTGCTGCGCCGGATCGTGCTGCCGCAGGCCATGCGGGCCATCATCCCGGCCGCGGGCAACCTGCTCATCGGCACGTTGAAGGGCACGTCGATCGTGAGCGTGCTGGCCGTGCAGGACCTCCTGTACTCGGTGCAGCTCATCTACAACCGCAACTACCTGATCATCCCGTTGCTGCTGGTCGCCACCGCCTGGTACGTCGTCGTCACCAGCCTGCTCGGCATCGGCCAGCACTACGTGGAGCGCTACTACTCGCGCGGCGCGGGGAGGCTGTCGTGACGGTCGCCGTCCAGGTCACCGATCTGCACAAGAGCTTCGGCGGCACACCGGTGCTGCGGGGCGTGGACCTGACCGTGCCGCGCGGCTCGGTCACCTGCGTGATCGGCCCGTCCGGGTCGGGCAAGTCGACGCTGCTGCGCTGCCTGAACCACCTGGAGAAGCAGGACCGCGGCGAGATCGAGGTCGACGGCGTCCTCATCGGCTACCGGCGGCACCGCGGGAAGCTGTACGAGCTGAAGGAACGCGAGATCGCGCGGCAGCGGGCCGGGATCGGCATGGTGTTCCAGGGTTTCCACCTGTTCGCGCACCTGACCGTGCTGGAGAACGTGGTGGAGGCGCCGGTCGGGGTGGCCGGGGTGCCGCGCGCGGAGGCCGAGGAGCCGGCGCGCTCGTTGATCGCACGGGTCGGGCTGGCCGGGCGTGAGGACGCCTACCCGCGGCAGCTGTCCGGTGGCCAGCAGCAACGGGTGGCGATCGCGCGTGCGCTGGCCATGCGGCCCGCGGTGATGCTGTTCGACGAGCCGACGTCCGCGCTGGACCCGGAGCTGGTGGGCGAGGTGCTGGCGGTGATCCGGGACCTCGCGGCGGACGGCATGACGATGGTCGTGGTGACCCACGAGATCGGCTTCGCGCGGTCGGTCGCGGACCACGTGGTGTTCCTGGACGAAGGGGTCGTGGTCGAGTCCGGGCCGCCGGCGGAGGTGCTGGACCATCCCCGGCACGCGCGGACCCGCGAGTTCCTGGCGCTGGTGCGATGAGCGTCGTCGTGTTCGCCGGGGCCGGGCCGCGCACGTCCGGGTTGCTGGAACGGTTGGGGGCCAACGCTCCCGAGCTGTTCGACGGTCCGCTGGAGGTGCACCTGGTGGACCCGTTCCCGGTGGGGGCGGGGCGGGTGTGGCGGCACGAGCAGTCGCCGTTGCTGCGGATGAACTCGATGGCAGAGGACGTCACAATGTTCACCGATTCGTCGGTGGCGTGTGACGGTCCGGTGCGACCGGGGCCTTCTTTGGCGGAGTGGGACGTGTCCACTGTGGAGCTTGATGCCGAAGTGCGGGCGGAGTTGGCCGCGATGGGGCCGACGTCGTTCCCGAGTCGGCGGGTGCAGAGCGCTTACCTGAAGTGGTTCCACGAGTTGGCGGTGGAGTCGTTGCCCGCGGGGAGTTCGGTGCACGTCCACCCGACCCGGGTGGTGCGGGTGACCGGGTCGTCCGGGGTGCGGCAACGGGTGTGGCTCGCGGGGCGGGCCGGGCCGCTGGTGGCGGACGTGGTGGTGTTCGCGTTGGGGCACCTGGACACCGCGCTGTCGCCGGAGCACGCGGCCTTGCGCGACTACGCCGAGGAGTACGGTCTGACGTTCGTGCCGCCGGCGTACACGGCGGACGTGGACCTGTCCGTTGTGCCGGCGGGTGAGGACGTGGTGGTGCGGGGGATGGGGTTGGCGTTCATCGACCTGGTGGTGCTGCTGGCCGAAGGGCGCGGCGGCACGTTCGTCCGGGTGGACGAGACGCTGCACTACCTGCCGTCCGGGCGTGAGCCCCGGTTGCACGTCGGTTCACGGCGCGGGGTGCCGTACCACTCGAAGACCGGGTACCGGTTACGGGGCGCGGCTCCCGAGGGGCCGCGGTTCTTCGTGGCGTCGGAGCTGCTGGCGCGGCCGGGGGAGATCGACTTCCGGTTGCACGTGTGGCCGTTGATCGCCAAGGACGTGGCTTACGGGTACTACCGGGAGTTGTTCACCGGGCACCCGTCGCGGGTGCGGATGGCGTGGGAGGAGTTCGCCGGTCGGTTCGCGGAGTTGGACTGGTACAGCTCGGAGATGCGAGGGTTGGCGGAGGAAGCGGTTCCGGGGGTTGTGGACCGGTTGGACTTCGAGCACCTGGACCGGCCGATTGACGGGTTGGCGTTCGATTCGGCTGATGGGTTCCAGGAGTTCCTGCGGTCGTATGTGGCGGCGGATGTGGCGCGCCGGTCGGATCCTGCGTTCAGCGCTGATTTGGGTGGGTTTTTGGCTTTGTTGACGGCGTACGGGCAGTTGTCCGTGCTGGCGGCTTCGGGGCGGTTGACCGGTGAGGACGGGTGGTGGCACGGGTTCTTCAGCTACTTCGCGTCCGGGCCGCCGCCGGACCGGTTGGAGGAACTGCTGGCGTTGTCGCGCGCGGGGGTGGTGCGGTTCCTCGGGGCGGACATGTGGGTGGAGGCCATGGACGGGGTGTTCCTGGCGGGTAGTGCGAGCGTGCCGGGGGAGGTGGTGCGGGCCAGGGGGTTGATCGAGGCTCGGCTGCCCGCGCACACGTTGTCGGCGACGGCGGAGCCGTTGTTGTGTTCGTTGCTGGCTTCGGGGGAGGTCCAGGACCGGGCAGGGTTGGTTGCCGTGGATCCGGTGGACAGCCGGGTGTTGGACGCTTCAGGGGTCGCCCATGCGCGGCGGTTCGCCGTGGGGCCTTACACGACCAACAAGGCACAGGCTGCCTTTGCGCGACCCAACACCAACAACCCGGCGTTTCGGCAGAACGATGCGGTGGCGCGGGCGGTGTTGGGTTTTCTGGCGGCATCGGCGGTGGACGAGTCGGTGGCTTAGGGGTTAGAACCGGCGTCGGCGGATCTTTTCGATGGCGCCGGAGCGCAGGTCGGTCGTTTTTAGGGCGTAGTCGCCGTTGCGGAGGTGTTTGGTCACCGGGTAGCCGCGGACGGATGCCGGGAGGTAGGAGCGGAGGGTGTGGCGCATGGCGGGGTCGTGCTCGTAGTGCTCGCCCCAGTCCGGGTCGTCGGTGCCGAAGAGGAGGTAGTGGTCGGTGGGGACCAGCTCGATCGGGTCCGGGACGCGGCCGGCGTGGCTGTGCAGGCCGGGGAGGACGACCAGGTCCGGGTCGGTGGGGCGGTACCAGAGCAGCAGCGGCTTGGACCGGCGGGCCTCCGCGTTGTCGAAGCAGCACAACGCGATCGCGTGGCCGGGGAAGGTGTCGGCGTAGAACTCGAGCAGGTCCGGGGACAGGGTTGGGCGTCGGCTGGGCGGGACGGCTTCGAGTGCCGTCGGGATGTGCGTCGGGTTCGGGGCCAGGACGACGGTGTAGACGTCGTGCGGGACGATCGAGGCTTGGGCTGGGAGTTCGAGCGAGTAGAAGTCGGGCTCCGTGGGCTCGCGCAGGCGGGTCAGGAGGTCGGTGCTCCGGCCGGTGGGGATGAGGTTCAGGCTGTTCGTCGGCAGGTGCAGGATCAGGCAGTTCGGGCCGTCCACGTGGTTGACGGCGGTGTTCTGGTGGCCGAACACGGTGATCGGGCCGTGCTCGGGGTGATCACGCAGGCCCGCGTACAGGATCGTGTGGCTGAAGCAGGCTGTACCGCTGGAAACGCACACGAGATCGCATTTTAGGCCACCGAGGTGTAGCGGCCCTGGAAGCGGACCAGGGGCGGGTTGCCCGTTTGGTGCTGGATCTCGACCGGTTCGCCGACGAGGGCTACGTGGTCGCCCACGGCGATCCGGCGGGCCGTGCGGCAGCGCAGGCGGAGGGGTGCGTCGAGCAGGTGCGGGACACCGTCCACATCGGACTACCAGCGAGTGGCTGGGCCGAAGCGGTCGGAACCGGTGCGGGCGAACAGGTCTGAGAGCGCGGTCTGGCCGGAGTGCAGGAGGTGGACCGCGAACAGGGGTGCGGTGCGCAGGACCGGCCAGGCGGATGCGCCTTCGGCGATCCAGACCACGACCATCGGGGGGGTGGAGGCTTGCGGAGGTGAAGGAACTGACCGTGACGCCTACCGGGCCGTCCGGGCCGGTGGCGGTGACGATGCCGACCGCTTGTGGGAAGTCGTGCAGAGCTGTGCGGAGGTCGGTCATCGTGCCACCGCGGCCGTTGTCGCGAACCAACCGGCGTCCGCGAGTTGCTCGGTGAGGGCGGTGATCAGGACGGTTTGGTCTGCTGCCAACGCCGACTCGTTGACGAAGAGGCCTCGTCCGGGGACGGATGCGCCCAGCTCTACCAGTAGTGGTTTGAGGTGTACTTCCACGGCCAGTGCGTGCTTGTCCGCTGCGGCGACCAGTAGCGGGACTGCGACCTTCCCTCAGCAACGTGCTTCGCGCTCTCAAGCGGTCGCGCTGCGCGCTCTCAAGCTCGAACGCGCTGCGCGCTCTCAAGCTCGAACGCGCTGCGCGCTCTCAAGATTACAAGCGCCTCGCCGGCGGGCAGACCACCGATGGGGGAAGGGCGTCGGTTCCCCCCACCGCATGGCCTGGCAAAGCCGACCACATTTTTGGCCGGGTGCCGCTGAAAATTTTGCTCGTTCCTCACAAAATTTTCGGCTGCACCCGGCCAAAAATGCGGTAGCCCTTCGGGCAGGCCATACGGTGGCGGAACCGAAGCCCTACCTGTGGCTGGGAGCCCGGCCCGCCGCGCGGAGCGCGGCGGAGAAGCGCCGCTGCGCGGCGAAAAGCGGGGGCGCTGGGCGGCGGAGGGCGTGTGGTGCGGCTAGTGGACAGTGGTCAGGACCTTTTCGATTCTGGTGGCGATGCGGTCGTTGTCGGTCGGGGCGAGGCTGAGCCAGCCGTCCTCGTGGACCATCAGGTAGCGGCCCTGGGTGGTGTCGAACCACGTGATGAGCGTGCCCGCGCGGGTGGGGCGGTAGCCGCCGCCGACGCTGACGCCGAACTGGCCGCCTGCCACGCGGTTCGCGGCCAGTTCACCGACCATCGCCGCGTCGTCGCGCGACAAACCCGCCTTCTGCAACGCGGCCCGGTCGTCCAGTTCCTCGCCGCCCCACGGGTCGTCGTCCTCGTCGTCGCCGTCGTCCTGCTGGAGGGCGACTGCGGCCGTGAGGGTGTCCAGGCGTAGCGAGAGGGCGGTGCCGGGGCCTGCTGTTCCGTCCGGGAGCACCTCGACGATGGAACGGGCCAGGGCGGTCGGTCGGATCTCCAACAGGCCGATCTGGCCGCTGTCGATCACGGCCAGGACGGCCCGGGTGCCGTCAGAGGCGGCCACGGCGCGCACCGGGCGGTCGATGTGGGCTACGGCGTCCACGGAGAGGTGGTGGTCTGCCAGTAGGCGCAGGAGGTCGGTCAGGCGGGGGCTCGGGTCGCCGTAGTCCGCCAGGACCTTTGCTTTGAGTTCCGAGCGTTCGGACTCGGTCGTGCCGCTACTGGGGACGTCCAACGGGTACGGCAGTCGACCCAGGTCCAGGTCGTGCCACAGGACGTCCAACTGGACCGGGGTGAGGAGGAACTCGGGCTCGATCACGCCTCGCCGCCCTTCTTCTTCGGCTTCGCGCCGCCGATGACCGAGGGCGGCAGGTTCTCGCCGGGCACCTCGAAGATGTCCTCTCCGCGCAGGTACGCGGCGGAGCGGTGTTCCTTGTCCTCGTCGCCCTGACCGCCCGCGGGCGCGCCGCCCATCGGGGCGCCGCCCATGGGCATGCCGGACGCGCCGGAGGCACCCGGGGCCATCGGACCGAAGTTGGCGGGCATGGGGCCGCGTTGGCCCACGACACCGGTCGAGCCGCCGGCGGCGAGTTGGCCGCCGCCACCACCACCGGAACCGGTCGGGCCGAAGCCGCCGCCACCGCCGAAGCCGCCGCCACCGCCGCCGGGGAAGCCGCCGGGCATGCCGCCAGGTCGGCCGCCGGGAACACCACCAGGGCCACTGCCGGCGGGGCCGCCGCCTACGGGCGGGGTGCCGGGAGTGCCGGCCGGGACGTACGGCGGGTACTTGCCGGGGGCCTGCGGCACGACGGTTCCGGGGGGAGCCGGCCGGTAGGGCGGGGGCTGCTGCTTGCCACCGGTCGAAGCCGGCGGCACGTACGTCGGGGGCGCGTACGACGGCGAGGTCTGGCCGCTGCTGGACGGAGGCGTGTACGCGGGCGGGGTGTACTTGTTCGCTACCGGGACCTGGGCGGCGGCTGCGGCGGCCGTGGTGCCCTCGGGGCGGTAGGACGTAACCGGGGCCACGGGAGTCCCGCCGCTGTAAGAGCCAGAACCGGGGCTGTAGGAGCCGGCGGCGTGGGTGCTCGGAGGCGTGTACGAGGGTGCGGCGGGTGCGGTGGCTACCGAAGCGGCTTGAGTGGTGCCGCCGCCGCTGGGGGCCATGGCGGGCTGGGCGTCACCCAGCGTGGGGGCGCTCGCCGTGGCCATCAGCATGGCGGGTGGTTCCTCGACCCGACCGGTCACCGGGTTGTACGGCGGGGTGAAGCGGGGAGTGGTCTGGTCGACGGCCCGGGACTCGTTCTCCATGGTCGTCATCACGGTGACGGCGTGCTCGTGCAGCGCCCGCGCCTGGTCGTTGGCCGCCTGCACGTCCGCCGCCGACGTCACCAAGCCCTGGATGCCGCCCTGGGTGAACGTGCCGGTCGCCTGGTCCCAGGAGAACTCCACCGGCTCGGGCATCGACGCCCGCGCGTTCTCCATGATCACGCTCTGGTCCTGCACCCGCTTGCCCACCTCGACGGCGGTGGCGGCGGTCTGGGTCACCCACTCGGCGAGCTTCTTCACGGCCGCGCGCGCACCGTCGGCGGCCTCGCCCGTCCAACCGGTCTCGGACGCGGCGACGCGCTCGTTGATCACCCGCGCGGACTCGGTCAGCTCGGTGCCGAACTGGCCCCATTCGGCGCCGATCTCGCCGGTCTGGCCGGGGTCGTTGTTGTTGTGCACCGCCTCGTACAGCTCGCGGTGGGACCGGGACGCCCAGTTCTGGGCGTCGGTGAGAACCAGGTCGATCTCCTGCTGGTCGGCCATGGTCGTCCCCCTCACTCGCCGCTCAGGCGGGTCAGCTCGGAGCCGTGCTCGTCGTCGATCGCCTGGAAGTTGCGGATCGCGCTGCGCACGGAGTCGTGGGTCTGCTGGAGCACTTCGCGGTAGGCCGTCATCACCGACACGAACGACAGCGGGTCACCCTCGGCGCGGGCCTCGAACTTCGCGGCCATGCGGTCGCCGACCGGGTTCGCGCCCAGCGGCGCGGGGCGGGCCAGGCGGCCGGCGCGCTCCAGCCACGAGTCGACCTGGTCGATCTGCTCGACGAGCATCCTGCGCAGTTCCTCGCCGGTCGCCGGGTCGAGCGTCACCCGTCCGGAGTTCACCGACTCCGACAGCGCGAGGACCTTGGTCCCCGCGGACGGTTGTGGGGCCTCTTCCGGATTCCCTGGCTCGGCGATGTACATGGTGGAGTCCCTCGCGAAGGCAGCCTGCTGGACGCAACCCAGGCTCCCCGCGCGCGCCAACGCGGCCCCAACGTCGCGCCAATGCGGGCTTCCGGGGGGGTGCCGACCACTGTGGGAAACTCTTCGACTACGGGGTGCCAACGCTGAAAGGTCTTCGGGATGCGGGTGAACCTGCTCGGGCCGGTAGAGCTGGTTTCCGCTGGTGGTGAACCCGTCCGGCTCGGCGCGGCCAAGCGCCGGACCGTCCTGGCCGCGTTGGCGTTGGAACTCAACCGGGTCGTGTCCGGTGACCGCCTGCTGTCGCTGGTGTGGGACGGCTCACCCCCGCCGCAGGCGAAAGCCGCCCTTCAGGGACATATCGCCCAACTCCGGAAGGTGCTCTCGGACGGCGTGGCGCTTCTCACGCGCGCGCCCGGCTACGTGCTGACCGGAGACCGGGGCGCGGTGGACGTGTTCCGGTTCGAGGACCTGGTGGCGTCGTCCCGGGACGCGGGCGACGAGACCGCCGTGGCCCAGCTGGCCGAGGCGCTGGCGCTGTGGCGCGGGCCGGTGCTCGCCGACGTGCCGGGTGACCGGGTGCGGGAGGCGGTGTCGGCGCGGCTGGAGGAACTGCGGCTGGTGGCCGTGCAGGAGCTGGCGACGCGGCTGTTCCGGCTGCACCGCGCGGCGGACGCGGTCGGCGAGCTGAGCGACGCGGTGGCCGCGCACCCGTTGCGCGAACCGCTGGTGGCGCGGCTGGTGCTGGCGCTGCACTGGACCGGTCGGCAGGCCGAGGCGCTGGAGGTGTTCCACCGCACCCGCGAGCGGCTGGCCGAGGAGCTGGGCGTCGACCCGGGGCCGGAGTTGCGCGACGCGTACCAGACCGTGCTGGCCGGCGACACCGCGCCCAAGCGGGTGGAACGCGGCCCCGCGCCCGCCCAGCTGCCCCGTGAGCACCGCGGGTTCGTCGGCCGTGAGCCGGAGCTGGCCGACCTCGCCGACCGGCTGGGCGGCGACTCGGCGATCGGGCTGCTCGTGGGCCCGGCCGGGGTGGGCAAGACGGCGCTGGCGCTGCGCTGGGCGCACCGCGTGGCGGCGGACTTCCCGGACGGGCAGCTGTTCGTGAACCTGCGCGGGTTCGACGAGACCGAGCCGCTGGACCCGCGGACCGCGCTGATCGGGTTCCTGCGGGCGCTGGGCCTGTCCGACTCGCAGATCGCCGTGGACCTGGAGGACCAGGCCGCCCAGTACCGGTCGCTGCTGGCCGGGCGGCGGGTCCTGGTGTTCCTGGACAACGCCCGCTCCGCCGAGCAGGTCCGGCCGCTGCTGCCCGGGTCGGCGGGCTGCCAGGTGCTGGTGACCAGCAGGCACCGACTGGACGACCTGGTGGTCACCGAGGGCGCGTCCGCGCTGCACGTGCAGACCCTGCCGGAGAACAACGCCGAGGACCTGCTGGCCGCGGCCCTGGGCCGGACGAGGATCGACGCCGAGCCCGACGCCGTCGCCGAACTGGTCGAGCTGTGCGACCGGCTGCCGCTGGCGCTGCGCATCGCGGGCGCGCGCCTGGCCTCCAGACCCCGGTGGACCGTCCAGTCCCTGGTCGACGAGCTGCGCGACGAGCAGCACCGGCTGTCCGCGCTGGAACTGCCCGAAGCCGGGCGCGGCGTGCACGCGGCCCTGGCCGTGAGCTACCGCGAACTGCCAGAGGGCGCGGCCAGGTTGTTGCGGCGCCTGGGTTTGCACCCCGGCACCGACCTGGACAGCTACGCCGCCGCCGCGCTGCTGGACATCAACGTCGTCAGCGCCCGCACCCACCTGCGCACGCTGGCCTACGCCAACCTGCTGCACGAGTCCACGCCCGACCGGTACTCGCGGCACGACCTGGTCCGGCTGTTCACCCACCAGCTGGCGGTCGGCGAGTCCGAAGTGGACGGTGCCACGGCCCGCCTGCTGGACTACTACCTCCACGTCGCCGACACGGCCCGCGCCCACCTGTCCGACCACGTCCGCCCGTTCAGCCCGCCCGAGCACAAGCCCGCGAGCTACCCGCAACTCGCCTCGCACGCGGCCGCACTCGACTGGTTCACCTTGGAAGAGGCCAACCTCGGCCTAGCCCTGGACACCGCCCTGGACAGCGGCCACCTCGAACGCGCCTGGCAACTCGCACTGTGCCTGGACGCCTTCCACTTCCGCCGCGGCAACCGGGTAGACCGCTTGGCGTTGTGCCGCATCGGTTCCGAGGCCGCACGAGCCTTGGGCGACACCCGCGCGGAAGCAACTTTCCTGCTGCGTCTGGGTTCCACGCTCGCCGACCTCGGCCGCTTGGAGGAGGCGGTCGATGCCTGCACCCGCGCCGCCGAACTCGCCCGGGGCGACCGCGACCTGGAATTGGCCGCCCTGGCGAACCTCGGCTACTGCCTGATGGCCGACGACCAACTCGACCGGGCGCAGGAGACCATCCTGGAGGCCCTGGAGGTCGCACGCGAGGTCGGCGACACCCGTTCGCAGGCCAGCGTGCAGAACAACCTGGCGAACGTGTTGCTGCGCAAGCGTCTTCCGGAAGAAGCGTTGCGCCACGCCACCGAGGCCCTGAGCCTGTTCACCTCGGCCGCACCTTCCAAGGCCCACACCGCGACTTTGCACACCGTGGGAGCCGCGTCCCAACAGCTGGGCCGCCTCGACGAAGCCCTGGAGCACTACCGGGAAGGGCTCGCACTGGCCGAACGGCTGGGCGACCGTTACCAGGAAGCGTTGTGCCACAGGGCGATCGGCGATGTGCTGGAGCAGTCAGTCGGCCAGGACGCGGCGACCCCCCACTGGCTGACCGCGCTGCGGCTCTACCGCGATCTGCGCGTGGAGGACGCCGACGACCTGGCAGCGAAACTGGACCCCCGGGCCGATCAGCCGAACATGCCGGGCCGGTAGTCGCCCGCGGGCTGGCGCACCAGGACGTTGACCCGGTTGAAGGCGTTGATCACCGCGATCGACGCCACCAGCGCGGCCAACTGGTCCTCGTCGTAGTGCTTGGCCGCGTTCTCCCACACCTCGTCCGACACCCCGCCCGCGGCGTCCGCGATGCGCGTGCCCTCCTCGGTGAGTTCCAGGGCAGCGCGCTCGGCCTCGGTGAACACGGTGGCCTCGCGCCACGCGGCGACCATGTTGAGCTTCTCGGGCTCCTCACCGGCCGCGACGGCGTCCTTGTAGTGCATGTCGGTGCAGAAGCCGCAGCCGTTGATCTGGCTGGCGCGCAACAGCACCAGGAACCCGGTCGACTCCGGCACACCCGTCGCCTCGACCGACTTGCCGGCGGCCACGAGGTGCTTGAGGAACTTCGAGGTGGTCTTGTTGGTGAAGAGGTTCAGGCGGGCTTCCATCGCGTTGCGCTCCTTGTCCGTCCGTGGGTTTGCGATGAGGTGACGGATGCGGCGGGCGCGATGTGACAACCTGTCGGTGTGGCGTGGGCCACCCTTGTCGGAGAAGGGGATCGATGAGCTACTACACCGGGTCGACCGGCGAGATCAGCGCGCTGTGGCGGCCGGTCGCGGACGTGGAGACGATCGACCGGCCGAAGTCGCAGGCGAGGCTGGTCGCGCCGGGGAGCACGACGCAGGGCCAGTTCGGGCTGTTCGAGTGGAACATGAAGCCGCGGTCGGGCGGGCCGGGGGCGCACTTCCACAAGACGTTCTCGGAGTCGTTCTACGTGATCTCGGGGACCGTGCGGCTGTTCAACGGCGAGAAGTGGGTCGAGGCGGGTGCGGGCGACTTCCTGTACGTGCCGGAGGGCGGGATCCACGCGTTCCGCAACGACGGTGACGAGGCGGCGTCGATGCTGATCCTGTTCGCGCCGGGGGCACCGCGCGAGGAGTACTTCCGGGAACTGGCGGAGATCGGGGACTCCGGCCGGCAGCTGTCGGCGGAGGAGTGGACCGAGCTGTACGCCCGGCACGACCAGTACATGGTCGACCAAACCTGACGGCCTCTTGCTGAACGGCTTGGCCTCCGCCCCCGATTCCATTGTCTCATGGGGCACCGACAAGACCGGGGTGGCGGCGGGGACAGTGATCTCGCTGAGGCCGGCCTGCTTTCGCGCCGCAGGCGCCCCCCTGGGGGCCTGCCGCGCGGCGAGCGCCGCTTTTGATCTTGCAAGCGCGCCAGCGCGTCGATCTTGAGACCGTGAAGCGCGTTCGGCTTGAGAGCGAAGCGATTCGTCCAAAGCGCCCGAAGGGCATCGCGGTCATCGCCAGTAGCACCGGCCCCCGGGATCGGTGACTTCGCCGGTCCCAGGTGGCTGAAATGGCACCTGAAAGGCGACCAGGTGAGCCGTGCTCAGTTCGTGGGCGTGAACTGCGGCCTGTGCGCCACCGAATGGGACGTGCAGCGCAAGAACCTGTGAACCGGCACACCCCGCCAACCAGCCAACCGGCACACTCCGCCAACCAGCACAACCAGCACAACCGGCACAACCGGCACAACCGGCACAACCGGCACAACCGGCACAACCGGCACAACCAGCCAACCGGCACACCCCGCGAGCCGTACCCATGGCGCAGCGCACGTGGGGGGAAGCGTGCGTCGCTTTTCCGGGAACCCGTCCGGGTCGCACGTCGGGGGAGCGTGCGACCGCGGTCACGGGTGACTCGCGGGGTGTTTCCGGGGGCCGCCGGCCGTTCGGTTGGGGGGAGTTCCGTCCGGCCGACGGCGGCCGGGCTGCGCGGGCGCTCCTGTGACGCCTCGGGGAGAGGGCCTGCCCGCGCCCGAGGGGGTGTTGGCGCTGGTGGTGTCCTGACGTCCGGGCGGCATCCGCGAGCCGACCAAAACTAGAACGAGTCAGGTCCGGAAGGTGTTCCCCGGGTGTCCAGGGTCACCCGCACACCCGCCGACCTCACCCCTCCCCTCGCAGGGCGGACATCTTCGATTCGGCGGCGGTCAGCTTCTCGTGGGCCGCAGACGCCTTCCGACGTGCGCGTTCGACCTTCGCCGCAGCCTCGTGGGCGGCCTGCTGAGCCCGCCGGAGCTCGACCTTCAGCTCCTCGACCCGCTCCTCCCGCGCCGTCAGCTCAGCCTCCGCCTCAGCCAGCGCCCTGTCCGCATCCCGAGCACCCGAACGAGCCGCCGTGATGTCCTCCCGGGCCTTGGCCAGCTCCCGCTCACGCTTCTTCTCCCGCCTGGGCGCAAGGTCGTCCCGAGCAGTAGACGCGCGATCGCCGCCCTTGGCAGGCGCGGGCACGGCCGTCTCCGACAGCGGCCCGAACCCGGACTGCTCGACCGGCTTGACCAGCCGACCAGCCCGAATCCGCGCAGCCAGCACCGCGTCCGCCAACGCCGAGGTCAACGTCGTCCGCACCTGCTGCACCGCATCCGGCCCCAACGGCGACCCGGCGGCCCGCGCCAGATCCTCCGTCAGCCGCACCAACGCCCCCACCACCACCCGCCGCTTGCCGCTCAACTCCCGCAGCACCCCGCCCTTCAACCCCTCCTGGGCGGCCCTCAACTGCTCGCCCAAGGCCACGGCCTGCGCGTATTCAGCAGCGTGCTGCCGAGCCAGCTGGTTGAGCGCCCAAGCGGACAACGTGGGCTTGCGCAGCGCGGCGACCTGCTTCGCCAGGGCCTTGTCCCCGCGGTCCAGGGCGCGCCGGGCGGCGGCGTCCCGGGCCGCGACGAAGCCGGCCGGCGGCAGGGCGTACAGCTCGTCGGCTATCCGGTCGATGGGCGTCGCGTCCACGATGTCGACCAGTGTGCTCGCCATCGCGTTGATGTGCGATTTGTTACCGATTCAAGACGCTGCCCGCTGATTCACCGTTGACACTGGTTGACATTCGGTCCGGTCGGCTCTTGACTGGACGCACCACACCGGTTTCGAACTGGTGTGGCACTTCTCGCGTGTGCGCGCAATCCACCGTTCAGTCCAATGTGGACCTGTTCTTTGCGCTGTTCGCATGATTGCCCGGCGGGACCCGGAAGGATGTGCTTGCGCCAATCTTTCCCCACGAAGGGTTTGCGCCGTGATCAACTCAGGAAGTCGGTGGAGACACCGCACCAGTGCGGCCTTGCTGGCCGCCGTGCTGGGCACGACTGGGTTCGGCTTCGCCGCCGCTCCGGCCGTGGCGCAGGAAGCGCAGAACGCGCCGAACGCGCCCGCGCCCGCCGACAAGCAGCTCGACAAGCAGGACCGCGAACGCCTCGCCCAGGCCGAAGCCAACGGCCAGGAGAACGTCACCCTGCTGGTCGCCGCCGAAGAGGGCAAGTTGGACTCCGCGGCCAACGACCTCAAGGCACTCGGTGGCGTGGTCGAGTCCACCGAGCGCGACGTCGAGTACCTGAAGGTCTCCGTCCCGCGCGAGAACGCCGAGAAGGCCGCCAAGCTGGCCTCGGTCAACGCGGTGGACGTCGACGGCCTGGTGGCGCTGGACAACCCGCGCCCGGAGGGCACGACGAACCCGTTGCCGCAGAAGGCACCGGACGCGAACACGCCCAAGAAGAACCCGTACATGCCGATCCAGGACACCAAGGCGGCGCAGTTCACCGACGAGAAGCCCGAATGGGACGGTCGGGGCGCCACCATCGCCATCCTGGACACCGGCATCGACCTGGACCACCCGGCGCTGTCCACCACGTCCACCGGCGAGCGCAAGATCGTCGACTGGTACAACGCCAACGCGATCAACTCCGGTGACGGCACCTGGGTGAAGGTCGCGGGCCGTTACAACGGCTCGTTCACCCCCGTGGCCGGCGGCGCGACCTACAAGGCGCCCGCCACCGGTGGCCCGTTCAGCTTCGGCCTGTTCAACGAGACCGCGGGCGACCTCGGTCTGGCCAACAGCGAGTTCGGCGGCGACATCAACCGCGACGGCGACCGCACCGACTCCTTCGGCGTCCTCCAGGACGTCACCACCAAGGAAGTCCGCGTCGACGTGGACGGTGACGGCGACTTCACCGAGCACGGCGCGATGATCGACTACAAGTACAAGAAGGACGTCGGCCACTTCGGCGCGGACAACCCGGCCACGCCGGTGCTGGACACCGTCGCCTTCGTGGTCCAGACGGACCGGTCGATCTACGACAACGCCGGCCAGGCGTACGTCAACCTCGGCATCTCCGCCGCCCACGGCACGCACGTCGCGGGCATCACCTCCGCGCACGAGATGTTCGGCGGCCGGATGGACGGCGCGGCGCCCGGCGCCAAGCTGATGGCGGTCAAGGTCTGCCTGACCACCCCGTCCTGCACCTCGTCCGGCCTGATCGACGGTGTCCTCTACGCGGCGCGCAACGGCGCGGACGTCGTCAACATCTCGATCGGCGGCCTGCCGGCGCTCAACGACGGCAACAACGCCCGTGCGGAGCTCTACAACCGCACGATCGCCGAGTACAACATGCAGATCTTCATCTCGGCCGGCAACAGCGGCGCGGGCGCGAACACGGTCGGCGACCCGTCGGTGGCCACCGACGCGATCTCCGTCGGCTCCTACATCACCAGCGCGACCTGGCTGTCCAACTACGGTTCGGTCACCGCGCAGAAGGAGGGCCTGCACGGCTTCTCCTCCCGCGGCCCGCGCGAGGACGGTGGCTTCAAGCCGAACATCGTCGCGCCCGGCTCGGCGATCTCGACCATCCCGCAGTGGCAGAACCCGGGCCCGGTCGCGGGCACGTACGCCCTCCCGGCCGGCTACGCCATGTTCAACGGCACCTCCATGGCCGCCCCGCAGGCGACCGGCGCCGCCGCGCTGCTCGTCGGCGCGTACAAGGACGAGCACGACGGCCGGCGTCCCCCGGTGAAGGAGCTGCGCGACGCCATCCACTCCGGCGCGCGCTGGGTGACCACGCTCAAGGCCTACGAGCAGGGCGCGGGTCTGTTCGACACCAAGCGCGCCTGGGCGCAGCTCGCCGCGCACCCGAACACCCAGAGCGTCACCACCTCGGTGACCGTCAGCACCGCGCTGTCGGCGCTGCTGAACCCGGCCCACACCGGTGTCGGCATCCACGACCGCGAGGGCGTGCAGATCGGCAAGGAGTACACCCGCACCTACACCCTGACCCGCACCACGGGCCCGAACACCAACCAGGTGTTCTCCGTGCGCTGGCAGGGCAACGACGGCACGTTCTCCTCGAAGTCGTCGGTCAGCCTCCCGCTGAACACGCCGGTCAAGCTCGACGTCAAGGTCAAGCCGACCACCGCGGGCGTGCACTCGGCCGTGCTGAAGCTGGACAACCCGGCCACCCGCGGCACCGACGTGCTCACCCTGAACACCGTGTTCGCGGCCGACCAGTTCACCGCGGACAACAAGTACTCGGTGACCAAGACCGGTTCGGTCGCGCGCAACCAGACCCACAGCTACTGGGTGAACGTCCCGGCGGGCACCAGCGCGCTGAAGGTCGACATGGTCGGCGGCGGCGCCGAGGCCGGCAAGGGCCAGGTCCGGTTCCTGCGCTACGACCCGTACGGCGTGCCGAACGACACCACGTCGTCCACCAACTGCTACAACCCCGACGCGGGCGCGGGCTGCGCCGGCGGCTCCCCGACGAGCCGCACGGTCAGCAACCCGATCCCGGGCGTCTGGGAGCTGGTGGTCGAGGCGCGCCGCACCTCCGACGCCGACACCGCGCCGTACACGCTGACCGCGTCCGTGCTGGGCACCTCGGTCTCGCCGAACCCCGACACGATCGCCTCGGCCACCCCGGGCGTCGGCATCGACCGCTCCTGGTCGGTGACCAACGCCCTGGCCGCGTTCAACGGCCGGCTCGTCGGCGGCGCGTTCGGCAGCGCCAAGATCGACCGCCCGACGATCGCCCACACCGCCCGCCAGACCTACGACGTGATCGTGCCCGCGGGCACCACGTCCCTGCGGGCGACCATCGGCAAGCCCGCCGACATCGCCGCCGACCTCGACCTGTTCGTCTACAACTGCACCTCCGGCACCTGCGTCATCGCCGGCCAGCAGGCGGACGGCGACTCGGAGGAGTCGGTGACGATCAACAACCCGGCCGCGGGTCGTTGGCAGATCGCGGTGGACGGCTACGACGTGCCGGCCGGCACGACGGAGTACGACTACATCGACGTCTTCGCCGCTCCGGGCCTGGGCACCATCACCACGACGGACACCAACGCCGACCGCACCGCCGGCGCGACGTGGAACGTCTCCGGTGTCGTGACCGCACAGGCCGCGGCCGGTGAGGGTCGCGTCCTGCGCGGCGAACTGACCGTGCAGACCGCCGAGGGCGCCGTGGTGGGCCGCGGCGCGGTAATCGTGCAGAAGGTCGCCTGATCACTCGGCAAGGCATGGGCCGCTCCCGGCGCACTCAGCCGGGGGCGGCCCTCGCCGTTCTAAGGTCGACCGGGTGGATCGACGCTCATCGACTGTGGTCGCGCTGCACGCCCACCCCGACGACGAAGTCCTGCTCACCGGCGGCACCCTGGCCCGCGCCGCCGCGTCCGGTTGCCGGGTGGTGGTCGTCGTCGCGACCGACCGGATGTGGGACGAACCGCCGACCCGCCTGGACGAGTTGCGGGCCGCTGCGGCGATCCTGGGGGTGCATCGGGTGGTGCACCTCGGGTACGCCGACAGCGGGCACGGCGCGATCCTGTTCGACGACCCGCCGGGCCGGCAGCGGTTCGTCCGGGCCGATCTCGACGAAGCCGCCAGCCGCTTGGCCGCCCTGCTGGCGGAAGAGAACGCGGATGTCCTGCTGAGCTACGACTCGAACGGCGGCTACGGGCACCGCGACCACGTCAAGGTCCACGAAGTCGGGCGGCGGGCCGCTGAGCTGACCGGAGTCCGGCTCCTCGAAGCGACCATGCCCCGGGACGCCGTCCTGCACATCGCGCGAGTCCTGAAAGCGCTGCGGACCCCGTTCCGCTACGAAGGGCTGGAACGCGCGTTCAGCCCCAGCAAAGCCATCACCCACCGCTTCAACGTCCGCCGGTTCGCCCGGCAGAAGCAAGCCGCCCTCGCCGCCCACCGCTCGCAGGTCGAGGGCAAAGGGCGGCTGTCGGCGGTCATGCGGTTGCTGGTGCGGCTGCCCACCCCGGTGTTCGGGTGGTTGACCGGGCGCGAGTGGTACGTCGAGCCGGTTAAGGGGTCGGGTCGGCGTTGCTGAGGGGCTCGTCCACGTCCACCCGGCGCACGCCCTCCGTCGCCACCACCCGCTCGACGTCCGCGACCGGCACGGACACCCGGATGTAGCCGATGGACGTGTCGGTGGCCTCGACCGTGGCGCCCAGTCCGCGCAGCGCCGCCGCCGTGCGCTCGGTGGCGTTCGCCTCCGTGGAGATCACCAGCACCACGTTCGGCACCCCGGACCGCTGCGCCCGCTCCAGCACCTCCTTGCCGTGCGGGCTGAGCTTCGCGGGCATCTGGACCTCCGAAGTAGTCGTGACGGTCGTGGTGGGCACGCTGCCCGGGGAGTTGGCGCCCGTGAAGTCAACCCCCGTGCCGCTGTCCCGCACCGGGGCGCCGCACGCCACCAGCGCGAAGCACGCCGCCACCACCACGATCCGTCTCATGAACCCTCCAGAAGCCATCCTGGCACCAGGACGGACCAACCGGACCGAACGGTTGCGTCACACCCCGCAGCCCGCGGTCGACACCCCGCAGCTCACAGCCTGTCGGGCGCCGACCGCCCGTCCTACGCCGACCGCCCGTCCGGGCCGCTGAACGCCTGCACCCGCTCCTGACCATCCTCGCTCTCCCCGAACACCCGGTTGTCCGACCCGGACGCCTCCGTCCCTGACGCATCCTTCTGGGCAACCGCCTGCGCCCGCGGCAGGTCCCGCACCCGCATCTGGGGCAACGCGCCCGGCTGGCGCGATCGCAGCCACGCCACCAGGTGCTCCCGCACCTCGCACCGCAGGTCCCACAGCCGTCCGGCGTCGGTCGCGCTGACCAGCGCGCGCACCCGCACGAACGCCCCCACCGCGCCGGTCACCTGGAGCACGCACACCCGCCCGTCCCACAGGTCGTCCGACTCCAGGAACTTCCGCAGCTCCTGCCGCATGTCCTCCACCGGCACGGTCCAGTCCACGTCCAGCTCGACGGTGCCCAGCAGCGCGGACTGCGTGCGCGTCCAGTTCTCGAACGGGGTCTTCAGGAAGTACGCCGTGGGCAGGATCAACCGCCGGTCGTCCCAAAGGTGCACGACCACGTAGGTCAGCGTGATGTCCTCGATCCGCCCCCACTGGTCCTCCACGACCACCACGTCGTCCAGCCGCAGCGCGTCGCTGAACGCGATCTGCACCCCGGCGAACACGTTTCCCAGCAACGACTGCGCCGCCAGCGCCGCGATCGCGCCGATGACACCGGCCGACGCCAGCAGGCTGGTCCCGGCCGCCCGCGCCTCGGGGAAGGTCATCAGCACCGACGCGAACGCCAGCACGCCCACCACGACGACGGTCACCCGCCGCACCAACGTGATCTGGGTGTGCACCCGGCGCGCGTGCCGGTTGTCCGACACGTCCACCCGGATGCGGGCGAGCGTGGCGTCCTCGGCCACCACCAGCAGCGCGGCCAGCAGCCACGCGCCGGCGAGGATGAGCGCTATCCCCACGACGTGCAGGGCGACCGGCCGCCACTCGCCCCACCCGACCACGCCGATGGAGAACTGGACCGCGACCAGCACGGCGACGGCGAGCGCGGGCCGGTGGGCGTGCGCGGCGAGGCCGGCGAAGAGCGCGGACCGCCGACCGATCCGCCGGACCACCCGGTGCACCGCGGCCACGACCGCGAGCGCGACCAGGACCGAACCGGTGAACGTGAGCACGGCGATGAGCACAGAACAACCTCCTGGTGTTCGGGGCATCCTCCGACCCGTACCCAGCCCGCCCGTCACCCATTCACCGCAGCGACCTTCTTCACGATCGGCTCAGGCGTTGGGCAGTGCGATCGGCTCAGGCGTCGGGCAGTGCTCTCAGCCGTTGGGCAGGAAGTGCGCCATGCGCCCCACGAACGCCACCAACCGCTCCGGCGGGAAGCGCTCCGGGTCGGTGATCGCGAGCCGCCCGGCCATCTCGGCCAGCGCCAGCATCGCGTGGCCCAGCAGCTCGGCGTCCAGCTCCGGCCCGCCCATCGCCTTCAACCCCAGGTCCGCCAACGCGTTGACCTGCTCGGTGACCTGCGCCCGCACCCGTTCCACCTGCTGCCGGAACTCGACGGGCGTGCCCTCCGGCGGCAGCAGCACCAGCCGCCAGCGGTCGGGGCTCTCCACCACCGCGTGCACGAACGCGCGCACGGTGTCCGTGTACAGGTCCTCCGGCGGGCGCTCGTCCAACCCCTCCGGGATGGCCTCCAGCACCTGGGCGGTGGCCCGTTCGGCTTCCCGTTCCAGCAGAGCGGAGATGACCTCGGCCCGGTTCGCGAATATCTCATATACGACTGGCTTCGTGACACCGCACTGCCGCGCCACGGCTTCCATGGTCAGCACGTCGAACCCGCCCGCGGCGATCAGCGCCAGCGCACCGTCCAGCACCTGGTCCCGCCGCTGCGCCGCGGGGAGGCGGGGGGCGTACTTCCGGCGCGTTGTGCTCACCCGCCCATATTGCTACGGTGGCGTAGCTTTCACAAAGCTACGTTGGCGTAGCAATGGCGCGGGAGGTCGAGATGGAGCCCGACAACCTCGTGTTGCAGCCCCTCGGTTCCGCGCGCCCCGAGTCGGGTGTGAACCGGGCACTGCGGCTGACCGTCGCGCAACGACGCCAAGAAGTCGACGATGTGGTGAGCCCGTTCCTGGACGAACTGCCGGAGCACGCCCACATCCGCCCGGACGACGAGTTCGGCCCGACCGACCTGCACGAGATCGTCAGCACCTTCCCGGCCGACGGCTCGGTGTACTGCTGCGGTCCGACACCGATGCTCGACGCCGTCCGACACGCCTTCGCGTCCCGCCGCCTGCACTTCGAGCGCTTCCCACCACCGCCCATTGTGGACGGACGACTGTTCGCGATGGTGTTGCGCCGCAGCGGGGTCACGCTGCAAGTCCCGGCCGACCGCTCGGCCCTGGACGTCCTCGAAGACCTGCGCCCGACCGTGCCCCACTCGTGCCGCCAGGGCTTCTGCGGCACGTGCGAGGTGGACGGCGTCCGGATCTGCGTCGCCCGTCCCGCGAACGACCGGCTCGTGCTCGACCTCTGACCCCGCCGACCCCTGAAGCCCTTGGAGGGAACCGTGTTCGTCGAATCCGATGGCGTGCGGCTGTCCGTGTACGAGCGCGGCGACCGCTCCGCCCCCACGGTCGTCCTCGTGCACGGCTACCCCGACACCCACCGCGTGTGGGACGCCGTCGCCGCGATCCTCGCCGAGGAGTACCACGTCGTCACCTACGACGTGCGCGGCGCGGGCGCGTCCGGCAAGCCCCGCGACCTGGCCGGGTACCGGCTGCCGGTGCTGGCCCGCGACCTGTTCGCGGTCGTCGACGCGGTCAGCCCCGACCAGCCGGTGCACGTCGTGGCGCACGACTGGGGTTCCATCCAGGCGTGGGAGGCGGTGACCACGCCCGGCGCGCGGATCGCCTCCTACACCTCGATCTCCGGCCCGTGCCTGGACCACGTCGGCCACTGGATCCGCCGCCGCCCGACCGTCAAGCACCTCAAGCAGTGGCTGCACTCCTGGTACATCCTCGCCTTCCACCTGCCGTTCCTCGCCCCGTTCGTGTGGCGGCGGGTGATCGGGCCGCGCTGGGCGAAGGTGTTGCGCCGCCTCGAAGGTGTGCAGGCGCACGTCCCGGACACCATCGTCGAGGACGGCGTCAACGGGATCTCCTTGTACCGCGCCAATTTCATCCCCCGGCTGAGCGCACCCCGGGTCCGGCGCACGGACGTCCCGGTGCAGATCATCCAGCCGCTCAAGGACAACTACGTCACCGATGGCGTCCTGGACGCGGCCACCCCTTGGGTGCCGAACCTGCGCCGCCGAGTGCTCGACGCCGGCCACTGGGCACCCGTCACGCACGCCAAGGTCGTCGCGCTCCTGGTCACCAACCACATCACTGCACACACCCCGTCGGGTGGAACTCCCGCAACGCCTCCCGCGCCCGGCTCCGCGCCAGGTTCCACGACCGCCAGTCGTCCTCGCTGACGTACCGGTACTGGAGGACGCACTGCCGCATCGGCTCGGGGAGCGTGGCCAGCACCGGGACGGCGTCGACGGACAACCGCCGCAGGTACTGGAGGTCGATCTTGCCGGTCTCCTGCCACCGGGCGATGTTGCGCTCCGCGGTGAACCGGTCCGGGTTGAGCACCGCCAACCCGACCAGCCCGACGAACCCGCTGGCCAGCACGGCCCGCGGCAGCCACCCGCCGCGCATCCGCACGCCCGCGACCAGCACCATCAGGTACACCAGCGCCAGCCACAGCTCGCACGCCGACACCAGCACCCGCAGCGTGGTGAACCCGTAGGCCTGCTGGTAGATCCACATCCGGGCCAGCGCGGACGCCACGATCACCAGCGTGAGCACGGTCAACGCCCCCAGCAGGCCGCGCAGCCACGTCCGGTCGGCGTCGTCCGCGACCCGGGCGGCCACCGCGATCACGAGGAGCGTCAGCACCGCGACCGCCAGCAGCTGCCAGAACCCGCGCCGGGCGTACTCGGCGTATGTGACACCGGCGGTCCGGATGACGTAGTCGTCCCCGCCGAACAAGGTCGTGACCTGCACCCCGACGAACGCCGTGAACAACGCCACCAGCGCCCCGACCGGCATCGCCCAGTCCCGCAACGCCACCGTCCGGCGCTCCCCGGGCACCTCCTCCGGTTTCGGCGACCCCGCCAGCCGGCACGCCCCCACCACCCCCAGCCCGACCGCGAGGAACACCACGATCCACTGCCCGTCGACCTCGGGCACGGACTCGCCGAGCAGGTCCGCGAACGCCGCGTCCGCCCCGGCCAGCAGCGGCACGAACACCGCGAGCACCGCGGCGGTCAGCAGGACCGGCCGGGCCATCCGGCTGGACCCCGACGTCCTGACCCCGCGCGCCAGCCACGGCACCGCCGGCGGGATCGCCATCAGCACCGCGGCGGAGCCGAGCAGCAGCCCCTTCGCCGTCCGCCCGCCGACGACGGCCAGCGACCCGGCGGCGCACCCGGCCACCACGCACAGGGTGAACAGGTCCCCGTCGGCGACCAGCGTGCCGGTGGCGAACAGGAGCAGGCTGAGCGCGGCCCAGCCCGGTCTGACCTTCCTGATCAGGGCGAACACGACCAGGGCGGCGAGCAGCCAGCCGAGCCCGGGTTCGTCGAGCGGGATCAGGACGGCGGCGCAGGCCCCGCCGAGGAGACCGGTGAGCAGGACGCGGTTGGGTGACATGAGACCTTCCGAAAACGTTTGCGGCCCGAAAACGGGCGCGTTCGACCAAGGCGTGTGCTCGACACGCCTCTCAAAAGGGAAGCCCTAGGCCGTCGTGGCGGTCCGAATGCTGGGCAGGGTGGCCCGGATGCGACAGCCGGGGCCGTCGACCACCGCGATGCTGCCGCCGTGCAGGTCGATGATCCAGCGGGCGATGTTCAGCCCCAGGCCCGTGCCGCCCCCGCCGGCCCGCTCACCCCGGGTGAACCGCTCGAAGACCCGTTCCCGGTCCTCCGGTGCGATGCCGGGGCCGTCGTCGGAGACCTCCAGGACCAGGTCACGGGCCACCCAGGTCGCGGTCACCCGGACCTCGCCGCCGGACGGGCCGTGCCGGGCGGCGTTGTCCAGGAGGTTGACCAGGACCTGGTGGACGCGGGCCCGGTCGGCGACCACGGTCGCGGTCGGCGGGCGGACGTCCACCACGAATCTCGTCGCCGGGGACGCCACCGAGGCCTCCGCCACCACGTCGGCCAGCAGGGGCGCCACCGGGAACTCGGCCAGGGTCAGGCGGTGCGCGCCGGCGTCTATGCGGGACAGGTCCAGCAGCTCGGTCACCAGGCGGCCCAGGCGCTCGGTCTGGGCGAGGGCGGTGCGCATGGTCCGGGCGTCCGGGGCGGCCACGCCGTCGACCACGTTCTCCAGGACGTTCTGGAGGGCGGTGATGGGGGTGCGCAGCTCGTGGGAGACGTTGGCGATCAGCTCCCGGCGCTGCCGGTCGGCCGCCGCCAGGTCCGCCGCCATCTGGTTGAACGCGCTGGCCAGCTCGCCCACCTCGTCGCGCGCGGTGGCCCGGACCCGCTTGCTGTAGTCGCCGCGCCGCATCGCGCGGGCCGCCGCGGTCATCTCGCGCAGCGGGCGGGTCATGCCGTGCGCCAGGACCTGCGAGGTCACCAGGGCGATGACCAGGGCACCCGTGGTCGTGCTGTAGGGCAGCCAGCCGATGCGGTACCAGAAGAACGAAAACCCGGCCGCGCCCGACGAGACCAGCAGGATGCCCAGCTTAAGCTTGATCGAGCGGACCGGGTCCAGGGGTCTGGGCAGGAAGTCGACGAACGCGCTGAACGCTGTCCGGAGCTTCACCGCGGTGCCTCCAGGGCGTAGCCGACACCGTGGACGGTGCGGATCAGGTCCGTGCCGAGCTTGCGCCGCAGCGCCTTGATGTGGCTGTCCACGGTCCGGGTGCCGGTGCCCTCGTTCCAGCCCCAGACCTCGTTGAGCAGGCGTTCCCGGGACTGGACGGCGCGCGGCCGTTCGGCCAGGTGCACCAGCAGCTCGAACTCGGTCGGCGTGAGGTGCGCCTCGGCGCCGGCCCGCAGGACACGCCGTTCGGCGAGGTCGATCTCCAGGTCCGCGACGGTGATCCGGGTGGCGGAGGCGGCCGAGGACCGCTCCACCCGGCGCAGCAGGGCGTGCACGCGGGCGGCCAGCTCGCGGATGGAGAACGGCTTGGTCAGGTAGTCGTCCGCGCCGACCGCGAGCCCCACCAGCAGGTCCGTCTCGTCACCCCGGGCGGTGAGCATGAGCACGGGTACCGGCCGGTCGGCCTGGATCCGGCGGCAGACCTCCAACCCGTCGAACCCCGGCAGCATGACGTCCAGCACGACGAGGTCCACGTCCCCCGCCTTGCGCACCGCCGACGGCCCGTCATGCGCCAACTCGACTTCGAACCCCTCGGCACGCAACCGCGCGGCCACCGACGAGGCGATCGTCAGGTCGTCCTCGACCACCAGAACCCGGCGTGTCATGGCACCGACTGTAGGTGTCGCCGGTGGAGAGCCTCGGTGAGAGTTGTGAACGTCGTGTGGAGGCCGCGCAGGAGGGCACGTGCCGCGCGTGGAGGTCCGGGCTTATAAGTTGGCGGGATGGCGGATGCGGTCCTCGAAGCAACCCTGGAGCGGATCACGTTCGCCAGCGAGGAGACCGGCTACACCGTGGCCCGCGTGGACACCGGGCGCGGCGGCGGCGATCTGGTCACCGTCGTCGGCTCGCTCTTGGGCGTGCAGCCCGGCGAGACGATCCGGATGCGCGGCCGGTGGGGCTCCCACCCGCAGTACGGCCGCCAGTTCGTCGTCGACGACTACACGTCCGTGCTCCCCGCCACCATCCAGGGCATCCGCCGCTACCTGGGCTCCGGCCTGATCAAGGGCATCGGCCCGGTCCTGGCCGACCGGATCGTCACCCACTTCGGCCTCGACGCGCTGGACGTCATCGAGCACTCGCCGGAGCGCCTGATCGAGGTCCCCAAGCTCGGTCCGAAACGGACGAAGCTCATCGCTGCGGCGTGGGAAGAACAGAAGGCCATCAAAGAGGTGATGGTCTTCCTCCAGGGCGTCGGCGTGTCGACGTCTCTCGCCGTGCGGATCTACAAGCAGTACCAGGACCGGTCCATCGACGTCGTCCGGCAGGAGCCGTACCGGCTGGCCGGTGACGTGTGGGGCATCGGGTTCCGGACCGCGGACGTGATCGCGAAGGCGGTCGGCATCCCGCACGACAGCCCCCAGCGCGTGAAGGCCGGCCTGCAGTTCACGCTGTCCGAGGCGACCGGCGACGGCGACTGCTTCCTGCCGGAGAACCAGCTGATCGCGGACGCCGTGCGCATCCTCCAGGTCGACGCGGGGCTGGTGATCGACTGCCTGGCCGAGCTGGTCGACGAGGAGGGGGTGGTGCGCGAGGTCATGCCGGACGGGGAGGCGGCCGTGTACCTGGTCCCCTTCCACCGGGCCGAGGTGTCGCTGGCCGGGTCGCTGCTGCGGTTGCTGCGGACCGACGCCGAGCGGATGCCGGCGTTCCGCGAGGTGGACTGGGACCGGGCGTTCGGGTGGCTGGGCGCGTCGCTGGAGGAGAAGCAGCAGGAGGCCGTCCGGTTGGCCCTCACCCGGAAGGTGGCCGTGCTGACCGGCGGTCCGGGGTGCGGCAAGAGCTTCACCGTGCGGTCGATCGTGCGGCTGGCGGTGGCCAAGCGGGCGCGGGTGGTGCTGGCCGCGCCCACCGGGCGGGCGGCGAAGCGGCTGGCCGAGCTGACCGGGCACGAGGCGCGCACCGTGCACCGGCTGCTGGAGCTGAAGCCCGGCGGTGACGCCGCCTACGACCGCGACCGGCCGCTGGAGGCCGACCTGGTCGTGGTCGACGAGGCGTCGATGCTGGACCTGTTGCTGGCCAACAAGTTGGTGAAGGCGATCGCACCCGGGACGCACCTGCTGCTGGTCGGCGACGTGGATCAGTTGCCCTCGGTGGGGGCTGGGGAGGTGCTGCGGGACGTGCTGGCGCCCGACAGCCCCGTCCCGCACGTGCGGCTGACGCACATCTTCCGGCAGGCGCAGGAGTCCGGCGTGGTGACCAACGCGCACCGCATCAACTCCGGCGAGTACCCGCTGGTCCAGGGCCTGCCGGACTTCTTCCTGTTCCCCTGCGAGGACGCGGAGGAGGCGGCGGCGCTGACCGTGGACGTGGTGGCGTCCCGCATCCCGCGCAAGTTCGGCCTCGACCCGCGCACCGACGTGCAGGTGCTCACGCCCATGCACCGCGGCGCGGCGGGCGCGGGGGCGTTGAACGTGGTGCTCCAGGAGTCCCTGACGCCGGCCGGGCCGAACGTGCCGGAGCGGCGGTTCGGCGGGCGCGTGTTCCGGGTGGGGGACAAGGTCACGCAGATCCGGAACAACTACGACAAGGGCGCCAACGGGGTGTTCAACGGGACGCTCGGGGTCGTCACCGGGATCGACGTCGTGGACCAGAAGGTGACGGTTCGGACGGACGAGGACGAGGACGTGGACTACGAGTTCGCCGAACTGGACGAGCTGACGCACGCGTACGCCATGACGATTCACCGGTCGCAGGGCAGTGAGTACCCGTGCGTGGTCATCCCAATCACCACCAGCGCATGGCTGATGTTGCAGCGCAACCTGCTCTACACGGCGGTGACGCGGGCGAAGAAGCTCGTGGTGCTGGTGGGTTCGCGGAAGGCGATCGGGCAGGCGGTGCGGACGGTCGGCGCGGGCCGCCGGCACACCGCTCTCGACGTCCGGTTGAGTCAAACCTGACGCAATTTCGCGGAAACTGCGACCACTTCCCGGTGTGCCCGGTGTCCATACCTGTGCGAGGACCACGGGTTGGGAGGGACCACCATGCGACCGACACCCCAGGCGGGTGCCGACGAACCGCTCGCGCGCGGCGGTGAACTGCTCGCGCTGGCGCGTGAGGGGGACGGTGACGCGTTCCGGGCGCTCGTCGAGCCGCACCGCGGTGAGCTGCAACTGCACTGCTACCGCATCCTCGGGTCCGTCCAGGACGCGGAGGACCTGCTCCAGGAGACTTTGCCGGCGGCGTGGCGGGGCATCGGCGCCTTCGAGGGGTGGGCGTCGGTGCGGACGTGGCTGTACCGGATCGCGACCAACCGCTGCCTGAACGCGTTGCGCGCGGGCGACCGCAGGCCGTCGGCGGACTACCGGCCGGAGGTCCCGCTGCCCGAACCGTCCCACCTGCACGCGGAACCGGTCTGGCTGGAGCCCTACCCGGACGTCCTGCTGGACGGGATCGCCGACCACGCGCCCGGTCCCGAGGTCCGGTACGAGGTGCGGGAGTCGGTGTCGCCAGCGTTCCTGGCGACGCTCCAGCAGTTGCCGCCAAGGCAGCGGGTCGTGCTGGTGCTGCGGGACGTGCTGGGGTTCAGGGCCGCCGAGGTCGCGGCGATGCTCGACACGACCCCGGACTCGGTGAACGGGGCCCTGAAACGCGCCCGCGCCACCATGCCCGGCACTTTCCCGTCCGCGCACTCCGCGCCGCTCGCGCACGCTGCCCCGCTTCCGCACTCGGCCCCGTCCGCGCACTCCGCTCCGCTCCCGCACTCCGCTCGGGAACGCCGGGTGGTGGACGCTTTCGTTCGCGCGTTCGAGGCCGGGGACGTGGCCGCGGTGGTGGCCCTGCTCAGCGACGACGTCCGGCTGACCATGCCTCCGCTGCCCTTGGCGTACCAGGGATTGGCGGATGTCCGGAACTGTCTTGTGTCGGTCGCCATGCGCGACGGCAGGCGGCACCGGCTGGTGCCGACCCGGGCGAACGGGCAGCCGGCGTTCGGCGCGTACGTGCTCACCCCGATCCCGCGGGCGCACGGCGTGATCGTGCTGACGCCGGCCGGGGACCGGGTGCCGGCGGTGACCCGGTTCGTCGACAACGCGCTGCCGGCGGCGTTCGGGCTGCCCCGGTCGTTGCGGGGAGACCACCGGTGACCGTGCGGCAGAGGTGGGTGTTGGCGCTGGCGTCCCTGGCGTCGTTCATGGTCGCCCTGGACAGCATGGTGGTGACGACCGCGTTGGCCACGATCCGGGAGGACCTGGGGGCGTCGGTCGAGTCGCTGGAGTGGACCGTCAACGCGTACAACCTGACGTTCGCGGTGCTGCTGCTGACCGGGTCGGCGCTGGGGGACCGGTTCGGGCGGCGGCGGGTGTTCGTGGTCGGGCTGGCGGTGTTCACGGCGGCGTCGGCGGCTTGCGCGTTGTCGCCGGACATCGGGGTGCTGATCCTCTCCCGGGCGGCGCAGGGGGTTGGCGCGGCGATGGTGCTGCCGTTGTCGTTGACGCTGGTCAGCGCTGCGTTCCCGGCGGCGCAGCGGGGGCGGGCGATGGGGTTGTACCTGGGGTTGACCGGCTTGGCGACGGCGAGCGGGCCGTTCGTCGGCGGGGTCGTGGTCGACGGGTTGGCGTGGCAGTGGATCTTCTGGCTGAACCTGCCGATCGGGGTGGTCGCGATCGCGCTGGCGACCCGCCGGGTCGACGAGGGTTTCGGCGCTCCGGCCCGGCTGGACCTGGTCGGGGTGCTGCTGGTGACCGCGGGTGCGTTCGGTGTGGTGTGGGGGTTGGTGCGGGCGAACGCGGCGGGGTGGCTGAGCGTCGAGGTGGTCGGGGCGTTGGCGCTGGGGGTCGCGCTGGTGGTGGTTTTCGTCCTGTGGGAACGGCGGACGCCGGCGCCCATGCTGCCGATGCGGTTCTTCCGGCTGCGGGCGTTCGCGACGGCGAACCCGGCGAACTTCTGCATGTTCGCGTCGTTGTACGGGACGTTGTTCTTCCTGGCGCAGTACTTCCAGGTGGCGCAGGGGGACACGCCGTTGGAGGCCGGGCTGCGGCTGGTGCCGTGGACGGGGACGTTGATGGTGTGCGCGCCGATCGCGGGGCGGTTGGTGGATCGTTACGGCGAGCGCACTTTCGTGGTCGGCGGGTTGTTGTTGCAGACCGTCGGCGCGGGTTGGATCGCGGCGACGAGGGGCGGGGATTCCGGGTTGGCCGCGGCTCTGGGCGTGGGCTCGGGCTACGCGACTGTGTTGCCCGCGCTGGTGCTGGGCGGTGTGGGGATGACCATGGCGATGCCCGCGGCGCAGAAGGCGGTCGTCGGGGCCGTGGGGCCGGCGGAGATCGGGCAGGCATCGGGGGCGTTCATGATGCTGCGGATCTTGGGCGGGGTGTTCGGGGTGGCGGTGGCGGTCGCGGTGTTCGCGGGGTTCGGGGGCTACGAGTCACCGGCGGCGTTCTCGGCAGGCTTCACAGCGTCCATGACGGTGGTCGCCACTTTCGCCCTGGTCGGCGCCTTGATCGCCCTATCCATGCCCACCCGCCAACCCTCCACCTCCCACACCCCAGCCGCCGCCTAAAACCACCCCCGCCCCGCCGCCTACCCCTGCCCAGCCCGCCCAGCCCGTGCCCGCCCAGCCCGTGCCCGCCCAGCCCGTGCCCGCCCAGCCCGTGCCCGCCCAGCCCGTGCCCGCCCAGCCCGTGCCCGCGCGGCCCGCACCTGCCCAGCCCGCGCGGCCTGTGCCCGCCCAGCCGGCGCCCACGCGGCCCGCGCCCACGCTCCACAGCCCGCACCCGCCGGCCCAACCCGCCCTCGGCCCTGTCCAGGCTGCCCTCCGCCCTCCCCGCGCCCACATCCCTACCCGGCCTCCCGCGCACCTCATCTACCGGGACGCGCGAGTCGCCGGAAGGTCGCAGATCCTGCATGTCACACGATCGGGTGGCGTGCCGACAGCGCACGCCACCCCAACCGCCTACTTCACCGGGTACGCGACGTCGCACACCTCGTCATCCGGCCCCGCCGAGTCCCAATCACCCCAGTACACCTCGCGCGGCGACCCGGCCTCCGCCAAGCCCTGCTCCTTGATCCACTCCGCCACCGCGTCGTAAGCCGACAGGATCTGCGGGTACTCGACCTCCCGCTTCTTCAGCCGGACGTACGCCTCCCGCCGAGCCGGCTCGACGCGCGCCGGCACCGTCGACGGGGCACGCTGGGCCGTGATGGGCATGCACACCTCCACCGGGCCGTCACTGTCCTCGTTCACCTCGCCGTGGTAGATCGCGAACGGGGCGTCGGAAACCCCGCCGAACTCGCCCGCCGCCTTCTCCACGCGGGTCATCGCGCCGACCATCCAGTCCACCAGTTCCGGCTGCAGCACGTGCCGCTGCTCGGTCAGCACGACCTGCTCGGGCACGTCCCGCACCTGGACCTCGTACATCTCCAGCAACCCCTTCCCTCCGGTCAACACGAAGTGGAGGTGCGCGGCCAGGTCCCGCTGCACCGCGAACCGCTGCTCGGCCCGCTCCCAGTACGCCGCGAGCACCGCCGCGCGGTCCGCCGCCGCGACCACCCGGGCGACCTCCGCCAGCGGCATGTCGAGCCGGCGCAGCAGGGCCACCAGGCGGGCGTCCGCGAGCTGGTCCACGTGGTACCGGCGGTAGCCGTTGAACGGGTCCACCGTCGCCGGGCGCAGCAGGCCCTGCCGTTCGTACAGGCGCAACGCCTTGAGCGACAGCCGCGACCGCCGGGCGAACTCGCCTCGGGTGACCAGCATCCGCACTTCCTCCACGCGGTCGAGCCTCGGGCGTGCCCCAGGGGCACGGTCAAGCGTCGCAGAGGACGAGGGTGTTGCGCCGGATGCACGCGGCACCTGTTGACAGCCGAGCCCACAAGCAACAGGTACGGCCGGTCGGAGGGTGTGCAAGGGTCCGGATTTGGCCCATCCTCCTGCTCAACCCTGCCTAGGAGGAACAACCGTGAAGTCGACCAGACGTTCACTCGTGACACTGGCGATAGCCGGTGTCACCGCCGCCGCGGTGGTCAACGGCGGCGTCCCCGGCACCGCGGGCCCCGCACCCGAGGTGACCGCCGCCCCCGCCGGCCCCACGTACGTCTACAAGGTCCACGCGCCGCTGGGCAAAGCCGCCCAGGACCTGCTCGGCCGCGGCTTCGACGTGCTGGAGCAGCGGGAGGGCGACAACCTGTTCGTCCTCGGTGACTCGGCCACCGGCGACAAGCTGAAGAAGGAGGGCTTCACCTCGGTCATCGACGAGGTGCTGCCCGCCCCGCAGTGGGAGCCCCCGAAGCGCAAGTCGCAATCCCTGGACGCGGCGGCGCTGGAGGAGACCTATTACGGCGGCTACCGCACGGTCAACGCCCAGTACGCGCACCTCGACGCGGTCGGCACCCAGTACCCGTCGCTGACCACCGTGGTCGACTACGGCGACTCCTGGCGCAAGACCCAGGGCGCCGGCGGCTACGACCTGCGCGCCATCTGCATCACCAAGAAGAACGCCGGCGACTGCGCGCTCAGCCCGACCGCGCCCAAGCCCCGGTTCTTCGTCATGGGCCAGCTGCACGCCCGTGAGCTGACCACCGGCGACATGGCCTACCGCTGGATCGACCACCTGACCCAGTCCTACGGCACCGACGCCGAGGTGACCGCATTGCTCGACTCCACCGAGGTGTGGGTCGTGCCGATCGCCAACCCGGACGGCGTCAACATCGTGCAGCAGGGCGGGAACACGCCGCGCTACCAGCGAAAGAACGCCAACACCACCAACGGTTCCAACTGCTCCGGCACGTCCTCGTCGCACATCGGCGTCGACCTGAACCGCAACACCGACTCGCACTGGGGCGGCGCCGGCACGTCGTCCAACCCGTGCGACCAGACCTACAAGGGCCCTGCGGCCAACTCCGAGGTCGAGACCAAGGCGCTGCAGTCGTTGTGGCGCAACCTGTACAAGGACCGCCGCGGCACCGGCACCACCGACGCCGCGCCCGCCGACACCACCGGTGTCGTGATCTCCATGCACAGCTACTCGAACCTGATCCTCTTCCCGTGGGGCTGGACCACGTCCTACAAGACCGGCAACGACGCCGCGCTCCGGGGCATGGCGCGGGACATGGCGAACATCGCGGGCGGTTGGCAGTACGGCCAGCCCGGCGAGGTGCTGTACAACGCCGCGGGCGCGACCGACGACTGGGTGTACGACGACCTGGGCACGGCCTCGTTCGTGTGGGAGATCGGCCCGGGTTCGGGCACGTGCAGCGGCTTCTTCCCGTCGTTCTCCTGCCAGGCGTCCACGTTCTGGCCGAAGGTCAAGCCGATGCTGACGTACGCGGCCAAGAAGGCGGCCAACCCGTACGGCGGCGGCGGTGGCACCCCCGGCGCCTGCCCGACCGCGACCAACGCGACCGACGTGAACATCCCGGACAACGGCGCGGCGGTCAGCAGCACCATCACCATCGCGGACTGCACCGGCAACGCGTCGGCGACGTCCGCGGTCGAGGTGCACATCAAGCACACCTACCGGGGTGACCTGGTCATCGACCTGGTGGCGCCGGACGGCTCGACGTACCGGCTGAAGTCGTCCAACAACGACTCGGCGGACAACATCGACACCACGTACACGGCGAACGTGTCGACCGAGGTGCGGAACGGGACTTGGAAGTTGCAGGTCCAGGACGTGTACTCGGCGGACACCGGGTACATCGACTCGTGGAGCCTGACCCTGTAGCAGGTCCACGCGGTTGCGACCCACCGGCCAAGAGGCGGTCCGCGATGACGGGCCGCCTCTTCGCTTGCTCGCTCCGCCGTTCACGCAACGCGCTCCACGCGGGCCGGGAAAACCTTGTCGGGAATGGGGAAAGGCCCCGCTGGGAGACGTCCGCGGGGCCTTTCCGTTGGGAACCCGAGTCAGCGCAGGCCGTTGCCGATCGCCGTGATCAGTTCACCGTTGGTGGTGTCGCCGGACAGCTCCCAGAAGAAGGCGCCGCCCAGGTTCTGCTGCTTCGCCCACGACATCTTGCCGCCGATGGTGGACGGGGTGTCGTAGCTCCACCACTGGTTGCCGCAGTGCGCGTACGCCGTGCCGGCGACGGTGCCGTTGGCCGGGCACTTGGTCTTGAGGACCTTGTAGTCCTCGATGCCCTTCTCGTACGTGCCGGGGGCGCCGTCGGTCGCGGTGCCGCCCGGGGTGGACTGGGTGACGCCGGTCCAGCCGCGGCCGTAGAAGCCGATGCCCAGCAGGAGCTTGGACGCCGGGACGCCCCTCGCCTTCAGCTTCTCGATGGCGGCCTGGCTGTGGTAGCCCTGCTGCGGGATGCCCGCGTAGGACGTCAGCGGCGAGTGCGGGGCCGTCGGGCCCTGCGCCGCCCAGGCGCCGAAGAAGTCGTAGGTCATGACGTTGTACCAGTCGACGTACTGCGCGGCGCCGCCGTAGTTCGCGGCGTCGAGCTTGCCGCCGGCCGAGGCGTCGGCCGGGATGGCGGCGGTGACCAGGTTGCCGGTGCCGAAGCGGGCGCGCAGGGCCTGCATGAGGTTCTTGTAGGCCTCGGGGCCGGAGGTGTCGCAGCTCAGGCCGCAGGCGTTGGGGTACTCCCAGTCGATGTCGATGCCGTCGAACACGTCCGCCCAGCGCGGGTCCTCGACCAGCTTGTAGCAGGACTCGGCGAACGCGGCCGGGTTCTGCGCCGCCGCGCCGAAGCCGCCGGACCAGGTCCAGCCGCCGAACGACCACAGCACCTTGATGTGCGGGTACATCTTCTTCAGCTTGCGCAGCTGGTTGAAGTTGCCGCGCAGGGCGCCCGCGTCCCAGGAATCCGAGGTGCCGTCGACGGAGGTGTCCGCGCCGTAGAACTTGTCGTAGTCGGCGTAGGTGTCGTCGTTCGCGGTGCACTTGCCGCCGGTGACGTTGCCGAACGCGTAGTTGATGTGCGTCAGCTTCGCGGCCGAGCCGGAGGTGTGGATGTTCTTGACGTGGTAGTTGCGGCCGTAGACGCCCCACTGCACGAAGTAGCCCAGGTTCTTGTAACCGGTGGGCGGGACCGTCGTGGTGGTGGTCGTCGTGGTCGTCGGCGACGTGGTGGTGGTGCTGGTCGTCGTCGTGGTGGTCGTGGTGGTGGTCGTCGTGGTGCCACCGCCGGCGTCACAGGACGCGCCGTTGAGCTTGCAGTTCTGCGGGCCGGAGTACGCGCCCGAGTACGTGATGTTGAAGCCGAAGCTCGTCGAGGCGCCGACGGCCAGCGAGCCGTTCCAGGTCGGCTTGACGGTCACGTGCTGGCCGCTGGCGGTGTAGCTGCCGTCCCACAGGGAGCCGACCCGGTGGCCGGACGGCAGGTCGAACTCGACGGTCCACGTCGAGATCGGCGCGGAGCTGTTGTTCGTGATCGTGTACTTGCCCTCGTAGCCGGTGCCCCAGTCGGAGCCCTTGGTGAAGGTGGCGCCGAGGCCACCCGCGCCGCTCGCCGCCGGCACCAGGACCAGGCCGAGCACGGTCGAGGCCACCGCCACGACCAACGCTGTGAGATGCCATCGGGTCTTGGACATCGTGCTCCTCGTCAGGGAAGGAGTGCAGGGTTGTGAAGAACATGTGGTTCAGACCACTTCACGGTCAAGGTCTAGACCACTTCTGTCACTCGAACGGACTAGTGGATCGGGCTGGGAAAGCGTTTCCACCGAGGTTCGACCACTAAGGGTGGGTACGACTGAAGTAGCGCCCCGGTTCAGCCCTCGGAGGGTCGTGGCGGGAGGTCGTGGACCACCAGACTCGGGTTCCTCGGGCCGTCAGGGGGACGGCCGACTAGGAGGGGCAATGCGCAAGAGGGGAATCGCCCTGGCCGCCGTCGTGGGGATGGCGGCGCTGGGCATCGGCGGCACGGCGGTCGCCGAGCCCGTCGAGGCGTCCGGGCGGATCGACCGCGAGGTGGTCCAGGCGGCGCTGGACAAGCTGACCACCGCGGGCGGTGCGGCGGGCGCGCAGGTCCGGATCACCAACGGGCGGCAGCAGTTCACCGCGCGCAGCGGTGTCGCGGAGATCGGCAAGGACAAGCCGGTGCCGCCGGACGGCCGGTTCCGGGTCGGCAGCATCACCAAGACGTTCGTGTCGACCGTGGTGCTGCAACTGGTCGGCGAGGGCCGGGTGGCGCTGGACGAGCCGGTCGGCACGTACCTGCCGGGTCTGGTCCCGGACGGCATCACCGTGCGGCACGTCCTCCAGCACACCAGCGGCCTGCACAACTACACGGAGTCCGTGGCGCTGGACCCGGCCGGCTTCGAGAGGATCCGGTTCAAGCACTGGGAGCCGCGGGAGCTGGTGGCCCTCGCGACGGCCAAGCCGCTGGACTTCCCGCCCGGCACGTCGTGGAACTACTCCAACACCAACTACGTCGTGGCCGGCCTGCTGATCGAGGAGGTCACCGGCCGCCCGTACGGGGAGGCCGTCGAGAAGCGCATCCTGCGCCCGCTGGGCCTGCGCTCGACGTCCGTGCCGGGCGACCGGGTCGGCATCCCCGGCCCGCACGCGCACGGCTACTACCGGGTCGACGGCAAGGACGTGGACGTCACGCGCCTGAACCCGTCGGTGGCCTACGCGGCCGGCGAGATGATCTCCACGACCGCCGACCTCGACCGGTTCGTCGACGCCCTGCTCGACGGCCGGGTCCTCGCGCCCGCGCAACTGGCCGAGCTGACGAAGACCACGCCCGTCAGCAGCGAGTACGGCCTGGGCCTCGAGGTCAGTGAACTGCCGTGCGGCGTGACCGTGTACGGCCACAGTGGCGGCATCCCGGGGTACAGCAGCTTCCTGGGCAGCACCCGCGACACGAAGACCCGCCTGGTGGGCTCCTTCACGTCGTCCCCGGCCGGCGGCGACGGCGCGGGCGCGCAGGAACTGCTGACCGAGGTGTTCTGCTGATCCGAGTCGACCGACCGTCGCCCCCGGTGCCCTCCGAGGTGCCGGGGGCGACGCTTTCAGCGGGACGCCAGGAACTTCTCCAACTGGGTCACCACGAACGCGTGGTCCTCGGCCTGGGGCAGGCCGGACACCCCGACCGTGCCGACCATGCCCACGCCCTCGACCAGCACCGGGAAGACGCCGCCGTGGGCCGCGTACTCGCGCGGGTCCAGCAGGGAGTGCTCCTCGAAGGTCTTGCCGGCCGCGCGGAAGGACTCGCCGACGCGGAACGAACTCCAGCCGTACCGGTCCACCACCCGCGACTTCCGGTCGATCCAGCCGTCGTTGTCGGCCGACGTGCCGGGCAGGGCCGCGTGGAACAGGCGTTGCTGCCCCCGGCGGACGGACACGACGACCGGCAGGCCCTCCGCGCGGGCCGCGTCGAGCAGGAACACGCCCAGGGCCAGGGCGTCCTCGTTGGTGAAGGAGCGGAACAGCAGCCTGGACTCCTGCTCCGCCAACGTCTCCAGCAGGCTCACGGCGTCACCACCTGCCCGGTCCGGGCCGACGTGAACGCCGCCTCGATGACCTCCAAAGCGGCAACGGCCGACTCCGGGTCGACGGGCAGCGGCCCGCCCTCGGTCAGGGCCGCCACCAGAAGTCGGTAGAACTCCAGGTAAGCGCCGGGCACACCGGGCACGGACGCAGTGGACGTGCCCAGGGTGAGCGTGGCACTTGTCGACAAATCGTCAAACGGCCGGCCAGCGGCCAAGGCGTCCTCCTGGCCGTCCAAGCCCTCGCTGACGAACGTCCCCCGCGAGCCCAGCGCCCGCAGTCGCGGACCGGGTTGGGCGGCGACTGCCGACGCCCACAGGTGCGAGCGGACCCCGGAGGCGTGGGTCAGGGCCACGAACACGTCGTCGTCCACCTCGACCCCCGGCCGCCGCCGGTCCAGTTCGCAGTAGACCGACCTCACCGGCCCGAACAGCTGCAACGCCTGGTCGACCAGGTGGGCGCCCAGGTCGTACAGCAGGCCGCCGGCCTCGTCGGGCGCGCCGAACTCGCGCCAGTTGTCCCACACCTCCGGCACCCACCGCTCGAACCGCGACTCGAACCGGGTCACCTCGCCCAGCGACGGCAGCACCGACCGCAGGGTGAGGAAATCGCTGTCCCACCGCCGGTTCTGGAACACCGTCAGCGGCACGTCCCGGTACTCGGCGGCCTTGAGCACGCGCCGCGCGTCGGCGACCGAACCGGCCAGGGGCTTGTCCACCACCACGGGCAGGCCGGCCTCGATCGCGGCCAGGGCGAGCGGCACGTGGGTGCGGTTCGGGGTGGCGACGACGATGAGGTCCAGTTCGAGCGCGAACAGCTCCTCGACCGTCGGCACGACGGCGGTGGCCGGGTACCGGGTGAGGACGTCCGTCCGGCGGGTCTGGTCGGTGGTCACGACCGCCGCCAGGTCCAGGCCGGGGGTGGCCGCGATGAGCGGTGCGTGGAAGACCCGGCCGGCGATGCCGTAGCCGAGCAGTCCGGTGCGGAGTGGCATGTCCGAAATTAAAGCAACAGTGTTTAGTTATGGCCACCCGTGCCATGATGCGAGCGTGCCCAACTTGCGCTTCCTGCGCGGATACAACGACGCCGTCGTGCTGGGGCTGGCCAGATCCGGCGCGGTCACCCGGGTCGACCTCGCGGAGCGCAGCGGCCTGACGCCGCAGGCGGTGTCCAAGGTGGTCGGCCGGCTGATCGGCGAGGGGCTGCTGGTCGAGTCCGGCACCCGCAACGTCGGCGTCGGCAAGCCCCGCACCCTGCTCAAGCTGGTCGCGGACAGCCGGTTGGCGCTGGGCGCCCAGGTCGAGCGGGACGAGCTGCGGGTGGTGCTCACCGACCTCGCCGGCGACGTGCTCGACCGGGCGGTGGCCCCGCTGCCGCCGGACTTCGACCCGCCCACCTTCGTCGCCGAGCTGACCCGCCTGGTCAACGGGATGCGCGACGACAAGCTGCTGGGCGTCGGCCTGGGCTTCGTCGGCCCGCTGGACCACCGGACCGGCGTGATACATGACGCCACCGGCCTGGTGAAGTGGCACGACGTGCCGCTGCGCGAGCTGGCCGAGGACAGCCTGGCCCTGCCCGTGGTCCTGGACAAGGACACCAACACCGCGATCGTCGCCGAGGCCTGGCGCCGGGGCGAGCAGCTGCGCGACGCGGTGCTCGTGCTGGTCGGCACCGGCCTGGGCGTCGGGCTGCTGCTCGACGGGCAGGTCTACCGCGGCGCGCGCACCAACGCCGGCGAGTTCGGGCACACCACCATCCAGCTCGACGGGCCGCCGTGCGTGTGCGGGCGGACCGGGTGCATCGAGGCCGTGCACAACCTCGCCGCGCGGTCCGGCGACCTGGCCGGGGCCACCTCGATCGTGGGCCTGGCGGTCGCGGATCTGGTGCAGTTGCTGGACGTCGACCACGTCGTCCTCGCAGGTCGGGCGGTGCTCGCCGAGCCCGAGGCGTACCTGGCGGGGGTGCGCGCGAAGCTGCCGACCGACGACTGGCTGCCGGTCGAGGTCGAGGTGACGCCGCTGGGCGACGACGTGGTGGCGGCGGGCGCGGCGATGCTCGTGCTGAGCGAGTTCTACGGACGCCCCAGGTAGGCCGTAGGAACCTGCCACCACCCGAAATCCCGGAGCGCTCGCCGCCGCTACCCGTGCGGGTGATTCACTATTCGTCATGTATGCGCTCCGCCACGCCGTCGGGACCGACCCCGGCCTGCGCCGAGAGGCGAACGAGGACTCGGTGTACTTCAGCGAGCGCCTGTACGCCGTCGCCGACGGCATGGGCGGTCACGCGTACGGGGAGGTGGCCAGCTCGATCGCGGTGGGCGTGCTGGCCGAGCTGGACCTGGAGGCCGACGACCCGCTGTCGCTGCTGGCCGACGCGACGCGGGAGATCGCCGTCCGGCTGACCGACCTGGCCGAGGAGAACTTCGACATGCGCGGCATGGGCACCACGCTCACCGCGCTGCTGTGGGACGGCTCGCGGTTCGCCGTCGGGCACATCGGGGACTCCCGGTGCTACCTGGTGCGCGAGGGTGAGCTGACCCAGATCACCCGCGACCACACGATGGTCCAGGCGCTGGTGGACGACGGTCGGATGGCGGCGGAGCAGGCCGCCGAGCACCCCGGGCGGTCCATGCTCATGCGGGCGCTCCAGGCGGGGTCGGCGCACGACCCGGACCTGTTCTACCAGGAGGTCGAGGCGGGCGACCGGTACCTGATCTGCTCGGACGGCCTGTCGGACGTGGTGACCGCGGGCGAGATCGCCGAGATCCTGACCGCCGACGCGGACCGGGACCAGACCGTGCGGGCGTTGATCGCGGCGGCCAACGCGCGGGGCGGGCCGGACAACATCACGTGCGTGGTGGTGGACGTGGTGCCGGCGGGGAACTCGTCGTGGCTGCCCAAGTGGCTACAGCGGGGCGAGTCCTAGCAGGTCGCGCAGGGCTTTTTCGCCCTTTGGGGTGACCTTCACGGCGCGGCCGGTGCCGATGGGCTTCACCCAGCCGTTGGCGTGCAGGCGCGAGCAGATGTGCGCGCCCGCGGCGCCGGCGAGGTGGGAGCGGCGTTCGGTCCAGTCCAGGCAGGGTTTGGCGACCGGGCGGCGGGTCTTGGGCGGGGTGAAGCCGAGGGTGTCGGTGAGCCAGGCCAGGCCGTGGTCGGTGAGGGTCAGGTCGTCGTCCAGCAGGTTCCTGGCGGCCATGGCGTCGGTGATGGCCACGCCCAGGCGGCCGGCGAGGTGGTCGTAGCACGTCCGGCCGCGGGCCAGGGCGGCGGACGCGGTGGTGGCCTTGAGCGTCTTCGCGGGTTCGGCGGGGCCGAGGTAGGCGAGCAGGTGTTCCAGGAGGTCGGCTTCCTTCGGGCCGGCGAGCTGGACGTAGCGGTGGCGGCCCTGGCGGCGTTCGGCGAGGAAGCCCGCGCTGATCAGGCGGGTCAGGTGCTCGCTGGCGGTGGAGGCGGTCACGCCCGCGGCGGTGGCCAGTTCGCTCGACGTCCAGGCCCGGCCGTCGAGCAGGGTCAGGCAGAACCGGGCGCGGGTGCGGTCGGCGAGCAGGGCGGCCAGGTCGGCGAGCTTGTCGGCGGGCATGGGGACATTGTGCGCGGGTGACGCTTCGGCGCGCGCCGAAGTTTTCCGGGCTTAGCTTGTCGGGCATGGATCACGACGTGCTGCTCGACGCTGGTTACACCGTTCCCGCTGTGCCGTTCGGAGAGGCCGGGGTGGCTTGGTTGCGCTCGCATGTGGCGCGGTTCAGCGAGGGTGCCGATCACGTGCGGCGGCGGGGGTTGGCGGAGTCGCTTCTGTCCACTGTGGATGTTGCCGAGCTGGAGCGGCCGGGGAACCCGGTGGCGAAGTTGGCGCACGCGTTGGGGTTGCCGCGGGATGTGGTGGCTGATGTGTCGGTGGTGGCTCGGTGCTATCAGCCGCATGTGCCGGTGACGCCGGAGGCGGACTTGGCTGTGGAGCGGCTGGTTGCGTTGTGCGGGGCGCGGGACGAGGTGGCAGCGGCTCGGATCGGGTTGCTGGTGCAGGCTTGTGACGCCACGAACGCGTTGATCGCCGGGAAGAACCCGCCCGTGCCTTTGACTCGGCGGGTGGCGCCTTCGGGGGAGGTGGTGGAGGTGTCGTTGGCTGATCGGCTCTTCGGGGATGGGCGGCACGGGTGTCCGGGTCGGGCGCACGCGTTGGCGTTGGCGGCGGGGACTTTCCACTCGTTGCACCGCGGTCCTTCGCCGTTGGTGCTGCCGAACGCGTGGGACTTCGCGTCGGCGGCGGCGTTGGTGCAGGCCGGATTCGCGGCGATCGGGACCACGAGCCTGGGCGTGGCGGCGGCGCACGGCATCCCGGACGCGGCCGGGTTGGCTCGGGCGGAGACGTTGGGGTTGGCGCGGAAGCTGGTGCGGTTGCCGGTGCCGATCACGGTGGACATCGAGGCCGGGTTCGGGGATGTGCGCGGGGTGGCGGAGGAACTGGCGGCGATGGGCGTGTGCGGGGTCAACATCGAGGACGGGCGGGGGGAGGGTTTGGAGGACCCGGTTGTGCAGGCGGGGTTGATCGCTGAGTTCAAGGCGGTCGCGCCGCACTTGTTCGTGAATGCGCGTGTGGATGCGCATTGGCTTCATGTTGAGGAGGGGAGCACCGTTGAGCGGGCTTTGCGGTACGTCGATGCGGGTGCTGATGGGGTGTTCGTGCCGGGGTTGAGGGAGGAGGGGGAGATCGAGAAGGTGGTGGAGGCGGTTCCGGTGCCGGTCAACCTGTTGGCGCAGCACGATGTTCGGCGGTTGGGGGAGCTGGGGGTGAAGCGGGTCAGCACCGGGTCTTTGCTGTTCCGGGCAGCTTTGGGGGCGACGGTTTCGACGGCTGTCGCTGTCCGGGACGGCCGTCCTTTGAGCCCTGTTCCTTCTTACGACGAGATTCAAGCCCTCGCTGGCCTTTAACGCGCTGTCGCGCTGGGACTTGGACGCGCTGCGCGCTCTCAAGCAGACGCGCTGGCGCGCTCTCAAGATGAAAAGCGGGGCCTGGAGGCCCCCGGGGAGGGAGGGCTTCGGTCTTCCCCCCGCACGACTTGCCGGAGGCAACCACGCTTTGGTCTTCTCCGCAACCAGCTTTTCCGGTTGCGGAGAAGACCAAAGCGCGATTGGGCTTCGCCCAGGCCGTGCGGGGGGAAGACCGAAGCCCTCCCTCTGGTTTTGCAGCCGAGGCCGAGCCGCAAGCCGCGCTACGCGCGAAGCGCGTCAAAAGAAGGCTAGCCGACGTTGGAGGCGTGAGTCAGGGTCTCCCAAGCGATGAAGAGCCGGTCGGTGCCGGCCGGTCGTTGCTGCTCGGTCAAACGCTGGGTGTTGGTCATGCCGATGCCCAACCGCGTGTGCAGCGCGTTGAAGGCCACCTCCGTCGTGGGACCCAAGGCCTGCTTGAAAGTGCCGCCGCACAGCCAAGAAGGCATGGGTTCCGTGCCCAACTGGTACTTGGCGTGGAGGCCATAGGCGTGGCGCAGGCGTTCTCGGACCTCCGACCACAGGTCCTGACCCTGGTGGCGAGCGGTCTCGGCGATGTGGGCTGCCGCAGCGAGGCCGTAGCCGGTGTGGGTGAAGTCTCGGCAGGTTTCCTGGCTGACGCCGTTCACGAAGGTGCTTTGGTTGTGCCAGTACGAAATGATCTCGGCGCGGGTGTCGATGCCGCTGTTGGGCGGAGGCTTGGGCAGGTCGCCGTCGGTGGTCAGGTAGACGTAGGCGGGCATGCGGGTTCGGTAGATGGAGACCGCTTTGTCGTACGCGGCACGGTCTTCGAGGAACACCGCGATGCCCAGGGAAGCCTCCATCATGGACAGTTCCCAGTTGCCGTTGGTGGTGGCGCGGCCGTTGGCGATCTCGGGCAGGTAGACGTTGCGGAGCATGGTGGCGAACCTGGGCGCGTTGGGCCAGTTGCCGTAGACGTGCTTGATGATCTCGGCCGCCCGTGGCCAGGACGAGCCGGCCCACGCGGTTTGCAGGGGTGCGTTGCTGTTCGTGTGGTCTTGGATGACGGCGGACCAGGCGTCCATGATCTGGATCGCCTTGGTGGCGTACCGGTTGTCGCGGGTGATGTACCAGGCCAGCGACAGCGTGTACGCGGCCAGGGCGTCTTCGCGTTCGTCGGTGCACCCGTGGTTGGGGTTGGAGTAGGACCCGCACTCGACGATCGCGCGCGGCTTCGGTGTGCGCGACAGGGACGCGAACGGGTGGGCCATCATCTGGTCGTAGGCGGCTTTCCACGGCTGCGCGCCCGCGTTCACCTTGGCGCGCATGAAGTCCAGCTGTCCCTTGCTCACCAGGACACCGGGGTGGGTGAACGTGACCGGGGCCGCCGTCGCGGCGGGCGGGCCGGCCACCAGTCCGGCCGCCAGGACGACGGCCACCGAGAACACCGATTTCCCTCGCATGGCACCGAGGGTGTGTGGTCCAGACCACAGGTGTCAACGATTTTCACGGTGGTGAAGCGGGGGTGCGGTCCGGTTCCGGCACCTTCGCGCCGGACCGGGCCAGGAGGAGGGCGGTGAGGAGGACCCCGGCGGCCACGGCGGGCACCTCGCCGAGCGTCCAGGTCGCGTAGACGGCGTAGGCCGCGACCTCGCTGCCCAGGCCGGCGACCGAGGTGACGGTGGCGCGCGCCGGGCCGGTGATGTGCTGCTGGAGCCGGGTTTCCGCGACCACGAGCACGAGTCGGTACAGGCCGTAGGAGACCGCGACCAGGGCCAGGCCGGCGGGGTGGCGCAGGAAGCCGGCGAGCGCCAGGAGGAGCGCGGACAGGGCGAGCAGAGGGGCAATGCGGCGGCGGAATCCGGACGCGCCGGCCGCGCTGGGGGCACTGGCCGCGCCGGCGGGGCTGGCCGCGCCGGCCCTACCGGTCGCGCCGGCGGTACCAGCCAGGGCTGCGCCGGCGGCGCCGGCCAGTGGAATGGCGAGCACCGCGATGGGCACCAAGGCCGTGGGCACGTGCCAGTCCTGGGCCATCAGGGGGAAGTACTCCTCCAACGCGTCGATCCCGGTCAACACAGCCACCGCGATCACCGCCCGACGCACCGCGGGCACCGCGGACGACTCGGCGAGCCCCGACCGCAGCGTGCCCAACCAACTCTCCGGCTCACCTTGAGGCGTCTCCGGCAGACGGGACGCGAGCAGCGCCGCCGCCAGGCACGTCGCCGCGCTCACCCAGCCGACCAGCGGATACCCACCACTGGCGAACAGGACGGTCGCAGCCAGCGCCGCCGGGATCTGGGCCAACAGGCCGGCCGCCGTCACCCGACCCAACACCAAGCCGAAAGAGTCGGCCGCGCCCACCGCGGCCAACCCGTCGTGGAGGAGGGCTTCCAGCGCCCCGGACACCAAGGCCCCGCCCAACCCCCACAGCACGAAACCCGCCGCGAACGTCCAGAAGCCCGGCACAGCGGTCCACAGGGCATAACCGCACGCCTGGAGCACACCCGCAGTCACCAAAGCGCCACGACGCGAGAACCGGTCCGCCAAAGCACCGAACGGGACCTCGGCGACCACGGCCACCGTGGACCACACAGCGAACAGCAGCGAGATCTGCCCGTCCGACATCCCGGTGTCCGCGAACAGCAGCGCGTACAGCGGGTAGACGGGCACCACATCGGCCAGCAGCGCCCACCCGACGACGAGTCGGGCCAGCGGCCGGGCCGGGGGCGGTGTGGAGCGTCAACCGAAAGGCATGGTCGAGCTTAGACCGCACCCGGCCCGGCCGGTCAACGCATTACACCGGCTCTTCGGCGGGCTCGGGCTCCGCCGGCTTGGCGCGGCGGGTGGCCAACAACGCGTCGACCACCAGGAACGCCAGCAGGCTCAACCCGAACAACGGCACGAACCAGCCGACCGCCGCCGCGACCACCAGCACCACCACGAGCTGCACCGGCGGCACCTTCCGCCACCGGCCGCGCGGCACCGGACGGCCGAAGCCGCGGGTCGGCCGGCGCCGCCACCACATCCGGTAGCCGAGGACGACCAGCGCGACCAGTCCGGCACCCAGCGCGAGCAGCAACAACTGGTTCACCCAGCCGAACAGGACGCCCATGTGCGCGTCGATGCCCCACCGGGTCAGCTTGGCCATCAGCGGGTAGTCGGCGAACCGGACCTGGTCCACGACCACACCGTGGAGCACGGCCACGGAGTCGACCTGGGTCGGCCACCCGCGCTCGACTTCGGCGACCTTCCACGCGCCGCCCTCGACTGGCAGGCCGATCTCGACGCTCTTCGCGTCGATCCCGGCGGCGCGGGCGACCGCCAGCACGGTGTCCACTTCGGACGGTGCGGTGGTCGGTGCCGACGTGCCGGGGGTGTGACCGGCGTGGTCGCCCGAGCCGGACACGTTCAACGACGGCGTGGTCCAGCCGAAGGCCTTGCGCAGGTCGGCGACGTTCTCGCCGGCGTACTTAGACCACGTCAACCCGGTGGCGGACAGGAACAACGCCCCCACCAGCACCCACAGGCCGAGCACGGCGTGCCGCCGCACGGCCGGCTTCGGCCGCACGGCCCGCCGGCGGGCGAACCACAGGAACACCCCGCCCAGCGCGACCACCCACAGCCAGGACGCGGCCAGCTCGCTGTAGAGCCGGCCGGCCTCGCCCAGCAGCAGGTCGCGGTGGAGGTTGTCGAGCGTGGTGCGCAGCGGCAGGACGCCGCTGGAGCCGTAGGCGACCAGGTCGCCGACGACCGCGCCGGTGCCCGGGTCGACGAACACGGCCAGGCGTTCGGACTCGCCGAGTTCCGGCGAGGTGAACAGGACCCGCGTGGTGGCACCCGGTTCGGGCGCGGGTCGGACGGCGGCGAGCGTGGCGTCCGGCTGGGCCGCCACCGCCGCCTCGACCTGCCGGGACAGCGGCACGGTCTGCTCGGACACGGGCACGCGCAACTGGTCGGAGTAGAGCCACGACTCCAGTTGCGGGGTCGCGGCGTACAGCACGCCGGTCAACGCGGCGATGACGACGAACGGGCCGACGAGCACGCCCGCGTAGAAGTGGAAGCGCAGCACGAGGCCGCGCCAGGACTCGGTCATGGCGAAAGCTCCTCTTGGGCAAGCGGTACTGCCACCGGTCCACAAAGGACGGTGGTGGGGGGACAGCGCTCAGCTCGGGAGGAGCGGTGGGCCGCGCCGCGGCACGGTCCGCCGGCGCAGCACCTCGGACAGCGGCTGCTCGGGGTGCCCGGCGATGGGGATGCGCAGCGGCGCGACGGCCGGCGGTGGCGTGAGCGGGCGCGGGAGCACCGACGCCAGGACCGCCGCCACGCGGAACACAGCGCGCTCCGCGCCCGTGAGTGCGCTGACGACGACGGCCGTCGCGAGCGCGTGGGCGAGGAGCATCGAAGGGGACGTCACCGGCTCGCGCGGGTGCCGGCTCAGCAGGGCCAGGAACACGTGCAGCGTGACCTGCACGGACACGACCAGTCCGAGGATCTCGCCGAGCCCGACCTGCCGGTCGGTCAACGGCCCGCACGCCCACCCCACCGCCGCCGCGAAGGCGAGGACGTGCGGCAGGGGCGGGAGGTGACCGCCCGCGCTCGCGTGCGCCACCACGGCGAGCAGCCCGGACGACAGCCCGATGACACCGCAGCGCGTCACGCGCAGGGCTCCCCGGGTCGGACTGGTCACGCATCGCAGCGTAGTTCACCTACTAGCGTGACCGACATGACAAAGGCGCTGATCATCGGTGGTGGGATCGCCGGACCGGTCACCGCGCCGACGTTGCGCAAGGCGGGCATCGACTCGGTCGTCTTCGAGGACTACCCGACGGGCGCGGACGACATCGGCGCGTTCCTCACGATCATGCACAACGGCCTGGACGCCTTACGGGCGATCGACGCCGAGCGCGTCGTGGTGGACCACTCGTTCGCCGCCGACGGGGTGGACGTCTACACCGGTGACGGGACTGCTCAGCGAGAACCGGTGGAGCGACGGCATCACCGGCCCGCGCACGCTGCGCCGCGCCGACCTGTACCGGGCGCTGCACGACGAGTTGCGCCGGCAAGGGATCGCCGTCGAGCACGGCAAGCGGCTGGTCGGGCTGGCGGACGGCGTCCGGGCGGTGTTCGCGGACGGGACGACCGCCGAGGGGGACCTGCTGGTCGGCGCGGACGGGCTGCACTCCGCGACCCGGCGGCTCATCGACCCGGACGCGCCGGAACCCCGTTACACGGGCCTGAACATCTTCTACGGCTACGCCGAGGGGCTGGGGCCGACGACCGCGCCCGGCCGGTACCACATGATCGCCGGGTCACGAGGCTTTTCGGGCACAGCACCGCGCCGGACGGCACGACGTGGTGGTTCGCCCGGACCCCGGGTCCGGAGCGGCACGGGGGCACACCCGCCGAGCACCGCGAACACGCCGCCGCGTTCTTCGCCGACGACGTCGCGATCGCGCGCGAGATCATCGCGGCCGAGGGGGGGTCCACGCGAGCAACCCCTACGACGTCCCGACCACGCCCGTGTGGCACACCGACCGGGTGGTGCTGGTCGGGGACGCGGCACACGCCGCGTCCCCGGCAGCGGGTCAGGGTGCGTCGATGGCGCTGGAGGACAGCGTCACCCTCGCGCGGTGCCTGCGCGACCTGGCGGCGCCGCGCCGGGCGTTCGAGGTGTACGAGCGGTTGCGCTGGGAACGGGTGGAAGCGCTGGTGGAGATGAGCGCCGGGTTGGGCGCGAACCGGTCGGTTTCGGCGAATTCTTTCTACGCGCACCACATCGAGTGGAATAATCCGGTTCAGTTGTAGGGCATTCCGCCGAGCGGGCTGGTGGCCGCCTGGGCGGCGGTCGTGAAAAACGTCACCAGCAGCACGGCGATGAGCACTCGTCCGATTCGCATGCGCACTCCAGGGAAGAGTCGTCGTCGAGCGGTTTCGGCGCCGGGATCACGGTGGCAGCGGCGGGTGAAACGCGGAGGTGATCGCGGTGAACAAAAGAAGAACTGTGCGCGTGCGCGGATGATTCGAAATAGCGAAAGACCTTGTTAACCTGCTGTTTGCCTTGTATTCTCTCCGTGTGCGCGCCGTCACCCTGCGCCTCGTCGGCCGCGAGCGCGAGCTGGACCGCCTGCGGGCCGGGGTCGACGCCCTGGCCCGGGGGCGGGGTGCCGCGCTGGTCGTCGAGGGCGAGCCGGGCATCGGCAAGACGGCGCTGGTCAAGGCGGTCTGCGAGGACGCCGCCGCGCGCGGGTTCCGGGTGTGCAAGGGCGCGGGTGACGAACTGGGCCGCTCGCTTCCGTTGTTACCCCTGCTGGACGCCCTGTCCGCGGCCCGCTCCGACCCCGGCGCGACGGCCACCGCCGAACGCCTGCTGGCGCGAGTGGACGACCTGTGCGCCATCGGCCCGGTCGTGCTGGTGATCGACGACCTCCAGTGGGCCGACGCCGCGACCGTCGCCGTGTGGCGGAGGCTGGCCCGGCTGGTGCCCCAACTCCCGTTGCTGCTCATCGGCGTCCTGCGACCGTTGCCGCGCCGGGACGACCTGTCCGCGCTGCGCCAAGGCGTCGACAGGTTGACCGTGGGCCGCCTCGCCCCACCGGCTGTTGCCGAGTTGGTGGGGGCGCTCGCGGGCGGGACGCCGGACGAGCGGCTGGTCGCGCTCGCGGACGACGCCGGCGGCAACCCGCTGTTCTTGGTGGAACTGGTCGAGGCCCTGGTCCGCGGCGGCGCGATCGAAGTCGACGCCACCGGCACCGCCCGCCTCGCCGACGCCCCGCCGCGCGCCGCTGACGCCCCGCCGCGCACTGCCGACACCCCGCCGCGCGCCGGCGATGCCCCGCCCCGCGCTGCCGATGCCCGGCCGCTCCCCGCGGATGCCTGGCCCGCGGTCGCCGGCGGTGGGTGGGCAGGTGGTGGGCTTGGCCCGGGCGGGTTGCCTGCATCGCTCTCCGCCGCCATCAACGACCGGATCGCCTACCTCAGCGCGGATGTCCGCCGCGTGCTCGTCGCCGCCGCCCTGCTCGGCGTGTCCTTCCCGGTCGCGGACTTGGCCGCCGTGCTCGGCACCCGCGTGGTCGACCTGCTGCCCGCCATCCAGGACGCGACCGTCGCCGGCGTGCTGGAGGACGGTCGGCTGGGCTTGAGCTTCCGCCACCCCCTCGTCCGCGCCGCCCTCTACGAGGACGTGCCGGAGTCCGCCCGCGGCGCCTGGCACGGTGAAGCGGCCCGCGCGCTGGCCGAGAGCGGCGCGGGCGTCGACCGGGTGACCCGGCAGTTGCTGGCCGCCGACGACCGGGTCCCCGAGTGGGTGGCGCGATGGCTCGACGAGCACGGCGCCACGCTCGTCGCCCACGCCCCCGAGGCCGCGGTGGACCTGCTCGGCCGGGTCGTCGTCGCACCGCACGCGACCCTGCGCCGGGGTGTCCTGCTCGCGCACCTGGCCGAGGCCCGGTTCCGGCTCGGCGACCACCACGGCGCGGAAGCGGTCGCGCTGGCGGGCCTCGAACACGGCACCCACGTCGACCTGCACTGGACGTTGGCGCAGTGCCGCAGCATGACGGGCCGGTCCGCCGAGACGCTCGCCGAGATCGACCGCGCCCTCGCCGTGCCCGGCCTGTCCGCCGGCGACCGCGCCCGCCTGCTCGTGCCGGCCGCCCGCGCGCACTGGGACGTCGGCTCGCTCGACGACGCCGAACGCCTCGCCATCACCGCGATGGAGGCCGACGATCGCCGCGCCACCAGCTGGGCGCTGCACGTCCGCACGATCGTGGCGATGGCCCGGGGCCGCATGGCCGAAGCGCTGCCGCTGTTCGACCGGGCGCTGGCGGTCGCGATGGGCGACCCGGCGACCGCGGACCTGCGGCTGCTGCTGCAGATCAACCAGGCCGTCACGCTCGGCGAACTGGACCGGGCCGAGGAGGCGATCGCGTCCGCCCGCGTCGTCCGGCACGCCGCCGACCAGACCGGCAACACCGTGCGGCTCGCTCAAGCGCAGAGCGCGCTGGGCCAGCTCCTGCTGGACGCGGGCCAGTGGGACGAGGCCCTGGTCGACGTGGACCTGCTGCCCGACGACCTCAAGCACCCGATGGTGTCCCGCTGCGACCACGGCGTCGCGGCCCTGGTCCGCCTGCACCGCGGCGACACGGCGGGCGCCCGGCGGCACCTGGACGCGGCCGGTGAGGCGGTGCCCGGCCACGTCGTCGGCTCCCTCGCGCTCGCCACCAGCCTGGAACTGGAGCAGGCCGGACGGGTCCGCGAGGCGCTGGCCGTGCTGCTCGACGGCATGGACTCGGTCGAGGACCTGCTGCCCGACGCCGTCCGCCTGGCGGTCCAACTGGGCGACGACCCGTCGGCGGCCGTGGCGCGCGCCGAGGAGTTGGCCCGGGAACTGGACGTCCCGCACCGGCGCGCGGTCGCCGCCTACTGCCGCGCCCTGGCCGACGGCGACCCGGTGAACCTGCTGCGCGCCGCCGACGAGGGCGCGGGACGGCCGTTGCTGCGGGCGAAGGCGTTGGGCGCGGCGGCGGTGGCGTTCGCCGAGTCCGGGGACCGCACGTCCGCACGGGCCGCGTTGAGCCACGCCGTGGACGTGCTGGAGCGGCTGGGCGCCGAGTGGGACCTCAACGTGCTGCTGGCGCGGATGCGCGAACTGGGCATCCGCCGCGGCCCGCACGCCAAGCACCGGCGGGCCGCGCACGGCTGGGACAGCCTGACCCCGATGGAGCTGAAGGTCACCGAGCTGGTGGTGGCGGGCCTGTCCAACCGGCAGATCGCCGAACGCCTGTTCCTGTCCAGCCGGACCGTGGCCACCCACGTGTCACACGTGCTGGCGAAGCTCGGGGTCCGGTCGCGCACCGACATCGCCCGCGAGGCCGTGCGCCACCGCGTCGCGTCGGGGTGACCGGGCCCGGTAGCGCAGCGGCAGCACGAACCACCAGAACCCGAACCAGGCCACCAGCCCGGACGTGATCCACACCGCCGGCCACAGCCCCAGCACCACGTCCAGGATCAGCAGCAGGGCCGTGGCCAGGGCCAGTTTGAGCAGCACCAGACCGGCGAGCAGCAGCCGGCTCGACGCGCGGACCAGCTCGTGCTTGAGCCGGCGGCGGAACACCAGCCGGTGGAACGGCGCGGGCGCGATGAGCAGGGCCGTCGAGGTCGCGCCGAGGACCAGGCTCAGCACGTACACCTGGAGCTGGAACAGGTCCAGGTGCACGAAGCGCGGGGTGAAGGCAAGGGTCAGCAGGAACGCCAGCAGCAGTTGGACACCGGTCTGGGCGACCCGCATCTCCTGGAGGATCTCCGCGTAGTTGCGGTCCATGCGCTCGGCGGGGGTCTCGTTGCGTTCGGCGTTCGTCATGGGTCCCACGGTGCTCGCCGCACGGGTGCGGAAACATCGGTCGGCATACGGAGGTTGGTCTGTGGCGTGGACATGAGCACGTGGGTGTCGGACATCGCCGTCGAGCGGTTCGAGGTCGACGAAACGCAGGCCCTCGGCCCGGACCCGGCCACCGCGCTGGTGTTCTGCTCGCGGTCGGAGGAGGCGTACGTCCTGGGGCCGCGCACGCGGGGCCGGTACTTCGACGGGGTCGACGCGCACCGGCTGCGGGTGCGGCTTCGGCCCGGCATGGCGCGGGCCGTGCTGGGCGTGGGTGTTCGGGAGCTGGTCGACCAGGTCGTGCCGTTGCGCGAATTGTGGGGCGTTTCGGTCGGCCGTCCTTCGGACCTGCGTGCGGCCCTGGCGTCCCGCTTGTCGTCCCTGGACCCGCGCCACGACGCAGTGGTCGCGTCGGCTGCCGTTCTGGTGCCGTCGGTGGGGGTCGCCGGTGCCGCGTCGCGGTTGACCGTCAGCGAGCGGCACCTGCGAACCTTGTTCACCGAGGCGGTGGGCCTGCCGCCCAAGCAGTACGCGAAGGTCGAACGGGTGCGGCGCGCGGTGGCCACGGGCGGTGCCGGCGGCTGGACCCGGGTGGCCACGGAACTGGGCTACTACGACCAGTCCCACCTGCACGCCGAGTTCCGGGCGACCATGGGCGTGCCTCCGGGCGCCTTCGCCGCCGGCCGTTACCCGGAGACCTCGCCCTGTTAGAGCGGCTTGGCCAGGAAGAGCGCGAACTCACCCTCGGCCGGCGTGCCCGTGTAGACACTGTGCTGGTGGTGAAGGAGTCGTCCAGCGCGAGGTCGTCGCCAGGTCGGATCGGCCGGTAGCCGAGGTCGGTCATCCCGCTGCTTCCCGGGCGACCCGTTCGAGCTTGTCCCGGTAGGCCGCCCACCACGCCGGATCACCCTCGGGCATGCTCGACACCCCGTTCCGAAGGCCGGCTTCGCCGTCGATGGTCTCCCGGACGATGTCGGCGTGCCCCGCGTGGCGGTTCGTCTCGGCGATCACGTGGACCAGGAGGAAGTGCAGGGTGACCGTCGCACGCTCGGCGGGCCACCACGGGACCCGTCCGGTCGCGCCGAGGTCCAGGGTCTCGATCGTGGCGTCGGAGTGCGCCCAGGTGCGGCGGTAGAGCGCCAGGATGTCCTCACGGGACTCGTCGGCGGTCGCCCACATGTCGGAGTTGACCTCGGCGTCGTCCTGCAACCAGGCGAAGGACTCGGGGAACGGGCGGTCGAAGCAGTCCCCGAAGTAGCCGATCTCGACGCCCGAGAGGTGCTTCACCAGACCGAGCAGGTTGGTGCCGGTGGGGGTGAGGGGGCGGCGGGCGTCGTACTCGCAGAGGCCGTCGAGCTTCCAGACGATGGCGTCACGAGCGGTTTGCAGGTAGCGACGCAGCGTCGACTTCTGGTCCATAGGGGACAGTCTTCCAGCGCTGCACCGAACGCCCCACCCGATTAGCCCACGCGCCCCAGTCCGGCACGCACCACCTAGCTTTTCGCCGCGCAGCGGCTGCTTTTTGCGCCGCGCGGCGGGCCGGGCTCCCGGCCACAGGCGGGGCCTCGGTTCCCCCACCGTATGGCCTGCCCGAAGGGCTACCACGGATTCCCCGGGTGCGGCCAAGAGTTTTGCGAGGAACGAGCAAAAGTTTTTAGCGGCACCCGGGGAATCCGTGGTTGGCTTTGCCGGGCCATGCGGTGGGGGAACCGACGCCCTTCCTCCCCATCGGTGGTTCTCCAGGCCGCTTTTGATCTTGAGAGCGCGTCGACGCATCCGCTTGAGAGCGTGCCAGCGCGTTGCTTGAAGCGGCTTGGAGAGCTGACGAAGGAAAGCCCAAAAGCCAACCGCGCCGCGCGCGCCAAAGGTGTCGTCAGTGGCCGTGTGGGAGGCTCAAGCGCAGGCGGCGGCTCGGTTGAGGAGGAGGGTGCGCTCGCGTTCGTTGCGGGTCATTTCGGCGGCTCGTTCGAATTCCTCCCGGGCTTCCGCCAACCGGCCCAGCTTGAACAGCAGGTCGCCGCGCACGCTCGGGAGCAGGTGGTAATCCTTCAAAGCGGGCTCGTCCAGGAGGTCGTCGACCAACTCAAGGGCCACCTCCGGGCCGAATGCGAAACCGATGGCCACCGCGTGGTTCAGCGCGACGATCGGGGACGGCGCCACCAGTGCCAAAGCCTCGTACAGGCCCGCGATTCGCCGCCAGTCGGTGTCCTCCGGCGTGCGTGCCACGGCGTGGCACGCGGCGATTCGGGCCTGTAGCGAATACGGGCCGCTGCCGGCTTTCTCCAAAGACGCCAGACCGCGTCGGATCAGCAGTTGGTCCCAGCGGGCTCGGTTCTGGTCGAGGAGGAGGACGGGTTCGCCGTTCAAACCCACCCGGGCCCGGGCGCGGGATGCCTGGATCTCCAGCAGGGCGACCAGGCCGTGGACCTCCGGTTCCTTCGGCATGAGGCCGGCCAGGACGCGGGCCAGGCGGAGGGCGTCCGCGCACAGTTCGGGGCGGAGCCAGTCGTCGCCCGCCGTGGCCGAGTAGCCCTCGTTGAAGATCAGGTAGATCACGCTGAGCACGGACGCCAGCCGTTGCTCCCGCTCGTCCTCGGCGGGCACCTCGAACGGCACGTTGGCCTTGGCCAGCGTCTTCTTCGCCCGCACGATCCGCTGGGCGACGGTCGACTCCGACACCAGGAACGCCCGTGCGATCTCCTCGGTCGTGAGGCCGCCGAGCATCTTCAGGGTGAGCGCGACCTGCGCCTCCACCGACAGGACCGGGTGGCACGCGGTGAACACCAGGCGCAACAGGTCGTCGTCGATGTCGCCCACGCGGGCGCCGGCGTCGGGGGCGGTGCGCTGCTCCTCGTCGCGGCCGATCTCCTCCAGCTTGCGCTGGTAGTTCTGCTGCCGTCGGATCTGGTCGACCGCCCGGTTCTTGGCCGCCGTCATCAGCCACGCGCCGGGGTTTCGCGGAACCCCGGTCTGGGGCCACTGCTCCAGGGCGCTGACCAGGGCGTCCTGGGCCAGTTCCTCGGCCAGTCCCACGTCGCGCACCATCCGGGCGAGCCCGGCGATGAGCCGCGCCGACTCGATCCGCCACACCGCCTCGACAGCGCGACGCGCATCGGAAGCTGTCACGGTCTGGGATCAGACCAGCTTCCGATGCGCGTCGGCAAGGCGAGCGGCGACTACTTGGCCTGCTGCTGGGCCTTGATCTGCTCGGCGAGCGCGGCCTCGCGCCCCTTCAGCTCGTCGGACATCTCGAAGTCCTCGGGGGAGAAGACCTGGCGGATCTCGATCTGCGACTCCTCGCCGGTGGGGTTCGGCACCCGCTTCACCCACTCGATCGCCTCCTCCAGCGACTTCAGCTCCAGCAGCCAGAACCCGGCGATCAGCTCCTTGGTCTCCGCGAACGGCCCGTCCACAACGGACCGCTGGTCGCCGTTGAAGTACACCCGGGCGCCCTTGGAGCTGGGGTGCAGACCCTCGCCGGCGAGCATCACGCCGGCCTTCACAAGCTCCTCGTTGAAGGCGGTCATCGCGCTGATCATCTCTTCGCTCGGCATGACGCCGGCCTCGGTGTCCGCGGTCGCCTTGACGATCACCATGAAACGCATCTTCTTGTCCCTTTCGGAGTGCGATCCGCTCATCCTGGCGGAGTCGGTGGGGTGGTGCAGGGGTTTCAAGCCGGGGCTGTGATGGGGTCAGCGGCGGATCAGGCGGGTCAGCGTGTAGCGGCCCGGGCCGAGGACCGCGATCAGCAGGAAGGACCAGCTGTAGAGCGCGGCCAGCTCGCCCATGTTGTGCAGCGGCAGCAGACCGGTCGGCTGGTGGACGACGAAGTAGGCGTAGGCCATCGCGCCGGACGCCAGCACGGCGGCGGGCCGCGCCGCCACGCCGACCAGCACCAGCACCGAGCAGACGAATTCGAGCACGCTGCCCCACCAGCCGGGGAATGACCCGAACGGCACGGCGGTCCCCTGCCCGTCGATGCCGCCGAGGAAGCCGAAGCCCTGGAGGCCGTGGCAGGCGAACAGGAACGACACCACGACCCGGAAGGCACCGAGGACGAGGTCGTTGCGCTTGGTCGACGGGGCGGTCGGGCGGGCGGCGGCGGTCTCGGGGCGGTCGGGCGGGCGGCGGCGGTCTCGGGGCGGGTGGTGGTGGTCATCTCTTCAACTCCTTCTCGGTGGTCTTGCCATGGCGACGAACGGCACCCCCGCCGGATCGACACGTCCGCCGAACTTTTTTGAGATTTTCTGTTTCCACAGGTCAGCGAGCTGTGGGGTGGTGGAGGGGAGAGGAGGACGCGGAGAGGAGGAGGGGGCGAGGGGGCGGGCCGTGGCGCGGCGGGCAGGGCGGGCCGGGCGGCGGTGCGGTGGGTAAGGCGGCGGTGCGGTGGGCAGGGCGGGCCGGGCGGCGGTGCGGTGGGCCGGGGTGGCGGAGTGGTAGTGGGTGGTGGTTATTCCCGGGCCCGGTGCGATCTCACTAAGAGCCGGGGCGTCGCGGAGGGTCGTCGGCGGCACAGAATCCGGTGGGATCGAAGTGGAAGGGGCGCTGGGAACGATGGGAACCGGACTGCACCTCGCCGTCGCGCTCGACGGGAACGGTTGGCACCCCCCGTACCCGACGGCGGTGCCCGTTTCACCCCTCACCACTGGGTGGACCTGGTCCGCGAAGCCGAACACGGACTGCTCGACTTCGTGACCTTCGAGGACGACCTCGGCCCGGTCGGCCGGCTGGACGCCGTGCTCGTCGCCGCCCGAGTCGCGCCCCTGACCTCGCGGATCGGCCTGGTGCCGACCATCATCGCGGCGCACACCGAGCCGTTCCACCTCTCCAAGGCGATCGCGACCCTGGACTACGTCGCCACCGGCCGGTTCATCGACCGGGACAAGCTGCACCACATCGACTTCGTCGGCGAACGGTTCAGCGTCAAAGGACCCTCGATCACCCCGCGCCCGCCGCAGGACCAGCCGCCGGTCGCGGTCCTGTCGCACGGCCCCGCGGTGCACGCCCTCGCGCGCCGGTCCGCAGACATCGTCTTCACCACCCCGCACAGCGCCGCCGAGGTGCGGTCGATCGGGGCGGAGGTGGAGGGTGTACTTCAGTTCGCAGACGTTCTCGTAGATTTCGGGCCCGGAAATACGCCGGCGTCCGACGCCTTCACATACAGGGGTGGCCCCGCCGGGCTGGTCGAGCTGCTCCTGGACTGGCACGCGGCGGGGGCGTTCGGGTTCCGCCTGCGGCCCGCCGCACTGCCCGAAGACCTGCGGGTGATCACGCGTGAGGTGGTGCCCCTGCTGCAGGAACGCGGGGTTTTCCGGACCGGGTACACCGCCTCCACCCTGCGCGGCCACCTGGGGCTGCCCCGTCCCGCCAACCGCTGCGCCGCCTGAGGAGCGAGATGAAGCAGATCCACCTCGCCGCGCACTTCCCCGGCGTCAACAACACCACCGTCTGGAGCGATCCCCGCGCGGGCAGCCACATCGAGTTCGAGTCGTTCGTCCACTTCGCGCGGACCGCCGAGCGGGCCAGGTTCGACTTCTTGTTCCTGGCCGAGGGGTTGCGGTTGCGCGAGCAGAACGGGCTGATCTACGACCTGGACGTGGTGGGCCGGCCGGACACGTTCACCGTGCTGGCCGGGCTCGCGGCGGTGACCACGCACCTGGGCCTGACGGGCACGATCAACTCCACCTTCAACGAACCCTTCGAGGTGGCCCGGCAGTTCGTGTCGCTGGACCACCTGTCCGGCGGCCGGGCGGCGTGGAACGTGGTGACCTCGTGGGACGCGTTCACCGGGGAGAACTTCCGGCGCGGCGGGTTCCTGCCCGAGGACCAGCGCTACGAACGGGCGCGGCGGTTCCTCGACGCGGCGACGACGTTGTTCGACTCGTGGCGGGACGGCGGGGAGTTCTCCCACCGGGACGAGCACTTCGACATCGCCGGGCGGTTCGACCTGCCCCGGTCGCCGCAGGGTCGGCCGGTGATCCTCCAGGCGGGGGGACTCGGAGGAAGGGCGGGAGTTCGCCGCGGCCAAGGCGGACGCGATCTTCAGCCGGCGCGCGACCCTGGAGGCGGGGCAGGCGTTCTACGCCGACGTCAAGCGGCGGCTCGCGAAGTGCGGGCGGACGCCGGACCAGCTCAAGGTGCTGCCCGCGGCCACCTTCGTGCTGGGGACACCGACGCCCAGGCGCAGGAGCTGGCGCACGAGGTGCGGCGGCAGCAGGTCAGCGGGCAGACCGCGATCAAGTTCCTGGAGCAGGTGTGGAACCGGGACCTGTCGGCGTACGACCCGGACGGGCGTTGCCCGACGTCGACCCGGTGGTCGGCCGGCAGACCACCGCGCCCGGTCGGGCCGGCGTGCGGCAGCACCGCGATCCCGTCGCCACCGTGCGGGAGTGGCGGGAGTTGGCGGCGGTGAAGAAGCTGTCGATCCGTGAGCTGGTCGTCGAGAAGACGGCGCGGCAGACGTTCATCGGGTCGGCGGCCTCGGTGGCGTCGCAAATCGACGACTTGGTCCAGGCGGACGCCAGTGACGGGTTCATCCTGGTGCCGCACGTGACGCCCGGCGGTTTCGACGAGTTCGCCGACGCGGTGGTGCCGTTGTTGCAGGAGCGCGGGGTGTTCCGGGCGGACTACACCGGGCCGACCCTGCGCGAGCACCTGCTGACCCGACCGGCGAAGGCGCGGGTCAGGCGCCCGGGACCGGCAGGGGAGCGGGTTCGGCGGCGCTGAGGTTCTCGGGGAGTTTCAGGCCTTCGGTCAGGGGCACCAGCTCGGACTGGAGGACCAGGGCAGCGGCGCCGATGGCCGACGCGGTGGCCGCGTGCCGGGAGAGGCGGACGTCCACCGGGTGGGCGGCGCGGGAGAAGAAAGCGCGTTCCAGCTCTTCGCGGACGATCGGGAGGTACACCGAGCCGGCGATGGCGAAGCTCGGGCCGGTCAGGACCAGGACCTCCAGGTCCATGACGTTGGCCAGGCTGCGGGCCGCCGCCGCGATGTAGCGGGCCGAGCGCTCCAGGATCGCCAGGGCCGAGGGATCTCCCCGTCTGGCCGCACGGCTCACCGCGGCGAAGTCGGCGGAAACCGAGCGGGACCGGCCGGTCAGGCCGGCGGCTCGGGACAGGGCCGTGTCGGCGCGGGCCGCCGCGACCACCGCCGCGGGGCCTGCCAGCACCTCCACGCAGCCGCGCGCGCCACACCAGCAGTCGGGACCGTTGGCGTCCACGCAGGTGTGGCCGATCTCGCCGGCGTTGCCGCTGGCTCCCCGGTAGGTGATGCCGTTGATGACCAGGCCCGCGCCGATGCCGGTGCCCATGTAGAGGGCCGCGGACAGGGCCGTCCCGCCGATGCCGCCCGACCAGTGCTCGCCCAGCGCGGCGGCGGTGGCGTCGTTGTCCAGGACGACGGGGAGGCCGGTGGCGCGCTCCAGCGCCTGGGCGAGGGGGTAGTCCTCCCACTTGCGCATGGCAGGCGGGGTGAGGCCCATCCCGGTGGTCGGGCTGAGCGGGCCGGGGGACACCAGACCGACGCCGAGGACCCGCTCCCGCTCCACACCCACACCCTCGATCAGCGCGGTGACCTCGGCGGACATCCGGTCGACGACGGTGGCGGGCTCGGCCGCGCCCGCGCCGGCGCGCGAGATGCGGGCCACGACCGCGCCACCGAGGTTGGTCAGGACGTAGGTGATGCCGGCGTGGTCGAGGTGCACGCCCACCGCGTACCGGGAGGCGTGGTTGAGCTGGAGCAGCACGCGGCGCTTGCCGCCGGTCGACTCGGCGCGGCCGGTCTCCACGACCAGGCCCTCGTCGATGAGCCGGCGCACGACGGTGGAGATGGTCGCGCCGGTGAAGCCGGTCGCGTTGATCAGGCCGACGCGGCTGATGGTGCCCGCCGCCCGGATGACGTCCAGCACGGCCGCCTTGCTGGACGCGTGCTGGGTCGCCCGTGCCGGTCCGCTCATCGATCCCCCGCAAGTGCGCCGACGCGCGTCTTAGTTCGTTCGTCGGTCGAAGCGTAGCAACTTGGCCGCCAGATGACTGGGAGGTGTTGACTTCGTTTCTTCGTTGACTTAACAATCTGCCTCAACGCGGGACCGGCCACGAGAGGAATCGACGATGTTCCTGAAGGCGAAGCGTTCACGGGCGGTGGCGGCGGGGGTGGCCGCGCTGGCCATGCTGGCCACGGCGTGCGGCGGGTCGGGCACGTCGGCCGGCGGGGACGGCACGCTGGTCGTCTACACCGGGCAGTCCGGCGACTGGCAGCTCAACTTCAACCCGTTCTCCCCGACCGCCCTGGAAGGCCCGGGGACGATCTTCGAGCCGCTGTTCTTCTTCAACAACATCCGCGACGTCGAGCCGCGCCCGCGCCTGGGCAAGACCTTCAAGTGGAACGCCGACGGCACCCAGCTCGACGTCGAGCTGCGCGACGACGCCAAGTGGACCGACGGCCAGAAGTTCACCGCCGACGACGTCGTCTTCACCCTCGACATGATCACCAAGAACGCCGCGATGAACGGCACCGGCTACAAGGGCACCGCGACCGCCGTCGACCCGACGCACGTGTCGATCAAGTTCACCGAGCCGTCCTTCATGGAGGGCCCGCAGATCCTCGGCCGGATCTGGATGGTGCCCAAGCACAAGTGGTCGAGCCTGGCCACCCCCGCCACGGACGTGGTGCGCGAACCGGTCGGCACCGGGCCGTTCCAGCTCGACGAGTTCAAGCCGCAGGCGTTCACGCTCAAGGCCAACGCCTCCTACTACGCGGGCGAGCCGGCCCTGAAGAAGGTCCGCTACCTGGCGCTGTCGGGCAACCAGTCCGGTGAGGCCGCGCTCAAGGCCGGCCAGATCGACTGGCAGACCGGGCCGGTGCCGGACATCAAGAACGTCGAGAAGAACTACCCCGGCTACAAGGCCATCACCATCCCGATGAACCAGACGGCCCTGTTCACCTGCTCGAACGCCGCTCTCGGCTGCGTGGGCCCGCAGACCGACGTGGCCGTCCGCAAGGCCATCTACTACGGCATCAACCGCACCCAGATCAACCAGCTCGCCTTCGAGAACACCTCCAGCGAGATCTCGCCCGGCGCCGCCCTGCTGGAGCGCGACCGCGACCAGGTGTCCAGCAAGCTCAAGGAGCGCACCGCGCCGATGCAGCCCGACGAGGCCAAGGCCACGGCGCTGCTGGAAGGCGCGGGCTACACCAAGGGCGCGGACGGCATCTACCAGAAGGACGGCAAGCCGCTCGCGCTGACGCTCAAGGTCGTCGCCGGCTGGACCGACTACATCACCGCCGTCGACACGATGAGCCAGCAGCTGCAGAAGATCGGCATCAAGATCACGCCGCAGCAGGTGTCCTGGAACGAGTGGTCCGACGCGCGCGGCCGAGGCCAGTACGAACTGCTGATCGACGCCCTGCACCAGGGTCCCGCGCCCGACCCGTTCTACAACGCCTCCTACTTCTTCAGCACCGCCACCACGGCCAGGGTCGGCGAGATCGCCAACCCCAACTTCGCCCGCGTCAGCGACCCGGCCATCGACACCGCGCTGGCGGCGCTCAAGGGCATCGACCCGAAGGACGACGCCAAGCGGCAGCCGCACTTCGACACCATCCAGACCCGCATCGAGGAGCTGATCCCCTACGTCCCCGTCCTCACCGGCGGCACCACCAGCGAGTACAACGCCAAGAAGTTCACCGGCTGGCCCACCAAGGAGGACCTGTACTCGTTCCCGGCCGTCTGGGCGCGCCCGGAGCACTCCGAGATCTTCCTGAAGCTCAAGCCGGCGAGCTGACGATGCGGTACTACGCCCGCAAGCTCGCGTTCTACCTGGTCGCCTTCTGGGCCGCGCTGACGCTGAACTTCTTCATCCCGAGGCTCATGCCGGGCAACCCGGTGGACATCCTCATGGCCAAGCTCGCCCAGCGCGGCGGCACCGTGGACCCGGCGGCCCGCCGGGCGTACGAGCTGCTGCTCGGCTCCGGGACGGACGAGTCGCTGCTCTCGCAGTACTTCTCCTACCTGGGCAACATGTTCCGCGGCGACCTCGGCGTGTCGGTCAGCTCGTTCCCGACACCGGTGTCGGACATCATCGCGGAAGCGCTGCCGTGGACGCTGGTGCTGGTCGGGATCGCGACGTTCCTGTCGTTCGCCCTCGGCGTCGTCCTGGGCACGCTGGTCGGCTGGCGGCGCGGCACCTGGCTGGACAGCCTGGTGCCCGCCACCACCGTCCTGGCGGCGGTGCCGTACTTCTGGCTGGCGCTGATCCTGGTGGCGCTGCTGGCGTCCGGCCTGGGGTGGTTCCCGCTGCTGGGCGGCTACGACGTGGTCCTGTCGCCGGGCTGGGACCTGGAGTTCATCGGGTCGGCCGTCTACCACGGGACGCTGCCCGCGCTGACGATCGTGCTGTCGTCGGTCGGCGGCTGGCTGTTGGGGATGCGCAACATGATGGTGTCCACCACGTCCGAGGACTACGTGCTCACCGCGCAGGCCAAGGGGTTGCGCGATTCCCGCATCATGATCCGGTACGCGGCGCGCAACGCCGTGCTGCCGTCCGTGGCGGGGTTCGCGATCTCGCTGGGTTTCGTGGTGGCCGGGTCGATCATCACCGAGCAGGTGTTCTCCTACCCCGGTATCGGCTCGAAGCTGCTGCAGGCGGTGCAGAACAACGACTACGCCCTGATGCAGGGCATCTTCCTGGTGATCACGGTCGCCGTGCTCGGCGCGAACCTCGTGGTCGACCTGCTGTACGCCCTCATCGACCCGCGCACCCGCGTCAGCGGCTGAGCCAGGAGCGTGCCGTGACCAACCCCAGTGCTGTTCCCGCCGCCGCCCCGCGCGGGTGGCGCGCGATGCTGCCGCGCCGGTCGCCCAAGCTGCTCGTCGGCGTCGGCCTGATCGCCGTGATCGCCCTGTTCGGCGTGGTCGGGCCGCTGTTCGTGGGCGACCCGGCGACCATCCGCGACGTCGGCCTCACCCCGCCCGGCGGCGACTTCCCGCTGGGCACCACGTTGACCGGCCAGGACATCCTGGCCCAACTCGCCCACGCCACCCGGGGCTCGCTGTACATCGGCCTGCTGGTCGGCGTGATGGCGACGTTCCTGTCCGCGTTGTTCGGCATCGTCGGCAGCTACGCCGGCGGGTACGTGGACGAGGCGTTCTCCTTGTTCTCCAACGTGATGCTGGTGATCCCCGGCCTGCCGCTGGTGATCGTCATCTCCGCGTTCGTGCCCGCCGACCAGCGCGGGTCGTGGACCATCGCGGTGGTGCTGGCCATCACCGGCTGGGCCGCGTCGGCGCGGGTGCTGCGGGCGCAGACGTTGTCGTTGCGCAATCGCGACTACGTGGCGGCGGCGCGAGTGTCGGGGGAGCCCGCGTGGCGGGTGATCGGCGTGGAGATCCTGCCGAACCTGTTGCCGCTGCTGGCTTCCCAATTCGTGTTCTCGGTGGTGTACGCGATCCTGAGCGAGGCCGGGCTGTCGTTCCTCGGGCTGGGCGCGTCGAACTCGTCCACGCTGGGCACGATGCTGTACTACGCGCAGAACGGGTTCGCGCTGCAACGCGACGCCTGGTGGTGGTTCGTGCCGCCGGGTCTGATCATCGCGTTGTTCGGGTGCGGCCTGGCGCTGGTGAACTTCAGCATCGACGAGATCATCAACCCGAAGCTCCGCGACGTCCCCAAGCGCGGCAAGCAACAAAACCGAGCCCCACAACCAGCCGAACGCCCCGACGACGACGTGGTCCTGACCGTCGACGGCCTGTCCGTGGTGTACCAGGTCGGCACTCCCGTGCACGCGGTGAAGGACGTGTCGATCACCCTCCGACGAGGCGAGATCCTCGGCCTGGCGGGCGAATCGGGCTGCGGCAAGACAACCCTGGCCTACGCCGTGAACCGCCTCCACCGCCCACCCGCCGAGGTCACCACCGGCAAGGTCACCTTCCACGACCGCGACGGCACCGACACGGACATCCTCGCCCTGAAACCGGCGGAACTGCGTGAATTCCGCTGGTCAAAGCTGTCGATGGTGTTCCAGGGCGCGATGAACGCCCTCAACCCGGTCATCACCGTGCAGGCGCAGCTGGAAGACGTCCTCACCACCCACCGCCCGGAGATGACGAAGGCACAGCGACGGGTGAGGTGCGAGGAGGTGCTGCGCTTGGTCGGCGTGGACGTCCGACGCCTGACGTCGTTCCCGCACGAACTGTCCGGCGGTATGCGCCAGCGCGTGATGATCGCGATGGCCCTGTTGCTGGACCCGCAGGTGATGATCATGGACGAGCCGACCACCGCGCTGGACGTGGTGGTGCAGCGGGGCATCCTGCGCGAGATCCTGCGGCTGCGCGACGAGATCGGCTTCGCCGTCCTGTTCATCACCCACGACCTGCCGCTGCTGCTGGAACTCGCCGACCGCATCGCCGTGATGAAGGACGGCGAGGTCGTCGAGTACGCCACGGCCGAGCAGGTCTACGCCGCGCCCGCGCACCCGTACACGCGCAAGCTGCTCGACTCGTTCCCCAGCCTGACCGGCGAGCGCGGCGCGTTCGTCCGCGAGACCTCCGGGAGTCCGCTGTGACCGCGTTGGAAGCGAAGGACCTGGTCAAGGACTTCCACGTCCGGGTCGGCCTCAGGCGCATCAACCTGCGCGCGGTGAACGGGGTGTCGTTCACCCTGACCCCGGGCCGCACGGTGGCGCTGGTCGGCGAGTCGGGCTCGGGCAAGTCCACCATCGCCCGCATGATCGCCCGTTTGGAGAAGCCCAGCGCCGGGTCGATCAGGGTGACGGCGAACGACCGCGAGGTCCCGTCGAAGCACTACCGCAACCACGTGCAGATGGTCTTCCAGGACCCGTTCGCCTCCCTGAACCCTTTCCACACCATCGCCCACCACCTCGCACGCCCCTTGAAGCTCCACGGCCGCCCGCACGGCCACGACGAGGTGATCAAGCTGCTAGCCCGGGTGTCCCTGCCTGCCGACATGGCGCACCGACGTCCGCACGAACTGTCCGGCGGCCAACGCCAACGGGTAGCGATCGCCCGCGCGCTGGCCCCTGGCGCAAAGGTCGTGGTGGCCGACGAACCAGTGTCCATGCTGGACGTGTCAATCCGCCTGGGTGTCCTGAACCTCCTGGCCAGACTGCAACGCGAGGAACAGTTGGCGGTCCTCTACATCACCCACGACCTGGCCACCGCACGACACTTCTCCGACGACATCCTGGTCCTGTACAAGGGCCGCGTGGTCGAACGGGGCCCAGCCGACGACGTCATCCTGAACCCGCAACACCCGTACACGAAGATCCTCGCCTCGGCCGCCCCGAACCCCGACGCCCGAGGCCGCCTCCTCGACATCGACCCAGCCGACGTCGAGGAGGCAGGCTCAGCGCCTTCCTACGACCACTACACGGATGAACTCAGCCAGTAGCGGTGGCGCGGAGCAACACCAGTCGCTCCGGGTACAGGACCGGGGTCTGGACACCGGCCGAACCAAGCACCCGGCCCGGCAGCACCAGACCCTCCTCCCACCAAGGCAGGGCAACCCCCCAGTTGTGCGGGTTCCCGTCCGGCACGTCGCCGGGCGGCAAGGGGCGGACGTGGTAGGCGCGGTCCGGGTCGAGGCCGGGCAGCCGCGCGGCGCCGGTCGGGCACACGTCCGACGTCGCCGTCGAAACGATCGCGAACACCGCGTCCGCCCCGTCCCGGGCGACCACCCCGTGCACGGCGACAGCCGGGTCGGGGTGGTCGCCGTGCACCGACACGCCAGTGTGCAGCAACCCCCGGATCTCCTTGTACAGCGCAACCCACGCGGTCAGCCGCTCCAGCTCCTCGACCGACGCCGCCGTCAGGTCCCACTCGATCCCGAAGTGGCCGAACAACGCCGTCCCCGCCCGGAAGTCCACCTGGTGCTTCCGATGCGTCGTGTGCGAGGTGGCGGAGGCGATGTGGCTGCCGATCAGCTCCAACGGCACCAGCACGTTCGTCCAGCGCTGGATGGACTGCCGCTCAAGGGCGTCGATGCAGTCCGACGCCCATACCCGGTCCGTGCGCTGCAAGACCTCCAAGTCCACCCGGCCGCCACCCGACGAGCACGACTCGATCTCCACCCCGGGATGCCGCCGGCGCAGCTCGTCCAGCAGCCGGTACACGGCAAGGGTCTGACCGTGCACGCCCGCACGCCCCTGGTGGCCGGCCTCCAGGAGATCCCGGTTGTGGTCCCACTTCAAGTACGAGATCGGGTATGTGGTCAGCAGGTCGTCCAAGCGCTCCAAGATGTACTCGTACGCCTCGGGAACGGCCAGGTCCAAGACCTGCTGCCAGCGCGTGCTCCGGGGCATCCGCCCGCCGGGACCCATGATCCAGTCCGGGTGGGCGCGGGCCAGCTCCGAGTCCTCGTTCAGCATCTCCGGCTCGACCCACAGGCCGAACTGCATGCCCAACCCCGTCACGTGGTCGATCAGCGGACCCAGGCCGTCGGGCCACACCTCGTCGGACACGTACCAGTCGCCCAGCCCGCTCCGGTCGTCGCGGCGGGACCCGAACCAGCCGTCGTCCAGCACGAACCGCTCCGCGCCCACCTCGGCGGCCTTGTCCGCCAACGCCTTGAGCCGCGCGAGGTCGTGGTCGAAGTACACCGCCTCCCACGTGTTCACCACGACCGGCCGGGGCGCGGGCGGGTGCGTGGGGCGGGCGCGCAGCCACTCGTGGAACCGCGCGGACACGGCGTCCAGGCCCACGCCGTAGGACCCGAACTGCCAGGGTGACCGGTAGGTCTCGCCGGGCGCGAGCACGACCTCGCCGGACAGCAGCAGTTCTCCGGACCCGAGCAGGGACACCGAGTGCCGCGTGCGTTCGGCGAACGTCCGGTGGTTGCCCGACCAAGCCGTGTGGACGGCCCAGATCTCGCCGGACCGGTTGCCGAAGCCCTCGGTGCCCGCCGCCATCAGGAACGCCGAGTCGAACCCGGTGCGCCCGGCCCGGTTCTCGCGCACCCGCAGGCCCTGGGTGAACCGGGTCCGCTGCGGGCTGCGCTCGCGGGTCCACCGGCCGGTGAAGTCGAGGATCTCCACGGCCTCCGCCGGCACCGGCAGGGTCACCGACAGCGCGTCCACGGCGAAGTCGGTGTCCCCGGTGTTGGTCACCGACGCCCGCTGCCGGACCAGGCCGGACGCCGTCAACTCGACCTCCAGCACCAACTCCAGCCCGGCGGCCTCGTCCACCGCCCGGTACGCGGCGCCTCCCGCCTCCGCAGCGCCCTCCGCCCCGGTGGTGACCTCCACCACCCGGAACGCGGTGGAGAAGTGCCGGCCGCCCCGGTTGCCGACCAGGCCCGGCGTGCCGAGCCACCCGGCGGACTGCTCGGGCACCACCGCCACCTCAACCGAACCGTCCACGGCGTACCCGTGCGGCTGGGGCGCGGACGCCAGGGCCAGGGCGTCGAGGTCCACCTCCCCCAGGTCGGCGCCCCAGTGCAGGACGCGGGGCAGCGTGCCCCCGCGGTGGTCGAGCACCAGGCTGACTCCCGCAGCGCGCAGGTGTGTCAAGTCGGCCACGTCTGTTCCTCTCGGGTGGTACTTCGTTCCTCGGCTGGGCAAACTTCGTTGACTTACTTTAGTTGCTGGCGTAAGAATCGCCATATGATCCGGAGGACCTTGTTGCACGACGGCTGGCGGCTCCGCGCGGTGGGCGGCCCGATCCCGGAGCACATCGCGGACGTCGAGGTCCCCGCCCGGATACCCGGCAGCGCGCACCTCGACCTGCTCGCCGCCGGCCTCATCCCCGACCCGTACCTGGACCGCAACGAGGCCGACCTGGCATGGGCGCACCGCACCGACTGGCGGTTCACGCTCGACTTCACCGCAGAGGCCGCGCGACCGGGCGAACGCGTCGAGCTGGCGTTCGACGGCCTGGACACGGTGGCCACCGTCGAGCTGAACGGCGCGGTCCTCGGCCACACCGCCAACATGCACCGCTCGTACCGCTTCGACGTGCGCGACCACCTCCGCGACGGGGCCAACCACCTCACCGTGACCCTCCGTTCGGCGCTGAACCACGCCGAAAACCAGGAACAACAACTGGGCTGGCGCGACCGCGCCTACAGCCACCCGTTCAACGCGATCCGCAAGATGGCCTGCTCCTTCGGCTGGGACTGGGGCCCCGACCTGCAGACCGCCGGCATCTGGCGGCCGGTCCGCCTGGAGCGCTGGGACACCGCCCGCCTCGCCCAGGTCCGCCCCCTGGTCACCGTGGACGAAGACGGCACCGGCCGGGTAGAGGTCCACGTGACCGTCGACCGCGCCTCCAACGATCCCCTCACCATCCAGGCCACTGTGGACGGTCACTCGGAAAGCACAACCATCGACGGCGACCAAGCCGTCATCACCGTCATGGTGCCCAACGCCGACCTGTGGTGGCCCGCAGGCCACGGCGACCACCCGCTCTACGACCTCGACGTCACCCTCCGCACCACGACCGAGGCCGACCGCCACCACCGCCGCATCGGCTTCCGCACGATCACCGTCGACACCACGCCCGACGACATCGGCGCCCCGTTCACCTTCGTCGTCAACGGCAAGCCGATCTTCGCCAAGGGCGCGAACTGGATCCCGGACGACCACTTCCTCACCCGGATCACCCGCGACCGGCTGGCCCGCCGGGTCGACCAGGCCGTGGCGGCGAACATGAACATGCTGCGGATCTGGGGCGGCGGGATCTACGAGTCCGAGGACTTCTACGACGTCTGCGACGAGCGCGGTGTCCTGGTGTGGCAGGACTTCCCGTTCGCCTGCGCGGCCTACGCCGAGGAGTCCCCGCTGTGGGAGGAGGTCGAGGCCGAGGCCCGCGAGCACGTCGCCCGTCTCACTTCGCACGCCTCGCTCGCCCTGTGGAACGGCAACAACGAGAACCTGTGGGGCTTCGCCGACTGGGGCTGGCCCGAACAGCTCCAGGGCCGCACCTGGGGCCTGCGGTACTACCGGGAGCTGCTCCCCGCCATCGTCGCCGAACTCGACCCCACCCGGCCCTACGCGCCGGGCAGCCCGTACAGCCCGGGCGACCTGCACCCGAACCTCGACACCCACGGCACGCGTCACGAGTGGGAAGTCTGGAACCGGATCGACTACACGCGCTACCGTGATTTCACGCCCCGGTTCTGCTCGGAGTTCGGGTTCCAGGGTCCACCGACCTGGGCCACGCTCACCACGTGGATCCACGACGAGCCGCTGTCGCCCACCAGCCCGGCGTTCCTGCTGCACCAGAAGGCCGAGGACGGCAACGGCAAGCTGGCCCGCGGCCTGGCGCCGCACCTGCCGGTGCCCGAGGCGTTCGAGGACTGGCACTGGGCGACCCAGCTCAACCAGGCCCGCGCGGTGGCGTTCGGGGTGGAGCACTTCCGGTCGCACTGGCCGCGCACGGCAGGGGCGCTGGTGTGGCAGCTCAACGACTGCTGGCCGGTCACGTCGTGGGCGGCCGTCGACAGCGAGGAGCGGCCGAAACCGCTGTACTACGCCCTGCGGCACGCCTTCGCGCCGCGCCTGCTGACCGTGCAGCCGCGGGACGGGCGGGACGTGCTGGTCGCCGTCAACGACACCGACGAGGTGTGGACCGGCGAGGTCACCGCCACGCGGCAGACGTTCGCGGGGGAGGAACGGGCGGCGGCTAAGCTCGTGCTGGACGTGCCCGCCCGGTCGGTGGCCGTCCTGGACCTGGCGCCGGAGCTGCTGACCCCGGCGGACGCGGAGCGGGAGGTGCTGGTGGCGACCACGGCGGACGCGCGTGCCGTGCACCTGTTCCGCGAGGACGTCGACCTGGCCTACGACCCGTCGCCGCTGACCGCGACCGCCGTCGCGGTGCCCGGCGGGTACCGGGTGGACGTGCGGGCCACGTCGTTCGCGCGGGACGTCGCCGTGCTGGCCGACCGGGTGGCGCCCGACGCCGAGACCGACGACGCCCTGGTCACGCTGACCGCCGGCGAAACGCACTCGTTCACCGTCCGCACCGCCCGCGCCGTCGACCCGTCCGCGCTGACCGGTCCGCTGGTGCTGCGGTCGGCGAACAGCCTGTGCGCGGTGCGGGCATGAGCACCGGATCCATCGGCCTGGTCCTGGCCCGGCCCGCGCGGCTGCTGGGCACCGAGCCGTTCTTCATGGAGTTCATCGCGGGCATCGAGGAGCGGCTGGCCGAGCGCGACCAGTCCGTGCTGCTGCACGTCGTGGGCGCGGAGGACGCGGAGATCGCGGCCTACCGGCGCTGGGCCGCGGGCGGCGTGGTGGACGCGGTGGTCGTGGTGAACCGGACCGCGGACGACCACCGCCCGGCCGTGCTGCGCGAGCTGGGCCTGCCCGCCGTGTACGTGGGGGAGCCCGACGACCTGGCGGTGCCGGCCGTGCGCACCGACGACGCCGGGCCGGTCCGCGAGGCCCTGTCCTACCTGCTGGAGCTGGGCCACCGCCGGATCGCCCGGGTCAGCGGCCCGGAGAACCTCCTGCACACCCGGGCGCGCACCGCCGCGCTGCTCGAAGGGTGCGCGGAGGCCGGGGTCGAGCCGGTGATCGTCGAGGGCGACTACTCGGAGGAGTCCGGCGCGAAGCTCACCGCCGCGCTGCTGGACGCCGCCGAGCCGCCGACCGCGATCCTGTACGACAACGACGTCATGGCGGTCGCCGGCCTGGGCGCCGCCAAGTCCCGCGGCGTGGCCGTGCCCGACCGGCTGAGCCTGGTCGCCTGGGACGACTCCACGCTGTGCCGGCTGGCCTCGCCCGCGCTCACCACCATGAGCGTGGACGTGCACCAGTTCGGCGTGACGGTCGCCGAGTCCGTGCTGGAACTGATCGACGGCTCGCCGGTCACCGAGCGCTGGTCGCCGACCGCGACCCTGGTGCCGCGCGAGAGCACCACCGCACCTCCCCCCTGAGGAGAACCATGAGCCACACCGCCGCGCCGACCCGGTACGACGCCATGCCCTACCGCCGTTGCGGCCGCAGCGGCCTCAAGCTGCCGGCGGTGTCGCTGGGCCTGTGGCACAACTTCGGCCACGACAAGGCGCTGGACGGCCAGCGGGCGATCGTGCGCCGGGCGTTCGACCTCGGGGTGACCCACTTCGACCTGGCCAACAACTACGGCCCGCCGCCCGGTTCGGCGGAGGAGAGCTTCGGCCGGATCTTCGCCGACGACCTCAGCCGCCACCGCGACGAGATCCTGATCTCCACCAAGGCGGGTTACCACATGTGGGAAGGCCCCTACGGAGAGTGGGGCTCCCGCAAGTACCTGGTGTCCTCTTTGGACCAATCCCTGCGCCGCCTCAAGGTCGACTACGTCGACATCTTCTACCACCACCGCCCGGACCCGGACACCCCGCTCGAAGAGACGATGGCCGCGCTGGACCACGTTGTGCGGCAAGGCAAAGCTCTCTACGTCGGCATCTCGAACTACTCCGCCGACCAGACCCGCGCCGCCGCCGCGCTCCTGCGCGACCTGGGCACGCCGCTGCTGATCCACCAGCCGTCGTACTCGATGGTCAACCGGTGGATCGAGGACGGCCTGCTGGAGGCGCTGGACGAGGTGGGCGCGGGCAGCATCGCGTTCTCCCCGCTGGCGCAGGGCATTCTGACCGACCGCTACCTCGGCGGCATCCCCGAGGGCTCGCGGGCGGCCGGTCCCAGCCCGTTCCTGGGCACCGCGAACCTCGACGAGGGCACCCTGGCCAAGGTCAAGGCGCTCAACGACATCGCGGCCCGCCGCGGCCAGACCCTGGCCCAGACGGCGATCGCGTGGGTGCTCCGCAGCGTCACCTCGGCCCTGGTCGGCGCGTCCAGCGTGCGCCAACTGGAGGACAACGTGGCGGCGACCGGCAACCTCGACTTCACCGTCGCCGAACTGGACGAGATCGAACGGGCGCTCCGTGGCTGAACCGCTTGCCCCGCCGGAGATTCCTGTCCTGTTTGTCATCTTGCCCCGACCCTGCTTAATCGGTTAACTCGACGACATGGCCTCAGCACACGACCCGCTCGCGCTCGCCGTGGACGTCGGCGGCACGAAGCTCGCCGCGGCGCTGGTAGCCCCCGACGGCACGATCACCGCCCGCCGCACCACGCCGACGCCCGCGGGTGCCGGCGAGGTCGTGTGGCGGGCGTTGGCGGACATCGTCCGAGACCTGCTCGCCCTCGACCCGGTCCTGCTGGGCGCGGGCATCGCGTCCGCCGCGCCGATGGACCTGCGCACCGGCACGGTCAGCCCGGTGAACATCGCGGGCTGGCGCGGGTTCCCGATCGTGGATCGGGTCGGCGAGCTGGTGCCGGGCCTGCCGGTCCGGCTGGGCGGCGACGCGCAGTGCATGGCGCTGGCCGAGTACCACCACGGCACCGGCCGGGGGAGCCGGTGCCTGCTCGGCATGGTGGTGTCCACCGGCATCGGCGGTGGTTTCGTGTTCGACGGCAAGGCCCACTTCGGCACGTCCGGCAACGCCGGGCACGTCGGCCACTTCGTCGTGGACCCGGCCGGCCCGGAATGCCGTTGCGGCGCAAGGGGTTGCGCGGAGGCGATCGCCAGCGGCCCGTCCATGGTCCGCTGGGCGACCGACCAGGGCTGGCGGCCCGTCGGCCAGGCCGACGGCGTGGCACTGGCGGCGGCGGCCCGCGCCGGCGACCCGGTGGCGCGCGCCGCGTTCGACCGGTCCGGCAAGGCGGTGGCCCACGTGATCACCGTGGCGTCCGCGCTGTGCGAGATCGACCGGGTGGTGATCGGCGGCGGCGTGGCCCAGGCGTGGGACCTCTTGGAGCCCGCGATCACCGGTGCGCTGGGTCAGTGGCCGGGTCTGGAGTTCATGCGCGCGGTGGAGGTCCGCCCCGCGACCCTGGGCGTGGACGCCGGGCTCATCGGCGCGGCGGCACTGGTGGGGGACCGAACCCCGGCGGTGCTCTGAGTCGGCCTTCCTGCCCACGGCCGCAAGACCGAGGTGACCGGGCTCCGGCCAGGCCCGCTGGGCGACGACGGGCGCCTGAGCACCCGTCGTCGCCCTTACCCGAGCGGTCACTGGAAGATGACGTCACTGCACAGGTAGTAGGCCTGGTCCATGTGGCTGGCCTGCCAGATCGTGAACACCACGTGTCGCCCGGTCCGGCTGCCCGCGTTGACCTGGGCCTGGTAGAGGCCCGTGGTCGGGTAGCGGCCGGTGGAGGCGACCAGCTCCAGGTTGCTCCAGCTCAGCGGCTGGGTGGTCGGGTTGAACCCCTGGCGCGTGATGTAGATGCGCAGGTAGTCCGCACCGTGCCGGGCCTGGTCGGTGATGGTGAGCGTGAACTGGCGCGGCTTGGTCGCGGCCTGCCAGGCGCCGACGGCGTCCAGCGCCCGGTACCGGCCGCCCTCGGTGAGCCCGCCGCTGCACAGCTGGCCGTTGGGCAGCGCGCCCTGGTGGTTGCCGCCGACGCCGTTGCGGTACAGGCCGTTCCAGTTCCACATGGCGTTCGGGTCGGTCTTCCACGCCTGGGCGCACATCGGGTCGGTCTGGCCCATGTTCGGGTTCAGGTGGTCGCTGCCCCAGCGCTGCCAGCAGCCGTAGTTGCGCGACGGCGGGTCGGTGACCGACCCGTGCGCACCGGCCACGCCCGGCGTGAACAGCGCGACGAGCCCTGCGGCGAAGACCGCCAGTACCGCCGAAACGACACCGAGGCTCCGGAAACCGCGTCTGAAGGTCATGTGTGTCCTCCACGATGAGGATGTCCTCTGACTGGGAGCGCTCCCAGTTCCTCAAGGTAGCGGAACCATCACCAACTGTGAACCCCAGCCGCCAGTCGAGACGCACCCGGGGAAGGCGATTCCGCAGCGCGCGGGCCTAGGGGTAGTACCCCGCCACGGGAACACGGGCTTCGTCGTACAAGTACGGCCCCTCCGTCGGCACCACCGGGAACCCGCCGGACGTCTTCAACCCGTTGAGCTGGTCGGCCGACAGCGCGAACACCACCCGCCCGATCCCCGACCGCGCCAACGCCCCCGCGCACATCCCGCACGGCTCGCAGCTGGTGTACATGGTCGTGCCGGCGGCCGTCTCGGCGTCCAGCTCCCGCCCCGCCCACCGCGCCAGCTTCAGCTCGGGGTGGGCGGTGATGTCCGAGTCCGTGATGCTGGAGTTCCGCTCCTCCACCAGCACCGACCCGTCCGGCCCGACCAGCAGCGACCCGAACGGCGGGTTCCCGCCCTCCCTCGCCTCCGCCGCCAGGGCGATCGCCCGCCGCAAGTGCCCTTCCGCCACCGCACCGATCCCCGAACTCACCGGATCTCCTTCCGCACCGTCGCCAACGCCTGCCAAGCCACCTCGGGGTGCCGGGTCTCGTCCGGATCTCCCACGAACGGGTCCAGCACCACCGCCTCCACCCCGTCCTCCCGCAACGCCTCCAGATCCGCCACGACGTCCTCAATGGACCCTTCGCCCATCCGCCGATCCGCCCCCACCGAATCGGTCAGCCGCAACAGGATCCGGGGCGCCAACGCGGGCATCGGCCGGTCCTCCGCCACCGCGACCGCCGCCAACCGGTCCACCCCTTCCCGCCAGGCCGACCGGGTGAGCCGCAACGGGTGCCACGCGTCGCCCAACCGCACCGTTCGCCGCAACGCCCCGTCGCTCTGCCCGCCGACCCACACCGGCACCCCGACCTCGCGCAGGGCGGTCACCACCTCGTCCGTCAACCGCCCGCGAGCGGAGAACGGCACCCCCAGCGCCTCGAACTCCTGCCGAGCCCACCCGACGCCGACCCCCATCACCAGCCGGTCCCCGCTCAACGCCCGCAGGTTCGCCGCCATCCGCGCCACCAGCAACGGGTGCCGGTAGGGCGCGATCAGGACGGTCGTCCCCAACGTGATCCGCTCGGTCACCCCGGCCAGCCAGGACAACGTGGTGAACGGCTCGTAGAACGGCTCCGGGTACTGCTCCGCCACGTCCGGCGTGACCACCACGTGGTCGGACACCATGAGCAGGTCGAACCCGAGCCCCTCCACCGTCCGCGCCCAGTCGCGCAGCACCGCGGGGTTGGTCCCGGGCCCGAAGTTCGGGACGTTCACACCGATTCGCACGACCCCAACACTAGGCCCGCCAAACCGTGACCCAAAGGCAGAACTCACGGTCTGAAGCGGCCAACGCCGCAAAATCCACGGTAATCTCGGCCGATGACCCTCGACCCCACCGACTGGGCGATCCTGACCGAACTCCAGTCCGACGGCCGGATCGCGCTCACCGAACTGGGCCGCCGGGTCAACCTCAGCCCCTCCGCGACCACCGAACGGGTCAAGCGGCTGGAAGCCGCCGGCGTCATCACCGGCTACCGCGCCACCGTCGACCTGGCCAAGGCGGGTTACGCGGTGTTGGCCGTGGTGCGCCTCAAGTACCCCGGCAACCGGCACGAACCCCTGCACCGGCTGCTCGCCGAACGCACCGAGGTGCTGGAGTGCCTGCGCGTCACCGGCGAGGACTGCTACACGCTCAAGGTCGCCGCCACCTCCATGCCCCACCTGGAGCGGGTGGTCAACGAGCTGACCGCGTTCGGCAGCACCACGACCAACGTCGTCTACCGCGAGACCCTGCCCTACCGGGGCGTCGCCGACCCCGGTTGACAACTCACTTCCAGCGAGCGGCGGGTTCGCACTTCGTGGTGTCGTCGTCCTTCATGTTCCACGCGCCGAAGACGACCCGGTTGTCCGGCGCGACGAAGCACTTCTTCCCCAGGTCGACGCTCGACGCCAGCAGCTTCCCGTTCCGGTCGTACGCGCGCACCTCGAACCCCTCCGACTCGGGGATCGTCCAGTGGGTGGGGAAGATGTTGCGGGCGACGAAGGTGCCGTTGGCGATGGTGGCGTCCACGGTCTGGCCGTCGTAGGTGAAGGTCACCCGGCCGACCTCGGGGGTGACCCGGCCGCCGGCCGTCGCGGTGCCGTGCTGTCCCCGGTAGATCTCCTTGTTGCCCGGGACGTCACCGCCCGCGCTGCCGCCGTTGGTGTCGATCGCGATCGGGTTCGACATCCACTCCAGGTCGAAGCCGCTGGTGAAGCCCGCGTTGTAGGGCATCCCGGGTCCGTCGATGGTGCACAGCAGCGCGGCGTTCTCGGTGTAGATCAAGGCCCACTTGCCGGCCTCGTCCTCGCCGTACTGGTAGAGCGTGCCCTTGCCGGAGCCGGTGGAGATCTGGACGCAGCCCGCCTCGATCTCGGCGATCCGCTCGGGGGTCAGCCCGTGGACCACCGGCTTCGTCGGCGTGGGGGCCGGCGCGGAAGTCGGCACCGACGTCGTGGTCACCTGCTGGGCCGGGCCGACCGCCTCGGTCCGCTGCCACGGCTGGACGAACGCCACGACCGCGACCACCGCGCCCACCGCGGTGACGGCCGTGACCAGGGGCGCGAAGCGGAACGGCCGGCGCGCGGTCACGGCGCGCTCGACCTCGGCGCGGATCTCGGCCCGGCGACCGGGGGGCAGGTCGCGGGCCGGGGGGAGCGTGGTGTTCATCGGTCCTCCACGGTGAGAGCGGCGAGCGGTACGACCTCGGGACGCTGGGCGAACATCCGGCCGAGCCGAGCCTTGGCCTTGCTGACCCGGGACCGGACGCTGACCTCGGCGATGCCCAGCACGGCCGCCGCGTCCTGGTAGGACACGCCGGACCACACGCACAGGGCCAGCGCCTCGCGCTCGCTGCGCGGCAACCGGTTCACGGCCTCCAGCAACTGCCGCATCCGGTGCTGGTCGTCGACCCGTTCGGCGACCAGGTCGGCGTGGTCGGGCACCCGGTCCTCCACCGGGACGCGGTGGAACAGCCGCAGCCGCCGCGCCGCCGAGCGCCGGTCGCTGCGCACCACGTTGGTGGCCACGGCCAGCAGCCACGGCAGGGCCGAGTCGCGCTCCAGCCGCAGCCGGTCCCGCTTGCGCCAGGCCAGCAGGAACGTGGCCTGGAGGTGGTCCTCGGCGGCGGCCCAGGACGCGGTGAGCCGGAAGCAGTGGTTGTAGACCGCCTTGGCGTGCCGGTCGAACAGCACCCCGAAGGCGTGCCCGCTGCCCGCCGCGGCCTGGGCCCACAGCGCGCGGTCGTCGGGGTCTTCGGTCGTCATGCCTCTTCGTGCCCGCCGGGAGGGGATGTGTTGCCGCCCAGTTTCGTCGGTGCCGGTTTTGTCGGGGATGGCCGGCAGGATTCCGCGGGTGGAGAACACGAACGACAAGCCGCTGCCCGAGGACGTCCGCGCCGAGGCGGTGGAGTTCGCCCTGGAACTGGTCCACGGCGGGTTCCGCTCCCGCGAGGAGATCGTCTTCAACGTGCTCGACCACGTAGAGGACGTGCTGCCGGAGTCGGAGGTGACCGCGACGGTGGACCGGCTGTGGGCGGCGCGGGTGGCCGAGCAGGCGGGCTGGCCCGCGACCACCGACGTCGACCGGCTGCTCACCGCCTTCGAGAAGCTGGACGTGCAGGGCGTGGTGGCGCGGGCGGACTTCGCGTGCTGCCGGTCGTGCGGGCTGGCCGAGATCGGGGACGAGGCCGGGCCGGGCGCCCGCGGGTTCGTGTTCTTCCACCAGCAGGACACCGTCCGGGCGGTCGCCGGCGGCGGGTTGTACCTGGCCTACGGGGCGCTGCCGGGCTCGCCGGACGACACCGCCGCGGTGGGCCGGGAGGTGGTCGCGGCGCTGCGGGCGGTCGGCCTGCCGGTGGAGTGGGACGGTTCGCCCGACACGCGCATCCACGTCGAGCCCCTGGACTGGCGGGCCCGGCTGCCGGTCGGCTGAGCGGCGGCGAGCGGCGCTGTCGGCTGAGCGGCCCAGTCCCGGTACGCGACCCGGAGTACCGAAACGCTGACCTGCGCGGAAACGCTCCCACGAAACTCTTGACCGAGACAGTGGGGCCGATCAGGATCGGGCGCGACAAAGCCGTCGAGGAACGGACGAACCGATGTCCCGCACACGTCGCAGACACCTGAGCGCCCTGCTCGCCGCCGCGGTCCTGACCTCGGTGACGTCGGCGGTCGCGACCGCCGAGCCCGAGTCGCGGCAGCCCGTGGTCGGCGAACCCCGCACCGAGCACGGCTGCGCCCGGATCGAGAAGACCCTGCCCGCGCTGCCCGACTGGCCGAAGGTGACCAGCCGGGTCAAGTCGTCACCGGGCGACGAGCGCCGGATCAAGCAGATCGTCGAGGGCATGACGCTGGCCGAGAAGGTCGGCCAGATGACCCAGCCGGAGATCGGCGCGATCACCCCGGACGAGGTGCGCGAGTACCACATCGGGTCGGTCCTCAACGGCGGCGGCTCGTGGCCGAACCGGGACAAGCACGCCTCCCCGCAGGCGTGGCTGGACCTCGCCGACGCGTACTGGAACGCGTCCAAGGCCACCCGCACCGGCATCCCGGTGGTCTGGGGCATCGACGCCGTCCACGGCAACAACAACGTCTACGGCGCCACGCTCTTCCCGCACAACATCGGCCTGGGCGCGGCGCACGACCCGTGCCTGATCCGGGACATCTCGAAGGCGACCGCCGACCAGGTCCGGGCCACCGGCCAGGACTGGGCGTTCGCGCCGACCCTGGCCGTGGTCCGCGACGACCGCTGGGGCCGCACCTACGAGGGCTACTCGGAGGACCCGCGGATCACCCGCGCCTACGGCTACGAGGCCGTGAAGGGCCTTCAGGGCGACAGCCGCCGCCGGGTCGACGTGCTGGCCACCGCCAAGCACTTCATCGGCGACGGCGGCACGATCGGCGGCAAGGACCAGGGCGTGAACCCGTCGTCCGAGGCCGAGATGATCAACCTGCACGGCCAGGGCTACTACGGCGCGCTCGCGGCCGGCGCCCAGACCGTCATGGTGTCGTTCAACAGCTGGACCAACACGGACCTGGGCATCAACGAGGGCAAGCTGCACGGCTCCAAGCTGGCCGTGAACGACATCCTCAAGGGCAAGATCGGCTTCGACGGCCTGGTGGTCTCCGACTGGAACGGCCACGGCCAGGTCGCCGGCTGCACCAACGCCAGCTGCCCGCAGGCGGTCAACGCCGGCATCGACGTCTTCATGGTGCCCAACGACTGGAAGGCGTTCATCGCCAACACGATCGCGCAGGTCGAGGCGGGCGAGATCCCGATGTCCCGCATCGACGACGCGGTCACCCGCATCCTGCGCGTCAAGCTGCGCAGCGGCGTCCTGGACGGGGTCAAGCCGTCCGAGCGCGAGCACGCCGGGTCGCAGGACGCGTTGGAGGCCAAGCGACTCGCCCGCGAGGCGGTCCGCAGGTCCCAGGTGCTGCTGAAGAACAACAACCGCGTGCTGCCGCTTTCCCCGCGCGCCAAGGTGTTGGTCGTCGGCAAGAGCGCGGACAGCATGCAGAACCAGACCGGCGGCTGGACGCTGTCCTGGCAGGGCACCGGCAACACCAACGCCGACTTCCCCAACGGCACCACGGTTCTCGGCGGGCTGCGGGAGGCGCTGGGCGCGGAGAACGTGGTGTTCTCCGAGACCGGTGACGTCGACCCGGCGGGCTTCGACGCGGTGATCGCGGTGATCGGCGAGACCCCGTACGCCGAGGGCGTGGGCGACATCGGCAAGCGCTCGCTGGAGGCGGCCAAGCTGTACCCGCAGGACCTGGCCGTGCTGGACAAGGTCCGCGGCAAGGGCGCGCCGGTCGTCACCGTCTACATCTCGGGCCGTCCGCTGCACGTCAACAAGGAACTCAACCGCTCCGACGCGTTCGTGGCGGCGTTCCTGCCCGGCACCGAGGGCGGCGGCGTGGCGGACCTGCTGGTGCGCGGGCGCCACACGTTCCCCGGCTACACCGGCACGCTGTCCTACTCGTGGCCGCGCAGCGCGTGCCAGACGCCGCTCAACCCCGGCGCGGAGGGCTACGACCCGCTGTTCAAGGCGGGCTACGGCCTGCGGTCGTGGCAGACCGGCAACGTCGGCCTGCTGGACGAGTCGGCCCCGGTGTTCGGCTGCTCGGGCGACGGCGGCGGCGGCACGGCGACCGAGGACCTTGAGCTGTTCGTGCGCCAGGACATCGCGCCGTACAAGAGCTACATCGGCTCGCCGGAGAACTGGGGCCTGGAGATCGGCCCGGACGGCGAGGCGGCGCAGGCGAACATCAGCACCGTGCCGGCGGACGTCAACGTGCAGGGCGACGCGCTGAAGACGACGTGGACGGGCACCGGCCCGGGCCAGGTCTACGTGCAGAACCCGGCGGGTGGCACGGACTTGCGCGGCTACCTCAACGCGAACGCCGCGCTGGTGTTCGACGTGATCGTCCACCAGGCCCCGGCGGCGCGCACCGTGCTGAGCACGCACTGCGTGTACCCGTGCCTGGCGGAGGTCGAGGCGACCAACCTGTTCACCGGCCTGGCCGGGGACGGGAAGGCGACGGTGAAGATCCCGCTGTCCTGCTTCGCGCAGGGCGGGCTGGACCTGGAGAACGTCAACACGCCGTTCCTGGTCTACACCGAGGGGGCGTTCCAGGCGTCGTTCGCCAACGTCCGGTGGGTGCCCAAGGCGGCGCTCGACCCGGACGCGCGGTCGTGCGCTGACGTGGGCTAGCGCCCTGTGCTCATGGGGCGGTCACTTCGGTGGCCGCCCCTTTTTCATGTTCGCGAACAGGTGTGCAAATGTGCACAAAGGTCCAGTACTCCGAGCGGTAATCGACATCACGGTGACGGTGCCCACGCTGGTCTGAACCACTTCCGGCCACCTCGGGAGCCGCCGTGTTCAGGACGTTCGTGGTGTCGGCGCTGGTCGCCGGCCTGCTCACCACCCCGCACGCCGCCGCGCAGCCGGCCTTCGACACCGCGCCCGCCGCGGCGGTGCTCCAGCGGCTGCTGCCCGCCCACGCGAGCCAGTTCACCCTCCAGGCCGCTTCGGCGGTCCGGTGTCCGACCATCGGTCGACGTGCCTCGCGCTGCCCGAGCGGTGCAGGACGCCTTGCAAACCGCCCACCCCGGTGCCATCTCCACCCAACTCATCATCTGGACCTGCCACAACGGCCCGAACCAGACCTGGCAGCTCCCCGCCTAGTAAGCGGCGGTGAAGCGCATCCGCCGGTACTTCTGGTGGAGGACTTCGTCGAGCAGCGCGACGGCGAAGTCCTCCATCGAGATCTCCGACTTCCCCTCGGCGTCGACCAGCAGGTCGTCCAGGCCCAGCCGGTAGGTCCCGGTCCGCTCGCCGGGCTCGATCACCGCCGGCGGGCTCGCGTACGTCCAGTCCACTTCGGACTCCTCGGTGAACACCGCGTGCTGCTCCGCACAAGCCAGCGCGATCGGCAGGATGTCCGCCGGGAACCCGGGCTCCTCGTGCACCAGAACCCCGTTGGGCGTCCGCAGGGTCGCCGCCCCGCCCACGACGATCAGTCTCGCCGCGCTGCGCCGCACACCCTCCAGCAGCGCCTTCGCGGTGACCACGAGGTCCCGCTCCGACCCCGGCACCGGCCGGGTCGCGCTGATCACGACGTCACTCTCGCCGGCCAACCGAGCCACCTGCGCGACATCGGTCGCGTCGGCCACCACGAAACCCTCGCGGGGCGATCGGGTCACCGGGGTGACGTCATGCCCTCGCCGGAGCGCTTCGGTCACCACTCGACTGCCGACGGCTCCCGCCGCCCCGAACACCGTGATCCGCATCGGTCTTCCCTCCCTGTTTCTGCGAGACCTGTTTTTGGGCGACCACCAGAGAAGCGAGCACCACGACCGCGCCCAGCACCTGCAACACGGTCAGGTCCTGACCCAGCGCGAGCCACCCGACGAGCGTCGCCACGACCGGGCTGAGCAGGCCGAGGAACGTCACGTCGGTGGCCTTGAGCAACCGGATGCCGCGGAACCACAAGCTGTACGACAGCGCCGCGCCGATGAGGCCCAGGTACGCGTACCCGGCCCAGTTGCGGGCGGTGATCGTCGCGGGCAGGCCCTCCACCACCAGCGTCACCGGCACCAGCAGCAACCCGCCCCAGACGAGTTGCCACCCGGTCGACGCCGGCAGCGGTGCGGGCGACGGCCACCGCTTGCTGAGCACCACACCGGCCGCCATCACGGCCGCGCCACCCAGTGCGGCGGCGACCCCCAGCCAGTCCAGTGCCGCGTTGGCCCGCAGCACGAGCAGGCTGACCCCGGCAACACCGGCGACGGCCGCCAGGGCGACCCGCAAGGTCATCCGCTGGCCGAGCAGCGCGGCGGACAACCCGGCGACGAACAGCGGCTGGATCGCGCCGACGGTCGCGGCGACCCCGCCGGGCAGGCGGTAGGCGGCCAGGAACAGCAGCGGCAGGAACGCGCCGATGTTCAAGGCGCCCAATATCAGCGACCGCCACCACCAGTCGCCGGTGGGCAATCGCCGGGTGATCAGGACCAGCAGCACCCCGGCGGGCAGGGCGCGCAGCAGGCCGGCCAGCAGTGGCCGGTCGGGCGGCAGGTACTCGGTGGTGACGTAGTAGGTGGTGCCCCAGATGGCCGGGGCGAGGGCGGTGAGGAGGCGGTTGCTTAGCACTAAGCCAAACTAGCTCATCGCTAAGCTACCCAGGCAGGTGATTTGCCTCACCGCTAAGGTAGATGCGTGGCAGACCACGTCGACCTCGTCCTGAGCCAGTGGCACGCGCGGCGGCCCGACCTGGACGTTTCCCCGATGGCCGTGCTGGGCCGCCTGAACCGCTTCGCCCGCGTGGTGGAGGCGGCGCAGCGCGAGACGTTCGCCCGGCACGGCCTGGACCGGGCGTCCTTCGACGTCCTGGCCACCCTGCGCCGCAGCGACCCGCCGCACTGCCTGACGCCCACCGAGCTGATGCGCGCCTCGATGGTCACCTCCGGCGCCATCACCCAGCGCCTCGACCGCCTCGAAGCCCGTGGCCTGGTCACCCGCAAGCCGAGCGAGGTGGACGGCCGCGGCGTCGTCGTCTCGCTGACCGACGAGGGCCGCCGCCTGGTCGACGCCGCCCTGCCCGACCACCTCGCCACCGGCCGGCGCCTGCTCGCGGCCCTGGATCAGGACGCCCGCACCGCCCTGGCCGACACCCTGCGGACCCTCCTGGAGTCGGCGGAGTAGACCCCTACACCGCGGTGGCCGCCGTCCGGCGCAGCCAGAGCAGCCCCAGCACCGGCAGCACCAGCGGGATGAACAGGTAGCCGCTGCCGAAGTGCGACCACACCGTCGCCTGCGGGAACCACGACGGCACCAGGTAGCTCACCGCGCCGACTACGACGACACCGACCAACTCCACCGCGCACGACACCCACGCCACCCGCCGGGACGTCCGGCTGCCCACCGCCAACGTCACGGTCGCCACCACGTACACCACCGCCGCGAACGCGGACAGCAGGTAGGCCACCGGCGCCTCGGCGAACCGGGTCGCGATCTGCACGCCCGACCGCGCCGTCGCCGCCACCGCGAACAGCCCGTAGACGGCGATCAGCAGCCGCCCGGGCCCGGACCGCGTGTCAGGCATGGCCCGCCCAGATCTGCTGGAGCCGCACGATCATCACCGGCACGCTCAGGCACCCCACCACGAGCACCGCCGCACCCCACCGGGACCGTTCCGCGATGGCCCAGAACCCGGCCAGCGGCAGCACGACCACCGGCCCGATCAGGTAGCCGACGAACGTGGCGGACGCGATGTCGCGGTCGAGCCCGATCAGCTTGACGACCCCGATCACGGCCTGCACCAGCAGCCCGAACTCCAGCAGCACCACCGCGCCCGCGATGCCCAGGGTCAGCTTGGTGTCCAGCGTCAGCGGCTTGTCCAGCACCGCGAGCAGCAGCGCCCAGGCGGCGCAGACCAGCGCGAGCACGATCAGCGCCGTGGCCAGGAAGTCGATCATCGAAGCAGGTCCTCCACGGGGAGAACTCTAGGCGCACTCCACGTAGGCGGCGGTCAGCGGCGGCACCTCCAAGCGCGCGTCGACCCGCAGGCAGCGGCCCAGCGGCGGCCGGTCCGCCACGTACTCCGCCACGACCTCGGCGAACGTCGGGCAGCCCAGCTTCAGCCAGCCCGGCGCGACCCGCCGGCACAACGCGGCCGGCGCAGGCTCCCCGCCCGCCACCACGACGTCGTGGATGCGCTGGGTGGTGTCCCGGTCGAACGTGTGCCCGAGCCGCTCCGACGCGGGCGGCGAGACCAGGGCCGGCACCAGCAGCAGCACGCGCATGCGGCCATGGTCCGGACGGAGCAGCGGCCCACCAACCGGTCATGTCCCGGCCACTTCACCGTGAGTAGCTCATCACTCGATCGTGGTCATTCTCGTGCGATGCTGCGGAGGTGATCATCCGCACCTGATCGCGCACAGTCAGGACCTCTGACGCGTGCTGTCACCCTGCGACGCCGCTATCGGGGAGAGGACACCCAACCGTGCGAACCTCCACCTGGCGACTGGCCGGCGCACTCACCGCCACGGCCGCGGTCGTCACCACCCTGCTCGTGTCCACGGCCGCCTCCGGCGCGGCCACGCCCATCACGGTCAGCCAGGCCATCAGCCAGCAGAACGGCTCGACCGCCACCGTGCGCGGCTACGTCGTCGGCCAGCCGACCGCCACCACCACCGTCGTCCGGTCGAACTTCCCCAACGACTACGCCCTGGCCCTCGCCGACACCGCGAGCCAGACCAGCACCAGTCAGATGATCTACGTGCAGATCCCGTCGGCGTTCCGGTCCGCGTGGGGCCTGCGCACGAACCCCAGCCTCATGGGCAAGCGCATCGACGTCACCGGCACCCTCTCCGCGTACTTCGCCCACCCCGGCCTGACGTCGTCCACGGCCTTCGCGTTCGCCGGCACCACCACCACGCCGACGACCACGGCCACGACCACCACCAGCGCCCCGCCGACCGACGACTACTACCGCGACGCGGCGGGCAAGACCGGTTCGGCGCTGAAGACCGCGCTGCACCAGATCATCCGCACGAACACCAAGCTGTCCTACGACCAGGTGTGGAACGCGCTGAAGGTCACCGACGAGGACCCGAACAACCCGGCCAACGTCATCCTGCTCTACAGCGGCCGGTCGCAGAGCAAGACGCTCAACGGCGGTGACGTCGACGACTGGAACCGGGAGCACGTCTGGGCCAAGTCCCACGGCGACTTCGGCACCGCCACCGGCCCCGGCACCGACCTGCACCACCTGCGGCCGGAGGACGTGACGGTCAACGCCGACCGCGGCAACAAGGACTTCGACAACGGCGGCACCGCCGCGGCCGAGGCGCCCGGGAACTACACCGACAGCGACTCGTGGGAGCCGCGCAACGCCGTCAAGGGTGATGTGGCCCGGATGCTGTTCTACATGGCGGTCCGGTACGAGGGCACCGACGGCTTCGCCAACCTGGAGCTGAACAACAACGTCAACAACGGCACCGCCCCGTACCACGGCCGGCTCTCGGTGCTGGTCCAGTGGCACCAGCAGGACCCGCCGGACGCGTTCGAGAAGCGCCGCAACCAGGTCATCTACGACACCTACCAGCGCAACCGCAACCCGTTCATCGACCACCCCGAGTGGGTAGCGGCGATCTGGAGCTGATCCGTCAGGCGGCGTGGGGGTCGCCTCCACGCCGCCCTTTGCGCCTGATCCGGTGGAGGAGCCGGGTTTCCTGTCACCCGGATGGGGCTACCCGCCGGTAGTAACGTGGGAAGCCCGGCTCCAGGGAGGTCCGTGATGACGGCAGTGGACCCCGACCGGCACGTGGACGAGCGAGTCGCCCGCAAGGTCGCCGAGCAGGCGCGCGAGACGAGGTGGAAGCACCCGAGCTTCGGCCGGGAGCTGTTCCTCGGCCACTTCCGCCTCGACCTGATCCACCCCCACCCCTCCGGCTCCGCCGACGACCGCGAGCGCGGCGAGAAGTTCCTCGGCGAACTGCGCGAGTACTGCGAGACCATCGACGGCGCGCGGATCGAGCGCGACGCCCTCATCCCGGACGAGGTCCTGGTCGGCCTCAAGCGGCTCGGCGCGTTCGGCATGAAGATCAAGCCCGAGTACGGCGGCCTGGGCCTGTCCCAGGTGTACTACAACCGCGCCCTGATGCTGGTCGGGTCGGTCAACCCGGCGCTGGGCGCGATGCTGTCCGCGCACCAGTCGATCGGCGTGCCCCAGCCGCTGGCGATGTTCGGCACGGACGAGCAGAAGGCCGAGTACCTGCCGAGGTGCGCGGCGGGCGAGATCAGCGCGTTCCTGCTGACCGAGCCGGACGTCGGCAGCGACCCGGCCCGCCTGGGCACGACGGCGACCCCGGTCGACGGCGGGTACGTGCTCAACGGAGTGAAGCTGTGGACGACGAATGGTGTCGTCGCGGACCTGCTGGTCGTGATGGCGCAGGTGCCGGGCAAGGGCATCACGGCGTTCGTGGTCGAGGGCGACTCGCCGGGCATCACCGTGGAGAACCGCAACGAGTTCATGGGCCTGCGCGGCCTGGAGAACGGGGTGACCCGGTTCCACGAGGTGCACGTGCCCGAGGCGAACCGGATCGGCAAGGAGGGGGCGGGGCTCAAGATCGCCCTGACCACCTTGAACACCGGGCGGTTGTCGTTGCCGGCGTTGTGCGCGGGGGCGGCCAAGTGGTGCTTGAAGATCGCGCGCGAGTGGTCGTCCGAGCGGGTGCAGTGGGGGTTGCCGGTCGGGAAGCACGAGGCCATCGCGGGCAAGGTCGCGTTCATCGCGGCGACGGCGTACGCGCTGGAGGCGGTGCTGGACCTGTCGAGCGAGCTGGCCGACGCCGGTGGTCACGACATCCGGATCGAGGCGGCGCTGGCCAAGCTGTACGGGTCGGAGATGGCGTGGCTGGTCGCGGACGAACTGGTGCAGCTGCGGGGTGGCCGGGGGTACGAGACGGCCGAGTCGATGGCACGGCGGGGTGAGCGGGGTGTGCCGGCCGAGCAGTTGTTGCGGGATCTGCGGATCAACCGGATCTTCGAGGGGTCCACGGAGATCATGCACTTGCTCATCGCGCGGGAGGCGGTGGACGCGCACCTGGCGGTGGCGGGGGACATCATCGATCCCGAGGCGGACGGTCGTGCGAAGGCGCGGGCGGTGGCTCGGGCGGGCGGGTTCTACGCGAAGTGGCTGCCGACCCTGGTGGTGGGGCGGGGGCAGGTGCCCAAGGCGTACGGGGAGTTTGGTCCACTCGCGACGCACTTGCGGTTCGTGGAGCGGTCGAGCCGGAAGCTGGCGCGGCACACGTTCTACGCGATGTCGCGGTGGCAGGGGCGGATGGAGCGGAAGCAGCGGTTCCTGGCGCGGGTGGTGGACATCGGGGCGGAGCTGTTCGCCATCAGTGCGTCGTGCGTGAAGGCGGCGGCGGACGGGGACCGCGCGGTGGAGTTGGCGGACGCTTTCGCGAAGCAGTCTCGCGTTCGGGTGGACGAGTTGTTCGAGCGCTTGTGGACCAACGCGGACGAGTCCGATGTGGTGTTGGCGCGGCACGTGTTGGAGGGGCGGTTCACGTGGTTGGAGGAGGGGGTGCTGGATCCGTCGACTCCGGGGCCGTGGATCGCGGATTCGACGCACCACGCCTCGACTGCGGAGAACGTGCACCGGCCGACGCCTAGGCCATAACCGCAGGTCGAGCGGGGTATCTCACTTCGGGTTCCTGCCTGCCCTTCTTCGTCTCGCGTTGGGCGTTCGCGCCGGCCCTTCGCCGTGTCACGTCGGGCGTTCCGCCCGCCCACCCCCACCCAGGCCACCTCGCTAAAGCCACCAAAAGCACCCGCCTTCGGCGGGGCCGCCTGCGGCGGCCGGCACGGCCCGGCTCCGCCGGGCCGTGCGACCCGAGCGCGCAGCGCTCGGGTCTGCGCGCGAAGCGCGCTTGGCGCGCACCGCGCGCCCGGCTTGTGCCAGGGGGCCTGGGAGGGGGTGGACGGGCGGAACGCCCAACGCGAGATGACCTCGTCCACCCCGCGCAATGCCCAACGCGAGATGACCTCATCCACCCCGCGGACGCCCAACGTGAGAAGACTTCATCCACCCACGAGCAGGGCTCATCCACCCACGAGCACGGCGGAACACCCAACGCGAAAGGAACTCACTTACGTGGCAAGGAAGGCGCGGGCCGGCCCTGAGCCGTTGGGGCGGCGGCTCAGGGCGGGGTGGCGCACGGTCCGTTGTCACACGGGGCAGGTGTTTGCGGGCGCGGCACCTGCCCCGTGTACGGCCGGAAGGGGACCACGTCCCCCGTACTCCCCGTCCGACTCCCCTTTGCAACAACGGAAGGACACACACCCTCCAGGAGGAGGTGTGGTAACGCTATGCCACTACTGTCCAGTTGACACCTACGACAATTGAGTGAATTACCAGGTGAGGGGCGCTCGACTACTCTCAGAGAGTAACGGCACCTCGCCGGTCGAACACAAGATCGCGGGCCGCCGCCAAGCCCATCGCGACCGCACCGCTGAGCACCGCCCCGTCACCCAGCTCGCCCGCCGCGATCCGGGGCGCCAACGGCGTCAGCCGGCCCAGCGCCTCCGCCAGCGGCGGCCCCAGCAGATCGGTGTTGCCGCCGATCCCGCCACCCAGCACCACCAACTCGGGATCGATCACCGCCGCGACCGACGCCACCACGAACGCCAACCGCTCGGCCTCGTCCCGCACGACGTCCAACGCCTTCGGATCCCCACCACGCGCCAACGCGAACACGTCCCGCGCCGACTTCACGCCCAACCCGGCCGACCGAGCCGCCTCGACCACGGCCTCCGCCGCCACCGCCGACTCCAACCGCCCCCGCGAACTGCCCACACCACCCGCACTGCCCGCAGCCCCCACGCCACCCGCACCGCCAACAGCACCCGCACCACCGGTACTGTCCACATCGGACGGATATGGCAAGTACCCCACCTCACCCGCCGCCCCGTGCGCCCCCCGGAACAACTGCCCGTCCACCACGATCCCCATGCCGATCCCGGTCCCGACGGTCACGTGCACGAACACGTCCACGCCCCGCGCCGCCCCGTACGCCCGCTCACCCACCGCCGCCAGGTTCGCGTCGTTCTCCACCACCAGGTCCGGCCCCAGCAGGGTCTCCAGCTCGTCCAGCAACCCGGGCCGCTCCCACCCCGGCAGGTTCGGCGCGTGCAGCAGCGTCCGGTCGCGCGGCACGCCCGGCGTCCCGACGACCTTCACCACCATCTCGTCCAACGACAACCCGGCGTCCGACACCGTCCGCACCGCCAGGTCCCGCACCGTCCGCACCAGCGCACCCGCCGTCCGGCACCGGTTGCGCTCGTCGACCCGCGCGATCACCGACCCGGCCAGGTCCGCCACCGCGACCCGGATGCGCTGCCGCCCGATGTCCACCCCCAGCACGTGCCCGGCCGCCGGGTTCACCTCGTACACCATCGCCGACCGCCCCGGCCCGGCCGTCGTGCGGCCGATGGGGCGCACCAGCCGGTGCTGCTCCAGGTCCAGCAGCGCCTGGCCGACGGTCGGTTTGGACAGTCCGGTGTCCTTCGCGATCTGCGGTCGGGTCGCCGGACCGCCGCGGCGCAGCCGGTCCAGCACCGCCCGCTGGTTCAGCACGCGCATGCCCGCGGGGGTGCCCACCTGAGGGGACTTCCGGACCGTCACAGCGAGTGAGTCTAGATCGGGTGGAGCAACAACCGGACAGGCTTGTGGACAAGCCGGGTGATCAGTCTTGACAACGATGTCAGCGGGCCGTTTCCCTGACCGGCGAGTTCGGCCGGCGACAAAGGCGAGCCCGAGGCGGGTCAAGGTCAGTCAAGGCGAGAGGCGTGCGCGATGAGGCACATGCGACGAAGTCGGAGATCCCTGGTCATCCTGATGACCGCTGCGCTGGCCGCGGGGTCCGTGGGAGGCTGGTCCCCAGCGACCGCCGCACCGGGGGAGCCAGCCGTGAGCGAGACCCTGTTCGCCACGTCGTTCGAGGACGGGCAGCCGCAGCCCAAGTGGGCGAGCACCGTGGAGACCGGTCCCGACGGCGCCCCGAAGACCTCGGGCGTCAACGGTTCCGACTCGACCGGCATCCCGGGCAACGTCACCGACCGGATCGTCGACGTGGCGGCCAACTCCGAGTACGTGGAAGCCGGTGAGGTCAAGGAGAACCTCGTCGACGGCAACACCGCGTCGAAGTGGCTGACCTTCACCCGCACCGGCTGGGTCCGGTTCACCTTCCCGGAACCGGTGGCGGTCAAGCGGTACGCGATGACCTCCGCCAACGACGCCCCCGAGCGCGACCCGAAGGACTGGACCCTGCGCGGGTCCAACGACGGCTCGACCTGGACCACGGTCGACACCCGCACCGGCGAGGCGTTCACCGAACGCTTCCAGACCAAGACCTACGACACCACCAACACCGAGGCGTTCCGCCTCTACCAGCTCGACATCAGCGCCAACTACGGCGGCGTCGGCCTGATCCAGCTCGCCGAGGTCCAGTTCTCCGACGGCTCCACCACCCCGCCCGCGCAGAACATGCGCACCACGGTCGGCAAGGGGGCCAACGGTGGGTACAACGCGAAGGCGGGCATGGGCTTCACCGGCGTGAAAGCCCTGCGCTACCAGGGCACCCACGTCGCCGCCGAGCGCGGCTACTCGTACAACAAGGTGTTCGAGGTCGACATCCCGGTCACCGACACGACCGAGCTGTCCTACCTCGTGTTCCCGTCGTTCATCACCGACGACCTGAACTACCCGAGCACCCACGTCGCACTGGACCTCGCGTTCTCGGACGGCACCTACCTGTCCGACCTCGGCGCGCGCGACCAGCACGGGTTCGAGCTGTCCCCGCGCGGCCAGGGCGCGGCGAAGTCCTTGTACACCAACCAGTGGAACCGGGTCGCGTCCGTGATCGGGAAGGTCGCGGCGGGCAAGACGATCAAGCGCATCCTGGTGGCGTACGACAACCCGCGCGGCCCGGCCGCGTTCAACGGCTGGCTCGACGACATCGCGGTGAAGTCCGCGCCGGCGACGGTCGACAAGCCACGCCCGTCCGACCACGTCCTGACCACCCGGGGCACCAACTCCAGCGGCAGCTTCTCGCGCGGCAACAACTTCCCGGCCACCGCCGTGCCGCACGGGTTCAACTTCTGGTCCCCGATGACCAACGCGGGCTCGATCAGCTGGCTCTACGAGTACGCCAAGGCCAACAACCGGGACAACCTGCCGACGCTCCAGGCGTTCACCGCCAGCCACGAGCCCAGCCCGTGGATGGGCGACCGGCAGACCTTCCAGGTCATGCCGTCCACCGGCACCCCCACCGCCGACCGCGCGATGCGGGCGTTGCCGTTCCGGCACGAGAACGAGACCGCGCAGGCGCACTACTACGGCGTGAGGTTCGAGAACGGGATGCGCACCGAGATCGCGCCGACCGACCACGCCGCCGTGTTCCGCTTCACCTTCACCGGCGACACGTCGAACCTGGTGTTCGACAACGTCAACAACAGCGGCGGCCTGACCCTGGACGCGGCGAACGGCGTCGTGACCGGGTTCTCGGACGTCAAGAGCGGCCTGTCCACCGGCGCCACCCGTCTGTTCGTGTACGGCAAGGTCAACCGGCCGGTGACCGCGAGCGGCAGGCTGACCGGCGTCGGCCGGGACAACGTGGCGGGCTACCTCCAGTTCGACACGTCGTCGGACAAGACGGTCGAGCTGCGCATCGCCACCTCGTTGCTGGGCGTCGACCAGGCGCGCCGCAACCTGGAGCTGGAGGTGTCCACTTCGGACACCTTCGAGTCGGTGCGCGACCGCGCCCAGCAGGCGTGGGACGAGGTCCTGGGCATGATCGAGGTCGAGGGCGCCACCGAGGACCAGCTCACCACCCTGTACTCCAACCTCTACCGGCTCTACCTGTACCCGAACTCGGGCTTCGAGAACGTCGGCACCGCCGAGAACCCGAAGTACCAGTACGCCTCGCCCGTGCAGCCCGCCGGCCCGTCGACACCCACTCGAACGGGCGCGAAGGTCGTGGACGGCAAGATCTACGTCAACAACGGGTTCTGGGACACCTACCGCACCACCTGGCCCGCGTACAGCCTGTTCACGCCTCGAAAAGCAGGTGAACTGGCGGACGGGTTCGTGCAGCAGTACCGGGACGGCGGCTGGGTCGCCCGCTGGTCGTCGCCCGGCTACGCCAACCTGATGACCGGCACCAGCTCCGACGTGGCCTTCGCGGACGCGTACGTCAAGGGCGTCAAGGACTTCGACGTCAAGGCGGCGTTCGACGCGGCGGTGAAGAACGCGACCGTCGCGCCGCCGAACGCGGGCGTCGGCCGGAAGGGCCTGGACACCTCGATCTTCCTCGGCTACACGTCCACCGCCACCGGCGAGGGCATGTCGTGGGCGATCGAGGGTTACGTCAACGACTACGGCATCGCCAACATGGCGAAGGCGCTGTACCAGGAGACCGGTGACGCGGAATACCTGGCGCAGAGCGAGTACTTCGCGAACCGGGCGCAGAACTACATCCACATGTTCGACCCGGCCACGAAGTTCTTCCAGGGCCGCAAGCCCGACGGCACGTGGCGCGAGTCGCCCGAGCACTACGACCCGCGCGAATGGGGCCACGACTACACCGAGACCGACGGCTGGAACATGGCGTTCTCGGTGCCGCACGACGGCCAGGGCCTGGCCAACCTGTACGGCGGTCGGGAGGGCTTGGCGTCGAAGCTCGACGAGTTCTTCGCGACGCCGGAGACCGCGAAGTTCCCGGGTTCCTACGGCGGTGTCATCCACGAGATGACCGAGGCGCGGGACGTGCGGATGGGGCAGTTGGGGCACAGCAACCAGGTGTCCCACCACATCACCTACATGTACGACTACGCCGGGCAGCCGTGGAAGACGCAGGAGAAGGTGCGGGAGATCCTGTCGCGGCTCTACATCGGCAGCGACATCGGGCAGGGTTACCCCGGTGACGAGGACAACGGTGAGCAGTCGGCGTGGTGGCTGTTCAGCGCGCTGGGCTTCTACCCGTTGCAGATGGGCAACTCCACGTACGCGATCGGGTCGCCGTTGTTCAAGAAGGCGACCGTGCACCTGGAGAACGGCTCCACGTTGGTGGTGAACGCGCCGAACAACAGCGCGCGCAACATCTACGTGCAGTCGTTGAAGGTCAACGGGAAGGCGTGGGACAAGGCGTACCTGCCGCACTCGGCCATCGCCTCCGGTGGCACGCTCGACTTCGAGATGGGGTCCTCGCCGTCGCGGTGGGCCACCGGTGCGGACGCCGCGCCACCGTCGTTGACCAGCGGGAACGAGCCGCCCAAGCCGCTGCGGGACGTGACTTCTGCTTCGGTCGTCACGGGTGCTCCGGCCGCAGTGCTGGACAATTCGTCCCAGACGGCCGGCAGCCTGTCCTGGCTCCAGGTGGACCTCAAGGACAAGAAGGAGAAGGCCGAGTTCTACACGCTGACGTCCGGAAAGGGGTCCGGTGACCCGTCGTCGTGGGTGCTGAAGGGTTCGTACGACGGCAAGAACTGGTCCACTGTGGACGAACGGTCCGGTGTGACGTACGCGCACCGGCAGCAGACCCGCGCGTTCAAGATCGCTCGGGCCGGGCACTACCAGCACTACCGGCTGGAGTTCCCCGGCGCGGTGTCGGTGGCCGAGGTGGAACTGCTCGCCAAGCCGTTCGTGACGTGCACGTCCACCATCACCGGCGAGCACGCCGGGCCGCTGCGGGTCGAGGGCGTGGTGTGCGTGGACGGCGGTTCGGTGACCGGGCCGGTGACCGTGGCCGAGGGCGCGTCGCTGTACGCGTTCGGCGCGCGGCTGGAGGGTCCCGTGTCCGCGTCCGGCGCGGCGGCCGTGGTGCTGGTGGAGACCTCGGTGGGCGGGCCGGTGACCGTGACCGGCGCGTCGGGCGAGGTGTCGCTGGAGCGGACCACCGTGGGCGGGCCGGTCAACCTGGTCGGCAACCGCGGCGGCACGGTGGTCGCGGGCAACACCGTCGGCGGACCGCTGTCCTGCGGGACCAGCAGCCCGCCGCCGGTCGACAACGGGTGGGCGAACGACGTGCGGGGGCCGAAGTCCGGCCAGTGCTCGGCGTTCTAGACGGTCGTCACCGTTCGGAGGTCGTCACCGTCCGGTGGGCGTCACCGTCCGGTGGGCGTCACCGTCCGGTGGGCGCCACCGTTCGGAGGGCGCCACCGATCGGAGGGTCGTCACCAGGAGATTTCGCGGCAGCGTTCCGCGGAGTCTCCTGGTTCGACCTGGAGCGTGGCGTGCTCGATGCGGTACCGGTCGACCAGCAGCGACTGGGCCGCCTTGAGCACCTGCGCCGGGTCGGCGTCGCGGCACGTGGTGAGGTGGGCGGAGGCGACCTCCATGCCCGAGGTGAGCGTCCAGACGTGCAGGTCGTGGGCCTCCTCGACGCCGGGCAGGTCGCCCAGGTCGGTCTGCATCGCGGCGACGTCGACCCGCGCGGGGGCGTGCTGGAACAGGATGCGCAGCGCGCCCGCCGCCAGCTTCCACGTGCGGGGGAGTACGAACAGGCCGATCGCGACACCCATGATCGGGTCGGCGTAGCGCCACCCGAAGATCAGCATCAGCGCGCCGCTGATGAGCACGCCGACCGAGCCGACGAGGTCGGCCAGGACCTCCAGGTACGCGCCGCGGACGTTGATGCTGTCCTTCGCGCCGTCGCGCAGCAGGAGGAACGAGACGAGGTTGGCGAGCAGACCGCCCACCGCGACCAGCACCACCGGCAGGCCGGGCACCTCCGGCGGGTTGCCGAACCGCCCCACGGCCTCGAAGACGACATAACCGGCGACCCCGAACAGCAGCACGGCGTTGGCCAGCGCGGCCAGGACCTCGGCCCGGTACATGCCGAACGTCCGGCTGCCGCTGATCTTGGCCCGGCGGGCGAGGAGGATCGCGGTGAGCGCCATGCCGACGCCCAGGACGTCGGTGAGCATGTGCGCGGCGTCGGAGATGACCGCAAGCGATTGCGTGGCGAAGCCGACGACGAACTCGACCACCATGAACGCCGCGCCGATGCCGAACGCGACCCACAGCTTGCCGAGGTGCTGCGCGCTCGCTGACCCGTGGCCGTGACCATGACCCATGGTTTGGAACATATAGTCACATGCGCATGAGTGCAACCGGGCTCAGGTGAACCTTCCCAGCAGCCGGACCAGTGAGGGTGCGATCCGGTTCGCGACCTGTACGAACCTGGCCTCGGGCGTGACCGGCACCACCGCCCTTCCAGTCCGGACCGCCTGCACCACCTGCTCGGCCACCCTGTCCGCGGTGTACCCCCGCAACCGGTACGCCTTCGCCGCCTTCTTCCTCTTCTCGGCCTGCTGGGCGTCATCCGCCCCGGCGAACCGGGTGGTCGCCGCGATGTTGGTGTCCACCACTCCGGGGCAGATCGCGCTCACCCGGATCCGGTGCTTGCGCAGCTCCGCGTCCAGGCACTGCGCCAACATCAACACCGCCGCTTTGGTGGTCGAGTAGGCCGGAAGGGAGACCATCGGGAAGTAGCCCGCTGCCGAGGCGGTGACCACGAGGTTCCCTCCTTGTCCCCGCTCGACCATGTACGGCGCGAACGCCCGCAGCGTGTGCACGACACCCCACAGGTTGACGTCGACCGCCCGCCGCCAGTCCTCTTCGGACGTGTCCAGAAACGTGCCCGCCACCGCGATCCCCGCGTTGGCCATCACCACATCCGGCACCCCGTGCTTGTGGACGACCTCCCGCGCGAGGGCATGCGTAGCCGCACCGTCGGCCACATCCAGCCGATACCCCACCCCACCGACCTCAGCGGCCGTCCTCTCCGCTCCCTCCAAGTCCACATCAAGCACCACCACAAACGCCCCATCGCGCGCGAACCGCAACGCGGAGGCCCGCCCAATCCCACTCGCGCCCCCCGTGACAACCACGACCTCCCGCCGCTGCCTCCCTTCCACGAAGTCCTCGATCACCCGCGCCACCTGCTCCGGATGCGTCCGCGGCGCCCAATGCCCCGCCACAAGCCGAGACCGCGAGAGTTCATCCGTCCACTTCTCCGCCGCCTCAAGGTGCCCAGCCCTTACAAACGGGTCTTCCGTCAACTCGATCTGATGCACCGGCACGGTCACCCTGCGCGCTTCAGCTCTTGCCCCCAGATTGGCCCGATACAACTCCAACCCGTTGACCAGCTCCCGATGCCCGGCCCCCACCCGCCTCCGAACCCACGGCACCCGCCACAAGCCCTCGGCCACCCCCGGCACCAGAAACCCACCGATGTACCAGGACCGGCCCAACGTCCCCAAAACCTTCCCCGGCCTCCGATGCCAGTTCCTCCGCACCCAGTCCCGCACATGCCCCAGATCAGGCCCAGAGATTGACACAAACGACCGAAACACGTGCGGATACCGCGCAACCGCCGCCCACCCGATCACCGACCCCCAGTCATGCCCCACGAGGTGCACCGCCCCGGCCCCCTCGACAACCGCAACCAGGTCGTCAACCACCTCGGCCACCCGGTACCCACCCCGCTCCGCAGGCGCCCCCGACCCACCGGCCCCCCGAAGATCAACCCGAACAACCCGGTACCGCTCCACCAGCCGCTCGACGACCCCGTCCCACACCCGCGAGTCATCCGGGTACCCGTGCACCAACAGCACCACAGCCGCCCCGCGCACCCCACCCTCAACCACCCGAACCCGCAGGTCACCGCGCCGCACGAACCGCTCCACTGCCGGATCCACACCCAGGAGGGTAGGGGGTTGCGAACCCGCCCCGACACTCCTGCTAAGCTTCCCCCCGTAGCTACGGCCCCCGTAGCTCAGGGGATAGAGCACCGCCCTCCGGAGGCGGGTGCGCAGGTTCGAATCCTGCCGGGGGCACCCAGGTTGATCATTACGAAAAGGCCCTTGACCAGCGCGAACGCGGTCAAGGGCCTTACTCGTGTTTCCGGCCGTCTACGGCTGGTTGTGCCAGTTGCCGTTCCGGCGGTGGTCGGGCGTCATCCTGAGTGGCGCCGTGCCGGGGCTGTGTTCGCCGTTCGTCAGCTTGAGGCGCGACGTGATGGGGCGGCCAGTGGGGTTAGGGCGGCGGTGATGGTGTCGGTTGGGCGGTGGGGGTTGGGTTCGGCGCGGGCTAGGACGTGTAGGCCCTGCATCAGTGCCAGCAGCAGGCGGGCTTGGGCCTCGCAGTCCACGTCGGGGTGGATCTCGCCGGAGCGTTGTTCCCCGGCAACGTCGAGGCCTCTCTCGTCGTCAACAGCGGCATCGACGGCGGGGCCAATCCGTGCTCCCTCCTGGCTGCGGCGATCAAGTCCGGGAGCTGACCCCCTGTTCGCAACCCGACGGCGGTGCCGAAGATCCCGGCGCCGCCGTCGAACTCTTTGGCAGCGACCACCCGGGAGGGCCACTTCTTGTGGTCAGGGGTTGTGCCAGGGTGGGTTGAGGATCTCGCTCCAGCGGGTGCCGGCGGGGATTGTCGCGTGGTGGTTGTGGGGGTCTCGGATCGGGGTCAGGGTGGTCATGGTGAGGATCACGCCGGTGGGGGTGTGGGCTTTTCCGTTGGTGGGATGGCGGTTTGCGGGTGGTAGGTCGTGTTTCGACGTGAAGTGGGCGATGGTGCGGATGTCGTTCAGGGTTCGTGCGTGGAGGACGGTTAAGGGGCGGCGGTGGGTGGTGTAGCCGTGCGTCTCGGCGGGGTTTGGTCTCGGTGAGGGTTCGTCCTCGGCCACTCGGGAATTCCCCTTTCGGGTTAGGGGATCGAGCACGTCATTAGCGCAGGTGTGGCGTGAGACGTCCGGTGTGTGCAGCGGACCGCGCTAGTGGCGGAGGTGTTCGGCGAGGCGGCGTTGGATGGCTTCCGCCTCGGGGGTGCCTTGCCGGGCGTGGGTGATCGAGGAGAGGAAGACGTCGGGGGGAGGGGCGGCTGTGGTGGTGCGGGGTGCGGGCCGGTCACGAGGGCATGTTAGTTGTTTGCGACGGACGGTGGTTGTGGGCGACGGTCGCTCGATGGGGTGAGGGTCGAGGGTAAGTGGACCTTTGGGATGAGGTCCGGGTGGATATTTGGGGAGGCCACTTTACTGGGGGAAGGTGGTGGGGTGTATGTGCCTGGGCATTTTGCTGTTGGGGATGACGCCGTGCGGGAGTTGTTGGTGCGGCGTGGGGTGGGGGATTTGATCACTGCCACTGGGGCTGGGGTGGTGGCTACGTTCTTGCCCTTCGTGTTCGACGAGGAGGCAAGGGTGTTGCGGGGCCACCTTGCTCGGAACAACGAGCAGTGGAAGTCGGGGGTGGTTGGGGAAGGGTTGCTGATCGTGCATGGGAGCGACAGTTATGTGTCGCCGTCCTGGTATGCGACCAAGGCTGAGCACGGACGCGTTGTGCCTACTTGGAACTACGTCACTGCCCATGTCTACGGAAAAGTTCGGTTCCATGACGACCCGGTCTGGGTGGGGCGGGTTGTTCGGGAGTTGACCGAGAGGCACGAAGGAGCCGGCGGGTGGTCGGTGGACGACGCGCCTGCTGGGTTCGTGGAGGGGCAGTTGCGGGCGGTTGTCGGTGTTGAGGTTGTGGTTTCTCGGGTTGAGGGGAAGTGGAAGCTCAGTCAGAACCGGTCTGGGGCGGACATCGACGGGGTTGTGGCTGGGTTGCGCGGGGTGGGGGACGTTGTGGGGGCGGAGGAGGTTGAGAGGGCTCGGCCGGTGGGGAAGTAAGAGTCCTCGGCGCAGTGCCAAGGGTGGCTGCGTGGGCCCGGCGACGGGAACCCGGTGTGTTGGGCTCTCGTCGCGGGGTCAGGTGGTGACGAGGCCGGGTGTGGTGGGGGGTGGGGGTGTGGAGGGGGATTAGGAGGAGGGTCAGGAGGGCGGCGGCTAGGGCGGTTGAGGCGGCTGCCGTCAGGGCTGATTGGTAGCCGTTGGCCAAAGCGGTGGGGTGGCGGTGCCGGTTGTGGCGGTGGCGGTGGTTACGGCGATGGCCAGGCCCAACGAGCCGCCGAATTGTTGGGCTGTGGTGAAGATGCCGGACGTCAGGCCCGCTTGGGACGGAGTGCCGCCGGTGGTCGCGCCGACCGTGTTGGTGACGAAGGCGTTGGGGGACAAGGCACCCAGCAGCGAAGCGGCAGTGAACAGGGCCATGCCGGTCATGTACATCCGGCGGCGGCCAAGGAGGTCTGCGGCTCGGCCGCCCAGGAGGAGAAGGCCGCCGAACGCCAGCACGTAGGCGTTGGCGACCCAGGACAGGCCGTCGGGGGTGAAGTCAAGGGCTGCACCGATCGACGGCAGGGCCACGCCGACGATCGATGCGTCCAGTACGAGCACGAACTGGGTGGCGGCGAGGAGGGCTGGAGCGAACCCCGCCCGCCGAGCGGTTTGGTCCATCGGGGATCATTTTGGCAAAATGTCTAATGTGGACGATCAGGACTTGTTCCACTGCTCTGCGGGAGAGACGCCCGGGAGCGGCTTGCCGATCAGGGCCAGGGGCACGAAGAAGTTGACCTGGCCGATGGCGACGGCCAGTGCGGCGATGCCCTCGTCGTCGTAGTGCTCGGCCACCTCGGCGTACAGCGCGTCGGGCACGCGCTCGCCCTGCGTGGACGGCTGGAGGACGGCCTCGACCAAGGCCAGGGCGGCGCGCTCGGCCGGCGTGTAGTACGGCGCGTCCCGCCAGGTCGCGACGCCGGTGATGCGCTCCTCCGTGTCGCCGGCGCGGCGGAGGTTGGTGGTGTGCAGGACGGTCAGATAGGTGTTGCCGACGATCTGCCCGGCCCGCAACTGGATCAGGCCGATCGTCGTGCGCGGCAGCGGGCCGGTGCCGGTCGCGGTGAACAGCGCCTTGGAGATGTCCTTCAGGGCCGGGACGAGGTCCTGCGGGTTGGCCAGGCGCGAGGTGTTCGACATTGCGGTGTTTCCTTCCGAGTTGGGTTACGTCTGGCTGACGTACCGCTCGGCGCGGATGTGACCGCTGTGCCGAAAAGTTTCTAGGGGAGCGCGGCGGCCAGTCCGTCGAGGACTCGTTCGAGGCCATAGGTGAAGGTCTCGTCGCGTGACTGCACCGGGTCGGAGTCCACGTATGCGGCGAGTTGCTGCTGCATGTGCGGGTGGTCGGTGGCGGCCTGTTCGATGGCCGGGCGCAGGTCGGTCAGCAGGTCCTCCTCGGACCGGCCGCTGCGGGTCAGGGTGGACAGCCACGCGGCCTCGTTGACGCCGACGCCGATCACGTACGCCATGACCGTGCTGATCGCGTGGTTGGCCTCGCCGGCCGGGAACCCCGCGGTCCGGAACAGCCCGAGCATCCGGTCGCTCAGGTTCATCACGTGGGGGCCGAGGTAGGCCAGGCCGACCTGCCCGAGCAGGGTCGCGATCCACGGGTGCCGCAGGATCATCGACCGCACGCTGTGCGCGCACGCATCCTGGACTCCTACATCCTCGTGTTCGCGGGCCTCCTGCTCACCGCGGGCAGCCTGTCCGACCGGTTCGGCCGCCGCCGGCTGCTGGTGGTCGGCCTGGTGCTGTTCGGGGCGGGCTCGCTGTTCGGGGCGTTGGCGTCCACGTCCGGGCTGCTCATCGCGGCCCGCGTCGGCATGGGTGTCGGCGGCGCGCTGATGATGCCGAGCATGTTGTCGATCCTGATCACCGTGTTCCACGAAGAAGAGCGCCGCAAGGCGATGGCGGTGTGGAGCGCGGTCGCGACGCTGGGGCTCATCGGCGGCCCGATCCTCGGCGGTCTGCTGGTCGACTGGTTCGGGTGGGGCGCGGTGTTCCTGGTCAACGTGCCGATCGTGGTCGTGTCGATCGCCGCGGCGGTGGCGTGGATGCCCGAGTCGCGCGGCCCGTGGCGCGAGCCCGACCCGTTGGGCGCGGTGCTGTCCGTGGTCGGCCTGACCGCCCTGATCTGGATGATCATCGAGCTGCCGAAGAACGGTCTGGCGCACCCGGGCACGTTGGCCGCATTGGCCGTCGCGGTGCTGGGGCTGGGTGGGTTCGTGTGGTGGGAGTCGCGAGTCGCCTCGCCGATGGTGCCGCTGGGCCTGTTCCGCGACCGCAACATCAGCGGTGGCAGCCTGTCGCTGACCCTGGTGCAGATCGGCAACGGCGGTCTGCTGCTCGTGGTGACGCAGTACCTCCAGTTCGTGCTCGACTACACGCCGATGCAGGCCGGCGCGGCGCTCGGCGTGGCCATCCTGGGCAGCGTCCTGTCCGGCGCGTACACGGCGGCGATGCCGGAGTCGGCGCCCGAGGCCGCGCACCGGTCGATCCAGGACGCCTTCGCGGTGGCCGCGGCGACCGGTGACGCGGGCCTGGCGACGACCGCGCGGGACGCCTTCACCTCGGCGATGTCGATCAGCTTCGTGGCGGCGGCGATCGGGGCCTTCGCGGGGGCGGTGCTGTCGCTGGTGATGATCCGCGACCGCAAGCGCGAGGCCGTTGAAGAGGAGTTGGTTGCGGCCTGACGAGGTGTGGGCGGCGTCACAGCGGTGGCGCCGCCCATCTGTCACAACCGCGGCACGGCCGGGGTCGTGGGGGTGAAGGACGAAGAACCTCGCGAAGGAGTTGCGCCATGTCGACCGCCTACGTCGTCGCCACCATCCTCGGAGCTTTCCTGGCCGGCTTCTCGGCCGTGTCGGTCTTCGCCGGCGCCAAGTGGGTCGTCGAGCCGCTGGCCGCGTACGGCGTGCCGCGCTCGTGGTGGACCTGGTTGGGGGTCGCCAAGGCGCTGGGGGCGATCGGGCTGGTGGCGGGCCTGTTCGTGCCGGCCGTGGGGGTGGCCGCCGCGATTGGCCTGGTCCTCTACTTCACGGGTGCGGTGATCACGGTGTTGCGGGCGAAGTCGTACGGGCACGTCGCGTTTCCGTTGATCTACATGGCTCCTGCGGTCGCTGCTTTGATCCTGGTGTGAGTCGCAGCAAGGGGAGCGCCTTCTTGGCGCTCCCCTTGTCGTTGTGCGGTCAGCGGGATGCGTGGTTGCGGATGAGTTGCCACAGCTCGTCGTCCAGGGGCTGGCCCGAGTGCGGTCGACAGTGACAGCAGGCCGACAACAGGAGCGTCGTCGCGAACCCGTACGAGTCGGTCGACGCCGACCGCAACCAGGTGGTCGGCGGCGTGAGCCACGGCGTCGCCGCCGCATCAACCGCTGAGCGGAAGGGGACCGGCATGACCGAGATCAGGATGGTGTTCGACACCATCGCCGGCGCGGTGGGCCAGGTGCAGAGCACCGCGAGCCAGAACATGGACACGGCGGCGCAGCAGTTCCGCTACGTGCAGGACGCCGTGGGGTCGTACTTCACCGACGCGGCGGGCTCGGAGCTGGACACGACGCAGCAGATCTGGTCGAAGCACGCCGACCAGCACGACGTGTGCCGCGGAATTCGGTTGCCGGGCGGATCACGGGATCAACATCATGGCGGGCATGGAGATCTGAGCAGTGGGGTTCCGCGCCTGAGGGCGTGTTTTCGCAACGCGACGTGAGGTGTGCCGTCGCGTTCTCCTTCACTGCTTTGGAGTTTTCGCATGTCCGAATCCGGTGTTGACCGGAAAGCGCTGTGGGTGGTTCGGGAGCTGGGGTTGCCGGCCATCGTCAAGCCCTGTGTGTCGTGCCGGTCGACGCGGCACCGCCCCACTGACAAGTTCCGGGTGAACGCGAGCGGGAAGCTGCTCGACGTGTGGATGCTGATCTCGTGCGAGGGGTGCGGTCGCACGTCGAAGATCCCGATCCACGAACGCATCCACGTGCAGGCATTGGCGCATGAACGGCTGTTGATGTTCGAACGCAACGATCCGGCGATGGTGCGGCGCTTGCTCGTCGAAGAGCCGTTCGCGTTCCGGCTCGACTGGAGCGGGACGTGGGTGTTGGAGACGGACATGCCGTTCTACCAATTCGACGGGGACGCGGTGCCGCTGGAGGTCCTTGTCCGGTTCGAACTTCCGGTGCCGGTTCGGGTGGAGCGGCTGGTCATGGCCGGGTTCGGGCTGAGTCGGGCGGTGGTGCGCGGGATGGTGGCGGACGGGCGGGTTCGGTTGCCGGTGGCGGTGGACGCGAAGGTGCATGAGGACTTCGGGTTCTTCGTCGGGTGACGTCAGGGGTCGGTCACCAGGAAGGCCTGCTCGGGAGGTTCCACGACGGCTGGGCTGCTGGGGAGGGCGCGGCCCAGGTCGGTTTCCAGTGGTGCCGTCGGGCGCGGCGGCGGATGACGGCCAGGAGGGCCACCAGCACGACGGCGGCCCCGGCCGTTGCGCGCCCCACTTGGCTGTGGTGCCGGTGGTTTGCAGCCAGGCGGCCTGGGCGAGAGCGGTCTGGTCGGGTGGTCACACCGCATCGACGACTACCCGGCGGTGGACACGGGCCTGGCGCTGAGCGCGCAGCCGTGGGCGCGGGTGGGCAGGTCGTGGCTGGACGTGCTGCCGGAGGGCGCGGCCATCGGCCCGATCGCGGTGCCCGGCGCGGGCGAGCCGTCGACCGCCGTGCCCGGCCGCGCGGACCTGCTGGTGGGCACCCTGCTGGTGGTCCGGACGTCCGGCGGCGGCACGCAGCACCACCTGGCGGGCCGCGACACGTTGCAACCGATCACCGAACTCCAGTACGCGGCAGGAACCAGTCCGGGTTCTCCTTCAGGTCGACCATGGACCAGTCGGTGACGACCTTCATCCGCTCCCGCAGCGTGCCCTCGGCGGCCAGGAACACCTGCGCCGGCCGTTCGGCGCGCTGGGTGGTGGTCTGCTCGTAGAGCGCGAAGAACAGGTCCTGCTTGTTCCGGAACTGCGAGTAGACCGCCCCGTGCGTGTCCCGGCCTCTTCCGCGATGTCGCCCACCGACGCGCTGGAGTAGCCCTTGCGCGCGAACACCCGGGCCGCCGAGTCCAGCAGCTCCACACGGGTCCGCGCGGCGCGCTCGGCGCGGGACTGTCGGTTCTGGGTCACTGCGTACGTCCCCGATCCGGATCGCGCTTGTAATGTGAACGACGGGCTCCACGATAGCCGGCCGCCACCCCGGACACCGAGTCACTGCGGTCGAGACCCCTGGACTGTGAAAGTCCCGCCCCGACTGGCCCCTGTGCGCGTCACCGAAATTGGCGTAGACCAATTGTGACCACGCACAGACCTTGGAGCGCAACGAGATGAGACGCCTCACCCTCGTGGTGGCCGCCTGCCTGCTGGGCGCGTCGACCACCACCGCCCAAGCCCACCCCCGTCCCTCCACACCGGACACCACCATCCCGCTCGTCACCGGCGACGAGGTGGTGGTGCACGAGGTGGCCGGTCGGGACGTGTACGTGCCGCGCGCCGGCAAGGGCCGCGAGCACATCCGGTTCGCGCAGTACGAACTGCCCGGCCGCCACCTCGTCGTCCCGTCCGACGCGGTCGCCGCCGTCGCCGCCGGCACCGTGGACGAGCACCTTTTCGACGTGGACGCTCTCGCAAAAATCGGGGGCGAACTTCCACTCATCGTCCAACACCGCACATCCGACCTCACCCTGCGCAGCCTGTCCGGCGCGGCCCTGCGGGTCGACCGGGCGGAGGCGGCGCGGCTGTGGGCGGCCCGCCTGCCCGCCCAGAAGCTGTGGCTGGACCGCGAGGTCCAGGTCACGTTGGACCGCAGCATGCCCCAGATCGGCGTGCCCGAGGTGTGGGCGGGCGGCCTCACCGGCCGGGGCGTCAAGGTGGCCGTGCTGGACACCGGGATCGACGCCGACCACCCCGACCTCGCGGTCGCCGACGCCCAGGATTTCACCGGCAGCGGCGCCGACGACCGCCACGGCCACGGCACGCACGTCGCCTCCACCATCGCGGGCGCGGGCGACACCCGCTACCGGGGCGGCGCGCCCGGTGCCACCCTGCTGTCGGGCAAGGTGCTGGACGACAGCGGCACCGGTTACCTGTCGTGGGTCGTGGCGGGAATGGAGTGGGCGACGGCGCAGGGCGCGCAGGTCGTCAACCTGAGCCTGGGCACCAATGCGCCCAGCGCCGGCGACGACGTGATGTCCCTGGCCGTCGACCGGCTGACCAAGGAGACCGGGGCGTTGTTCGTCGTGGCGGCCGGCAACAACCCCGCCGTCATCGGGTCACCCGCCGCCGCGAGCGAGGCGTTGACCGTCGGCGCGGTGGACCGGCAGGACGTCGTCGCCGACTTCTCGGCCCGTGGTCCCCGAGCTTTGGACGGCCTGCTCAAACCGGAGATCACCGCGCCGGGCGTGGGCATCACCGCCGCACGCGCCAAGGACACCGCGATGGGCACGCCGGTGGACGACCGCTACACCACCGCGTCCGGCACGTCCATGGCCACACCGCACGTGGCCGCCGTCGCCGCACTGCTCGCCGAGCACCGCCCCGACTGGCGCGCACCGGACCTGAAGTCGGCCTTGATGAGCACGGCCAAGGCGTTGCCCGGCGCAACGGTCTACGACCAGGGCGCGGGCCGGGTCGACGCGGCCGCTTTGTTACGCCAACCCGTCCACGCAAGCCCCGGCGTCCTCAACTTCGGCCAAGTCCACGAGGGCCGCCCAACCCGCGAAGTCACCTTCCACAACACCGGACCTCGCCCGATCACCCTCAAGGCCAACGCCCCCAACCTGTTCACCACAAACCCCGAGATCTTCATCCCACCCCGCTCAACCACCACAGCCACCATCCGCGCCGACATCGACGGCTCCGTCCATCCCGGCCCATACAGCGGGTGGCTGACCGCGTCTTCTGTGGACGGATCACTCCTAAGCATCCCGATCGCGTTCACCAAAGAGGCAGTGCCGCACCGCAACATGACGATCAAAGCGTTGGACAGCAACGGGAACCCGTTCACCGCCTACCCGTTGTGCGTCAACCTGGACACCGGCGAGCGCTGCCGGTTCGCCCACCGCGAGGACAGCACGCTCCGCACCAGGGTCCCGGTGGGCCGGTACCTGGTGGCCGCCAACGTCTTCGAGCAGGACCGGGTCTCGGCGCTGGTCCACCCCGGCCTCGACCTCCGCGACGACACCGAGGTCACCCTCGACGCCCGCACCGCCAAGCAGTCCTCCGTCACGCTCGACCGCCCCGTCACCGACCAGGGCGCCATGCTCACCGTCGCCTGCGACACCCCGGCGGGGAAGGTGATGTTCGGCGCGACCACCGCCCGCACACCGGACCTCCACATCACCCCGACCGCAGGCGATCCCCGCTGTCGCAGCACTTTCGGGACCGTCCACCAGTCCGAAAAGGACAGTTATCACCTGGTCTTCCGCCACCCCGGCGCGATCCCCGACCCGACCTGGCGGCCGAAAGACCTCGCCACCGTCGAAGTGCGCCACGCCGCGCAGGGCAAGCGCCCGCAGCACGTCGTGAAGAGCACCGCCCCGATCGTGGACGGCTGGTTCGCCGTCCCGTGGAACACCACCACCCTCCCGCAACCCACCACCCGCACCGAACACCGCTCGCCCGGCCCGTGGACCTGGTACACCTACGCGAACTCCTTCACGGGCGACACCTTCCTGTCCCAACAACTCGCGTACACCACCCACGACAAGCCCGGCCGAACCGCGGAACGCTGGAACGCCGCCGTCTTCGGCCCGAGCCTCGCCCCGGTGGACAGCGCCGCCTACCGCTACGGCGACACGATGTTCTTCCAGATCCCCCTCTACGGCGACCAGAACCCCGACCACGCCGGGTTCGTGCCGGAGATGACGGGCACGGTCGGCCTCTACCGCGACCACGACCTGATCGCACCCGGCTCCCTCCCGTACGGCAACGTCAGCGCGTGGGCGCAGGCGCCGCCCGACCCGGGCCGCTACCGCCTGGTCGTGGACGCGGAGCAGAAGACGAACCCGCTGTCGACGCGGATCACCGCCGAGTGGGTCTTCCACTCCGCCCACACCACCGACCAACTCCCACTGCCGCTCCGCGTGATCCGCTTCGCCCCACCGGTCGACGACCACAACACCGCCCCACGGGGCCGCGAGGTGCGCGTGCCCCTCACCGTCCAAGGCACCGGAGCGCCCGTCATGGGCATCTCCGCCTTCGCCTCCTACGACGAGGGCGGCACCTGGCACCCCGTCCACCTCCTGCCGACCGAACACGCTTGGGAGGCCGTTCTGAACCACCCGGCGGACGCGCGCACGGTGTCCCTGCGCGCCACGGCCACCGACGCCCACGACAACAGCGTGAGCCAGACGATCCTGCGTGCCTACGACTTGGAGTAACAGGAAAATCGCGGTGGACGGCCGGCCGGAACCGGTCGTCCACCGGATCGGTCCAGAGGGGCGGGTCACCCTGTGTCCGTGAAACTTCAAGGGTCTCCGCCGGCCGCGCCCGGCGTTATGGTGTCTGGATGGTCGCCACGACGTCGACGATGTCGCCGCTGCCACCCGAGCTGAACGAGATCGTGCGCGGTCAGCTTGGCCGGCTGCCCCAGCTCGCGGACGAGTTGGCCCGCCTGCTGAGCGAAAAAGAGGAGTTCTACCGGAGGCTGGAGCACAGCTCGCCGCACGAGCTGCGCAAGGTCTGCGAGGTGAACCTGGGGCGGGCCTTCCGCGCCTTCCTGGAAGCGCGCGAGGTCGACGTGGAGACCGCCCGCAAGACCGGGCGGGCACAGGCGCGGCTCGGCATCCCGATCTCGGCGGCGCTGCGGGCGTTCCGGATCGCGGGCACGTTCGCCTACGAGCGGATGCTGGAGCACGCCGTGGGGCCGCGCCAGCTCACGCCCGAGCAGCTGCTGTCGGCCAGTGCGACCGTCTGGCACATCATCGACTCGTTCTCGGACGTCATCGCCGAGGCCTACACGGAGGTCGCGACCGACTCCGCCCGGTACGACAACAAGGCCCGCCTCGCGCTCATCGACGGGCTGCTGGACGGCCGGTTCACCCGGCCGGAGGAATTCGAGGACGCCGCACGCGTGCTCCGGCTCCCCCCGGAAGGCCCTTTCGTGGTCGTCTACGCCGAGCCCAAGCCGGACGACGACCGGGGCCTGTCCGGGCTCGTGGACCCCCGCTCGCGGGCGGTGTGGCGGCGGACGACGGACGGCGAGGTCGGCGTGGTGCCGGTGGAGCGCTCGGCGGACCTGCGCGCGCTGCGCCAAGCCCTGGACGCCGTCGCGCTGCCGGTCGGCGTGAGCCCGGCCGTGGCCGGTCTGCGGCTGCTGCCCGCGGCGCTGCGCCGGGCCCGCATCGCGCGGGCGTGCCTGGCGCCGGGGGAGACCGGGGCCGTCGGCTTCGGCGACCGGCCGGTCACCACGATGGTCGCCGGCGCGCCCAAGCTGGCCCGCGAGCTGGCCAAGGAGGTGCTCAAGGACCTCCTCGCGCTGCCCGAGGCCGAGCGGGAGCCGTTGCTGCGGACGATGCAGGTGTGGTTCGCCGAGCACGGGTCCGCGCGGGACGCGGCCGAGCGGCTGTTCGTGCACCCGAACACCGTCCGTTACCGCATCCGGCGGGTGCAGGAACTCACGGGACGCGACCTCACCGATCCGCGCGGTATTTCCGAGCTGTACCTGGCGGTGGAGAGCGTCCGGCTGGAGCCCTGAGCCGAACCCCTGTCTCCGCGCACAAAGCCGGGAGCGCCGGTTATCCCCGGGGACAATGTTGGTTGTTCCACTGGACCGTTCGTACGCACCGCAAACCCGCTGAACGGCCTGTGACGCGCCTCGCAGCGGGTGTTCCGCCGGCTCTGTGGCTCCGATCACATTTTTCCCGGTGACTCGCGGGTTTTACCGTTGAGTAACTTCCGGGCGGTGTGACCTGCGTCTCAGTGTTGAGGAGCTAGCCGATGCGCCATGTGGGCCTCGAACTGTCCGTCGTGGTGCCCGTCTACAACGAGGAACGGCGTCTCGGCGCCAGCCTGGTCGGCCTGGCCATCGCGCTGGCCGGGATCGCGGCGGAGATCGTCGTGGTCGACAACGCGAGCACGGACGGGACGGTGGACGTCGTCCGGGAGAACTCCCGGCCGGCGGTGCCCGTGCGGCTCGTGCACTGCCCGGACCGCGGCAAGGGCGCCGCGGTCCGGGCCGGTGTGCTGGCCGCGCGCGGCCGGTTCGTCGGGTTCTGCGACGCCGACCTGGCGGCCGGGGTGGACGCCGTGCCGGACGTGCTGCGCCGGCTGCGGCGGGGCGTCGAGGTGGTCGTGGGATCGCGGGCGCACCCGGGGTCCGACGTGCGGGCCCGGCACAGCGTGCTGCGGCAGGTCGGAGCGTGGGCGTTCCGCCGGGCGGTGTCCTCGATCGTGCCCGGCATCGGCGACACCCAGTGCGGCTTCAAGTTCTTCACCGCCGAGGTGGCGCACGCGGTCTTCGAACCCCTGCGCACCGCCGGCTTCAGCTTCGACGTGGAGGTCCTGGCCCGTGCCCAGCGCCTGGGCGCGGTGATCGAGGAGGTCCCGGTCCGCTGGATCGACGTCCCCGGCTCCACGTTCGCACCCCTGCGCCACGGCCTGCGCAGCTTCACCGACCTGCGCCGCGTCCGCGAAGCCCTGGCCGGTGAGCCGCGCCCCGCGTGGCACCCCACCCCGATCGCGGAGGCCGCGTAGATGGGCACGAGACTGCGCGGCGCCCGGGTCGTCGTGGTGAACTGGCGCGACCTCGGCCACCGCTACGCCGGCGGGGCCGAGGTCTACGCGATGCGCACCGCCGAAGCCTTCGCCGAAGCCGGTGCGAAGGTCACCTACCTCACCGCCCGCGACCAGGGACAGCCGCCGTCGGACCACACGGGCACCGTTCACATCGTCCGCCGAGGCAGCCGCTGGACCGTCTACCCCTTGGCACTCCTCTGGCTCCTGACTCACCGACGCCGAATCGACCTCGTCATCGACTGCCAGAACGGCATCCCCTTCTTCAGTCCACTGGCCGTCGCCCGCCGCACCAAGGTCGTCCAAGTCCTGCACCACGTCCACGACGCCCAGTTCAAGGTCCACTTCCCGCCATGGCTGGCCGCCATCGGCCAGTGGCTGGAAGGCCCGGTGGCCCGCCTCGTCTACCGCAGGTCGACCACCGTCGCCGTCTCACCCTCCACAGTGGACGCCATGCGCTCCCGCCTCGACTGGCGCGGCCCGGTCCACGTGGTCCCCAACGGCTCAACCCCCGCCCCGCACGGTCTCCCAACCCGTGCGGCCGAGCCAACTGTCGTATGCCTGGGCCGCCTGGTCCCACAAAAACGCGTAGACCGCCTGATCGACGCAGTCGATGCCCTACGCTCCCGCGTCCCCAACCTGAACCTGCACATCATCGGCGGCGGCCCAGAGGAAGACGCCCTAAAAGCCCGCGCCCACCTCTGCGAAGGCGCAGTCAAAGTCCACGGCCACCTCCCAGAAGCCCAAAAGTCCCAAATCCTTGCCCAATCCTGGATCAACGTGACGCTGTCCGACGGCGAAGGCTGGGGCTTGGCAGTCGTAGAAGCAGCCGGCCACGGCGTACCCACCCTCTGCCACGACGTGGACGGCCTGCGTGACTCGGTCCGCCACGACGAAACCGGCTGGCTGATTGCCCCCGACGAGGACGTGACCGAGGCCCTGCACCGAGTCCTCAAGGAACTGGTCGACCCGACCTACGCCCGCGACACCGCGAACCGCTGCCGCGCCTGGGCGTCCCGCTTCTCCTGGGACCACTCGGGCACCCGTTTCACCACCCTCGCCGCCGACCTGCTGACCGGTTCGCACACCGGCGGCTGGCTCCCCGGCATGCCCGAAGCGACCGTCGCCCGCTTCACCCCGGGCACGACACCGCTGCTGCGCTGGCCGGGCGCCCGGGTGGGCGACGGTTGGGCGCTGGTCGAGCAGTGCCGCCCAGCGGACCTGCTGGTGGCGCTGCGCGCCGCGGGCGCACAGGACGTCACCGTGCGCGCGGCGAGCGCGGCGGAACGGCTGCACGGCGTCGTCGCCGGCACACAGACCCGGCCGGTTCGGCCGTGAACGTTGGAGGAGGACAGTTGCGTCGCTACGTCACCTTCGCCCTGCTGGGCCTGGGGGTGTTCGCCGTGGCCGCCGGCTTGATGCTGAGCCAGTACGCCTACCCGAAGCTCGCCAAGGCCCCGCACGACATCGACACCATGTCGGTGGCCAAGGGCGACCGCATCACCGCGCTGGTCTACGTGCCGCAGGGGGACCGGGCCGTCCCCGAGATCCGCCGCGACCTGAGCCTCACGTCGACCCGGAAGGTCACCGGTGACCGCCGGGCGGAGGAGGTCACCCGGGACGGCGACGTGACCGTGTGGGTCGAGGCGTCCAAGCTCGTGTCCGACAAGGACGGCCTGACCGTGACCGCGGGCGTGCGGTCCGTGTGCCTCGACCGGCACAGCGGCGAGATGGTGACGCCGTGCGAGAACCAGTACTACGAGAAGGAAACCGGCAAGCGCGTCAAGGCCGACCGGGGCGAGGCGCAGCAGCCGGGCCTGAGCTTCAAGTTCCCGTTCAACACGGAGAAGAAGACCTACCGCTGGTACGACGGCACGGTCCGCCAGGCCCGCGACGCCAGGTTCGTCGGCGAGGAGACGATCAAGGACCTGCCGGTGTACAAGTTCGTGCAGGAGATCCCGTCCACGAAGATCGAGGACCGTGAGGTGCCGGGCGCGCTGATCGGAAAGCCCGGCGTGCCGACGGTGAAGGCGGCCCTGCACTACGAGGTCGTGCGCACGTTCTGGGTGGAACCGGTGACCGGCAAGGTCATCAACGGCAGCGAACAGGTCAAGCAGGAACTCCGCGACGGCACCGGCCCCGCCACCACGGTCTTCGAGGGAACGCTCAAGATGACCGAGGAAACCGTGGCGGCGAACGTCAAGGAGTCCAACGACAACCTGGGCAAGCTCTTCGTGATCACGACCTTGCCGACGATCCTGTACATCGCCGGCGGCATCATGACCGCGATCGCCGTGCTCCTCCTGGCCACCAGCCGCCCCGGCCGCCACCAACGCAATCCCGGCGGCCCAGCCCCGACCCGCGTCCAAACCCCGGTCAACGCCTGACCCGCCCGCCGCCCCAGTGCCACCACCACTGGGGCGGCACCACCCTCCCGCACGCGGCGCGGCCGCATTTCGCGCCGCAGGCGCCGTTTTGGTCGGGCTTGCCAAGCCACAGGAAGGGCCTCGGTTCGTCCCCCGTACGGCCTGGGCGCAGCCCAACCGCGCTTTGGTCTTCTCCGCAACCAGCTTTTCCGGTTGCGGAGAAGACCAAAGGGT
>NZ_JAPSLK010000118.1 GCF_031180885.1 Saccharothrix sp.
GGGCCGGCTGGGCTGGGCCGGCTGGGCTGGGCCGGCGGGGCGGGGCCGCGCAACGCCCCGCCCCGCCGAGCCACCCCGGCCGAGCCACGCCGCACCGGACCACGCCGGCCGAGCCGCCCGGGGCCGGGCCGAACCACGCGGGGCCGCGCCGGGCCGAACCACGCGGGGCCGCGCCCGCCCAGCCCCACCACGAGCCCGCCCGGCCCGGCCGCGGGCACGACGAAGGCCCCCGGTGGACCGTGAAGTCCGCCGGGGGCCGTCGTGCCGGTACCTGCTAGGGCTCTTCCCGCTGCTTGCGCAGCTTGGTGAGCGCCTCTTCGAGGATCGCCTCGCCGTCCGCGTCGGAGCGGCGCTCCTTCACGTACGCCAAGTGCGTCTTGTACGGCTCGTTGCGCGGAGGAGCAGGCGGGGCCTGCTCGTCCCGACCCGCCGGCAGACCGCACCGGGGGCAGTCCCAGTTCTCCGGGATCTCCGCTTCGACCGCGAACGACGGACGCGACTCGTGCCCGTTGGCGCACCAGTACGACACCCGGCGCCGGGGCGCGGACTCGCCGCGCTCCGATTCGCCCATCGGGCCTGCGCCGACGCGGGTACCGCGAATCGCGTTACCACCAGCCATCGACCCTCACACCCCCACCACTGTGGTTTCCCTGTAGTCAGTTGACCTTGAGCAGCAGCCCGATGCCGATGATGGCGATCAGCCAGATCGCGCCGACGAACAGCGTCAGGCGGTCCAGGTTCTTCTCCACCACGCTCGACCCGGACAGGCTCGACTGCATACCGCCGCCGAACAACGAGGACAGACCGCCGCCGCGACCGCGGTGCAGCAGCACCAGCAGGATGAGCAGCACGCTGGAGACGATCAACAGGATCTGAAGGAACAGGATCATTTCTTCCTCGCTGTCAGGCAGGTGACGCCACAGAGTACCCGGTCAACTGCCGACCGTGGACCACCGCGGTGGTTTGGGGATGTTCGAGACTCAGGGTAGTGGGCCGCCGGCCGCCAGGGCGCAGAGCTTGGTGAACTCGTCCGCGTCCAGGCTCGCACCGCCCACGAGGGCGCCGTCGATGTCCTTCTGCGCGACCAGTTCGCCGATGTTGCCCGACTTGACCGAACCGCCGTAAAGCACCCGAACGGCCGACGCCACGTCCTCGCCGTGCAGCTCGGCGAGCTTGGCCCGCAGGGCCGCGCACACCTCCTGCGCGTCGGCGGACGAGGCGACCTTGCCGGTGCCGATGGCCCACACCGGCTCGTACGCGACGACGACGTCCTTCACCTGGTCGGCGGACAGGCCCTTGAGCCCCGCCACCAGCTGGTCGGTGCAGTGCTGGACGTGGTTGCCCGCCTCGCGCACCGGCAGCTGCTCGCCCAGGCAGAAGATCGGCGTGACGCCGTGCTTGAGCGCGGCCTTGACCTTGCGGTTGACCAGGTCGTCGTCCTCGTGGTGGTACTCGCGGCGCTCGGAGTGGCCCACGGTGACGTAGGAGCAGCCCAGCTTGGCCAGCATCGGGCCGGACACGTCGCCGGTGTAGGCGCCCGAGTCGTGCGGGGACAGGTCCTGCGCGCCGTACTTGAGCAGCAGCTTGTCGCCGTCGACGAGGGTCTGGATGGACCGGATGTCGACGAACGGCGGCAGCACCGCCACCTCGACCTTCGCGAAGTACTTCTCCGGCAGCGCGAAGGCGATCTTCTGCACCAGGGCGATCGCTTCGAGGTGGTTGAGGTTCATCTTCCAGTTGCCGGCGATGAGCGGCTGACGGGCTGCCATCAGTCCTCCAAGACCGACACGCCGGGGAGTTCCTTGCCTTCGAGGAACTCAAGGGATGCCCCACCACCGGTGGAGATGTGCGAGAAGCCGTCCTCGGGCAGGCCCAGCGCGCGCACGGCCGCGGCCGAGTCGCCGCCGCCGACCACGGTGAACGCCTCGCTCTTGACCAGCGCTTCCGCGACGGCACGGGTGCCGCCGGCGAACGCCTCGAACTCGAACACGCCCATCGGGCCGTTCCAGAACACGGTCTTGGCGTCGGCCAGCTTCGCCGCGAACAGCTCGCGCGTCTCCGGGCCGATGTCCAGGCCCTGCCGGTCCGCCGGGATGGCGTCGGTCTTGACGACCTCGAACTCGGCGTCGGCGGCGAAGTGGGTCGCGGCCAGCACGTCCACCGGGAGCACCAGCTCGACACCGCGCTTCCCGGCCTCGGCGAGGAAGCCGGAGACCTGCTCCAGCTGGTCCTCCTGGAGCAGCGAGCCGCCGACCTCGTGGCCCTGGGCCTTGAGGAACGTGTAGGCCATGCCGCCGCCGATGAGCAGCCGGTCGACCTTGGTGAGCAGGTTCGCGATGACGCCGAGCTTGTCGGACACCTTCGCGCCGCCCAGGACGACCACGTACGGGCGCTGGAGGTCTTCGGTGAGCTTGTGGAGCACCTCGACCTCGGCCAGCACCAGGCCGCCCGCGTAGTGCGGGAGCTTCTTGGCCACGTCGTAGACCGACGCCTGCTTGCGGTGCACGACGCCGAAGCCGTCGGACACGAACGCGTCCGCCTTGGCCGCCAGCTCGTCCGCGAACGCCTCGCGCTCCGCGTCGACCTTGCTGGTCTCGCGCGGGTCGAAGCGGATGTTCTCCAGCAGGGTCACGGTGCCGTCCGCGCCGGCCTCGGTGCCCAGCTCGACGGTCTGGCCGAGCAGCTCGCCGAGCCGCACCGCGACCGGGGCCAGGGAGAACTTCGGGTCGGGCTCGCCCTTGGGCCGGCCCAGGTGCGCCGCGACGAGGACGCGCGCGCCCCCGTCGACGAGCGCCTTGAGGGTGGGCACCGACGCGCGGACGCGGCCGTCGTCGGTGATCTTGTCGCCGTCGAGGGGGACGTTCAGGTCGGCGCGCACCAGGACGCGCCGACCCGACACACCCTCGGCGATCAGGTCGCTGAGAGTCTTCACCGGTGTCGCCTTCGGGTCAGAGCTTGGAGGCGACCAGGTTGACCAGGTCGGCGAGGCGGTTGGAGTAGCCCCACTCGTTGTCGTACCAGCCGACGACCTTGATCTGGTTGCCGATGACCTTGGTCAGCGGCGCGTCGTAGATGCAGGACGCCGGGTCGGTGACGATGTCGGTCGACACGATCGGGTCCTCGTTGTAGCGCAGGTAGCCCTTGAGGGCGCCCTCCGCCGCGGCCTTGTAGGCGGCGTTGACCTCGTCCACGGTGGTCTCGCGGCCGACGGTCACGGTGAGGTCGGTGGCCGAGCCGGTGGGGGTCGGCACGCGCAGCGCGTAGCCGTCCAGCTTGCCGTTCAGCTCGGGCAGGACCAGGCCGATCGCCTTCGCGGCGCCGGTGCTGGTGGGCACGATGTTCAGGGCGGCGGCCCGGGCGCGGCGCAGGTCCTTGTGCGGCGCGTCCTGGAGGTTCTGGTCCTGGGTGTACGCGTGGATCGTGGTCATCAGACCGCGCTCGATGGTGAACGCGTCGTGCAGCACCTTGGCCAGCGGGGCGAGGCAGTTGGTGGTGCAGGAGGCGTTCGAGATGACCGTCTGCGAGCCGTCGTACTGGCTGTCGTTGGCGCCCAGGACGACGGTCAGGTCCTCGTTCTTGGCCGGGGCCGAGATGATGACCTTCTTCGCGCCGCCCTCGTCGACGTGCTTGCGCGCGACCGTGGCGTCGGTGAAGAAGCCGGTCGACTCGACCACGACGTCCACGCCGAGGTCCTTCCAGGGCAGCTTGCCCGGGTCGCGCTCGGCCAGCGCCTTGATGGTCTTGCCGTCGACCTCGATGCCCTCGTCGGTGACCTTCACGTCGTACGGGAGACGACCGAGGATGCTGTCGTACTTCAGCAGGTGCGCCATCGTGTTGACGTCACCGAGGTCGTTGAAGGCGACGATCTCGATGTCGTGCCCGCCGGCCTGAACGGCGCGCCAGAAGTTGCGACCGATGCGGCCGAAACCGTTGACACCTACGCGAACCGTCACGGTGAGTCTCCTCGATACTCGACTGGCGATGTGCCAGTGGGCGTGCGGATTGACTGTTTCGAGCAGCCGCGAGCCAGCCTAGCCCCCGCACTGCGCTGCTGGTCACGTGGACCACCAGGATCTCTTTATCGAGCAAGAAAATCCAGTGCTACGGTTCAGTAACCGCGACCGTGCGTGACCTTTCCCGCAATCGTCTTGCGCAATGGCGGCACCTTCCGTTCACCGACCCGGCCCCGCGCCGTGACGATCGCGTGAACACCCGACCCGACGACCATCACCCGACGGTCGCAATACCACGGCGCGACCGCAAGTCGACCCGTTGCGCACACCCGTCGAACGCAGCGCGCACCCAGCGGCCCTACCCTGGCCCCACTCGGGGGGGTGTCCCTATGTGGTTGTCAAGCCGCAGTCGGGGTGGGGGTGGGCTTGGGGTGTCGGTAGTGGGTTTTGGTGCGGAGCATGGCGAATAGGACGTCGCAGCGTCGTCGGGCCAGGCAGATCAGCG
>NZ_JAPSLK010000017.1 GCF_031180885.1 Saccharothrix sp.
GTCGGTGAAGGGCATCCTGGTCACCGAGTCGGTCCGCGGCGACGGCGGCGTGCTGCGCAACTCCGACGGCAAGCGGTTCATGTTCGACTACATCCCCGAGGTGTTCAAGGACAAGTACGCCGACAACCCCGAGGAAGCCGACCGCTGGTACACCGACCCGGACAACAACCGCCGCCCGCCGGAGCTGCTGCCCCGCGACGAGGTGGCGCGGGCGATCAACTCCGAGGTCAAGGCGGGGCGCGGCACCGAGCACGGCGGGGTGTTCCTCGACGTGTCGACCCGGTTGCCGGCCGAGGAGATCACCCGGCGGCTGCCGTCGATGCACCACCAGTTCAAGGAGCTGGCGGACGTCGACATCACCGCGCAGCCCATGGAGGTCGGGCCGACCTGCCACTACGTGATGGGCGGCGTGCAGGTCGACCCGGACACCGGGGCGTCGTCGGTGCCGGGGTTGTTCGCGGCGGGCGAGGTGTCCGGCGGCATGCACGGCTCGAACCGGTTGGGCGGCAACTCGCTGTCCGACCTGCTGGTGTTCGGCCGGCGGGCGGGGGAGGGCGCGGCGAACTACGTGTCCGGGCTGCCGTCGCGTCCGGTGTGCTCGGAGGAAGCGGTCGCCGAGGCGCAACGCGTTGCGGTGGAACCGTTCTCGCGTGAGGGCGGGGAGAACCCGTACACGCTGCACATGGAGTTGCAGCAGGTGATGAACGACCTGGTCGGCATCATCCGGCGGGCCGACGAGATGGAACAGGCGTTGAAGCGGCTGGACGACCTCAAGCGGCGGGCGGAAACGCTGTCCGTCGAGGGGCACCGGCAGTTCAACCCCGGTTGGCACCTGGCCCTGGACCTGCGGAACATGCTGCTGGTCAGCGAGTGCGTGGCGCGGGCCGCGTTGCTGCGCACCGAGAGCCGGGGCGGCCACACGCGCGACGACTACCCCGGGATGGACTCGTCGTGGCGGCGGAAGTTGTTGGTGTGCAAGGCGTCCGGCGGCGAGGTGTCGGTGGCGGAGGAGCCGCAGATCCCGATCCGGTCCGACCTGTTGGCCCTGTTCGAGCACAGCGAGTTGCAGAAGTACCTGACCGCCGAGGAACTGGAGGGCTGACATGGGGTACCAGGGGCACTTCAGGGTGTGGCGCGGTGATGCGGACGGGGGCGGCCTGGAGGACTTCACCGTCGAGGTGAACGAGGGCGAGGTCGTGCTCGACATCATCCACCGGTTGCAGGCGACTCAGGCCGCGGACCTGGCCGTGCGGTGGAACTGCAAGGCGGGCAAGTGCGGCTCGTGCTCGGCGGAGGTCAACGGCCGGCCGCGGCTGCTGTGCATGACGCGGATGTCGGTGTTCGCGGAGGACGAGGTGGTGACCGTGACGCCGATGCGGACGTTTCCCGTCATCCGCGACCTGGTGACGGACGTGTCGTACAACTACCAGAAGGCGCGCGAGATCCCGGCGTTCCAGCCGCCCAAGGGGGTGGCGCCGGGTGACTACCGGATGTCCCAGGTGGACGTCGAGCGGTCGCAGGAGTTCCGGAAGTGCATCGAGTGCTTCCTGTGCCAGAACACCTGCCACGTCATCCGCGACCACGAGGAGAACAAGGAGGCGTTCTCCGGGCCGCGGTTCCTGATGCGCGTGGCGGAGCTGGAGATGCACCCGCTGGACGAGGCGGACCGGGTGGACGCGGCGCAGTCGTCGCACGGCCTGGGGCTGTGCAACATCACCAAGTGCTGCACGGAGGTCTGCCCGGAGCACATCAAGATCACCGACAACGCCCTGATCCCGATGAAGGAACGCGTCGCCGACCGCCGCTACGACCCGATCGTGTGGCTGGGCAACAAGCTGTTCCGGAGGTCGTAAACGCATTGCGCTCGGTTGGGTGACTCGCCGACCCTGGTGCCGTGGAATTCGACAGCGCGCGGCACTGGGTCGGCGGTGGCCGAGCACGTGCGGTGCACGCTGGTCAACCCGCGTGTGCGGGACGGTGTGGCCGTCGAGCGCGGTAGTAGCCCAGCGCCACGACTTCCGCGATCAGCAGGACCATCAGTTCCAGCCGCGGCCCCAACGCCCGCCGCAGCCGCACGAACACGGCATCGCTCCAGTCCACTCCTCTCGTCCTGTTGTGGGACGGGTGGTGCGGGGGTGGCGTTGCCGGATCGGTGTGGAGATCGCGTGGAGGTTCCGTGGAGGCTTGGCTCAGTCCCAGAGGCGGCCGAAGTGGGCGAGTTCCGCGCTGTACTCGATGCGGTGCGACCAGTCTTCCGGCCACGCCTCGAAGCCGTGGTGCGCGCCCGCGAACGCGCCCGCCAGGCAGGCGATCGAGTCCGAGTCACCGGACGTCGTGGCCGCTCGGCGCAGCACCCGGACCGGGTCGTCGGGGAACAGCAGGAAGCAGTGCAAGGCGGTGCCCAGGGCCTCTTCCGCCACCCAGCCCTCGCCGGTCGCCCGGCACGGGTCCTCGTCCGGATCGGGGTGGGCGAGGGCCATGTCGAGGTTGTCGAGGACGCGCAGGCACTCGTCCCAGCCGCGGGCGATGAAGTCCTCCGGGGTGGTGGCGGCGGGGCCGGTCCACAAATCTTCGAGCCAGTCGCCGTGGTAGGTGGTGCGCTGCTCGTGGGCGCGGGTGCGCAGGGCGGCGGGCAGGTCGCGCGGAGGCAGGCCGGAGCGCAGCCAGTGCACGGCGAACGCGGTCAGCTCGGACGCGGCGAGCGCCGTCGGGTGGCCGTGGGTGAGCGCGGACTGGAACTGGGCGACGGCGGCACGGGTCCGGTCCTCCCAACCGTGCACCAGCCCGACCGGCGCGACCCGCATGTTCGCCCCGCACCCCTTGGACCGGCGGCGGCTCGCCTCGGTCCAGGACAGCCCGGTGGCCAGCCGTTCACACGCTTCCAGGCACGTCAGCCCGGGCGCGCGGTTGTTCTCGGGGTCACGCCACCAGTCCACGAAGTGCCGCCGCAACGCCGCCTCGACCGGCTCGGGCCACGGCACGACGTCCGTCAACGCCCGCGCCACCGCCAACGTCATCTGCGTGTCGTCGGTGACCTTCGCAGGCTCCCCTTCAAGATCCGCCGGCCCCCCGACCCCGAACCGCCGCTCGATCTCGGCCACGGACAGGAACTCCGTCGCCGCCCCCAACGCGTCCCCGTACGCCAACCCGAACAGACTGCCACTAGCCCTCACTGCCGCCCCCTCCTCGACCCCGGCAACAAACTAGCCGAGAAGGAGAGCAGGGTGCCCTTGGTCATCAAGTACCCGGAAGGTTCCAGTGCGGTGATCCGCCGGGCGAGCTGCACGCGTCCACGGACGTCCCCCACTCCGGTCGAGCCGATACAGCGTCCCCGCGAGCGCAGCCACCGCGAACCCGTCATCGACCGCTTGAACCCCGCCCATCAGCGGCCGGCCGATGTCGAACCGCCACCCGAGGCGACCGTCCACCGCGGTCGCAAGGAAGCGGGGAGCCTGCGAAGACGCAGACTCCCCGCTTCCGACCAGCTACATCAGCTGCAACCCGACGTCGAGCCGCAGCCCTCGCAGAGGTAGCAGGAGCCGGCCGGGCGCATCTTCGTGCCGCACGTCATGCACAGCGGTGCGTCGGCCGTCGTGCCGAGGTGGAGTTCGAGGAGTTCCGTCGAGCTGCCGACCTTCACGTCGGCGGACGACTTCTTCTTCTCCTCCACCGCCGGGGCCGGGGAGGCGTCGACGGACGTCCGCAGGCCCTCCAGGTCCACGTCGGAGCTGTTGCCGTAGTCCTGGGACACCTGCGCGGTGCGCTCATCGGCGGTGAAGATGCCCAGCTGGGCGCGCTTCTCGAACGGCAGGTAGTCCAGGGCCAAGCGGCGGAACAGGTAGTCCAGGACGCTGGTCGCGATGCGCACGTCCGGGTCGTCGGTCATGCCCGCCGGCTCGAAGCGCAGGTTCTGGAACTTCGAGACGTAGAACTCCAGCGGGATGCCGTACTGCAGACCCACCGAGATGGACATCGAGAACGCGTCCATCACGCCGGCCAGCGTCGAACCCTGCTTGCCCAGCTTGACGAAGATCTCGCCCAGGCCGTCGTCCGGGTACGAACCGGCGTGCAGGTAGCCCTCGGCGCCGCCCACGGTGAACGACACCGTCTGGGACGGGCGCTTCTTCGGCAGCCGCTTGCGGACCGGCCGGTACTCGACGACCGTCTCCGGCGCCTTGGTGTCCGAAGTGGACTTCGCGGACTTGCCCGCCGACAGCGGCTGGCCGACCTTGCAGTTGTCGCGGTAGATCGCGAGCGCCTTCAGGCCCAGCTTCCAGCCCTGGTAGTAGATCTCCTCGACGTCCTCGACGGTCGCCGACTCCGGCATGTTCACCGTCTTGGAGATCGCGCCCGAGATGAACGGCTGCACCGCGGCCATCATCCGCACGTGGCCCATCGGCGCGATGGAGCGCTCGCCCATCGCGCAGTCGAACACCTCGTAGTGCTCCTGGCGCAGACCCGGGGCGTCGACCACGTGGCCGTGCTCGCCGATGTACTCGACGATCGCCTCGATCTGCTCCTGCTGGTACCCCAACGCCTTCAGCGCGCGCGGCACCGTCTGGTTGACGATCTGCATGGAGCCGCCGCCGACCAGCTTCTTGAACTTCACCAGCGCCAGGTCCGGCTCGATGCCGGTCGTGTCGCAGTCCATCATCAGGCCGATGGTGCCGGTGGGCGCGAGCACCGAGGCCTGGGCGTTGCGCCAGCCGTTCTTGGCGCCGACCTGGATGCCCTCCTGCCACACGCGCGTCGCCAGCTTCTGCACCTGGGCGTCGTTGGCGTGGTAGGTGCGGATCAGGTCGTTGGCCGCCGCGTGCTTGCGGATGACCCGCTGGTGCGCCTCGGCGTTGCGGGCGTAACCCTCGTACGGGCCGACGATCCCGGCCAGCTCCGCGGACCGCTTGTACGCCACGGCCTGCATCAGCGACGTGATGGATGCGGCCAGCGCACGGCCGCCCTCGGAGTCGTACGCGTGACCGGTCGCCATGAGCAGCGCGCCCAGGTTCGCGTAGCCGATGCCCAGCTGGCGGAACTTGCGGGTGGTCTCCGCGATCGGCTCGGTCGGGAAGTCCGCGAAGCTGATGGAGATCTCCATCGCGGTGATCACGAACTCGACCGACTTCGCGAACAGCTCCGCGTCGAACAGGCCGTCGTCCTTGAGGAACTTCATCAGGTTCAACGACGCCAGGTTGCAGCTGGAGTTGTCCAGGTGCATGTACTCCGAGCACGGGTTGGACGCGGTGATCCGGCCAGACTCCGGCGTGGTGTGCCAGTCGTTGATCGTGCCGTCGTACTGGATGCCGGGGTCGGCGCACTCCCACGCCGCCTGCGCCAGCTTGCGGAACAGGCTCTTGGCGTCGACGGTCTCGATGACCTCGCCGGTCAGCCGGGCGCGCAGGCCGAACTGGCCGCCGTTCTCGTAGGCGTGCATGAACTCGTCCGACACGCGGATCGAGTTGTTCGCGTTCTGGTACTGCACGGACACGATGTCCTTGCCGCCCAGGTCCATGTCGAACCCGGCGTCGCGCAGCGCGCGGACCTTGTCCTCTTCGCGAGCCTTGGTCTCGATGAACTCCTCGATGTCCGGGTGGTCCACGTCGAGCACGACCATCTTCGCCGCGCGGCGCGTCGCGCCACCGGACTTGATGGTGCCCGCGGACGCGTCCGCGCCGCGCATGAACGACACCGGGCCGGACGCGGTGCCGCCGGAGGACAGCAGCTCCTTGGACGACCGGATGCGGGACAGGTTCAGGCCCGCGCCCGACCCGCCCTTGAAGATCAGGCCCTCCTCGCGGTACCAGTTGAGGATCGACTCCATCGTGTCGTCCACGGCGAGGATGAAGCACGCGCTGACCTGCTGCGGCGAGCTGGTGCCCACGTTGAACCACACCGGCGAGTTGAAGCTGAACACCTGGTGCAGCAGCATCCAGGTCAGCTCGTGCTCGAACACCTCGGCGTCCTTGCCGGAGCCGAAGTAGCCGTGCTTGACGCCCGCCTCGACGTAGGTCTTCACCACGCGGTCGATGAGCTGGCGCAGGCTGTGCTCGCGCTGCGGCGTGCCCACCGCGCCGCGGAAGTACTTGCTGGTCACGATGTTGGTCGCGTTGACCGACCAGAAGTCGGGGAACTCCACACCGCGCTGCTCGAAGTTGATCGAGCCGTCGCGCCAGTTCGTCATGACGACGTCGCGGCGCTCCCAGGTCACCTCGTCGTACGGGTGCACACCCTCGGTGGTGTAGACGCGCTCCACCTTCAGGCGCTGCCTGTCCCCCGCGCCGTTCTGGGTGGCGGTCTTCTTGCTGGAGCCGCCAACGGTCTCCGTCATTCCCCGTTCCTCTTTCTTCCGTCACTCGAAATGCCTGGGGGCGGCCAACGTCCGGGCTCCCGTCCGAAACGGCCGCGGGAAGTCTGTGTGAGTGCTATTCGGAGTGCTGCGCGCTGCGCAGGTCCGCGATCTCCTTCTCGAAGTCCTCGACCGAGGAGAAGGAGCGGTACACGCTGGCGAAGCGGAGGTACGCGACTTCGTCCAGCTCTCTGAGCGGCCCGAGGATCGCGAGCCCCACCTCGTGGCTCGGGATCTCGGCGCACCCGGTGGAGCGGATCGACTCCTCGACGCGCTGGGCCAGCAGCGACAGGGCGTCCTCGTCGACGGGCCGGCCCTGGCACGCGCGGCGGACGCCGGTGACCACCTTGTCCCGGCTGAACGGCTCGGTCACGCCGGAGCGCTTGACCACCGCGAGCACCGCTTCCTCGACGGTGGTGAAGCGGCGCCCGCAGCTGGAGCAGGAGCGTCGGCGGCGGATCACCTGGCCCTCGTCCACCTCGCGCGAGTCGACCACGCGGGAGTCCGAGTTGCGGCAGAACGGACAGCGCACGACTGGCTCACCCCTCCCCGGCGCAGCACCCGTCGCGTCAGCCCGCCTGAAGGGGAAACCCACAACCTGTGGACTAACTACAACGGTGTAACCACTAGATGTAGGGGTCAACCTATGCCCGTCGCCTAGATGGCGCAAGCTGAACGCGGCGTGTCGCGGGACGCGCTGTCGAGTGAACCGCGACGCACGACGCACCGCGACTCGGCGATCACGGGGAGGCGTCGAGGGCCGCACACCCGGCGGCCGGGCACTCGGCAGCCGGACGCGACGAGGGCCGGCACCCGCACAGGGTGCCGGCCCCGGACCGGACGTGAGGAGGAGGGGTCAGCCGTCGGTGCGCCCGTCCGGGACGACGAGCGCCTGGCCGGGCTTGACCGAGGAGTCGGCGAGCCGGTTCAGTTCCTTGATGCGGACCACGACGGCCTCGGGGTCGCTGTCCGGGGCGGTGCGCTCGGCGATGTCCCAGAGCGTCTCACCCACCTGGACGTGCACGACGCTGGTGCGTTCGGGGACCGTGGCGGCGCCGGAGGCGAACAGGTACAGCAGGCTGAGGGTGACCGCCGCGACGACGGCGACGGCGGCGTAGCGGGCGAACTGGACGGCCGGGTGGCGCTCCTCGCGGGCGGTGCACGCGGCGGCCTCGGGGGCGGTGTGCACGGCGAGCGGCCGGGGGCGCGGGGTCGTCGGACGGCGCTGATCGGTCGGGAAACTGCGCAGGACCCGCGGTCCGGGCCGGAGCGGCTCGCCGCGCAGCACGTCCTCCGCAACGGCGCCGTCCACGAGTTCGAACCCGCTCCGCGTACCGACCACCACTGCCATGACGTCCTCCCGTCGCAGGTCAAACGATCATGATCGAACTCTTGTTCGATCGAACGTCCGTGCGAATGTCTACCACTTCGACCGGCGGAACGGGAAGGACACGCCGACACTTACTTCGAACAGGTGTTTGATCTGGGCAACGAGTGCGACTACCTTCGACAACTGAAGATCGACGTAACAGCCGGCCTGGGCGATCGGGACCGGTGAGGAGGGAAGCACCGTGGTTCGCAAGAGCAATGACGACCTGCGCATCGCCGATGTGCCCTCCGTGCCCGAACCCGGGGACATCGCGGGCAACGCGGGGCTGACCCTGCGCCAGCGCAAGGTGCTCGACGTGATCCGGGACTGGCTGGACCGGTTCGGCTACCCGCCCAGCGTGCGGGAGATCGGCGAGGCGGTCGGGCTCACGTCCACCTCGTCGGTGGCCCACCAGCTGCGCGCCCTGGAACGCAAGGGCTTCCTCCGCCGCGACCCGAACCGCCCGCGCGCGGTCGGCGTCCTGCCGACGGAGATCGTGACCGGCCTCGACCCGGCCTCCAAGCCGACGCCCGCCTACGTGCCGATGCTCGGCCGGATCGCCGCCGGTGGCCCGATCCTGGCCGAGGAGGCGATCGAGGACGTGTTCCCGCTGCCCCGCGACCTGGTCGGCGAGGGCGAGGTGTTCCTGCTGAAGGTCGTCGGCGACTCGATGGTGGATGCAGCCATCACGGACGGTGACTGGGTGGTCGTGCGGCAGCAGCCGACGGCCGACAACGGTGACGTCGTCGCGGCGATGATCGACGGCGAGGCGACGGTGAAGACGTTCAAGCGCAAGGACGACCACGTGTGGCTGCTGCCGCACAACCCGGCGTACGAGCCGATCCTGGGGGACGAGGCGACCATCCTGGGCAAGGTGACGGCGGTGCTGCGCCGGCTTTGAGCGGCCGGTTCGAGTCTCACCCGATCGAGTGACATGCGAGTTTCGGAACCACTTCGGGACTCGCGCGTCCCGTGATTGGAAGGAACGCGCGGCGGGGCCACGACCAGCAACTTCGCCCCCGCTTCGCCCGCCCCGCCCCGCTCGACTCGCCCCGGCTTGACGGCTCGGGTGCCAGCCGAGCCAGGCCGCTGACGAAGGCACGTGCCGACGACGCAGGTGCCGACAAAGGCACGGCAAGCGCTGGCGGAGGCACGGCAAGCGCTGGCGGAGGTTGGTGCGAGTCGCCGGCGGGGCTTTGATGCGCGTGGTCGCGGGCGGAACTTGAGCTTGGTGCCGGCTCTCAAGTGCTCCGGCGCACAGCGGACCGGTCTACCGCGGCGGTGCACGGCGGATCGGGTCGGCCGCCGGCGGTGCATGGCGGACCGGGTCGGCTATGCCCGCGGTCGGCCGCGCTGGGTCGGGCGTGGTGGTGGGTGGGCGGCCGCTCGGGGGTTAGGGCCGGCGGCGGCGGGAGTGGCGTAGGGATAGCCAGATCAGGGTTAGTGCGGCGGCTCCGGCGGCGATCACCGGCCACAGAGGGGGACCGCTGTCTTCGGGAGTCGGGGTGGGGGAGGCGGCGTTGTCGGCCTGGGGTGGGGGTGGGGGAGTGGTGGTCGGCTCGGGTGGGGCGGCCAGGGTTGTTGCGGAGGGGATGGCTCGGAGGGTTGAGGTTGTTGCGGCCTGGGCGAATTCGGACGCCGATAGGAGGGTGCCGTCTGGGTCGAAAGCGATGGCCTCGCCTTGGGGTTCGTTGGGTAGGGGGACGCGGACTGGGTCGGCTTCCAGTGATTTGGCCAGGTCGCCGTTGAGCACGGGGAACAGGTAGGCGTCCGTGTAAGTGCGGAGTGCGGCCACTCGGCCGTCGTGGGACATGGCGGCGCCGGTCACGACGCGGGTTACGACCGGGCTTTCCAGAGGACCGCCGGGAGTGTCGGTGCCGCGCATCGAGACTCGGGCGACCTGTTCCATGGGGGTTGGCGCATCGGGATTAAGGGGAGCGGTTGGGCGGTAGACCAAGGCCGAGCCGATTGGTTCCTTGGTGATGATGTGGGGTATGCCCGCGCCGTCCAGGAGGAGTGCCTCGGCGTCGTGTTTGCCGTCGGGGTAGGTCAGGCGGTAGAGGCGGGAGGTGCCGTTGGGGGCGATTACGTGCAGGGCTACGGTCTCGCGGGATTTGGCGTTGTCGCCGGTGTCGGCCAGCCATAGAGAGCCGTCTGCGGCTAGGGCCAGGTCCTCTACGTCGTAAGGGTTGGCGGGGGCGGTCACGGTTCGGGTCACGGCGCAGGAGCGGTTCAGGACGCGGACCTCGACTCGGCCGTTGTCGCTGTCGTTGACGGCGAACAACTCGTCACCGGAGGAAGCCAGGCCGGACAGCTCGCTCAACTGGCGAGCGGTGATGGTGCAGACATCGGTGACGGCCGGTTCCGACGAAGCGGAACCGGCCGTCACGATCAAGGCCGAAAGAGCGACCAGGAGTGCGCGCAAGGGATCAGGCGCGGCTTCCGTTCACGGCGAACTGCTCCAGCACGCCTGCCAAGTCGGGACGCACCCGAGCGCTCAGCTCGGTCCCCTCCTCGGTGTGCCGCTCCTTGAGCACTTCACCCTCCCGGTGCACGCGCGCCACGATCTCCCCGCGCGCGTACGGCACCAGCGCGTCCACCACGACCTCCGGGCGCGGGATCAGCGAAGCGATGCGCTCGCGCAGCTCCACGATGCCCTCGCCGGTGTGCGCCGAGACGAACACCGCCGTCGGGAACAGGTGCCGCAGTCGCGCCAGCCCCAGATCGCCCACCGCGTCGATCTTGTTGACCACCAGCAGCTCGTGCGGCATCGAGTCGTGCCGCTCGCTGATCTCCGAGATCACCTCGCGCACCGCCGTGACCTGCTTCTCCGGCATCCCGTCGGACCCGTCGACCACGTGGACCAGCAGGTCCGCGTCGGCGACCTCCTCCAGCGTCGACCGGAACGCCTCCACCAGCTGGTGCGGCAGGTGCCGGACGAAGCCGACGGTGTCGGTCAGCGTGTACGGCAGCCCCTCGGGGGTCTGCGTGCGCCTCGTGGTCGGGTCGAGGGTCGCGAACAGGGCGTCCTGCACCAGCACGCCCGCCCCGGTCAGGGCGTTGAGCAGGCTGGACTTGCCCGCGTTCGTGTACCCCGCGATGGCCACGTTCGGCACCGCGTTGGCCACCCGCGCGCCGCGCTTGGTCTCCCGGATGACGCTCATCGCCGCGATCTCGCGCCGCAGCTTGGCGATCCGTGCCCGGATGCGCCGGCGGTCGGTCTCCAGCTTGGTCTCACCGGGACCGCGCAGACCCACGCCGCCGTTGCCGCCGCCGGCGCGACCACCGGCCTGCCGGGACAGCGACTCGCCCCAACCGCGCAGGCGCGGCAGCAGGTACTGCAGCTGCGCCATCTCGACCTGGGCCTTGCCCTCCTTGGTCGAGGCGTGCTGGGCGAAGATGTCGAGGATCAGCGCGGTGCGGTCGATGACCTTGACCTTGAGCTTCTCCTCCAGCTGCCGCAGCTGGCCGGGGGAGAGCTCACCGTCGCAGATCACCGTGTCCGCCCCGGTGGCGATCACGACGTCGCGGAGTTCGGCGACCTTGCCGGAGCCGATGTAGGTGGCCGGGTCGGGCCGGTCGCGCCGCTGGACGAGGCCTTCGAGGACCTCCGAACCCGCGGTCTCGGCGAGCAGCGCCAGTTCGGCGAGCGAGGCCTCGGAGTCGGCGGCCGTGCCCTCGGTCCACACGCCGACCAGCACGACGCGCTCCAGTCGGAGCTGCCGGTACTCGACCTCGGTGATGTCCTCGAGTTCGGTGGACAACCCGGCGACGCGGCGGAGGGCCGCGCGGTCGGCGAGAGCCAACTCGCCGGTGGACAGCTCGGCGTCGTGGTCGAGCCAGTCGTTGCTGTTGTGCGTGTTTTCCGTCATTTGCCCTTCATCGTCGCATGTCCCGCCGCCGGCGCCGAGTGGTTAATCGCCTGGGTACACCGCCAGGTAGATCGCCACACGCTCCCCTTCCGGGTCGTCCGGTTCAGCGGCCAGCTCATCCAACAACGTGCGGAGACGCCGTTTTAGTTCCCCGGCGTTGACCCTCGTCACCAGGCGTGTCTGGTCGACCTGGTCGTGGCCCAGCTCGCCGACCTCGGACAGGAACGCCTGGAGCATGGCCTCGCCCTTGGCGTGCGGGTCGACGCCGGACAGCCGCCAGGACAGGCCGGTGGACAGGTACGGGATCTCCCGGGCGCCCCGGTTGCCGGTGCGCGCGGGCTGGGGTTCGAGGAAGCCCGTGGCGACGAGTTTGCGCACGTGGTGGAGGGTCGTGGCGGGGTCGCGGCCAAGGCGTTCGGCGATCTCCTTGTTGGTCATCGCCCGGTCGTAGGTGAGCCGGATGATGCGCAGCCGCACGGCGGAGGAGAGGGCGGCGGCTTCGGCCTCGGTGGCGGGGCGTCGTTGCACGGGTCCAGGATAAGTGATTGACACTTTCCAATCACTCCCGCGAGACTGCTGCCCGTGTCCCTGTGGTCTCACCGCGACTTCCGCCTGCTCTGGGCAGGCGACACCATCAGCTACTTCGGCGCGTCCGTCGGGCGCGTCGTGCTGCCCCTGCTCGCCGCGGGCACCCTCGCGGCGACGCCCTTCCAGATGGGGCTGTTGACGGCGGCGAACACCGCCGCGTTCCTGCTCATCGGCCTGCCGGCGGGCGTGTGGGTGGACCGGATGCGGCGGCGCCCGATCATGCTGACCGCCGACTTCGTCCGCTTCGGCCTGCTGATGTCCGTGCCGCTGGCGTGGTGGCTGGGCGCGCTGACCCTGGTTCACTTGATCCTGGTGGCCCTGCTGGTGGGCACGGCCACGGTCATGTTCGACATCGCCTACCAGTCGTACCTGCCGGTGCTGGTCGGGCGGGATCAACTGGTCGAGGGCAATGCCAAGCTGACCGCGAGCCAGTCCGTGGCGGAGGTGTCCGGGCCGGCGGTGGCCGGTGGTGTCGCCCAGGCGGTCGGGGCGGCCAAGGGTGTGCTGGCGACCGGGGTGGGTTACTTGTGCTCGGCGCTGTTCCTGATGCGGATCCATACGCACGAACCGGAACCGGTGAAATCCGAGAAGCCCAATCTGGTGGCGGAGATCGGGGAAGGGTTGCGGTTCGTGTTCGGCAACCGGTCGTTGCGCGCGATCGTCGGCACGACCGGCACGGCGAACTTCTTCGGCGGCATGGGGATGGCCGTCATCGTGCTGTTCCTGGCCCGGACGCTGAACCTGTCCGACGGGGTGATCGGGCTGATCCTGACCTCGGCCGGGATGGGCGGCGTGCTGGGCGCGCTGACCGCGAACCGGTGGAACCGGCGGTTCGGGCAGTTGCGGGTGATCTGGCTGGTCATGCTGGTGACCCAGCCGTTCGGCCTGCTGATCCCGCTGGGCGCGGCGGACTGGCGGCTGGTGTTCGTGTTCGTCGGCGACTTCGCGGTGGCGTACGGGGCGATCGTCTACAACATCGCCCAGGTCAGCTACCGGCAGTCGATCTGCCCGGACCACCTGCTGGGGCGGATGAACGCGTCGATCCGGTTCGTGGTGTGGGGTTCCATGCCGTTGGGCGGGGTGGTCGGGGGTGTGCTCGGTGGGCAAGTCGGGATCGTGGGGACGCTGTGGCTGGCGATGGCCGGTCAGGCGCTGGCGGTGCTGTTCGTGATCTTCTCGCCGTTGCGGGCGCGGGAGGCGGTCGCGGCCTGATCACCTTGGGGGGTTGGTGCGGGACTTCCGGTTGTTCTGGGGGAGCGACACGGTCAACCAGTTCGGCAGCGCGGTGTCGGTGTTCGCGTTGCCGCTGGTGGCGGTCGAGATGGGGGTGTCCGAGTTCGCGGTCGCGCTGCTGACCGCGTCGGGCATGGCGGCGTTCCTGGTGGTGGGGCTGCCGGTCGGGGTGTTCGTGGACCGGGTGCGGCGGCGGCCGGTGCAGGTCTGGGGCAACTTCGGCCGCGCGGTCGTGCTGGCGTCGGTGCCGGTGGTGGGGTGGCTCGGCGGGATGTCGTTCGGGTACCTGCTCGGGGCCGCGCTGCTGGTGGGGGTGCTGTCGGTGTTCGTCGAGGTCGCGGCCCTGTCGTACGTGACGGTGCTGGTGCCCCGGGCGGAGTTGTCGGCCGCCAACAGCCGGTTGATGGCCACGCAGCAGGTCGCGCGGTTGTCCGGGAAGCCGCTGGCCGGGGTGTTCGCCGAGGTGTTCGGGGCGGTGGGCGGTCTGTTCGCGGTCACGGCGAGTTTCGCCCTGTCCGGTGGCCTGCTGAGCCGCATCCGGACGCCGGAGTCCGTGCCGGAGGTGGCCCGCAGAAGGGTGTGGGCGGACATGGGCGAAGGGTTGCGGTTCGTGTTCGGGCATGGGTTGTTGCGGCCCTTGGTGTTGTGCACGACCACGTTCAACCTGGCCAACGGGGTGTGGAGCGCGCTCAACGTGGTGTTCCTGGTCCGGGTGCTGGACCTGCCCGCCGGGGTGGCGGCGCTGCTGCTGGGGGTCTGCAGTGCGGGCGGGGTCGTGGCCGGGCTGTTCGTGGGGCGGTTGGCTCGACTGGGCGGCCGGCGGCTGGTGTGGTTGTCGTTGGTGTGCACGCAGCCCGCGTGGCTGGTGGTGCCGTGGGCGGAGCACGGGTGGGTGGTTGCCGTCGGGGTGTTCGTGCCCACGATGGGGGTGTTGGTCTACAACGTGGCCCAGGTCAGCTTGCGGCAATCGGTGTGCCCGGACCGGCTCATGGGGCGGATGAACGCCTCGATCCGGTTCCTGGCGTGGGGCGCGATGCCGTTGGGTGCGCTGCTGGGCGGGGCGCTCGCCGAGTGGGTCGGTGTGCGTGGTGGGTTGTGGGTGGCGTCGGTTGGGATGGTGCTCGCCGTGGGGTGGGTGCTCGTGTCGCCGCTGCGGGAGGCGGTCGCGGCCTAGGCGGTCAGAGTGCGTCCCACCACGCCTGGTCCAGTTCGCCGCGGGCCAGCAGGACCGCGGGGCCGGTCAGGGTCGAGGTGTCCTCCTCGACGACGACCGAGACCTGTCCACCCGGGACGTCCACAGTGGCCTTGCCGACGCGCTGACCCGTGGCGTGCAGCCACGACGCCACCGCCGCGACCGTGCCCGTGCCACACGAACGGGTCTCGCCAACCCCCCGTTCGTGGACGCGCATGCGCAGAGCGCCATCACTCAGCACGTTCACGTACTCGACGTTCACCCCGTTGGGGAACACCTCGGGATCGAAGGTGGGCGTGTTGCGCAGGAGGTCCAAGCCCGCGACCGGGGTGGTGGTCACGCACGCCAAGTGCGGGTTGCCGACGTCCACCGCCACGCCGTCGAACGACGTTCCGCCGAGCGTGGTCGAGGACGTGCCGAACACCCGCGCCGGACCCATGTCCACGGTGACCGTGCCGTCCTCGTGGGCGATGACGTGCCGCTGGCCGGCGCGCGTGCCGATGGTGGACTCGCCGGTCGGGATCAGGCCCTCGGACACCAGGTACCGCACGAACACGCGAACGCCGTTGCCGCACATCTCCGCGATGGAGCCGTCGGCGTTGCGGTAGTCCATGAACCAGGGGCCGAAGTCGGGCCGCACCACCCGCAGCACGCCGTCCGCGCCCAGGCCGCGCTGCCGGTCGCACAGCGCCCGCACCCGCTCCTCGGTCAGGTCCAGCAGACCGTCCGGGTCGGGCAGCACCACGAAGTCGTTCTCGGTGCCGTGCCCCTTGAGAAATTCGACGCCCACGCCCACCAGGCTACTTCGCGCCCGACCCCGGCCCCGCCGAGACCAGCCGCAGCACGTCCTCGAACAACCCCGGCGCCGCCGCGTCGAACCACGTCACCCGCCGGTCGCGCCGGAACCACGAACGCTGCCGCCGCACGAACCGCCGCGTCGCCCGCGCGGTCTCCTCGGCCGCCGCCGCCAGGTCGCACTCGCCGTCGAACGCCGCCAGCACCTGCTGGTAGCCCAGCGCCCGGGACGCCGTCCGCCCCTCGCGCAGGCCGCGCGCCTCCAACGCCCGCACCTCGTCCACCAGGCCGGCCGCGAACATCCGCGCCACCCGCAGGTCGACCCGCTGGTCCAGTTCGGACGCGTTCCGGTCCAGGCCGACCAGCACGGTGCCGTACCGGGCGGGACCGGGCCGGGGCAGGGTCGCCGAGAACGGCTGCCCGGTCAGCTCGATGACCTCCAGCGCCCGCACCACCCGCCGCCCGTTGGACGGCAGGATCGCCAACGCAGCCGCCGGGTCCAGCCGCGCGAGCCGCTCGTGCAGGACGCCCGGCCCGACGGCCGCCAGCTCGTCCTCCAGCCGCGCCCGGACCGCCTCGTCGGTGGCGGGGAACACCAGGTCGTCCAGCACGGCCTGCACGTACAGCCCGGAGCCGCCCGCCAGCACCGGCACCCGCCCCCGGGCCAGCACGTCCTCGATCGCGGCACGGGCTTCGCGCTGGTAGACGGCCACGTGCGCGGTCTGCGTGACGTCCAGGACGTCCAGCTGGTGGTGCGGCACGCCCCGCCGCTCGGCCACGGTCATCTTGGCGGTGCCGATGTCCATGCCCCGGTAGAGCTGCATCGAGTCGGCGTTCACCACCTCGCCGCCCAGCTCGACCGCGAGCCGCACGGCCAGGTCGGACTTGCCGGTCGCGGTGGGACCGACGACGGCGATGGGCGCGTTCACACCGCCAAGCCTCCCAGACGCCTCCTACGCCTCCCAGACGGCCACGTGGTAGCCGACGCCGAAGGGCGCCGAGAACTCCGAGCGCGTGCACCGCCACGCCCCCGGCACCCCCGCCAGCACCTGCCACGCCGCCCGCCCGGCCGCGCCCAGTTCGTCGGCCTGCACCGGGTCCAGGGCCTTCAGCGCCTCGGTGTCGGCGTGCACCAGCGCCTCGCGCACGGCCTCGTCGAACGGCTCCGCCCGGTCGTCGGGCCGCCCCACGGCCTGCTCGCCGTGCCGGTGAGACCCGTCACCCAGCACCAACAGCGCCCGGCCCCCCAGCGACGCCCCCAGCGCCACGCACTCGGCGGTCGGCAGGTCCGGCGGCACGAGGTGGACGCGCACGCTCCGTGCACCCACCTGTTCGCGCAGCCACCCCGCCACCAGGGCGGGCAGGGGCAGCGCCGGTTCCACAGAGGACGCCCCCTCGGCCAGCGCCACGGGCACGTCGACGCCGAAGCCGAGAAACGATCCGACAACGTTTTCCAGCACCCGCGGCCCGGTCGGATCGGCCGCGACGGCGGTCCAGTCGACGTCGTGGGCGCGCAGGTCCCGCGCCGCCGCGAGGCAGGCTGCCCGCACCGCTTGGGTTTCGGCGACGGCTCCACCCACGAGTTCGGGCACGAGCAGGGGCGGGTGCGGCACGACGGCGACACGCGAGATCATGGCAACGCACGCTACTCATCGGCCACCACCAGTACCGATGCGAGCCTTGACCTGTTTGAATGCGCGCGGGGTACTGGGGACTATTGAGAGTCGCGGTACCCGGGTGCTCAGGCCCCGCCGTAGGCGGGGCGCCCGTGGTCGGCACGGGCACCACGAAGTGGGCAGGCGAGGAGGAAGCCGGCGATGACGGAACACGAGACGACACCGGAAGCCACTGGTGACAGTGGCACGGGGGCGGTGGTCGAGGAGACCCGGACGGTAGTACCTCCGCCGGTCCCCGTGGCGTCGGACCACCCTGACCGCTGGGGGCGCGTGGACGAGGACGGCACCGTCTACGTCAAGACGGCGGACGGTGAGCGGGTCGTCGGTTCGTGGCAGGCGGGGGAGCCCGCCGAGGGCCTGGCGCACTTCGCGCGCCGGTTCGACGACATCCGCACCGAGGTCGAGCTGCTGGTGACCCGGCTGACGTCCGGGGCGGGCGACCCGAAGCATGCGCTGACCAGCGCGAAGCACGTCCAGGAGAGCTTGAAGGACGCCGCGGTCGTCGGTGACCTGGCGGCCCTGGCCGCCCGGGTCGAGTACGTCCTGGTGCTCGCCGAGCAGGGCCTGGAGGCCGCCAAGGCCGCCAAGGACGAGGCGCGCGCGGCGGCGGGCGCCCGGAAGCTGGCGCTGGTCGAGGAGGCCGAAACGCTGGCCAACGAGTCGACGCAGTGGAAGGCCGCCGGCGACCGCCTGCGGGCGATCCTGGACGAGTGGAAGACCATCCGCGGGGTCGACCGCAAGACCGACGAGCAGCTGTGGCGGCGGTTCTCCAAGGCGCGCGACGCGTTCAACCGGCGCCGGGGTTCGCACTTCGCCGACCTCGACCGGCAGCGCGGTGTGGCGAAGAACCGCAAGCAGGAGCTGGTCGAGGAGGCGGAGAAGCTCGTCGAGTCCGACGACTGGGGCCCGACCGCCGGCCGCTACAAGGAACTGATGGTCGAGTGGAAGGCCGCGGGTCGCGCCCCGAAGGAGGCCGACGACGCCCTGTGGCAGCGCTTCCGCGCGGCGCAGGACGCGTTCTTCGCCCGCCGGTCGGAGGCCTTCAGCGAGCGTGACGCGGAGTTCGCCGCCAACGCGAAGCTGAAGGAGGAACTGCTGGCCGAGGCCGAGCACATCGACCCCAGCCACGACCTGGAGGCGGCCCGCCAGCAGCTGTACCGCATCCAGGAGCGCTGGGACGCGATCGGCAAGGTCCCGCGCGAGCGGGTCCGCGAGCTGGAGGGCAAGCTGCGCGCCATCGAGGAGAAGGTGCGCGGCGCGGTCGACGCCCAGTGGCGGCGCTCCGACCCCGAGGCCGAGGCCCGGGTGGCGCAGTTCCGCGAGCGGGTCGAGCAGTTCGAGGCCCAGGCGGCGAAGGCCCGGTCGGCCGGCGACAAGCGGCGGGCCGAGCAGGCCGAGGCGCAGGCCAAGCAGTGGCGCGAGTGGCTGGCGGCGGCCGAGCAGGCCGTGGCCACCCGGTAAGTCGAAGCAGCACCGGTAAGCAAGAAGCACGAAAGAGCCCCTTCCCGCCCGCGGGAAGGGGCTCTTTTACGAGGTCATTGCAGTGCGGGGCGCGAAGCGGCGATCTTCAGCCACTTCACCAGCAGCACGACGATGGCGATCACCGCGACCACCAGGCCCGCGCCCGGTCCCGGACCCGGCTGGTGACCCGTGGTCGTCTGGGTCATCCAGATCGACAGGACCCCGCTCACCGACGCCGCGAAGGACGCCAGGGCGCTCAGCCACGCCAATGCCCACCGCCGCACGGCCAGCGTGACCGCCGGGAACAGCACCCCCGCCACCAGCACCGCGTACGAGAACACCTTGGGCATCGCCGGCGCCTCGCCGAACAACACCCGCAACCCGGTGTCCTCGTCCACCCACGGCAGGACCAGCGACACCAGGATCGCCAGCACCGCCACCGCGATCAGCATCGCGCCCGCCCCGGGGTCGAAGCGCTTGGCCGCCGAACGGCCCACGCGGTCGATCTCGTCCCGCAGGCCCGCCAGGTCTTCCGGGTCGTCGGTCATCCGACCGCGCACCCGTTCGTGGCGGCCGGCAGCGGGTCGGGCGCGCCGAACTTCGGGAGGCCGAGGGTGACACCCGCCGTCTTCGGGCGGATGCCGGCCTCGGAGCGGTCGCCCGCCTTGGTGCGGCGGTGGCCGACCAGCGGGCCGTCGGCGATGAGGTTGTGCGGGGCGGCGTAGGTGATGACGGTCTCCACCACGTCGCCGGGGCGGATGTGCGCGTCGCCGGGGGTGAAGTGCACCAGGCGGCCGTCGCGGGCGCGGCCGGACAGGCGGTGGGTCTCGGCGTCCTTGCGGCCCTCGCCGTTGGCGACCAGGACCTCCACCGCGCGGCCGACCTGGAGCTTGTTCTGCTCCCAGGACATCTCGTTCTGCAACGCCACCAGGCGGTCGTAGCGCTCCTGCACGACCTCCTTGGGCAGCTGGTCGGGCAGCGTCGCTGCGGGCGTGCCGGGGCGCTTGGAGTACTGGAAGGTGAAGGCGCTGGAGAACTTCGAGGCGCGGACGACGTCCAAAGTGGCCTGGAAGTCCTCCTCGGTCTCACCGGGGAAGCCGACGATGATGTCGGTGGTGATGGCCGCGTCCGGCATGGCTTCGCGGACCTTGTCCAGGATGGACAGGTACTTCGCCGACCGGTACGAGCGGCGCATCTCCTTCAGCACGCGGTCCGAGCCGGACTGCAACGGCATGTGCAGCTGGTGGCACACGTTCGGCGTCTCGGCCATGGCGGCGATGACGTCGTCGGTGAAGTCCTTCGGGTGCGGCGAGGTGAAGCGGACGCGCTCCAGGCCCTCGATGCCGCCGCACGCGCGCAGCAGCTTGCCGAAGGCGAACCGGTCGCCGAACTCGACGCCGTAGGAGTTGACGTTCTGCCCGAGCAGGGTCACCTCCAGCACGCCCTCGTCGACCAGCGCCTGCACCTCGGCCAGCACCTCGCCCGGCCGGCGGTCCTTCTCCTTGCCGCGCAGCGACGGGACGATGCAGAACGTGCACGTGTTGTTGCAGCCGACCGACACCGACACCCAGCCCGAGTAGGCCGAGTCGCGGCGGGCGGGCAGCGTGGACGGGAAGGTCTCCAGCGCGTCGAGGATCTCGACCTGGGCCTCGCGGTTGTGCCGGGCGCGTTCGAGCAGCACCGGCAGCGACCCGATGTTGTGCGTGCCGAAGACCACGTCGACCCACGGGGCGCGCTTGACGATCTCGCCCTGGTCCTTCTGCGCGAGGCAGCCGCCCACGGCGATCTGCATGCCCGGGTTGGCCGCCTTGGCGGGCGCGAGGTGGCCCAGGGTGCCGTAGAGCTTGTTGTCCGCGTTCTCGCGCACCGCGCAGGTGTTGAACACCACCACGTCGGGCGTCGCGTCACCCTCCGCGGGCGCGTAGCCGGCGTCCTCGAGCATCCCGGCCAGGCGCTCGGAGTCGTGCACGTTCATCTGGCAGCCGAACGTGCGGATCTGGTAACTGCGGGTCACTCCCACCCCATCCTTCCGTCGGGTCCAGGGTAGAGCGTGGACGTGGGACGATGCGCGGGTGTCGGGAGTGCTGCTGCGGGTGCAGGCGGCCGGGGCCGTGCTGGCCCTGGCCACGCTGTCGCTGACCGCGTGCGGCGACGAGTTCGACCACGTCAAGCTCACCATGGCGGCGGGCAGCGACTCGGGCGTCTACCACCGGCTCAGCGGCGCGCTGGCCGACTCGTGGACCCGCGACCCCGGCATCCCGCACCCCCAGGTCGTCGTCACCGCCGGTTCGGTGGACAACCTCGAACGGCTCGGCGCCAACACCGCCCAGGTGGGGTTCTCGGCGGCCGACGCGGCGGAACTGGCCTACAACCAGGCGAAGGGCCACCGGATCTCCGCGCTGGCCCGGATGCACGACGACTACCTCCAGGTCGTGGTGCGCGACGACATCCCGGCCACCAGGCTCACCGACCTCAAGGGCCTGCGCGTCTCGCTGGGCGCGAAGGACTCCGGCGTGCTGCTCATCGCCGAACGGCTGCTCCAGTCCGCCGGCATGTCGCCGACCACCGACCTGAAGCCCCAGTACCTCGACCTCAACGCCACCACAGACGCCATGCGCGACGGCTCGCTGGACGCGTTCTTCTGGTCCGGCGGCGTCCCCACCACGGGCGTGCGCACGCTCGCCACCACGGTCAAGATCCGGATGCTGGACCTGAGCGACGTCCTGCCGCGGCTGCGCGCCCAGTACCCCGTCTACGGCTCGGCCACCCTGCCCGCGTCGGCCTACGAGCTGCCCGGCGGCCCGGTCACCAAGCCGGTCACCACCCTGGTGGTGCGCAACTTCCTGCTGGTCAACGACACGATGTCGGACGACGTGGCGGAAGCGCTGCTCAGGGGCCTGTTCCAGGCGCAGGGCGCGATGGTCGCGGCGAGCCCGGTGGCCCGGTCGATAGAGGTCAGATCGGCGATCGAGACCACCCCGATCCCGCTGCACCCGGGCGCGATGCGCTACTACCGGGACGTGAAGGTCTAGACGGCGGGGAAGGTGACGGTCACCCGCAGCCCGCCCACCTCCGGCAGGGACAGCTCCACCGACCCGTCCACCCGCTCCACGATCTGCCGCACGATCGCCAGCCCCAGGCCCGAGCCCTGGATGTTCTGGTGCGCCGGGGACCGCCAGAACCGGTCGGTCGCCCGCTCCAGCTCCTCCGGCGACAGCCCCGGCCCCTCGTCCTGCACCGACAGCCGCACGACCCCGTCCCGCCGCCGCACGTCCACCCGGATCAGGGTGTCGTCGGGGGTGAACTTCAGCGCGTTGTCCAGCAGGGCGTCCAGCACCGCCTCCACGCCGCGCGGCGGGGCCAGGGCGCGCCCGCCGCGCTCGCCGTCGAGCACCAGGTGCACCGAGCGGGCCGCGGCGGCGGCGTTCCACGCCGAGAGCCGACCGGCGACGGCCTGGTCGACGTCCACCGGCAGCGGGTCCACCGAGGGCGCGGCGGCGCGGGCCATGGCCAGCAGCTCGTCCAGGATTCGGTTGAGCCGGTCGGCCTCGTCCAGCGCGGCCGCCTGGTGCACCTCGGCCTCGCCGTCGACGTGCCCCTCCAGGTTGGACAGCCGCAGTTTCAACGCGGTCAAGGGGTTGCGCAGCTGGTGCGAGGCGTCGGCGACGAACGCCCGCTGCGCGGCGAGCACGTCGGACACGTTCGCCGCCATCTGGTCGAACGACCGGGACAGCTGCCGCAGCTCGGGTGGGCCGGACGCGGACCCCACCGGTTCCACCGCCCGCCCGGACACCACCGAGGCCAGCAGCTTGCCGGTGGCGTCGTCCAGCGCGCGCACCGGCCGCAGCGTCCAGCGCACCAGCGGCAGGGCCGCGAACACGCCCAGCGCGAGCACCAGCAGGCTGGCCACCAGCAGCACCGACCACCACAGGGCGACCTCGCGGCGGGTCTTGTCGGTGGGGGAGAAGGTGACGATCGCGCCCCGCACCTCGCCGTCGGCCAGCACCGGCTCGGCCAGCACCAGCTCGGTGTGGTCCCACGGCATGAACAGCGCGGGCGCGGTCGGCTGCCGGCCCGCCAGCGCGCTGTCCACCAGCTCCCGCACCCCGTCCGGGGACACGTCCACCGGCCCGGACGCGGCCACCACCGCGCCCGACCGGTCCAGCAGCGCCACCTTGATCCCGTACAGCTCTTGGTAACGAACGAGTTCCCGTTCCATCACGGTCGGCTGGTCGTCGATCAGGGGACGCTGCGCGACCGAGGCGAAGCGGGCCGTGTCGGTCAGCCGGTCCAGGAACATCTCCTGCTGCTCGGTCGCCGCGACCCCGCGCCCGAGCGGCACGCCCATGCCGACCAGCACCAGCACCACCAGGGTGAGGACGATCCCGAGCAGCCGCGACCGCATGTCAGCCGGTCTCCGACAGCCGGTAGCCGACGCCGCGCACGGTCTCCAGCAGCGACGGCCGGCCGAGCTTGGTGCGCAGGGTCGCCACGTGGACGTCCAGCGTCCGGTTCGCCCCCGCCCACGTCCGGCCCCACACCTCGGCCAGGATGCGCTCCCGGGTGCACACCGCGCCGCCCGCGGCCATGACCAGCGCGAGCACCTGGAACTCCTTGCGGGACAGCGCCACCGGTTCACCCGCCACGGTGACCTCGTGCCGGGCGAGGTCGACCCGCACGTCGGCCACCTCGAACACCTCGGTGCCGGTCCCGCCGACCCCGACCGGGTCGCCGCGCCGCCGTCGCACCGCGTGCACGCGGGCCACGAGTTCACCCACGTCGTAGGGTTTGACCAGGTAATCGTCCGCGCCGGCGTGCAACCCCAGGATTCGGTCGTCGATTTCCCCGCGGGCCGACACGACGATGATGGCGACGTCACTCGCCGCCCGGATATTGCGGCAGAGAGTGACGCCGTCGATATCCGGCAGACCGAGGTCCAGCAACACGACGTCGATACCGGCCAACCGGTCTAGCGTCCCCCGACCGGTAGCCTGTCGGTCTACTGTGAAACCCCGCCGTGTCAGCGCCGGGACCAGCGCTTCTGCCACGCGGTCGTCGTCTTCGACCAACAGCACGCGCACCGGCGTCCTCCCGAGTTATTGTCGCCTGCCTGTGACAGAGTTGAGACCCTAAGTCTTGCTCAACCGCCTGGACTGGTGTGGTGATTCACACCTAGGTTTCCCGCCATCGCTCTCCGAGCCCCGACTGGAGGATCTGATGACCGCCCCCACACCTGCTCCGCCGATGATCCGGATGGCGGGCGTGGACAAGTTCTTCGGGCCTCTCCACGTGCTCAAGCAGGTCAACCTCGAGGTGCCCAAGGGCCAGGTCGTCGTCGTGCTGGGGCCGTCCGGCTCGGGCAAGTCGACCCTGTGCCGCACGATCAACCGCCTCGAACCGATCAACTCCGGCACCATCGAGGTCGACGGCCAGCCGCTGCCCGCGGAGGGCAAGGAGCTGGCGCGCCTGCGCGCGGATGTCGGCATGGTCTTCCAGTCGTTCAACCTGTTCGCGCACAAGAGCATCGTCGACAACGTGATGCTCGCGCCGGTCAAGGTGCGCAAGACCCCGTCGGCGCAGGCCCGCAAGACGGCCATGGAGCTGCTGGAGCGGGTCGGCATCGCGAACCAGGCGGAGAAGTTCCCCGCCCAGCTGTCGGGTGGGCAGCAGCAGCGGGCGGCGATCGCCCGTGCCCTGGCGATGAAGCCCAAGGTGATGCTGTTCGACGAGCCGACCTCCGCGCTGGACCCGGAGATGGTCCAGGAGGTGCTCGACGTCATGACGACCCTGGCCCGCGAGGGCATGACCATGCTCGTGGTCACCCACGAGATGGGCTTCGCCCGCAAGGCCGCGGACCGGGTGATCTTCATGGCCGACGGCGAGGTCGTCGAGGACTCGACGCCCGAGGACTTCTTCTCGGCGCCGAAGTCCAACCGCGCGAAGGACTTCCTTGGCAAGATCCTGACCCACTGAAGTCCCGCTGACCGCGGCGCTGAAAAGCCTGGCGCCGCCAGACCCCGACGAAGAGCAGGAGAAAGACGATGAGGGTTCGCACCCTTGCGGTGGCGCTGCTGGCCGGCGGCCTCGCCCTGACCGCGTGCGGCAAGGAGGGGACCCCGGGCGGGTCGACCCCGGCCCCGACGCAGCAGGTCGCCACCGACGTGAAGGTGGACGGCTCGGAGACGTTCAAGAAGATCCAGGCCCGCGGCAAGGTCGTCATCGGCGTCAAGGAGGACCAGCCGGGTCTGGGCTACAAGGACCCGACCAGCGGCAAGTACAGCGGCTTCGACGTCGAGATCGCGAAGCTCGTCGCGGCCAAGCTGGGCTACGGCGACGACAAGATCGAGTACAAGGCGATCGCCTCCGCCGGTCGCGAGCAGGCGCTGATCAACGGTGACGTCGACTACTACGTCGGCACGTACACCATCAACGACAAGCGCAAGCAGCAGGTCTCGTTCGCCGGCCCGTACTTCACCGCCGGCCAGGACCTGCTGGTGAAGAAGACCGACAACTCGATCACCGGCCCGGAGACCCTCAAGGGCAAGAAGGTCTGCTCGGTCACCGGCTCGACGCCGATCCAGAAGGTCAAGAACGAGGGCCTGACCGAGGCGTCGAACATCGTCGAGCTGCAGAACTACTCGCAGTGCGTGCAGCAGCTGGAGCAGGGCGCGGTCGACGCCGTCACGACCGACGACGCGATCCTCAAGGGCTACGCGGCGCAGCAGCCCGACGTGTTCAAGGTCGTCGGCAAGCCGTTCTCCAAGGAGCCCTACGGCATCGGCCTGGCCAAGGACGACAAGGCCCTGCGGGACAAGGTGAACGACATCCTCGAAGAGGCCATCACCGGCGGCCAGTGGGAGAGCATCTACAACGCGACCCTCGGCAAGTCGGGCTCGCCGGCCACCAAGCCGGTGCTCGAGCGGTACTGATCCCTTCGGTGGTCGCCCCGCCCGTCCGCGGCGGGGCGGCCACGCCCCCGACCCCCACTAGCCGAGGAAGACGATGGACGTCCTGCTCGACAACCTCGACCTGTACGGGCCGGGGTTCCTCAACACCATTGAGCTGTTCCTGATCGCCGCGGCGGGATCACTGGTGTTGGGCACGATCCTGGCGATGCTGCGCGTCTCGCCGGTCCCCATCTTCCGCGCGGCGGGCACCCTGTACGTCACGATCCTGCGCAACACCCCGCTGACGCTGGTGTTCTTCTTCTTCGCCTTCGCGTTCCCGCTGCTCAAGATCGTGGACGCGGCGGACTTCGGCGGCTCGGCCGCCGCCTACTACTTCACCTTCGCGCTCGTCTCGCTCACGCTGTACACCTCCGCGTTCGTGTGCGAGGTCGTGCGCTCGGGCATCAACACCGTGCCGGTGGGCCAGGCCGAGGCGTCCCGCGCGCTGGGCCTGACGTTCGGCCAGATGCTCGGCTCGATCGTGCTGCCGCAGGCGACCCGCGCGGTCGTGCCGCCGATGATGAGCACGATGATCGCGTTGCTGAAGAACACCACGATCGCGGCCGGCTTCTCGGTGTTCCAGTCCGGCTCGATCAGCCTGAACCTGTCCGAGCGCGGCGAGAACCAGCTGATCGGCCTGCTCTGGGTGGCGCTGTTCTTCATCATCCTCGTGATCCCCATGACCCTGTTGCAACGCAGCCTCGAGAAGCGGTGGAGCATCGCCCGATGAGCGCCTCGGTCCTCTTCGACATCCCCGGTCCGAAGGCCCGGATGCGCTACCGCCTCTACGCGGCGATCGGCATCGCGGTCCTGGTCGCGGGCATCGGTTTCGTGGTCTACCGGTTCGCCGCCAGCGGCCAGTTCGACGCCGCCAAGTGGGAGTGGTTGCAGTACAAGAACGTCCAGACGACCCTGCTGGACGCGCTGTGGAACACCGTCCGCGCGTTCCTCGTGGGAGCCGTGCTGGCCATGGTGTTCGGCGCGATCTTCGCCGCCGGCCAGCTGTCCGACCACAAGGTCGTGCGGGTGCCGGCGATGGCGGTCGTCGAGCTGTTCCGCGCGGTCCCGCTGGTCGTGCTGATCTTCATCTTCCACTACGGCATCGGCCTGGGCGCGCCGTTCTACTCCGTGGTGGCGGGCCTGACCCTCTACAACGGCTCGGTGCTCGCGGAGGTCTTCCGCGCGGGTGTGCTGTCGCTGCCGCGTGGCCAGAGCGAGGCCGCGTACGCGGTGGGCATGCGCAAGACCCAGGTGATGACGCTGGTGCTGCTGCCGCAGGCGGTGCGGGCGATGATGCCGGCCATCATCAGCCAGCTGGTGGTGCTGCTGAAGGACTCGGCGCTGGGCTTCCTCATCACCTACGAGGAGCTGCTCTACCAGGCGCGCTACTTGGGCGGCATCTTCGAGTTCGGCCGTCCGCTGGTGCCGATCACGATCGTGGTGGCGGCGATCTACATCGCGATGTGCCTGCTGCTGACGTGGTTCGCGAACTACCTGGAGAAGCGCAACCGCCGCAGCAAGAAGGTGCTGGAGCTGGAGGCCAAGCCGGCCGAGGACGTGGTGGCGGCGGCCGTTTAGGAACAGCCGCCTGGGAGCAACCCGCCTGGGAACACCCGACGCCGCCCGCGCTCCCGTCGAGCGCGGGCGGCGTCGTGCTGTGCGGGTCAGGTGTGGCGCAGGAGTGCGCCGACGCCTTCCCAGAGCTTGGCCTCGTCGGTGATGACCACCTCCGCGCCGGTGGCGCTCGCGGCCACGGTCAGGACCTCGTCGGCCGGCTGTTGTTCGACGTGGTCGACGCCGAGCGCGCGCAGGTCGGACTCGCGGGTGGCCACCTGGGCCGGGTCGTCGCCGGCGAACACCATCCGGTCGCCCAGCGGGGTTCGGTTGGCGACCAGGAGCGCGGCCACGTTGGCCTCGCGCAGCGCCGCCACCACCTGCTCCATGCCCTGCACCGCCAGACCTCCGTCGCGGCCGGCTTCGGCGGTGAAGCGCTCGACGACGTCGTGTTCCCGCGTGTAGCGGTGTTGGGCGACCAGGGACTGCACGGCCGCGTCGAACGCCTCGTCGTCGGTGCCGCCGGACAGGCTGGCGCCCTCGACCTCGACCAGGACGTCCCGGCACCGCTGGCTCAGCTCCTCGCGGATCATGGCGCGGGCCTGGACTTCGCCGCCCAGGATGAGCAGCGGGGCGTTCAGGCCGTCGACCAGGGTCTCCGCCGCCTCGGCCACGCGGGCGGCGTTGCGCTGGGCGGTTTCCTCGACGGTGTTCTGGAGGCGTTTGTGGGACCAGCCGCCGCCGCCGACCTTGTGCAGCGGGTGCTGTTCGCCGCGGACCTCGGTCGACGTCTCGACCCGGCCGTCGTGGGCGTGCAGGTCGGCGCCGGCGCGGTCGGCCACCACCACGACGTGCGGCACCTGCGGTTCGTGCAGGCTGGCCAGCGGCAGCAGGTTCGGGCGGCGGGACCAGCGGGCCGAGTCGGCGGCCGGCGGTCGGGGCAGGGGTTCGTTGAGCAGGAGTTCGCCGTGGGCCGCGATGAGGGCCCGGCCGGCCTTGCCCACGGCGGGTTCCAGGGCCGCCGTGTCCATCGCGCGCATGGTGTCCTCGTCCGCACCCTGTCGCGCCAGGTCGTCGCGCAGCCCGCGCCACCGAAGTTCCAGCGCCTTGGCCGCGTCCTCCGTGTCGTGCGAGGCGTCCAGGTAGACCGACGCGAACGGTCCGCGCTCCCGGACCACCTCTCCCAAGGTGGACATGTCCATGGGTGTCGGCTACCCGCTGTGCCACCGCGTAACCTCGGTGCCATGGCCGACGAACCCGGTGCGCTGGCGAAGGCCCAGCAAGGAGCGGTGGACCACCTGCTGAGGGTCGGCATCGAGGGCTTCGGCCCGTTCAAGAGCGCGCACACCATGGCGTCCGACCTGCTGGACCGCGGGCTGACCAGGGACGAGGCGGTGCGCAACCTGATCCGCACGCACGTCACCGCCGCGGGCATCCAGGGGTTCGCCACCAACATCGGCGGGCTGATCACCCTCCCGGTCACGCTGCCCGCCAACGTCGCCGCCGCCTACCTGGTGCAGACGCACCTGATCGCCTCCATCGCCGCCGTCTACGGGCACGACCTGGAGAGCGAGGAGGTGCGCACGGCGATCCTGGTGTGCCTGCTGGGCAACGCCGGCACCGAGGTGCTGAAGAAGGCGGGCATCAAGGTGGGCGCGAAGCTCACCATGAACCTGATCGAGCGAATCCCGGCGCAGCTGATCCGGGAGATCAACAAGCGGGTCGGCTTCACGCTGCTGGCCAAGTACGGCACGTCCAAGGGCGTGATCACGCTGGCCAAGGGCGTCCCCCTGGTGGGTGGCGTGATCGGCGGCGGGTTCGACGCGGTGACCACGCGGGCGGTGGGCGGCTTCGCGCGGCGGTTCTTCGCCGAGCGCGCCGAGGTGCCGTTCGTGGTGGACGGGCAGGTCGTGGAAGGCGAGATCGTCGAGGAGCGGCGCGCCGAGCTGGAGTGACGATTGGCCCGAGATCTCGGGTCGATCGTGGCCCTTCACCTGGGCCAATCACCCGAATAGCGTAACCGCCATGGGGGCGACGAAGCGGCTCGCGCTGGCGCAGGCGGTCAACTCGGTGGGGGGCGGCGCGTTCTACGCGTCGTCGGCGCTGTTCTTCACGCGGGTCGTCGGGTTGTCGGTGGCGGAGGTCGGGTTCGCGTTGACGCTGGCCTGGGCGGTCGGCGCGGTGGCCGGCGTCCCGCTGGGGCAGCTCGCGGACCGGTTCGGGGCGCGGCGGATCGCGGTCGCGCTGGCCGTGGTGACGGCGGGGGCGTTGGCGTTGTTCCCGGTGGTGCGGTCGTGGCCGGCGTTCCTGGCGGCGGCGTGCCTCTACACGTCCGGGCAGAGCGGGTTGCAGGCCGCGCGGCAGGCGCTGTTGGCGGGGCTGGTCGAGCCGGAGCGGCGGGTGCGGGTGCGGGCGGCGCTGCAGTCGGTGCTCAACGCGGGGCTCGCGGTCGGGGCCGGGCTGGGCGCGGTCGCGCTGCACCTGGACACGCCGGCGGCGTACCTCACCGTGTTCGCGGTGGACGCCGCCGGGTTCCTGGTCGCCGCGCTGGTGCTGCTGGGTCTGCCGGAGGTCGTGGTTCGGGTGTCCGGGCCGAAGCGGGCCGGGGTGCTGCGGGACCGGCCGTACGCGGTGGTGGCGCTGTTGAACGCGATCATCCTGCTGTACATGCCGATGCTCAGCCTGGTCATTCCACTGTGGATCGTGCAGCGGACGGAGGCGCCCGCGTGGGTGGTCGGCGCGCTGTTCGTGCTCAACACCGGTGCGGTCGTGGTGGGGCAGGTGCGGTTGGCGCGCGGTGTCACGGACCTGCGGACGGCGGTGCGTTCGGTGCGGCGCGGCGGTGTGCTGCTGCTGGTGTCGTGCGGGGTGTTCGCGCTGTCCGAGGGGCGCGGTGCGTGGGTGGCGGTGGCGGTGCTGGTGGTCGCGGCGGCCGTGCAGGTGGTGGGGGAGATGTTCCACGGCGCGGGGTCGTGGGAGATCGGGTTCGGGCTCGCGCCGGCGGACAAACAGGGGCAGTACCAAGGGTTCTACGGGACCGGCACGGCCGTGGCGCGGACCGTCGGGCCGCTGCTGCTGACCACGTTGGTGTTGGGTGGTGGCGCGTGGGGGTGGCTCGCGCTGGGTGGGCTGTTCCTGGCCGCCGCGCCGGCGATGGGGCCGGCGGTGCGCGTTGCCTCGGCGCCCGGTGATCTTGATCGCTCGGAAAAGTCCTTGGCATCCGTGGACGGGACGCGCTAACGTCATCGACATGTTCTTCCAGATCTACCTCTGAGGATTCTCCTCCTCCGCGCCGCACGCGAGGCTCTGTGCCCGTGCCGAGCGCTCTTCTCTGGTGGCCCTAGCGGCTCTGTGACGACCCTTTCGGTCGTCTGCTCTTCACCCCCTCGAATGCGAGGCCGCGGCGGCTTGTCGGGCTGCCGTTCCCGCCGATCACGTTCTTCGATCGGTGGGAACGGCGGGCCGACGAGCCGACTTTCAGGCGGCCTCGCCGCGACGCCGAAGGCGGCGCAATTCAGCAGAGAGGCGGTCGTATGCCCACCATGCGCAACGAACAACCCCACGACGGTTTGCCGACCAACCGCAAGGCCCGTCGTGCCAAGGGCGCGGCCCAGCCGCGCTTCGGCGGGGGACGCGTCGTCGCCAACCCGCGCCAGTACGCCATGCGGCGTCGCTGACCAGCGACAACGCCACACCTGAGGAGGGGTCCGATGATCGAGCAGAACGACGTACCGGCCGAGGGCGAACAGCCCGAGCAGGAGCCGGAGTACGTCCCGAACCGCCGCGAACGGCGCGGCCACGCCCAGAAGAACACGGGCGTGAACAAGATCCCCGGCCGGCCGCACCAGGCGAACTTCGTCGGGCGCAGGCTCTTCCGCCGCAACGGCGGCTGAGCGCCCCGCGGCCTCCGGCCCCCGGTGTCCATTGTCGCATCGGGGACCGACAGTTCCCGGCGGCCGGCCATTCGGCACCGCCGGCACCGCGCTCATCACGCGGTGCCGGCGGTGTGCCCGCATTTGTCCGTTTCCTTTGGGGTGCGCGGAATTCGTCTAGGCTCGTGGCGTCATGAGCGCACAGCGGGTGAGTCCGGTTCTCGTCGGCCGGGCCGAGGAGTTCACGCGGCTGGGTGACGCGTTCGCCGACGTGCCCGCGACCGTGCTCGTCGGCGGTGAGGCCGGGGTCGGGAAGTCGCGGCTGGTGGCGGAGTTCGTCGCCGGGCTGGACGCGCGCGTGCTGGTCGGCGGGTGCGTCGAACTGGACGGGCTGCCGTTCGCGCCGTTCGTCGCCGCTCTGCGCGGGGTGGCGTTGACCGACCGGGAACGTGCCGATCTTGCGTCCCTGGTGCCGGGGCTGGAACCACGTCCGGGTGACGAGGCGCGTCCTCGGTTGTTCGAGGGCGTGTTGGCGCTGTTGGCCCGGTTGTCCGAGCAGCAGCCCGTTGTCCTGGTGGTCGAGGACGCCCACTGGGCCGACCGGTCCAGCCGCGACCTGCTGGACTTCCTGGTGCGCAACCAGCGCGCGGTGCCGCGGTCGTTGATCGTGGTGACCCACCGGACCGACGAGACCAGTCGTCCGCTGCGCGCTGTGCTGGCCGAACTCGGCCGGGTGCCGTGGGTGCGTTCGGTCGAGTTGGGGCGGTTGTCGGCGCGGGACGTCCGGCAGCAGTTGCGGGAGATCCTGGGCAGTGAGCCCGATCCCGAGTTCGCGCGCGCGGTTTTCCGGCGCAGCGCGGGCAATCCGCTGTTCGTGGAGGCCCTGCTGGACGGGTCCGACGGGCGGTCGCTGGCCGAGTTGCTGCTGGGTCGGGTGGATCGCCTCGGCCCGGACGCTGTGGCGATCGTGCGCGCGGCGGCAGTCGGTGGCGCACGCGTCTCTCATGCGGTGCTCAGCCGCGTTGTCGACACCACGGCCATCAGGTCCACTGTGGACGGTGGTGTGCTGGTCGTGGACGGCGACGGGTACGCGTTCCGACACGCCCTGATCCGCGACGCCGTGTGCGCGGACCTCCTGCCCGGCGAACGGGTCGACCTCCACGCCCGCTACGCCCAAGCCCTGCCCGAGGACGCCGCCGCCGAACTGACCCACCACCGCCACGCCGCCGGTGACCTGACCGGTGCCGTCGAAGCCGCATGGCGCGCAGCCGACACCGCTCGACGTGCCCTCGCCTACGCCGAACAGCTGGCCATGCTGGAACGTGTGCTCGACCTGTGGGACCACGCCGGGCACTTGGACGTCGACCGGAGCACCGTGCTGGAGAACGCGGGCGAGGCCGCGTGGCGGGCCGGCGAGGACTCCCGGGGCGTCGAGCTGACCACGGAACTCCTGGCATCCCTGGACATCGACGCCGAACGCATCCGTTACGCGGCGGTGCTAGAGCAACGGGCCCGAATGCTGGCCCGCCTGGGCCGCCCCGAGGCATTGGACGACCACCGCCGCGCCGTCGACACCGTTCCCGAAGGTCACGCGATCCGCGGCTACCTGCTCAACTCCCTGGCCGACCGCCTGATGGAGGTCCCCGCGCCGGACGAGGCCCGCGCCGCCGCCGAACAGGCCCTGGGCGCTTCCCACCACGCCGGTGACGACCCGTCCGAAGCCGCGGCCTTGATCACCCTCGCCGTCCTGGACGCCCGCGAAGGCGACCTCGACGCCCAGCTACCACGCCTGGCCACAGCCGCCGCAATCGCAGAATCCGTTGCCGCCCACCAGATTCGGCTCCGCGCATTGCGCTGGGAGTCGTCCCTGTCCGAGGCGTTCGGCAGACTGGACCGGGCGGAGGAGTTGGCCCGACACGGCCTCCAGACCGCCCGCGAACTGGGCCTGGCCCGATCGGCCGGCGTAGAACACGCGGTCGCGCTGGCCATGGCCCAAGTCGGCGGCGGCAAGTGGGACGAGGCCGTCGAATGCATCGACCACGCCCTCGACCACGCCCCACCCCCGAACCACCACGCCCACCTGTTGTGCCTCAAGGGTTACGTGACCCTCCACCGCGGCGACCCCGACCACGCGGCATGGGCTGTCGCCAGGGCACGCGACCTGGTCGGTTCAGGCTTCAGCCAAGACCCCCTCCTCTTGGCCCGCCTGGACGCCGAAGTCCGCCGAGCCCAAGGCCACGACCCCGCCGAGGTCCTGCTGCCAGCCCTGGACCTGCCCCACCTGGCCCACGCGTCCCGCTTCGCCTGGCCCCTGCTGGTGATCGCCCGCCGAGCCGGAATTGTCGCACCCCCATGGGACAATGGAACCGGGGGCCGGAGGCCGGCCCGCGACGCCGGAGCCGAGGGTGGAGCCGAGGGTGGAGCCGAGGGTGGAGCCGACGCCGGGAGCGAGCCACCGACCCGCGATGCCGCGAGCGTGCAGCCGCGTCGCGATGCTGCGGGCGTGCCGCCGGGCCGCGACGTCGGGGGCGGGCCGCCGCGCGTAGCGCCGGAGCTGCCGGTGGTGGGTCCGGTGCAGCGCGCCTGGTCGCTCACCTTCCACGGCTCACCCGAGGCGATCCCCGCCTGGGAAGACCTCAACCAGCCCTTCCACCTCGCCTCCACCCTCGTCGAGCACGCCGCCGAAAACCCGAAAGCCCGCGCCGACGACCTGCGCCGAGCCGTGCAGCTCGCCGACGCGCTCCAAGCCGCACCCCTCCGCGCCCGCGCCGCCGACCTCGCCCGCCGCGCCCACGTCACCCTCACCGGCGAAGGCACCGCCAAGCGCACCAGCTTCGGCCTGACCGCCCGCGAGGTGGAGGTCCTGCGCCTGGTCACCGACGGCCTGGCCAACCGGGAGATCGCCGAACGCCTGTTCATCTCGGCGAAGACGGCGAGCGTGCACGTGTCGAACATCCTCGGCAAGCTGGGCGTGGCCAACCGCGTCGAGGCCGCCGCCACCGCACACCGGCTGGGCCTCTTCGAATAAGGGCCTCTTCGCATAGGGCTGCCGCCCGATGTGCCGACACGGGCCTTAGACCGACCGTCGTGGGCATGACGATCACGATCCTGGGCATCGCGGGCAGCCTGCGCGGCCAGTCGTTCAACCGCAGGCTGCTGGCCGCCGCCCGGCACGAGCTGCCACCCGGCGCCGAACTGGTGGTGTGGGACGACCTGGCCACCGTGCCCCCGTTCGACGAGGACGCCGAGGAAGCGCCCGGCGAGGCGGTCGCGGGCCTGCGCAAGGCCGTCGCCGAGGCGCACGCGGTGCTCATCTCGACCCCCGAGTACAACAACTCCCTGCCCGGTCAGCTGAAGAACGCGCTGGACTGGGCGTCCCGGCCCTACGGCGCAGGTGTGCTGACCGGCAAGCCCGTCGCCGTCGTCGGCGCGAGCCCCGGTCCGCTCGGCGCGGTGTCCGCGCAGGCCGACGCCCGCCGCGTCCTGGCCACCGCCGGTGCCCGGGTGCTGCCCGGCCAGGTCGCCGTCGGGGACGCGTTCCGCCGGTTCGACGAGCACGGCCGGCTGCTCGACCACGACCTGCGCTCCGCGCTCGCCGACCTGCTCAAGGCGCTGGTGCCCGCGTGACCCGCTGGGGCGCCGTGCTGGCGGTGGCGCTGTCGGTGGTGCTCGCGGCGCTGGACCTGACCGCCGTGGTGGTGGCGCTGCCGGTGATGGGGGAGGACCTGGGCGCGGGGCCGACCGTGACCCAGTGGGTCCTGCACGCCTACAACCTGCCGATGGTCGCGCTGAGCATCCCGGCCGGCCGGTGGCTGGACCGGGTGGGGCACCGGCCCGCGTACCTGCTTTCCGTCATCGGCTTCGGCGTGGCGAGCCTGGCGATCGCGCTGGCCCCGACCGCCGGGCTGGTGCTCGCGGGTCGGGCGGTGCAGGGCCTGTTCAGCGCGTTGATCGGGGCGGTGACGATGCCGGTGATCGGCGCGGCGGTCCTCCCGCGGCACCGGGGGCGGGCGATGAGCCTGGTGCTGACGCTGATCCCGTTGAGCGGGGTGGCGGGGCCGGCGCTGGGCGGGGTGCTGACCGACGCGTTCGGGTGGCGGTCGGTGTTCCTGATCAACGTGCCGGTGGTGCTGGTGGCCGCGCTGGTCGGGTTGCGGACGATCCCGCGCTCGGACTTGGGGCTGCCGTGGCCGGGCAAGCGCTTGCTGCTGGAGGCGGCGGTCGTCGGTGTCGGGGCGACGGCGTTGTTCGTGCACGTGTACCTGCTGCCGGTGGCTGTGGTCGCGCTCGTGGTGTGGCTGCGGCTGCCGGAGGCGCGTCCGGTGCGGGACATGCTGCGCAGGCCCCGGCTGAGCCTGGCGCTGACGTCGATGCCGTTGATCATCGTCGGCATCGCGGCGCTGAACTTCGTCGTGCCCTACCTGATCGCCGACCGGCCGGCGGTCGTCATCGGCTTGGCGGTGCTGTCGATGTCGGCGGGCATGGCGGTGTTCTCGCCGCTCGCGGGCGTGCTCGCGGACCGGTTCGGCGCGGTCCCGGTGGCGGCGGTCGGCTCGGTCGTCGCCATGATCGGCACCGTTCTCCTGCTGCCCGTGGACGCCGCGACCCCGACCGCGGACCTGGTCTGGCGGCTGGCCGTGCTCGGCGTCGGCCACGGCCTGTTCGCCGGCCCGAACGCCGCCGCGATCCTCGCCGAGACCCCGCCGGACCTGGTCGGCACGTCCGGCGGCCTGACCTCGCTGCTGCGCACCCTGGGGTTCTCGGCCGGACCGGCCCTCGGCGCGGCGATCGGCGTGTTCACCCCCACGGTCGTGGCGTTGCTGGTGGTCACGGCACTGGGTATCACCGCGTCGGCCGCACAACTGCGGTGGTCCCATCGGGCGGATGATCTGCCGTTCGAGCGCCGGGCGAACTAGCCTGAGGTGGGTAGCACCGGATCTGGCTCGGATCAGGGAGGCGCCACATGAGGATCGCTGACGTCCTGCGGACCAAGGGCTCGGCCGTCGCGACGGTCGGGACGAGAGCGTCGGTGGCTGAGCTGGTAGCCGCCCTCGCCGAGCACAACGTGGGCGCGATGGTCGTCGTCGGACCGGACGGCATCGCGGGCATCGTGTCCGAACGGGACGTCGTCCGCAGGCTGCACGACCGCGGCCCGGCCCTGCTGGAGTCGCCGGTCGAGGAGATCATGACGACCGAGGTCTTCACCTGCTCCCCGAAGGACTCGGTGGAAAGCCTGTCGGTCCTGATGACCGAACGCCGGATCCGCCACGTGCCGGTGGTGGCCGACGGGCAGTTGGTCGGCATCGTCAGCATCGGCGACGTGGTGAAGAGCCGCATCAGCCAACTGGAAGAAGACCAGGACCAGCTGACCGCTTACATCGTTCAAGGCTGATCCGGGCTCGATGCCGCGCTGCGCTTCTCCACGCGCAGCGCGGCATTCGCGCTGAATAAGGATCGGTCGGAGTCACGCCTTGTCTGCCGCCAGGTCGGCTGCCTGGGCGCGTGCGGTTTCGGCGGCTGGGTCGTTGAACGCCTCCAGCAGGGTCAGGGCCTCCAACGCCGGTTCTCGGGCGTCCTCCACGGCTCCGGACCCGCGCAGTGCTCGTGCGAGGTTCGTCAAGGCGGTGGCGAGCAGCCAGGGGTTCTCCGCGTCCCGCAGCGCGGATACGGCCATGCGGTGGAAGCGCGTGGCGTCCTCGTGACGGCCCAGTTGCGTGTATGCCTCGCCGGTCACGTCGAGGGCGACAGCCTCCCGGACGCGGTCGCCGAAGCGGCGTTGCATCGTCGCCGACCGCTGGAGTGCCGTGAGTGCGTGGTCCGGGTGGCCCAGGCCGCATTGGACGCGGGCCGACTCGACCAGCCAGAGCGCCTCGGCCACCGGGTACTCGTCAGCGCGGGCGAGCGTCAGGGCGTGGTCGATCGCCTCCAGCGCTTCGGTGAAGCGGCCCTGGCCGCGCAGTGCGCCGCTCAACCCGTGCAGGCAGTCGCCCTCGCAGATCCGGTCGCCGATCACCCGGTAGACCTCGAGGGCCCACCGGAGCCGTCGCTCCGCTTCCGCCCACCGGCCGGCGTCGAGGTGGACCTGGGCGATGTTGGTGGTCGAAACGGCCGACCAGTAGTCGCTGTCCAATCGACCGGCGATGTCGCGAGCCTCCTCGAAGCAGTGGAGTGCGTCGTCCAGGTCTCGGCGTCGCAGGAAGGCCAGGCCCAGCGCGTTGACTGAGGAGAGGGTGCCGGGCAGGTCGTCCAGGTCCCGCCTGATCGACAGGGCGGTGCGGTGGTACCCGATGCCCTCGCGCACGGCACCGGACTGGACCTTGGCCTTGCCGAGGCTCTCCAGGATCTCGGCCTCGCCGGCGCGGTCCCCGAGCATGCGAACTGAGCGCAGCGCGACCTCGCCGGTCAAGGCGGAACAGCTTGCCCGCGTCCTTGGTCAGGGCCCGGTACGACCACGCGAACACGGCTCGGACGGCGTCCGCGTCGTCATCGTCGGCGGTGAGCGCGTCCCACAGCATCGACTCGTCGCGCAGTTCCGCGATCAGCGCGTGCAGCGGCATGTGGGGGCGGCTGGCCGCGCGTTCCGCGGCGATGCACAGCGCCAGCGGCAGCCGTGCGCACAGTCCCGCCAGTTCCCGCAGCTCGGCCGGGTCGTCCCGGCGGGCGGTACCCGGCGGTCACGCCCTGGAGCAGTTCGATCGACTGTTCCTCGGACAGCACGCCCAGGCTGACCCGGTGCGCGCCGTCCCGGGCCACCAGCCCGGACAACCTGCTGCGGCTGGTGATCAGGACCAGGCAGCCCGCCGTCCCGGGCAGCAGCGGGCGGACCTGCGCCACGCTGGACGCGTTGTCCAGCACGACCAGGATGCGCCGGTCGGCGAGCAGCGACCGGTAGGCGGCGGCACGGGCTTCGGGATCAGCCGGGATCGACTCGGCCGGCACCTGGAGGGCGCCGAGGAACCGTTCGAGGGCCTGGTGCGGGGTCACCGGTGGGCCGGGGTCGTAGCCGTGGAGGTTGACGTAGAGCTGCCCGTCGGGGAACCGGTCCACCACCCGGTGCGCCCAATGCACCGCCAGCGACGTCTTCCCGACGCCGGCGGTCCCGACCAGGATGCACAGCGCCAACGACCGTTCGGGACCGGAGCCGTCGCCGAGGAGGCGGTCGAGCCGGTCCAGGTCGTCGACCCGGTTGACGAAGCCCCGGACGTCGGCGGGCAGTTGCCGGGGCGGGTCCCGGCGGCCGCGGTGACCGCCGTAGAAGTGCACGCCGCCGCTGACGTCTCGGGCCTGGACGATCTCATCGGCGCTGCCCGAGACCTCGTTGGACTGGTCCGGCCGGTCGGCGTTCCCCGCGATGTCGAGACCCCCTGCCGATCAGCGTGCGCCGGGCGGGCGCAGCCCCGCGATCTCGCGGTCGAAGAAGTCGGCGATGTCCTCGGACCGGTCGAACAACGCGACGAACACACCCCGCCAGCGCGCGACCTGCTCCCGCTCGGTCGACCGGATCGCGCCCGTGGCCACGCCATCGTCGTCGTAGAGCACCTGGTAGACCACCGCTTCGTCGATGCCGACGACCTCCGGCAGCGCTCCGCCTGCTTCGTGCGGTGCGACCAGGTCGTGACCGGCCACGCGGATCAGCTCGCCGAGTTCCCGCCGCTGGCGCAGGGAGTTCAGCTCCCAGATCAGGTAGGGGCTGACGGGTTGCTCCACCACCCGGACGCGCCGGACGTCCAACCCGCGTTCGGCGAGCTGCTCGTGGTACTCGCGCAGCGCGGGCTTGCGCTCGTCGATCAGCCGAAGTGCTTCCGCCCAATCGCCGCGGGCGAACGCGTCGTAGCTGGCGCTGCCCTGCTCGACGAACGTCTGCCGCCGTTCCAGCTTCCAGCAGTCGGCTGCCGGCCCTTCGAAGCGCTCGGTGAAGTCCGCGATGTAGTCGTCCAGGGAGAGGCGGTCACCGGTCACCGCGTTGTCGCTCAAGGGATGTCGACCTTCGCTGCGCGCATCATGTTGCCGGGGATGACGACGAGTCGTTCGTCGGGGCCGACGTGGACGCCGTCGGGAAGCCGGGTGGCGTACTGGGTGGTGAGGTCGCGCCCGATCACGACGACGTCACCGTTGTCGAGTTCCCAGATGTCCGGGCACGTCGGCGTGTTGTCGGTGTTCCCCAATTCGGCCGCTGTCTTGCCCAACCGTCGGCTGAAACCCGCCGTCGGATCGGCCTCCCACGGTCGAGGCATTGTCGACCTCCGCTGTTCAGTTGGTGACTGTCCGGCAGTCCTATGGGTGCGGACAGTTATCGGAGCCGCAACAATGCGGTCCACCCTCGCCGGTTCACCTGATCGGAGAACTGTTAATCGTGGGTGCGGTGGTAGTGGCGGCTTACTCGGGCTCGGTTGCCGCAGGAGGGTTTGCACCACTGTTGTTTCGGGTGGGTGCGGACGAAGTAGCGGATGCACCTGGGGGACGGGCAGGCGCGTAGGTCGTCGCGTGTTTCGCCGGCCAGGAGTTCGATCGCGGACGTGGCCAGGTCGGCCAGGAGGCGTTCGCCGGGGGTCGCGGTGTCGACGTAGTGGAGCGTGGGCGGGGTACCCCAGTGGAGTTGGGCGGATCTGGGGGCGGCGGCTGCCCTGGTGTTGACCAGGTGGAGGGCCTCGTCCAGCGGGCGCAGGTACGGCGTGTCGATGCGGGGGCCGGCGTTCGAGGCGTGGGCGAAGAGGGAGCGGATGGCCCAGCGGAGGTCGGTGACGGCGTGCAGGAGGTCCTCGGTCGCGGGTGTGCCGGACCACGCGGTCAGGGCCTCCACCGTCGACAGGGCGTCTTCGAGGCCGCCGTGGCCGTCGTGGCGCACCGTGGCGGCGAACTCCAGCGCGCGATTCATCCTCCTCATCCTAATGGACTTCGGGTGGGTGAACCGCTAGGTTGCCTAACGGCTTAACGTATCAATCCCATTAGGGGGAGTCGTGACGATCACTGGGGCCGCGTTGGACGCGCACCGCCGGCTGGGCGAACTGGTCGCCGGGCTGACCGACGACCGGGTCCGCGAGCCGTCCGTCCTGCCCGGCTGGACCCGTGGGCACGTGTTGGCGCACATCGCGGGCGTCACCGAGGCCATGGCCCGCCAGGCGGAGAACGAGGGCACCAAGCTGGAGCCCTACCCGGGTGGCCGGCCGGCGCGGGACGCGGCGATCGAGGAGCGGGCCGGGCGGTCGGCGGCCGAGCACCGAACCGCGATCGCGGCGGCCGTCGAGCGGCTGGAGAAGGCGTGGGACGGCGTGCGGGACTGGTCGACGCCGGTCGCCTACCGCGACGGCACGCTGGAGGACACCGCCTACGCGGTCTGGCGCGAGATCGAGATCCACACGTTCGACCTCGGCCTCGGGCCGGTCACCTTCTCGCCCGAGTTCTGCGAGCACGCGGTGGACTTCCTGGCCAAGCGGGTCCCGGACGGCGTGCAGCTCATCCTCGCCTCACCGGGTCGCAAGTGGACGATCGGCACGGGTGAACCGCACGAACTGCGCGGCGAGGCGACCGATCTCGTGGTGTGGCTCGCGGGCCGCGAACCGCTGGGCGAGGTCACCGGGACGCGGCCGGAGCTGAACCCCTGGCCGTAGGGACTACATGCTCCACACGGACCGGGTGCGGGTGATCAGGACCGCTTGGACCACCAGACCCGCCACGGCGATCCACAACGCGGTCCGGTGGTCGAAGAGGCCTGCCAGCAGGCCTCCCAAAGGCGCCCCGACCACGATCATCGCCCGGTTCAGCGACCGGATCGTGGCGTTCATCCGGCCCTGGAGGTGGTCGGGCGTGATGGCCTGCCGGTAAGCCATCTCCGGCGGGCTGTCCACGCCCACGCCCAGGCCCCACACCAACTGGGCGGCCGACAGCACGACCAGGCCGGTCACGGTCGAGTCGGCGAACGGGACCAGCGCGTAGGCCACCGGCGTCATCCACCGGCCGAGCGAGATCACCCGTCCCGGACCGCCCAGCGCCGCCACCGCCCGGTTGGACAGGGACGCGCCGACGACCGTGCCGATCCCGCCCACCGCGAACGCGATGCCCAGCTCGAACGCCGAGAACCCCAGCACCTCGTACCCGAACACCAGGAACACCGTCGCCGCCAGCCCGTTGAACAGGAACCACATGTGCGACGTGACCGCCAACGGCCGCAGCACCGGGTGCCGGTACACCCACGCCAGCCCTTCGCGCAGCTCACGCCGCAGGTTCCGGCGTTCGGGCGGCACGACCTGCTCCTCCACCCGGAGGGTCGTCAGCACCAGCCCCGACACCAGGTAGGACACCGCGTCCACGAGGATCGCCAGCGGCGCGCCGACGGCCGTGATCAGCACACCCGCCAGGGTCGGGCCGGCCGACTGCGCGGTCGCCCGGGTCTGCTCCATGCGGGCGTTGGCGGTGGTCAGCCAGGTCGCCGGCACCAGCTTCGGCAGGAACGACTGGTGCGCCGCGTCGTACCCCAGCGACAGCGCGCCGAACACCGTGACCAGCGCGAACAGCACCGGCAGGGTCAGCGCGCCGGCCGCGTGCAGCACCGGCACCAGGCCCAGCACGACGAACCGCGCCAGGTCCGCCCCGACCAGGATCGGCCACCGCCGGTACCGGTCCACCACCACGCCCGCCAGCAGGCCGAACAGCAGGTACGGCACCCACGGCGCGGACCGCAGCAGCCCCACCTCGAACTCGGACGCGGCCAACTCGTCCATCGCCAGGACGGCCAGCGCCAGCGTCGTGATGTGCGTGCCGACCAACGACACCGTGTCCGCGGCCCAGAACTTCGAGAATGTTCTTGTCAAAGCGCCCCCTTGGGCAACAAGCTTGCCAAACCGCCGCGTGTCTTCGTGGTGGAAGGAGACGACGTGGCACCAACCCGTCGTTCAGTGCTGGCAGGCATCGCGGCGTCGCCGCTGCTCATCGGAGGTGGCGTGGCGAACGCGGCCACATGGCGGCAGAAGTGGGCCGCCCAGGGCATGAGCGCCTTCGAGAGCATCGAGGACGACCGCGCCGACTCGCACCCCGGCGTCACGCACATCTACATGCAGGGCACCGACTACCGGTTCGACATGCACACACGTGACCGCGACACGTCCACCGACCGGCAGCGCAACGAGGTCGCGGGCATGCGAACCAACGGCGCCAACGTCAACATCTACAAGGGCGAGACGTGGCGCTTCCGGTACTCGATGTTCATCCCCAGCTCGCTCCAGGCGACGACCACCTTCACGCACATCATGCAGACCAAGATGCCCGGCGTCGGGTCCGCTCCCGTGACGGTGATGTCGCTGCGCCGCACCAACGGCGTGCAGAAGATCGAGTTCAAGGTGGTCGAGGGCAACGTGCTGGTCGGCAACACCGACCTGGTCCCCCTGCACAACCGGTGGATCGACACCGTGGTCGAGATCGGGGTCGGCGACGGCACGTCCGGCCGCGTGCGGTGGATCGTGCGCAGCGGCGGCACGACCGTGCTGGACAAGACCCGCACCGGCGTGGACACCTGGCTGGGCGACCGCCTGCGCCCGAAGTGGGGCATCTACCGGTCGCTCGGCGACACCTCCGGGTCGATCAAGAACTGCCACCTGCTGCTCCGCGATCTGCGGGCGGATAAATTCGAGTGATGCTGCACGAGATCGCCGAGGCCACCCGCCGCTTCCTCGACCTGCTCGACGAGCGGCAGCGCGCGGCGGCGGTGCGGGACGTCGCCGACGACGACCTGCGCCGCACGTGGGCCTACACGCCCGGACCGCGCCCTGGGCTGGTCCTCGGCGATCTCGACCGCGACCAGCGCAAGGCCGTGCACGGGCTGCTGGCGTGCGTGCTCAGCCCGCACGCCTACGCGCAGGCGGCGGCCGTGATGGCGCTGGAGGACGTGCTGGACGACCGCGAGGGCGGGCGGCGGGACCGGCACCAGGGTGACTACTGGACCGTCCTGCTCGGCGAACCGGGGTCCGATGAGCCGTGGGGCTGGCGGGTCGAGGGGCACCACCTGTCGGTGAGCGTGGTCGTGGCGGACGGCCGCGTGTCGGCGACCCCGTTCTTCCTGGGCGCGAACCCGGCCCGGGTCACCTACCGGGGGCGGACCGTCTCCCAGCCCCTGCGGCTGGAGGAGGAGCTGGCCCGCGAACTCCTCGACCGCATGGGACGCACCGCGCGAGGCCTCGCCGTGGTGTCCGACCGGCCGCCGCCGGACCTGTACACCGGCAACGCGTCCCGGGTCGGCGACATCGAGCCGCAGGGCGTGACGCCGGCGCAGCTGGACCGGGCGTCGCGCGGCCTGCTGGTGGGCCTGGTGCGCTACTACCTGGACCGCCTGCACAGCGACCTCGCCGACGAGGAGTTCGACCAGCTCGACCTGGACCGGTTGCACTTCGCGTGGCAGGGCTCGGCGTCGCGGGGCGCCGGGCACTACTACCGCATCCAGGGTCCCGAGTTGTTGATCGAGTACGACAACACGGCCAACGAAGCCAACCACGTGCACTCGGTGTGGCGCAGGCGTTCCGGGGACTTCGGCGACGACCTGCTGGCGGCGCACCGGGCGGCGGTGAGGCACGAGTGACGCCGGAGGAGGCGGTCGCGGAGCAGGAACGGCTGCGTCCGCTGGTGCGTGCTTCGTGCGACCCGGGTTTCTCGGTCCGGTACGTCGCCGGCTTGGACGTCGCCTATGCGGATGACGACCGGGTGGTCGGTGCGGTGGTCGTCTTGGACGCGGTGTCGTTGGAGACCGTGGACACGGCGGTGGTCGCTGGTGTTGCCGACTTCCCTTATGTGCCGGGGCTTTTCGCCTTCCGTGAGCTGCCGACTCTGTTGGCTGCCTTGGACCGGTTGACCGTGCGGCCGGACCTGTTGGTGTGCGACGGGCAGGGGTTGGCGCATCCGAGGCGGTTCGGGCTGGCGTGTCACATCGGGGTGCTGACCGACTTGCCTTCTGTCGGGGTGGCGAAGACGCCGATGGGTGTTTTCGAGATGCCTTCCGATGAGCGCGGTGCGCGGACGGACTTGGTGGATGACGGCGAGGTGGTGGGTCGGGCGTTGCGGACGCGGGCCGGGGTGAAGCCGGTGTTCGTGTCCGTGGGGCACCGGATCGACCTGGACCGGGCGTGCGCCGAGGTGCTGCGACTGTGCTCGGTGCGGTTGCCGGAGACCACCCGGCGGGCGGATGCCCTGGGGCGGGCTCACTTGAGGTAGGCCAGCTCCGGGTGGCGGTTCAGGTAGGTGTCCAGCAGGCTTTTCGCGATCTTGGTGGAGTCGACGAGCGGGTGCAGGCCGAACGCCTTGAGCGCGGCGGGGTAGGTGCCTTCGAGGACCAGTCGGTCGATCGCCTTGATCGTTTGGACCAGGCCGGCGGCGTGGTCGGGCAACGGGCTCACCGCGTCCGGCTTGGCACCGTTTGCTCCTACTGTGCACGGCACTTCTACTACAGCTTTGTGGTCCAGTATGGACAGTGTGTTTCCGTTGCGTACGTTGAGGATTAGCGTAGTGCGTTCGTCGTTGGCGATGGCGTGCATGAGCTTGAGCGCGACGTGTTCGTACCCGCCGCCTTCGAGGGAGTCGCGCTCCTGCTTCATGTAGGTGGCTTCGCGTTCGAGCCGGGTCGTCTCCCAGTCGACTTCGCCGTCGTAAAACCGTTGTTGTTGGCGTAGCAGGAACGCGCCCCGGTCGCCCCCCATGGCGTCGCGGGTGTCGTAGTAGTAGTGCAGGTACTCGTTCGGGATGACACCCAGTGCCCGCAGCCACTCCGCCCCGAACAGCCGACCTTCCTCGAACGACCGGAGCTTGTCGTCGTCGGTGAGCAGTCGGGGTAGCAGGTTCTCGTGGTCGACGTACACGCCTTGCAGCCAGCCGAGGTGGTTGAGCCCGGCGTAGTCGAACCGGGCGTTCTCGACACCGAGCGCGCGCTCGACGCGTCGGCACAGGCCGTAGGGGGAGTCGCAGATGCCGATCACGCGGTCGCCGAGGTGGTCGGCCATGGCTTCGGTGACCAGTCCGGCGGGGTTGGTGAAGTTGATGACCCAGGCCTGCGGCGCGATTTCGGCGATCCGGCGGGCGATCTCCCGCGCCACCGGCACAGTCCGCAACCCGTACGCGATCCCGCCCGCGCCCACGGTTTCCTGCCCCAACACCCCGTGCGCGTGCGCGACCCGCTCATCCACCGCCCGGCCGCTCAACCCGCCCACCCGGATCGCGGAGAACACGAAATCCGCGCCCCGCAACGCCTCGTCGAGGTCCGTCGTCGCCCACACCCGAGGCCCGCTGCCGGCCTCCGGCCCCCGGTGACCATTGTCCCACCCACCACCGACAATTCCGCCGCTGTCGCTGTCGCTGTCGCTGCTGCCGCTGCTGTCGCTGGTGCCGCTGCTGTCGCCACCGCCACCGCTGCTGTCGCTGGTGCTGCTGCCGCTGCTGGCGCCGCCGCTCCCGCTGCTGGCGCCTGTGCTGCCGCCGCCTGCGCTGCTGGCGTGGCCGCTGGTTCGGCCGTGGTTGTCGGTGGTCCGTGGGACAATGGAAGCGGGGGCCGGAGGCCGGCCCAGCACCTCCTGCACCCGCGCCAGCCGAGCGGCATCGACGTCGTAAAGCACCAGTTCGTCCACCAGACCGTCGCCCACCAGCGCCCGGTGCACCAACGGCACCCGGAACCCGCCACCGCCCAGGATCACCAGCCTCACAGCTCACATCCTGCCTCGCCCAACAACCCGATGAACGCCCGAGTCAGCGGATCCGGCTCCTTGTGGCTGTACGCGACCAACGTCCGCCGCACCGGCGGGTCCACCCGCAGCACCACCCCGTCGAACGTCTCCGGCAGCACGTTCCGCGGCACCAGCGCCGGCCCCAACCCCGCCGCCGCCAGCACGGGCACCGCCGCCGTCTGCTCGGTCCGCACCGCCGCCCACGGCTGGAACCCGCGCTCCCGGCACGCCGCGTCGACCAGGTCCGCGAGCCCGTTGCCCGGCGCGTAGTGCACCCACCCCTCGTCGGCGAACACCCGCAGGTCCACCGGTGACCGCAGCTCCGTGTCCGCCGGCACCACCATCACGAACTCCTCCACCCCCAGGGTGTGCGTGAACCCCGGCCAGCCCGGCGGTTCCGGCCCGACCGCGACATCCGCCTGACCCTCGGCCATGGCCTCCCGCAGTTCGTCGGCGTGCCGGTGCTCGAACAGCCGGATCCGCACGTCCGGGTGCCGCGCCCGCCACGCCCGCAGGACCGGCGGCAGCACGCCCAGCGTCAGCGAGTACAGCGTCGCCACGTGCAGTTCACCGCACTCCAGGCCACCCGCCCGCCGCGCCGCCGTCAACGCCCGCTCGGCATCGGCCAACGCCTGCCGCGCGAACGGCAGCCAGGCCCGACCGGCGGGCGTCAGCCGCACGGTGCGCGGCAAGCGGTCCAGCAACTGCGTGCCCACCGCCTTCTCCAACGCCCTGATCTGGTGCGACAGCGCCGGTTGGGTGACGTGCAGCAGCTCGGCGGCCCGCGTGAAGGACCCTTCGTCCACGACCGTCACCAGGTACTCGAACTGCCGCAACGTCATGAAAGCAGTTTATATTGCCCAGTAGATCTATGTCTTGGACTTATGGGTGACACCCGCGCACGATCGGGTCATGGCACTGAACGACCAAGCCCGCGCCGTCCTCGACAAGTGGGCGGGCGCGGCACCCCTGGAGACGCTCACCGCGTTCGAAGCCCGCCAGGCCGGCCTCGGCTACCTGGAACTCCGGGGACCGAAGGAACCGGCCCGGGTGGAGCACTTGTTCATCCCCGGCCCGACCGCCGACCTGCCCGCCCGCGCCTACTACCCGGAGACCGGCGAGGGCCCGTTCCCCGGCATCGTCTTCCTGCACGGCAGCGGCTTCGTGATCCTCAACCTGGAGGTCTACGACGTCGCCCTGCGCGCCCTGGCCAACGCCACCGGGCACGCCGTCCTCGCCGTCAACTACCAGAAGGCCCCGGAACACCCCTTCCCCGTGCCGCTGGACGACTGCCGCGCCGCCACCGGGTGGTTCCTCGACCACGCCGCCGAACTCGGTGTCGACGGCATCGGCATCATGGGCGACAGCGCGGGCGGCACCCTGGCGGCCACGATCGCGCACGAGTTCAAGGACCGCCTCAAGTTCCAGGTCCTGGTCTACCCGCCACTGGACACCGACTTCGCCACTGAGTCCTATGTGGACAACGCGCGCGGCTACGGCCTGGAGCGCGAAGGGATGCGCTGGTTCTGGCGGCAGTACCTGGGCGACCGCGAGCCCACCGCGCAGGCCGCCCCGCTGCGGGCGCACGACGTCAGCGGACCGCCCGCGTTCATCGCCACCGCCGAACACGACCCGGTCCGCACGGACGGCGAGCGGTACGCGCGCAAGCTCGAAGAGGCCGGGGTCCCGGTGCGGCTGCGCGAGTTCGCGGGCACCATCCACGCCTTCCTGCTGATGGACGGCGCCTTGGACGAGTACCGCGTGCTGCTGGCCGAACTCGCCGACTGGCTGAAGGCCCGGTAGCCATGCCCCTCGCACTCGTCGCGCTGGCGATCGGCGCGTTCGGCATCGGCACCACCGAGTTCGTCATCGTCGGACTGTTGCCGCAGGTGGCGGCCGATCTCCAGGTGTCCGTCCCGGTGGCCGGCCTGCTGGTGTCGGGATACGCGCTGAGCGTCGTCGTAGGTGCTCCACTGATCACGGCGTTGGGCTCGCGGGTGCCGCGCAAGCGTTTGCTCATCGGATTGACGGTGTTGTTCGTCCTGGGCAACCTGCTGTGCGCGGTGGCCGACAGCTACCCGTTGCTGATGGTCGGACGGGTCGTGGCGGCGCTGTGCCACGGGGCGTTCTTCGGCGTGGGCGCGGTGGTGGCGGCCGGTTTGGTCGCGCCGGACCGGCAGGCGCGGGCGATCGCGCTGATGTTCACCGGCCTGACCGTGGCCAACGTGCTGGGCGTGCCGATGGGCACCGCGTTGGGGCAGGAGTTCGGCTGGCGGTCGACGTTCTGGGCGGTGACGGCGCTCGGTGTCGTGGGGCTGCTGGGCATCCTCGTGCTGGTCCCGCCGCAGCCCGCGTCGGACGGGTTGCGCGGAGAGCTGGAGGTGTTCCGGCGGCCCGGGGTGTGGCTGGCGCTGGGCACGACGGCGCTCGGGTTCGGCGCGGTGTTCGCCTCCTTCACCTACATCGCGCCGATGATGACCGAGGTCGCCGGGTTCTCGCCGGGCGCGGTGACGTGGCTGCTGGTGCTGTTCGGGGCCGGGCTGTGCGCGGGCAACGTGCTCGGCGGCCGGGCGGCGGACCGCAGCCTGATGCCAAGCCTGTACGCGATCCTGGCGGTGCTCGCGGTGGTGCTGGCGGTGTTCGTGTTCACCGCGCGGTCGCAGGTGCTCGGCGCGGTCACCATCGGCCTGCTGGGCGTGGCCGGGTTCGCCACCGTGGCCCCGTTGCAGAGCTGGGTGCTCCAGCAGGCCGAGGGCGCGCCCGCGCTGGCCTCGGCGGCGAACATCGCCGCGTTCAACCTCGGCAACGCGGCGGGCGCGTGGCTCGGCGGCGTCGCCATCGACGCCGGGTTCGGCTACACCGCGCCGAACTGGGTGGCCGCGCTGATGGCGGTGGCGGCGCTGGGTGTGGCGGTGGCGGGCGGCCGGATCAGGACCCTTGTTCCACTGCGGTGATCGCGGCGAGGAGTTCGGCCTTGCGCTCCGGGGAGGCGAAACTGGCGTGGACGCCCGCGCGGGCGAGGTCCGCCAGTTCGCTCCGGCCGAGGCCGAATCGCTCGTGGCACAACAGGTATTCGGCGTTGAGGTCGGTGTGGAACATGCCGGGGTCGTCGGTGGCGATGGTCACCGGCACCCCGGCTTCGAGCAGCCTGGGCAGCGGGTGGTCCTCGATCCGGCCCACGGCGGCCGTGCGCAGGTTGGACGTCGGGCACACCTCCAGCACGATCCCGTTGTCCCGCAGGTGCGCCAGCAGTTCCGGGTCCCGCACGGCGGCGGTGCCGTGGCCGATCCGCTCCGCGCCCAGGTCGCGCAGGGCCTCCCAGATCTGGTCCGGCCCGGTGGTCTCACCCGCGTGCGGCACGCTGCGCAGCCCGGCGTCCCGCGCCATCGCGAACGCCTCGCGGAACGCCCGGCGCGGCGCGTCCGACTCGCCGCCGCCCAATCCGAACGCGACCGTCCCCGGCGGGCGGTGGTCGACGGCGTAGCGGGCGCTGGTCACCCCGAAGTCCCGATCCCACGTGCCGGGAACGTCGAACACCCAGGCCAGCTCGACGCCGTGCTTCTCCCACGCCTCAGCCCGGCTCGACGCCAGCGCCTCGTCCAGTTCGTCGGGCGCGATGCCGGCCCGCAGGTGGCTGGTCGCGCTCACGGTCACCTCGGCGTAGCGGACGTTGCGCCGCGCCTGCTCCTCGGCCAGGCCGACCACCAGCGCGGCCACGTCGTCGCCGGTCGTGACCAGGTCGTTGACCTTGGCGTACACGTCGATGAAGTGGGTGAAGTCGGTGAACTCGTAGAACGCGCGGAGTTCGGCCTCGTCGGTGGGCACGCCGCGGTGCGGGTGCCTCCGGGCGAGGGTGAGGACGGTGTCGAGGGAGGCTGACCCGACGAGGTGGACGTGCAGCTCCACCTTGGGCAGCGCGGCGATGAATTCACGCATGGCGCGGGCGAGTCTGCACACCTGGTCCGCGCTGGTCAAGCCGCCGATCGTCGGGTGTGCTCGCACTGTCCACAGAGGACTTGATCGCTACTTGACACGTCTTGTGTCGCAGGGGAAAGGTCTGCGCAAAGCCTGTCGTGGACATGATGGGGGAACTGCCGTGAAGGGTGTTCGGAGAGCCGCGGTGCTCGCGGCTCTGGTGACGCTGCCCCTGGGAACGCTGCCCGTGGTCGCTTCGGCCGCGGAAGGCCCGGTCTTCAAGGACGGCGAGGCGCAACCCGTCTTCGACCCGAAGGACGTGGTCAAGGAGAGCGTGTGGGTCCGCGCGCCGGTAGACAGCGACCGGGACGGGCGGGACGACGAGGTGTACACCGAGGTGGTGCGCCAGAAGGCCACCGACCGGGGGCTGAAGGTCCCGGTGGTGTTCTTCAACAGCCCGTACTTCTCCGGCGGCAACGACGTGGCCAACCACAACGTCGACGTCGAGCTGTACGTGCCCAACCGGCACGGCGGCTACGACAAGCGGGACGGGTCGCTGCTCAAGGCCCAGGCGGACGAGCGCATCACCGCCGCGGTCGGGCCCAACGCCGGTCCGATCCGGTCCGGCCGGTACGAGGACTACTTCATCTCGCGCGGCTTCGCGATGGTGTACGCGGAGTCGTTGGGCACCGGCAAGTCGTCGGGCTGCCCGACCTCGGGCGGGGTCAACGAGACCATCGGGTCCAAGGCGGTCGTGGACTGGCTCAACGGCCGCGCCACGGCCCGCAACGCCGCCGGCGCGGACGTGAAGGCCACCTGGACCACCGGCAACACCGCGATGATGGGCGTGTCCTACAACGGGACCCTGCCCAACGCCGTGGCGTCGACCGGTGTGGAGGGCCTGAAGGCGATCGTGCCGATCGCGGCCATCTCCAGCTGGTACGACTACTACCGCGCGGACGGGGCCGTGGTGGCGCCCGGGACGTTCCAGGGCGAGGACCTGGACGTGCTCGCGGAGTACGTCTACACGCGCGCGGACCGCGAGATCTGCAAGCCGGTGATCGCCGAGATCGCCCGCAAGCAGGACCGCGTGACCGGCGACTACAGCGCGTTCTGGGACGAGCGGAACTACGTCAAGGACGCGTCGAAGGTCAAGGCCGCGGTGCTCGCCGTGCACGGCCTCAGCGACTGGAACGTCAAGGTCAAGCACGTCTACCAGTGGTACGAGGCGCTGAAGAAGCACGGCGTGGAGCACAAGATCTGGCTGCACCAGGCCGCGCACACCGACCCCGACACGCTGCGGTCGGCCGAGTGGCGGCGGACGGTCAACCGGTGGTTCTCGCACTACCTGTACGGGATCGACAACGGCATCGAGAAGGAGCCGAAGTCGACCATCCAGCGCGAGGACAAGTCGTGGGTGGACGAGGCGGAGTGGCCCGCGCCGGGCACCGCTCCGGCCCGGTTGTTCCCGTGGGCCGGCGGTTCGGCCAAGGGGGCGCTGCGGTCGGCGTCCGTCCCGGGTCACGCGGTGGTGGAGTCGCTGCGGGACGACTCGTCCAAGCTCGCCGACGACCTGGTGGACCTGCCCAGCTCCGGTAACCGTCTGTCGTACGCGACCCGTGTGGCGTCCTCGGACCTCCGCCTTTCGGGTGTCGCCCGGGTGGACCTGGCGATCTCGTTCGACCGGCCCGCGGCCAACGTGACGGCGCTGCTGGTGGACCGGGCGCCGGACGGCACGAGCCACATCATCACGCGGGGGTGGACCGACCCGCAGAACCGGGTGGACCCGTCCCGGACCAAGCCCATCGCGCCTGGTCACACGTACCGGGTCGAGGTGGAGCTTGAGCCGCAGGACTACGTGGTGAAGGCCGGTCACAAGGTCGAGTTCGTGCTGATCTCCAGCGACTACGACTACACCCTGCGGCCCAAGCCGGGCGCCGGGCTGTCGATCGACCTGACCGCCACCTCGGTGGAACTCCCCGTAGTGGGTGGTCGGGAGGCGTTGCGCCGATCGGTTGGTTAGGAAGTAATTCACGAACTGTCTAGCTGGTTAGCCTTCCACTTGACGGCTGGGCGTGGTCCGATCACCACACCCAGTCGTCAAGGAGGTTGGCAGATGCGCCGCGTCTTAGTCACCGCCCTCGTCGCGCCGCTCTTCGGCCTCGCCCTCACCGCGGGCGAGGCCGTGGCGGCTCCGGCCTTCCAGTTGCCGTTCCCGTGCGGGCAGGTCTGGGAGGGGCAGACCCGGACCAACCACAGCCCGCCCAACTCGATCGACTTCAACCGTTCCGGTGATGACGGTGACCCGGTCGTGGCGTCCGCCGGCGGCACCGTGACCAGGGTGGCGAACGAGGGCAGCGTCAGCTACGGCCGGTGGATCGAGATCGACCACGGCAGCGGGTGGCGGACCCGGTACGCGCACCTTTCCGCGCAGCGGGTGTCCGTGGGGCAGACCGTGCGGATCGGGCAGCAGATCGGCAACGTCGGGTCGACCGGCGGTTCGACCGGGCCGCACCTGCACTACGAGCAGCGGCTCAACGGTGCGGACGTGAAGATCGTGTTCAACGGCACCCAGGCCTACTACTGGGGGACCCGCAGCTACACCAGCCGCAACTCGTGCAGCGGGGTGACCGGGACGGTGAACACCAGCGGTTCGTCGCTGACCATCCGGTCCGGTCCGGGGACGAGCTACGCGGCCGTGGGTTCGGTGGCGGACGGCGCCACGGTGACCATCCGGTGCCAGGCGGTGGGCGAGTCGATCACCGGGACGTACGGCACCACCAACCTGTGGGACCACATCGGTTCCGGGTACATCTCCGACGCTTATGTGTACACCGGCTCTGACGGCCGCGTGGCTCCAGACTGCTGACTTCGCTCTTATATGCCGCCCCGGCCACTTTATGCGCCGGGGCGGCTTCGCTTTTCTCCCTCTTTCGAGTCGCTTCCGAGTCCCCTTTCGAGTGACCAGCCAAAGTTATCCACAGCTCTGAACTTCCTGCCGGCCCGCTTTGCTTTTTGGGGCCACAGTCGATCCCATGACGACTTCCGTGAACCTGGCCGGCGATGTCCGCACCCCGGGCGACCTGATCGCCGCCTTGCCGCACCTGATCGGCTTCCACCCCGTCGACTCGGTGGTGCTGGTGGTCCTGGTGGGTCAAGCCGTGGAACAAACCCTGCGCGCCGACCTACCCCCACAGCACGACGACCGCCGAGCCGCCCGCCACTTGGCCGCTCCACTGCTGACGTACCCGAACCGCCGCCGGGCAGTGGTCTTCGTGGTAGGCGGTGGCAGAGGCGATCCTCCCGAACGCCTGCCACGCGAACACCTGGTAGCCCACGTGGAATCTGCTCTGGCCAACGTGGGCGTACCGGTGACCTGCGCGATCTGGACCCCGGCCACGGCCCGGGACGCCCCGTGGTTCAACTACCACGACCTGGGCGACGAGGGCACCGTCCCCGATCCCGCGTCCACCCCACTGGCCGCGCTCTCGGTGTCACGCGGCCTGATCACCTACCCCGATCGCGAGAGCCTCGCCGACACCCTGGCTCCCGACCCGGAGGACGCCCTGGCCCGCCGCTCCAGAGCCCTGGACCGCCTTGTCGCTCGGGCCGAGCCCCACACCTACGACGATCCAGCCACCCTCCTGCGCCACCGGGCCCTGGTCCAGGCGGAGGTCGTGCGCGCGGCGGACCGAAAACGCCCGCTGACCGATTCCGAGGTGGCGGCACTGGCCTTCGCGCTGTCGGACCTGCTGATCCGTGACGTGAGCCTGGCGTACGCGGTCGGCGAGCACGCGAGATCAGCCGAAACCCTGTGGGCCGAACTGACCCGCGCCACACCGCTACCGGAAAGAGCGGAACCCGCGACCCTGCTGGCTTTTTCGGCTTACATCCGGGGCGATGGCGCTTATGCGGCAATAGCCTTGGACAGGGCTCAGGAAGCCCAACCCGGCCACCGCCTGGCCCGCCTGCTCCGAATGGCCTTGGACAACGGAATGCCACCCGCAACAGTCCGCCAGTTGGCCGAACGAGCCGCCGACCTCCCTTTCCCCGAGCCACCCTGACCTAGCCACCCTGACCCCGAGAAAGGAGCACCGGACCCCGCCAGCCCGCCACGCAGTGCCGGCGGCGGGCTGGCGGGCTGGCCCCGGCAAGTCCGGCCGCCCTCGGCGATCCCGGCTGCCCCGGCAAGCCGCCGCGGGTCGGACACCCTGGCAGCCCGCAGCGCCCGCAACCTCCCAAGCGACACCCGGTAGCCCCGCCGCGACCCGACAACCCCACCCGGCGGCTGCTCTGCCGATCTCAGTGGGTGGCGCGGGCGTTGAAGCGGCCGGCTCGGTCGATCTTGGCGGCGTGGCGGTTTGAGGCGGCCGGCTCGGCCGACTTCGGCGAGCGGCGCGGGTGTTGAGGCGGCCGGCTCGGCCGACTTCAGCGAGCGGTGCGGGTTGAGGCGGCGGGCTCGGTCGATCTCGGCGGGCGTCGCGGGTTGACGCGGGCTGCTCGGCCGACTTCAGCGGGCGGCGCGGAGGTTCAGGCGGGCGGCTTGGCGGGTCAGGTGGTTGCGTTCGGCCAGGTTGGGGGCTTTTTGGGCGGCCTCCGCATACAGGTGGGCGGCGGTGGGCAGGTCGCCGGCTCGTTCGTGCAGGTGAGCTGCCACAGCGGTGTGGCGGGGGAGGGAGGGATCGACCAGAGCCAGAGCGGCTAGGCCGGCCTGCGGGCCGTCCGCCTCGCCGATGGCCACGGCGCGGTTGAGGCGGACGACGGGGCTGTCGGTCAGGCGCACCAACTCGTCGTACCACTCGACGATCTGCACCCAATCCGTCTCCTCGGCGGTCTGCGCGTCGGCGTGCAGAGCGGCGATGGCGGCCTGGGCCTGGAATTCGCCCAACCGATCGCGGGAGAGGGCGGTTTGGAGGATGTGGACGCCCTCGGCGATCAAGGCCGTGTCCCAACGGGTTCGGTCTTGGTCGGCCAAGGGGATGAGGGTGCCGTCAGGGGCCATGCGGGTCTTGCGGCGGGCGTGGTGGAGGAGCATGAGAGCTAGCAAGCCGGCAACCTCGGGGTGGTCGATGGCGGCTGCCAGTTGCCTGGTCAGGCGGATGGCTTCCGCGGCCAGGTCGACATCGCCCGAGTAGCCCTCGTTGAACACCAGGTACAGCACGCGCAGCACGGTGGCCACGTCGCCGGGCTGGTCGAACCGCACGCCGGACACGGTCCGCTTGGCGCGGCTGATGCGCTGCGCCATGGTCGCCTCGGGCACCAGGTACGCCTGGGCGATCTGGCGGGTGGTCAGCCCGCCGACCGCGCGCAGGGTCAACGCGACGGCAGACGAAGGGGTCAGGGAGGGGTGGGCGCACAGGAAGTAGAGCTGGAGGGTGTCGTCGACGGCGGGCGCGGGGCCTGGTGGGGGTTCCTCGTCGACCAGGTCCTCGCGGCGGCGTCGGGCGGCGTCGGCTCGGGTGGCGTCGAGGAACTTGCGCCAGGCCGCGGTGACCAGCCACGCCTTCGGGTCGCGTGGCGGGTCGGCGGGCCAGACGCGAAGGGCCTCGACCAGCGCGTCCTGCACCGCGTCCTCGGCCGCCGCGAAGTCGGCTCCGCGGCGGACGAGGATCGCGAGCACGCTGGGCGTCAGACCGCGCAGCAGGGCCTCGTCCATCGAGGTCACTCGGTGATGGTGGGAGGGGAGGCGTAGAACGGGCGCAGCTCGAGCCACTCGTGGATCGGCTTGCCACCGGCGCCGGGAGCGGCCGACAGCTCCCCGGCCAGTTCGACCGCGCGCTCGTAGCTGTCGACGTCGACGATCATCCAGCCGGCGATGAGGTCCTTGGTCTCGGCGAACGGACCGTCGGTCACCGGCGGGCGACCCTCGCCGTCGTAGCGGACCCACGTGCCCTCCGGGGCCAGGGCCTGCCCGTCGACGAACTCGCCGGTCTGCTCCAGCCGCGCGGCGAAGTCCCGCATGTACTGCACGTGCGCCGAGATCTCCTCCGGCGTCCACTGCTCCATCGGCACGTCGTTGACCGCTGCCGGAGCGCCGCGGTAGTGCTTGAGCAGCAGGTACTTGGCCATCGTCGTTCTCCTCGGTGTCCCCGCGACCCATTGTGGTTCGCGTTCACCCCGGGGACGGAGCGGCGCACCGGATCTCGACATCACCGCCGAAGATTTTTCCGGGTCGCCGGCGAAGATCTTCCGGCGGGATCGTGACGGGCTGGCGGACGGCTGTGCCTACGGGTCGGCGGACGGTTGTGCCTACGGGCTGGTGGACGGCTGTGCCCACGGGTCGGTGGACGGCTGTGCCCACGGGTCGGCGGATGGTTGTGCCCGCGCCACCGCCGGGGTGGCGTGGCGCGGGCACAGTGCAGGCCGTCGAAGGAGGTCGGTACAGGTCAGAGCAGATCTGGGCGTTGCCACGGCTCGCCGAGCACGTGTTCGGCCAGGAACGCGAAGATCGTCTCGTACCAGACCTTGGTGTTGCCGGGTGTCAGGATCCAGTGGTTCTCGGTCGGGAAGTACAGGAACTTCGCCGGGACCCCGTGCCGGACAAGGTCGAAGAACAGCCGCTGGCCCTCGCCGACCGGCACCCGGTAGTCCTTGTCCCCGTGGATCACCAGCATCGGCGTCTTGATGTCGGCCACCCGCAGGTGCGGTGAGTTCGCGCGCACCCGCTCGTCGTCGTGCTGCGGGTCGCCGACCTCGCGGATCCAGTAGTAGGGGCTGTCCGTGGTCCCGGTGAACGCGTCCAGGTGCCACAGGGACGCGTGGGTCACGATCGCCTTGAAGCGGTCGGTTTGCGTGGCGATCCAGTTCGCCATGTACCCGCCGAACGACCCACCCATCGCCGCGGTCCGGCTGTCGTCGATGTCCGGCCGCCGCACGACCACGTCCGTGATCGCCATCAGGTCGGTGTACGGCTTGGCGCCCCAACTGCCCCAGCCGGCCTGGATGAACTCCTGGCCGTACCCCAGCGACAGCGCCGGGTCGGGCAGCAGCACGGCGTACCCGCGCGCGGCCATCAGCCACGGGTTCCACCGCCAGCTCCACGCGTTCCAGCTCATGATCGGACCGCCGTGCACCCACAGCAGCAGCGGCGCCGGGTCCTCGTCCGAGCAGCCCGTGGGCAGCACCAGCCACGCCCGCACGGTCCGGCCGTCATCCACGACGGTCGACACCTCGGCCAGCGTGCCCGGCAGGGACTCCACGGCACCGGGCGCGAGCAGCGCGACCGGCTGCTGGTCCGCGCCAGTCAGCTCCAGGCGCACCGGCCGCGGCGGGTGGTCCCACGCGCTGCGCAACGCGTAGACGTGGTCCCGGCCCACGATGACCTCGCTGTACGCGCCGGACGCGGTCAGCCGGACCAGCTCGTTCGACGCCAGGTCCAGCCGCCAGATCGGCTGGTGACCGCGCTGGGCGGCGGTGAAGTACACGGCCAGGCCGCCCGGTGCGACGACCGGGTGTTCGACCTCCTCGACGAAGTCCGGGACGAGTTCGGTGATCTCGCCGTCCAGGGAGATCCGGACCAGGTTGTTGCGCCACGGCCGGTCCCCGGTGGAGTCCAACGCGCGCACCGCGACCAGGCCCGACGAGTCGGGCAGGAACGCCGCCTGGCTGAACGAGTGCCCGTCCTGGTCGGCCAGCACCCGGCTGGACGACCCGTCGGCCGCCACCAGCCGCAGCCGGACCCGGGCACCGTAGGACGCACTGACCTCGACCCGCTCGGTGTGCACGACCCACTGGCCGTCCGGGCTGATCACGGCCGCGTCGTCGAGGCGGGTCGCCGACTCGGGCGTGAGGTCGACCAGCGTGGCGGGGTCGAGGCGTTCGGAATCCACGGCACCGGTCAGGAGGCGGGGGTAGGCGGGGCCGAGGTCGGAGTCCCAGTAACGGATCGGGTATGACTCGTGCAGGATCGCGGTCACGCCCGCGTCCTCGCGGGCCTTCCGCAACTCACCGTCCTTCGTGAACTCCCCGCCGGGGTGTGCGCCCGCCGTCAGCAGGAGGGTGCCGGACTCGCCGGCCACCAGGACCCGGTCCACGCCGCCCGCCGGGCGGAACAGCTCCCTCGCCTCGCCGACCGGCGGCAAGAGCCACAGGGCGGTCTTGTCCTTCGTGGAACCGGTGTCGCCGGGTTTCGCCTGCTGGTCCGGTCTGCCCGACAGGAACAGAAGATCACCCGACGGCGTGAACACCGGGTTGGACTCGCCCTTCGCGCCGCGGGTCAGCCGGCGGGCCGGGCGCTCCCCGGTCGGGTCCACTTCCCACAGCGCGCCCTGCCAGGTCTTGCCGTCCGCCGACAACCCGGCCACCACCGCGACCAGGCGCGTGCCGTCGGGGGACAGGGCCAGCGACCCGATCCTCGGCATCCGGGTGTACGCGGTCAGGTCGGCGAAGTCACCCGCTTCGATCGCCCCGCCCGCTCCGATCGCCCCGCCCGCTCCGATCGCCCCGCCAGGCCCGCCCGCTGCGCCAGGCCCGCCCGCTGCGCCAGGCCCGGCCGCCGCGCCACGCCCGCCCGCACCGGTCGCTCCGCCCGCACCGGTCGCCCCGTCGGCACCGATCGCTCCGACCGCTTCGTTCGCCTCGCCCATCAGGCGCCCTGCGACCGGGACCGGGTGAACTCCCACGCGTCGCGGACGATGCCCGCCAGGTCGACGCGCTCGGGCTTCCAGCCCAGCTCGGTGCGCGCCTTCTCGCTGGACGCCACCAGGACCGCCGGGTCACCCGCGCGGCGCGGGGCCACGTCGGCCGGGATCGGGTGGCCGGTCACCTCGCGGCACGCGTCGACGACCTGCTTGACGGTGAACCCGAACCCGTTGCCCAGGTTGTAGATCCGGTGCTCGCCCGCGGTGGCCGCGCCGATCGCCTTGACGTGCGCGTCGGCCAGGTCGACCACGTGGATGTAGTCGCGGACGCAGGTGCCGTCCTCGGTCGGGTAGTCGTCGCCGTACATGGCGACCTTCTCCCGCGCGCCGGCCGCGACCTGGAGCACGATCGGGATCAGGTGCGTCTCGGTGGCGTGCCGCTCGCCGAACCGGCCGTACGCGCCGGCCACGTTGAAGTACCGCAGGGACACCGCCGCGAGGCCGTGCGCCGAGGCGTACCCGGTGATCGCGTGGTCGATGGCGAGCTTGGTCGCGCCGTAGGTGTTGGTCGGCCGGGTCGGCGCGGTCTCCGGGATGGGCACCTCGTCCGGCTCGCCGTAGCAGGCGGCGGTCGAGGAGAACACCAGGCGCGGGGTGCCGTGCGCGAGCATCGCGTCCAGCAGCTTCAGGGCGGTGCCGACGTTGCCGTGCCAGTACTTCGCGGGGTCCTGCATGGACTCGCCGACCAGGGACTTGGCGGCGAAGTGCATGACGCCGTCGTAGCCCTCGGCCAGGACCTCGTCGATGACGTCGTTGATGTCGGCCTCGATGAGCCGGACCCCGTCGGGGACCGCGTCGGCGTGCCCGGTCGACAGGTCGTCGAGCACGACCACCTCGTGACCCGCCTCGACCAGTCGAGCCGCGCACACGCTGCCGACGTACCCAGCACCGCCCGTCACGAGCAGCTTCACCGTGATCCCCGCTTTCTACTCGTCCGCGAAATCGTCCCGGCCCGCGCCCGCCGAGGGCACGGCCGTGAAGGTCCTCGGGGTGGGCCACCCGCGCTGCGCGTACGCCGCGAGCACGGTCCGCACCACCTCGTCGTGCCGGTCGACGGGCGTCAGCGCGATCGCCGACCCGCCGAACCCGCCGCCGACCATGCGCGCGCCCAGCGCGCCCGCGGCCAGGGCGGCGTCCACCGCGACGTCGAGTTCCGGGCAGGACACCCGGTAGTCGTCGCGCAGGCTCTCGTGCGACGCGGTCAGCAGCGGCCCCAGCTCCGCCAGCCCGCCCGCGCGCAGCAGGTCCACCGAGCGCAGCACGCGCTCGTTCTCCGTCACCACGTGCCGCACCAGCGGCTGGAGCCGGTCCGGCACGCGGTCCAGGTCCGCGAGTTCCGCGTCCCGCAGCGCGGGCAACCCCAGCAGCGCCGCCGCCTCCTCGCACCCCGCCCGCCGCGCGCCGTAGCCGCCGTCGAGGTTCGAGTGGTGCGCGCGGGTGTCGATGACCAGCACTTCCAGCCCGGACGCCGCCGCGTCGAACGGCACCTGCTCGGCCTTGCCCGACCGCACGTCCAGGAACAGCACGTTCGCCTCGGTGCACAGCAGCGACGCGGTCTGGTCCAGCAGACCGGTCGGCGCGCCCACGAAGTCGTTCTCCGCCCGCTGCACCCAGCGGGCGATCTCGGGCCGGTCCTCGGGCACCCCGGCCAGCCCCAGCAGGGCCAGGGCAACCGCGCACTCCAGCGCGTGCGACGACGACAGCCCCGCGCCCGCGGGCACGTCACCCGCGATGACCAGGTCCGCACCCGACGTGACGCCGTGGTCGCGCAGCACCCAGGCGACCCCGGCCGGGTACGCGGCCCAGCCCGTCACCGCCCCGGGCGAGAGAGCGGCGACCTCGACCGGTTCGGCGCGCTGCACGCCGCCGTCGTCACCGAGGGTCGCCACGGTGAGCAGGCCGTCGGCGCGCGGGGACGCGGCCACGGCCGTCCGGTGGGGCAGGGCGAAGGGCAGCACGAACCCGTCGTTGTAGTCGGTGTGCTCGCCGATGAGGTTGACCCGACCGGGCGCCGACCACACGCCGCGCGGGGCGGCGCCGTGCAGGCGGCCGAACGCCGCCGCGGCCCGCCGTGCCTGCTTCTCCCGCCCCAGGCTCACCTCGCCTGCACCAGGACCGCGTGCGCCACGGACGGATCCAGCTCGGCCGTCGTGCCGTTGCCGCGGACCTGCACCACCTTCGCGCCGCCCATCGAGTCGACGTCCACCGTGCCGCCCGGCACCACGCCCGCCGCCTTCAGTTCGGCCATCAGGTCCGGGTCGAGCTGCACGTGCTCGGCGATCCGCCGCACCTCGACGCGACCGCCGCCGCGCCGGGCCACCTCGTCCACGCGGACCAGGTCGGACTCCGCCGGCGGGGCCGGGTCGCCGTCGCCCAGCTTGTCCAGGCCGGGGATCGGGTTGCCGTACGGGGAGGTGGTGGGGTTGCCCAGCAGCTTGACCAGCTTGCGCTCCACGGCCTCGCTCATGACGTGCTCCCACCGGCACGCCTCGCTGTGCACGTGCTCCCACTCCAGGCCGATGATGTCGACCAGGAGGCGCTCGGCGAGCCGGTGCTTGCGCATGACCGCGATGGCCAGGTTGCGCCCCTGCTCGGTCAGCTCCAGGTGGCGGTCGTCGGCGACGACGACCAGGCCGTCGCGCTCCATCCGCCCCACGGTCTGGCTCACCGTGGGACCGCTCTGACCGAGCCGCTCGGCGATGCGGGCGCGCAGAGGCACGACGCCCTCTTCTTCGAGCTCGTAGATCGTGCGGAGGTACATCTCCGTGGTGTCGATGAGGTCGTTCACACCCGCTCCCCTTCGTATGGTTGCAATGCTAGTCGCCCGGTGAGGGGTGCAGGATGGTGCCGTGCATCCATTGATCAGCACCGAAGCCCTGGCCTCCGCGCTCGCCGACGCAGCTGGGCCGGTCGTGGTGGACGTCCGCTGGCGGCTCGGCGGACCTCCCGGACGTCAAGACTACGAGGTCGGGCACCTGCCGGGCGCGCACTACCTCGACCTCGACACCGACCTCTCGGCCGCGCCCGGCGCGGGTGGACGACACCCGCTGCCCGCACCCGACGACCTGCAGCGCGTGCTGCGCTCGATCGGGGTCGACCAAGGTCACCCGGTCGTGGCGTACGACGGCGGTGACGGGTCGGTCGCGGCGCGTGTCTGGTGGCTGCTGCGCTGGGCCGGGCACCGCGAGGTGGCCGTCCTGGACGGCGGGTTCGCGGCGTGGGCCGCCGAGGGCCGGCCGGTGACCACGGAGGTCCCGACCGCCCGGGAGGGCGACATCGTGGTCAAGCCGGGCGCGATGCCCGTGGTCGACGCCGACGAGGCCGCGGCCCTGGCCCGCGAGGGCGTCCTCCTCGACGCCCGCGCCGCCGCCCGGTACCGCGGCGAAACCGAGCCGGTGGACCCGCGGGCCGGCCACATCCCGGGCGCCCTGAACGCCCCGTCCGCCGAACACGTCGGCCCGGACGGCCGCTGGCAGGACGCGGCGGCCCTGGCGGAGCGCTTCCGCGCGCTCGGCGTGCGTGACGGCGTGCGCGTGGGCGCTTACTGCGGGTCGGGCGTCACGGCGTCATCCGTCGTCCTCGCCCTGGAGGCCGCAGGCGTGACCACCCCGGACAAGCCTGCCGAGCTGTACACGGGCTCGTGGTCGCACTGGTGCGTGGACCCGTCCCGGCCGCTGGCGACCGGCCCGAACCCCTAGGCGTTGGGGATCTTCTCGAAGCCCTTGGTGGCGAGCTTCAGGGCCGCCTCGCAGGGCTTGCCGTTGTCGTCGATCGGCGTCACGGTCGCGCTGAAGGCGGGGGTGATCCCGATGCTGTCCGGCTCGTCCAGCACGACCACGACGGTGCAGGAGCCGCCCTCCTCGGGCACCTCGTAGGCCGTGTTGCCGCCGATCTCGAACGCCCGGCGCTGCTGGTCGTCGGTGATGTCCGCGCCGATCCGGAACAGCACCAGGGTGAACGGGTCGTCGGTGCTCTGCACGCAGCCAGGGTCACCGGGCTGCTGGGCACCGACGGCCTCGGCGACGTCCTGCGGCGTGAGCAGTTCGCAGCTGTCGAAGCCCTCGGACTTCTTGCGCGTGCCGATCTTGACGTCACCGCCCGACGAGCTGCCCGGCTTGGTCGCCGTGGTGCTCACCGCCGTCTTCTTCCCGCCCGTGGACTCCTTGGTCGAGCTGGGCTTGCCGGACGTGGTCTTGGTGCCGCTCGACCCGCCCGCGGCCGGCTTCGCGGAGCCGGTGACCGTGGTCGCGCACGCGGAGAGGCCGAGCACGAGGGCCAGCGCCAGCGCGGCCGTGAGGGTGGTGGAGCGTCGCATTCCTGTCTGACCCCGTTCCGACGCGCGGGGTTCCATCCTGGTGAACGCGTTCCGCCCCGACTCGTCGCGGCAGACTCTAGGACCTGGCGATCGCGGCGCACGCCGAGCGCCGCCAACCTGTGATCACACCGCCCGCGGGTGCGTGCATTAGGTTCCGGGGTCATGGGCGCCGAAGAAACCGCCGCGGTCGTGTGGGACGAGTCGTTCCTCGGCTACGACCTGGGCGGCGACCACCCGTTGAACCCGGTCCGGCTCGACCTGACCATCCGGTTGGCGACCTCGCTGGGCGTGCTGGACGGCGTGGAGACCCTGGTGCCGCACCCCGCGACCGACGCCGAGATCGAACGCGTCCACGAGCCGTCCTACCTGTCCGCCGTGCAGGCCGCGCCGATGGCCGCCTGGGACGTCGGCCACGGTCTGGGCACCGCCGACAACCCGGTGTTCGAGCGGATGCACGAGGCGTCCGCGCTGGTCGTGGGCGGTTCGCTGGCGGGGGCGCGGGCGATCGCCGACGGGCGGACCAAGCGGGCGGTGAACATCGCGGGCGGGCTGCACCACGCCATGCGCGACCACGCCGCCGGGTTCTGCGTCTACAACGACTGCGCGGTGGCCATCTCGTGGCTGCTGGACAACGGCTTCGACCGGGTCGCCTACATCGACTCCGACGTCCACCACGGCGACGGCGTGCAGGACGCCTTCTACGACGACCCGCGCGTCCTCACCATCTCCCTGCACCAGAACCCGCTGAGCCTGTGGCCGGGCACCGGGCGTCCCGCCGAGCTGGGCGGACCGGGCGCGGAGGGCACCGCGGTGAACGTCGCCCTGCCGCCGGGCACCCGCGACCCGGGCTGGCTGCGCGCGTTCCACGCGACCGTCCCGGCGCTGCTGCGGGGTTTCCGGCCGCAGATCCTGGTCACCCAGTGCGGCGTGGACACCCACCGCGAAGACCCGCTGGCCGACCTGGCGCTGTCGGTCGACGGGCACCGCGCGATCTACCGGACCTTCCGCGACCTGGCCGAGGAGATCACCGGCGGGCACTGGCTCGCGCTGGGCGGCGGCGGGTACGAACTGGTCCGCGTGGTGCCCCGGTCCTGGACGCACCTGCTGGCCACCGCGCTGGACCGCGACGTCGACCCGAAGACCCCGCTGCCCGCCGACTGGGTCGCCGACACCGCCAAGCGCGCGCCGAACTGGCCGCTGCCGGCCACCATGTCCGACGACGCCGACGTGGCGTTCGAGCCGTGGGGCGGCGACGCGGACACCCCGCTGGACGCCGCCGTCCGCGAGACCCGCCGCGCGGTGTTCCCGCTGCACGGCCTGGACCCCGACGACCCGAGGGACTGACCCGGTGGACCCGTACGACTACCCGCGGACCTGGGAGGCCGACGTCGTCCTGATCGACGGCGGCACCGTCCACCTGCGCCCGATCACACCCGACGACGGCGAGCGGCTGCTCGCCTTCCACGGCCGGCTGTCCGAGCGGACCCGGTACTTCCGCTTCTTCGGGCCGTATCCCCGGATGCCGAAGCGGGACGTCGAGCGGTTCACCACCGTCGACCACGCCGACCGGGTGGCGTTCGTCGCCCTGCTGGGTGACGACATCGTGGCCGTGGGCCGCTACGACCGGCTGGGTGGCGGGGACAGCGCCGAGGTCGCGTTCGTCGTGCAGGACGAGCACCAGGGTCGGGGGTTGGGGTCGATCCTGCTGGAGCACCTGGCGGCGGCGGCCCGCGAGCGCGGGCTGAGCCGGTTCACCGCCGAGGTGCTCGCGGAGAACGGCCAGATGGTGCGGGTGTTCCGGGACGCGGGGTACAAGGTGAGCCGCGCGTTCGAGGAGGGCGTGCTGCACCTGGAGTTCGACATCGACCCGACCGAGGAGTCGGTCGCGGTGGCGCGGGCGCGCGAGCAGGCGGCCGAGGCGCGAAGTGTGCACAACCTGCTGCACCCGCGGTCGGTGGCGGTGATCGGGGCGTCGACCGACCCGACCAAGATCGGGCACGCGGTGCTGGTGAACCTGTTGGAGGGTGTTTTCCACGGGCCGGTTTACCCGGTCAACGCCGAGCACCGGTCGGTGCGCGGGGTGCGGGCTTATCCGTCGGTGTTGGACATCCCGGACGACGTGGACCTGGCTGTCGTCGCGGTGCCGGCGGCTGGGGTCGACGAGGTCATGGATGCTTGTTTGGCCAAGGGCGTGAAGGCGCTCGTGGTCGTGACCTCGGGGTTCGGGGAGACCGGGCCGGGTGGGTTGAGCGCGGAGCGGCGGTTGGCGGCGGAGGCTCGGGCGCACGGGATGCGGGTGGTCGGGCCGAACGCGTTGGGTGTGCTGAACACCGAGCCGTCCGTGCGGCTGAACGCGACGCTGGCGCCGCGGTTGCCGGGGCGTGGGCGGACGGGGTTCTTCTGCCAGTCCGGTGCTCTGGGGACGGCGATCCTCGCGGCGGCGGCCGAGCGGGGGTTGGGGCTGTCGACGTTCGTGTCGGCGGGCAACCGGGCGGACGTGTCCGGCAACGACATGCTCCAGTACTGGGAGACCGATCCGGCCACCGATGTGGTGCTGCTGTACCTGGAGTCGTTCGGCAACCCGCGCAAGTTCGCCCGGCTGGCGCGGCGGTTGGGGCGGACCAAGCCGATCGTGGCGGTGAAGTCGGGGCGGCACGCGGTGTCTCCGGCGCTGGCGGCGACCGGGGTGCAGGTGGACGAGTCGTCGGTGCAGGCGTTGTTCGAGCAGGCCGGTGTGATCCGGGTGGAGTCGCTGGCCCAGTTGTTCGACACGGCGTTGCTGTTGGCCCACCAGCCATTGCCTGCCGGGCCTCGGGTGTCCGTGGTGGGCAACTCGACTGCGATCGGGTTGTTGGCTGCGGATACGGCTCTGGCCCAGGGGTTGGAGTTGGCTGGGGCACCGGTGGATGTCGGTGCGCAGGCTGGGCCGGAGGTGTTCGCCAAGGCTGTGCAGGACGCGTTGGCGAACCCGGACACGGATGCGTTGGTGGTGGTTTTCGTGCCGCCGTTGGCGGTGCCCGGGGCTGCGTTCGCGCGGGCGTTGCGGGATGTGGCTGGGACCAAGCCGATCGTGTCCACGTTCCTCGCGGTCGAGGGTGTGCCGGATGAGCTGGCCGTGCCCGGGCCGGACGGTGCCCCGGGGCGGGGGTCGGTTCCGTCGTATCCGAGTCCGGAGCGTGCGGTGCTCGCGTTGGCGCGGGCGACTCGGTACGCGCGGTGGCGGTCTGCGCCCCAGGGGCACTTCGTTCGGCCGGACGGGATTGACGCTGAGGCTGCGCAGGCGTTGGTCGAGTCGCTGGCGTTGGCTGAGGAACAGCGGGTGGACGACGAGACCGCTGTGCGCTTGTTGGCTTGTTACGGGGTCGAGGTTGTGCCGTTCCGGGTGGTGTCGTCTGCCGAGGAGGCGGTGGCGGCGGCTCGGGCGTTGGGGTTCCCGGTCGCTTTGAAGTCGGTGGACGAGCGGCTGCGGCACCGGACTGACCTGGTCGGCGTGCGGTTGGACCTGACCGGGGAGGACGCGGTGCGGTCGGCGTACGAGATGCTGGCCGAGGTGTCGGAACGGGCCGACGTGTACGTGCAGCGGATGGCGCCCAAGGGCATTTCGTGTGTCGTGGGGCTGCAGGACGACCCTTCGTTCGGGACGTTGGTGTCGTTCGGGCTGTCCGGGTTGGTCAGTGATCTGCTGGGGGACCGGGCTTATCGGGCTGTGCCGTTGACGGAAACGGATGCGCGGGCGTTGGTGCGGGCGCCCAAGGCGGCCCCGTTGTTGGCGGGGTACCGGGGTGGGGAATCGGCCGACCTCCCGGCGTTGGAGGAGTTGGTCCTGCGGTTGGCGGCTTTGGCGGAGGACCTTCCCGAGGTGCGGGAGTTGGCGTTGGAGCCGGTGTTGGCCAGTGCGGCGGGGGCGTTTGTGACCAGTGCGCGGTTGACGTTGGGGCCGCCGCCGTCCCGTCATGACACCGGTCCGCGGCGGCTGCGGTCGCCTGGGGGTGCTCGCTAACGCTCTCCGCTCGCGCGGTGCTTTCTCAAGCGTTTTAGTAAGAGGTTTGAACGACGCGCGTAGCGCTCTCAAGAAACGCGCTTCGCACTCTCAGGACGTACGCGCCGGCGCGCTTTCAAGATCAAAGCCAAAAGCGCGCCTGGAGGCCCCCCGGGGGACGAACCGAGGCCCCGCTGCGGCTTGGCAAGCCCGGGTGCGCCTGCGCCGCAGTGGGGGAGTGCCAGGGTTGGGAGTGTAGTGGTGAATTATTGACATTTCACGTTACGGTGATCTTGAGGTTGATGCGGAACCGTCATCCTTGACCGATCCGGAACGTGTCAACCGTCGCTCGACTATGGACGGTAAACCTTTCGCCGCTTAGGTTTCCGACATCTTTCGAGGAACCCGAAAAGGGGAAGAATGGCACTGGCATCGCTGCGCGCCCTCGCTGTGGCGTGCTCCGCCGCGCTGGTCCTGGCCTCGTGCTCCGCCGGCGACGACACGACCCTCGTCGGCAAGGCGACGTCCAACAAGTTGACCATCGCCGTCGCCTACGACCAACCCGGTTTGGGCGTGCGCCGGCTCGACGGCGTCTACAAGGGATTCGACGTCGACGTGGCGCGGTACGTCGCCAAGGAGTTGGGCGCGGACGAATCGAAGATCAACTTCGTCGAGGCGACACCCTCCCAGCGGGAGAAGCTGCTCACCGACGGCACGGCGGACCTCGTGGTCTCCAGCTACTCGATCACCGAGAAGCGCAAGGAGGTGATCGACTTCGTCGGGCCGTACTTCATCGCGGGGCAGGACCTGTTGGTGCGGTTGTCGGACACGCGGATCACCGGGCCGGAGTCGCTCACGGCGGGCATCCGGCTGTGCTCGGTGGAGAACACGACCTCGGCGCAGTACGTGAAGGACCAGTTCGCCCAGTCCGTGGAACTGGTGAACTACCCGAACTTCAGCGACTGCGTGACCGCCCTGCTGGCCGAGCAGGTGGACGCGCTCACCACCGACGACGTGATCCTCGCGGGCTACGCCGCGCAGAACCCCGAGCTGCTGCGGGTGGTCGGGAAGCCGTTCAGCGAGGAGCGGTACGGGATCGGCATCCGGCGCGGGGACGCGGCCGGGAAGGCGAAGGTGGCCGCCGCCGTCCAGAAGATGATGGACACCGGCGAGTGGCGCAGGTCACTGGAGGCCAACGTGGGGCAGTCCGGCTACGCCATCCCGGACCCGCCCAAGATCACCCCGTGACGTGCGACCCACTCCGATAGCGGTCTGACCGGCGGGTTCCAGGTCGTAGGCTCGCCGGGTGCCTGCTTCGCACTTCGCACCCCAGTACCGAGCGGACGGACCGGTCCGCGCCGGTATCCCCGAGCACGGTCGCATCCCGCGCTACTACGCGGTGAAGACCGAGCTGCTCTGGCTCATCGAGGCGCTGGGGGAGGGGACGGCGCTGCCCTCGGAGCGCGAGCTGGCCGAGCGCTACTCGGTCTCGCGGGTGACGCTGCGGCAGGCGGTGGGCGAGCTGGTGCTGGAGGGCAAGCTCCAGCGCCGGCAGGGGTCGGGCACCTACGTGGCCCCGCCGAAGCTCGTGCAACCCCTGTCGCTGGTGAGCTACACCGAGGGCATGCGCCGGCAGGGCGTGGACCCGGCGCGCAGCGTGATCACCGTCGAGCACCTGCCGGCGGACGACGTGCTGGCGCGGGACCTGCGGATCGAGCGCGGCGACCAGGTGGTGCACCTGGAGCGCGTGCTGCTGGCCGACGAGGAGCGGGTCGGGCTGGAGTCGACCTACCTGCCGGAGGCGCGGTTCCCCACTCTGCTGGACGTGTTCGACCCGACGACCTCGCTGTACGCGTGCCTGACCGACCGGTTGGGGGTCGTGTTCGCCGAGGCGGAGGAGCGGGTGGAGACGGTGTTGGCCACGCCCCGGGAGGCGTTGCTGATCGGCACGAACCCGGCGCTGCCGATGCTGTTGCTGCACCGCGTGTCGCATGACAACGATGGCGTGCCGATCGAGCGCGTCCGGTCGCTGTACCGGGGGGACCGGTTCAGCTTCGTGGCTCGGTTGCGGGCCGAGGGGCGTTGATCGGGTAGAGCTGGGCCATCGCGTGCACCGCTTTGGTGATGTGGAACCGGTGGCGGTTGCGGGTCGAGGCAAGCTCCAGCCCAAGGTGTCCAAGGGCGAGATCTTCGTGGCCAACGGCGATGTCCAGATGAACCCCTGGCCTCGATCCGCGACGACAAGTCCGAGTTCGAGATCTTCTTCCCGGCGGATGAGAAGGGTGTGCGCTCGACGTTCGCCATCCCGTACTTCGCGGGCCTGGCCGCGGGCGCGCCGCACGCCGACAACGGCAAGAAGTTCCTGGACTTCCTGCTGTCGGCGGAGGTGCAGAAGACGATCCCGACGGATGCCCTGGGTCAGGCGACCCGGTCCGATGTGCAGGCCGAGGGTCGGGTGTCGGAGGTGTTGAAGGGCGTCGAGGTGTGGCAGCCCGACTGGACGGCCGTTGTGGCGACGCTGGACGCCGACATCGCCGCGTACACCAAGGCCGTCGGGCGATGACGCCGGCGGTCGAGCCGCGCGACGTGTCCGTCTACTTCGGACGGACTGTCGCGCTCCACGGCCTGGACCTGTCGGTGGCGCCGGGGGAGACCCTGGCGCTGCTCGGGCCGTCCGGGTCGGGCAAGTCCACCGCGTTGAAGGCCATCGCCGGGTTCCTGCGGCCCACGTCGGGGCGGGTGCTGCTGGGTGGCCGGGACGTGACGGATTGCCCGCCGAACCGGCGTGGTCTCGGGGTCGTGGTGCAGAGCTACGCGTTCCCGCACATGAAGGTGTTCGACAACGTGGCCTTCGGGCTGCACGCCCGGCGGGTGCCGCGGCGGGAGGTGGCGGCCCGGGTCGCTGAGGTGTTGGACCTGGTGGGGATGGGGGGCGTTCGCCGGGCGGTACCCGCGGCAGTTGTCGGGCGGGCAGCAGCGGCGGGTGGCGATCGCGCGGGCGTTGGCGATTCGGCCGCCGGTGTTGCTGCTGGACGAGCCGTTGTCGGCGCTGCGCGGTTGCCGGCTGTGCAGTGGCGGGGGACCGGGTTTCGGTTGGGTGGAACTGGAGTTGGGGCATCGGGTGCGGGCGGAAGTTGCCGATGTGTCCGGGTTGGTGGTGGGGGCTCGGGTTGAAGGGTCCATTCCGGACGGTTGTCCGTTGGTTCGGGTGGCGTGAATGCGGCGGGTGGGTTGATGCGGCGGGTGGTGTGGCTGGTGCCGCCGGTGGCGGTGTTGGCGGTGTTCTTCGGATATCCGCTGGTGCTGGTGTTGTGGCAGTCGTTCGTCGCTGATGACGGTGCGGTCGGGTCGCAGACGTGGCAGGCCGTGCTGGGGTCGGCGGAGTTCCAGCGGGCGGTGGTGCGGATGGCGTTGCCGGCGGTGGCGGCCACCGCGGGTGTCTCGTGTTGGGCGTTTTTCTCGCGTTGGTGATCGCGTTCGCGCCGTTCCCGGGGGTGCGGGCGGTGTCGCGGCTGGCGGGCGCGGTTCGGGGGATGCGGTGGCCAGTGCTGTGGTGAGTGCGCAGACGGCCGTTGTCGCGGCGTTGGTGGCGGTGGTGCTGGGGACGTGGTTGGCGCTGGGGACGGCTCGGGCGCCTGCGGCGGTGCGGCGGGTGTTGGACGGCGCTGCTCACCTGCCGCTGGCCGTGCCGTCGGTGGTGGTGGGGTTGGGGCTGGCGCTGTCGATGGGGGAGGTGGGGGCGACGAACATGTTGTACCCGCCGGATTGGCGGACGTTGCCGGTGAGCGTGTTCGCGTTGACGGACCGTGGTCAGGTGTTCGCGGCTTCGGCGTCGACGGTGGTGTTGCTGGGGTCACGTTGGCGGGGCTGGTGGCGTTGGGGGCGGTGCGGCTTCGGGCGGCTGAGCGGTAGCTGCTGGGCTGTAGTTGCTGGGTGGGCGTGGTGCCCCTGTTGGGGCGTGGTGGTGCCTGTTGGGCGCGCAAGAGAACGTTAGCGAAGTGTGTCCGGATACCGCCCATTGGCAGGCGTCGCCTCGTGCCGGTGCGGAGCTATCGTTGGTGCTCGGGGAAGTCGAGTCTCCCTCACCCGCAACGGCGCGGGGGAAGCGGGGGTGAACCGGTGACGTTCAAAGAGGAGTTCCTGTCGGAACTCGAGGACTGCCTGCGCGGGTACGGCGCGGTGCCGGTCCTCGACCCGGGTGCGCTGGCACGGTTCATCGAGTACGTGCGCCTGCTGCCGGAGGACGACTCCCGGCTGCGGTGCCTGGAGGGTGTCGACCAGGGGTCGGGGTCGTTCTGGAACAACCCGGCGGTGTGGTGGGAGGAGGTCCCCCGGTTCGGCGTGGGGACCACGGACTGCTCGGCGTTGCTGGACCGGATGCTGGACGAGGCGATCAGCGACGAGATCGACGTCTTGGAGATGGAGATCCGCGAGCTTCCCGGCTGATTTTGGGAACGCGCTTCGCGCTCTCAGGACGTACGCGCCGGCGCGCTCTCAAGATCAAAGCTTGAAGGATCAAAAGCGGCGCTCGCCGCGCGGCAGGCCCCCGAGGCCCTTCCTGTGGCTTGGCAAGCCCGGGGAGCGCCTGCGGCGCCGAAAAGCGGAAAGCCGGCGGGTGTGCGGCGGTTTGGGCTGGTCAGGGGGTCGCCCGTGGTGCACCCGGGTCGCCGGACGCACCACGGGGGGACACATCCCACTTGGAATCTTCCAGTTGGAACTGTCGAACAACTACACGGACAGCAGTCGGTCGAAGAACGCGCGGTAGCGGCGGAGGGCCATGCGCAGTTCTTCCGTGTCAACCTGTTCGCCCTGCTGCCACTGGCCCTCCAGGGACCGTTTGTGGTCGGCGAACGTCGTGGCCAGGCTCTGGACCACCTGGGCGACTAGTTCGTCCGCGCGGCGCACCGCGTCACGCGGGTCGTCCACGAAGTCGGACTGGAGGGTTCGCCATTCGTTCCGGTACCCGTCTGCCTCGGCCGGAGCGAACAGCGGCTCGGAGTCGGAGCGGTCCGTGGGGGTCGCGGGCTGCTCCTGGGTGTACTGCTGGTCAGCGGGCGCGTCCGTGGTCGGGGTGTCCGTGGTCGGGGTGTCCATGGACGGTTGTTCCTGGCGGTCCTGTTGGGGGACGGCGTGGGGTTGGTCTCTGTCGGTGGTGGTGGTGTCGTAGCCCGTTGGTTCCTGTTCGTAGTCCGCGACGGGCTCCTGGTAGTCGGCGGGTTGGTCGCCCTGCTTGCGGTTCGCGAAGTCTTCGGTGCTCAGGCGCTCGGTCATGGTCAGCGCGCTCCTTCTTCCCTGCGGTCGTCTTCGCGACGGTCCAGCAGGTCCTCGAAAAGCGTGCGGTAGTGCACCATGGCCGCACGCAGGTCCTCGGTGGACGCCTCGCCCCGGTCCTGGCGCTGCGAGATGGTGTGCGCCTCGCGGTAGTGCTCCAGGGTGTTCGCGTGCTCGACGGACAGCAGCGCCTCCTGGCGCTCGTACCCCTCGGTGGGGTAGCCGCGTTCCGCCATCAGGTCGGTCACCAGGCGGTCCGCCTGGGTCACCGCGTCCTGCGGGGTGTCGACGAACTGCTCCTGGATGCGCGACCAACTCCGGGCGTAGCTCTCCCGGGTCACCGGCGTGAGCGGGCGGAGTTGGAGCTTGGCGTGTTCACGCTCGCGCTCGACCAGTTCACGCTCCGCAGCCATCCGGTTGTCGCTGCGCTCTACGGCCCGGTCGTACTCGGGGCCGAACCGCTCGCGCAACCTCTTGCGCTGCAAGAAGAATCGCGACAGCAATGCGACCGCTGCCACGACGACCAGCACGACGACGATGACGCCGACAAGGGTGCCGGTGGACATCTGTGGCCTCCTTGGGCTCGGATGTCCACCGGGGTTCCCACGATCGAGTGAGGGTAAAACAACCTACCCCTTCACGCAGACGACCTGCTTGAGCCGCGTGACGACCTCCACCAGGTCGCTCTGCTGGGCGATCACGGTGTCGAGGTCCTTGTAGGCGCCGGGGATCTCGTCCACCACGCCGACGTCCTTCCGGCACTCCACCCCGGCGGTCTGCGCGGCCAGGTCGGCGGCGGTGAACGTCTTGCGGGCCTTGGTGCGGGACATCCTGCGGCCGGCGCCGTGCGACGCGGACTCGAACGAGTCCGGGTTGCCCAGGCCGCGCACGATGTACGAGCCGGTGCCCATCGAGCCCGGGATGATCCCGAGTTCGCCCTTGCGGGCCCGGATCGCGCCCTTGCGGGTCACCAGGACGTCCTCGCCGAAGTGGTGCTCCTCCGAGACGTAGTTGTGGTGGGCGCTGATCGGCTCGTCGAAGGTGGTGTCGGGGAAGTGGCGCAGGAGGACGTCCGTGACGAGCTTGAGCATGGTGGCTCGGTTGCGGCGCGCGTACTCCTGCGCCCAGTACAGGTCGTGCCGGTACGCGGCCATCTCCGGGGTGCCGGACAGGAACACCGCCAGGTCCGGGTCGGGCAGGTCCTCGTTGTGCGCGAGGGTCCGCGCGACCGAGATGTGGTGCTGCGCCAACTGGTTGCCGACGCCCCGCGAGCCCGAGTGCAGCATGACCCACACCCGGTCGTCGGTGTCCAGGCACACCTCCAGGAAGTGGTTGCCGCCGCCGAGGGTGCCCATCTGCCGCAGCGCCTTGCCCTGGTCCAGGGTCGGCACCAGGCGGTCGAAGGAGTCCCAGAACGGGTCGCGCGCGACGACCGGCTCCTTGTGCATGGCGAACCCGACCGGCACGGCCTTCTCCAGCGCGCTGCGCAGGTGCTTCAGGTCGGCCGGGAGGTCGTTCGCGTGCAACGAGGTCCGCACCGCCGTCATGCCGCACCCGATGTCGACGCCGACGGCCGCCGGCGACACCGCGTCCTTGAGCGCGATGACGGACCCGACGGTGGCGCCCATGCCGTAGTGGACGTCGGGCATGACGGCAACGTGCTTGACCGCCCAGGGGAGGGCGGAGATGTTGCGCAGCTGTCGCAGCGCCTGCTCCTCGACCTCGTCCGGGTTGGCCCACAGCCGGATGTCCACGCGGGAACCGGCGATCGTCGTTGCGGTCATGGTTCAAGGCTAGGTCGGGCGGTGGCGCGCCGCGATCGGTTTACGGGGTGCGGGTGGGTGTTGCGCCCACCCGCACGGCCACGTGGTGTTACCGGCTGACTGCCTTGCGGTACTGGCGGATCGCCAGCGGCACGAACACCACCAGGAAGACCACCACCCAGATGAGGGTGGTCAGCACGGGGTGCTGGAGCGACCAGACGTCCGCCTTGGGGAACTCCGGGTTGGTGTTGCCGAACAGCTCGCGCGCGGCGGCGGTGACCGCTGAGACCGGGTTCCACTCCGCGAAGACCTTCAGCGGCCCCGGCAGGTTGCTCTCCTGCACGAAGGTGTTCGCGATGAAGGTCAACGGGAAGATCGCGATGAAGCTCGCGTTGTTGAACACCTCCGGGCTGCGCACCATGAGCCCCACGATCGCCATGCCCCACGACAGGGCGTAGGCGAACAGCAGCAGCAGCGCGAACCCGGCCAGCGCCTCGAAGAACGACGAGTGGATGCGCCAGCCCACCAGCAGACCGGTCAGCGACATCACGATGATGACGATGACGTTGTTCAACAGGTCCGAGGTCGTCCGCCCGACCAGCACGGCCGACCGCGCCATCGGCAGCGACCGGAACCGGTCGATGACGCCCTTCTGGATGTCCTCCGCGAGACCGCTGCCGGTGATGGTCGCGCCGAACACGACGGTCTGGGCGAAGATGCCCGCCATCAGGAACTCGCGGTAGTCCATGCCGGGGATCTGGATCGACCCGCCGAACACGTACGCGAACAGCAGCACGAACATGATCGGCGACAGCGTGGAGAAGACCAGCAGGTCCGGCACGCGCTTGATCTTGATCAGGTTGCGCTTGGCGACGACCGCGCCGTCACCCAGCGCCTGCACGATGGTGCTCATTCCCCCTGCTCCTCCTGCTTCTCCTCGGCCGCGTGCCCGGTCAGCGTCAGGAACACGTCGTCCAGCGTGGGCCTGCGCAGACCCACGTCGAGCACCTTGATCGCCTCGGCGTCCAGCCGCCGGATGCCGTCGACCAGCACCTCCGACCCGCCGGACACGGGCACGGTGAGCCGGTGGCCCCGCTCGTCCACCACGATCTCGCCGATCGCCAGACCCCCGAGGACCTCGCGGGCCCTGGCCACGTCGCCCTCGGTGCCCACGGACAGCTCCAGCCGCTCGCCGCCGACCTGGGCCTTCAGCTCGTCGGCGGTGCCCAGGGCGATGACGTGGCCGTGGTCGATGACGGCGATCTTGTCCGCCAGCCGGTCGGCCTCCTCCAGGTACTGGGTGGTCAGCAGCAGCGTGGTGCCGCCCGCGACCAGTTCCTCGATGACGTCCCACATGCCCAGCCGGCTGCGCGGGTCCAACCCTGTTGTGGGCTCGTCCAGGAACAGCACCCTGGGCGTGGCGACCAGCGCGCCCGCCAGGTCCAGCCGCCGGCGCATGCCCCCCGAGTAGCCCTTCACCGGCCGGTCGGCGGCCTCCACCAGGTCGAACCGCTCCAGCAGTTCGCGCGCCCGCTCGCGGCTGCGCTTCTTGCCCAGGTGGTAGAGCCGGCCGACCATGTCCAGGTTCTCGAACCCGGTGAGGTTCTCGTCGACCGCCGCGTACTGGCCGGACAGGCCGATCTGCCGGCGCAGCTCCTTGGCGTCGGCGACGACGTCGAGGCCGGCGACGGTCGCCTTGCCCTCGTCGTGCTCCAGCAGGGTGGTGAGCACGCGCACCGTCGTCGTCTTGCCCGCGCCGTTGGGGCCGAGCAAGCCCATGATGGTGCCCTCTGGCACCACGAGGTCGAGGCCGTTCAGGGCGACGACCGATCCGTAGCGTTTGACCAGTCCCTCGGCCACGATTGCGTCTGCCATGACCTCATCATGGCGTCGGGGTACGACAATTCAGCGGGAATTTTCACCCGGTCAGCCCAAGTTCGTCCCTGACCAGCGGTTTTCGCAACCTTCCGTCAACATGGAGGTCGTGACGATCAAGCGAGCCTCCACATCGGACCTCCCGACCATCCTGCCTCTGGTGCGCGAGTTCTACGCCGTCGACGGGCACCACTACGACGAGGCGGTGGTGACCGCCGCGCTGGAGCCGCTGCTGGTCGACGACCGCTACGGGCAGGTGTGGCTGTTCGACACCGGGTACGCGGTGCTGACGTGGGGCTACTCGCTGGAGTCCGGCGGGCGGGACGCGTTGCTCGACGAGTTCTTCGTGCGCAACCGCGGTGGCGGTGTGGGCGGCGCGGTGCTGAACGCGTTGGTGGAGGAGGCGCGGAAGGCGGGCGCGTTGAAGATGTTCCTGGAGACCGAGGCGCCCAACGACGCGGCCCGCCGGTTCTACGGTCGCCACGGGTTCGAGGCGGAGACCTCCACTTGGCTCAGCCGGCTCCTCTAGACCAGGAGGTGACTGCGCAGTTCGGGGTCGCGGAGGATGGGCAGGACGGACGAGTCGAGCACCCGGTCCGCGCCGGGTGCTTCGGCGAGCCGCAGCATCGCCTGGCAGACGTCGGCCAGCGGCTGGCCGCGCACGGTGAGCACCGCCTCCCGCATCTGCTCCGGAGCACCCCGTTCGCGCCCCTCGACCCACTTCTGGAGGGCCATCACGACCACGCGGTGTGCCTGCTCCCGACCCTGCGTCAGCACCGGCCGGTTCAGGTCGAAGACCTCGATGGTCGCCCGGCCCTTGTCCGTCAGCCCCACGTACTGGCCCAGCGACGGCGTCAGCAGCAGGTGCTCGAACGGGTCCTCGACGGTCGGGTCCACCAGCAGCGGCGTGCCGTCGGGGGCCAGCGGGAAGCGGTCGCGCTTGAGGTTGCTGTTGCAGGTGGCGCACGCGAGCAGGTGGTTGAGCCAGTCGAACGTGCGCACCGGGTTGCGGGACAACGGCTCGAAGTGGTCGATGTCGGTGCCCTGGCTGTCCCCGCAGTACATGCACCGCTGGTAGCCGGGCGCCATCTCCTCCAGCAGCCGCCGCAGCGGCGCGTGCACGGTGCGGCGCACCACGGCCCGCTTCCACGCCGCGCGGGCCACCCGGACCCGGTCGGGGGCGGCGGCGATCTCGTCGGTCAGCGGCGGTAACCGCCTCGCCAGGTCCGGGGGCAGGGCGGTGCGGGCGAGCCGGATCACCGCTGCATCCGGGCCTGGACCTCGCGCGTGCGCGCGACCGGTGAACTGGTCAGCAGCGCCTTGAGCTTCTCGTACCGGCGCACGGTCTTCTCGTCGGCCGCGCCGGTGATCACCCGCACCTCCAGCTCCACCAGCTCCGCCCGCAGCCGCTGCGCCCGCTCCGAGTACGGGGTGTCCAGCCCGAACAGGTCGGACAACACGGCGTCGTCACCGCTGCCGTAGACGATCCGCTCGTACAGCGCCCGGTCCACCACCCGCGGCGGCTCCTGCTGGTCGGGGCCGGGCAGCCGGACCAGGCCGCCCGGGTCGGCCGCCTGGCACACGTACGGGCTGTGCGTGGTCACCAGGAACTGGATGTTCGGGAAGTGCTCCTTGAGCCACCCGCCGATCCGCTTCTGCCACGACACGTGCAGGTGCGCGTCCACCTCGTCGATGATCACGACCCCGGGCGCGGTGAGCGCCAGCCCGCCGGCCGGCGTCGGGGCGGTGCGCAGCGCCCCGAAGGACTCGTGGATCTGCTTGACCAGGTCCACCACGAGCGAGGCGACGGTGCGGTAGCCGTCGCTCATCTCGCGCAACGGGAACCGGTGGCCGCCGTTGTCCACCCAGAGCCCGTCGGAGTCCACTCCCCGGATGCGGTAGTCGTCGGGCAGCAGGCCGTCGGACAGGATCGCCAGCGCGACCGACTTCAGCTCCTCCGCGCCCGGCCGCCGTTCCAGCGACCGGAGATGTTGCTCGATCAACCATCCCACGCCCTCGGCGAGCGACGCGTCCTCGTGGAACAGGGTCGCCAGCCGGGACACCGGGCCCAGGCTCGACATCAGCCGCTGCGCGTCGGGCGTGCCGCCGACCATGCGCCGGAACGGCCCGTAGGCGGCGCAGAACCAGCCGGTGGGGTTGTCCTGCCACGGGCCGCGGGTCGCGGCGGTCTTGCTGCCCTCCAGCTTCTCCTTCAGCGAGGGCTGGAGACCGCGGTAGCCGCGCCGGTCCTCCTCGTCCGGCATGGTCCACACCAGGCCCGCCCACAGCTCGCCGGACGGCCGGCGGCCCTTGCCCGACCACCGCTCGGCGTGTTCGTCCTGGGTGAACCGCACCTGGGCGACGGCCTCGCGCTCACCGGCGGTGACCCAGTTCTCGAAGTCCGGTACCAGGTTGCGGGCCACCGCGGGACCGCTGATCGCCAGCGCGATGGCGTGCAGGAGGGAGGTCTTGCCCGAGCCGTTGCGGCCGGCGATCACGGTCCAGCCGGGGGCGGCGAGCTTGAGGTCGACCTCGCGGGCGCCGTGAAACCCCTTGATGTTCCGCAGCCGGACCTGCGAGATGTACATGGTGGCGACTGTAGTGGGGGCGGGTGTCCATCCGGTGCGGTCGGCGGGTGCGGCGTGCAGTGCTTGCGGCGGGGGCATCTTATGGGGTGCGTATGCATCTTCTTAGCGCCCGAACGAGTGAACTGAAATCGCGGCGCTCGACCACTAGGGTGTTCGCAGTCTTTTCAGAGGAGCGATGGCGGATGGCAGCGGTCCAAACCCGACGCAAGCGCAAACTGGGGCAGTTCCTCAACGCACTGCGCAAGCGCGCCGGCAAGACGGAGATCGACTACCACGCGCTCACCCGCAAGACGCAGTCGACGCTGTCGCGGATGGAGAACGGTTACATCAGTCCGAGTTGGACCGAGCTGAGCGCGCTCCTGGCGCTCTACGGGGCGAGCGACGACGAGCGGCGCGAGGCGGAAGCCCTGTGGGAGGACGCGAAGCAGGATTCCACGCGCCTGGCAAACGCCGCGGCCTACACCCCCGAGGCGCGCACGTACGCGCGGCAGGAGGCGGACGCGACCGAGGTGCGCACCATCGAGATGATCGTGATCCCGGGGCTGCTGCAGACGGCGGCGTACGCGGCGGCCATCCGCCTGGCGGGCCGGCGTTTCGTGGACACGGCGGTGTCGGTCGAGCAGGCCGTGGCGGCGCTGGCGAGCAGGCAGCGGCGGCTGCCCGGCCTGACGCTGCACGCGGTGATCGACGAGGCGGCGCTGCACCGGGTGGTGGGCGGACCGGAGGTGATGGTTGCGCAGTTATCGCACCTTTTGGACATGTCGAAGCAGAGCAACATCACGATCCAGGTGATCCCGTTCGGCGCGGGGGCCTACGGGACCATGTCCGGCGGCGGCGCGACCGCTCTCCTGTTCGAGGAAGGCGATCCCTCCACCGTGTACCTGGAGTACGCCGGCGGTGGGAAGTGGGTGGACAATCCCGCCGATGTCGAGAAGTACCTGCTTCACTTCGATGACATGGCCGGCGAGGTCGCGCTGCCGCCCAAGGACTCGGCCTCGTTGATCAGCGAACTGGCAACCGCACTGAAGGAAACATGAACACGAAGAAGACGTGGCGTAGAAGCTCGTACTCGGGCGCGGCGAACAACTGCGTCGAGCTGGCGATCGGCCCCGCGGCCGCGGTTGTGGTCCGCGACAGCAAGAAACCCGGATTGGAACTGACCTTTCCGGACCGTCCGTTCCGGGCGTTCCTCTCCACCCTCCGCAAGAGCTGACCTTTACTCACGATTCCGCCGCCGCCCGCCCTGGTGAGGGGCGGGCGGTTCCACGCGGTCCACTCCGGACTGCCCCGTCGCAGGTCACGACACCAGCCGTGCGGCCGCGACCACCAGCGGGTCCAAGGCTTCCGGTGTGGAAGTTGTGTGCTGCAGCAACTCTTCCCGCATCCGGGGCTCCCAGAACGCGCGGATGTGCTGGGCGATCGCCGCCGCCGCGCGGTCCGCCGACTGGTGGTGGAACTGCGCGGCGATCTCGTTGGCCAATCGGACGGTCGGTGGCACCGGCATCAGTCGACCACCGCCGGCTCGCGTTGCGTGGTGCGCAGCGAGACTTGAACGGCTGTCACCTTGTACTCCGGGCAGTTCGTCGCCCAGTCGGAGTTCTCGGTCGTCACCACGTTCGCCCCGGTGACCGGGTGGTGGAAGGTCGTGTAGACGACGCCGACCGGCATCCGGTCCGACAACACCGCGCGCAGCGACGTCCGGCCCACCCGACTGGCCAACGACACCTCGTCGCCGTCCCGGATGCCGCGCACCTCGGCGTCGTGCGGGTGGATCTCCAGCACGTCCTCGGGGTGCCAGGCCACGTTCGCGGTGCGGCGGGTCTGCGCGCCGACGTTGTACTGGCTCAGGATGCGGCCCGTGGTGAGGATGAGCGGGAACTTGCGGGTGGCGCGCTCGCTGGTGGGCACGAACGACGTCGGCACGAACCGGCCCTTGCCCCGGGTGAACGTCTCGACGTGCATGGTCGGCGTGCCGGTGGGCGCGTTGTCGTCGCACGGCCACTGGATGCTGCCGAGTTGGTCGAGCCGTTCGAACGACACCCCGGCGAACGTCGGCGTCAGCGCGGCGATCTCGGCCATGATCTCGCGCGGGTGGCTGTAGTCCATGGGGTAGCCGAGGGCCTGGGCCAGCTCGCACACGATCTGCCACTCGTGCTTGCCGGTCTTGGGCGCCATCACCGGGCGGACGCGGTTGATGCGGCGTTCGGCGTTGGTGAACGTGCCGTCCTTCTCCAGGAACGACGTCCCGGGCAGGAAGACGTGCGCGAACTTGGCGGTCTCGTTGAGGAACAGGTCCTGCACGACGACCAGGTCCAGCGCCTCCAGGGCGGCGGTGACGTGAGCGGTGTTCGGGTCGGACTGGGCGATGTCCTCGCCCTGCACGAACAGGCCGCGGAAGGTGCCCGCGATGGCGGCGTCGAACATGTTCGGGATGCGCAGGCCGGGCTCGGGCCGGATCGTGCGGCCCCAGACGGTCTCGAAAACCGCGCGGACGGCGTCGTCGGACACGTGCCGGTAGCCGGGCAGCTCGTGCGGGAACGATCCCATGTCGCACGAGCCCTGCACGTTGTTCTGGCCGCGCAACGGGTTCACCCCGACGCCGTCGCGGCCGACGTTGCCGGTGGCCATCGCCAGGTTCGCCATGCCCATGACCATGGTGGAGCCCTGGCTGTGCTCGGTGACGCCCAGCCCGTAGTAGATCGCGGCGTTGCCGGCCGTGGCGTACAGGCGTGCGGCGGCGCGGATCTCGGCCGCGGGCACGCCGGTGACCTCCTCGACCACCTCGGGGCTGTTCTCCGGCCGGGCGATGAACTCGGCCCACTCGTCGTAGCCCTCGCACCGGGAGTCCACAAAGGACCGGTCGACCAGGCCCTCGGTCACGACCACGTGGGCGAAGGCGTTGACCACGGCCACGTTCGTGCCGGGGCGGAGCTGGAGGTGGTGCGCGGCTTCGATGTGCGGCGACCGGACCAGGTCGATGCGGCGCGGGTCGACGACGATCAGCTTGGCCCCCTGGCGCAGGCGCTTCTTCATGCGCGAGGCGAACACCGGGTGCCCGTCGGTCGGGTTCGCACCGATCACCACGATCACGTCCGCCTGTGCCACGGACCGGAAGTCCTGCGTGCCGGCGGACTCGCCGAAGGTCTGCTTGAGGCCGTAGCCGGTGGGGGAGTGGCAGACCCGGGCGCACGTGTCGACGTTGTTGTTGCCGAACGCGGCGCGCACCATCTTCTGCACCACGTACACCTCTTCGTTGGTGCAGCGGGAGGACGTGATACCGCCGATCGACGCTTGCCCGTGCTTGGCTTGGATCTCCCGCATCCTCGCGGCCGTGTGCGAGATCGCCTCCTCCCAAGAGACCTCACGCCACGGGTCGGTGATCTTCTCGCGGACCATCGGGCTCAGCACGCGGTCCGGGTGGGTGGCGTAGCCGAACGCGAAGCGGCCCTTGACGCACGAGTGACCCTCGTTCGCGCCACCGTCCTTGTACGGCACCATCCGCACCAGCTCGTCACCGCGCAACTCGGCCTTGAACGAGCAACCGACACCGCAGTACGCGCACGTGGTCAACACGGTCCGACTCGGCATCCCGAGCTGCACCACGGACTTCTCCTGGAGCGTCGCGGTCGGGCACGCCTGCACGCACGCCCCGCACGACACGCACTCGGACTGCATGAACGGCTGCCCGCCCGCCGACACCTTCGACTCGAACCCGCGGCCCTCGATGGTGAGCGCGAAGGTCCCCTGGATCTCCCCGCACGCGCGGACGCACCGTGAGCACGAGATGCACTTGGACGGTTCGAAGTCGAAGTACGGGTTGCTGGTGTCCTTCTCCAGGCCCAGGTGGTTCTCGCCGTCGTACCCGTAACGGACCTGGCGCAGTCCGACTTCGCCCGCCATGTCCTGGAGTTCGCAGTCCCCGTTGGCCGAGCAGGTCAGGCAGTCCAGCGGGTGGTCGGAGATGTACAGCTCCATCACGCCCTGCCGCAGCTTCTCCAGCTTCGGCGTCTGGGTGCGGACCTTCATGCCGGCGGCGACCGGGGTCGTGCAGGACGCGGGTGTGCCGCGCCGCCCGTCGATCTCCACCAGGCACAGCCGGCACGAGCCGAACGGCTCCAGGCTGTCCGTCGCGCACAGCTTGGGGATGTCGACGCCCGACAACGCCGCCGCGCGCATCACGGACGTGCCTGCCGGGACGGTCACCGGGATGCCGTCGACCTCGACGTCCACCACGGCCGGGCCGGGCTGCGCCGGGGTGCCGCGGTCGGGTTCCTTCAACAGGGTCACGACGTTGCCCTCCTCGGGGTGAAGTCGTCGGCGAAGTGCAGCAGCGCGCTGCGCACCGGGTTGGGCGTGAGACCGCCCATCGCGCACAACGACCCGTCGGTCATCAGGTCGCAAAGATCGTTCAACAGAGCCATGTTCGCGTCAGGGTCCTCGCCGCCCGTGATGCGGTCGATCACCTCGACCCCGCGCACCGCGCCCACCCGGCACGGCGTGCACTTGCCGCACGACTCCTCGGCGCAGAACTCGAACGCGAACCGGGCCATGGCGGCCATGTCCACGGTGTCGTCGAACACCACGATCCCGCCGTGCCCCAGCATCGCGCCCGCCTCGGCGAACTTCTCGTAGTCCATGGGCAGGTCGAGGCCGCTCTCCGGGATGTACGCGCCCAGCGGCCCGCCGACCTGCACCGCGCGGACCGGGCGGCCGGACCGCGTGCCGCCGCCGTGGTGCTCCACCAGGTCGCGCAGCGAGATGCCGAAGTCGGTCTCGAACACGCCGCCGTGCTTGACGTTCCCGGCGAGCTGGAAGACTTGCGTGCCGCGGGACCGTTCCACGCCGAGCTTGTGGTAGGCGGTGCCGCCGTCCGCAAGGATTCTCGGGACGGACGCCAGGGTGAGGACGTTGTTGACGACCGTGGGCCGGCCGAACAGCCCGGTGATGGCGGGGATCGGCGGCTTGGCGCGCACCACCCCGCGCTTGCCCTCCAGGCTCTCCAGCATGGAGGTCTCCTCGCCGCAGATGTACGCGCCCGCGCCGACCCGGACGTGCAGGTCGAACCTCAGGCCGCGGCCGAGGATGTCTTCGCCGAGCCAGTTGTGGGCGTAGGCGATGTCGACGGCACGGCGGAAGGTGGTGACGGCGTCGGGGTACTCGGAGCGGATGTAGATGTAGCCCTCGGTGGCGCCCACCGCGTGCGCGGCGATGGTCATGCCCTCGATCAGGCAGAACGGGTCGCCTTCGAGGAGCATCCGGTCGGCGAACGTGCCGCTGTCGCCTTCGTCGGCGTTGCAGCACACGAACTTCAGCTCGCCCGGGGTGTCCGCGACCGTCTTCCACTTGATGCCGGCGGGGAACCCCGCTCCGCCCCGGCCGCGCAAACCGGACTCGGTGACCTCGGCGACGGTGGCTTCGGGCCCGATGTCGAGGGCGCGGCGCAACCCCTTGATGCCGCCGTGGTTCTCGTAGTCCGTTGTGGACAGTGGGTCGGTGACGCCGACGCGGGCGAGGCAGATCCGGTTCTGGGCGCGCATCCAGGGCAGGTCGTCGACCGGCCCGAGGTGGAGGTCGTGGTCGGCTCCGGCGCGGATGGCGTCGAGGAGTTCGGGGACGCGGTCGGGGGTGACCGGGCCGTAGCCGACTCGGCCGTGGTCGGTGGTCACTTCCACCAGCGGTTCCAGCCACAACATGCCGCGCGACCCGTTGCGGACGACCCGGACGTCGGGGTGGCGGGCGAACGCGGCGGCGACCTCGTCCGCGCCGGCGGACCGGGCGGCGGAGTCGCGGGGGACGTGGACGGTGGTCATGACGACTCCTCGCGCGTCTGGTCGGCGATGGCGGCGTCGAGCTCGTGCGGTGTCAGGCGGCCGTGGAGCCGGCCGTTGATCTGCGCGGCCGGGCCGAGGGCGCAGTTGCCCAGGCAGAAGACCTGGTCGAGCGTGACGTTGCCGGCCGTTTGGCCGATCTTGGCGATGGTGCGCTCCGCGTGGGCGACCAGTTCCTCCGCCCCGACCGCTTGGCACGCCTCGGCCCGGCAGAGGAGGACCGTCACGCGGCCGGGTGGTTCGCTGCGGAAGTCGCGGTAGAAGGTGACGACACCGTGGACGTCGGCCCGGGAGAGGTTCAACTCCTTGGCCAGCAACGGGATCACGGACTGGTCGATGTACCCGAACTCGGCTTGGAGCCCGTGCAGGATCGGCAGCAGCGCGCCTCGGTCGTGGCGGTGCGCCTCGATCACGGCCAGCACCCGATCGGCCACATCCATGTCGACCTCCCTTGGAGAGGGTTGCGGTCGGATGTAGGCTACTCAATACTGTATACAATCTGCAAGGTGGGTGATCCGCTCATGCAGGCACACCACGTCACCGACATGTACGGCCGCCGCTACCGCATCGGCGAGACCGACCGCGAACTCCTCGGCCGCCCCCGCTCCTGGACGACCTGGCTCACCACCACCGCGATGCTCGTCACGGGCATCGGCCAGTACGGCTTCGGCGCCCTCGTCCCCGCCCTGTCGGCCCGCTGGGGCCTGGTCGAGGTGTGCTGGGCCTTCGCCCTGTGGACCGCCTGCCAGGCGGGCGTCGCCTACCCCGCCGCCCGGTTCCGGCACGTCCTCGGCCCGGCCCGCGCGCTGCCGCTCGGCGCGGTGCTGAGCGCGATCGGCCTGCTCGCCCTCGCCCACGCCGACACCCTGCCGACCCTCTACCTCGGCTACGGCCTCATCGGCGGACTGGGCGCGGGCCTGGTCTACGCGACCTGCGTGGGCACCGCCGTCCGCTGGTTCCCCGACCGCACCACCAGCCGCATCTCCCTGGTCACGGCCGCGTTCGCACTCGGCGGGGTCCCGTTCCTGCCGGTGGCCGGGCACCCCGCCGCACTGGACGTCGCCGCCCTCCTCACCCTGGTCGTGGTCACCGCCTGCGGCCTGCCGTTGCGCGACCCGCCGCCGCACTGGTGGCCGCCCGACGTCGACCCGCGCCGCCGCGCGTTGACCCACCGCACCAACCGGCCCGCCATCCGCCCCTTCGCCCCGGCCGAAGCCCTGCGCAGCGGCACCCTCGCCCCGCTGTTCCTCACCGTCACGGCCGCCGCCGCGGTGTCGCTGTTCGACTTGGTCTTCCTGGCCGTGCCGGGACACCTGCCGACCCTCGCCGTCCTCGCCGCCGCGACCGCCCTCGGCAGGCCCGCGGCGGGCCGGCTCTCCGACCGCATCGGCCGCCGCCGCACCCTCCGCCTCGCCCTGGCCACTGGCGGCGTGGCACAGCTCGTGATCTTGTCAGGACAGGACTCGCTCCCGATCCTCATGGTCGGCGCGGCCCTGGCCGGGCTGGGCACGAGTTGCTGCTACGCCCTCCTGGTCAACCTGGTCCGCGAGTACTTCGGCGAGGACACCGCACCGCTCAACTTCGCCGTCATCTACAGCGCCAAGGCGGTCGGCGGTGTGCTCGGCGTCGGCCTGGCCTCGATCCTCGTCACGCACCAGGGCTACGCACCCGCGTTCCTGACCGCGGCGGCCCTCGGCCTGGCGGGCGCGGCGCTCGGTGGCCGGCTCAGCCACCCCGGCCGGCCCCGCGGACTCCTGCCCAGCGAGGCGTCGTGACCACCCGGTTGCCGCACCTCGCACCCGGCCGCCACCCCACGCCCGCGCACGGCCGCTGCCTGCTCGAACTCGTGTCCCAACTCGCTGACGAGGTCTGGTCGGACCGCCCGGCCGCCGTGCACCCCGTCTTGGCGGCGGTCGCGCGCTGCGTCAACGACCGCACCACCCCGCACGGCCGACAAGCCCTCTTACCGCTCGCGGTTCCCTTGCTGCACACCGCGAACGCGCCCGCCCACGCGATCGTCGACCACTGCCTGCGCACCGCAGGCTTAAAGAAGCGTTGGTGGACCGGGATCTTCCCCACCATGGCCGTGGCACGCGCGGTCCGTCGCCTGAACACCGACGAAGCGCTCCGGCGCCTGCTCACCGAATGCGTGCACCTGAGCCGAAAGGACCCCACATGGGCAGAGTGACCAGCAGGCGGCGCGTGGTGCGGCTGGTGGACGGCGTCGCGCGCGCCCGACCGGACACGCTCACCGTCGAGGAACCGCTGGAGATCCGGGTCGCGGGCAAGCCGTTGTCGATCACCATGCGCACCCCGGGCGGCGACTTCGACCTGGCGGCGGGCTTCCTGGTCAGCGAAGGGGTGGTGCGCGCGCCCGACGACATCGCCGCGATCCGGTACTGCGCCGGGGCCACCGACGACGGCTCCAACACGTTCAACGTGCTGGACGTCGCCCTGGCCGAAGGCGTCGCCCCGCCGGACCCGTCGATCGAGCGCAACTTCTACATGACCTCGTCCTGCGGCCTGTGCGGCAAGGCGAGCCTCGATGCCGTGCGCACGACCGCCGCGTGGACCGTGGCGGAGGACCCGGTGGAGGTCGACATCGACACCCTGGCCGCGCTGCCCGACGAACTCCGTGCCGCACAAAGGGTTTTCGACCGGACAGGCGGCCTGCACGCGGCCGGGCTGTTCACCGCCGGCGGCGAGCTGCTGTGCTTGCGGGAGGACGTCGGACGGCACAACGCGGTCGACAAGGTGGTCGGCTGGGCGCTGCAGCACAGGGGATTGCCGTTGCGGGCGACGGTGTTGATGGTCAGCGGTCGGGCGTCGTTCGAGTTGGTGCAGAAGGCCGTGATGGCGGGGATTCCCGTGCTGGCAGCGGTGTCCGCGCCGTCCACGCTAGCCGTCGACCTCGCCGACGAGATGGGCATGACGCTCGTCGGGTTCCTGCGTGGCACGTCGATGAACGTCTACAGTGGACGGCACCGCCTGGTCGGTTGACGCCGACCAGGCGGTGCGCCGGTCACGCCAGCACTTCGCGGAGCAGCCGCGCGGTCTCGCTGGGCGTGCGTCCCACCCGGACCCCGGCCGCCTCCAGGGCTTCCGCCTTGGCCTGCGCGGTGCCCGCCGAGCCGGACACGATCGCGCCCGCGTGGCCCATGGTCCGGCCCTCGGGCGCGGTGAACCCGGCGACGTAGCCGACGACCGGCTTGGTCACGTGCTCCCGGATGTACGCGGCGGCCCGCTCCTCGGCGTCCCCGCCGATCTCGCCGATCAGGACGATCGCCGCCGTGTCGGGGTCGTCCTCGAAGGCGGCCAACGCGTCGATGTGGGTGGTGCCGACGATCGGGTCGCCGCCGATGCCGATGGCGGTGGAGAACCCGACGTCCCGCAGCTCGTACATCAGCTGGTAGGTCAGCGTGCCGGACTTCGACACCAGACCGATCGGGCCGTGACCGCAGATGTCGTCGGGGATGATGCCCGCGTTGGACTGGCCGGGGCTGATGATGCCGGGGCAGTTCGGGCCGATGATCCGGGTCCGGTTGCCCGTCGCCACGGCGTGCGCCCAGAACCCGGCGGTGTCGTGCACCGGCACGCCTTCCGTGATCACGACCGCCAGCCCGATGCCCGCGTCGATCGCCTCCACCACCGCACCGCGGGTGTGCGCGGGCGGCACGAAGATCACGGTCACGTCCGCGCCGGTGGCCTCCATCGCCTCGGACACGGACCCGAACACCGGCAGCACTGCTTGCCACGGGGCACTCGCACCCGAGCCGCCGTCGAAGTCGAAGGTCACCTTCTCGCCCGCCTTGCGCGGGTTCACCCCGCCCACGACCTGCGTGCCGGACTTCAGCATCCGTCTGGTGTGCTTGGACCCCTCCGCGCCGGTCATGCCCTGGACGACCACTTTGCTGTGCTGGTCGAGGAAGACAGCCATTCAGACCTCCCGGGAAGCGAGCCGCGCGGCCCGGTCGGCCGCGTCGTCCATCGTGTCGACCACGGTCACCAGCGGGTGGTCCGCCTCGGCGAGGATGCGCCGACCCTCCGCCACGTTGTTCCCGTCCAAGCGCACCACCAGCGGCTTGGTCGCGGTCGGACCCAGCACGTCCAGCGCCCGCACGATCCCGTCCGCCACCGCGTCGCACGCCGTGATGCCGCCGAAGACGTTGACGAACACGCTCCGCACGTCCGGGTCGTTGAGGATGACGTCGAGCCCGTCGGCCATCACGGTCGCCGACGCGCCGCCGCCGATGTCGAGGAAGTTCGCCGGCCGCACACCGCCGTGGGCCTCACCCGCCCGCGCCACCACGTCCAAAGTGGACATGACGAGCCCCGCCCCGTTGCCGATCACGCCGACCTGGCCGTCCAGCTTGACGTAGTTGAGGCCCCTGTCCTTCGCCTCGGCCTCCAACGGGTTCTCGGCCCGGCGGTCCGCCAGTGAGGCGTGCCCGGGGTGGCGGTAGGCGGCGTTGCCGTCCAAGGTCACCTTGCCGTCGAGGGCGACCACCGACCCGTCCTCGGTGCGCACCAACGGGTTCACCTCGACCAGCGTCGCGTCCTCCGCGACGAACGCCCGCCACAGCTTGACCAGCACGTCGGCGACCTGGTCGGCCACCTCGGGCGGGAACTTCGCCGCGGTGACGATCTCGTGCGCCTTGGCCAGGTCCACGTCCGTCACCGGCAGGCGCACGAGCGCGTCCGGCCGGGTGGCCGCGACCTGCTCGATGTCCATGCCGCCCGCCACGGACGCCATCGCCAGGAACGTCCGGTTGGCGCGGTCGAGCAGGAAGGCCACGTAGTACTCCTCGGCGATCGCGCTCGCCTCGACCACCAGGACCTCGCGCACCCGGTGGCCCTTGATGTCCAAGCCCAGGATCGAATCGGCCACCGCCTGCGCCTCCGGAGGCGTGCGGGCGAGCTTCACGCCGCCCGCCTTACCCCGCCCACCCGTCTTGACCTGCGCCTTCACCACTACGGGCAGCCCGAGCAGTTCGGCGGCACCGCGCGCGCCGGCCGGGGTGGTGGCGAGCACGCCGCGCGGCACGGGCACGCCGTGCGCGACGAACAGGTCTCTGGCCTGGTGTTCGTAGAGGTCCACGGCAGACGTCCTCTCCGAGGGAGGTTCCAGTCGGGCTCAGGGGGATTTCGGGTCCGGTCGGCTCTGGACATCGGCCCGAACTAGGCGTAAGCATATGGCTACCCCATACGGTATGCAATCTACAACGGGCCGGTTCCAGTGTCGGAAGCCCCGCTCCTCTCGGTGCTGCCGACCGCGATCGAAGGAGTTGACCAGCACATGACGCGGACAGCGACCGAGGCGGCAACCGGCGGGTCCGATGCGGGGCCGGCACTGATCTCCGGCGGCCACCTGGTGGCCAAGGCGCTCAAGGCCGAGGGCATCGACACGATCTTCACCCTGTGCGGCGGCCACATCATCGACATCTACGACGGCTGCGTGGACGAGGGCATCACCGTCATCGACGTCCGCCACGAGCAGGTCGCCGCGCACGCCGCCGACGGCTACGCCCGCATCACCGGCAAACCCGGCTGCGCGGTCGTCACCGCCGGCCCCGGCACCACCGACGCCGTCACCGGCGTGGCCAACGCGTTCCGCGCGGAGAGCCCGATGCTGCTCATCGGCGGCCAGGGCGCGTTGACCCAGCACAAGATGGGGTCACTGCAAGACCTGCCGCACGTGGACATGATGACCCCGATCACCAAGTTCGCCGCGACCGTCCCGTCCACGGCGCGCGTGGCGGACCTGGTGTCCATGGCCTTCCGGGAGTGCTTCCACGGCGCGCCCGGCCCGTCGTTCCTGGAGATCCCGCGGGACGTCCTCGACGCGTCCGTGCGGTTGGACCAGGCCCGCATCCCGGAAGCAGGCCGCTACCGCGCGTCCACGCGCAGCGCCGGCGACCCGGAGTCGGTCGAGAAGCTGGCGGACCTGTTGGTGCACGCCAAGAAGCCGGTCGTGCTGTTCGGCAGCCAGGTCTGGACGACCCGCGCCACCGACCCGGCGATCGAACTGGTCCGCACCCTCAACATCCCCGCCTACATGAACGGCGCCGGCCGTGGCACGCTCCCGCCCGGCGACCCGCACCACTTCCAGCTCTCCCGCCGCTACGCGTTCGACAACGCCGACGTCATCGTCATCGTCGGCACCCCGTTCGACTTCCGGATGGGCTACGGCCGCAGGCTCTCCGCGCAGGCCACCGTCGTGCAGATCGACTTGGACTACCGGACCGTCGGCAAGAACCGGGACATCGACCTCGGCATCGTCGGCGACGCGGGCCTGGTGCTCGCCGGCGTCACCGCCGCCGCGTCCGGCCGCACCGACAACGGCGCGGTCGGACGCAAGCCGTGGCTGGAAGAACTCCAAGCGGTGGAGGAGAAAGCGCGCGCCAAGCGGCTGCCGCAGCTGATGTCGACGGCCTCGCCGATCCACCCTTACCGGCTCGTGCACGAGATCAACGAATTCCTCACCGAGGACTCGATCTACATCGGCGACGGCGGCGACATCGTCACGTTCTCCGGCCAGGTCGTGCAGCCCAAGTCGCCCGGCCACTGGATGGACCCCGGCCCGCTGGGCACGCTCGGCGTCGGCGTCCCGTTCGTGTTGGCGGCCAAGCACGCCCGCCCGGACAAGGAGGTCGTCACGCTGTTCGGCGACGGCGCGTTCAGCCTCACCGGCTGGGACTTCGAGACGCTGGTGCGGTTCAACCTCCCGTTCGTCGGCATCGTCGGCAACAACTCGTCGATGAACCAGATCCGCTACGGCCAGGCGCAGAAGTACGGCACGGCCCGGGAACGCGTCGGCAACACCCTCGGCGACGTCCGCTACGACGAGTTCGCCCGGATGCTCGGCGGCTACGGCGAGGAGGTCCGCGACCCCGAGGACATCGCGCCCGCCCTGCGCCGGGCCCGCGAGTCCGGCCTGCCGTCGCTGATCAACGTGTGGGTCGACCCGGACGCGTACGCGCCGGGAACCATGAACCAGACCATGTACAAGTAGGGGAGCCCCGCATGGGAAAGGCGTTGGAGGGCATACGAGTCCTCGACCTGACGCATGTCCAATCAGGACCGTCGGCGACCCAGTTGCTGGCGTGGCTGGGCGCGGACGTCATCAAGGTGGAAGCACCCGGCCGCGGTGACGTGACGCGCGGCCAGCTGCGCGACCTTCCCGGCGTCGACAGCCTGTACTTCACGATGCTCAACGCCAACAAGCGCAGCATCACGCTGAACATGAAGAGCGACGAGGGCAAGGCCGTGTTCGGCCAGCTCGTCACCACCGCCGACGTCCTGGTGGAGAACTTCGGTCCCGGTGTGGTCGACCGGTTCGGGTTCACCTGGGAACGCCTCCAGGAACTCAACGAGGGCCTGGTCTACGCGTCCATCAAGGGTTTCGGCCCCGGCCGGTACGCGGACTTCAAGGCCTACGAGGTGATCGCGCAGGCGATGGGCGGCTCGATGTCCACCACCGGTTTCGAGGAAGGCCCGCCGCTGGCCACCGGGGCCCAGATCGGCGACTCGGGCACGGGCATCCACCTGGTCGCCGGCATCCTGGCCGCGCTGTACCAGCGGACGCGCACCGGCAAGGGCCAACGGGTGCAGGTCGCCATGCAGGACGCGGTGCTCAACCTGTGCCGGGTCAAGCTGCGCGACCAGCAGCGGCTCGCCCACGGCCCGCTGGGGGAGTACCCGAACGAGGTGTTCGGCGACGCCGTTCCCCGCTCCGGCAACGCCTCCGGCGGCGGCCAGCCCGGCTGGGCGGTGCGCTGCGCGCCCGGCGGCCCCAACGACTACATCTACGTGATCATCCAGCCCGTCGGCTGGGCGCCCATCACCAGGCTGATCGGCCGGCCGGAACTGGCCGACGACCCGGCGTGGGCCACCCCGGAAGCCCGGTTGACCAAGCTGGACAAGGCCTTCGCGCTCATCGAGGAGTGGACCGAGAAGCACACCAAGTGGGAGGTCATGGAGCAGCTCAACGCCCACGACATCCCGTGCGGGCCGATCCTGTCCACCAAGGAGCTGATCGAGGACGAGACGCTGCGCGAACTCGGGACCGTGGTGGAGGTCGAGCACCCCGAGCGCGGCGCGTACAAGACCGTCGGCAGCCCGCTCAAGCTCTCCGCCTCGCCGGTGGACGTGGGCCGCTCGCCGCTGCTGGGCGAGCACAACGCGGAAGTCCTCGCCGAACTCGGCTACCTGCCCGAGCAACTGGAGCGGCTCAAGGCCGCCGGTGCCATCTGAGGAGACGTCATGGCGGACTACGACCGGGCGGCGGTCGACCGGATCATCGCGGCGGTGGCGGCCGAGGGCCGCACCACCCTGACCGCGCCCGAGGGCAGGCTGGTGTGCCAGGCGTACGGCATCCCCACGCCGGCCGAGGGCCTGGCGGCCACGGCGGAGGAGGCGGTCGCGCTGGCCGAGGACATCGGGCTGCCCGTCGTGCTCAAGATCGTCTCGCCGGACGTCCTGCACAAGACCGAGGCGGGCGGTGTCCTGGTCGGCCTGGGCACCGCCGCCGAGGTCGCGGCCGGCTTCGAGACGATCGTGGCGAACGCCCGTGCGTACAAGGCGGACGCCGAAATCGTCGGTGTGCAGGTGCAGAAGTTGTTGACCGGCGGCCAGGAAGTGATCGTCGGCGCGGTCACCGACCCCACGTTCGGCAAGATCGTGGCGTTCGGCCTGGGCGGCGTGCTGGTGGAGGTGCTGAAGGACGTCACGTTCCGCCTCGCGCCGACCACTCTCGAAGAAGCCTCCTCTATGGTCGACGGCATCGCGGCGGCCGAGGTGCTGCGCGGTGTGCGCGGCGCGCCCCCGGCGGACCGGGAGGCCCTGGCGGACGTCATCCGCCGCGTCGGCGACCTGGTCACCGACTTCCCGCAACTGTCCGAAGTGGACCTCAACCCGATCCTGGCCACCCCGGACGGTGCGACGGCCGTGGACGTGCGGATCATCGTGGACCCCGAGCCCGCGCCCGAGCCGGTCCGGTTCAGCCAGGAGCAGATCCTGGCCGCGATGAACCGGATCATGAAACCGGCCGCCGTCGCGGTGATCGGGGCGTCCGCCGAGCCGGGCAAGATCGGCAACTCGGTCATGCGCAACCTGGTCGACGGCGGCTACCGGGGCGAGATATACCCGATCAACCCCAAATCCGACGAAATCCTCGACCGCAAGGCGTACCGGAGCATTTCGGACGTTCCGGGTGACGTGGACGTGGCGGTCTTCGCGATCCCGGCCAAGTTCGTGCCGGCCGCGCTGGAAGAGGTCGGCGCGAAGGGTGTCGCAGGGGCGATCCTCATCCCCTCCGGCTTCGGTGAGACCGGCAACCACGAGTTGCAGGCCGAGGTCGTGGCCATCGCCCGCAAGCACGGCGTGCGCATCCTCGGGCCGAACATCTACGGCTACTACTACACACCGGAGAACCTGTCGGCTACCTTCTGCACTCCGTACGACGTCAAGGGCGGTGTGGCCCTGTCCTCGCAGAGCGGGGGGATCGGCATGGCGATCCTCGGCTTCAGCCGGTCGGCGAACATCGGCGTGTCCTCGATCGTCGGCGTGGGCAACAAGGCCGACCTGGACGAGGACGACCTGCTGACGTTCTTCGAGCAGGACGAGAACACCTCGCTCATCGCCATGCACCTGGAAGACCTCAAGGACGGCCGGGCGTTCGCCGAGACCGCGAAACGGGTCTCCGCGAAGAAACCCGTGGTCGTGCTGAAGGCCGGCCGCACCGACCAGGGCGCCAAGGCCGCCGGTTCGCACACGGGGGCGTTGGCGGGTAACGACAAGGTCTACGACGACATCCTCCGGCAGAGCGGCGTCATCCGCGCGCCCGGCCTGAACGACATGCTGGAGTACGCGCGCGGCGTCCCGTTGCTGCCCACGCCGCAGGGGGAGAACGTCGTCATCATCACCGGCGCGGGCGGGTCCGGTGTGCTGCTGTCCGACGCGTGCGTGGACAACGGCTTGTCGTTGATGGAGATCCCGCCCGACCTGGACGCGGCGTTCCGCGAGTTCATCCCGCCGTTCGGCGCGGCGGGCAACCCGGTGGACATCACCGGCGGCGAGCCGCCGTCCACCTACCGCAACACCATCGCGCTGGGCCTGTCGGACGAACGGGTGCACGCCCTCGTCCTCGGGTACTGGCACACCATCGTCACCCCGCCGATGGTGTTCGCCGAGCTGGTCGTGGACGTGGTGCGGGAGTTCCGCGACAAGGGGGTGCACAAGCCGGTCGTCGCCTCGCTCTCGGGTGATGTCGAGGTCGAGGAGGCGTCCGAACACCTGTACCGGCACGGGATCGTCGCCTACCCGTACACCACGGAGAAGCCGGTCGCCGTGCTGGGCGCCAAGTACCGCTGGGCCCGCTCCGCCGGGCTGCTCTGAAGGGGGAAATCCGCCGTCGTCGTGCACAACCTCACGGGAGGTCCGTTGTGGATACACCCAATCCGCCGGGACAGCTGTCCGGCGGGGACGCCACCCCGGGAACCGTAGCGCCGTCACCGTCCTCCGAGCGCGTGTGGCGGGCGGGCCGGCTGGAGCCGATGCCCATCCGGAAACTGCCGGACGCGCCACCGTCCGTCCACGTCCTCGGCCCGACGGTGTTCCTCGTCGCGCTGGGCGTGGGAATGGGCGAGTCCTACATGTGGCCGCGCCTGGTGCTGCTGTTCGGTCCCGAGATCCGGTGGCTGTTCCTGATCGGCGTGACGCTGCAAGCCGTGGTGATGCTGGAGATGGCCCGCTACGCGATGGCCACCGGCGAGAGCATCTTCTTCGGCGCGGCCCGCGTCTTCAAGCCGATCATGTGGTTCTTCTTCACCGTCGCGATCCTGGTCTACATCTGGCCCGGCCACCTCTCCGCGGGCGCCGCCGCGCTGGAGGAGATGACCGGCGTGCCGTGGACGGTCTCGGCGTGCGTCGGTCTGATCCTGGTCGGGGTGGTGTTCAGCCTGGCCAAGGTGATCTACAACCTGCTGGAGAACGTGCTGTCGCTGCTGATCGGCCTGCTGGTGGTCGGCACGGCGGTGGTGGCCGCGATGGTGGGCACGTGGTCCGACGTCGTCTCGACGATCACCGGCATGTTCCACTTCGGCTACTTCCCGTCGGAGGCGTTGTCGGCCACGTGGTTCCCGATCGTCGTGGGGTCCATCGCGTTCGCCGGGCCGTCGGGGATGCAGCAGATGTGGTACACGCTGCACCTGCGCGACAGCGGCGCGGGCATGGGCGCGCACATCCCGGCCGTGCGCGGTCTCCGGCACGCCGGCGAGGAAGAGCAGATGCCTTCGCGGGGCTTCATGTTCGACACCGACGACGCCGACGAGATGCGCAAGTGGAAGGGCTGGCGGCGGTGGGTCACGTTCGACGCGCTGCTGTTGTTCTGGGGCGTGACGATGCTGGTGACGGTGTCGTTCACGGTGCTGGCGCAGGCGGCGAGCCGGCAGAGCCCGAACGTCAAGGCGCTGCTGGAGTCCGGTGAGCGGGAAGCGGCGTTGAACGCGATGTCCGACTCGTTCGCGGCGGCCGGTGGTCCCGCGTTGGGGATGGTGTTCCTCGGGTTCATCGCGTTGATCGGGTTGAACGCCACGCTGGGGTTGTTCGACTCGTTCTCGCGGGGTCAGGCGGACATGACGTATCACTTCGTGCGCGGGGCGAAGCGGTTCCGGATGTCCCACCTCTATGCGGGATTCCTGTGGGGTGTCATCGTTTTCGGCATCCTGGTCCTGTTGTTCGGGCCGGCGGACGGTCCGGGGGCGATCCTGGACGTGCTGGCGTTCCTGTCGACGTTCGCGATGGGCGCGTACTGCGTGGTGTTGTTGTTGGTGAACAACAGGATGCTGCCCAAGCCGATCCGGCCGCGGTTGGCGACCAACGTGATCATCGGGTTCGGCGCGGTGTTCTACCTCGGGATGCTGCTCTACAGCCTGGTCCGGTTCGGCGTGGTGGTGAGCTGATGCGGGATCGGCTGGAACTCGCGGTGCCGGGTGCGGTGGTCGGCGCGGTCGGCGGGCTGGTCGCCGGCGTGCTGGCGGCGGTTGTCGGACAGCCTTACGCTTGGGCGGCAACGGTTTCGCTCGGGTTGGCGGTGCCGTTGGGGGTGTTCGGCGGGGTCTTGGGGCTGCTGCTGGGGTCGGGGCGGGTGCGGATGGGGGTGTTCGCGCCGGTCGCGTTGTTCTGGCTGGTGGGGTTCCCCCTGGCGCGGTTGGTCGGTGAGGTGTTCACGGGTGCGGTGCTCGGTGGTCGGGTGCTGCCGGACGACGTGGTCGGGTTCCTGGCGTACCAGGGGATCGTGAGCTTCGGGTGGTCGCTGGGGTTCCTGTGGCTGCACGAGCGGATCGCGCCGCACTGGCTGGACCGGGTGCGCTCGGGGAACCCGTTGGCACAGCGGTGGTTCGAGCGGTACGCGGCGCACGCCCGGGTGCTCCGCGCGGCCCGGAGGTGACGAGATGCAGCTGCCCACCTGGGTGTGGCTGACGACGATGGGCGCGATCGCGCTGGTGATCGCGTTCGACTTCTACCTGGTGGCGCGGAACCCGCGGGAGCCGTCGTTCCGCGAGTCGCTGCTGTCGGTGTCGGTGTACGTGGGGCTGGCGGTGCTGTTCGGGCTCGGCGTGGTGGTGTTCGCCGGGCCGCGGTTCGGCGGCGAGTTCTTCGCCGGGTGGATCACCGAGTACTCGCTGAGCGTGGACAACCTGTTCGTGTTCGTGCTGATCATGACGCGGTTCGCGGTGCCGCGGGAGTACCGGCAGAAGGTGCTGATCATCGGTGTCGTGCTGGCGTTGGTGCTGCGGGCGGTGTTCATCGCGTTGGGCGCCGAGGCGATCTCGCGGTTCGACTGGCTGTTCTACGTGTTCGGGGCGTTCCTGATCTTCACCGCGTGGAAGCTGTTGCGGCAGGACGACTCCGAGGCCGCGGAGTTCCACGAGAACGCGGTGCTGCGCGTGGTCCGCCGCGTGGTGCCGACCGCTCCGGCGTACCACGGCGCGCGGTTGACGGCCGTGGTGTCCGGCAAGCGGGTGGTCACGCCGATGCTGGTGGTGATGATCGCGGTCGGGACCACGGATTTGCTGTTCGCGGTGGACTCGATCCCGGCGATCTTCGGCCTGACCAAGGAGCCCTACCTGGTGCTGACCGCGAACGCGTTCGCGCTGATGGGTCTGCGCCAGCTGTTCTTCCTGGTGGGCGGGCTGCTGGACCGGTTGGTCCACCTGGGCAAGGGCCTTGCGGTGATCTTGGCGTTCATCGGGGTCAAGCTCATCTTCGAGGCGTTGCACCACCACGGCGTCCCGTGGGCGCCGGAGATCCCGATCCTGCTGTCGCTCGGGGTCATCCTGGTGGTGCTGCTGGTCACGACCGTCGCGAGCCTGATGGCCTCGGCGCGGGCCGGGACGGCGGCCGTTGTCGCTGTCGCCGAGCAGCCGCCGGACTCGGACGCGTGACCTGGGTCGTCGGGCGGCGCGGTGAGGGGCGCCGCCCGACGATCACACGGTGGTCTTGTCCTGGTCGCGCCGGTCGAGGAAGTCCTCGATGTCGGTGACGGTGTTCCGGCGTTCGGCTTCCCGCGCGGCGGCCAGGCCGATGCCGATCCGGCGGCCGTCGGCGCTGAAGCCGTGGTCACGGGTGAGGGCGTGCTTGAGCTGCTGCCATGCGGACATGGTTCGGGTACCTCTTCGTGTGCTAGGGGGCTTCACATGCAGAATACAGACTTTTGTATACAGAATGTCGGCCAGGTGGCCACCATCACCTCATCGGGGTGGCCGGCGGCTGGTCAGTTCTCGGTGGCCTGCTGGTAGGCCTGACGGGTGCGCTCGGTGTGCTCGCCCATGAGGCGACCGGCGGTCTCGGCGTCGTTGGCCTTGACGGCCTCGATGAGGGCGGCGTGCTCGTCCCACGCGTCCTTGCCCCTCGTGAGGGCGAGGGGGGCGTAGTACCAGCGGACGCGGCGGTCGACGGTCGCGATCATCTCGGCCAGGACCGCGTTGCCGGCGATCTTGGTGATGTGGGCGTGGAAGGCGGCGTTCGCGGTGACGAGCTGCTCGGCGTCCTCGTCCTTGAGGGCGTTGACGCCGTTGGCGTGGAGGCGGAGGAGGTCGTCGACGTCGGCCTGGGTCGCGCGCTCGGCGGCGAGCTTGGCCGAGTAGGTCTCAAGGACGCCGCGGACGCCGAGGAGCTGGTCGGCTTCCTCGTCGGTGGGGGTGTGGACGAAGGCACCCTGGGCGGGGCGAAGGTCGACCCAGCCTTCGGTCTGGAGTCGCTGGAGGGCTTCGCGGACGGGTTGGCGGCTGACGCCGAGGTGCTCGGCGAGGTCGATCTCGACGAGGTGTTGGCCGGGCTGGAGGGTGCGGTTGACGATCAGCTCCAAGAGCGCGTCGTACACGGCTTGGCGCAGGGGAGCGGGCCTCTCGACCTTCCGAGCGGCCGCCCCGCTGAGCGACTCACGAGCCGCACGACGAGCGGCGGTCCCCGCACTGGTTGGCGGCGACTTGGGCTGACTCACGTGCCCTCCTAGGCGGGTTGTCGGGAATGCCCGGCTTTCAGCATACAGATTTTGGCATACAAAAAGCAATCGCCACCTACCTCACCTGCCACTTGCCGCGCCTGCCGCCCAACCCACCGCCACACCCCACCGCCGGTCATCGCGGCGACTACCCGCCGCCACCGCTACTACCCCCAACCCCCCCATCGCTGCCGCCCGCCCGCCGCCCCAGCCGCCGCCCCTGGGGGTCGCCGCTGCCAGCCCGCCGCCGCTGCTGCTGGCCGCCGCCACCCGCCGCCGTCGTTGCCCGCCGCCGTCGTTGCCCGCCGCCGTCGTTGCCCGCCGCCGTCGTTGCCCGCCGCCGTCGTTGCCCGCCGCCGTCGTTGCCCGCCGCCGTCGTTGCCCGCCGCCACGCGCCGTCGCCGCTAGCCGCCGTTGCCCGCCGCCACGCGCCGTCGCCGCTAGCCGCCGTTGCCCGCCGCCGTCGTTGCCCGCCGCCACGCGCCGTCGCCGCTAGCCGCCGTTGCCCGCTGCCACTGCCACTACCCGCTGCCGCCGCCGCCCGCCGCCGCCACGTTCGGCCCGGTTGGGGTATCGCCTTACCGCCGGTCGACAGGATACTGTATGCAATTATCGCGAAGGCGAGGGACGTCATGAGAGTCGCAGTTCTCGGGGCCGGGGCCATCGGGGCCTACGTCGGCGCTGCGCTGCACCGAGGTGGCGCGGAAGTTCATCTGATCGCTCGAGGTGCGCACCTTCAGGCCATGCAGCACAAAGGGGTTCGGGTGCGCAGTGCGCGCGGGGACTTCAGCGCGAAGCCGCACGCGACCGCCGACCCCACCGAAGTCGGCCCGGTCGACTTCGTGTTCCTCGGACTGAAAGCCCACCAGTACGCGAGTTGCGGGCCCCTGCTCGAACCGCTCCTCGGACCGGACACCGCCATCGTCGCCGCCCAGAACGGCATCCCCTGGTGGTACTTCCACGGCCTCGCCGGCCACCCCCTGGAAGGCACCCGCATCGAAGCCGTCGACCCCCGAGGCTCGGTCACCGCCGTCCTGGAAACCCAGCGGGCGATCGGGTGTGTCGTCTACTGCTCCACCGAAATCGAAGCACCCGGTGTCATCCGGCACGTCGAAGGCACGCGGTTCTCGCTCGGGGAGCCCAACCGCACAGTCTCCGAACGGGTCAAACTCCTCAGCGAAGCCATGATCGCGGGCGGCCTGAAGGCGCCGGTCGAGCGGGACCTCCGGGAGGACATCTGGGTCAAGCTCATGGGCAACGTCGCCTTCAACCCACTCAGCGCCCTCACCCGCGCGACCATGGCCGAGATCTGCGCCCACCGCGACACCCGTGAACTCGTCGCCCTCATGATGGCCGAGACGATCGCCGTCGCCCGCGCGGTCGGGTGTGAACCGAAGGTGTCCATCGAGAAGCGGATCGACGGGGCTCGGCGGGTCGGGGACCACAAGACCTCCATGCTCCAGGACCTGGAGGCGGGCAAGGCGTTGGAGATCGACGCCATCATCGGCGCGGTCGTCGAGATCGCGGGGTTGACCGGGGTCGCCGCGCCCACCCTGCGCAGCGTCTACGCGGCCACGGACCTGTTGGCGCGCAAAGCAGTCACCCTCTGAAAGGACCGCTAATGGACCAACCCATCCGGAAGCCGGGCACGTCCTGGCCGGAGCTGTACGAGCGGTGTCGGCGGGTCGCGCCCGAGGCTTTCCACGACGACCGGTTGCTCAACCACGTGGGTGGGCGGTGGCGGCGCAGCGGGACGGCAGGGGAAGCCACCTCGCCGGTGGACGGGTCGACCATCGCCGGACCGCCTCGCGTCGACGCCGTCACAGCCGCCGAAGCGACCCGGAAAGCCGCGGAACAGCACGAGAAGTGGCGGAGAACAGCACTCGCGGAACGCAGGAACAAGACGAGTGCCGCCCTGGACGACCTGCGGGAGCACCGGGACCTGCTCGCCCTCCTGCTGGTGTGGGAGATCGGCAAGCCCTGGAAACAAGCGACCGCCGACGTCGACCGGTGCATCGACGGAGTTCGTTGGTACGTCGAGGAAATCGACCCCATGCTGGCCGGCCGCACCCCTCTGCACGGCCCGGTCAGCAACATCGCCAGCTGGAACTACCCGATGAGCGTCCTCATGCACGCCATGCTCGTGCAGTCCCTGGCGGGCAACGCGGTCATCGCCAAGGCGCCCACCGACGGCGGCGTCGCGTGCCTGACCCTGGCCACCGCCCTCGCCGTCCGCCACGGCCTGCCGCTCACCCTGGTCAGCGGCAGCGGTCGGGAGCTGTCCCCGGTGCTCGTCGGCGCGCCGGAGATCGGCTGCCTGTCGTTCGTCGGCGGACGCGGTGCGGGCGGCGAGATCGTGTCCGCGCTGGACCCGAGCAAACGACACGTGCTCGAACAAGAAGGCCTCAACACCTGGGGCGTCTGGGAGTTCAGCGAATGGGACAACCTGAAACCCCAGCTGCGCAAGGCATTCGACTACGGCAAGCAGCGGTGCACGGCCTACCCGAGGTACGTGGTGCAACGCGAGCTGTTCGACGAATTCCTAGCCGTCTACCTGGAGTCGTTGCGGGAACTGCGGTTCGGGCACCCGTTGGCGGTCGACCACGCCGATGATCCGTTGCCGGAACTGGACTTCGGCCCGCTCATCACCGACGCCAAGGCGAAGGAACTGGCGGACGCGGTCGAGGAGGCGATCGGCAAGGGCGGGGTGCCGCTGTACCGGGGATCGTTGACCGACGGGCGTTTCCTGCCCGACCAGGACACCTCCGCCTACTTCGCCCCGGTCGCCCTGCTCGCGCCGCCGCCGTCGAGCCCGCTGCACCACGCCGAGCCGTTCGGACCGGTCGACACGGTCGTCCTGGTCGACACCGAGGCCGAACTCCTGGCCGCCATGAACGCCAGCAACGGCGCACTGGTCGCCTCGCTGTCCTGCGACGACGAGTCCACCGCACGCCGGCTCGCCGCCGACGTCAACGCGTTCAAGGTCGGCATCAACGCCCCGCGGTCGCGCGGTGACCGCGACGAGGTGTTCGGCGGGCGGGGCGCGTCGTGGCGCGGTGCGTTCGTCGGCGGGGCGCTGCTGGTGCACGCGGTCACCGAAGGGCCGCCCGGCGAACGCCTGTACGGCAACTTCCCGTCCTACTCGCTGTACCCACCGACCTGAGGAGGCCGTGATGTCCTACCGCGCCACCGTCCAGCGGATCGTCCGCACCGTGGTCGAGCCCCGGGCGGCGGAGGTCGACCGGGACGGCCGGTTCCCGCGCGAGGCGGTGCGGGCGTGCCACGGGGTGCTCGGGCTGACCATGTCGCGTGGGGTCGGCGGGGGCGGGCACGGGTTGGCGGAGGCGAGTTGGGTCGTGGAGCGGTTCGCGCGGGCGTGTGCCAGCACGGGAACCGTGTTGCAGTCCCATTTCGCGGCCGCTGCGGCGTTGGATCGGTTGGCGGACCGGGGTTTCCGGGGCGAGTTGGCGTCTGGGCGGCATCTGGCCTCACTTGCGGTGTTCGGGGCGGACGGGTGGTTCCTGAGTCCGGCCGGCACGGCGGTCCAACGCGGGACGGTGGTCGACCTGCGGGACCGCAAGAGCGGTGTGGTGTCGGCGGCGGAGGCGGACAGCTACCTGTGGTCGGCGCTGGACGGTCGCGGGCGGACGGCGCTGTGGCTCGTGCCGGGCAACGCGCCGGGGCTGCTGGTGCCGGTGAGCCGGCAGGGGATCGGCTTGCGCGGCAACGCTTCCACCACCGTGTGGGCCGACCCCGCGCAGGTGCCGGCGGACTGCGCGCTGGGTGACGGGTTCGACGCTCTCGTGCACCGCGTGCTGCCGTGGCACGTGGTGCTGGGCGCGTCGGTCGGGCTCGGGATCATGGAAGGGGCGATCGAGGCGGCGGAACGGGCGGCGGCCCCTCGGGCGTCCGTCGTCCGGATGCGGTTGCGGGCGGACGCGGTGCGGGTCCTGCACGCCGACGCGGTGGCGGCGGTGGGGTGGGAGCCGGAACGGGCGCGGCGGAAGCTGGGCCAGTTGGCGGTGGCGTCGGCGGAGGCCGTGACGGCGGTGACAGATCTGGCGGTCAAGACCTGCGGGGACGCCGCTTTCGACGGTGAACTGGGCTTGGAGCGCCGGTTCCGCGACGCGCGGGCGCTGTGCGCGATGGCCCCGACGGCGGACGCGGTGGTCGAGTTCATCGCGCGAGGCGAACGCCTGGGCGCGTAGGCACCGAGCGTGCCGGGCGGCTACCCGGGAGTGCGGTTTTCGTTACCCGGCCGGGTGATGGGCGGCGCTTGCCCGAGAACCGGCACCGATAGTGGGGTGAGTGGCGACCGGGCGGGGGAGGCGTGGGCGGCGCCGGGACTGGGGGCAGGTCTCGGCCCTGGTGTCCGCGTTGGCGGCGGTGGGGGCGGAGGTGTTCACCGCGCTGTCGCTGCGGGCCACGCGGGACCAGGTCGAGATCGCCGAGCGCGGGCAGGTCACCGACCGGTACAGCAAGGCGGTCGAGCAGCTCGCCCACGGCCGGTTCGAGGTGCGGCTCGGCGCGGTGCACGCGTTGGAGCAGATCGCGCGGGACTCGGCGTCGCACCGGGCGGTCCTCGCGGGCGCCGACCTCGACGGGCGAACCTCGCGGGCGCGTACGTCCGGGACGCGGACTTCACCGGCGCCACGGTCGACTTCGACCAGGCGCTCAAAGCCGGCGCGATCGACGACTACCCGCCGGACCCGCCGGCGTGCGGACTGTGAAAGGAGACCGGGCATGGCGCAGAACTGCCCGAACGGCACCGCCTGGCAGGACGGGTGGTACTACCCCGACCCGCCGGGCGACGGCAGCGGGTTGCGGCAGTACGCCAAGGGCCAGTGCTTCGCCGGCAGACTTGGCACGACCTGGCGGTTCAAGCACTCGATCCTGCCGCCCGAACCGCCGTACCCGCCGGGTCCGTGGGGTGGTGCGGGCTCGCCGTCCTGACGCGCCCGCACCGGCCCTGTCTGCGCACGCCGGGCGCGGCCTCCGGCCCCGGAACGATCATCTCACGCGACACCGACAATTCCGGTGGAGCGGGCTGACGGCCCGGTCGGTGCACGCCGGCACGGACCGGCCCGGTCAGTGCACGCCCAGCACGCCGTCCACCCGGCGCGGGATGCCCAGCGGGTTGTCCGCCCGCAGCTCCGCCGGCAGCAGGGCGTCCGGCCACGACTGGTAGGTCACCGGGGCCAGCCACCGCCGGATCGAGGTCGCGCCGACCGACGTGTGCAGCGGGTTGGTGGTGGCGGGCCACGGGCCGCCGTGGTGCATGCCCCACGCCACCGCCACCCCGGTCGGCCAGCCGTTGAAGATCAGCCGCCCGGCGACCCCGGCCAGCGCGGACGCGACCGCCCCGGCCAGCCCGTGCTCGTCGTTCGAGGCGTGCACGGTGCCGGTGAGCGTGCCGGGCAGCCGGGGCAGCACCTCCAGCAGGGCCTCGGGGTCGGTGTAGGTGACGACGATCCCGGCCGGCCCGAAGTGCTCCTCGGTCAGCTTCTCCAGGTTCTCGGCGAACACGTCCAGCGGCACCTCGAACAGCTTCGGCGCGGCCGTGAACCCCTCCTCCGGCGCGCTACCGGCGGCGACCTGCTTGGCCAGCCCGGACGCGGCCAGCTCCTCGGTGCCCGACCGGTAGGAGTCCGACATCCGCTCGTTGAGCATCGCGCCACCGGTCGTCCCGTCGACCGCGGACGCCAGCGCCGGCACCAGGGACTCCGGCGCGAACAGCAGCCCCGGGTTGGTGCAGAACTGCCCCACGCCCATGGTGAGCGACCCGGCGAACCCGGTCGCCACCTCCTCCGCCCGGGTCGCCGCCGCACCCGGCAGCACCACGGCCGGGTTCACGCTGCCCAGCTCGCCGTAGAACGGGATCGGGTCCGGCCGCCCCTGCGCGATGTCGAACAACGCCCGCCCGCCGCCGGTCGACCCGGTGAACCCGACCGCCTTCACCGCCGGGTGCTTGATCAGCGTCACGCCCGCCTCGGTGCCGTAGACGATCCCGAACACCCCGTCCGGCACCACGGAAGCCACCACGCGCGCGGTCTCCTGGGACGTCCCGGGGTGCGCCGAGTGCGCCTTCACGATCACCGGGCACCCGGCGGCCAGCGCGGACGCCGTGTCCCCGCCCGCGACCGAGAACGCGAACGGGAAGTTCGACGCGGAGAAGACCGAGACCGTCCCGAGTGGACGGAGCATCCGCCGCAGCACCGGCCGGGGCGGGACGGTGTCCGGGTCCGCCGAGTCCAGCACCGCCTCGACGTAACCGCCCTCCCGCAGCACCTGCCCGAACAGCCGCAGCTGGTTGGTGGTCCGCTTCAGCTCGCCGGACAGCCGGGGCACGCCCAGCGCCGTCTCCGCGTCCGCCACCGCGACCAGGGTCTCGGCGGACGCGTCCAGCGCGTCGGCCACCCGTTCCAGCACGTCCGCCCGCTCCGCCGCGGGCAGCGCCGACCAGGCCGGGAACGCGTCCGCGGCGGCCCGCGCCAGCACGTCGACCTGGTCGTCGGTGGTGGCCGGGACCGGCTCCCCGAACGGCTCGCCGGTCCGGGGGTCGTAGCCCTGCACGACGGTCACCGACCCGCCTCCTTCACAGCCGTGTCGAACTCCGGGCCGCACCAGGTGCCGCCCAGGTACTTGTGCGCCAACGAGTCGGGGTCGCCCTCGGGGACGTCCGCCGCGAACACCTCGGAGTCGTCCTTCGACTCGTACCCCAGCGCGCGGGCCTCGTCCAGGGAGAACCAGCGCCGCGTGTTGTCCGAGACGCCCCACACCACCCGGAAGCCCGGCGACGGCGCGGACAGGCACGCCTCGAACAGCCGTGCGCCGTCGTCCGGTGACAGCCAGGTGGACAGCATCCGGGCGTCCTTGGGCCGTTCGAAGCACGACCCGATGCGCACGGCGATGACGTCCATGCCGTACCGGCTCGCGTACAGGCTGCCCAGCGCCTCCAACGCCACCTTGCTCACGCCGTAGTAGGTGTCCGGCTGCGGGAACAGGTAGTCGCCCGCCTCGCCCGACGACCGCTCGTAGAAGCCCACGGCGTGGTTGGAGCTGGCCAGGACCACCCGGTTGACCCCGTTGCGCCGCGCGGCCTCCAGCACCACGTGCGTGCCGTTGATGTTCACGTCGAGGATCTGCGCCCACGGCTGTTCCAGGCTGTGCCCGCCCAGGTGGATCACCGCGTCGACGCCCTCGCACGCGGCGTCCATCGCGGCCTGGTCGGTCACCGAGGCCCGCACCACCTCGACGGCCTCGCCCTCGGCGGCCGGCGGCTGCTCGCCGATGTCCAGCAGCCGCAGCACTCGGCCGGGCGCGGCGAGCCGGGTGCGCATCAAAGTGCCCACCCCACCGGCGGAACCGGTGATCAAAATGCGTGAAGTCACTGGAATCCTCTCGCCGGAATTCAGCGGCCGAACTGCCTCAGCAGCTCGGTAATCGTTCGAGCGCCGTGCAAAAGCGCGTCCACAACCTGCTTCTCGTGCTCCGGCGTGAGCCGCCCCAAAGGCACCGAACAGCTCATCGCGTCCAGAACCGGCGACCGATAGGGCAGCGCGACCGCGAAACAGCCCAGACCGGGCGTGTTCTCCTCGCGTTCGTGGGCGTAGCCCACGGACCGGAACCCGGCCAACTGGGCGTGCAGCGCGCCCCGGTCCACCACCGTGTTCGGCGTCAGCGGCTCCAGCCTGACCGGCAGGATCGCGTCCACCTCCTGCGGCGTGCGGGCCGCCAGCAGCGCCTTGCCCAGGGACGTCGAGTGCGCGGGCAGGCGGCGACCCACGCGCGAGACGACCCGGAGGTGGTGCTCGGACTCCCGGCTGGCCAGGTAGACCACGTCGGAGCCGTCGAGGCGGGCCAGGTGGACCGTCTCGTTGATCTCCCGGCGGACCTGCTCCATGACCCGGATCGCGACCTGCACGACCGGGTCGTGGTCCAGGTACGAGGTGCCGACGAGCAGGGCGCGCACGCCGATGCCGTAGGTGCCGCGGGTGGTGTCCAGCTCGACCCAGCCGCGCGCGACGAGCGTCTGCAACAGCATGTAGAGGCTCGACTTGGGGTAGCTCAGCTCGCGGTGCAGTTCGGTCAGCGTCAGCGGGCGCTCCGACGCCGACAGCACCTCCAGCAACTCCACCGTCCGGTCGGCCGATTTGACCGCGTTCGGCCGTGCGGGTGACGCGGGACCAGTCACCTGTCCTCCCCGGTGAGTACTGAGACGCGCTTCTTGACACGTCGCAGTGGCGATTCTTACAGTCCGCCCATCACGTTCACAAGTACGACTCCGTTTCACGCATGTGAACAAGGAGAGCGCTCATGAGAACATCCCGCCGGTCCGTCACCGCTGCCGCTGCACTGGCCGTCGTGGGACTCGTCGGCTCGGCCTGCGGCACCTCGTCCGGCGGGGCCCAAGTCCAGCAGGACCCCAACGCGCCGTTCGAGGTGTGGACGCGCAGCACCGAGGCGCCCGCGAAGGTCTACGCGAAGCTGTTCGCCGACTTCGAGCAGAAGACCGGCGTCAAGGTGGACTACAAGCCGATCTTCACCGACTTCGAGAAGCAGCTCCAGCAGCGCGCGGCCTCGAAGGACCTGCCGGACGTCATCATCAACGACACCGGCTCGCTCGGCACGCTGGTCCAGCAGGGCCTGGTCCCCGAGCTGGACCGCGCCTCCGTCGTCGGCAACGGCGACATCGTCGAGCGGGCCTGGGAGAGCGCCAAGGGGGCGGACGGCAAGTACTACGGCGTCCCGTTCTCCGCGCAGTCGTTCGTCACCCTGATCCGCAAGGACTGGCGGGAAAAACTCGGCAAGCCGCTGCCGCGGACCTGGGCCGACCTCGCCGACCTGGCCACCGCGTTCACCACGCAGGACCCGGACGGTGACGGCCAGGCCAACACCTACGGGATGCTCGTCCCGGGCACCACCGACCGCGGCTACCTGGCCTGGTGGGCGTCGAGCTACCTGCTCCAGGCGGGCGGCGACATCGTCAAGGCCGACGGCGACAAGTACGCCGTCGCCATCGACTCCGCCGAGTCGGTCAAGGCCGTCGAGTGGATCCGCGGGCTGTTCTGCGACAGCAAGGTCGTCGTGCCCGGCGCGCTGACGCTCAACACCAACGACGCGCACGCGTTCTTCGAGTCCGGCAAGGCCGGCATCTACCACACCGGCCCGTACATGTTCGGCCGCTTCGACCAGAAGCTGGGCAAGGACAAGTACGAGGTCATCGCGCCTCCGGCCGGTCCGGCGGGCGTCGGGTCGCTGGCCGAGGGCGAGAACGTCTACCTGATGGCCGGGTCGCCGCGGGTGGCCGACCAGAAGAAGCTCGCCGAGTTTTTGATCAGCGCGGGCGCGCAGCAGGCCGGCATGAAGGGCGAGACGCAGCCGGTGGTCCGGCTGCCGGTCAACAAGAACGTGGACGTGGAGACCGTCTACAACGACGCCCGCTGGAACACCGTGGCCAAGCTCTACCAGGACAGCGCGAAGCCGTTCCCGAGCCTGCCGAACTTCCAGCCGTTCCGGCAGCAGACCGCCGAGGGCCTCAACGGCATCCTCGCCACCTGCGCCACCGACGTGAAGGGCGAGTTGAGCAAGCTCGCCGGGAACCTGAAGAAGGAGCTCCAGGCGCAAGGGATGGCCAAGTGACGGCGGTGGAGACCGCCCGAGACGTGGGGGCGACGGCCAACGGCGGCGGTGCCGTCGGTCCCCACCCCGTGGGGCGGCGCCGCGAGCGCCGCCTCACGGGCGCCACCCCCTGGCTGTTCCTCGCCCCCGCGCTGCTGCTGTTCGTGGTCTTCAAGTACGTGCCGATGGCCGAGGGCATCCGGCTGAGCCTGTTCCAGGTGCGGCCGTTCCTCGGGGACCTGTTCGTGGGCATGGACAACTACGTCCGCATCCTGGAGGACGACCGGTTCCGCTCGGCCATCGGCCGGACGTTCCTGCTCGCCGCGGGCCAGACCGCCGGGGCGATGCTCATCGGGTTCGCGCTGGCGCTGCTGCTGGAGGGCCACGCCCGGTCGCTGTGGTTCGTGCGGTCGGCGGTGTTCCTGCCGGTGGTCGCGGCCACCGCGGTGATCGGCGAGATCTGGCGGCTGCTGTACTACCCGGCCCCCGAGGGGTTCATCAACAACATCCTGTCGTTCGTCGGCCTCGGTCCGCTGACCTTCCTGGACAGCCCGGACTCCGCGCTGTGGTCGGTGATGGCGGTGGGCATCTGGAAGGGCGCCCCGTACGACATGGTGTTGATCCTCGCGGGTCTCGCGGGCATCGACCGGCAGCAGTACGAGGCCGCCGAGATCGACGGTGCCTCGACGTGGCAACGCATCCGTTACGTCACGCTGCCCGCGCTGCGGCCGGTGGTGACGATCCTGCTGACCCTGGCGGCGATTCGCGGACTGCGGACGTTCACCGAGGTCTACGTGCTCACCGGCGGCGGCCCGGCCGGGTCGACCGACGTGTGGATGACCCGCGTGTTCTCCGTGGCGTTCGAGCGCAACGAACTCGGGATCGCGTCGGCGGGTTCGGTGCTGCTGTTCCTGATCACCTTCGCGCTGACCGTCACCGTGCAGCTCTACCGGAGGAGGAAAGCCTCGTGAGCGTCGCGGAGAAGTGCGAGACCGCGCTGGGCTGGCGTTCCGACCGGTCGTCGTGGGTGTCGCGGGGCGTGCGGGTGCTGCTGTGCGTGGGCGCGGTCCTGTTCTTCACCGGGCCGCTGCTCACGATCTTCTCCGGCGCGTTCGACGACAACCCCGACCCGACCAAGCTGTCGGTGGTGCCCGACAACCCGTCGCTGGACAACTTCCGGGCGGCCGGCGAGAACCGGATCTGGCACTACCTGGGCAACTCGCTGATCATCGCGGGCGGCGCGCTGCTGCTCCAGCTCTCGGTCAGCGTGTTCGCCGCGTACGCGTTGGCGCGCAAGAAGTTCCGCGGTCAGGCGCTGGTCCTGCTGGCCGTCCTCACCACCATGATGCTGCCCGAGGAGGTGATCGCCATCCCGCTGTCGCTGGTGATCGGCGACCTCCCGGTGCTGGGCATCAGCCTCAAGGGCACGCTGCTCGGCGTCATCCTGCCGCTGGGCGCGTGGGGCTTCTCCATCTTCGTCATGACCGAGTTCATGAAGGAGATCCCGGTGGAGATCGAGGAGGCGGCCACCGTGGACGGCGCGGGGGAGCTGCGGATCTTCGCCCAGATCATCCTCCCGCTGTGCAAGCCGGCGCTCGGCGTGGTCGCCGTGTTCGGCTTCAACATGATCTGGGAGCAGTACCTGCTGCCGCTCATCGTGGCCACCGACCCGTCCGACTACACGCTGACCGTCGCCCTGCTGTCGTTGCGCTCCGACGACCAGGTCGGTCCGGGCATCGTGCTGGCCGGGGCGCTGCTGGCGCTGGTGCCGAGCCTGCTCGTGTACCTGTCGCTGCAAAAGTCTTTCCTGCGTGGGATCACCACCGGAGCGATCAAGGGATGAAGGTCGGTATGCAACTTGATGGGGTGCTGTTCTTCCCGGTGACGCCGTTCGACCCGGACGGGGCCGTCGCCGAGCACGTGCTGGCCGAGCACGTGAAGCGCGGGGTGGCGGCGGGCGCGGGCGGGGTGTTCGTCGCGTGCGGCACCGGCGAGTTCCACGCCCTGGACCTCGCGGAGTTCGAGCGCGCGGTGGCCGTGGCGGTCGAGTCGACGGCCGGGCGGGTGCCGGTGTTCGCGGGCGCGGGCGGTCCGTTGCCGGTGGCCAAGGCCTGCGCCCGCGCGGCCCGGGACGCCGGCGCCGACGGGTTGCTGCTGCTGCCGCCGTACCTGGTGACCAACCCGCCGCGCGGGCTCGTCCGGTACGTCGCCGAGGTCGCGGGGGCGACCGAGCTGCCGCTGATCGTGTACCAGCGCAACAACGCGGTGTTCACGCCGGAGACGGCGGTGGAGGTCGCGTCGCTGCCCACGGTGGTCGGGTTCAAGGACGGCCTGGGCGACATCGACCTGTTGCAGCGCATCGTGCTGGCGGTGCGGGCGGAGGTGGACAAGCCGTTCCAGTTCTTCAACGGCCTGCCCACCGCGGAGCTGACCGTGCCCGCGTACCGGGGGATCGGCGTGGAGCTGTACTCGTCGGCGGTGTTCTGCTTCGCGCCGGACATCTCCCTGGGCTTCTACCAGGCCGTGCAGGACGGTGACGACGAACTGGTCCGCCGCTACCTCACCGAGTTCTACCGGCCGTTCGTGGAGCTGCGCGACCAGGTCCCGGGTTACGCGGTGGCGCTGGTCAAGGCGGCCGTGAAGGCGACCGGGCTGGACGTCGGCGGGGTGCGCCCGCCGTTGCTGGACCCGACCGACGAGCACCTGGCGGAGCTGGAGAAGATCGTCGCGGCTGGACGGGAGCTGGCAGCGTGAAGATCACCTCGGTAGACCTGACCCCCGTCGCGTTCCGGGACCCGCCGCTGCTGAACTCCGTCGGCTGCCATGAACCCTGGGCGCTGCGCACGATCGTCGAGGTGCACACCGACGAGGGCATTTCCGGGCTCGGTGAGACCTACGGCGACATCGGCCACCTGACCCGGCTGCGCAACGTCGCGCCCGCGTTGACCGGTCTGGACGTCCACGACCTCAACGGCCTGCACGCCCGCGTCACCACGGCGCTGGGCGGCGAGACCGGGTCCGACCGGCACGGCTTGACCGGCAAGCTGACCGTCGAGTCCACTGTGGACCGCGTGTTCGCCGCGTTCGAGGTCGCCGGCTGGGACATCCGGGGCAAGGCCCTGGGCCGTCCGGTGGTGGACCTGCTGGGAGGCGCTGTGCGGACCGCCGTGCCGTACAGCGCCTACCTGTTCTACAAGTGGGCCGGGCACCCCGGTGCCGAGCCGGACGAGTTCGGCGAGGCGCTGGACCCGGACGGCATCGTCGCCCAGGCCCGGATGCTGGTGGAGCGGCACGGCTTCGGCTCGATCAAGCTCAAGGGCGGGGTGTACGCGCCGGAGGAGGAGATCGAGGCCATCCGGGCGCTGCGCGCGGCGTTCCCGGACCACCCGCTGCGGCTGGACCCCAACGCGGCGTGGACTCCTGCGACGGCGTTGAAGGTCGCTGCCGAGTTGGACGGGGTGCTGGAGTACCTGGAGGACCCGTCGCCGGAGATCGCCGGCATGGCGGAGGTCGCGCGGTCGTCGCCGTTGCCGCTGGCCACGAACATGTGCGTGGTGGCGTTCGAGCACATCGCCCGGTCGGTGGAGTTGGGGGCGGTGCAGGTCATCCTGTCCGACCACCACTACTGGGGCGGGCTGTCGCGGTCCAAGGAACTGGCCGCGATCTGCCGGACGTTCGACATCGGCTTGTCCATGCACTCCAACTCGCACCTGGGCATCAGCCTGGCGGCCATGACCCACCTCGCCGCCGCCACGCCCAACCTGAACTACGCCTGCGACACCCACTACCCGTGGAACTCGGCGGACGACGTGCTGATCTCGTCTCTGTCCTTTGTGGACGGTGCGTTGCCGGTGCCGTCCGGCCCCGGGTTGGGTGTCGAGCTGGACCGGGACGCGCTGGCCCGGTTGGCCGAGAACTACCGGAAGTGCGGGTTGGTGCAGCGCGACGACACCGGGTACATGCAGCAGCACGACCCGAGCTACGAGAGGAAGCGCCCCCGGTGGTGACGACCGTCGCCCACGTCTACCCGTGGGACATCATCGGTGATCCTGCGGCCGTGCGACGGGTTGCCGGGCTGGGGGTGGACGCCGTGGCGCTCGCGGCGGCGTACCACACGGTTCGCGCGGCCACGCCGTTCCACCCCGCGCACCGGCTGGTCGACGCCCGGCACGCGGCGTTCTACCTGCCGGTGCGAAAGGAGAAGTTCGGCCGCCTGGTGCCTGCTGAACCGTCCTGGGTTTCGCCCGACTCGTACCGGACCGCGTCGGATGCTCTGGAGGCGGCCGGGCTGCCGGTGTACGCGTGGACCGTGCTCACGCACAGCAGCCGACTCGGCGACCTGCACCCCGACGTCGTGGTGCGCAACGCTTTCGGCGACGACTACCCGTACGCGCTGTGCCCGGCGCAACCCGATGTGGTGGAGTACGCGCGCGCGTTGGTGTCCGAGGTGCTGGAACTGGGGCAGCCGGACGGGATCGTGCTGGAGGCGTGCGGGCCGTTGGGGTTCGTGCACGGCGGCCACCACGAGAAGACCGACGGCACCGATTGGACTCCCGTTCAGCAGAAGTTGCTGTCGCTGTGCTTCTGCTCGGTGTGCGCTGCTCGGTATCCCGAGGGGACCGCCGACGCGGTGCGGGCCGGGGTCGACGGTGGTGCGGAGTCGGTCGAGGAAGCGTTGGGGGAGTTGGCGTCGGACGTCCGGGCGGTCCGGACGGGCGTGTCACGCGACCTGCGGCGGGAGTTGGTGGCGCTGGCGGGTGACGTGCGGGTGGTCGTGCACGCGACGGCCGATCCGTGGGGCACCGGGCCGTTCGCGACCGTGGCGGACGGGGTGGGCGCGGAGGTCGACGTGCTGACGTTGACCTGTTGGCCGGGGCCGGAGGTGGCGGTGCCCGCGATCGAGGCGTTGCGGGCGTTCGACGTGCGGACGGCCGCTTACGTCCTGGGTCTGCCCCCGCGAGCCGTCGACGGGGACGAGCTGTTGGCGGAGTGGCTGGCGTATGCCAAGGCCGGGGTGGAGGAGTTCCACGTCTACCACGCCGGACTCGCCTCTTCAGCCAGGCTGGACGCGCTGCGGCACGCCGTCCACGGCATCCGGAGTCACCTGAACGGGTAACTGTGAAAAGGGCGGAGCAACCCGGTGCGCGGGCGGCTCCGTCCTCCCGACATGAGAAGCCTAGGAACCGTCATCGGCGCGGGCGCGCTGCTCCTGCTGACCGCCTGCGCTTCGACCCAGCCCTCGGTGGCCCCGGGCAACAGCGGTCCGACGCTGACCACCGCGCCGAGCACCGCGCCCTCCGCCGAGGAACCGGAATTCGACAGCCCCGTGCCGCCGGGCGCCAGGGAAGTGCCCAAGGAGAAGGTCGACGCCGCCGCCGTCCCCGAGGACCGGCCGCGCACGGTGTGGACCGAGGGCGACGGCAGCACCATCGGCCTGGTCGCGCAGGAAGCGGGCTGCGGCAAGGCCAGCGTGGAGGTCGCCGAGCAGGGTCCGCAGGTGGTGAAGGTGGTGATGGTGGAGACCACGCCCAAGGAGTCCCAGATCTGCACCATGGACATCCGCTACCCACCGCTGACCGCCAAGCTCGACGCCCCGCTGGGCCAGCGCGTGGTCGTTCTGACCACCAGGCAGGACCAGAAGTAGGTCCAAGCCTGTTGGACGCTCGCGCGGTTCCGGGGCCGGCAAATACGCGAGCGTCCAGCAGCCTGTCCCCCAAGACGCCCGCCGCTCACGTGCGGCGGGACCAACGTTCCACCTCTCCCCCCGGTGCCCGGTCGCGAGGCCGCGTCGGCTTGTCGTGCCGCGTTTCGCTCCGATCACGTTCTTCGATCGGAGCGAAACGCGGCACGACGGGCCGACTAAAGGCGGGCTCGCCGCGACGCCGGAGGCGGCGCCATCCAACACAGCCCCGTCGGCCGGGCACCTTGCAACCCTTGCGCGGCGAAGTACCGTCCTACGGCTATGAGGAAGTTCGCCGTCGCCCTCGCCGCGCTCGCCCTGGCCGGCTGCACCAACAGCACGCCGACGTCCCCGTACCCAGGCGGCACGTCGCCCGGCGGTCAGTCGACGGCCACCGCACCCTCGTCACCGTCGACAACGTTGTCATCGCCGACCGACCGACCTCAGCCGCCGCCGCAGTCGAGCGCCGAGCCGTTGCCGGGTGGTCCGACGCCGGTGCCGGCCGAGCGAATCGACGCCAGCACGTTGTCCGAGCTTTACAAGAAGGACGTTCAGGTTTCGGCAGACGGTCGGACCCTGCGCGTGATCGGTCTCGCGGGTGGCTGCAAGCGGGCGTCGGCCGAGGTCGCGGCGCAGGCGGCGGACCAGGTCTGGATCACGCTCGTCACGACCTACTACCCGCCCGCCGGCGGTGGCCTGTGCACCCAGGAGTTGTACGACGTGCCCCTCAACGTCACCCTGGACGCCCCGCTGGGCGACCGCCGAGTGGTCCTGGAGTCCCGTGAAGACACCGCATGACCACCCGATCGGGTGATCTAGCATTCGGCGGATGCCGATCCCCGACGCGTTGAACACCGCCTTGGCGGACCCGAAGTTCTGGGCGATGTACTGCTTCGAAGAGGACTTCGAGGGCTACGACGAGTACTTCGACGAGGACAACCACGTCCTCGCCTTCCCGCTGGGCGGCGGGTACTCGCTCGACCTCGACATCAGCGACTCGTACTTCGACCTCGGCCTGCGGGTGCCGGGTGCGGACGAGCCGGTCACCGTCGGCTGGTCCGACGAGGCCCACTTCCACCCGCACACCCTGCGCTGGGACGAACTGGACCTGGTCTGCCGGGCCGCTGCCCTGGTCGACCCCGACCTGCGCCACCCCGGCCCGGGGCTCGCGCTGCTGAGCCGGTTCGTGGTGATCAGCGCGTACGACGACATCGACACCATCGAGTCACTGCTGCACGCCGCGTTCACCGGCCTCAAGCCGAAGGACGCCGAGGGCTTCTGGCCCGACGCCGACGACATCGCGGGCCGCGTCGACTTCCGGCACCAGGCCGTGGTGTGGCACCGGGACACCGACGGCAACTACAGCGTGCACAAGGACATCACGGCGTTCGACGGCACGGACGTCTACAGCACCCGCATGCGCGGCTCGGAGTTCCCGTGGGCGGACTGGAGGTCCATGCTCGACCAGGCCGAACGCACCCTCGCCGGCGCCGTCGACCCGACCTGGCTGGAACCCCTGGCCGTCGGCAAGCTCCTCGACCGCGCCGTCACCGACCGCGACCCGGCCGCCGCACCGGAACTGGCCCGCACCCTGGCCGACGCCGGCTGCGCGAACCAGACGATCCTGAACGCGCTCACCGACCCGGTCCACCCCGCCGAAACCGCGTGGGTCCTCGAACTCCTCAGCACCGCCCCGCGCGGCACCCTGCTGCGCGGCCTGCCGACCACCGACGCCCGCGTGTGGTGGCCGCGCGCTTGACCTTCACGCGGGCGTCAATCTTTACGTTCGCGGCATGACGTTCAACGGCAAGGCAGTGATCGTGACGGGCGGCGGCACGGGCATCGGGCGCGCCACCGCCCGCAGCTTCGCCGAGCGGGGCGCGCGGGTGCTGGTCGTCGGCCGCACCGCCGCCCGGCTCGCGGAGACCGCCGAGGGCCTGCCCGGCATCCACCCGCTCGCCCTCGACATCGCCGACCCGGACGCGCCGGGCACGATCGTCGACACGGCGGTGCGCGAGTTCGGCCGGCTCGACGTGCTGGTCAACAACGCCGGCGTGGTCCGGCACGGCTACGACCGCGACGCGGTGATGGACATGGTGACGACCAACCTGCTGGCCCCGTCCCACCTCGCCGAAGCCGCCCGCCCGCACCTCGCCGAGTCCAAGGGCGTGATCGTCAACGTCAGCACGTCGATCGGGCAGCGGGGCTGGCCGATGCCGGGCGGCGCGCTGTACGCGGCCCTGAAGAGCGCTTTGGAGTCGCTGACCCGCAGCTGGGCCGTGCAGTTCGCGCCGGACGTGCGGGTGGTCGCCGTCGCGCCCGGTCCGATCGCCACGCCGATCGGCCTGCACCAGGGCCTGACGCCGGAGCAGAACACGGCGGTGCAGGAAGCCCTGGTCGCGCACGTCCCGCTGAAGCGGATCGGGCGGCCGGAGGAGGTGGCGTTCTGGATCACCCGACTGGCGAGCCCCGAGGCCGCCTTCACGACCGGTGTGGTGCTGCCGGTGGACGGGGGCGCGGTCGTCGCGTGACGTACCGTCGGACGGGTGAAGATCGGGGAGTTGGCGCGGGTCACCGGGGTGTCGACGCGGGCGTTGCGGTTCTACGAGGAGAACGGGCTGCTGGAGTCCGACCGCCTGGCCAACGGCTACCGCGTCTACCCGGACACGGCGGTCGCGCGCGTCCGCAACATCCGGAACCTGCTGGACCACGGCCTCACGCTGGAGGACGTGGCCCACTTCAGTAGCTGCCTGGATGGTGACGTGATGTCGGCGAACCCCGATCCCCAACTCGTGGCCGTCGCGCGGCGGAGGTTGGCCGTCCTGGACGAACGCATCGAAGCGCTCGTCCAGGTCCGCGACCAACTGGCCGAAGCGCTTACTTCCGGAAGGTGATCTGGAAGGTCGGCGCGGAGGTCTCGGCGAAGAAGTCGTTGCCCTTGTCGTCCACCACGATGAACGCCGGGAAGTCCTCCACCTCGATCTTCCAGACCGCCTCCATGCCCAGCTCGGGGTATTCCAGCACCTCGACCTTGCGGATGCAGTCCTGCGCCAGCCGCGCCGCCGGGCCGCCGATCGAGCCCAGGTAGAAGCCGCCGTGCGTCTGGCACGCGTTCGTCACCTGCGCCGACCGGTTGCCCTTGGCCAGCATCACCATCGAGCCGCCCGCCGCCTGGAACTGCTCGACGTAGGAGTCCATGCGGCCGGCCGTGGTCGGGCCGAACGAGCCGGACGCGTAGCCCTCGGGCGTCTTCGCCGGACCGGCGTAGTACACCGGGTGGTCCTTCATGTACTGCGGCATCGGCTCGCCCGCGTCGAGGCGTTCCTTGATCTTGGCGTGCGCGATGTCGCGGGCCACCACCAGCGGACCGGTCAGCGACACGCGGGTCTTCACCGGCAGCTTCGACAGGGTCTCGCGGATCTCCGCCATCGGGCGGGTCAGGTCGATCCGGACCACCTCGTCGGACAGGTCCTCGCCCGGCACGTCCGGCAGGAACTGCGCCGGGTCGCGCTCCAACTGCTCCAGCCACACGCCCTCGGGCGTGATCTTCGCCTTGGCCTGGCGGTCCGCGGAGCACGACACCGCGATGCCGACCGGGCAGGACGCGCCGTGCCGGGGCAGCCGGATCACGCGCACGTCGTGGCAGAAGTACTTGCCGCCGAACTGCGCGCCGATGCCGAAGTTCCGGGTCAGCTCCAGGACCTGCTGCTCCAGGTCGACGTCCCGGAACGCGTGGCCCGCGGCGGAGCCCTCGGTCGGCAGGTGGTCCAGGTACCGGGCGGACGCGAGCTTGGCGACCTTCAGGTTCTGCTCGGCGGACAGCCCGCCGACGACCACGGCCAGGTGGTACGGCGGGCACGCGGCCGTGCCCAGGGAGCGCAGCTTCTCGTCCAGGAACCGGGCCAGGCGCGCGGGGTTCAGCAGCGCCTTGGTCTCCTGGTACAGGAACGTCTTGTTGGCCGAACCGCCGCCCTTGGCCATGAACAGGAACTCGTACTTGGGTTCCGTGCCGGGCGCGGAGAACAGGTCGATCTGCGCGGGCAGGTTGGTGCCGGTGTTCTTCTCGTCCCAGAAGGTGACCGGCGCCATCTGCGAGTACCGCAGGTTCAGCTCCTGGTAGGCCTCGAAGATGCCGCGCGAGAGGGCTTCCGCGTCCGTGCCGCCGGTGAGGACGGACTCGGTGCGCTTGCCCATGACGATCGCCGTGCCGGTGTCCTGGCACATCGGCAGCACGCCGCCGGCGGAGATGCACGCGTTGCGCAGCAGGTCCATGGCGACGAACCGGTCGTTGCCGCTGGCCTCGGGGTCGTCGACGATCGCGCGCAACTGCTTGAGGTGCGACGAGCGCAGCAGGTGCTGGATGTCGCGGATCGCCTCCTTGGCGAGCAGCGTCAGCGTCGACGGCTCGACCTGGAGGAACTTCCGGCCGGCGGCTTCGACCACGGACACGCCTTCGGAGGTGACCAGGCGGTACTCCGTGGTGGTGTCCGGGCCGAGCGGCAGGACGTCGGTGTACTCGAAAGCTGTGGTGGGCACTGCGGGCACGTCGCGGGCTCCCTTGCGCGCGTTCGGGTTCCGACGAACCTATACCCAGCGGTCCGGTCCGGTCCCTCCACCGTGGTGTGATTCGCGTCGTGGTGGAGAGCACTTCGAAGCGGCGGCTGGGTGTCGGGGAACTCGACGCGGTGGTGCGGGAGGCGTTGGGCGTCGGTCTCGCGTCTTCTGCCGAGCTGACCGAGGGCATGTTCAACACGGCGTACCGGCTGACGACGGTCGACGGCCGCGAGGCCGTGCTGAAGGTCGCACCGCCCGCCGATGTGCCGTTGATGACGTACGAGCGCAACCTGATGCGCACGGAGGCCCTGGCCTTCTCCCTGATGGCTGCTCGCGGCCTGCCGGTCCCGTCGGTGTTGCTGGCCTCGGACGACCTGCTGCTGATGACCGCTTTGCGGGGAACCCCTTGGAACGCGGCTGCTCTGTCGGACGCCGAGCGGGCGGCGCTGCGGCGGGAGCTGGGGGAGATCGTGCGGGCGCTGCACGGGATCACCGGGGACGTGTTCGGCTATCCCCAGGGGCCCAACGGGTCGACGTGGCGGTCGGCGTTCCTGGCGATGGTGGACGCGGTGCTGGCGGATGCGCGCCGGTTCGGGGTGGAGCTGCCGGACGTGCGGCCGGCGTTCGCGGCGCGGGCTCACCTGTTGGACGAGGTGACGTCACCTGTGCTGGTGCACTTCGACCTGTGGGAGGCCAACATCTTCTTGGCGGACGGCCGGATCGAGGGAATCATCGACCCGGAACGGGCGATGTTCGGCGACCCCTTGGCCGAGTTGGCAACGGTGGCCCTGTTCACAGACGTGGATGCGGACTTCTTGGCCGGCTACGGACGCAGCGAACCGTTCACGCCGGCGGAAGAGACCAGAATCGCCCTGTACCGGGCATATCTCTGCCTGATCATGATTGTCGAGGGCGTGCCGCGGGGTTACAGCGGTGAAGAACGTGACGCGCACGTGGCGTTCTTCCGGCAGAAGCTCGCCGAGTACCTGGGCTGACGACCACCGCCGCGAGGCCGCGTCGGCTTGTCGCGTCGCCTTTCCCGACGATCATGCTTTCGATCGGCGGGAAGCACGGCGCGACGAGTCGACTTTCAGGCGGCCTCGCCGCCGCGACGCCAGTCGCGGCCGAAAATGCGGAAGGCCGGGCCGGCCCCCGACCGCCCCGACCTTCCTCAGCGTGCGACAGCCCTCGCGAGATGGGGCGGGGGTGTCGCAAAGCTCGTGTAACACGCGACCGTGCCGTGATCGGCGTCACAAGTCAACACGGCTGAACGGGTGATCCGCGTCACCGGCCGGCGCAGCCCGCAGTCGCCGGCCGGTGCACCGCGATCAACCGACGATCACTAGCTGGCGTAAGCGCGCAGCTTGGCGGCCCGCTCGCCCTGCCGCAGCTTGGCCATGACCTCGCGCTCGATCTGCCGCACCCGCTCCCGCGACAGCCCGAACTGCTTGCCGATCTGGTCCAACGTGCGCGGCTGGCCGTCCTCCAGGCCGTAGCGCAGCCGGATCACCGCCTGCTCGCGCGGCTCCAGCGTGGCCAGCACGCGGCGCAGGTCGTCCTGCAGCAGGCCGGAGATGACGGCGCTCTCCGCGTCCGTCGCGTCGGAGTCCTCGATGAAGTCGCCCAGCGGGGCGTCCTCCTCGGTGCCGACCGGCATGTCCAGGCTCACCGGGTCGCGGGCGTGGTCGAGCAGGTCGGCCACCTTGTCCGGCGTCAGGCCCGATTCGCGCGCCAGCTCGTCGTTGGTCGCCTCACGGCCCAGCTGCTGGTGCAGGTCGCGCTTGATCCGCGCCAGCTTGTTCACCTGCTCGACGAGGTGGACGGGCAGCCGGATGGTGCGGCCCTGGTCCGCCATTCCCCGGGTGATCGCCTGGCGGATCCACCACGTCGCGTAGGTCGAGAACTTGAATCCCTTGGTGTAGTCGAACTTCTCCACCGCGCGGATCAGACCCAGGTTCCCTTCCTGGATCAGGTCGAGCAGCGGCATTCCACGGCCGGTGTATCGCTTGGCCAGCGAAACGACCAGGCGGAGATTCGCTTCGAGCAAGTGGTTCTTCGCGACGTGGCCGTCGCGGATCAGCTGGCGCAGTTCCCCCTTGCGCGTGGCCGACAGGTTCGAGCCCGTCTCCAGCATGTGCTGGGCGAAGACCCCCGCCTCGATCCGCTTCGCGAGTTCGACCTCCTCGGCCGCGGTGAGCAGCGCTGTCTTCCCGATCCCGTTCAGGTACACCCGAACCAGGTCGGCGGCCGGGCCCTGGGCGTCGAGGTCGAACTCGGCGCTCGTGGTGGTCGTGTCGCTCTCGACCTCGCGGTCGAGGACCTTCGGGACGGTCATGGAGCTTCCCTCCCCCTTGTCGCGGGCTGGCAGTGCGGTCACGCATCCCGCGCTGCGCTGCGCGAGGTTGCCTTTCGGCTGTCATCGGGGGAAACGTTCGCCGGTGCGAAATGGTTCCCGCCTCCCCGATCTGAGAGACGTCAGTGCCGTCACAGCGGTTGCGCCACGAATCCTGAGATTTGGCTGAGAAGGATCTAGAGTTCCACCAACACGGTGAAGGGACCGTCGTTCACACTCCGCACCGACATCATCGCCCCGAACCGCCCGGTTTCCACCCGAGCGCCCTTCTGGCGCAGTTCCCGCACCACCGCGTCGACCAACGGCTCCGCGTGCTCGGGCCGTGCGGCGGCGGTCCAAGACGGCCGCCGACCCTTCCGCGTCTCTCCGTAGAGTGTGAATTGGCTCACAACGAGCAGGGGTGCGCCGGTCGTGGCGCACGACTCCTCGTCCCGCAGGATGCGCAGCTCGTGCAGTTTCCGCGCCATCAACGGGGCTTTGGCCTCGGTGTCGTCGGCGTGGACGCCCAGGAGCACGAGAAGTCCCGGCTCGTCGATCGCGCCCACGCGCTCCCCGTCCACGGTCACCTCCGCCTCGGTGACCCGCGCCACAACTGCTCTCACGCCGGCACCACCATGCCGTGCCGCACCAGCTCCCGGACGACCGGCAACGCCGCGTGCGCGAGGTCCTCGGCCGACAGGTCGTTGGCGTAGGCCAACAGGGTGATCAGGTCTTCCAGGGGCAGCGCGCCCCGGAAACCGGCGAGCAGGCGCGCGGCGGTCTCGTCCAGCTCGTGCTGCCACCCCGGCCCGTCCGTGCGGTGCAGGCGGCGCACGACCGACGCCCAGCCGTCCTCGGCCGGCGCGGAGACCTCCTCCAGCAGAACCGTCTCCGGCACGGTGAACCGGGTGGCCAGGAGCGCGTCGTTGTCGTGGGTGCGCAGCCACTCGACCCGGTCCAGCCAGGCCGCGGACTCCGGCCCCAGCGGGTCGTCGTAGGCGTGGCGCAGGTCTTCGCAGACCACCTCGGGGTGCGCGGCGTCGGTCCGGCGCAGGGTCACGAAGCCGAAACCGATGCCCTCCACGTCCTGCTCGGCGAACCAGTCCAGCCAGGCCGACGCCTTCGCGCGGCCCTCCTCGGACCGGGGGTCGACGCCCGCGTCCCGCAGCCACGTGCCGACGTAGAGCGTGGGGTCGGCCACGTCCCGCTGGACGAACCAGGCGTCCACGTTGCGCGGCAGCCACGACGAGACCCGGTCCGCCCAGTCCTCGCCACGCCGGTGCAGCCAGGACGCGAGGAGCTGGCCGATCCCGCCCTCGCTGAGGAACGACGGCAGCTGCCGCACCACGAGCGCGCTCGCGTCGTCCCCGCCCAACCCGGAGTCGCGGTAGACGTAGTCCACCCGCGGCGGCCCGACCACGAACGGCGGGTTGCACACCACCTGGTCGAACTTCCGGTTGCGCAGCGGCGCGAACCACTCGCCCTGCCGGAGTTCGACGTCGATGTCGTTGAGCCGGAACGTCCCCTGCGCGAGCCGGAGCGCCCGCTCGGACACGTCCGTCGCGGTGATCTTGCGCGCGTGCCGGCTGGCGTGCAGCGCCTGGACCCCGCAGCCCGTGCCCAGGTCGAGCAGCGTCTCGACGGGTCGGCGTGACGTCGCCCGGGCGAGGCTGATCGACGCGTGCCCCACCCCGAGCACGTGATCGGCCGGCACCGGCCCGCCCCGCTGCTCGGAGTCCAGGTCCGCGATCACCCACCAGGACCCCTCGTCGTCCCCGTACGGCCTGATGTCCAGGCCCGCGCGCACCCGGTCCCCGTCCCGGACCAGCACCTGCGCGCCCACGGCCTCGTCGAGGTCCAGGCCGTCCAGCGCCTTGCGCACGGCGGCGGGCTCCTCGGCGTCGCCGAGCAGGAACAGCCGGACCAGGGTGCCCAGCTCGCCGGCGTCGGCGGTGGCGCGCCGGGCGGCCTCCGGCTCACCCCGGCCCAACGCGGCGTGCGCCTGGGGCCCGAGGACGTCCACGACCCCGTCGGCGTCGTACCCGGCGTTCTGGAACGCGCCCCGCAGGCGCGCGGTCAGCGATGTGGAGAGATCAGGAAGCACACCGGATTCTCCCACTCCACCCCGACCGGGTCCCGATTGAGCTATGCGCACGAATCAAAGAAAGATGGCGAGAGCGATGGCCATGGCGAGTCGCTGGTCCGCGTCCTCCAAAGGAAGTGGCGTGACTTCAGCCATTTTCTGCATCCGATAACGCAACGTGTTCGGGTGAACCGAAAGCGCCCGAGCCGCCTCCCGGGCGTCACCCTGAGCCGCCAGCCAAGCCCGCAAAGTCGCCGCGTACTGGGTCCCGTGCTCCTCGTCGTGCCGCACGAGTTCCGCCACCGGCCCGCGCGCCGGCAGCCGGCCGCTCGACGCGACCGCGGCCAGGCGCCGGAGCAGGACCTGCGCCCACGAGTGGTCGTACACGACCGGGTCACCCGTCGAGAGGGCCAGGCACTCGTCGGCTTCGTGCCGCGAGGCGGGGAGCTGGGCGGCTTCCGCCCGCCCCCCGATCCCGGTCTCCAGGACGACCTCCGGCGGCAGTTCGCGGCGCAGCGAACGGACCCAGTCGATCGCCGCCGCCGGGTCGTCGCCGCACGGCAGGACGGTGTAGAGGACGTTGCCGAACAGGGCGCTCCGGCCCGGCCTTGACCAGCCAAAACCGGCGGTTGCGCGTTCGAAGGCGAGCAGCGCCGCGCCGTGCTCGCCCTCCCCGGCGTGGGCCTGCACCGCGATCACCCGCAGGTCCGTGCTCGGCAGGCCCAACCGGGGCAGGTTGGCCCCGCTGTCCAGCGCCCCGATGACCAGGTCGGCCTCGGCCTGCCGCTCCAGGTCCGCCGAGGCGCGTGCCCGCAGCAGGTGCAGGGCGGCGGTGCGAGCCCCGTCCGCCAGGGCGGCGTGGCGGGCCGGGTCGACGTCCTGGTCGACCTCCACCCACACCGACCCGAGGAGTTCCCGACCGGCCCGGACCGCGGCCACCAGCCGGCCCCCGAGCTGGTCGGTCAGCTTGGGCACGAACAGCGGCTCGTCGCTGCGGGACAGGTGGGTGAAGACGCCGTACTCGTCCAGGGCCTGCCGCGCCTCCTCCGGCACCCGCCGGCCCAGGATGGTCTGCACCCGCACCTGGTCCACGCCCTGCTGCCGGTACGAGTAGGCCAGCACGCGGGACTGCTGGTCCTCGATGGTGACCGGGCCGCCCACCACGGCGGCGATGGCGTCGGCCACCGCGAACAGGTCGCCGGAGCCCTTGCGCCGGCCGCCCAGGACCAGGGTCTGCGCCACGTTCGCCAGCTGCCCCCACGGCACCGAGGGCTCCACCAGCAGCACCGCCGCGCCCGAGCGCTTGGCGGCCGCGATCACCCGTTCGTCCAGCGGCGGCCGGCCGTGCAGGACCACGGCCGCCGCGGCGGTCGAGCCGACCAGGCGCGCGGCGGCTGTGGGGGTGGGGACGCCCAGGCCGAGGAGGACGTCGTCGGGGGCGGCGGTGGCGGGTTCGGCCGGGTCGTGCAGGGCGACGCCGCGCAGTTCGACGTCCCGGCCGCGGGGCGCGCAGCTCAGGTGCGTGCCCAGGCTGCCGAGCACGTCCACCAGCCGATCAAGGGCCACCACTCCTCGGATCGTACGGTCACCCTGTGCGAACGTGCGCGAATACACCGCCCTGACGGTGTCGCCGGGGACGGCGCAGTGGGACTATGGGACACATGGTCGACCACGAGCGCGACGGCACTCCGGTGCTGATCACCGAAGCGGCGCCCTCCTACGAGGAGCAGCACGCCGCTCGCAAGCGCAAGTACGCGATCATGATGGGCGCCCGCATCCCGTGCCTGGCACTGGCCATGGTCTTCTACCAGACGTGGTGGCTCGCGCTGCTGTTCCTCGTGCTGTCCGTGCCGCTGCCGTGGATGGCGGTGCTCATCGCGAACGACCGGCCCCCGCGCAAGGCGGAGAAGGCCAACCGGTTCGTCAAGGAGCACCGCGCCCTCGAAGCCCCCGGGCATCAGGTCATCGACGGCTGAGCCCTCGCCACCGGCTGTGCCCCCACGTGGGAAACGGCCGAAGCCGCCGCCCGGACGCCCCCGGCCAGGGACTCCGCCCGGGACGCGCCGCTCAGCCACGCCGCGAGCAGCCCGGCGTCGAACGCGTCCCCGGCTCCGGTCGAGTCCACGCACTCCACGTCCAGCGCCGGCGCCGACAGCACGCCCTCCCGGTCGACCCAGCTCGCGCCGTCCGCGCCGGAGGTCAGCGCGACCGCGCCCACCACGTCCAGCAGTTCCACCGCACTGGCCGGCTCCGGTGACCCGGTGAGCGCGACCAGTTCCTCGGTGTTGGGCAGCAGCAGGTCGACCCCGGCGATGTCGTCCAGGAACCCGTCGTAGATCAACGCCGCCGACTGGGGGTCCACCGAGGTGGTCAGCCCGGCCTCCCGCGCCGCGCGCAGCACCGCCAGCCCGGCGGGCCGGGACGAGGCGTCCAGCAGCACGTACCCGGACAGGTGCAGGTGCCGGACCCCGGCCAGCAGGCCGGGGTCGAGGTCGCCGGGGGAGAAGCGGGCGTTCGCGCCCCGGTCGGGCAGCATCGTGCGCTGGCCGGTGTCGTCCACCAGCACCACGACGCAGCAGGTCGCGGCCTCCGTGTCCACGGCGAACGCGCACCGCACGCCCGCCGCCGTCAGCTCCGCGTGCACCTGCCGCCCGGCGGAGTCCGCGCCCACGCGCGCGACCAGCGTCGGCGTCGCGCCGCACGCCGCCAGCCACACCGCCGTGTTCGCGCCCGCCCCGCCGGGTTCGATGGTGACCTTGGCGCGCGAGTCGCCGCCGTGGACGATCGGGCCGGAGTGCCGGGCCACCACGTCCAGCCCGGCGTCCCCGACGACCACGACCGACGTCACTTCGCCAGCTCCACCGCGACCTCGGCGGCCAGGGCCGCGTTGGACAGCACCAGCGCCTCGTTGGCGTCCAGGCTGACCCCGCCGCTCGCGGTGTGGAAGTGCTCCAGCAGCGCCGGGGTGACGTCCTTGCCGTGCACGTCCCGGGTCTTGTCCAGGCCTTCGCGCAGCAGCCGGTCGTGCAAATCCTGGTCCATCTCGAACCCGGCCGGGATCGGGTTGGCCAGCAGCACGCCCGCGCTGCCCGGGACCTGCCCGAAGTGCGCCGCGACCACGGCCGCCGCCTCCTGCGGCCCGTCCACCCGCCAGGGCACGGTGTGGCCGGACTCGCGCCGGTAGAACGCGGGGAAGGCGTCGGTCCGGTAACCCAGGACGGGCACCGACCGGGTCTCCAGCAGTTCGAGCGTGGCCGGGATGTCCAGGATCGACTTCACGCCCGAGCAGACCACCAGGATCGGGGTCGTGGCCAGCACGTCGAGGTCGGCGGACACGTCCCAGGTCTCCCGCGCGCCCCGGTGCACGCCGCCCAGCCCGCCGGTGGCGAACACCCGGACGCCCGCCTGGCTCGCGATGGCGGAGGTCGAGGCCACGGTGGTGGCACCGTCCTTTTGGAGGGCGTAGGCCGCGCCCAGGTCCCGCCGGGAGAGCTTGACCAGCTCGTTGGCCGGGTCGCACACGTGGTCCAGCTCGGCGTCGGTCAGCCCGACCTTCGGCACCCCGCCCAGGACCGCGATCGTGGCGGGCACCGCGCCCGCTTTGCGCACCACGTCCTCCAGCCGCGCGGCGACCTCGCGGTTGCGGCCGGGCGGCAGGCCGTGGGACAGGATGGTGGATTCCAGGGCGACCACGGGCCGGTTCTCGGCCAGGGCGGTGCGGACCTCGTCGGTGATGCTCGGCGTACTCACGAGGGGCCATCCTCCCAGGTAAGCTGGCGACGTGAGCACGCAGACTCTGCCCGAGGTCGACGTCCGCCCGGAAGGCACCGACCACACCGGCGACGACACCCCGAAGATGTTCCACTACGTGCGCAAGAACAAGATCGCGGAAAGCGCGGTCATGGGCACGCACGTGGTGGCGCTGTGCGGTGAGGTCTTCCCGGTCACGCGGTCGCCGAAGCCCGGCTCCCCGGTGTGCCCGGACTGCAAGAAGATCTTCGACGGCCTGCCCAAGGGCGGCGGCGAGTAGGTCGCACGGACCCCGGTGCCCCGACGCCTGCGACAGGCGCCGGGGCACAGCGCTGTCCGGGTCCGGCCGACCGCGTTCGGTGGCCGGTCTGGCGGGACCGCGTTCCGGGATCTGCTTGGCCGAACCGCGTCCAGGGCCGGCCTGGCGGGACCGCGTTCGGGGGCCTGCTCGGCGGGACTGCGTTCAGGGCCGGCCTTCCGCCCGCAGCGGCTCGGTGGCGGGCGGCGGTGTGACGTCCGCCGGTGAGCCGGCGTCGGCGTCGGTCGGCTGCCAGGCCTGCTTGCCCTCGTCGGCCTTGATCCGTTCCGCGGCCCGCTCCAGCTCCAGCCGCCGCCACCGCCGGCGCTGCCGACGGGTCATCTTCGCGGGCCACATCTCCTGGATGGCGCTGTTGAAGTACGCCCCGATGACGATGGCCAGGCCGATGAAGAACGCGAACAGCAGGAACGCGATCGGCGTGGCCAGCGCGCCGTAGGTGTACCCGGTCGTGGTGATCCACCGGATGTAGAGGCGCAGGCCGATCGACGACAGCAGGAACACCGCCATCGCCAGGACCGCCCCCGGCACCAGCCGGTGCCACGGCAGCTTGTTGGGCAGCGACAGCTTGTACAGCGTGGCCAGCGCCAGCACCAGCAGCACCGCCACGCCCGGGTAGTAGAACGCGCTCAGCCAGAACTCGATGGTGTCGCGCCACCCGCTCGGGAAGATCTCCGGCAGCAGGTCCGGCCCGAGCGCCAGCACCGGCAGCCCGACGATCAGCAGCACCAGGCTCGCCATGTACAGCAGCAGGGCGAAGATCCGCTGCCACACCTCGTTGCGCACCCCGTACTGGTCGTGCGCGGCGGTGATGGCGTCCACGAACGACGACATCGCCGACGACCCCGCCCACAGCGAGATCAGGAAGCCCACCGACACGATCTCGCCCTTGCCGATGGTCAGGATCTGGTCGACCGTCGGCGCGATCACGTCGTTGACGACGTCCTGGCTGAAGATCGTCCGGCACGTCGAGATGATCCGGTCCTTGACCGCGCTGACCACCTCGGGGCCCATCCAGTCGCCGAGGTAGCCCATCGAGCCCAGCAGGCCCAGCAGCAGCGGCGGGAAGGAGAGGGTCTGCCAGAACGCCGCCTCGGCGGCCTCGGAGAAGATGCTGCCCTCCCAGGCCTTGGAGAGCGTGCGCGCCAGCAACCGCAGTGGTCCCTTCCGGGGCCTGCTGCGTGCCGTCTCGTCAGTCGGCGAACCCATCGCAGGGTCAAGCATGGTGCATCGGGGGTGATTTCGCGGCATCGGCGCCGTGGTGTCGCGGCGCGGGCAGGTAGGCTGTCGGTGCCCTCGACGGTCATCCACCCGAGGGCATTCGCATGTCCACGATTGCCGCAGGAGGGGTTCGAGGTTGTCGCAACCGCAAGTCGCAACGACCCGCCCGCTCCGCGCCTGGCAGCGCCGCGCCCTGACCAAGTACCTGGCGGCCAAGCCCAAGGACTTCCTCGCGGTCGCGACGCCGGGCGCCGGCAAGACCACCTTCGGCCTGCGGGTCGCGGCCGAGCTGCTGGCCGACCGGACGGTCGAGGCGGTGACCATCGTCGCGCCGACCGAGCACCTCAAGCACCAGTGGGCGCAGGCCGCGGCGGCCGTCGGCATCGCGATCGACTCGAACTTCCGCAACACCAACGCGGTGACCTCCCGCGACTACCACGGCGTCGCCGTCACCTACGCCCAGGTCGCCGCCCACCCCACGCTGCACCGGGTGCGCACCGAGAACCGCAAGACCCTGGTCCTGCTGGACGAGGTGCACCACGGCGGTGACGCGAAGTCCTGGGGCGACGCGATCCGCGAGGCGTTCACCCCCGCGACCCGGCGCCTGTGCCTGACCGGCACCCCGTTCCGCTCGGACGACTCGCCCATCCCGTTCATCAGCTACGAGCCCGGCCCGGACGGCGTCCAACGCAGCCGCTCCGACCACTCCTACGGGTACGCGGACGCGCTCAAGGACGGCGTCGTCCGCCCGGTGATTTTCCTGGCGTACTCGGGCGAGGCGAGCTGGCGCACCAGCGCCGGCGAGGAGTTCTCCGCCCGTCTGGGTGAACCGCTGACCCAAGAGCAGACCGCCCGAGCGTGGCGGGTGGCCCTGGACCCGACCGGCGAGTGGATGCCGTCCGTCCTCAAGGCCGCCGACGTGCGCCTCACCCAGCTCCGCGAGGGCGGGATGCCCGACGCCGGCGGCCTGGTGATCGCGACCGACCAGACCGTGGCCAAGGCGTACGCCGAGATCCTGAAGCGGACCACCGGCCACGACGCCACCCTGGTGCTGTCCGACGACCCCAAGGCGTCCGGCCGCATCGCCGAGTTCTCGGAGTCCACGGACCGGTGGATGATCGCCGTCCGGATGGTGTCCGAGGGCGTCGACGTGCCGAGGCTTGCGGTCGGCGTGTACGCGACCAGCGCCTCCACCCCGTTGTTCTTCGCCCAGGCGATCGGCCGTTTCGTGCGCGCGAGGGCGAAGGGCGAGACGGCGAGCGTCTTCCTGCCCAGCGTGCCGGTGCTGCTCGGCCTGGCCAGCGAGCTGGAGCAGCAACGCGACCACGTCCTCGGCAAACCGCACCGCGAGAAGGACGGCTGGGACGACGAGCTGCTGTCCCAGGCCAACCAGGTCCAGGACGAGCCGGGCGAGGAGGAACGGGCCTACACCGCGCTGGGCGCGTCGGCCGAGCTGGACCAGGTCATCTACGACGGTTCGTCCTTCGGCACGGCGGCGTTCGCGGGCAGCGAGGAGGAGCAGGAGTACCTGGGCCTGCCCGGCCTGCTGGAGCCCGATCAGGTCCGGGCACTGCTGCGCCAGCGCCAGGAGAAGCAACTGGTCGAAGCCAGCCGCAAGGCCGCCAACGCCCCAGCGGCCCCCGCACCGGCCGCCACCCGCCCGGCGAGCGTCCAGGAACGCCTTGCGCAGCTGCGCAAGGAACTGAACACCCTGGTCGCGATGCACCACCACCGCACCAAGAAGCCGCACGGAAAGATCCACAACCAACTCCGCGAGTACTGCGGCGGACCTCCCACGGCCATGGCGAGCATCGAGCAGCTAGAGGAACGCATCGCCACCCTGCGCTCCTGGTAACCCCTTCCCCCTGGTTCTCCCCTTCGGGCCGCCGCCCCACTGCCTTCACCGCGCCAGCGGCCGTTTCCGCCGCGCAGCGGCTGCTTTTGCGCCGCAGGCGCCCCCTATGGGCTATCAGCCACAGGAAGGGCCTCGGTTCGTCCCCCGTACGGCCTGGGCGCAGCCCAACCGCGCTTCGCCCTTCTTGGCAACCAGCTTTTCCGGTTGCCAAGAAGGGCGAAGGGTGGTTGCCTCCGGCAGGCCGTACGGGGGACGAACCGACGCCCTTCCACCCCCCGGGGCCTGCCGCGCGGCGAGCGCCGCTTTTGATCTTTCAGGCTTTGATCCTTCAAGCTTTCGATCTTTCGAGCTTTTGATCTTGAGAGCGCGCCGGCGCGTACGTCCTGAGAGCACGAAGCGCGTTCCTCCAGCAGGGGCAAGCCGGCCACATTCGGAGGAGCCCGCAACAAACCCCCGGTAACCCCTCCGTTGACCCGTCGTAGCTGACTACTCCGTTCAGAGTAGTCAGATGTCCGTTCGGTTACCTCCTCGTTAGCTCATCGTGCCTACTTTATCGGTCAAGTGTGCTTCCGGTCACGGGTGGTCGCGGCATACGTTGTGCGCCACAACATTTCCCGCGTAGCTCTGAAAGGGATGCGGATGCGCAGCAAGAGCCTCGCCCTCATCGCCGTCGGCACTGGCCTCGCCGTTGCCATGACGGCGTGCGGCGCCAACACGTCCGGCGGTGGCACCACCACGGGCACGAACACTGACAGCGGCTCGGGCGGCGCGAAGGTCGGCGTCATCCTCCCCGAGACCGCCAGCTCCGCCCGCTGGGAGGGCTTCGACAAGCCGCTCCTGGACAAGGCCCTCAAGGCCGAGGGCCTCACGCCGGACATCCAGAACGCCCAGGGCGACGTGCAGAAGTTCTCCACCCTGGCCGACGGCATGATCAACGCCGGCGTCAAGGTCCTGATCATCGCCACCCCGAACAGCGAGGTCGGCGCGGCCGTCGCGAAGAAGGCCGAGGCCCAGGGCATCGCGGTCATCGACTACGACCGCCTCAACCTCGGCGGCAGCTCGAAGTACTACGTGTCCTTCGACAACGTGAAGGTCGGCGAGCTGCAGGGCCAGGGCTTCGTCGAGGGCATGGCCAAGCTCGCGCCGGGCAAGAAGCCGGCCGAGGTCATCGAGATCGAGGGCGCCCCGACCGACAACAACGCGACCCTGTTCCACGAGGGCCAGCGCAAGGTCCTCCAGCCCAAGTACGACGCCGGTGACTTCAAGCTCGTCCAGTCGCAGGCGATCGAGAACTGGGACAACCAGAAGGGCGGCACCACCTTCGAGCAGATCCTGACCGGCAACGGCCAGAAGGTGGACGGCGTCGTCGCCGCCAACGACGGCCTCGCCGGCGCGGTGATCACCGTGCTCAAGAAGTACGGCCTCAACGGCAAGGTCCCGGTCACCGGCCAGGACGCCACGCCGGAGGGCCTGCAGGCCGTCCTGCGCGGCGACCAGTACATGACCGTGTTCAAGCCGATCGCCGACGAGGCGCAGGCCGCCGCCAAGCTGGCCGCCGCGCTGGCCAAGGGCGACACCGCCGCGGCCGACAAGATCGCCACCGGCAAGACCAAGGACACCAAGGGCAACCGCGACGTCGCCTCGGTCCTGCTGACCCCGCTGCTGATCACCAAGGACAAGGTGAAGTCCGTCGTGGACGCGGGCTTCGTCAAGGCGTCGGAGATCTGCGTCGCCGACACCCAGGCCGCCTGCACCGAGCTGGGCATCAAGTAATCAAGCGCTAGCCGCTGCGGGGTGTGGCCACCACACCCCGCAGTGGTGCGCTTCAACCCAGGAGACCTCTAGTGACTGAGCCGATCCTCGACCTGCGCGGCATCAACAAGAGCTTCGGCCCCGTGCACGTCCTGCACGACATCGACTTCACCGTCCAGCCCGGCGAGGTGACCGCGCTGGTCGGCGACAACGGCGCGGGCAAGTCGACGTTGGTCAAGTGCATCGCGGGCATCCACCCGATCGACTCCGGCGAGGTGTACTTCGAGGGCGAGCAGGTCCACATCCACGGGCCGCGCGACGCCGCCCACCTCGGCATCGAGGTCGTGTACCAGGACCTCGCGCTGTGCGACAACCTCGACATCGTCCAGAACATGTTCCTCGGCCGGGAGCGCGGCAAGGCGGGCCTGCTCGACGAGGCCGACATGGAGCAGGCCGCCCGCAAGACCCTGACGTCGTTGAGCGTCCGCACGGTCAAGTCCGTGCGCACCCAGGTGGCGTCGCTGTCCGGCGGCCAGCGGCAGACCGTCGCGATCGCGAAGGCCGTGCTGTGGAACAGCAAGGTCGTCCTGCTCGACGAGCCGACCGCCGCGCTCGGCGTCGCGCAGACCCGGCAGGTGCTCGACCTCGTCCGCAGGCTCGCCGAACAGGGCCTCGGCGTCGTCCTGATCAGCCACAACATGAACGACGTCTTCGAGGTCGCGGACCGCATCGCGTGCCTCTACCTCGGCCGCATGGCCGCCGAGGTGCTCACCAAGGACGTCACCCACGGCCAGGTCGTGGAGCTGATCACCGCGGGTCGTTCCGGCGACCTCGGCATCGCCCGCCCCGAATCCGCCACCATCTGAGGACCCCGGCATGACCAACACCACCAGCGAGACCTCGTCCGCGGACACCCCGCCCCCGGCCCAGGGCGCGATCTCCGACTTCGGCATCGACACCACATCCCAGTCCACCGGCGAGGCGGTGCGCGACTACGTCGCCCGGCTGCGCGGCGGCGAACTCGGCCCGCTGCCCGCGCTGCTCGGCCTCGTCGCCCTGCTGATCGTGTTCAGCTCGCTCGCCGACACGTTCTTCACGCTGGGCAACATCGCGAACCTCCTCGCCCAGGGCGCGAGCATCACGATCATCGCCATGGGCCTGGTGTTCGTGCTGCTGCTCGGCGAGATCGACCTGTCCGCGGGCACCGCGTCCGGCGTGTGCGCATCGGTGATGGCGCTGCACCTGGTCAAGGGCGGCAACCTGATGGGCGGCATGGGCGACACCGTCTTCTACCTGTTCTGCGCGCTGCTGGCGCTGGCCGCGGTGCTCGCGGCGCTGATGCGCATCTGGGCGGGCACCGCGCTGTCCGCGGTGGCGCTCCTGATCTCCCTGATCGGCGTCCCGGCCAACCCGTGGGTCGAGATGCTGCTGGCGATCTGCGTCGGCACCGCGATCGGCTGCATCACCGGCTTCCTGGTCGCCAAGGTCGGCATCCCGTCGTTCGTCGTGACGCTGGCGCTGTTCCTCGCGTGGGGCGGCGTGGTGCTCCAGTTCATCGGCCAGGGCGGTGTCCTCGGTCTCAACAACGAGGTGATGTTCAAGGTCGCCAACGGCAACCTGACCACCGCGGGCTCGTGGGCGCTCTTCGCGATCGCGGTCGGCGGTTATGCTGCGGTCGTGCTCGGCAGGCATTTCTCCAGGCTGCGCAAGGGCTTGGTCGCTCCGCCCACCCCGCTGGTGCTGACCAAGGTGGCGGCCGTGGTGGTCCTCGGCGCGGTCGGGACCTACCTGCTGACGCTCAACAGGTCCGCCTCGTCGCTCGTGGTGATCACGGGTGTGCCGTACGTGGTGCCGATCGTGCTGGTGCTGCTGGTGATCGGCACGTTCGTGCTGGAGCGCACCCGGTACGGCCGGCACGTCTACGCGGTGGGCGGCAACAAGGAAGCCGCGAACCGGGCGGGCATCAACGTGGCCCAGATCCGGATGAGCGTGTTCGTGATCTGCTCCTCCGCCGCGGCCATCGGCGCGATCGTGTACTCGTCCAAGGTCGGCTCGGTCGACCCGAACGCCGGTGGCGGCAACACCCTGCTGCTGTCGGTCGGCGCGGCCGTCATCGGCGGCACGTCGCTGTTCGGCGGCAAGGGCCGGCTGCGGGACGCGGTCATCGGCGCGGCGGTGCTGGCGACCATCAACAACGGCATGGGTCTGCTCAAGCAGCCCGCCGCCGTCGTGTTCATCGTGACCGGCCTGGTGCTGCTGCTGGCCGCCAGCGTCGACGCGCTGTCCCGGCGTCGGGCGGCGGTGGCTCCGCGCTGACGTGACCACCCCCACCGCCGGTGCCCGACCCGACGAGGTCCGCAGGCACAACCGCACCGCGCTGTTGCGCAAGCTGCACGTGGACGGACCGTCCACCAGGGCGTCGCTCGCGGCCGAGCTGGGGCTCAACCGCAGCACGATCAAGGCCCTGGTGGACGGGCTGGCCGAGTCCGGCGTGGTGGCCGAACGCGTCCCAGCCCAGCGCTCCGGCGCCGGGCGGCCGTCACTGCTGGTGCTGCCGCAACCGCACGCCGCGGTCGTGATGGCCATCGACGTCCGCGTCGAGCAGGTGGCGATGGCGCTCGTCGGGCTGGGCGGCGACATCCTCGGGCGCGACTCGTGGAACCTGCACCACCGGTCCCGCGACCCCGGCGAGGTGATCACGCACATCGCCGACTCGGCCAAGCTGCTGGCCGACGAGCTGGACGTGGTGCCGGTCGGGGTCGGGGTGTCGGTGCCCGGGGTGGTGCGGCGGGCGGACGGTCTGGTGCACGAGGCCCCGAACCTGCACTGGACGGACGTGGCCCTGGGGTCGCGGTTGTCGGCGGTGCTGAAGGTGCCCGTCCAGGTCGGCAACGACGCCGAGCTGGGCGCGCTGGCCGAACACGTCCGCGGTGCCGCCCGCACCGCGTCCGACATGGTCTACATCACCGCCGACGTGGGGGTCGGCGGTGGCGTGATCTCGTCCGGGAGGCCGTTGCGCGGCACCGGCGGGTACGTCGGCGAGCTGGGGCACATGGTGGTGCGGCCCGGCGGCCGGCGGTGTTATTGCGGCTGCCAGGGGTGCTGGGAGACCGAGGTGGGCGAGGCCGCGCTGTGCCGCGCCCTGGCCCTGCCCGAGGACGCGCCGCGGGGCGCCGTGGTGGCGGAGCTGCGGTCGCTGGCGGCGTCGCCGGAGGCCGTGGCGCACCGGTTGGGGGAGTTCACCGAGTGGCTGGCGATGGGGCTGGTCACGGTGGTGAACATGCTGGGGCCGGAACTGGTGGTCCTGGGCGACCTGTTCACGGCGTTGCCCGACCAGGTGGTGGACGAGGTGCGCCGGGTCGTGCAGAAGCGCTCCCTGGTGAGCCGTGCTGTCGGCGGCACCCGCATCCTGTCGTCCCCTCTCGGCCGCGACGCGAAGCTCCTGGGCGCCGCCGAGCTTGCCTTCGAGCCAGTGCTCTCCGAGGTCTGAGCGCCGTCTGAAAATGCAGGGGGGCGGAGACCCCGATCGGATCTCCGCCCCGGACGGCTAGGGTGCTGGCGGGCTTCGCGCCCGCCGTGATCAGCCCTGCTGCAGTTCAGCAGCGAGTTCGCGCAGCTTCGTGCTGTGCTCGCGGGCGTGGTGCCCGCAGAACAGCAGCTCGCCCCCGGACGGGAGCACGGCGCGCACCTGGGCAGCAGCCCCGCAGCGGTCGCAGCGGTCGGCAGCGGTCAAAGCGGGGCGGGTGAGCGTGGTAGTCATGGAAATCTCCCTCCGTCCCGGCACCGTGGTTCGGTGCCCTCACACCTAGCTGCGACCACTCCGCATCTGGCGGGTGCGTCGTGTTCGCTGCTTCCACTCTTGCAGACGCACGGGCGTAAGTCAGTGTTCCCGGGGTCGTGGCGACCCGCGTCACTCATCATTTACCCGGGCACCGCACTCCCCGAACCCCCGACTTTCCACCGGTTCGCCACGGGAACCGCTCACGTTCCGCTGTCGTGCCAACGCTTCCGGACCTGCGAATACGACAACGGGCGCACGCCCGTTGCTCCGAACGGTGGGTGCCCACTGCTCTTCGCTGTGACGGGTAACACTTTGGTCAGCCGAGAGCGAACACGCCCCGCCATTCCACGATTCGGACGCGTTTTGTCCGATTCACCGCCCGTCAACCGACCGCCGGCTCGCGCACCGCACCGAATCCAGTCGCACGCCACCCGCCGAACCTGCCGCGGCCGAACTGCCGCTGCTGCCCGCGCTCGCCCGCCGCTGCCGCGCCTGCCCGCATCGCCGCCGCGCTGTCTCGCCGCCCGCCGAACCGCCCGGCCCCGCGTGCGCGTCGCGCCGAAAACGAAAACGCCGGTGGCCCCGAAGGGCCACCGGCGTTCGCCGTTCGAAGTGCTCAGTCGAGGTAGTCGCGCAGCACCTGGGACCGCGACGGGTGGCGGAGCTTCGACATCGTCTTCGACTCGATCTGCCGGATCCGCTCCCGCGTGACCCCGTACACCTGCCCGATCTCGTCCAACGTGCGCGGCTGCCCGTCCGTCAGACCGAACCGCAGCCGGACCACGCCCGCCTCGCGCTCGGACAGGGTCGCCAGCACGGACTGGAGCTGGTCCTGCAGCAGCGTGAACGACACCGCGTCCACGGCCACCACGGCCTCCGAGTCCTCGATGAAGTCGCCGAGCTGGCTGTCGCCCTCGTCGCCGATCGTCTGGTCCAGCGAGATCGGCTCCCGGGCGTACTGCTGGATCTCCAGCACCTTCTCCGGGGTGATGTCCATCTCCTTGGCCAGCTCCTCCGGCGTGGGCTCGCGGCCCAGGTCCTGGAGCAGCTCGCGCTGGATGCGGCCGAGCTTGTTGATGACCTCGACCATGTGCACCGGGATGCGGATGGTGCGGGCCTGGTCGGCCATCGCGCGGGTGATGGCCTGGCGGATCCACCACGTGGCGTAGGTCGAGAACTTGTAGCCCTTGGTGTAGTCGAACTTCTCGACCGCGCGGATCAGACCCAGGTTGCCCTCCTGGATCAGGTCGAGGAACGCCATGCCGCGGCCGGTGTAGCGCTTGGCCAGCGACACCACCAGGCGGAGGTTGGCCTCCAGCAGGTGGTTCTTGGCGCGCTCGCCGTCCCGCACGATCCAGCGCAGGTCGCGGCGCAGCTGGGGGGTGAGCTTCTCGCTCTCCTCCTCCGCCCGGCGCACCCGCTCGGCGGCGTAGAGGCCGGCCTCGATGCGCTTGGCGAGTTCGACCTCCTCCTCCGCGTTGAGCAGGGCGACCTTGCCGATCTGCTTGAGGTAGGCGCGGACGGAGTCGGCCGACGCGGTGAGCTCGGCGTCCTTGCGGGCCTGCCGGAGGGCCTCGGACTCCTCCTCGTCCCAGACGAAGTCGCCCTCGCCCGGCTTGGCCTCCTCCTCGGCCGGCTCGTCCTCGACGGGCTCGTCGATCAGTTCGACGTCGTCGACCAGGTCCTCGTCACCCGGCAGGGCTTCGAGGTCTTCGGGCTCGTCGCCCTCGGTCGCCTTCTTGGCCTTGGCAGGCGCGGCGGCACCGGCCTTGGCGGCCGTCTTGCGCGGCGCCCGCGTGGCCGTCTTGCCCGCCGCGGCGGTCTTCGCCGCCGGCTTCTTGGCCGGGGCCTTCCTCGCCGAGGTGGCCTTGGGCGTCTCCTCGGCGTCAGCCTTAGCTGCCTGAGTCGTCTTCGCGGCTGCCACGTACGCCCTTTCGCGACTGTCGATCAAGGCAAACCGAAGGGCGCGAACCTCGGTCGCCGGAGTACGGGGGAGAGCCCGCCGGATGTTCGTCGGCGGGGCACCGTTCCATTGTAACGACGAGAATCGCGCGCAGATGCGCATCACCCGCATCAGATGCGCATCGACACGCGTTTCCGCAGCTAGAACGGACGCGAATGGTTCAGTGTCGGAGACCCTGCGTGGCGGCCACGGCCGCGCCCACGATGCCCGCGTCGTTCTTCAGCGCCGCCGCCACGACCTCGGTGCGCACCTCCAGCAGCGGCAGCCACTTCTCCGCCTTCTTGCTGACCCCGCCGCCCGCGATGACCAGGTCCGGCCAGATGAGGTCCTCCAGCACGTTCAGGTACCGCGACACCCGGGGCGCCCACTCCGCCCAGCTCAGGCCCTTGTCCTCCTTCACCGAGGCGGCGGCGCGCTTCTCCGCGTCGTGCCCGTCGACCTCCAGGTGGCCGAACTCGGTGTTGGGGATCAGCTCGCCGTCGACGAACAGGGCGCTGCCGATGCCGGTGCCGAACGTCAGCAGCACCACCAGGCCGTCCTTGCCCCGCCCGGACCCGAAGCGCATCTCGGCGATGCCGGCGGCGTCGGCGTCGTTGAGCACGACGACGTCCTCCTTCGGCTTCCCGAGGCGGCGGGCGAACAGCTCGGCCGCGTCGGTGCCGATCCACCCCTTGTCGACGTTCGCGGCGGTGTGCGCGACGCCCCGCTTGACCACGCACGGGAGGGTCACGCCGAGGGGGCCGGTCCACTCGAACTTCTCGACGATCTCGGCGACCACGTCGGCGACCGCGTCGGGCGTCGACGGCTGCGGCGTCAGGATGCGCAGTCGCTCACCGTCCAGCGCGCCCGCCTCCAGGTCCACCAGGCCGCCCTTGATGCCCGAACCGCCGATGTCCACGCCGAACCCGCGGGTCATGCCCATCCCCGTGGCCCTTCCTACTCGATTCAGTAACCGTGGCCGCAGACCTTAGCCTGGACTTCCCCGATAGTCCCGTGAGAGTGACGCAGGAGGAACACCTTGCCTTTCGATCCGAGCGGATTGGTCGAGGTCGCGGTGCAGGTCGGGCGCGAGGCGGGTGATCTCGTGCAGTCGACGCGGGCCACCGCGGTGTCCGATTTCGACACCAAGAGCACCCTCACCGACGTGGTGACCGCCGCGGACCGGGCCTCCGAGCGGCTGGTGCGCGCGCGGCTGGCCGAGCTGCGCCCCGGCGAGCCGGTGGTGGGCGAGGAGGAGGGCGGCGACGAGGTCGAGGGGCTGACCTGGGTCGTGGACCCGATCGACGGGACCGTGAACTACCTGTACGGCATCCCCCACTACGCGGTGTCCATCGCCGCGCAGGTGGACGGGGTGTCGGTGGCGGCGGCCGTGGTGGAGCCGGCGAGCGGGCGGGTGTGGACGGCGTGGCAGGGCGGCGGGGCGTGGCTGGACGGCCGGCGGCTGGCCGTGTCGGACCAGACCCGGCTGGACCTGACCCTGCTCGGCTACGGGTTCGCCTACCGGGCCGACCGGCGCAAGCGGCAGGCGGAGGCGTGGGCCGGCTTGGCCGCGGTGGTCCGGGACATGCGGCGGGCCGGCGCGGCGTCGCTGGACCTGTGCGCGGTGGCGGCGGGCCGGCTGGACGCCTACGCCGAGCACACCCTGGGCCGCTGGGACTGGGCCGGCGGCGCGCTGCTGGCCCGCGAGGCGGGCGCGGTGGTCCACCTACCGGGTGAAGCCCCGGAGTTGGGCGCGGACGCCACGTTCGCCGCCGCGCCGGGCATCGCGGACGCCCTGTTCGCCGCCCTGGTCGAACACGGCTTCAGCAAGGTCTGACCGGATTTCCCGGAAATCGCCCGCGCGGGGGAGCAACCGCCCCGCGCGGGGATGCCCCGACCCAGGCGGCGAACCCGGCAGCGGACGTCAGCACTGGACGTCGCGGGCGCCCTTGAGGTGGTCGGGGTTCACCGACGGCGGCGGGATCTCGGCGACCTGGCCGCCCTGCCGGTCCGGGTACTGCTCGGCCCACGTCGTGAGCTGGTCGAGCACCCGGCGGGCGTCCTGGTTGGGCTTGACCTCGCCGAACTTCTTGCCGATCGCCAGGTCCACCGTCGCGTCCTGGCGCCCGTCCTGCACCAGCTCCAGGCACGGCGCGATCAGGCTCAGCGTCCGGGCCGCACCCGCGCCGGGCGCGCCGAAGCGGATCTGGCCGCGGCACGTCATGTCCTGCGCCGGGTACAGCGGGTCGTTGCCGGGTTCGGCGGCCTGCTTCAGGCCCAGCTCGGTCAGCGTGGTGGCCACGAACCGCGCCTGGTTGCGCTGGGTGCTGGCGTTGACCACGCGGAACTGCACGTCGCTGACCGGGACCGGGTCCGTGCGGTCGAGGGCGTCGTGCGAGAGCACCGTGCCCAGCGCGGGCGCGGGCTGCGGCGGCTCGGGCGCGGGCGCGCCGCCCGGCACGGGGGCCGCCACCGACGACGAAGCGGCGCTGCCCGGCGTATTGCACTTGATGGCCGCGTCCACGTCCCCGGCCTCGGACAGCACGCGGTTCCACACCACCACGGCGGAGACCGCGAGCACCAGGAACAGCACTATGGCAGGCCACGGCCGCCGCCTCCGGTACCGCGACGACCCGCTGCTCCCCGACCCGGGTCCCACGTCCGCCGACCTCCCTGGCGTAGTGCTGTTGGTGATCAGGCTATTCCGCCCCGCCGCGATCCGCGTTCCGGGCCCTGGCGTAGCGGGCCGCGATCACCCGGTGGCGGACGGTCAACGGTGCTCGCAGGCATCGCAACACGGCCGGCACGGGTGGGCAAGGCCCGTTTCCAGCCTATCGGGCCTGGCAGGGAAGGGCCTCTCACCCGTCTGCTCAATTAGGGGGAACCCGCTGCACGCCCACCCGATCAATGAGCTACCCTCTCGGCGCTCCGCGCGCTCCCGGACAGCCTGATGCGTCGACGTACAGGGGGTTGGCGCCCGGCCGCGCGGGCGAGACCTCCGTCACTGGGGACGGAGGGCACAAACAGGGGCGCTGGTGCGTTTACCAGCGACACGAACAGTCTCCGTAGACCGCAGGGGTGAAAAGACAATGGCGACCGACTACGACGCACCGCGTCGCAGCGAGGCGGACGAACTCGCTGAGGACTCCCTGGAGGAGTTGAAGGCGCGGCGCAACGAGACGCAGTCCGGGGTCGTCGACATCGACGAGGACGCGTCCGCCGAGAACTTCGAGCTGCCGGGCGCCGACCTGTCCGGTGAGGAACTGACCTTCAAGGTGCTGCCCAAGCAGGCCGACGAGTTCACCTGCTCGAAGTGCTTCCTGGTGCACCACCGCAGCAGGCTGGCCGAGGAAGTCAACGGCCAGTACATCTGCCGCGACTGCGCCTGACACCGCGCCACACCTGCCGCGACTGGCCCTGACCAGCGCGGACAGTCGACCGGACCGAGCACGACCCGTTCCTGGGCGCTCACCCCAACCGCCGGGGTGGCGCCCAGACGCGTTCGAGGGGTCGGATGCGAGCAGTCCTCGCGTCCGCCCGATCAGGCGGACTTCGCCGCCTCCAGCGCGGCCACCAGCTTCTCCGGCGACCGGACGCTGAACAACCAGTACGGCGTCGGGTCGGCCGGGTCCTCCAGGGCCACCTTCACCACCGGACCGATCCACCCGCGGTGCGCGACGAACGCCGCCGGGTCCAGGTTCGGCCCCATCGCCTTGCGCTTGGTCTTCGCGTCGAACACCTCGACCGCGCCGAGCAGGTCCACCGGCACGTGCGCGTCACCGACCCGCAGCTCCCCGCCGGACACCTCGACCTTGAGCGAGCCCATCCGCCACAGCAGCAGCAACGCCAGCGGCACGGTCACCACGTACGGCAGCCACGACCGCACGCCGGGGAACCCCATGTGGATCTCGGCGGCCAGCAGCACCGCCGCGGCCAGCGGCAGCGGCCAGCCCCACCAGGGCACGAACAACCGCTCCCGGAAGGCGATCGGGGCGGTCACAGCACTCTCGCTCACGCCACCAGGGTAGTCTCGCGCGCCGTGCCCAGCGTCGAGGTCCTGCTGTCCCGGCTCGATCCCTCCGTACCGCTCCCGTCGTACGCCAGACCCGGCGACGCGGGCGCCGACCTCGTGACGACCACCGACGTGGTGATCGAACCGGGGGAGCGGGCCGTGGTCGGCACCGGCATCGCGATCGCGCTGCCCGAGGGGTACGCGGGGTTCGTGCACCCGCGCAGCGGACTGGCCGCCCGGGTGGGGCTCAGCGTGGTCAACACGCCCGGCACGATCGACGCGGGCTACCGGGGCGAGATCAAGGTGTGCCTGGTCAACCACGACCTGCGGGAGCCGGTCGTGCTCTCCCGCGGCGACCGGATCGCCCAGCTGGTGGTGCAGAAGGTGGAGCACGCCGTGTTCCGCGAAGTCGACGAGCTGCCCGACTCGGCGCGGGGCGCGGGCGGCTACGGCTCTACTGGCGGGCACGAGGTGCTCGCCCGGACGGAGGGGTGAGGGCGAGATGTTCGGAAAGCGCCGCAAGCGCGGTAGGCACTCCGCGAACCGGGGGACGGCGCCCGAGGTCGAGGTCGACCTCGACATCCCGGAGGTCGGCCCGTACGACTCCGAGCACGCCCCCGACGACGGCCTGAACCGGCTGGACCTGGGCTCGGTCCTGCTGCCGGTGCCCGAGGGCGCGCAGCTCCAGGTCGAGATGGACCAGGCCGGCGCGGTGCGCGCGGTGCACCTGCTGACTCCGGTCGGCCAGCTCACCATCAGCGCGTTCGCCGCGCCGAGGACCGACAGGCTGTGGCCGGAGGTGGGCGCGGAGCTGATCACCCAGCTCAAGGGCGACGGGTTCCGCATCAACCGCGAGAACGGCCAGTGGGGCGAGGAGATCACCGCCCGCAACAACGAGGTGTTCCTGCGCTTCGTGGGCGTCGACGGCCCCCGCTGGATGCTGCGCGGCGTGGCGGCGGCCCCGTCCGAGCAGCAGGGCGAGCAGGCCGGGTACGCGCTGTACGAGCTGATCAAGCACACCGTGGTCAAGCGCGGCGAGCAGCCGATGCCGGTCCGCACGCCGCTGCCGATCGAGCTGCCGGAGGCCATCGCCCGGCACATCGCGGCCCAGCAGCAGCAGGGCTAGGCGTTCCGCAGCGCGTCGAGGGCGGCGCGGCCCAGGGCTTCCCGGTCCGCGCCCACCTCGGCCAGCGTGGTCGTGCGCAGGGCTGCTCTGGGCAACGCCGACACCCACTTGCGGGCTACCTCGAACGGGTGGACCGGGTCGTCCGTGCACGCGGCCACCCCGACCGGCACGTCCAACCCCCGCAGCTCGGCCACGGTGGGCGCGTCCGACGAGGCGGCTTCCCGAAGCACTCCCGCCAGCGCCGCCCCGTACCGGGGCCACGCCCGCCGCAGTTCGTCGCCGACCCACCCCTCCACCCCGGCCACCGCCGCGTCGACCCCCTCCGCCGACACCACAGCGGCACTGGCCGAGGCCGCCAACGCCGCCGGCGCTCCATCCGGCTGCCCGGTCCACGCAGGCAGCACCGCCAACACCCCCGCACACCGCGACGGATTCCGCACCGCCCACCGCGCCGCGATGTGCGCCCCCAGCGACACACCCCCGACCACCAGCGGTTGTCCGTCGTAGGCGGCGTCCAGTGCCGCGAAGTGCTCGTCGACCGACCGCGACTCGGGCGCGACGAGCGCGAAGCCGGCGGCGGCCAGTGGCCGGGCGAACACGGAGCGCACGAACACCTCGTCGGAGGCGGTGCCGGGGAGGAGGACGGCGGTGGCGGAAGTCATCGAGTGAACATCCTCCCCCAGTCGGATACCCGGTCGGGTGTACCCGGTTACCCTGGCCTCGTACGGGCCTCACAGCCGAGGTCCACGGAGGAGCACCCAGGAGTCGGGGATGACTGGAACTGGGGGCGGCTACTGGCGCCGCCTCGTGCGTCGGCTGACCACCGACGTGAGCGAGCTGGACGCCGACGACCTCTCGCGAAAAGCCGTGGAGGTCGGCGCCGTCCGGGCGTGCGACTGCAAGTCCGGCCAGGAGGTGACCGTGCTCGGGCGACTGCGGACCGTCGAGCTGTGCCCCCGGGACGCCGCCGCGACCCTGGAGGCCGAGCTGTACGACGGCACCGAGGGCGTGACCCTCGTGTGGCTGGGCCGGCGGCGGATCGCCGGCATCGAGCCCGGTCGGACCATCAAGGCCCGTGGCCGCATCGCCGTGCGTGACGGTCGCAAGGTGCTCTACAACCCCTACTACGAGTTGCAGACCGCTTCATGACCTCAACCGAATCAGAGAAGCAGCCGACCCTTCTGGAGCAGATGGGCGGGGTCAGCGGCCTGCTCTTCTCGTCGTTGCCGGTGGTGGTCTTCGTCCTGGTGAACGCTTTCGCGGGGCTCATGCCCGCGATCTGGAGCGCGCTGGGGTCGGCCGTGGTCATCGGCATCGTGCTCGCCATGCGGAAGGGCAGCGTCCAGCCGGCCGTGTCCGCGGTGTTCGGCGTCGGCATCGCCGCCTTCATCGCCTACCGGACCGGTGACGCCAAGGGATTCTTCCTGTTCGGCATCTGGCAGAGCCTGGTCTACGCGGGCGTCTTCGTGGCCTCCATCCTCGTCCGCTGGCCCCTGGCCGGCGTGATCTGGAGCTTCCTCAACGGCCAGGGCACCGCGTGGCGCAAGGACCGGGCGTCGGTCCGCGACTACGACATCGCCACGCTCGTCTGGGCGCTGGTGTTCGGCTCGCGCTTCGTGGTCCAGCGCTGGCTCTACGACGAGGCCTCGGTCGGCTGGCTGGCCGCCGCCAAGCTCGCGATGGGCTACCCCCTCATGGCCGTGGCCCTGATCGTGACCGTCTGGGCCGTCCGCCGCTCGGACAAGCGCCTCAAGGCCGCCCAGGCCAAGGAGGAAGAGGAGAACAGAGCCGCCGAAGCACGGCTCCGCTCCCAGTACGACTAGCCAGTTCCTTCGCTAGTCCTTGCGCCCGGTGACGGCCACCGTCACCCCGAGCCCGATCATGGCGAGCCCACCGGTGCCCCCGACCAGCGCAAGCCGCTTGGGCGACCGCGCGAACCACCCGCGCGCGGTCGCCGCGGCCAGCCCCCACACGCTGTCGGACACGACGGCGATCACGTTGAACACCAGCCCGAGCACGAGCATCTGCACCACGACGTGCCCTTGAGCCCGGTCCACGAACTGCGGCAGCACGGCGGCGAAGAACACGATCGTCTTGGGGTTGGCCACCCCGACCGCGAACCCTTCCCACAACGTCCGCCAGACACCCCGCGCGACGCCCCCACCCCCGTCGAACGAGGCGACCATCGCCCCACGCTCCCGGAACGCCTTGACCCCCAGGTAGACCAGGTAGGCGGCCCCCGCCAGCTTGAGCACGGTGAACACCAGCACCGACCGCTCAACGACCGCGCCGATCCCCAGCGCCACCGCCACCACCAGCGCGTACGCCCCGAGCGTGTTCCCGAACACGGTCATCAGCGCGGCACGCTTGCCCTGCGCCAACGCCCGTCCCACGACGAAGAGCACGCTGGGCCCGGGGATGATGATGAGCAGGAACGACATCGCCGCGAAGGCGAGCAACCGATCAGTGGACACCATGCCGGGATGCTAAGCGCCCACCAGCACGAACTCACCCGGGTTTCCGCCCACCGCAAGCCGGCCCCGCAGGCGCATCAGTACCCGAGCGCCGACCGGATCTCCCGCTCCACATCCGCCGCCGCGACGAAAAGCAACTCGTCCCCACCCTCAAGCGTGTCATCCGGCGTCGGGACGATGACCCTGCCACCCCGCAGAATCGTCACCAACGCCGCATCCCGCGGCAAATCCAGCGAATTCACCGGCGACCCGGCCAACGGGGTGTCATCCGGCAAGGTGATTTCCACGAGGTTCGCCTGCCCCTGCCGCAACGTCAGCAACCGCACCACGTCACCGACCGTCACCGCCTCCTCCACCAGCGCCGACAGGATCCGCGGCGTGGACACCGCGACATCGACGCCCCAGGACTCGGTGAACAGCCACTCGTTGTTCGGGTCGTTGACCCGCGCCACCACCCGCCGCACCGCGAACTCGGTCTTGGCCAGCAACGACACCACAAGGTTCACCTTGTCGTCGCCGGTAGCCGCGATCACGACATCACACAACTGCATCCCGGCGTCTTCCAAAGAAGACAGCTCGCAGGCATCCGCCTGGACCCACTCCGCCTGCTCCACCGTGTGCGGCTCGAAGTGGTTCCGGTCCCGCTCGATCAGCATCACCTGGTGACCGTCGGCCACCAGCTCCGCCGCGATGGACCGGCCGACAGCCCCCGCCCCAGCGATCGCGATCCGCACGTCAGGCCTCCTCAGGGGCATGGGCCGCCGCCGCGGCCACATCGGTCACCGTGCCGGACAAAGCAGCCACGTAAACGACGTCGTCCGCCTGCAGCACCGTCTTCGACTCCGGCAGCACGCCGGTCCCGAACCGCATGATGAACGCCACCCGCGCCCCCGTCGCCTCCTGGAACGAGCGCACGGAGTGCCCCACCCAGCCCTCGTCCAGCTCCAACGGCAGCACCGCCACCGCGCCGGACGGGTCGCGCCACGCCGTCGCCGCCCCCTCTGGCAGCAACATCCGCAGGAACCGGTCCGTCGTCCAGGGCACGGTCGCCACGGTCGGGATGCCCAGCCGCTCGTACACGGCGGCCCGCTTCTCGTCGTAGATCCGGGCGACCACGGCCTCCACGCCGAACGTCTCCCGCGCGACCCGCGCCGAGATGATGTTCGAGTTGTCGCCGCTGGACACCGCCGCGAACGCGCCAGCCCGCTCGATGCCCGCCTCGATGAGCACCTTCTGGTCGAACCCGTTGCCGACGACCTGCTGGCCGTGGAAGTCCGCACCCAGCCGCCGGAACGACTGGGCGTCCTTGTCGATCACCGCGACCTGGTGGTCCAGGCGTTCCAGGGCCTTGGCCAGGGAGGATCCCACCCGGCCGCACCCCATGATCACCACGTGCACGAAAGCCTCCTGAACGACGCCTGGGGAGAACCTACCGACGATTACTCCGACCAGGGGAGGAGGACCCCTTACGCTTTGCACCCGTGTCCAAGCTCGCAACCGCGGCCAAGCGCCTCCTGGTCGGCAGGCCCTTCCGGAGCGACCGTCTCGCCCACACGCTCCTGCCGAAGAGAATCGCGCTGCCGGTGTTCGCCTCGGACGCGATGTCCTCCGTGGCCTACGCGCCGGAGGAGATCTTCCTGGTCCTCTCGGTCGCGGGCCTGAGCGCCTACGCGATCGCGCCGTGGGTCGGCATCGTCGTCGTCATCGTCATGCTGACCGTGGTCGCGAGCTACCGCCAGAACGTGCACGCCTACCCGTCCGGCGGCGGCGACTACGAGGTCGCCACGGTCAACCTCGGCCAGAAGGCGGGCCTCACCGTGGCCAGCGCGCTGCTGGTCGACTACATCCTCACCGTCGCCGTCTCCATCTCCTCCGCCGCGGCGAACATCGGCTCGGCGGTCCCCTTCGTCGCCACCCACAAGGTCGAGTTCGCGGTGGTGGCGATCGTCGTCCTCACCGCCATCAACCTGCGCGGCATCCGCGAGTCGGGGGCGGCGTTCGCCATCCCGACCTACGCGTTCATGGTCGGCATCCTGGTGATGATCGGCTACGGCCTGGTCCGGGGCGTGGTCCTGGGCGACGACATGCGCGCCGAGAGCGCGGGCTTCGAGCTGCGCGCCGAGGACGACCACCTCCTGGGCCTGGCGTTCGTGTTCCTGGTCCTGCGCGCCTTCTCCTCCGGCTGCGCGGCGCTGACCGGCGTGGAGGCCATCTCCAACGGCGTCCCGGCGTTCCGCAAGCCGAAGTCCCGCAACGCCGCCACCACGCTGCTGATGATGGGCCTGATCGCGGTCACCATGCTGATGGGCCTGATCGTGCTGGCCCAGATGACCGGTGTGAAGATGGCCGAGGACCCGGCCCACCAGCTCGTCGGCGCGCCCGAGGGCTACGAGCAGAAGACGATGGTCGCCCAGATCGCGGGGGCGGTGTTCGAGGGCTTCCCGGTCGGCTTCTTCTTCATCACCGCGGTGACCGCGCTGATCCTGGTCCTGGCCGCGAACACCGCGTTCAACGGCTTCCCGGTGCTCGGCTCGATCCTCGCCCAGGACCGCTACCTGCCCCGCCAGCTGCACACCCGCGGCGACCGGCTGGCGTTCAGCAACGGCATCGTCTTCCTCGCCACCGCCGCGATCATCCTGGTCATCGCGTTCGACGCCGAGGTCACCAAGCTCATCCAGCTCTACATCGTGGGCGTGTTCGTGTCGTTCACGATGAGCCAGGCCGGCATGATCCGGCACTGGAACCGGCTGCTGGCGACCGAGACCGACCCGGCCGCCCGCAACCGGATGCGCCGCTCGCAGGGCATCAACGCGTTCGGCCTGTTCATGACCGGTTCGGTGCTCGTCGTCGTGCTGATCACCAAGTTCACCCACGGCGCGTGGATCGCCATCGCCGCGATGGCCGCCATCTACGCGCTGATGACCGCGATCCGCCGGCACTACGACCGGGTCGCCGAGGAGCTGCGCCAGCAGGAACGGCAGAAGCTCCTGCCCGCACGCAACCACGCCATGGTGCTGGTCTCCAAGCTGCACATGCCCACGCTGCGCGCCGTCGCCTACGCCAAGGCCACCCGCCCCGACGTGCTCGAAGCGGTCACCGTCAACGTCGACGACGCGGACACCCGCCGGCTGGTCGCGGAGTGGGAGAAGGAGAACTTCAAGGTCCCGCTCAAGGTCATCGAGTCGCCCTACCGGGAGATCACCAAGCCGGTGCTGGACTACGTCAAGCGGGTCCGCACCGACAACCCGCGCGACGTCGTCACCGTGTTCATCCCGGAGTACGTGGTCGGTCACTGGTGGGAGCAGTTCCTCCACAACCAGAGCGCGCTGCGGTTGAAGGGCAGACTGTTGTTCCAACCCGGGGTGATGGTGACGAGCGTGCCGTGGCAGCTCGCGTCGTCGTCCAAGGTGACCGAGAAGGACGTGATCGCGCCCGGAGCCATCCGGCGCGGCCTGGACAAGCGCGGCGGTAACGAGAAGTGACGGCCACCTGGAAGCAGCGGCTCATCGAGGTCGAGGTCGGCGCGGTCGCCCACGGCGGGCACTGCGTCGCCCGGTACGAGGGCCGCGTGGTGTTCGTCCGGCACGCCCTGCCCGGCGAGCGCGTGCGCGTGCGGATCACCGAGGACACCGGCGGGTCGTTCTGCCGGGGTGACGCCGTCGAAGTCCTCCAAGCCTCACCTGATCGGGTGGAACCGCCGTGTCCGTTCTCCGGGCCGGGGCTCTGCGGCGGCTGCGACTGGCAGCACGCCTCGTGGGAGGCGCAGCGCGAGCTGAAGGCCGCCGTGGTCAGCGAGCAGCTGCGCCGGCTGGCCAAGCTCGACTGGGAGGTCATCGTCGAGGACCTGCCCGGCGGCCCCACCGACTGGCGCACCCGGATGCGGATGGCGGTCGGCCCGGACGGCCGGCCCGGGTTCCGCGCGCACCGCAGCCACGACGTGGTCCCCGTCGACCACTGCGTCATCGCCGCACCCGGCGCCCTGGACCCGGTGGTCGGCCGCACCTGGCCGCCCGGCTCCGAGCTGGCGGTGACCCGCGACGCGGGCGGGCAGGTGCACGTGACCGAGATCGGCCCGCCGGTCGTGCGGCGCGGCCGACCCGTCCCCGGACCGGTCAAGCGGCGCAAGGGCAGCGGCACCGCCACCGAACTGGCCGCCCACCGCACCTGGAACCTCCGGGCCGACGGCTTCTGGCAGGTCCACCCGGCCGCCGCCGACACCCTGGCCGCCGTGGTCCGCGCCTGGGCCGACTGCCACCCCGGCGACCGGGCCTGGGACCTCTACGGCGGGGCGGGGCTCTTCGCGTCCGTGCTGGCCGAGCAGGTCGGCCCGGAGGGCTCGGTGGCCGTGGTCGAGTCCTCGGTGGGCGCGGTCGAGGACGGCCGGGTCAACCTGTCCGACCTGCCGCAGGTCGGCTGGCACCCGGGCCGCACCGAGCAGGTGCTGGAGACGCCCGAGTTCACCGACCTCCCGCCGGACGTCGTCGTGCTCGACCCGCCGCGCAAGGGCGCCGGCCGGGTCGTGGTGACCGCGATCGCCCGGAGCCGACCCGCACGTGTGGTGTACGTCGCGTGCGACCCCGCCGCCCTGGCCCGCGACATCGCCTCCTTCGCCCACCACGGCTACGAGTTGACGCAGCTCAGGGCGTTCGACGCGTTCCCGATGACCCACCACGTCGAATGCGTCGCGCTGCTGGAACCCGTTCGCTGAGCAGCGTCTCAGCCTCTGGTCCGTAGACTGGCCGGACGATCGGGGAGAGAAACCACAGGCGAGGTGGAGCGGTGGGCTTGCTGGAATCCGTGCACGGACCGGCGGATCTGAAGCGGCTGGAGCACGACGAGTTGGTGCGGCTCGCCGAGGAGATCCGGCGGTTCCTGGTCGACAAGGTCTCCCGGACCGGCGGCCACCTGGGACCCAACCTCGGCGTGGTCGAGCTGACCATGGCCGTGCACCGGGTGTTCGACTCGCCGCGCGACCCCGTGGTGTTCGACACCGGCCACCAGAGCTACGTGCACAAGATCCTCACCGGCCGGGCGGACGGGTTCGACACGCTGCGCCAGAAGGGCGGCCTGTCCGGCTACCCGTCGCGCGCCGAGAGCGAGCACGACGTGGAGGAGAACAGCCACGCCTCCACCGCCCTGTCCTACGCCGACGGCCTGGCCAAGGCGTTCCAGCTCACCGGCCGCGGCGGCCACGTCGTCGCGGTCGTCGGCGACGGCGCCCTGACCGGCGGCATGTGCTGGGAGGCGCTGAACAACATCGCCGCCGGCACCGACCGGTCCGTGGTGATCGTGGTCAACGACAACGGCCGGTCCTACTCGCCGACCATCGGCGGCCTGGCCGACCACCTCGCGTCGCTGCGCCTGCGGCCCGGCTACGAGAAGGCCCTCGAACGCGGCAAGAACGCCCTCCAGAACGCCCCGATCGTCGGCAAGCCCCTCTACGCGGCCCTGCACGCGGCCAAGCGCGGCATCAAGGACGCGCTCAGCCCGCAGGCCATGTTCGAGGACCTGGGCATGAAGTACATCGGGCCGGTCGACGGGCACGACATCGTCGCCCTGGAGTCCGCGCTGCGCCGCGCCAAGTCCTTCGGCGGCCCGGTCATCGTGCACACCGTGACCCGCAAGGGCATGGGCTTCGCCCCGGCGGAGAACCACGAGGCCGACCAGATGCACGCCACCGGCGTCATCGACCCCATCACCGGCGAGAACGTCGGCCCGTCGAAGCGCACGTGGACCCACGTGTTCGCCGACGAACTGGCCGCGCTGGGCGGCGAGCGCTCCGACATCGTGGCCATCACCGCCGCCATGCGCGGCCCGACGGGCCTGGACAAGTTCGCCGGCCTCTACCCCGACCGGTGCTTCGACGTCGGCATCGCCGAGCAGCACGCCATGACCTCGGCGGCGGGCCTGGCGATGGGCGGGCTGCACCCGGTGGTCGCGGTGTACGCCACGTTCCTCAACCGGGCGTTCGACCAGCTGCTGATGGACGTCGCCATGCACAAGCAGGGCGTCACCGTCGTGCTCGACCGCTCCGGCATCACCGGCCCGGACGGCGCGTCCCACCACGGCATGTGGGACCTGTCGATCTGCGGCCTGGTCCCCGGCATCCACGTGGCCGCCCCGCGCGACGCCGCGACCCTGCGCGAGGAGCTGCGGGAGGCGGTCGCGATCTCGGACGCGCCCTCCGTCGTGCGCTACCCGAAGGCCTCGGTGGGCGAGGACCTGCCCGCTGTCGAGCGCATCGGCACGGTCGACGTGCTCAGCCGCTCCGGTGACGACGTCATGCTGGTGACCGTGGGCGCGTTCGGCGGCCTGGGCGTGTCCGCCGCGCAGCGCCTGGCCGACCAGGGCATCGGCGTGACCGTGGTCGACCCGCGCTGGGTGTTCCCGGTCTCCGCGGACCTGGTGACCCTGGCCGCCCAGCACAAGCTCGTGGTGACCGTCGAGGACGGCGGCCGGCACGGCGGCTTCGGCTGGGCACTGGCCGCCGCGCTCCGCGACGCCGGCGTCGACACCCCGCTGCGCGACCTGGGCATCCCGCAGTCCTTCCACCAGCACGGCGAACGCGCCGAGGTCCTGGCCGACCTCGGCCTCACCGCGCAGGACGTGGCTCGCCGCATCACCGAGTGGGTCGTCGCCTCCCAGCCGGAAGAAATCGACGCGACTGTGGAGAAGTAGGGCCGCTACCCTTCCTCCCGCCCGGTCAGTGGCCCGGACGGCGTTGCCGCTCCGGGTTCCGCGATCGCAGCCGGGCGCACTGGTAACCGCGCTGTCAACGCGAATCAGGGGTTCGACTCCCTTACCTCGCCGCGACCCCGGCCGAGCACCGGGTGGAGGGCTCTGCGGGCTTCGGGCCCCCGCCCGACACCCCACGGCCGGGGTCGCGGTCCGCGTTCGGAGCGTCTTCGGGAGGAGGGGGATGTGAAGCACACGCTCATGCCGTGGGAACGCGGCGTGCACTTCAGCAAGGGCTCCGTGGTGGGCGAACTGGGCCCCGGCGAGCACCGCGTCCCGCGCCGCGACCTCGTCCAGCGCGTCGACGTCCGCCCCCGCTCCCACACCCCCGCCTGGCAGGACATCCCGACCGCCGACGGCGTCCTGGTCCGCGTGACCCTCGTGATCACGTGGTCGGTCGACGACGCCACCGCGTTCGTGGTCACCGCGCCCAACCCCGAGCACGAGCTGCACCTGGTCTTCCAGCTCGCCCTGCGCTCCGCCGTGCTGGGCCGCACCCACGACCAGGTCGACCCGGACCGCGACGCCATCGCCGCGGAGGTCTTCGAGGCCGTGCGCCCCCGGGCCGCGTCGCTGGGCGTGCTCGTCGCGTCGGTCGCCGTGCGGGACGTCGTGATGCCGCCCGAACTGCGCAAGGCCGCCCTCGCCGAGATCGTGGCGCGCGCGGAGGCCAAGGCGGCTTTGGAGCGCGCACGGGGTGAGACGGCCGCGATGCGGTCACTGCTCAACGCCGCCCGCCTCGCCGAGGACCACCCGGCCCTGCTCCGGCTGCGCGCTTTGCAGTCCGCGCAGACCGTCGTGGTCGAACAGCCGTCCTAAGCACGCTCTCAGGGATCTGTGGCACCTTTGTGAGGTGCGCATCCTGGTAGTCGAGGACGAGGTGCCGCTGGCCGACGCGATCGCGCGCGGCCTGCGGCGCGAAGGCATGGCCGTGGACGTCGCCTACGACGGCGAGACCGGCCACGAGAAGGTCTCCGTCACCCGCTACGACGTCGTCGTGCTGGACCGCGACCTGCCCGGCATGTCCGGCGACGAGCTGTGCAAGGAGATCCTGGGCTCCGGCGCGCTGACCCGGGTCATGATGCTCACCGCCAGCGCCGGCATCGACGACCGCGTCGCCGGCCTGTCCCTGGGCGCCGACGACTACCTGGCCAAGCCCTTCGCGTTCCCCGAGCTGGTCGCGCGGGTGCGCGCCCTGGCCCGGCGCGCCACCCCCGCCACCCCGCCGCTGCTCACCGCCCGCGACGTCGAGCTGGACCCGGCCCGGCGCACCGTGCGGCGCGGCGGGCAGCCCGTCGAGCTGACCCGCAAGGAGTTCGGCGTGCTGGAGGTGCTGCTGGCCGCCAAGGGCTCCGTGGTCAGCAGCGAGGAACTGCTGGAACGGGTGTGGGACGAGAACGCGGACCCGTTCACCACGACCGTCCGGGTCACCGTCATGACGCTGCGCAAGAAGCTCGGCGAGCCCGGCATCATCGACACGGTCGTCGGCTCCGGGTACCGCGTGCCCACCGCCGGCCTGCCTGAGTGACGCCGGCGCTGCGCCGCCGCGGGCCGGGTCTGCGCACCCGGCTCACCCTGCTCGCCACCGGGCTCGTGGCGTTCGTGTCCGGACTGCTCCTGCTGCTGGGCTGGATGCTGGTCGGCCGGGTGGTCGCGTCCTCGCCCCGGTTCCCCGAGGGCAGCACGGTCGTCGTGGACGGCGTCGAGGTCGACTCCGGGGTGCTCGCCGACGCCCTCGGCCAGCAGGCGCGCGACGACGTGCTGCGGTCGGGGACGATCGCCTTCCTGTGCGTGGTGGCCGCCGCCGCGCTGCTCGCGTGGACCATCGCCGGCCGCGTCCTCCAGCCCGTGCACGACGTGACCGACGCGGCCCGGCGGCTGTCCGCCGAGTCCCTGGGGGAGCGGCTGCGCCTGGCCGGCCCGCGCGACGAGGTCGCCGAACTGGCCGACACGTTCGACGAGATGCTGGACCGGCTGCAGGCCGCGTTCGACTCGCAGCGCCGGTTCGTCGCCAACGCCTCCCACGAGCTGCGCACGCCGCTGTCGGTGATCCGGACCGAGCTGGACGTGACCCTGTCCGACCCCGACGCGGACGAGGAGGAGCTGCGGCGCATGGCGTCCGTCGTGCGGTCGGCGACCGAGCGGGCGGAGCAGTTGGTGAGCGCCCTGCTGCTGCTCGCGCGCACGGACGGGCTGGGGTTGGCCGTGCGGGAGCCGGTGGACCTGAACGCCGTGGTCGAGTCCGCGTGGAAGGCAGTGCGGGCGGAGGCAGACGAGCGCCAGGTCCGTGCGTCGTTCGTGACCGCGCCCGCGCCCGCCGTGGGCGACCCGGCCCTGCTTGAGCGGATCGCGGGGAACCTGCTGGAGAACGCCGTGCGGCACAACGTGCCCGGTGGGTGGATCGAGGTGCGCACCGAGGGCGGGCCGGAGTGGACGTCCCTGCGGGTGTCCTCGTCGGGTCCGGTCATCGCGCCGGACCGGGTGGAGGAGCTGTTCGAGCCGTTCCGCCGGGGCGTCGCGGACCGGACCGCGCGCACGGGGACGGGACTGGGGTTGTCCATCGTGCGGGCCGCCGTCGCAGCTCACGAGGGTCGCGTGCAGGCGTCCGCCATCCCCGGCGGCGGCCTGTCCGTGGCGGTGCACCTGCCGTGCGCGCCCCGCTGAAAAGTCGTTCGGGTGGCCCCGGTCACACATGATCCGGTTTTGGGTCGACTGCACGTAGTCCGACCTGCGAAGACGGTGCCCCAGGACCCCGATTTGTCTCCGCGTTGGGCGGGGTGTAACTTTCTCTCTGCCAGCGCGGAACGGGCCGGACAGACCGGAACGGAGCGCGGCGCACAAGCCCCGGAGAAAGTCACTCGGATCGAGTGGGTTGCGATGGTGAGCGCGTGTTCTTTGAGAACTCAACAGC
>NZ_JAPSLK010000078.1 GCF_031180885.1 Saccharothrix sp.
CGATGCTGGCGCACTGGGTTGCCCAGGCCGTCGACGGGAAGGGTGCGGAGTACGCGCTGTGGTCGCCGTCCGCCGACTCGTGGTTGCCCTTCGCCCGCGCGGACCTCATGGAGGTCGCGGTGTCGTGCCGCAAGCACGCCATGGCCGGGGGTGACGTCTACATGGCCGCGTGGACCGACGAGGTCCGGCTGGAGGTGTGTGCCGAGGCGGTGTCGTCCCGGGCGTGCGAACACCGCGCCGACCACCACGACCTCCGGCTACGGGAGGAGGCTTTCCGGTGACCGCCGACGATTCCGACGACCACCACCGCGCGATCACACCCGCGGGCGGGGTGTTCGTCGAAGGCCCCGGTCATCCCTGACCCGCCCGGCCGCGCTCCCCGCACGTGGTTCACCGGGGACGCTGCGGCCGGTGCAGCCCCCATGAGGTGTCTCCCCACGAGGCCTCTGGGGGTGGGTTCCCGTGGGCGCTGCCCCAGCGGGCGAGGGAACCAAGACCCGGTTCCGGTGGTGGTGTGCCGACCACGCCATCACCGGAACCGGCCTCCTCGACCGTCCAGGTCACCGCACCCACGCAGCAACCGTGGCCAGATTCCCCTTTTCCTTTCAGCGCAAGGAGATTCGACGTTTTGGGGACTTCCCACCGCCGGACGCCTCGCCTCGTGGCGGCGCTCGCGCCGGACACCGGCCCGTTCCACGGCCTGGTCAGCAGCCCCGACCCCGCCCGGGTGGAGGAGTACCTACTGGGTGGCGGGCACAGCTTCGGCGTGGATCGGACACGGGCGCGGCGGTTACTGGACGAGGACCCTCACCTGTCCCACTTGGTGTGGGTGCGGCGGCGGTGGTTGCTGCGCGCGACCCGATACCTGGCGGTCCACCACGCGCCCCGGCTGATGGTCGACCTGTCCACCGGTGTCCCGACTCTGGCGCCGCACCAGGAGCTGGCCGCAGACGAGGAGTTGGCGGCGCAGGGCACCCACGTGGTGTACGTCAACGCCGATCCCGTGACGCACGGGGTGGCCCGGTTGACTTGCGAAAGCCTGTGGTGCGAGGCGGTCCTGGGCGATCCGTGCATGGCCCCGGACGCCGCGTGGGACGCGGTCATGGCCACCAGGCTTCCCCGGGCGGGCCGGGACGAGGAGCCCGTGGCGGTGTTGGCCACCGGGCTGGCCGACCACGCGGACGACATGGCGGAGCTGGAGCGGGTGTTGGCCCGGTGGCGGAACCTGGTCCCGCCGGGCTCCCACCTGGCGGTCGCCCACCGGTACACCGACGCCCACCGCGGCCGGGACGCCGCACGGGACCTGCACACGGCGGTCACCGGGGCCGGATGGGCACCGGTGCCGGCGGAGTCCCTGCCCGGTGACGTGCGGCGGGCGGTGTGCGACCCGAGCAGCCACCCCACCGTCGGCGAGGTGCCGGTGTGTCTGGCGGTGTCCCCGCCCGCGGTCGAGGGCGGCGGCCAGCGCGCCGCCGCGCCGTGACCCCTCAAGCCCGCCCTGCCGGTCGGCGGCCGGCACCCGCGTCGGCCGCCGAAACCGCTTATGGATACAAGGAGATTTTGATGCGAATCATCCGGCGTGCCGTCCGGGCCACCGACCCGCGTGCCGCCGACGACCTGGAGACGCGCCAGCGCGTCGCCGCTGCCGCCCTCCCCGCCGGTGTGAGCTGACGCGCCTCCGGCGGGCACGCCCGCCGGAGGCGAGGCACCGACCGACCCGCCCTCCCCACCGGCCTACCCACGCCGGGCCGGGGGAGGGCTCATACCGGTGCGCTCCGATCCCTCGACCGATCGCGGCGCACCGGGACGTCGGGCGGCCCGTGAACCGACCACCCCCCGCGCGGTTCACGGGCCGCCGACGTCGACTCCCTCACCGGCGACCGAAAGGTGACACGTGCTCGACCCCGCTCGGCTGGCCCAGGCGGTGGGTGCCGAACTCAGTGCCGGCCGCACCCGTCGTTTCTGGACGCGAGCCCGGCTCCGCGACGAACTCACCGGGATGTCGGACCGGGCCGGCGGAGCGGTGGTGAGCCTCCAGGCCCTGGCGACCTACGAATCGGGCAGCCGCGGCATGCCCTTGCTCCGGTTCTGCCAACTTGCGTACGCGGTCGGCGTCCCTCCATCCGAGATGCTCGCTCGCGCCCTGGCCCGAGCCCGGCCGCAGCTCGGCTGGCGCCCCGGCTGGGTCCGGGTCGACCTGACCGCCTTGTCACGCAGCCAGGACCCGCGCGTCCAGCCCCTCGTGGCGTGGGCGGCCCTGCGGGTCCGGCTGACCGCGCCGGCGGCCCCGCCACCGGTGGACGTGCCGTACGACGTCCTGGCGCCCCTGGTCGCCGGCAGCGGCCACGACCCGGACACGGTGATGCGCGGCCTGCTCGACCTGCGCCCCGCCCAGCCCCCCAGGGAGGTCTGACGTGCCCCCGACACCGCTACGTGACCAGCAGCGCCGCAGCCTGGCCGAACGCGTGGCCGCCGACTTCCACAACGGAATGTCCATTGCGGACATCGCGCAGAAGGTGGACCGGCGGCCCTGCCTGGTGCGCACGCTGCTGGAGGAGGCCGGGGTCGTGGCCTACGACCACCCGGCGTGCCTGGGGCCGGACATCGGGAAGGTGGCCGAACGGCTCGCCCGCCGCCACCGCAACGGCGAGTCCGGGAACGCGATCGCCCGACGGACAGGCATCGACCGGGGCAAGGTGCACCACCTCATTCGGTCGGTCAGCGAACCACCGAGCCCGCCGTCCCCGCCACCGGTGGCCACCTCCGCCGTCGTGGCCGCCTACAGCCGCGGGCTGAGCATCCGGGATGTGGCCGCCGAATGCGGCCTGCCCTACGGGGCCACCCGCCAACAGCTCCTCGATGCCGGGGTCGCGCTGCGCAATCGGAGGGGCCGAGAGGTCACTTCACCGATTGCCGGCACCGATCCGCACCGCCGCACGGTACCGCCGGTCCATGACAGCGGGACTACGGCGTTCGTGCTGGTGGCGGCACTACTTCCCGACGAGCACGGCCGGGTGCTGGCCATACGTCTGCCGCCCGACCAGCGTCCCTTCGGCCCCGAGCACTGGTATCTACCCGGCGGCAAGGTACTCCGGGGGGAGACCCCGCGGGAGGCGGTGACGCGCAAGTTGCGCACCGAACTCGGGCTGGACAGCCGCGACCCTGTGGAACTGGCGCTGACGGCGTGGACCCGCGCCCGTCGCTCCGACACCGATCCACGGGCAACGATGCTGTTCCGGTTCGCGCCGATACCCGACCCCGATGTGACGCTTGGACGGTTGGTACTGGTTGCGGGCAAGGTCGGCGAGGCGGCCTGGTTGAACCCGGCGCAGATTCCCAGACTGCTGCACCCGCTCCAGGCAGCCCAGCTCCGCGCGGTGCGCCAAGGTGCCCACTACCTGGAGCAAACCCTCCTCACGCCACCCCCGGACAAGTCGCCGACACACCTGGCGCGCCAATGAGACCGTGCGCTGACGTGCTGACAGGTCAATCCACCGTGTACCCGATGCCGCTGGTGGGTTCGGGCACGGCTCGCCGGTCGACTTCCGCCCATCCCGCCGGACAGCGGTGGCCCTCTCCACCGGTCCGGCCCTACGCCGAAGGAACACCTCGTGACCGATTTCCCGACCGCCGCCGGACAGTGGCTTGCCGGCCGGCATGACCTGGTCCCGGGCGAGGAGTTGAGTGTGGGGGTGACGGCGGCGCTGCTCGGCGGCGCCGACGCGCTCACCGAGGCTCACGCCGCACTCGCCGCCCAAGTCGACGCGGGGCTGCTCGTCCCGGTCGACGGCATCCCCGACGGCCCGGTTTTGCCAGGGGCGCCGGCACCCCGGTACCGCCGAGCCCGGGTGGCGCCCTCCGATGCACGACCCCCGCACGACGGCGTCGAACTGGAGGCTGTGGAACGGGTGGTGCGGCACCTGCTGCTGCACGCCACCGGGGCCTCGGAGGCCTTGGGGCCCGGCAAGTACCGGCCGTTCGGCGACGAGCTGGCACCGCTGCCGCGGTTCGACGGCGAGGCCGACGCTATGGCGTGGTTCGGCTTCGAGGGCGACACGGTGCTCGCCGTACAACGCCGGGCGTGGGAGCTGGGCATGGAGGCCGAGACAGCGCAGTTCGGGCCCGCCTGCTGGCCCTGGCTGCGCGTCACCCGCCGAGTCGAGGACCAGCTCGCAGTACAGCACCTGGCTGCCGAGGCGGCCGAACGGTTCGACCACATCGCCGCCAGCGCCGCGTTTTCCCGGTCCGCGTGGGCGCTCAACGCGCTGGGGCGCCCCGAGCAGGCCCTCCCCATCCTGGCGCGGGCGCTGGAGGTCGCCGACCGGCACGGCCATGATTGGTCCCGGGCCACCGCCTTGACCACCCGCGGACGGGCCTACCGCGCCCTGAAGCGCTTCGACGAAGCGCTGGCCGACATCTACGCCGCGCTGGACATCGACAAGCAGCGCCTGGTGACCGCGCCCGACGGCACGAAAACCGCCCCACACACCGCGATCGGGCTGCGGTGGATGGAGATCGCCGAAACCCACCTCGTCCCCGGGTTCGTCGACGGAGCCGAAGCGCTCCGCGCCGCCGGCAACGCGCTCACCGCCCTGTCACGCGACCCGCGCCGACGTCGGGAAACGCTGCGCGCACACGTGCTGCGGGGCCGCGCGCTCAACGTCACCGGCAAGCCCGACGAGGCCGTCGAGGAGCTGCGCGCCGCCGAGGACCTGGCCGACCCGACCACCGACCACTACCACCTCGCCGCGATCAAGCACCGCCGGGGCGACGCTCTCGCGCTGCTGCGCGACACCGAGCGGGCGAAGGCCGAACACGGCGCGGCGGCCGGGCTCTACCGCAAGGCCGGTCATCACGACCTCGCCAAGCAGCTACAGCAACGCCTGGACGGCCACGACGCCCAGACGGGGATGGACAGCCGCAAACCGGTGCCTGACCCGACCCACCGCACTCAGGACCCCGGCTGACTGCCCGACCGCACTAATCCGCCCCCCTTTGCGCACAAGGAGATGCGATGACACCCGCCGTGCCCGACCGTCCACACCGGACACGCCCGGCTCCCGCAAGCACCGGACGCCGTCCGGGTCGCGCGACGGCGTGCCGGGTGCTGGCGGCCGTGGGGTGCGGCGTGTCGTGCTTGGTCGGTGCCGCCGCCTTGACGTGAGGCGTAGCTGGCCCACGCCTGGGCGTGATCATCGACCAGGACCGGCTGGTGGACGCGATCGCCTGGCACGGCGGCGACCGGGTCGATCGCTGCATCGAGCTGCTCGCAGCGTGGACCCGATGACGACGTGGTATGCGACCAAAACGGGCGTTCTGATGCCTGCGGGGCTCCTCGACGGCGAGTTCGCCGAGCCGATGCCGTGGAACCCGATCGCGCCCACGCTGAAGGACGGCCTGCTGCTCAACCTGCTGCCCCAGGCGCGCCCGACGGCGACGCGCCGGTGTGGGAGCGGGACTGCCCCGCAGCTTGGAGTGCAGGTTCGCCGGTCGGTCGGCTGGACTTCCTGACCTGGCCTTCCCGTCGTGTCCGGCTGCGCCCGGACCGCGCCGCTGCCCGCTGTCCGGGACGGTGGTCGGAGGCGAGCACGGCCTGGAACTTCTTCCGCGCGCCGCCCGAGTCGGCCGCGATCGAATCGGCGCAGAAGCGCTCGCGGGCCAGCTTGGACACCGCCCAGGCGCTGGAGCCCCCCCGCCTCCGAGGCGTCCACCCTGGGGGCGCCACGGAGAATCAGCCTCCGCAACCAACTCGAGCGCGACGTGTGCGGCCGTCGGGAACCTCACCATCCGGGGGAGACCAAGACCATCGCCCAGTGGGCCGCCGATCCCCGATGCGCCGTGACCAAAGCCGCCTTCACCGCGTGCCTGGCCAACAAATGTGACTCTATTCGACGCGCCCTCGATGCCCAGCCGCCGGAAACCGCCTTCGCGGTGACCCGGCACTCAGGTCGGGCGTAGCGGCGCGTCTTCGCCACCAGCGGCGTGAAGCGGCCGCCGCCGCTGGCGCGGGCTGAGACCTCGTGGCCAGCGTAGCGGCAGCGGGGTCGGCCGACTTGCCCGACGCGCAGCGGAAGTCGTTGCGGCTACTGCTGCCCGTCGGTGTGAAGCCGGGCCGTGGCCGCCGACAGGCTTGCCCATAACCGTCTCGTTCACCAAGCACGACGTATGGTTCGATGACGGCGTCTCGATGGCCGAGATCGTCGCGTGGGCCAGGAGAGGTCGACCAGATGCGTCGGGCCTCCGCCGCCGCGACGGGAGCTGGGCTGCCCCCACGCCGACAAGCCTCTTCCGCGGGGCACCGCCCAACTTTGGCCGCCGCGTGAAACCCAAGCTCCCCATACGGAGCCGTTTACATTCTCCCGCTGCAACGTCCGGGGGCGACCATGGTGGCTGTTGCTACTTGAGCAGGTTCTGCATGGCCGCCTCCGCCAGTTGCCGTGCCCCGTCGCAGGGCTTGGGCGCCTGGCTGGGGTCCGGCGCGGTCACGGAGAACGCCGCGGCGAGGTACTGACCGACGCCTGTGTCGACCATGACGTCACAGCGCTCGGCGTCCGACTCCACGGTGACGGTGATCGCCCGGAACCCTGAGATCGGCGCGATCTCCTCGGCACGACCGAGCCGCTTGCCGTCGGCCCACGCCTCGATCCCTTCGGCCGTGACGGGCACGAGGATCGCGGACGCCCGCGTGGTGATCCAGTGGCAGCCGGTCGAGCGTAGGGCGGCGACCTCCAGCGGCTTGCCCGGCCGGTCGATGTCGAGCCGCGTCAGTTGGTCGGCGGTCAGCAGGTCGCAGGGCTTGCGCCCGTCGAGCTTCAGCTCACGCGGTCGCGACGAAGGTTCCCTGTTGCCCGGCGACGTCGTCGCGGCAACCTGGCTGCGTTCAGCCGAGGGTGTGGGCTCGGACAAACAGCCCGTCGCGAGCAGGACTGCGACCATCACAGCACCAGCCGTTGTCTTCACGGTGATCCTTTTGCTTCCGCCATAGGGGTTCCCCGACTGTCCACTGTGCCGCGACATGGCGCCGTTCGGTCCCTGGAAGCAGTGGCCGGCCTGTGCCCGTGGGCCACTGGTGCCGCTTGGGCGGGCGATCCCGCCCGGCACGCGAATGTCCCTGTGAGGGGCGGGATCGCGGTCCGTGTCCCAGCACCGGGCGGTGAGGGTTGCGTGCGATGGTAGCGACTTAGTCGCGGGTGGCGCCGGAGGGCCAGACGACGGTGACCGGGATGCCTCGTTCTCGGGCGAGTTCGACATGACTCCGGTCTCCTCGGCAGCGTGGGGGCCGACCATGGTGGCTGTTGCTACTTGAGCAGGTTCTGCATGGCCGCCTCCGCCAGTTGCCGTGCCCCGTCGCAGGGCTTGGGCGCCTGGCTGGGGTCCGGCGCGGTCACGGAGAACCCGGCGGCGAGGTACTGGCGGGCACCGGTGTCGACCATGACGTCGCAGCGGTGGCTGGTCGACGCCATCGTGACGGTGATCGCCCGGAACCCGGAGATGGGATCGATCTCCTCGGGACGGCCGAGGCGCTTGCCGTCGGTCCACGCCTCGATCCCCTCGCCCGTGACGGGCACGAGGGTCGTCGACGCCCGCGTGGTGATCCAGTGGCAGCCGGTCGACCGCAGGGCGGCGACCTCCAGCGGCTCCCCCGGCCGGTCGATGTCGAGCCGCGTCAGTTGGTCGGCGGTCAGCAGGTCGCAGGGCTTCCGGCCGTCGAGCTTCAGCTCACGCGGTCGCGACGAAGGTTCCCTGTTGCCCGGCGACGTCGTCGCGGCAACCTGGCTGCGTTCAGCCGAGGGTGTGGGCTCGGACAAACAGCCCGTCGCGAGCAGGACTGCGACCATCACAGCACCAGCCGTTGTCTTCACGGTGATCCTTTTGCTTCCGCCATAGGGGTTCCCCGACTGTCCACTGTGCCGCGACATGGCGCCGTTCGGTCCCTGGAAGCAGTGGCCGGCCTGTGCCCGTGGGCCACTGGTGCCGCTTGGGCGGGCGATCCCGCCCGGCACGCGAATGTCCCTGTGAGGGGCGGGATCGCGGTCCGTGTCCCAGCACCGGGCGGTGAGGGTTGCGTGCGATGGTAGCGACTTAGTCGCGGGTGGCGCCGGAGGGCCAGACGACGGTGACCGGGATGCCTCGTTCTCGGGCGAGTTCGACGACGTCGGCGGTTCCGCCGTAGCCGCGGGCTGGTTGTCCGTCCCAGACGGCGACGAGGTGGTCGGCGTGGGCGAGCATGGTGGCGCTGGCGTCCATGTGCGCGTCGGCGGTGGACTCGGGGTGGTCGAGCCGGATCACGTGGTGGGCGCCGCCCAGGAGGATGTCGTAGAGGTCGTGGTGGTCGGCGGGGAGGGCTTCGCGGTAGCCGAGGCAGGGCACGATGGCGGTGAGACGGGCGCCGGCGTGCAGGATGGCTTGCGCGAACAGGGCGTCGGCGCCGTCTGCCAGGCAGCTCAGGCCTTCGAGGGTCGCGGGCGGATACAGGGCGATCTCGTGACGCAGGGCCGTGTCGACCAGGCGCGCGGTGGCGGGCGGCAGCAGCCGGTGGCCGGTGACGGCGACCCGGGTCATGCGGTGGTCGCGCGGTCGAGTGCGGTCAACGCGGCGTCGAGCCCGGCGAGGTCTCCGGTGCGGGCGGGCAGGCGTTCGCGGAGCCGCCGGACGGTGGTGATGGTGCGTGCGGAGCCGTATTCGCCGGCCAGGGTGAGGGCGGTGGTGGCGGTGTGGCCGCTCTCGGCGATCCGGCCGGCGACGGCCAGTGTTTCGGCGTGGTGGGCGAGGGCCAAGGCGTGGACCTTCGGGGCTTTGAGGGCGGGGCGCGCCACCGTCCAGGCGGCGTCGGCGGCGCGGATGTCCCCGAGGCGTCCGAGCGCGGCGCTGCGGTAGCGGGCGGCTTTCGCGAGGTCGAACGGGAACACGAAGGGCCAGACGGTGTCGCCGCGTTGGCGGGCGGTGTGGGTTTCTGCTGCGCGCAGCGCCGAGAGCGCGAGCTTGCGGTGTCCGGCGCGGGCGTGGCCGACGGCGTAGAGCGACTGCAGCCACGCGTGCGCGGTCGCGGGCGCCGGGGAGCCGAGCGTGAGGGCGGCACGGTCGAGCTGGTCCAGTCCGGCGCGGGGGAAGCCGGACTCGATGGTGTGGTGTCCTTGGCTTGCGATCATGTACGCGGTCAGCAGGGTGTGGCCGGACCGCTCGGCGTGGTCGACGGCGGCGGCGTAGCGGCGGCGTGCGGTGGCGTCGTCGCCGGCGTCGGCGGCCAGCCACGCGGCCAGCCCGTTGAGTTCGGCCAGTGCGGCGTGCTGCACCGGCGAGGGGCGGTGGCCGAGCATCGCGGTGGCCATGCGCAGGTGTGCGGTCACGGCGGGCGCGAGGGTGGCGGTGTGGGTGTGGGCTTCGCCTGCCCGGTAGGCGCGGGTGGGGACGGCGACCAGGTTCAGCGGGTCGTCGTCGATCCCGGTGTCGGAGGATGTGTGCTGCCAGGGGACCCGTAGCAGCGCCGAGCTGGTCAACGCTGCGGCTCCGCGGAGGAAGTCCTTGCGGTTCACCTGCTCCACGGTAGCGCGCGTCGGGGGCGCGCAGCCGATGTCGTCGGGGCCCGAGGCGTCGAGGACGGCCAGGAGCGCTTCCCGGGAAACAGCGTCGGGCCGCAGTTCGCCGCGCTCCCATTTCCCGACGTGACGCTGGTCGGTGGCCCTGCGCTGACCGTGGTGGTCCAGCACGTAGGCGTTGACCAGCACCGCGAGCTGGGACCGGCTCAGGCCCTTGTCCTGGCGGGCCTGTTCCAGTCTGGTGTTGCGTTTCCGAGGTGTCCTGGTCACCGTCACCACCCCTTGGCGTGTGGACGGAGTGTAGCCGGCCGTGTACGCCTTGCGGGACGCGCGTGATCCCCTCGATCCCCTCGATCCCCTCCGCGCTCCCACCCGCGAGGTGTATCGGAGGCGGTCGAGCACTGGCAGAACTGTTGTCGTGACTGTCTTCGACCCAGCTGCCGCGCCCGTGTGGGGACGTCCGGCGGGGGCTGCGGACACGCCCACGTCCACCGGTCTGTTGATCGCCGACACGTTGTGGTGGCTGACCCACGACGACTTCACCCTCCGCCGCAAGGGCACGCGGCGCACCAGGGGAGCCGCGCTGGCCGCGGCGCTGCTGGCCGAGCAGCTGCTCGCCAGGTTGGCGGTCATCGAGGATGCGCACCTGGTGGTGTTCGACCCGCCGCCGGCGCCCGAGGCCGTCGTGGCGCTGGACCGGCCACCCGGGACACCGCCCGCCGAAGCGGTGCGGCAGATCCGGATCGCGCGCGCCGACGGCCTGGTCGACCGGGTGCACCGTGCGTTCGTCGTCGCGCCACGCATCGACGTCATCGACGCCATCACCGGACTCGCCGGGGACGCCGAGGACGCCGTCGCCGGCCGGATCGCGCACACCCGCCCGCGCCTGGTGCGACGGGTGGCCCCCACGCCGTGGTCGCGGCGCACGCGGATCGTGCCCCGGCAGGCGGAGAGCGTGGCGTCGGTGGCCGGGCACCTCGCGCGAGTGTCGGCCGCGGGGACGCGACGGTGGCCGGAGGCCGACGTGCTGGCGGTGGCGCTGGTCCACACCTTCGCCATGGACCGCGCCATCCCGTCAGATCCGGCGGCGCTGGACGCGCTGGTCCGCCGGCACGTTTCCGTCGACGGACACAAGCTGCTCGCCGCCGCACATCGGTTCCTCATCCGCGAGACCAACGCCGCCTGAACGACACACGATCCCCTGCCCTCGCCCGCCCGTCCCGGGCGTCCGGCCGCCGCGGCCACACGGTCCGCGCCCGGCCCCGGGAATCGACCGGATCGCTCGACATTGGAGTTGTGGTGCCTGGATTGCCGATGCCCGACATCGACATCGACATCGAAGCCCGAGCCCGGGCCGGATTGCTGGGCGTGCCCCGGCTGCTGGGCGTGGTGATGGCGGTGGTGACACCGCTGACCGTCGCGGTCGCCGTGATCCCCGCCGGCTACGCGCAGGTCGGGTCCACCGCCCTGGCGGCCACCTTCGTCGTGGTGACGGTGGTGATGGCGGCGTTCCTGCCCGGCTACCTCGCGATGGGGCGGACCATCGGGCACCCCGGGGGCTTCTACGCCTTCGCCGCCGCCGGGTGGAGTCCGGCGGCGGGCGCGGCGGCCGGTGCCGTCGCACTGCTGTCCTACGCGTCGCTGCTGGCGGGGCTGTACGGGGTGATCGGGTCGGCCGCCGCGCCACTGCTGGAACCGGCGGGCATCCACGCGCACTGGGCGGTCCTGGCCGTGGTGATGCTGGCGGTGGTGACGGCGCTGTCGGCGTGGCGGATCACCGTACCCACCACGGTCGTACTCGTGCTGCTGATACTGGACCTGGCCTGGGTCGGACTCACCTACGCCGTGCTGCTGGCCGCACCGGCGCCGGGCGTCGACGTCGCCGCGGTGGTGGCGGCGCTGGTGCCCGACGATCCCTGGGCGCTCGTGCCGCCCGCGCCGCTGGCATTCCTGGCCTGGGTGGGCATCGAAACGGTCATGACCTACCGGTCCAGTGTGCGCGGGCAGGACACGATCGGCCGTGCCACGCGGCTCGCGGTGCCCGCGCTGGGCGCGGTGTACCTGGCAGCGGCGGTATCGCCGCTGGTGGCGGTCGGTCCGGGCGGAATCGTCCAGGCCGCACGCGACCACGGCGACGGCCTGGTGTTCGTCCTGGTCGCCGAGCGGCTTCCCGACGGCCTCGCGCAGGCGTGGGTCTTCGTCGGCCACGTGCTGTTCGCCGGCGGCGTCGTCGCGGCGATGCTCGCCTTCACCCTGCCCGTGACCGCGACCATCTCCAACCTGTCCGCCGACCGGCTGCTGCCCCGGGCGCTCGGGTTACGCAGCCAGTCCACCGGCGCACCGGTACGGGCCTGCGCGGCCCTGGCCGCCGGCACCGCCGCGGTCATCACCGCCGCCGCGGCACTGGACTGGCGGCCGGTGGAGCACCTGTTCCTCGGCGGCGGCGCGGTCGGCGCGCTGGGCGTGCTGCTGCTGCTCACCACGACATCGGTGCTCGTCGTGACCCACTTGCGCAGGTCCAGCGCACCCGGGACACGGATCGCGCTCGCAATCACGGCGGCGGTGGCGCTACTGGGGCTGTCGACCGTGTCGCTGGCGGGCTTCGACCAACTGCTCGCCCCGTCGACGATGTTCCTGTGGTGGGCGGCCCCTGCCGCGTTCGTCGCCGCCGCGGCCGCGGGCGCGGCCCGCGCCTGGTGGCTGCGCCGCCGGGATCCGCAGGTCTACGACGCGATCGGCACCCTCGACAAGGCCGGGCGATGAACCACCTGACCATTTTCGACGCCCCCGCCGAGAGTCTGGACCAGATGGCCGAACTACTGGCCCAGGCCTTCTTCGACCTCGACGTGGCGCGGTGGCTGGTGCCCGTGACGATGCAACGCCACAGGCCGCTGCGCACCCATCTGGCCCTGGGCGTCGAGCAGGCCATGCGCCACGGCAGGGTCCGCGCCGCGCTCTACCTGCCCACCAACCGGGTCGTCGGCGTCGCGGCATGGATCCGGCACCACGAACCCGCCCAGCCGCCACCCGTCCCACACCGCTACCGCGAACGCCTCGCCGACGCCTGCCACGGCCACCACGACCGGTTCACCGCGTTCGACGACCTCCTGGCAGGCGTGCACCCGGTCGACCGCCCGCACCACTACCTGGCGCTGCTGGGCGTGGCGCAGGAGTACCAAGGTCGCGGCATCGGCCGATCCCTGCTGCACGACCACCACCGCGAACTCGACGACACCGCTCTCGGCGCTTACCTCGTCGCCTCCAGTCACGACAGCGCCCGCCTCTACCAACGCCAGGGCTACACCCACCTCGAAGCGGTGCGCCTGCCCCACGACGGACCGCACATGTACCCGATGTGGCGCAACCCTGCTCGTCCGGCCCGGACGAGCCGCAGTCCACTGGCGACCTGACCTGCCGCCACAGGCCTGCCATCCCCTACACCACAGGTGCTCCAGGAAGAGTCACCACAGGACATGTATTCCGCGGTCGGCCTTTACCTCGGCAAGCCGGTGCGGGGTGAAGGTGACCGCCGGCGGGACGGTGCAGGGGCACGACTTCGGTGCGGCCGTCTGCCAGGCGACGGTGGTACTGCTGGGCGCGGTGGTCGGCGGCGCCGGTGATCTCGACTCGCGACAGCGTCGGCCCCAGCCGGCGTCAGAGCTACACCCACCACCCGCTCCGGTGCGCCTACCCGACGGACCGCACAGACACCCGACGTGGCGCAACCCATCCGCGCCCAACGCACACCACACGTGTCCACTGAGGACCGACGTGTCCCGAAGCCCGAACACGGTCGACGCGCCCCACCATCGGCCTCGCGTCGGCACACCCCGAGTACCACGGACGAACCGGCCCAGGCGTCGCGTTCTGACGCCCACGCGGCACGACTCAACCTCACACATCCGGAAAGGAACCAAGCAGTGCCCAGTGACCAGCGCGAGCGTCAGCGTGGCGGCCGCACACCCGGCGAAATCGGCCACGCAGCCACCGGCAGTGACCTCGACACGCGTTCGGCTCGACGAGTCCGCGCAGTGGTCTTCGCGATCTACGTGCTGATCATGCTGATCGGAGCACATGCGTGGTTGGCCGTGCTGGCCCGAGTACCGCACCCGTTCGTCGTTGTCGCGCTAATGGCCCCGGTCACAGCGCTGGCAGTGCAGAACCTGAAGGTCACCGCGCGCCTGTTCCGCGCCGTGCACCCGGTACGCCGAAACCGTCGGGAACTGTTGCGTGTGAAGCACGCCGAGATCCGGCGGCAGGACAGGTCGATCCGGGTTCGCGACCTCGACTGGTGGGCCGCAGCGCTGTCGGCGGCAGCATTGGGACTGGCCGTCGGGATCGACATCGACCTGTCCGGGGTGACCGACCCGATGACCCTGCCGGGCCTGCACACCTGGATCCAGCCCGCCTGGTGGGAACCCTGCACCCGCGCCGGCATCGCCGTCGCCTACTTCGGCCTCCTGACCTTCACCAACCGGCAGGCACGCACCTTCGAACTGATCGCGGTCGAGAAAGAACTGGAGCAACGGCCTTGATCTCGGCCCCGCGTTCGACCACTGCTGGGGTCGGACGCGCTGCCGCCGCGGTACCGCGTCGTCCACGGTCATGTCGAGGGCGGCCGGGTCCACACCGGTTATGGGCCGTCCGTGAACACCTCCCGCCCCCGGCTGCGCTGAACGAAGGACAAGAAGGTGAGGCGTGTCCACCTTTTGGTGGGTCGCGCTCACCTTGGCGCACTCGCGAACCCGGTCACCGGGATGGCGTCGAGACGAGGGGGCAGTGTGCCGACGGCGGGGTGGCGCGCCGGAGGGCGAACTCGACGCGCTCCTGCGCGGCCCGCGCGTCGACCCGGTGGACCGGGCGGACGTCGATCGGCGGGTGCAGGTGCTCAACACCCCTCCGCCGCCTTGAACATCGTCCGCGTCGGATGAGCCGGTGTACCGGCCGGCTCCTTCCCGATGCCGGGCGCTTCCCGCCTCGTCACACGGTCCACGGGCGAAGACACCGGCGGCGCGGCGCGATCGTCCGGTAACGCGATGATGGTGGTGCGGGATGATTCCGGGTGTGATCGGACGTAAGCGGCGTGGGCCCGGCCGGCGCGGGATGATGCGGCTGCCGGCGGGATCGTGGTGGCGGCCGGCGTTGGTGATCGTGGTGCCGGTGCTGGTGGTCACCGCGGCGGCGATGGTGGTGTTCCTGCTGGTGCTGGACCATTCGACCTCGGCGGCCCGGCTGGACCTGATCCGCACCGCGCTGGCCGTCGGCGCCGGCACCGGGGCGATCATGACGCTGGTGCTGGCGTGGCGGCGGCAGTGGGCCACCGAGCACGACGCCGCCGAACGCCGACTGACCGACCAGTACGTCAAAGCCGTCGAACAGCTCGGCTCCGACAAGGCCGCCGTCCGCCTCGGCGCGCTCTACACCCTGGAACGCGTCGCCCAGAACAACCCCGACCAGCGCTAGGTCGTGGCCGACGTCCTGTGCGCCTACCTACGCGCCCCCTACACACCCCCGGCCGACAAACCCGGCACCCGGCGACTCGGCGGGCTGCCCGGCGGACTACGTGGCAACCCCCACCGCCGGGTGACCACGACCGCCGCAATCCGCCGCGCCGTCGTCGCCACACCCGCACCGACCCCGACCGACGAGCAACGACGCCAGGAACGCGAAGTCCGGCTCACCGCCCAACGCATCCTCACCCGCCACCTGCACCCCGGCGACCACCCACGCCGCCGCCCGGACACCTTCTGGCCCGACACCGACCTCGAGCTCACCGGCGCCACCCTCATCGACTTCGACTTTTCCCAATGCCGACCACGCCACGCCCACTTCAACGGGGCGAGCTTCGCCGGGACCGCCAGGTTCGTCGGAGCGAGCTTCGCCGGGACCGCCGTGTTCGATGAGGCGAGCTTTGCCGGGGACGCCGTGTTCGACGGGGCGAGCTTCGCCAGGGACGCCGGGTTCGACGAGGCGAGCTTCGCCGGGACCGCATGGTTCGATGGGGCGAGCTTCGCCGGGACCGCATGGTTCGATGGGGCGAGCTTCGCCGGGGACGCCAGGTTCGACGAGGCGAGCTTCGCCGGGACCGCATGGTTCGGCGTGGCGAGCTTCGCCGGGCCCGCTGTGTTCGGCGGGGCGAGTTTCGCCGGGACCGCCGGGTTCGGCGTGGCGAGCTTCGCCGGGGACGCCTGGTTCGGCGGGGCGAGCTTCGCCGGGGACGCCTGGTTCGGCGGGGCGAGCTTCGCCGGGGACGCCAGGTTCGGCGGGGCCTGGTTCGAGCGGCCCGTGGTGATGGCGGGTGCGACGGCGCGGAGGGATCGGGGAGGCTCGGGGGCTGGTTCATGGCCTCCTGGCTGGTCTGGAACTGCTGATGGCGGCCCGGTGGACGGGCAGGGCGAGTGGGTACCGGTGGTGCCGATTCCGGTCGTCCTGCCTACCCGCGACCCTTCCTAGCCTCGCGGTCGCTGTTCGCGCACGGGCGAGGGCGCGCGCGGATCGCCGGACTCGACGGCTACGTCCGACGTCCGGCCCGGTAGGGCGGTCGAGCCCTGTGGCCGCCCAGGCCCTCGACGTGGCGACGTGCATTCACCTTTTGGCGGCTCGCGTGGCCCTCGACGCGGGCACCACCCTGATCAGGTCGTGGCATCGAGGTGGGAGGGGACGGCTTGATGGCGGCGGAGGGTGTGGGGGTTCCCGAGTCCGGTCCGCTGGCGCCGGCGGCGACTCGGCTGGCGTTGGCCCGATCGCGGGTCGCTCCGGGGCCGGAGGACGTGCCGTCGCCGGACGGGGTGCGGCCATGGGGGCTGCGTCGGGCCGTGCGGGCTCGTCCCGGTCGCGCCCTGCCGGCGTGGCGCTACGACGCGGGGCGGCAGCAGGCGGTCGACGCCGCCGGTGTGCCGTTGATCGACGGCCCGGTGGCCGGGGATCCGACGGCGCACACGACGGCGACCGTGGACCGGGAGGACCCGCCCAGCTCCGAGGACTGGATCAACGACTGATGACGGTGCTGGTCCTGGCCGCCGAGCTGGACCTGACCGCCGACCGCATGATCAGGGTGCTCGGCGAGCGAGAGGTCCAGGTCGCCCGGTTCGACACGGCCTGGTTCCCCCAGGCGGCCGTGGTGGACGCCGAACTGCGCGACGGGCGGTGGCAGGGCACGCTGTCCGCCGGCGGCCGGACGGTGGTGCTGCAGGGGGTGCGGTCGGTCTGGTACCGCAGCCCCGGCGCGTTCGACTTCCCTGCCGGGTTGTCGCCCGTGGAGCGGCACTGGGCCATGACCGAGAGCCGGCTGGGGTTGGGCGGGGTGTTGGCGTCGCTGCCGGTGACGTGGGTCAACCACCCGGCCCGGCACGCCGACGCCTCCTACAAGCCGGTCCAGCTGGTCACCGCCGCGCGCTGCGGGCTGACCGTCGCGCCCACCCTGGTGACCAACCACGCCGCGGCGGTGCGGCGGTTCGCCGCGCGGGGCGACACGGTGTCCAAGGCGCTGGGCGCGCCGTCGGTCCGCGAACGCGACGGCCGCAGGGTCGCCTTCACCCACGTGCTCGACCGGGGCGACCTGGCCGACCTGCGGGGGGTCGAGGTCGCCGCCCACCAGTTCCAGCGCTGGGTCCCCAAGGCATTCGAGGCCCGGGTGATCGCGGTCGGGCGGCGGCTGTTCACCGCCGCCATCCACGCCCGGACCGCGCAGGCCCGGGTGGACTGGCGCACCGACTACCAGGCCCTGTCCTACCAGCGGATCGACCCGCCGGCGCACGTCGCCGACGGGGTCCGGGCCTACTGCGCCGCGCTGGGCCTGCTCTACGGCGCGTTCGACTTCGTCGTCCGACCGGACGGCGAGTGGGTGTTCCTGGAGTGCAACGCCGGCGGCCAGTATGGGTGGATCGAGCAGGAGATCCGGGCGCCGATCACCGAGGCGCTGGCCGACCTCCTGGCGAAGGAGGCACCACGGTGACCGCGACCACCACCGGCTGGCGGGAGCTGGCGCGCAGGCTGGCCGACGAGATCGCGGCCGAGGGCGCGCTGCGCTCGCCGGACTGGCGCGCCGCCGTCGAGGCCACCCCGCGCCACGTGTTCGTCCCCGTGTTCCACCGGCAACGGCCCGACGGCGGGTGGAGCACCACGACCTGCGGCGACGAGGGGTGGCTGGACGAGGTCTACCGCAACCAGCCCCTGGTCACCGCCCTCGCCCGAACCCACGACGGCGACCAGGTCACGGTCTCCTCCTCGACCAAACCCGGCCTGATGCTCCGGATGCTGGAGACCCTGGACGTCCACGACGGGCACCGGGTGCTGGAGATCGGCACCGGCACCGGCTACAACGCGGCCCTGCTCGCCCACCGCCTGGGCCCGGACCGGGTGTTCTCCGTCGACATCGACGAGACGCTGGTCGAGTCCGCCCGCGCCCGCCTCGCCCAACTTGGGCCACCCCCGACCCTGGCCACCGCGCACGGCGCCCGCGGCCTGCCCGGGCACGCGCCCTTCGACCGGATCATCGCCACCTGCTCCCTGCCCGCCGTCCCCTGGGCGTGGGCCGGCCAGCTGCGCGAGGGCGGCCTGGTGCTGGTCGACCTCAAACCCTCCACCCACGCCGGCAACCTCGTCCTGCTCACCCGCCACACCGACCGCCTGGAAGGCCGATTCCTGCCCCGCTGGGCCGCGTTCATGGCCATCCGCGACACCGACAACCCCCCGGACGCCGCCCTCAGCCCCGCCGCCGCGCCCGTCGCCGGGCACCGCTCGGCGACCCGCCTGGACCCGACGCCGTGGTCCTGCCTCGTGCCGTGGTTCCTCGCCCAGGCCGAGCTGCCGGGCCCGGTCGCCTTCGGCCACCGGGGCATCACAGGCGAGGGCCCGCAGTGGGCGGTGTTCGGCACCCCGGACGGTTCCCGCGCCGCCGTCCGCGTCCAGCCCGACCCGGCGACCGGCGACCGCGACGTGCGACAGACCGGCCCGGTCAGGCTGTGGGACGCCGTCGAACGCGCCCACCGGCGCTGGGACGACCTCGGTCGGCCGGGCTGGGACCGACTCGGCCTGACGGTGACACCCGACGGACACCACCGCGTGTGGCTCGACACCCCCGACGGCGCCACCGGGTGGGACCTGACCCGACACGACGCCGCCGGGGATCGCTGAGCCACGGCCTCGACAGTCGCCCGGGACAAGCCTTGAGCGGCGTGACGACGATGCGGGCCCACCACAGTCCCGGCACCGACGAACCCGGCCCGAGGGAACACGAGTGCGAGTCGCTGCGCCGAACAGGCGGCGACTTCTTGGACTCCCGCTCGTGTGGAAGCGCCTGAACGACAACGACGTCATCGACCTGACCGGCGCGGAGGTCTACGTCGAAACCGGCACCCCATCACCGGCGGCAGGTGGTACGTCCTCGCGGACGGTGAGCAGGTGTACGTCCGCACCGCGGACGGCAATCTCCAACACGCCCTCCGTCGCGCGAGCCAACTGCGCCATTCCCGCCACGGGTCTATCTCGTGATCGGTGTGTTCGGCGTTGTTGATCAGTAGGTTTCGGCGTTCGGCCAGCGGTCACCGAATGTGATGGCGAAGGCGTTGAGCACGGGCTTCCAGCGCATCGTCCACCTGGCGCGGCCCGTTCCGGTCGGGTCGAGGCTGCGGGTGACAAGGTACAGACACTTCATCGCGGCCTGCTCGGTCGGGAAATGTCCACGGGCGCGGACCGCCCGGCGGTAACGGGCGTTGAGCGACTCGATCGCGTTGGTGGAACAGATCATCCGCCGGATCTCGACGTCGTAGCCGAGGAAGGGCACGAACTCGTCCCAGGCGTTGCGCCACAACCGGATCATCGCCCCGTACTTGCGCCCCCACTTCTCCGCCAGGTCCTCCAGCGCGGCGGCCGCCGCATCGGGGGTGGGCGCGGTGTAGATCGGGGTGACGCCCCGTTTCACCGCGTCCCAGTCCTGCCGGGCCACCAGCCGGAAGGTGTTGCGGATCAGATGCACCACACAGGTCTGCACGACGGTCTGCGGCCACACGGTCGCCACCACCTCCGGCAGCCCCTTGAGCCCGTCGCAGACGAGGAAGAACACGTCGTGCACGCCGCGGTTCTTCAGGTCGACCAGCACGCTCATCCAGAACTTGGCGCCCTCGCCGCCGGTGCCCACCCACAATCCGAGCACGTCCTTGCGGCCGTCCACCGTGACGCCGATCGCGGCGTAGACCGGCCGGTTGGCGACCTGGCCGTCGCGGACCTTGACCACGATGGCGTCGAGGAACACCGCCGCATAGACGGCGTCGAGCGGACGGGCGGCCCAGTCGTTCATCTCCGCGACCACCTTGTCGGTGATGCGCGAGACCGTCTCCCTCGACACCGAGGCGCCGTGGATCCCGGCGAAGTGCGCCGAGATCTCACCGGTGGTCAACCCCTTGCCGTACAACGACAACACGATCTCGTCGACGTCGGTGAGGCGACGTTGCCGCTTCTTGACGATCTGTGGTTCGAAGGTGCCTTCCCGGTCGCGGGGCACCTCGATCTCCACCTCGCCGGCCGCATCGGAAATCACCGTCTTGGTCCGGCTGCCGTTGCGCACGTTGGTCGACTCGCGTCCGGGTTCCGCGCGGTTCTTCTCGTGGCCGAGGTGCTCGGTCATCTCCTCGGCGAGGGCGGTCTCCAGCACGTTCTTGGTGAACAGCTTGAGCAGGCCGTCCGGGCCGGTCAACGCCAGCCCCGCGCTTTGGCCTCGGCCACCATCGCCGCCGCGGCGGCCTGCTCCGGCGACAGTTGCCGCCCGGTCCCGGTCCCGGTCTCGCTCTTGCGTGCGCTCACAAGCTCAGATGTCATCACTCACAGTGCCCATCCCGCCGGACCCCAGGCCCGGCGTGTCGGGCCGGACACACCGATCTTGAAACAGTCCCTTCGGTGGCACAGCTACGGCCGATGTTTTCGGTGCGCGGGCGGCGATGCGTCCTGAGTACCTGCCTTCAAACCCCTGGTTGATCATCTGGAGTGGACATTTGGATGGTGGCCCGGAGGTCCGCTGGCGGTGGGGTGTCGTCATGGACGGTTCGTGCGCGTCAAAACCAAATAGATGCGGCATACATGCGGCTCGACACGCAGGTGAAGCTGCTCAGATGAACCGCGCATGACTCGGTGGGTGCCACCCTCGACCTATGAGCCTCTATCGAGCACCTCGTCCCCGGCGCGCCGAGTCTGCGGTTACATTCCCGCGAGTCGCGCGGCCTACGCATCTGCGCCGCCCTCTCGATCGCCGCAGACGGCGGTTACGCCCGAGCTGGTCATGGAACTGGACCGCGAAGGCGGCGGTGCTCGCCGCCTTAGCCGCCACCGGCGGCGTGTACTTCACCGGCCGGTCGTTGGAGGCCACCCGGCAGGGCCAGCTGACCGACCGGTTCACCAAGGCCGTCGACCAACTCGACCGTACCGGCACCGACCACCTCCAGGCCCGCCTGGGCGCGATCTACGCCCTGGAACGCCTGGCCCGCGACTCCCCTCGCGACCACCCGACCGTCGTCGAGGTCCTCTCCGCCTTCATCCGCACCACAACACCACAACCCACCACTGTCTTTGACTTGTCGGCGGATCTACCGGGGATTACCTGCTCCGAGCCCTACAACGTCGCCCCCGACATCCAAGCCGCGCTCACCGTCCTGGGCCGCCGCGACAGCACCCACGACCAGACGGCCCAAATCGACCTGCACAACACCTGTTTGGGCAATGCGTACCTAAGCGGCGCGGACCTAACCAACGCGAACCTGCGCAATGCATACCTCACCCACGCGGACCTTCGCGACGCGGACCTTCGCGGCGCGACGGTCCACGGTGCGAACCTCACCCACGTGGACCTTCGCGACGCGAACCTTCGCGGCGCTACGGTCCACGGTGCGAACCTCTTCGACGCGGACCTTCGCTACGCGGACCTCACCGGCGCGGACCTTCGTTACGCAAACCTCACCGGCGCGAGCCTCATCGGCGCGGACCTCAGCTACGCGAACCTTGTGGGCGCGCACCATGACGAGAAGACCGTCATCATCGACGTCGTGATCAACGACGGCACCAGGGGGGTGTGGTGGTGACGGCTGTCCGGCACCGATGATCAGGATGGGGGCGCTGGTCGTTACCGGCGCCGGATTCGGTGGCGGCGACGAGGCGACGGTCAGCGTGTTTCGCCGAGGTGACGACTGCGTTGGACGCGGTGCTGAACTCGCCGGAGGAGCCGGCGACGGCGTTTGCCGGGCGACCACGCTAGAAGCGTCCATCCACCCACCACGAGCCCCGCCCACCGACCGGAGCAAGACCCCGGACGCGTCGACCAGAGCACACACCCACCGAACACCGCCCCTACCCGGTCGAACACGGCATTCGGACTCGTAACCGTTGTCGCTCAAGGGAAAACGATTTAAGGACGGGCACTGACAGGAACGACGTCTGGATGGAGGGCTGGACCACGGCACCCGGCGAAGACGACGACTGGGCACGGCCGGTCCCCGTGCCTGTGGTGCTGGCGGCGCCACCGCCAAGTTCGTGACCTGCCCTGGGCGACGTGGTGTGCGACGTTGGCGGTGCGCCGACCGTTTTCGGCCGCGGGATGAACGGCTCGGGGTGTGGGGATCAGAAGTGGTCGGGTAGCCAGGGTTCCTGCGCGGTGGTGGCGCGGATGACTGTGCTCAGGGCGGTGGGTTTGTCGGCGCGGACGCCGGCGATGTCGGCGGCGGTGGTGGTGCGGTAGCCGCCCGCGTACCAGACGGCGAGCTGGTGCGGGGTGAAGGTGACCTCCGCAGGGGCGGTGGTGGGTTCGACTTCGGCGCGACCGTCGGCCAGGCGCAGGTGGTACCGCTGGGCGGGGTGGTCGGCGGTGGCGGTGACCTCGATGGTGGTGCTGGTGTCGAGGTCGGCGGGCCAGCCGCGCCGGCGCAGGGCGGCGGCGGTGTCGAGGATGCGCAGCATCCAGGGGTGCCAGGCGGTGGCCGTCATGCGGCAGCGGTGCAGGTTGTGTACGAGGGTGGGGTGGGGTGGTAGGGCGCCGCGGCGGAAGTCGATGGTGGCGGCGCGGGTGTTGTGGCCGCCGAGGAAGGCGAGCATGGCGTGGGTGGTGTCGTGGTCGGCGGCCCAGAAGTCGTGGACGGTCAGGGTCATGCCGTGCCGGTCGCGGCGTGAGGTGGCCAGGGTCAGCACTCCGCAGGTCGTGCCGCCCGGTGGGGTGAAGCGGTAGGTCTCCAGCGTGCTCTTGCGCGTCTTCCAGTCCCACCACCAGTCTGGGCGGTCGACGGGGGCGTTGTGGTGGCGGGCGAGGTCGCGTTGCAGGTCGCGGGCCTCGGCGGTGAGGCCGTGGTCGATGTCGAGGTCGTGGTGGTCGGGGAAGGAGCGGCGCAGGTCGTCGGTGGTGACCGACCATGCCACTACCGGGGTGGGGGCCTGCCAGCCGAGGCGGCGGGCGTAGCCGTTGGCGACGGTGGAGACCGTCGAGATCACCGCGCCCTGCTCGCGCAGGGGGGCGAGGCGTTCGGCGACCATGTGCGCGGCGAGTTGGTCGCCGCGTTCCTCGGGGGCGACGCATCCGGCTGCCAGGCAGGCGCTGGGCACGGGGTTGCCGCCGAAGAACTGGTCGACCAGCAGGCCTAGGCCGCCGGCGACGACGCGGCCGTCGCGCACGGCGACGCGCAGGTCGGCGTGGTCGCGCAGGTGGTCGATGTCGGCGACGGGGTGGCCGTAGCTGCGGGTGGCGACGGCGGTGAACTGCTCGCGCAGGTCCTCGTCGTCGTGGCCGGTGGTGAAGGTCAGCGCGGTCAACGGGGCCTCCGGCTAGTAGTGGGTGGCGTCGCGGACGCGGTCGGGGTCGCGGGGGACCAGGAAGGTGCGCCGGTAGCGCAGCACCTGCTCGCCGTGCTGGTTGTGGGCGGTGGTGGCGCAGGTGACGATCCCGTCGTCGGGACGGCTGTTTGACGGGCGGAGGGAGAGGATCTCGGTGTCGGCGTAGAGGGTGTCGCCGACGAAGACGGGGCGGGTGAAGCGGACCTCGTCCAGGCCGAGGTTGGCGGTGGTCAGGCCGCTGGTGCTGCGCACGGTCATCCCGGCGACGATGCCCAGGGTCACGGCGGAGCACACCAGGATCCGGCCCCACGGGGTCTGGGCGGCGTAGTGGGCGTCGGTGTGGATCGGGGCGGGGTTGCCGGTGAGCATCGTGCCCAGCAGGTTGTCGGTGTCGGTGACGGTCCGCCCGGGCCGGTGCTCGATGATCAGTCCGACGGTGAACTCGTGGTAGCCGAGCCCGACGACCTCCCGGACCCGCCCGGTGGCGACGCGCCGGTAGCCGGGCGGGAGCGGGCCGTCGACGCGGACTTCCGCCGCCGGGGTGTGGTGGTCGGTGCCGGTCATCGCCGGTCGACCTCGGCGAGCAGGGCGTGCGCGGCGGCGAAGAACGGCGGGCCGACCATGTGCCCGTCGACGCTGGTGATGCCGCCGCCGCTGGCGGCCTCGGCGGCGAGGACGGCGCGGGCGTGGGCGATCTGGGCGTCGGTGGGGGTGAACACCCGGCGCAGGATCTCGACGTGGCCGGGGTGCACCGCGCCCTTGCCGTAGAAGCCCAACTTTTTGGCCGCTTGGGCTTCGCGGCGCAGGCCGTCGAGGTCGTGCAGGTCGAAAGCCGGCGCGTCGACGGCGGGCAGCCCGGCGGCGGCCGCGGCGGTGACGACGGTGGCGCGGGCGTGCAGCAGCGCGTCCCAGTCCAGGCCGCAGCCCACGGTGGCGGCGTAGTCGGCGGAGCCGAACACCACCCCGCCCAGGCGCGGCGCGGCGACGATGCTCGCGAGGTTCGCCAGGGCGCGCGGGGTCTCGATCAGCGCCCACAGGTGCGGGGTGTGGGTGGCGGTGTCCAGGGCGGCGGCGGCGATCTCGATGTCGCGGGCGGCTTCGACCTTGGGGATCAGCACGACGTCCGCGCGGCGGGGGCAGGCGGCCAGCGCGAGCAGGTCGGCCAGTCCGTCACGGGTGGTGGTGGCGTTGATCCGTACGCCGCGCACCGGCCCGGCCGTGGGCTGCTGGCCCAGGAAGCGGGGGACGCTGTCGCGGGCGGCGGGCTTGTCGGCGGGGGCGACGGAGTCCTCCAGGTCGGCCATTGCGACGTCGGCGGTGCTGGTCAGGGCTGCGGCGAAGCGTTCGTGTCTGATCGCGGGGGTGATGATCCACACCCGGCCCGGTCGGGGCGTCGCGCAGGCGGCGGTGTTCATCGGCCGCCGTGCCCTTCGAGCTGGTCGACCACCAGGCGGTCGATGTCGCCGAGGGTGGCCGCGCGGGCGATGTCCTCGTCGGCGACGGTGATGCCGAGCCGTTCGGTCAGCAGTACCGACAGTTCGACCACGGCCAACGAGTCGACCCCGGCCTCGTCCAGGGACGTGTCGGGGACCAGCAGGTCCTCCGATACGCGGATGTCGGCGCTGAGGATCTTGATCAGTTCGGCGTTCACGGCGGTGGTCCTCCTTCGTGGTGGTGGTCAGGTCAAATCGGGCCAGGTCAAGGTGGCCGCACCCCGGGTCGGCCCGGCTCCGAAGGCGGTGCGCAGCAGCCGGTGCCCGGCGACGAGGTTCCCGGCGTCGGCGGTGTGGGCGAGCAGCAGCGGGATCGATGCGGCGCCGGTGTTGCCGACGGTCTCGATGTCGTGCGGACGCCGCCGGTCGGGGATCGGGAGTCGGTTGGCTGCAAAGTCGGTGATGCGGCCATTGGCCTGGTGCGGCACGAACCGGTCGACCTGGTCGAGTCGCCACCGGGCGGCGGATGCGGCGTCGATGGAGGCGCTGGTCATGCGGTCCACGGCGTGGCGAAACGCCTCCTGGCCGCGCGTCGCCAGCGCGCCGGGCCGGCCTGGCGGCGCCCGGGTTGCCGCCACGACGGCCAGGTCCTCGGTGCTCTCGCTCTGTGTGACGTGGCGGGTGGTGACGCCGGTGCGGCTGCTGATCCAGTCGTCGGTGGCCCCCGGCGGGGCACCCGGGTCGTGATTGGTCACCACGCCGGTCGGCGTGGCTGCGCCGACCCCGCACAGCACCGCCGCCGTGCGCTCGCCGCGCGGGGCGCAGTGGTGGCTGCTCACCGGAATGCCTTCCCGAGGCCGGCGGCGACCTCGGCGATCAGGTCCTCCTGGCCGGCGACGACCTGCCGGTCGCCCAGGGCGAAGAACAGCTCGACCGGGTCGACGCCGTGCTGCTCGGCGGCCGCGAGGACCGGGGTCTTGAACCCGGAGAACACCCCGGCCAGGCCGCTGACCAGGCTGACCGTGTCGATCGTCGGCGGCGCGGGCATCAATGCCTGCTCGGCGAGGTCGGCGGCGCGCAGCAGCGCCCGCAGCTCGATGCCGGTCTCGTGGCCGGTGCGTTCCAGCAGGGCGGCCAAGACCTCGATGGGGGTGTTGCCGGCTCCAGCTCCGAACCCGCGCGCCGTGGCGTCGATGATCCGGGCCCCGGCGGCCACTGCGGCGAGCGAGTTGGCCACGGCCAGGCCGAGGTTGTTGTGCCCGTGGAAGATCACCGGCACCTCCGCGCCGACGGCCGCGCGGATCGCGGTGACCCGTTCGGTGACGTCGGCGGGCAGGTAGTGCCCGGCGGAGTCGTAGAACCCGACCGCGCGGGCTCCGAACCGCACCAGCAGCGCGCACTGCTCGGCCAGGCGCAGCGGGCTGGTCATGTGGCTCATCAGCAGCACGCCGTGCGGTTCGGCCCCGAGGTCGGCCGCGACGCCGATGTGGCGTTCGGTGACGTCGGCCTCGGTGCAGTGCGCCGCGACCCGCACCACCGTCGCGCCGCGGGCGACCGCTGCGCGCAGGTCGGCGGCGGTGCCCCAGCCCGGTGCGAGGAACACGCCCAACCGGGTGCGCTCCAGTTCGGCACGGACGGTGTCGAGCATGACCGCGTCGGACAGCAGCGCCCGCCCGATCTGTAACGACGAGGCGCCCAGGCCGTTGCCGTGCCCGACTTCGAGCACCGGGACCCCGGCGGCGTCGGCGGCGGCGGCGTAGGCCCGTAACTGGTCACGGTCGAGCCGGTGGCGCACGGCGTGGTGCCCGTCGCGCAGGGTCGGGTCGTGCAACAGCACCGGCAGCGCCGACGCCTCGGGCGCGGCCGTCCCGGCCACGGGCTTGCCGTCGGTGGCCGGTTCGAGAGCCGGGGTGGTGGTGGGCATCAGCGGCGTCCTCCCGCTCGGGCGGCGGCGTGCTGCTCGCCCAGCAGCACGGCGGCCGCGGTGATGATGTCGAGGTTGCCCGCGTGCCGGGGCAGCCGGTCGCCGGCGGCGTCGACCTGCACCGCCACCGAGACCCGCTCGTCGGTGACCGCACACGACGACACCTGGTAGCCCGGCGCGAACTCCCGCACCCGGCGGGCGGCGTCGGCGACCGCAGCGCTGATCGCGTCGCGCGGGGCAGCGCTGGTCAGGACGGTCACCGCGACCCGGAACGGCGGCGCTGGCCGCGCGGGGGAGAGGTTGGCCATCACCTTGACCTCGGCCGCACCGCTGAAGCGCCGCACGGCGTCGCGGGTGGTGGCCAGGTAGTCGTCGATGTTGAGCCGGGTCGCGCGGCCCGCGGTGCCCGACGCCGCGGTGCACACGACCTCGACGTAGTCCAGGGTGGTATGCCCTGCCACGGCGTGCAGGACCGGCACGGCGGCCTGACCGCCGCAGCTCACCAGGCTCAGATGCCGCCGGTCCAGCGCCTCGCGGCCGTTGACGGTGGGCACGATCATCTCGCCGAGCCGCGCCGGGGTCAGGTCGATCAGCGTCGCCCCGGTTGGCTCCAGCGCTTGCCAGTGGCGGGCGTGGGCGTCGGCGTTGGAGGCGTCGAACACCACCTCGACGTCCGCTCCGGTGTGCAGCAGGGCCTCGATCCCGCCGTCGGTAACCTCGCAGCCCATCGCCATCGCCCGCCGCAGCCCCGCCGACTCGCGGTCACGGCCCACGACCAGCACACACTCCAACCCCGGCGACCGGCCGATCTTGTCGACCAGGTCCAGGCCGATCAGCCCGGCGCCCAGCACCGCGACCCGCGCGGGCGTGCCCGTTCCCATGCCGTTCTCCCTTGTCGCAGCGGTGGTCGTGCGGGTGGTCATCGGACCCGCAGGTGCACGGCGGGCAGGTGCGGGCAGTGCGCGCGGACCTCGGTCCCGGCGCGCAGCTCGACGCTGGCGTGCACCGCCCCGGCCAACACCAGGTCCCCGGCGCGCAGCCCGCCGCCGAACTCCTCCAGCCGCCGCGCCAGCCACACCAGCGCGGCCAGTGGGTCGCCCAGCACCGCCCGGCCCGCGCCCGCGGCGGTGGGCACGCCGTCGACGTCGAGGACGATCTGCGCGTCGGCCAGCTCGAACTCACTCGGGGCGACGGCCTCGCCGAGCACCACCCGCGCGCACGAGGCGTTGTCGGCGACGCTGTCGACCAGCCCGATCCGCCAGCTCCCGAAGCGGGTGTCAATGACCTCCAGCGCCAGCAGCACCTGGGCCACCGCGCCCCGCGCGGTCGCCGTGTCGACGCCGCCGCACAGGTCCTCGCCCAGCCGGAACGCGATCTCAGCCTCCACCCGGGGCGCCAGGAACTCCCCGACGTCCAGTTCGCCGCCGTCGGGCAGGACCATCCGGTCCAGCAGCACCCCGGAGTCCGGCTCGGCCACGCCCATCTGCGCCTGCATCGCCTGCGAGGTCAGCCCGACCTTGTGCCCGACCGGCCGCGCGCCGCCCGCCACCCGCAGCTCGATCCCGGCCGCCTGTACCCGGTAGGCATCGGCCAACGTGAGGCGCGGGTGGCGTGCGGCCGACGGCGTCACCGCACGCCGGTCGCGCTGCGCGGCCGCGAGCAAGCGCGCTTCCTCCGTGATCCACCGCGCGGCCGGCCGGGCTTCCGGGCAGTCGAACTGGCCGGGCAAGGGGTCGGTCGTTTCGGATCGGGTGTCCAGGTCCGGGTGCGTCATGCTGCCCTCCGGTCGGCGGTGCTCGGGCTGGGTGCGGCGGCCGCGTCCGCATTTCTGCGTGCCACCCGCGGGCCTCGTCGGCTTGACTCGCTGACCTGCGACGTTCACCCGACTAGGCCCGGTGTGTAGTCAATCGGCTACGTGCCGTCAGCGGTACGGTGTCGCGCAGGGCAACCGGTATAGCAGGTATAGAGGCGGGGGCTCATGACCATCGGCACGGCACGACCAGCCAACCGGCGCTTACGCGACCTCGTCGCCGAATCCGGCCTGACCTACCAGGCCCTGGCCTCGGCGGTGCGCGCCGTCGCGGCCGAGAACGGCGTGGCACTGCGCACCAACAAGTCCGCCGTCGAGCATTGGATCTCCGGATCGACCCCACGCGCCGACACCGGCCGCTACCTGGCCGCCGCCCTCTCCCGTCGCCTGGGACGCCTGCTGTCCCCCCGAGATCTCGGTCTGGCGGCCGACGACGAACCCGGCGACGATGCCTTGATCGGGTTGACCCTCGCGGGCGACCCGTTCGAGACGTTGGAGTCGATCTGGAGGGTCGAGTTGGACCGGCGCCGCTTCCTGCTGCACTCCGCCTATTCGGTGGCCGCCGCCGCCCTGCCCCTGCACCACCTGCACGACGCCGTCGCCCGCACCGCCGCCGCGGTGCGCACCGGCCACACCGTCGGCATGGCGGAAGTCCAGGCTGTGCGCGACATGATCGGCGCGCTGACCGTGCTGGATGAACGGCACGGTGGACACCACGGCCGCACCGCCCTGCTGACCTACCTGCGCGACGACGTCGCCCCGCTGTGCCGGGGCCGATTCCGCACCGACGACGTCCGCCGCGAAATGCTCTCCGCTGCCAGCC
>NZ_JAPSLK010000079.1 GCF_031180885.1 Saccharothrix sp.
CATTCACCACGCCACGACCCCATCGATTTCAACGACCCGACGAGCTTCCGCATGACCTCCTCGTAGTCGTCGTCGAAAAACAGGCACATCGCCTGACAGAACCGCACCATCACATGTGCGGGAAGCAGGCGCGTCCGCTGCTCGCGCCTACCGGTCTCCTCCAGGACCTCCTCGATCAAGTCCCGTGAAACCACATCAGCCAGGACACCGAGTGAAATCCGGTCGACAAGCCGGACATTCTCGTCATCCTCGACCGACGCCTTCTTCTGACCAGCGCGAGCCATAACCCGATCTTACCGTACAAAGCCCTAACTTAGCGGCATTGCCGCATGACCCGGCAAAGCCGACCACATTTTTGGTCGGGTGCCGCTGAAAATTTTGCTCGTTCCTCGCAAAATTTTCGGCTGCACCCGGCCAAAAATGTGGTAGCCCTTCGGGCGGGCCATACGGGGATGACACAAGCAAGAAGCCCAAGTTGAGCTGTGTCCCTACCGGGCGGACTGCCCGCACGACAACACGGACTAGCCGCACGACAACACGGACTAGCCGCTCGGCAACGCGGACTGCCCGTACGGAGGCCGGCCGGAGACTTGCAGGACAGGGCCTCGCCTCGGCCTGGCCTCCGGCCCCCGACTCCATTGTCTCATCGGGGACCGACAAAAACTGGCGGCTCGAATGCCCTGCGGCCTGCTTTCAGGCCTTTGAGCAGGCGTAGATCGCGGCGGCGACCTGCCAGTACAAGCCCTTCGGGTGATCGCGGAACAGGGGCTCGGTGCCGAAGAGGACCGCTTTGCCGCCGCGTGCCGACGTGCCCGACACGACCGCCGCCTGGCCCGCCGCCGCCTCCTGTCCGCCCGTCCCATCCGCCCGCGGGATCCAGTGACCGGCCACCAAGCCGCCGTACGTCTGCTCGACCGCCACACCAGGCCCCAGGTCGGTGAACCAGTGCGGCGCATACACGAACGAGTGGCCGGACTCGCCCCTCGCGTCCACCACCGACACGACCCCGTTCGCGTCCTCCTTGCCCGCCACCGCCCGAGCCGCCAACACGCCCGCCTCGGCGTTGAACCGCGCCCCTGTCGCACCCCGGGTCACCAACCCGCCACGCGTCAGGAAAGCGTCCACGGCCGCCCGCGCACTCGGCGTCAACGACGAGTACCGCAAGCCGGACGACACGAACAGGACGTCCACCCGCGAGAAGTCGAACCCGCCGTCCAGCACCGCGTTCGACACCGGCCGCACCTCGAACCCCATGTCCCGCAACGCCTTCAGCTCGTCCGATGCCACCGCCGCCGCGATCACGGGCCTGCGCAGGACCACCCCACCAGCCGAACCCTCGGTGAACCGCACCCCGTACCGGTCCGACACCTCCACCGCCAACGCCCGAGCGCTCGCCGGGACCACCAAAGTCCCGTCGTCCTGCCGCCGCACCTCGATCCCGCGCGCCAACAAGTCGTTGACCGCCGCCGCGTCCTTCCCGTCGGCCAACCTCAAAGCCAGGTCGCGCCCCACCTCCACGTCCACGGCACCCGTCGGGGACGCGGCGACCACGTCCCGCGCGGGCACGTCCAACCGCCCGGACCGGACCACGTCCACCGACGCGCCCCACAGCAACCGGTGGCTCCAGCCGGAGATGTCGTACATCACCGGCACGTCCGCGGACAGGTCGCGCCCCGCCTCCAGCATCACGTTGGCCAAGGCCCGCTTGGGCTGGTGCATGTCCACCACGTACGACCCCGCCGGGTACGACCGACCACCCAGCTCGAACGGCCGGTCCGCGCGCGACACCCGGACGTCGTTGGCCACCAGGTGGTCCACCAGCCGGGCCGCGGCGGGACCGGAACGCTGGTCCGCCCCCACCGGGATCACGTAAGCCCTCGGGAACTCGGTCGTGTAGCGGTCCTCGGGGCCGAAGCCGGGTACGTAGCCGTCCGGGATCGGGCGTTGCGGCTCGCCCGCGTCGCCCCGTCGGAACATCTCGATCTGGTTGTCCACCAACGCACTCCGATGCTCTCGCACGTAGGCCAGGGCGCTGCGGACGGTCGCCTCGACCACGTCGGTGTTGATCCGGGACCGCCGGCGCAGCTCCTCCACCGGCAGCGTCGTGTAGTCGGCCCGGTTGACCCGCATGGGCACCTCGATCGTGTAGGACACCGCGCCGTGGAACATCGAGTACTGCGCGGTGTAGATCGGGGCCCAGCCGTCCCAGACGCCGGGTTCGTAGTCGCGGAACGGGATCTCCGGCTTCGCCGCCTCCGGGTGCCCGAGTGCCGCGACGGCCGCCTCCATGCGCAGGCCGCCCGCGTAGCCGTGCTTGATGTACAGGTCGAAGTCGTAGTTCTGGCCGTGCGGCGGGGTGGTCGGCTCGATGAGCGTGTTGGCCACGTACCCGTGCTCGTCGAGCATCACGAGCGGCTGGACGCGCTTCACCACGTCCCGCATGGCCCGGGTCTCCGGTTGGGACGCGGTGACGAAGTCCCGGTTCAGGTCGAACCCGGCGGCGTTGGCGCGGGTGCCGGCGACGCGGCCGTCCGGGTTCGCGGTGAGGTTCACGTACACCCGGCTGCGGCGCAACAGGTCCAGCTTCGCCGGGTCGGACGTCGTGGCCAGGTCCTCGATCACCCGCAGGGCGCCGTCGGTGCCCTCCCACTCGTCGCCGTGGATGTTCGCGTTGATCCACACCGGGGCCTTGTAGGCGTTGCGCAGCAACGGATCGCGGCGCGCGGCCACCGGGTCGTCCTCGATCCGGGACCGCCACGCCTCCTGCCGGCGGGTCTCGCGGGGCGTCTCGGGCGCGGTCAGCGTCACCAGGTACAGGTCGCGGCCGGCGGTGGACTGGCCGATCACCTCGACCGACACGCGGTCGCTGCGCTTCTGCAGGTCGTTCAGGCGGGGCGCGAGCGAGTGGTAGGTCGCGAGGCCGAGCTTGGCCGCCCGGTCGGCGGTGTCCTCGGGGTAGACGCGCAGCAGCGTGCGGCGCGGGTAGCCCTGGGCGACCTCGGGCCGGTTGTCGCCGCGCGCGGCGGCGTGCAGCGGCGGGTCGACGGCGGCGACCTCGTTGCGCTCCGGGCCGTTGCCCGGTTCCGCGGCGCGTCCGGTGGCCGGTTCGGCCTGGGCCGGCACCACGGAGGTGATCACCAACAGCAAGGCGAGCAGTGTCGACCGCATCCGTGCGCCCCTCCGTTCACCGGACACCACCTACTGTGACTAGTGGTTCGGATGGGGCCTGGTCAACAGGTCGAGGGGATCAACCCGATCCGAGGCACACGAACGGCCGCCGGAACGGGTCGGCGGCGACGGCCTCGGCCAGGGCCACCGCCGGGGACCGGCCGGTCGCGAGAGCGCGGTGGAAGTCGGCCATCGCCTCGGCGGAGGGCTGGTCGCCGACCTTGCTCGACGCCGCGATCACCGTGCGCGCGCCGCCCGCGAGCAGCGCTCCCGCGAACCCCAGCGGCTCGTCGCCGGGTCGCACGCGGTTGAGCGCGAGTTCGCACGCGGCCAGCACCACCTGGTGCGGCGGGCGGCGGACCCGGCCCACCTCGTGCGCGAACAGCGCCCCGTCGACCAGTTCCAGCCGGGAGAACAGGGCGTTCTCCGGCTCGTGCTCGCCGTGCGCGGCGATGTGCGCGATCTTCACGCCGTCCAGCGCCTCCAGCACGGTGCCGACGCGGGCGTCGCCGACGCCGAGGAGCTTCGCGTCGACGTGGTAGCCCGCGAGCCGGTCGATCTCGGCCTGCGCGGCCTGCAACCCCGGTCCGCGCACCAGCAGCACGCCGGCCGCGTCCTCGCGGTCGCGCCGGGTGGTGCCCAGCCACGACGTCGCCGAGGGCGCGGCCACGACGGGCCGGCCCGCGCACGTGGGCAGCACGCCCCACGGCACGACGTGCAGGGCGCCGGTCGGCACGACCACCAGTTCCCGGTCGCCGAGCACGCCCGCGAGCGGGCGCAGCAGCATCCGGTCCAGTTCCTCGGCCTGCCGCCGGGCGGACGCGCCGATCACCTCGCGCAGCGGCGGCGGCAGGTGGTCGGGCGCGAGGGCGTTGAGGTCGGCGTGCAGCCGGCGCGCGGCCTCGGTGGCCCGCGCCGCCGAGCCCAGCCGCACCATGCGCACCCGGCCGCCGGCCAGGGCGAGGGCGATCAGCTCGTCACCGGAGGCCGCGAAGCTCACCATGGCGCGACCGTCCAGGCGGTCCATCACTTCCGCGGGCGTGGCCACCGGGCGCGGTGTGCCCCACGGGCTCGCGCTCCAGCCCAGGCGCATCGCGGACCGCTGGCTGGCGGCCAGCCGGGCCTCCAGTGCGGCGGTCGGCGCGCCGTCCAGGCGGGCCAGCAGCAGCGAGCGGCTGAGCCTGCGCACCTCGGTGATCCGCTCGGCCAGCTCGGAGTCCAAAGTGGTCTCGACCGGGTCGTACCGGTACATCTGCGCGCGGGTGCGCTCCAGCCAGGTGAACAGCCGCTTGGCGGTGGCCGACGAGTCGCCGCCCTCCAGCACCAGCCGCACCGCCAGCTCGCCGAGTTCCCGGCCGTGCAGGGCCGCGCCGGACACCAGCTCCAGCCCGCCCAGCTTGTCCCGCAGCTGACCGAGTTCGGCCAGGCCCGCCTTGGCCTGCGCCAGCGCGACCCGCCGGTTCCCGCGCGCCAACGCGATCTCCGCCCGGCACAGCCGCAGCACCATCCGGTGGTCGATCGGCTCGATCCGGCGCGACTTGGGCACGCTGCGCAGCAGCTGCTCGGCCCGCGTCGGGTCGCCGCGGCGCACCTCCAGCCGGGCGGCGAGGATCTGCGCGAACGCCGCCTGGTCGTACAGGCCGCGCGCGGCCAGCTCGGTGGCCAGCTCCATCGCCCGCCCGACGACCTTCTCCGACGGCCGCCGCCGCGACTCCAGCGCCTTGGTGGCGTCCACCCGCAACGCGATCAAGGCCGCCACGGCCGCCCACCCCGGGCTGCCCCGCCGGATGAGCCTGCGCTGCGCGGAGTTCGCCATCCGCTTGGCCAGCGCGAGGTCGCCGTCCAGCAACGCCGCCGCCGCCCGGTACAGCTCGGCCTCGGCGACGTCCTGGCCGACCTTCTGCCGGCGCAGGTCCGGCAGCACCTCGTCCAGCAGCCGGCCGGCTTCGTCGGCGAGGCCCACGCTGATCAGCGCCTCGGACTGGTCGATCCGCAGCCGCAGCAGGAGGTCCGGCTCCAGCTCCTGGAAGACCCGGTTGGCCTCGGAGTAGCGCCGCAGCGCCTCGGGGATGTCCCCCGCGCGCCGCAGCACGTTGCCCAGCGCGTGGGTCGAGATGCCGACGCGCAGCGGGATGTCGTGCCGACGGGCCAGTTCCACCACCCGGTCGAGGTCGCGGATCGCCGCCGCGGGCTGGTCGATCTCGCCGTAGGCGGTGCCCCGGTTGTGCAGGGTGATCACCAGGAACGGCACGACGGACGAGTCGCCCGCGGCCAGCCGGCGCTCGTGGTGCGCGACGTCGAGGTCGACGTAGGAGATGCCCTCCTCGATCCGGCCGACGCGCAGCAGCAGCACGCCCTGGGTCCCGTTGAGGAGGCTGAACAACTCGTCGCGCAGCGCGGTGTCCGGGATGCCCGGCAGCTCGGCGCGGGCCACCTCCAGCTGGCGCAGGCCGTCGTCGAGGCTGCCGGTCTCGGCGAGGCAGTAGGACAGCGTGAACAGGACGCGCGCGCGCACTTCGAGGCGGTCGACGGGGTCGACGCCGGGCACTTCGAGCAGCGCCAGCGCGCGTTCGAGGTGTCGGATGGCCCGCACCGGGCGGGCGGCGTTCGCCGCCGCTTTGGCCAGCCGGTGCGATTCACGAGCCCGTGTCACCGCTGTTGCGGGGTCGATCCTCGGACCGCGCGGCGGGACTCCTGGTGGCGTGGCGGGCACGGCTTATATGAGAGCACAAGCAATGGGACGACACTGCCCACCGGACGGCTCGAATCCGTCCGGTGGGCACTGGCTCGCCCATCGCCGCGGCCCAGACTACTTCGTGCCGACCGGGTCCGAGTGCGTGCTGTACGGGCCGCCGGTCGGGACCGGCTCGGTCGGCACGGGCTCGGTGGTACCGCCCTCGTCCGCCGGCTCGTCGGTCGGCATGCTGTGCGTGCTGTACGGGCCGCCCTCGGGGCCCGAGCCGCCGCCGCCCTTGCGCTTGCCCTTGCCGGGCTTGGCCTTCGCCTTGTCCTTGGCCTTGTCGTCCGCGGGCTTCGCCTTCGCGGCGGTGAGGGTCACGGTCTGCTCGTCGGCCAGTTCCGCGCCCTCGACCTCGGCGACGCGCTTGCGGTTGGTTCCGGCGGTCATCTTGTTGTCCTCCCCTACAACGGGCCCCTGATTCGGGGTAAGTCCAGTGGGATTGCGATCATTTCGGCGGCCCCCCGCCGACCGAACGGCTCAAGCCTGACACAGATGGACGCACCTGTGCGGGGGAAATTCACGCTGAGCAATCACTTCCCGGATAGCGGGAGGCTCTGACCAGCACGAAAGAGGCGTTTCGACGGACGTTACCACTCGAATGGGCGAACGTGTTGACACAGAGGTGGTGTGCCTGGACCCGCAATAAGAGGACATTCGCGCAGACCTGCCGCGTGGAATAGCCACCGTCGGCACCCCTCTCGTCACGGATCGCCACCGCCATTCACGGGGCTCGCCCTATGAGAACGGCGGACCGGCCCCCAGATACGCACGAGGGCGTGCGGATGATCACGTTCGCAGAACTGGCGCGTTCCGCAGACACACGTGGGCCCGGCCGCCATGAGCGACCGGGCCCACGAGACAGGACGTGCTTACGAGCAGCGGGCGATGATCAGGTCGCGAACCTTCTTCGCGTCCGCCTGCCCCTTCGTCGCCTTCATGACCGCGCCGACGATGGCGCCCGCCGCCGCGACCTTGCCGTCGCGGATCTTCGCCGCCACGTCGGGCTGCGCGGCCAGCGCCTCGTCCACGGCCTTCTCCAGCGCCGAGTCGTCGGAGACCACCTTCAGCCCGCGGGCCTCGACGACCGCCTCCGGCTCACCCTCGCCGGCCAGCACGCCGGTGACGACCTCGCGGGCGAGCTTGTTGGTCAGCTCGCCGGAGTTCACCAGGGCCACCACCCGGGCGATCTGCGCGGGCGTGATGCCCAGCTCGCCCAGCTCGACGCCGCGCGCGTTGGCCTCCTTGGTCAGGTAGGCCACCCACCACGAGCGGGCCTCGGCGGGCGTCGCGCCCGCGTCGACCGTCGCCGCCACCAGGTCCACCGCACCGGCGTTGACCAGGTCGCGCAGCTCGGCGTCGGTCAGGCTCCACTCCTGCTGGATGCGCTTGCGGCGCTCCCACGGCAGCTCGGGCAGCGTGCCGCGCAGCTCCTCGACCCACTCCCGGGACGGGGCGATCGGGACCAGGTCGGGCTCCGGGAAGTACCGGTAGTCCTCCGCGGTCTCCTTGGTGCGGCCCGACGACGTGGAGCCGGTCGACTCGTCGAAGTGCCGGGTCTCCTGGACGACCTTGCCGCCGGCCGCCAGCACCGCCGCCTGCCGCGTCATCTCGAACCGCACCGCGCGCTCGACGCTGCGCAGCGAGTTGACGTTCTTGGTCTCGGTGCGGGTGCCGAACTCCGTGGTGCCCTTCGGCATCAGCGACACGTTGGCGTCGCAGCGCAGCGAACCCTGGTCCATGCGCACGTCGGAGACGTCCAGCGCCTTCAACAGGTCCCGCAGCGCGGTGACGTACGCGCGGGCCACCTCGGGCGCGCGCTCGCCGGTGCCCGCGATCGGCTTGGTGACGATCTCGATCAGCGGCACGCCCGCCCGGTTGTAGTCCAGCAGCGAGTGCTCGGCGCCGTGGATGCGGCCCGTCGCGCCGCCCACGTGCAGCGACTTGCCGGTGTCCTCCTCCATGTGCGCGCGCTCGATCTCCACCCGCACGACCTCGCCGTCGTCCAGCGTCACGTCGAGCCAGCCGTTGAAGGCGATCGGCTCGTCGTACTGCGAGGTCTGGAAGTTCTTCGGCATGTCCGGGTAGAAGTAGTTCTTCCGGGCGAACCGGCACCACTCGGCGATCTCGCAGTTCAACGCGAGGCCGATGCGGATCGCCGACTCGACCGCCTTGCCGTTGACCACCGGCAGGGACCCGGGCAGGCCCAGGCACGTCGGGCAGACGTGCGTGTTGGGCTCGCCGCCGAACAGGTTGGCGCAGCCGCAGAACATCTTCGTGTTGGTGTGCAGCTCGACGTGCACTTCCAGGCCCAGCACCGGGTCGAAGCGCTCGATGACCTCGGCGTAGTCCATCAGCTCGTCCACCGACGTCATCACTCGCCGCCCTTCCGCATGCTGCGCACGGCCAGCGCCGCGCCGGTGATCGCCACCAGGATGCTCGCGACCGCGTTGGCCAGCGCGAGCTTGTCGTTCTTGCCCCGCGCGGCCTTCAGCGTGGAGAACGCGGAGGTCGCCGCGCCCGCCGCACCGAGGAGCGCGAACGCGCCACGTGCCTTCTTCACCGCGCCACCGCCAGTTCCGGGACGTCTTGGTAGACCGTGCCGCGGGCCGCCTCGTAGGCCGCCGCGACCCGGTACATCCGGTGCTCCTGCAACGCCGGGGCCATGATCTGCAGGCCCACCGGCAGACCGTCCTCGTCGGACAGTCCACTGGGGACGGACATGGCGGGCGTGCCGGCCAGGTTCGCCGGGATGGTGCACAGGTCGGCCTTGTACATGGCGATCGGGTCGTTCGCGCGCTCGCCGATGCGGAACGCCGTGGTCGGCGTGGTCGGCGAGACCAGGACGTCCACGCTCGCGAACGCCTTCTCGAAGTCGCGGGTGATCAGCGTCCGCACCTTCTGCGCCGAGCCGTAGTAGGCGTCGTAGTAGCCCGACGACAGCGCGTAGGTGCCGATCATGATGCGCCGCTTGACCTCCGGGCCGAACCCGGCCTCGCGGGTCAGCGACATGACCTCCTCGGCGCTGCGCGTCGAGTCGTCGCCCACCCGCAGGCCGTAGCGCATCGCGTCGAACCGGGCCAGGTTCGACGACGCCTCGCTCGGCGCGATCAGGTAGTAGGCGGGCAGCGCGTAGTCGAAGCTCGGGCAGGACACCTCGACGATCTCCGCGCCGAGCTGCTTGAGCTGCGCCACCGCGGCCTCGAACGACCGCAGCACGCCCGCCTGGTAGCCGTCACCGCTGAACTGCGTGACCACGCCGACCTTCACACCGGTCAGGTCGCCGTTCGCGCCCTCGCGGGCGGCGGCGACCACCGGCGGGACGGGGGCGTTGATGGAGGTCGAGTCCAGCGGGTCGTGGCCGCCGATGACCTCGTGCAGCAGGGCCGCGTCCAGCACCGTCCGGGCGCACGGGCCGCCCTGGTCCAGCGAGCTGGAGAAGGCGACCAGGCCGTAGCGGGAGACACCGCCGTAGGTGGGCTTCACGCCGACCGTGCCGGTGACCGCGCCGGGCTGGCGGATCGAGCCGCCGGTGTCCGTGCCGATCGCCAGCGGCGCCTGGAACGCCGCGAGGCTCGCCGACGAGCCACCGCCCGAGCCGCCCGGGATGCGGTCCAGGTCCCACGGGTTGCGGGTCGGGCCGTAGGCGGAGTTCTCGGTGGAGGAGCCCATCGCGAACTCGTCCATGTTGGTCTTGCCGAGGATCACGACCCCGGCCTCGCGCAGCCGGCGGGTGACCGTGGCGTCGTAGGGCGGGACCCACCCTTCGAGGATCTTGGAGCCGCACGTGGTGGGCACGCCCTCGGTGGCGAAGACGTCCTTCAGGGCCAGCGGCACACCCGCGAGCGGGCTCGCCGGGGCCTGGCCGGCCGCCAGGTCGTCGTCCACCTTCTTGGCCGCGGCCAGCGCGCCCTCGGTGTCGACGTGCAGGAACGCGTTCACCGCGCCGTCGACCTCGGCGATGCGGTCCAGGTGCGCCTGCGCCACCTCGACCGCCGAGACCTCGCGGCCTGCGATCTTCGCCGCCAGCTCGGCGGCGGTGCTGCGGATGAGGCTGCTCATGATTCCGCCTCCGCGGAGAAGAGTACGTCGGCGGTCATGCTTCCTCACCCAGGATGCGCGGCACGCGGAAGCGGCCGTCCTCGGCGGCGGGGGCGCCCGCGAGCGCCTGCTGCTGACCGAGGCTGGGACGCACCACGTCCTCGCGGAACACGTTGGTCAGCGGAACGGCGTGCGAAGTGGGCGGGATGTCCGCGGTGGCGATGTCGCCGACCGTGGCCACCGACTGGAGGATCACGTCCAACTGGCCGGCGAACAGGTCAAGCTCGTCGTCGGTGACGGCGAGCCTGGCCAGGCGGGCCAGGTGCGCGACCTCGTCGCGGGAGATGCTGGGCACCTCGTCAACCCCCGTGGGTCGGTTTCTCTCGGATTGGACCCGCCGAGTCTATTGGCTGGTCAGGCCGGGCTCCGACCGGGTTGTGGCTGGGGCGGGCGCGGGGGCGCGGGATTTTACCGCTGTGCAACGCGGCCGGTGGGTCGGAAAGCGAAGCTGCGTCTGCGAGAATCATCGGCCGGACAGTCGTCGAACACCAGCCCATGGAGGCGTGCACCGTGTCCTTCCTGCTCCGGGTCCAGCTCCCGGACCGTCCCGGCACCCTGGGCGCGGTCGCCTCCGCGCTCGGTGAGATCGGGGCCGACATCCTCAGCGTGGACGTGGTGGAGCGCGGTTCCGGCGTGGCCATCGACGACCTGGTGGTGGAGCTGCCGTCCGGCCGGCTGCCGGACACGCTCATCACCGCCGCGGAGTCCATCGAGGGCGTCGAGGTCGACGCGGTCCGCCCGTACGCGGGCGTGCTGGACACCCACCGCGAGCTGGAACTGGTGGAGGAGGTCGCCGAGGAGCCGGCTCGGGGCCTGGAGATCTTCACCGAGGGCGTCCCGAAGATCATCCGCGCGGGGTGGGCGGTCGTGGTGGCTTACGACGGTGCCGGCGTCCACCGCCTGACCGCGTCGGCAGCGGCCCCGGAGACCCGCATGCAGAACCCGCCTTGGATGCCGTTGGCGCGGGCGACCGTGCTGGACGGGGAGGAGGGGTGGGTGCCGGAGACGTGGCGTGAGCTGGGGACGGAGCTGGCGGCCACGCCGTTGGGGAAGCCGGATCGGGTGTTGCTGGTGGGGCGTCCGGGTGGGCCCATGTTCCGGGCGGCGGAGGTGGCGCGGTTGGCGCACTTGGCCGGGATCGTGGCTGTGGTTCTGCCGGATTAGCGGGGTCTTCGCGGCTGGTGATGCCGGCCGAGCCGGTGCCGCTGGGCTGGTGCCGCTGGCTGGACTGGTGCCGGCAACTGGGCAGGTGGTGGCCGCTCGGCGGACGCTGCCGCCGGCTTGATGGACCTGCTGAACAGACGGGGCGTGGCCTCCGGCCCCCGTCTCCATGATCTCACGTGGGTACGACAATCCCAGGTGAAGCTCCCCTTGGGGGCCGGCAGGGCGTGATCGCGGCTCGGGGGCGGGATTGTCGGTGGGGCGTGGGATCATGGAAGTGGGTGCCGGAGGCAGCGGGCGGATTTCGGCAGGTGGCCGATGGCGCCGGCCGGCGGCTAGCGGGATGGCGTTGGCTGGCGGATGGCGCTGGGTGGCGGCTAGACGAGTAATGCGTAAGTCGCTCAGTGGTCGTAGGCGGTCAGGGACCTGGTGACGGGTTGGCCGGTGGCGCGGTTGTGCCAGATGGCGGCGGTCAGAGCGAGCAGCCGTTGGGCGACACGGACTCCGACGCCCTCGATGGTGCGCCCGCCGTGCTGTTCGAGGTTCAACTGGCCTTTGAGGGTGTCGTTGACCGACTCGATGAGCTGGCGGATGGACTTGAGCATCGGCTCGCCCGGGTGGGGCTTGCGGTTGCGGTAGGACGGTCGGATCAGCCGGATCCCGCGTTCGGCGAGGAACCGGTCGAGTTCGCGGGAGACGTAGCCCTTGTCGGCGATGATCAGCAGGCCGGGGCGGTCGGCGAGCAGGTGGGGTTCGTGGTCGCAGATGGCCATGAGGACCTGCCGCTCGTCGATCTTCGGGTCGGCCAACGCCCAGGTGACGGGTAGTCCGGCGGGGGTGCAGACCAGGTGCAGGCGCAGGCCCCAGAACCAGCGGGAGTGTGAGCGGCAGTAGCCGTACTTGGCCCAGCCGGCCAGTTCCGAGCGTTTCACGGTGGGCAGGGAGCGTCCGCATTCCACCGGGGTGGAGTCGACGATCCAGGTGGCGTCGGTCCACAGGTCGGTGTCGGTGGCCAACCAGCGCATGACCTGCTTGACCAGCGGCAAGGCGGCGCGTAGGCGGCGGTTGTAGCCGGACTGGCCGGGCAGGTACCGGAACGCGCCGGGCATCCGGACGGGCAGGAACCGCAGCCAACGGGCCTCCGAGGTGAACCCCAGCAGCGCCTGGGCCACCGCGAGGGTGACCAGCTCGGAGTCGGTGAGCTTGGGCGGCCTGCCCAGGCGGGGGCTGCCCGCGAGGCGGTCGTCGATCTTGACGTAGAGTGCGGTGAGAAGGGTGTTCAGGTCGGTCGTCACAAACTGATCTTGAACACCCTTCGTCCGTCTCCGGTTACCGCCCCGACTTACGCATTACTCGTCTAGCGGATGGCGTTGGTTCGCAGTGTGCGTTGGGCGTAGGTGACCAGGTCGGCGTTGTCGGCGGTGCGGGTGCCGTCCGGGTTGTGGAGGGTGTCCTCCAGGCCGATTCGGGTGTCCAGTTCCAGGCGGGCGGCGTAGTCCAGGACTGGCCAGGCGCTGTCGTCCTCGCCGTGCAGCAGGATGGGCGTGGCCAGGGGTTCGAGGATTTCCAGCAGGGCCTCGGCGTGCTTGATCGTCTCGCCCGGCTGGACCTCGGCGAGGATGCGGCGGGTGCCCGGTGGCACACCCTCGCTGGCCAGGGTGCGGGCGGCTTGGACGTGGAAGATGCCCAGTTCGATGCCGATGTTCGCGTCCTGGAGCGCGCTGACCACCTCGCGCCAGCCGTCCTCGTGGACGTTCACCGATGCCACGTCCGGGCGTCCCGCCGCCAGGCCCGCCCAGCCGCGGACGAGTTCCGCGCGGCGCACCGGGTTCGGTTGGATCCAGGCCGCGGTGGTGACGCCCAGTTCGGCGTGCGGCACGGCGGCCCTGACCACGGCGACGGTCGTCGCGACCTCCGGTCCGGCGATGACCTCCAGGCCGATGACGTCGCGGGGGTGCAGGTGGAAGTGGGTGACGCCGAGTTCGGCCAGCGCGGCGGCGTCGGCGGCGAGTTGCTGCGGGGTGACCGGCAGCGCCGGGTGGCTGTCGGGCTTGCGGGCACCGTTCAGGCAGGCCTGGAGCACGGGTCCCAGCGTGGCACGCGGCCCGGCTTCCGGCGAGCCCGCGCACCCCGGTCGGCCGCTCACCCGGTCAGGTCAACTCGAGGCTGAACCCGTACGCGATCAGGTGCACGCCCGGCACCGGGTTCCAGTCCCGCTCGGGGAACCGCTGGAACCCGAGCCGCTGGTAGAGCCGGTGCGCACCGGTCATGTGCTCCCCGCTGCTCATCACCACCCGCTCGGCCCCCACCTCCCGCGCCCGCGCCACCACGGCCCGCACCAACGCCTCCCCGACCCCGCGACCACGGGCGTCCGGGTGCACGGCGAGCATCCGGAACTCCAGTTCGCCCGGCCGGCTGACCTCGGCGTACGGGGTGCCGGGCAGGGCGATGGTGACGGTGCCCAGCAGGTTGTCCTCCGTGTCCACGGCGACCAGCAGTTCAGCGTCCCGCGCACGGGCCCGGGTGTCGGCCAACTCGTCCGCGTACCCGCCGGTCCGGCTCTCGATGTACTGGTCGGCGTGGTAGGCCGCCACCGTGATCGCACCGGCCGCGTCCCACTCGTCCTCGCGCGCGGTCCTCACCACGACATCGGCCATCTGCTTCCCCTCCCGCTCTGTCGGGTCCAGGCAACCCTGCGGGCGGGGTTCGATCAAGGCACAACCGTGAGTGATCCGCACATCTGCGGCCCACGCCCCCTGGCTGGTCTCGTTGTGCGGGTTCCGGCACGTGAACCGCGGATCGCGGACAGCGAACACCGGAGCCCACATCGGTGCGCGGTCGGGTGTTTAGCATCGAGATCATGTTGAGTGGCGCGATCGACCTTCCGGATGGTTCGCGGGTGCGCGGACGTGGATTGCGGCACGAGGTGGCGGACGTCCCGCAATTCGGCCTGTACCTGGGCACCTCCCACCGCGAGATGCCGTGGCCGCACGAGTGGGTCGACTGGCCGGACTTCCGGCTCCCACGCTCCCCCGAGACGGCGATCGCCCAGATCCGCAACCTGCACGCCCGCGCGCTCGCGGGGGAGGACGTCGAGGTCGCGTGCGGTGGTGGGGTCGGGCGGACCGGGACGGTCATCGCTTGTATGGCGGTGTTGGCCGGGGTGCCGGCTGCGGAGGCGGTCGCCTGGACGCGTGCGCACTACCGGAAGCACGCGGTGGAGACGCCGTGGCAGAAGCGGTGGGTGCGGCGATTCCCGGTCCAGCAGCAGACCTGACGACCCGGATCGCCCGGCCCTGACCGCTGACCGTGGGGGGCCGGGTGCCGCCGCTCCATGTTCACCGGGACGCGCGACGTGGCGAAAGTGAGGGTTTGGGGGCATCACTCCTTGGGGTGATCTTCGTCCGGGGCGACCGTGGCTACCGCTCGGGCGGCTTCCGGGCCTGAGGTCAGGAGGGTTTTGAAGCCTGCCTCGTCGAGGACCGGGACCTTGAGCTGTAGGGCTTTGTCGGCTTTGGAGCCCGGGGACTCGCCGACGACCACGAAAGCTGTCTTCTTCGACACCGAACCCGCCGCCTTCCCTCCCCGGGACAGGATCGCCTCCTTGGCCTCGTCGCGGGAGAAACCCTCCAGAGAACCTGTGACCACGATGGACAACCCCTCCAGGTTGCGGGGGATGGAGGTGTCGCGTTCCTCCGCCATGCGCACGCCCGACGCCGCCCACTTGCGGACGATCTCCTGCCGCCACGGGGTTTCCACCCACTCGCGGACGGCAGTCGCGATGGTGGGCCCCACGCCCTCGGCCGCCGCCAACTCCTCCTCGGAAGCGGACTTGATGCGGTCGATCGAGCCGAACTCCTGGGCCAGTGCCCGGGCGGCGGTGGGACCGACGTGGCGGATGGACAGGGCTACCAGGACCCTCCACAGTGGACGTTGTTTGACGGTTTCCAGGTTTTCCAGGAGCTTCAGAGCGTTGGCGCTCAGCTCGCCGGACATGGTGCGGAACAGGTCGACAGAAGCGAGTGTCTCGGGAGTCAGGGAGAACAGGTCGCCCTCGTCCGCGTACACGTCCGAGTCGACCAGAGCTGCCGCACCCTCGAAGCCCAGGACCTCGATGTCCAGGGCCGCGCGGGACGCCAGGTAGGCGAGGCGTTCCTTCAGCTGCGCGGGGCACGACGAAGCGTTCGGGCAACGGATGTCGACGTCGCCCTCCTTCATCGGGCGCAGCACGGTGCCGCACGACGGACACGCCGCCGGCATCTCGAACTCGCGCGCGTCGGCCGGACGGGCGTCGATCACCGGGCCCAGGACCTCCGGAATCACATCCCCGGCCTTGCGGATGACGATGCGGTCGCCGATGAGGACGCCCTTGCGCTTCACCTCGCTCGCGTTGTGGAGGGTCGCGCGGGCCACCGTGGAACCGGCCACCTTCACCGGTTCCATCACGGCGAACGGTGTCACACGGCCGGTTCGGCCGACCTGGACCTTGATGTCGAGGAGGGTTGTCGTCGCCTCCTCCGGCGGGTACTTGAAGGCGATGGCCCACCGGGGAGCGCGTGATGTGGAACCCAGGCGGCGCTGCAACGCCACCTCGTCGACCTTGACCACCACACCGTCGATTTCGTGGACGGCGTCGTGCCGGTGCGCACCCCAGTACTCGATGTGACTCTGAAGCTCGTCGAACGTCGTCAGGACGCGAGTGTGAGACGACACCGGCAGCCCCCACGCCCGCAGCGCCTCGTACGCCTCGGACTGCCGCGTCAGCTCGAAGCCCTCGCGCTTGCCCAGACCGTGGCAGATCATCCGCAGCCGCCGGGACGCCGTCACCTTCGGGTCCTTCTGCCGCAACGACCCCGCCGCCGTGTTGCGCGGGTTCGCGAACGGCGGCTTCCCGGCCTCCACCAACCGCGCGTTCAGCTCCAGGAAGTCCTCGACCGCGAAGAACACCTCACCGCGCACCTCGACCAGGGCGGGCACCGGGTAGTCGTCGGTCCCGGTCAGCACCTCCGGCACGTTCTCCAACGTCCGCACGTTCAGCGTGACGTCCTCGCCCGTCCGACCGTCGCCCCGGGTCAGGCCCCGCACCAGCCGCCCGTTCTCGTAGAGCAGGTTGACCGCCAGGCCGTCGATCTTCAGCTCGCACAGGTAGTGCGCCCCGGCCCCGATCTCCTTCTCCACCCGCTCGCACCACGCGCGCAGCTCGTCGGCCGAGAACACGTTGTCCAGGCTCAGCATCCGCTCCAGGTGGTCGACCGCCCGGAACTCCGTGGAGAACGTGCCGCCGACCAGCTGGGTGGGCGAGTCCGGTGTGGCCAGCCCGGGGTGCTCCGCCTCCAGCGCCTCCAACTCGCGCAGCAACGCGTCGAACTCGCCGTCACTGATCGTGGGCGCGTCGAGGACGTAGTACCGGAACTGGTGCCCCCGGACCTCCTCGGCCAGCGCGGCATGGCGCTCCCGCACCGGAGCGGGCACGTCCTCCACGCCTTCCGCGGCGCCGTCGGTCTGGTCGAGTGGTTCGCTGGTCACGGGAGGATGTTAACCAGCGGGTACGACAATTTCAGTCCACCAGGGACCGGACCAGATCGCGCAGCTCCAGCAGGCCGATGGTGCTCGCCGGTTCCGCCACCGCGGTCTCCACGCGGCCCAGGCGCTCCCCCGCCAGACGCTCACCCAGGGTGACGTCCAGGGAAAGGAACGTCATCGTCCGCCGCTGCTCCTCCGACAGCGCCGCGAACTCCGGGTGGTACACGGCGACGTCCACCAAGCCCTCGCCGACCTGCGCCACGACCCGCACGTCGGCCAGCGGCACCCGGCGAGCGCCCAGGTTCACCGTCACCTCGGTCGGGTCGGGCACGGGCGGCACGGAGTCGTGGAACTCCCAGATCATGTCGTCCGCCGGCGCGGCCGCCTTCCAGGCGTCGGTGTAGGGCCGCAGCCGCGGGTCCTCCTGGCCGCTGATCACCAGCGAGTAGATCGCCTGCTGTCCCCGGTCCAGGGAGAAGTGCAGGTCGGGGTGGATGCCGGCGACCAGGTCGCACAGCTCGTTCTCCAGCCGGTGCGGCTCGCGCTCGCCCAGGGCCGCGTTGACCTCCGGCAGCAGCTCGAACCACCGCCGCCAGAACTCCGCCGCCGCTTCCTCCGGGTTGGGCAGGTGGCGCGGGGCGGGCGTGGGCTCGGGGCTCGCGAGGCCGCGTCGGCTTGTCGCGTCGCCTTTCCCGCCGATCATGCTTTTCGATCGGGGGGACAGGCGACGCGACAAGCCGACTCCCCCGGCGGCCTCGCCGCGACGCCGGAGGCGGCGCAATCCAACACTGAACCAGCTCATGCACCCATTGAACTACGGCGCACTGCGACGGCGAGGAGTTCTGCGGCAGGTCCTACGAGCCTGCGCCCGGCCGGCCAGACGGCTCGCAACACGCGCCGCAGGTCCAGGCCTTCGACCGGCACCTCCACGAGCCGCCCGTCGGCCAGGTCCAAAGCCACGGCCAGCACGCTCAGAACGGCTGGCGCGACACCTGCGACGACTGCCCCGCGAACCGCCGTGGTGGAGCCGAGTTCGAGAGCGGGTGGGCAGGCGTTGGGGAGGGCGCGGTCCAGGGTGTCGCGGGTGCCGGAGCCGCGTTCGCGCACGACCAGCGGGGTGGCGGCCAGGTCGCGGGTGGTCGGGCGGCGGCGGACCCAGCGGTGGCCCGGAGGGACGACCACGGCCAGGCGGTCCACGGCGACCTTGCGGGTGGACAGGCCGTCGAGCGGTCCGGGGGTCTCCACGAAACCGAGGTCCACCGAACCCTCCCGGACCAGGCGGCCGACAGTCTCCGAATTGGTCACGCGCAGGCCCACGTGCAGCTCGGGACGGGTGCGGCGCAGCTCACCGATCCAGCCCGGCGCGAGGTGCTCGGCCACGGTCATGCTCGCCGCGACCCGCAGCTCCGCCTGCTGCGCCGACCGCAGCGCGCGGGCGCTCTCGGTCAGCCGGTCCAGTTCGTCCAGCACCACGCGGGCGCGTTCGGTGACGACCACGCCCGCCGGGGTGAGCGCGGAACCCCGGCGGCCCCGGTCGACCAGGGCCAGGCCGAGGCCGCGTTCCAGCGTGGCCAGGCGCTTGCTCGCGGACGGCTGCGCGATGCCCAGCTCGCGGGCCGCCCGGCCCAGGCTGCCCAGCTCGCCGACCAGCACCAACAGCCGCAGCGACTCCAGGTCGGTCATAGCTCCAGGGTATGACTTCATCGCCGGTTGCCGGCTACCGCGATCCGCAGAACACCCGCAACCTGATGAACGTGCTGATCTGCGCGTTGGTCCTGGGGGTCGTCCTGGGTGGACACCTGCCGCCGCTCGCCGCCGTGACCCGGCGCCTGCTGCGGGCCGGTGTCGTGCTCCTGGGCTTGCAGTTGTCGCTGCCGCAACTCGTCGAACTGGGGCCGGGCATCCTGGTCGCCGCCGTCCTCACCGTCGCGGTCACGTTCACCGGCACGCTCTGGCTGGGCAAACGTTTGCGAGTACCGCGTGAGCTGACCGTGCTGATGGCCAGCGGGTTCTCGATCTGCGGCGCGTCGGCGATCGCGGCCGTGGCCTCCGACAAGGACGAGGACCACGTGGCCACCAGCGTCGCCCTGGTGACGCTCTACGGGACGCTGACCATGATCGCCCTGCCGCTGCTCGGGGCGTCGCCGGAGTGGATCGGGTTGAGCGTGCACGAGGTGGCGCAGGTCGCGGTGGCCGCGCCGGCGGCGGGTGCGGCCACCGCGATGGCGGTCAAGCTGAGCCGGGTGGCGCTGCTGGCCCCCGTCGCGGCGCTGGTGGGTCGGCAGCGGGACACGCCGCTGGTGCCGTTGTTCCTGGTCGGGTTCCTGGGGATGGTGGTCCTGCGGTCCACCGGGTTCATCCCGGAGGACGTGCTCAGCGTCACCAAGACCCTGACCACGGTGCTGTTCGCCGCCGCCATGTTCGGGCTGGGTACGGCGGTCCGGCCGCGGCGACTGCTCGCGACCGGACCGCGGGCCATGCTGCTCGGGTTGCTGGCGACGCTCCTGGTGTGCTCGGTGGCCTACCTGTCGCTCCGGGTGGTGTGAGCCTTCAACAGGTCCGCGTTCAGCCGCGCGATGGTGGTCAGGGGGATGCCCTTGGGGCACACCGAAGTGCACTCCCCGGTGTTGGTGCAGCCGCCGAACCCCAGGGCGTCGTGCTCGGCGACCATGTTCCGCGCCCGCTGGTACCGCTCGGGCTGCCCCTGCGGCAGGACGCCCAGGTGGGTGGCCTTGGCGGCGGTGAACAGCATCGCCGACCCGTTGGGGCACGCCGCCACGCACGCGCCGCACCCGATGCACGCCGCCGCCTCGAACGCCGTGTCCGCGTCCGGCTTGGGCACGGGCAGGGCGTGGGCGTCGGGCGCGCTGCCGGTCGGCACGCTGACGTACCCGCCGGCGGCGATGATCCGGTCGAACGCCGACCGGTCCACCACCAGGTCCCGCACCACGGGGAACGGGTCCGCCCGCCACGGCTCCACCGTGAGCACGTCACCGTCCTTGAAGTGCCTCAAGTGCAACTGGCACGCCGTGGTCGCCTTCTGCGGCCCGTGCGCCACACCGTTGATCATCACCCCGCACATGCCGCAGATGCCCTCACGGCAGTCGTGGTCGAACGCCACCGGCTCCTCACCCGCGAGGATGAGCTTCTCGTTGAGCACGTCCAGCGCTTCCAGGAACGACATGTCCGGCGACAGGTCGTCCATGACGTACTCGACGAGCCGCCCGGACGAGCCGTGCTGCCGCCAGATCCGCAAGGTCAGTTTCACGCGTAGCTCCGGGTCGTCGGCTGGACGTGTTCGAACACCAGCTCTTCCTTGTGCAGCACGGGTTTCTCGCCGGTGAACTCCCACGCGGCGACGTAGGAGAAGCGGGCGTCGTCGCGCAGGGCCTCCCCGTCCGGAGTCTGGCTCTCGGACCGGAAGTGGCCGCCGCACGACTCCTCGCGGTGCAGGGCGTCCACGCACATCAACTCGGCCAGCTCGAAGAAGTCCGCCACCCGGCCCGCCTTCTCCAGCTGCTGGTTCAGCTCCGCCCCCGACCCGGGCACCTTCACCCGCTGCCAGAACTCCTCACGCAGCTCGGGAATCCGCTCCAACGCCTTGCGCAGCCCGGCCTCGTTGCGCTCCATGCCGCACTCGTCCCACATCAGCCGGCCCAGCTCGCGGTGGAACGACTCCACGGTCCGGTCGCCGTCCACCGCCAACAACGTCTTGATCCGGCCGCGCACCTCGGACACCGTGTCGGCGACGGCGGGGTGCGCGTCGTCCAAGTCCTCGAACGGCCCGTCCGCCAGGTAGTCGCCGATCACGCCGGGCAGCACGAAGTACCCGTCCGCCAGGCCCTGCATCAACGCGCTCGCGCCCAGCCGGTTCGCGCCGTGGTCGGAGAAGTTCGCCTCACCGATCACGTACAGACCGGGAATGTTCGAGCGGAGGTCGTAGTCCACCCAAAGTCCACCCATCGTGTAGTGGACAGCCGGGTAGATGCGCATCGGCACCTTGTACGGGTCGTCGCCCGTGATGCGCTGGTACATCTCGAAGAGGTTCCCGTAGCGCTCCTCCACCGCGAGGGGGCCGAGGCGCTTCAAGGCGTCCGCGAAGTCGAGGTAGACGCCGCGCTTCTCGTCGGAGATGTTCTTCGCCGCCCGGGACGCGATGTCGCGCGGCACCAGGTTGCCGAAGCTCGGGTACATGCGTTCGAGGAAGTAGTCGCGCTCGGCTTCGGGGATGTCGTTGGACTTGCGCGTGTCGTGCGGGTTCTTCGGTACCCACACGCGGCCGTCGTTGCGCAGCGACTCGCTCATCAGGGTCAGCTTCGACTGGTGGTCGCCGCTGATCGGGATGCACGTCGGGTGGATCTGGGTGAAGCACGGGTTGGCGAACAGCGCGCCCCGGCGGTGCGCCCGCCAGATCGCGGTGGTGTTGCAGCCCTTGGCGTTGGTGGACAGGTGGAACACGTTGCCGTACCCGCCGGTGGCCAGCACGACGGCGTCGGCGAAGTGGGTGGAGATCTCGCCGGACACCAGGTCCCGCACGACGATGCCGCGCGCCCGGCCGTCGACCACGACCAGGTCGAGCATCTCGTGGCGCGCGTGCATCTCGACGCGACCGGCGTTGATCTGGCGCTCCAAGGCCTGGTAGGCGCCCAGGAGGAGTTGCTGCCCGGTCTGCCCCCGGGCGTAGAACGTGCGGGAAACCTGCGCGCCGCCGAAAGACCTCGTGTCCAGCAGGCCGCCGTACTCGCGGGCGAACGGCACGCCCTGCGCCACGCACTGGTCGATGATCTCCACGCTGATCTGCGCCAACCGGTGCACGTTGGACTCGCGGGAGCGGAAGTCGCCGCCCTTCACCGTGTCGTAGAACAGCCGGTGCACGGAATCGCCGTCGTTGCGGTAGTTCTTGGCCGCGTTGATGCCGCCCTGCGCGGCGATGCTGTGCGCGCGGCGCGGGGAGTCCTGGTAGCAGAAGGACTTCACCCGGTAGCCGAGTTCGCCCAGGGTCGCGGCGGCCGACCCGCCGGCCAGGCCGGTGCCGACCACGATGACCGTGCGGTTGCGGCGGTTGGCCGGGTTGACCAGGCGCGCGGAGAAGCGGCGGCGGTCCCAGCGGGTCTCGATCGGGCCGGCCGGGACGCGCTGGTCGGCGATCGGCGGGCCCTCGGTGTGGAAGCTCATGTCAGCTCACCAATCCGGTGAAGACGGCGAAGGGGACGGAGAGGAAGCCGGCGCAGATGACGACCGCGACGGCGAGTCCGATGGTCTGCGAGGTGACGACGCCGAGCGTGCGGGTCGCGCTCCACACGCCGTGCCGGATGTGGAAGCCCAGCGCGACGACCGCGACCGCGTAGGCCAGCACCACGTACCAGTGCTGGAAGTCGGCGACGACGTTGGCGTGGATCTCGCCGTGCACCCCGTGCGGGTTGAGCACGCCGGCGGTCAGGTCCAGCAGGTGGTAGACCACGAACAGGCCGATGACCACGCCGCCCCAGCGCATCGTGCGGGCCGCGTAGGAGCCCTGCACCGGCCGCCGGTGCTCGTACCGGCCACGGGCCTTCCGGGCCTTCGCGGTGAGCTGGTAGGCCGCGATGAAGTGCAGGACCACCGCGATGAGCAGGCCGAACCGGGTCGGCCACACGACGTTGATGTCGCGCAGGAACTTGCCGTAGGCGTCGAGCGCGCCGGGGCCGGCGAAGATCGACAGGTTGCCGAGCATGTGCACGACGACGTAGAGGAACATCACCGCGCCGGTGACCGCCATGACGGCCTTCTTGCCGATCGTGCTGCGGTAGAGCCGGATCGTGTCCACGGGGACGACGCTAGGAACGGGCCCGACAAGTCGTCCAATACATCGTGAGCTGGCTGACGATAGCCTGGGGCTATGACGCTTCAGCAGCTCGTGTACTTCCTGGCAGTGGCCCGGACGCGGCACTTCACGCGGGCCGCCGAGGAGGTGCGTGTGGCACAGCCCTCACTGTCCAAGCAGATCCACGCGCTGGAGAAGGAACTCGGGGCGGAGCTGTTCAGCCGGGCGCGCGGCAACATCACCCTGACCCCGGCCGGCGAGGCCCTGCTGCCGGTGGCGAGCCGCATCCTGTCCGACGTGGACACCGCCCGGCTGGAGGTCGCCGAACTGGTGGGGCTGCGGCGCGGCCGGGTCCGGGTGGGCGCGACGCCGAGCCTGTGCGGCAGCATCTTCGCCGACGTGATCAAGCGGTACCACGACGCCTACCCCGGCATCCACGTGTCGGTGACCGAGGGCGGGTCGCGGGACCTCGTGCAGGCGCTGGAGGCGGGGTCGCTGGACCTGGCGCTGGTCATCGTCTCGCCCGTGGACGCGCACCGGGCGTTGACCGTGGTGCCCGTGCTGCGGGAGGAGTTGGTGGTCGCCTCGGCCGAGCCGCTGGGCGTGGACCGCATGTCGCTGCTGGACCTGCGCTCGCACCCGCTGGTGATGTTCCGGCCCGGCTACGACCTGCGGGAAACCACCCTGGCCGCGTGCCGGGGCGCGGGTTTCGAGCCCACGTTCGCGGTGGAGGGCGGCGAGATGGACGCGGTGCTGCGGTTCGTCGAGGTCGGGCTGGGCGTGGCGATCGTGCCGAGCACCGTGCTGGCGACGCGGTCCCTGCACGGCACGCCCCTCACCCCGGGCACGTCCCGGACGGTGGGCCTGGCGCACCGGGCGGACGTCGCCCCCACGTCTGCCGCGCGGGCGTTTCAGAACGTGCTTCTCAGTTTTCTCAGGGGCGCGGAAATGCCCGCCGGGGTTCACCTGGTGGAGCGGTAGTGTCGGGCGCATGATCATCCGACGGGAAACCGCGGCCGACGTCGAGGCGATCGCCGCCGTCACCGAAGCGGCCTTCGCGGAACGCCCCGGTGGCGAGGTGTGGCTGGTGGGAGCCCTGCGCGAGGACGAAGGCCGGCTTCCGGCGCTGTCGCTGGTGGCGGAGGTGGACGGCGAGGTCGTCGGCCACGTGGTGTGCACCCGAGGCCGTGTCGACACCACGCCCGCGCTGGGCCTGGGTCCGCTGAGCGTCCGGCCCGACTTCCAGCGGCGCGGGGTGGGCAAGGCCCTGATGCACACCGTGTTGGGCGCGGCCGACGCGCTCGACGAGCCCCTGGTGGCGCTGCTGGGCGACCCGGCGTACTACTCCCGCTTCGGCTTCCGGCCCGCCGACGAACTGGGCGTCGTGCCGCCGGACCCGGAGTGGGCCCAGTACTTCCAGGTCCGCGCGCTGCACGCCTACCGCCCGGAAGTACGGGGCCCGTTCCACTACGCCGAGCCGTTCAACCGCCTCTAGGACAGGGTGAAGGCCAGGACGGCGGTCGCGGTGAAGTCGATCGCCGGTTCGGAGCTGGGCCACGAGGTCAGCTCGTCGACGAACCTCGACGTGGCCGAGTCGAACTCCATCGTGTAGGGCTTGGCGCAGGGGATCGCCCCGGCCGGCATCTCGCCCAGACCGTCGAACAGCGACCTCGCGTTCGGCCCGTTGACCACCCCGCCGGCCAGCACCCGCCGACCCCCGTCCGGGTCCCCGGACAGGTTCGCCGCCTGGTGGTGCGGGCACTCCGGGAACTTCGTCCCCACCCCGATGACCAGGGTGGTGCCCCAGGCGTTCGCGCCCAGGGTGAAGTTCCGCTGCTGCACCCCGAAAGCGTCGAACGACCGGTCACCCGTGAGCGCCCGGTAGAGGCGGGCCGTGGTGGCGTGGCCGAAGCTCCGGGTGGCCACGTCGAACTCGGTCACGCTCGCCGCCGTGCGGAACGGGCTGGCCGCCGCACTGTCCACACCGGACTGGAGCCGGCGATGCAGATCCCCCACGACTTGGGCCTCGGTCACCTCCGCGCCCGGGATGCCCGCCTTGAGCAGCTTCGCCAGGTCGTAGTGGGCCAACGCACTGGTGTTGTAGACGTTCAGGGTGTCGGTGTCGCCGCTCGCCAGGTAGACCGCCGCCCAGTGGGTCGCCGCCCGTGCCCACTGCTGCGCGCGCGGATCGCGCAGGGCCTTGCCGGCCAAGGCCAGTTGGGTCGCGCCGAACTCCATGTCGTCAGCCCAGGAGTCCTCCGGGTAATAGGCGTGCGGGAACGCGGTGACCAGCTCGCCCACGTCCGTCGTCTTGGCCCGGGCGAACAGGGTTGCCGCCTGGTCCAGGTACCAGCGGGCCTTGCGCGGGTCGCGTTCGAGTTGGGCGGCGAGGGCGAAGGACGCTGTCACCCGACCAACGAGGTTGGGGCTGATCCGCTCGCCGGGCTCGTTCGCGCGGAACACCGGGCGGTGCTTGATGAAGTACTTCTCGTCGCCCGGCGCCACGTCGAGCTTGTCGTCGTCCTCGGGCAGTCGCCACACGTCGTGGTCGCCGAGGAAGCCGTGCTTCTCGCTGCCCGTGCCGATGCCGACCTGGGCGTGCAGGACACCGGCTTCGGCGTCCCAGACCTTGTCCAGCCACCGCAGGCCGAACTCCGCCTCGGCGAGCAGCGTGTCCTTCGGCTCGGCGCGTTGGGCGAAGAGCATGGACGCGGTCGAGTAGGCCGTGGCGTGGGTGAACTTCACGAAGTCGCCCGCGTCGAACCAGCCGCCCTCGACGTCCACCGTGTGCCCCAACGGTTTCAGCGGCTCGGCCAGCTCGTCGCCGCCGTCGCCGCTGAAGACGGGGGTGTCGTACACGGTCGCGGTGCGGTCGGTGAGGTGGGCGGGCTTGCGGTTCAACCGACCCGGGATGACGTCCCGGCCGTCGCGTTGGGCCTGGAAGAACTCCACCGTGCGGTCGGTGGCCGACGAGAACAGGTCGCCGCCGATCTTGAAGGGCGGCGAGGTGGTGCCGGCTGCCTTGATCCGGTAAGTGCCGGGCCTGGTCAGCGCGGTGAAGTCGAGCGGGTGGACGGCGGTGAAGGCGTCGCTCCACCCGCCCCGGGACGCGCCGATCCGGCCGGTCAGCACCGTCCGGCCCTTGCCGTCGATCACCGAGAACTTGCCGGTCACGGGCGCCTTCGCGAGCAGGTGCGCCTGCTTGCTCTCCGCCGTCCCGTAGCCGACCTGGTCCAGCCGCACGTGCCCGCCCGGTGCCGCCTGCGCGGGCAGTGCCGTCGACACCGATCCGACGAGGGCGAGCGCCAACGCCCACCGTGGGAACCGCATGGAACCTCCGCTCCGGCCGGCGGCGGTGGCCTTAGTAAAGAAACTTCCCTAATTGGTGGGGAAGGGTAGCCGCCGGCCGGACCGATCACCAGCCCTCGGGCGGTTCCACGAACGCCTTGCCCAGGTCGCGGGTCAGCGCCAGCGCCCGGCGGACCCAGGACGCGGTCGCCCCGGCCAGCCCGCACGTCGGCGTCGGCACGGCGTGCGCGGCGAGGATCGAGCGCGGGAAACCGAGGCGGTCCACCAGGTCCAGCGCGGGCTTGGCCGCCTCGCGCAGCTTGAGCGGACGACCGGGGTCGGTGCTCGGCACGACGCCGAGGAACAGGGTCGTGCGCTCCTCCCAGGCCTCGCCGACCTCGTCCCACAGACCCTCGTCCAACGCGGTCACGTCGAACGCGATCGCCTTCGCGCCGGCCTCGCGCAACAGGGTCAGCGGCGGGCGGGGTGCGCAGCAGTGCACGACCACGTCCGCGTCGACGCCCTCGATCACGGTCTGCAGCACGGCTCGGGCGTCGGGTTCGGGGACGGGGGCCACCGTGCCCAGCTTGGAAGGCGTCGGCAGCAGGCCGCGCAGCACGGCGGGCAGCGTGGGCTCGTCCAGCTGCACGACGACCTTCGCGCCGGTCCGCTTGCCCACCTCGGCGACGTGCCGGGCCAGCCCCTCGGTCAGCGACTCGGTGAACTCGCGCAGCGCGCCCTTGTCGGTCAGCACGCGGTGGCCGCGCATCAGCTCGATGCCCGCAGTCAGCGTCCACGGCCCCGCCGCCTGCACCTTGACCACCGACGGGGTCAGGCCGTCCGCCGCCTCCTCGAACGCGTCGAGGTCGCGGCGCAGCAGGTCCACCGCGCGGCGGTGGTCCTTGCCGACGTGCGACGCGGTCCGGTAGCCGGAGGTCACGACCTCGATCGGCAGGTCGACCAGCAGCGCGGCGGTGCGGCCGATGATGTCCGCCCCGACCCCGCGCGCGGGCAGTTCCGGCAGGTGGGGAAGGGTGGGCAGCTCGCCGAGCACGACCCGCGCGGCTTCCAGCGGGTCCGTCCCGGGCAGGGAGCCGATGCCGGTTGCGCTGCCTTCGGGCCAGGGTGCGTGTTCCACGCCGCACAGTCTCCCATCCCCGGTGCCGACCCGGTCTGGACCGAAAAGGTCTAGACCCATTGACGCGGTGGTCCAGTCCACTTACGGTCACTGTGTCGGTGCTGAGCGTTGCGATCGGCACCGCACACGACGTGGTGTGGGGGCGTGCCGCGCCCCGCGCTCCCACACCACCTCCACCCCGTCCCCCTGCCACGGGAGTCAGTTCGATGTCGAACAAGCGCACAGGTTTCGCCGCACTCGCGGCGGGCGTCGCCGCGGCCGTCACCGCCGGTCTGCTCCTGGCCGCCCCGGCGGGCGCCGCCCCGACCCCGACCGCCGTGTTCACCCAGGACTCCGCGTGGGGTTCGGGCTACCAGGGCAAGTACACGATCACCGCGGGCAGCACCGCGTTGACCGGCTGGAAGCTGGAGTTCGACCTGCCCGCCGGCAGCACGCCCGGTTCCTACTGGGACGCGACCCTGGCCGGCAGCGGCAACCACCACACCTTCACCAACCGCGAGTACAACGGCAACGTCGCGGCGGGCGCGTCCACGTCGTTCGGCTTCCTGGTCAACGGCACCGGCCTGCCGACCAACTGCAAGCTCAACGGCCAACCGTGCACCGGCGGCACCACCACCACGACCACCACCACGACTTCCACTTCCACGACGACCACGACCACCACCACTCCCCCGCCGGGGAGCATCAAGTCGGCCCCGTACATCGACATCACGATGCCCACCCCGTCGCTGGAGTCGGTGGCGCGCGCGACCGGGCAGAAGGTGTTCACGCTGGCCTTCGCGCTGGCCGACAGCTCGGGCTGCAACCCGTCGTGGGGCGGCACGATCCCGTTGAACGACAGCCGGATCATCAACGACGTCCGCGCTTTGAAGGCGCTCGGCGGTGACGTGATCGTGGCGACCGGCGGCGCGGCCGGCCCGTACCTGGAGTACACCTGCTCCACCGCCGACGCCCTGCTCGGCGCGTACAAGAAGGTGCTCGACGCGGTCGGCAGCAACCACCTGGACGTGGACGTCGAGGCGACCATCCCGCACGACATGGTCAACACCGCCCTCAAGCGCCTCCAGACCGAGCGCGGCACGTCCATCAGCTACACCATGCGCGTCCAGGGCGACGACTACGGCATGGACCCGTACTCGGTGCAGGTCCTGCAGAACGCCGCCGCCAAGGGCCTGACCGTGCTGGTCAACCCGATGACCATGGAGTTCGGCACGTCCAAACCGGACTGGGGCGACGCGGTGATCGCGGCGGCGGAGAGCACCCTGCGGCAGATGAAGCAGATCTGGCCCGGCAAGTCGGACGCGGGACTCAAGCGGCTGCTCGGCGTGACCCCGATGATCGGCCGCAACTTCAACGGCAAGGTCTTCACCCAGGACCACGCCCGCAAGCTGGTGGCCTGGGCGAACACCAACCGGATCGGGCTGCTCGGCTTCTGGTCGGTGGGCCGCGACAACGGGTCCTGCCCCGGCGGCGGCATCTCGCCGACGTGCAGCAGCATCTCCCAGTCGCGGTACGAGTTCACCACCCTGTTCAAGGGGTTCACCGCGTAGCGGCCCCTCGGGTCGGGGGGGGGGGGGGGGCGGGGGGGGCCCCCCCCCCCCCCCGGGCCCCCCCGGGGGCCGGGGGGGGCCCCCCCCCCGGGGGGGGGCGCCCCGCCCCGCCGCCCCC
>NZ_JAPSLK010000080.1 GCF_031180885.1 Saccharothrix sp.
TCGCGTTGGGCGTTCCGCCCACCCACCCCCTCCCAGGCCCCCTGGCACAAGCCAGGCGCGCGGCGCGCGCCAAGCGCGCTCCGCGCGCAGACCCGAGCGCTGCGCACTCGGCTCGCACAGCCCGGCAGAGCCGGGCCGTGCGAGCCGCCGCAGGCGGCCCCGCCGAAGGCGGGTGCAGTTGGGGCTTGTGCGAGGGGGCCTGGGAGGGGGTGGGTGGGCGGAACCCAACGCGACCTGGCATTTCCGCAGGGCTGCCGCAGCACCCCGCGGCCTCCGGCCCCCGTCTCCATTATCCCACCGGGCACCGACAATTCCGGCCAACCGGCAGCCCGAGCACCCGCAATGGAAACCACCCGATGGCGACCACGCAGCCAAGCCGCACACCACAGCCCGCACACCACAGCCCGCACACCACAACCGGACAGCACAACCGAGCACCTACAGCCCCGCACAAGCGAAAAGGGCCACCCCTCGACGTGAGGAGTGGCCCTTCCGCGCTCCAAACCCTAATCCGGCTGGATCCAAGCGAACTGAATCCGCTGCTGCCCGTGCTTCCGAGTCACCAGCGTCCCCCGCCCCGGAGGCTGGGGCGACGGCTTCAGGTTGCCCACGATCGCGCCCTCCTCCTTCGACCCGGAGCCGACCATGATCGGGGCCGAGATCTCCTTCAGCTTGCCCAGGATCGGGTCGTACATCGCCCTCGACGCGCCACCCATGCGCCGCGCCGCCACGATGTGCAGGCCGACGTCCTTCGCCTGCGGGATGAACTCGGCCAGCGGGGCCAGCGGGTTCTGGGCGCCCTGGGGAGCGACGAGGTCGTAGTCGTCGACGACCACGAACAGCTCCGGGCCCTTCCACCACGACCTGTTCTTCAGCTGCTCCTGGGTCACGTCCGGACCGGGCAACCGGCCCGCCATCGAACCGCGCACGTCCTTGATCATGTCGGTCAGCTGGGCCGACGACACCGCGTAGGACAGCAGGTGGTCGGTGTCGATCAAGCCCAGCATGGTGCGGCGGTAGTCGACGAGCATGATCAGGGCCTCTTGCGAGGTGTAGCTGCTCATGATGCCGCGCACGATCGTCCGCAGCATGTTCGTCTTGCCCGCCTCGCCGTCGGCCAGCGCCATGAAGTGCGGGTCGGCGTCGAAGTCCATGTAGACCGGCGCCAGTTCGTCCTCGTTGACGCCGACCGGCACCAGGTGGCCCCGGTTCGGGTTGATCTGCTGCACCTGGGCCATGAACTCCGGGTACGGCAGCATGTCGGGCAGCAGCCGGACCTGGGGCGCGCGCTTGCCGCGCCAGGCGCCGTTGACCTTGGCGACCATGTCCTGCACGCCCGCCGCCACGTTCTCCGCGTCCGAGGACGCGTCGATGCGCGGCAGCGCGGTCAGGAAGTGGAGCTTCTGCGGGGACAGGCCCCGACCCGGACGGCCGGCGGGCACGTTGACCGCGACCTTCCGGTCGACGTCCGACTCGCTCGGGTCACCCAGGCGCAGCTCGAACCGCGTCGCCAGCAGGTCCTTCATCGCGGGCCGGATCTCCGCCCAGCGGTTCGCGGCCACGATCACGTGCACGCCGAACGACAGACCCTGCGCGGCCAGCGCCTGGACCTGCGGCTCCAGCGCCTCGAACTCCTGCCGGAAGTTCATCCAGCCGTCCACGACCAGGAACGCGTCGCCGAAGTCGTCGTCGCGGATCTCGCCGCGCCGCTTGCGGTTGCGGAACTCGACCATCGAGTCGATGCCTTGAGCCCGGAACCGGACTTCGCGCTCGGAGATCAGGCCCGACAGCTCGGCCACCATGCGGCGGGCCTTGTCCACGTCGAGACGGGACGCGAAGCCACCGACGTGCGGCAGGTTCTCCAGCGACGCGAGCGTGCCGCCACCGAGGTCGAGGCAGTAGAACTGCACTTCCTCGGGGGTGTGCGTCAACGCCATCGACGTGATCAGCGTGCGCAGCATCATCGACTTGCCCGACTGCGGACCGCCGACGATCGCGCCGTGGCCGGCCGCACCGGAGAAGTCCGCCCACAGCAGGTCGCGGCGCTGCTCGAACGGCTTGTCCACGACACCAAGCGGCACCTGGAGCTTGCCGTTGGAGAAGAACCCGGGCGGCGTGAGGCCGCGGTCCTCGGTGGCCTGCAACGGGGGCAGGAGGGTGTCCAGCGACGGCGGCTCGTTCAGCGGCGGCAGCCACACCTCGTGCGCCGGCGGGCCCTGGCCCACCAGGCGGGAGACGATGACCTCCAGCTCGCTGGGCTCGTTGCTGTCCTCCTTCTCCTTCTCCTGCTTGACCGGTTCGACCGGTTTGACCGGTTCCTTGGGGATCTCGATGTAGTCCGGCACGAAGAACCGGGGCCGCTTGTCGCTGGACACCACGGCCGACGGACCGGCCACCTGGATGCCCGCGGGCCGGTACGGGCCGGACACGTACAGCGCCTTGAACCGGGTCAGCGGCGCGCCCTGCACGCCCAGGTAGCCCGAACCCGGGATGGGCGGCAGCTCGTAGGCGTCCGGCACGCCGATCGCCGCGCGCGACTCGGCCGCGGAGAACGTCTTCAGACCGATCCGGTACGACAGGAACGTGTCCAGACCGCGCAGCTTGCCCTCCTCCAGGCGCTGCGAGGCGAGCAGCATGTGCATCTGGAGCGACCGGCCGACACGACCGATCTGGAGGAAGATGTCGATGAAGTCCGGCTTGGCCGTCAGCATCTCGGAGAACTCGTCGATGCAGATGAACAGCGCGGGCAGCGGGTCGAGGTCGGCGCCGTTCTCGCGCGCCTTCTCGTAGTCCCACACGTTCTTGTAGTTGCCCTTGGCCAGGACCTCCTGCCGCCGCGCGACCTCGCCCGCGATGGCGTCCTTCATGCGGTCGACCAGGGTCAGGTCACCGGACAGGTTGGTGATGACCGCGGCGACGTGCGGGGCCTTGTCCAGGCCGAGGAACGTCGCACCACCCTTGAAGTCGACGAGGATCATGTTGAGCGACGTCGAGGAGTGCGTGGCCAGCAGGCCGAGCACCAGCGTGCGCAGGAACTCCGACTTGCCGGAACCGGTCGCGCCGATGCACAGGCCGTGCGGGCCCATGCCCTCCATGGCCGCTTCCTTGATGTCCAGCTCCACCTGCTGGCCGAACTCGCCGATGCCGAACGGCACGCGGTAGCGGTCGCGGACCGGCCGGGGCCGCCACGCCTGCTGCACGTCGAAGGTCATCGGGTCGCCCTGGAGGCCCAGGAACTCGATCAGCGGCGGGTTGTTCGACATCGACAGCGGGTCCTCGTCGCCGCCGCCCGCGTCCACGCCGCCGATCCGGTACGGCGACAGCCGCCGGGCCAGCGCCTCGGCCTCGACCACGGACAGCCAGTCCGGCGAACCGAACCACTCGACGCCGCTGGCGCTGCGCGCGCCCAGCTTGTCGTCCTCGATGACCAGGCGCAGGCCGCGCCGGGCGGTCAGGTTGCCCAGCGACTCGGACAGGTCCAGCAGGGTGACCCCGACCAGGCCCTCTTCGAGGATGATCTGCTCTTCGCGGGTGACGTCGCCGTCGTCGATGAGGATCACGATGTGCGGCTGGTCGGCCGGCGGCGGCGCGTTGCGGGTGAACCGCTGGCGGTCGCGCAGCTGCTCGTCGAGCATCTGCTCGACCTCGGCCAGCGAGCCGGCCATCATCCGCATCTGGCCGATGCCGTCCACGATGTTCGGGTGCTGCACGTGCGGCAGCCACTTCATCCACTCCCACTCGGCCTTGGTGCGGCCGGTGGTGACGACGGCGATGAGCAGGTCGTCCGGGGAGTGGAAGGTCGCCATCTGGGCGATCAGCGCGCGGGCCAGGCCGCGCTTGGCGTCGGTCTCGCCGAGCAGGCCGACCGCGGCGAAACCGCGCAGCGCGATCGAGATGGGCAGGTCCGGCACCAGCGAGTGGGCGCGCACGAACCGGCGCAGCGCCAGCGTGGCGATCGGCTCCAGCTCCTCGACCGGGCCGGTCTGCGGCGGCACCAGGCGGGTGGCCAGGCGCTGCGAGCCGCGGCCCGCGCGCAGGTGGCAGAAGTCGGGGTCGTTCTGCCGCCGCTCCCACATGCGGCGGGTGGTGGCCAGCGACCACAGCATCTGCGGGTCGGGGTGCACCCACTCCCGCTCGGCGCGCTGCTCGTTGGCGGCTTCGCGGGCCCGGTCGCGCATCTGGCCGAGGTAGCGCAGGTAGTCCTTGCGGTCCTCGTTCATCTCGGCCTTCTTCTGGCCCTTGCCCGAGCCCATGCCGCCCGCCATCATGCCGATGGTCGAGATCATCATCATGCCGGGCATGATCATCGCGGCCGGGTTCTTGTTGCTGTACGTGAACATCAGGACCATCATCCCGATGGACGACACGATCATGACGGCCGGCATCGCCTTCATCATGATGTTGCCGGGGATGATCCGGGGCACCTCGGGCGGTGGTTCGAGGTGGACCTCACCGCCCGGCGGACGGGGAGCAGCGAGGCGTGCCGTGCGCTTGAACTGCAACGTGCTCACCTAACAGGCACCTCTTCACACTCTCTCGAACCAACCCACGACAACTACAACGACAACCAGCAACCAACGTCGCTGACGAGCGCGAACGCGCGGCGAGGTTGCGACGAGCGACAACCTCGTCACGACCTTCGTTGCCACCCGACACTATGGCGCATCGGGACCCGCCACGAAGGTGGGTCCGGGAAATCCACCTCGCACGTGTTCGTCGGAACGGCCCTGTCCGGACACCCGTTCCGGCCATACTGTGTCCCGCCCCTCCGGCCGGTCCGTCGAGCGGACCAATAGGGTCGGGGCGGCACGCAGACACGCAAGAGGACTTAGGGGGCCCTGGTGGCGACCGGTACGACGGTGTTCAGCCGGGTGACGGTGGTTGCGCCGCGCACGCGCATCGACGTCGCGCTCCCCGCCGACGTCGCGGTGGCCGACCTGCTGCCGATGCTGCTGGACATGGCCAAGGAGGCCACTCCGGACGGTGGTGTTCGGCACGGCGGGTGGGCGCTGGCGAAGCTGGGCGACAGCCCGCTGGACCCGAGCCGCACGCTGGCCTCGCTGGGCATCGTGGACGGCGAGCTGCTCCAGCTGCGCAAGCGCAACGAGAACCCGCCGCCGCCGCTGTACGACGACGTGGTCGACGCGATCGCGGAGTCCGACCCGGACAGCTTCCGGCCGTGGACGAAGGACACCGCGCGCAAGTACGGCCACATCGCGGGCGCGCTGGCGCTGATCGCGGCGGCCGTCGCGGTGCTGCTGTCCGGTCCCCTGGTCGGCGGCTCGGGCCTGTGGCCCGCGATCTGCGCGGGCGCGATGGCGATCGTGGCGCTGGCGGCGGGCGCGGTCATCGCCCGGTCCTACAGCGCGACCGGCACCGGCGTGCTGATCGCCGCCGCGGGCGGGCTGCCCATGGCGTACGTGGCGGGCCTCTACACCGTCCCGGGCGCGATCGGCCGGCCGAACCTGCTGCTGGCCAGCGTCCTCGTGCTGATCTTCGCCAGCGCGGCGATCCTGCTCATCGGGCGCGGCATCACCGTGTTCATCGCGGCGGCCACGGCGGGCGCGCTGAGCGGCCTCGCGTTCCTGATCGGCATCTTCGTCGACCACCCGATCGTGGGAATCGCGGCGGCCACCGCGGCGGTGTCGCTGGCGGCGCTGTCCGCGCTGCCCCGGCTCACCATCCAGCTGGCCAAGCTGCCGCTGCCGACCGTGCCGGGCAGTGCCGAGGACCTCAAGGAGGACACCGGCTTCCCCGAGTACGCGGTGATCGAGCGGCGCACCGCGAACGCCCACGAGTACCTGACCGGCATGATCATCGGCTGCGGCGGCACCGCCGCGGTGTTCTCGGTGATCGCCGCCGGCGACGGCACCATCTGGGGCCCGATGCTCGCGGTCACCGTGGCGCTGGTGCTGATGCTGCGCGGCCGGGCCTACGCCAACGGCGCGCAGGCGGTGGCGCTGCTGGTCAGCGGCATGGCGGCGGCGGCGGGCGTGCTGCTGGGCTGGCTCGCGGAGTCCTCGCTGGACAACCGGCTGCTGTTCGTGTTCGGCACGCTGGTGCTGGTCGGCGCGGCGGCCCTGGTGCTGGGCGTGATCTTCCCCGGCCAGAAGTTCTCGCCGGTGCTGCGCCGGACGGTGGACGTGCTGGAGGCGATCCTGATCGCCATCGTGCTGCCGCTGGCCCTGGCGGTCATGGACCTGTACGTCGCCATGCGCCAGCTCATCCCGGCCTGAGCCATGCGGACCACGACACGGAAGTCCGCCGCAGCGGTGGCCGTGGCGCTGACCCTGGTCACCACCCCCGGCGCGTACGCGCAGCAGCCGACGACCACGCCGAACTCCACCCGACCGAACTCGGTGCCGCCGCCGGTCGACAAGTCCCTGCGGCCGCCGCTGGAGTCGCCCAAGGAAGACGTCGACTACACCCAGAAGAACCAGTGCATCGCCTCCAACACCGGGAACAAGAACATCCCGAACAAGCCGTGGGGCCAGATGCAGCTGCGCCTGGAGGAGGCGCACCGGTTCGCCACCGGCAAGGACGTCAAGATCGCCATCATCGACACCGGCGTCAACGAGCACCCGCGCCTGAAGGGCCGGGTCACCCCGACCGGCGACTACGTCGAGACCGAGAAGAAGGGCGTCGACGACTGCGACGGCCACGGCACCGAGGTCGCGGGCGTGGCGGCGGCCAGCCGGGACGACCAGACCGGTTTCATCGGCGCCGCGCCGGAGGCGGAGATCCTCGCCATCCGGCACACCAGCAGCAACTTCCACTTCGAGCACCCGACCGACAAGAGCCAGAACCGCCCCTCCGCGGGCAAGGTCGGCACCCTCGCGAAGGCGATCGTGGTGGCCGCCGAGGCGGGCGCGAAGGTCATCAACATCTCGCTGACCTCCTGCGAGCAGCCGACCGAGCCGAGCCGGCAGGAACGCGAGCTCCAGGCCGCGATCGACTGGGCGGTCAACGAGAAGCAGGTCGTGATCGTCACCGCGGCGGGCAACTTCACCCAGAAGGACGGCTGCTCGCTGCAGAACGACAACGAGGACCCGAACACGGTCAACATCGTCGCCTCGCCGCCGTGGTACGCCGACAACGTCCTGTCGGTGGCCTCGATCGGCCAGTCGGGCAACGTGTCGGCGTTCTCGGTGTGGGGCCCGTGGGTCAGCGTCGCCGCGCCGGGCGAGGACATCGTCACCCTGGACCCGAGGGGCCAGGGCCTGACCAACTCCAGCGAGGGCCCCAGCGGCCCGACCCGCATCCAGGGCACCAGCTTCGCCGCCCCGTACGTGGCGGGCGTGGTGGCCCTGGTCCGCCAGCGCTTCCCCGACCTCAGCGCCAAGGAGGTCATGAACCGCATCAAGGCAACCGCCCAGCACCCGGGCAACCCGGGCGGCCGGGACAACAAGGTCGGCGCCGGCATGATCAACCCGGTGGCCGCGCTGACCGCGGAACTCCCGTCGGAGCGCAAGGACTTCAAGCCGGCCCAGCCCACCCAGCTGATGACCGACCTGGACCCGCTGAACCCGCCGGACCCGACGCCGCTGATCGTGGCGCTGTCGGGCACGGGCGGCGGCGTGGGGCTCCTGCTGCTGACGCTGTTCATCGTCCACACCGTCAACCGCAACCGCGCCCGCCGGGAAGCGGCTCCGGTCAAACGGTCGGTGCTCTGATCCACACGAAAAATGGCCGCTCCCACAAGGGGGCGGCCCTTTTCGCACGCTGGGGTCTCAGTCCTCGCCAAGCACCTGGGGCGCGGTCTTCTTCGGCTTGCCCAGGAGTTCCTCGGTCGTCCCGGTGATCCGGAACTTCGACTTGTGCTCCTTGTCCCCGCCCTGCTGGCCGCCGGCGCCCATGGCGGCGCCCATCATGCCGCCGCCCATCATGCCCATGCCCGCGCCACCGGGCGCGCCGCCGCGTCCGCCACCACCCGCCGCGGCGGCCGGGGCGGGAGCGGCCTCGGACGGACGGGGTTCCTGCACGGTCGTGAAGCCGCCGGACCCCAGGCGCTCCGCGGGCGACCCTCCCGGAACACCGCCGGGCACCGAACCGCCACCGACCCCACCGCCGCCGACACCGCCACCACCGACGCCGCCGCCACCGGCCTTGGCCGGCTCGGGCGCGGGCGAACCGGCGGGCGGAGCACCCGCACCACCACCGGCCGGCGGGGCGGAGGGCTTCTCGGGCCCGCTGAACGTCCAGTCCTTCTCGGGGTACTTGTGCTCCATCTTCACGTCGGCGAAGTCCGAGGACTCCCCGGACACCCCGTCGCACAGCCGCAGGAACGCCTCCAGGATGTCCCGGACCGACTCGTACAGCTCCTTCGCCGGGTCCCGCAGCTCGTCCAGCACCTCGACCACGCGCCGGTCGCCGTCCAGGGGCAGCGCCGCCGCGCCGGAGACCGTGTCGGCGGCCTCGGCGTACACGCGGGCCATGTCCTCGACTATCCCGCGGATGCCGTCGGCGGTCTGGTCCAGGGCGTCGCCCATGGCGTGCATGGCGTCGGACATGTCGTGCCCGGCCAGGCCCACGGACTGCATGTGCGCCACGAACGACTCGGCGTCGCGGCCCTGCCAGGCGGAGTCCAGCCTGCCCAGCGGCTTGGTCAGGTCGCGCGTCACGTGCTCGGCGACCAGACCGGCCTTGCGCCAGCGCTCGGCTTCCTCGTGCAGGTCGTTCCACGAGCCCACGACCGGCTCGAAGTAGTCCGCGACCAGGTCCTGCAACCCGAGCCGGCGGCTGATGCCGGACAGGTAGTCCAGTTCGGCGCCGACCTCGGCGACCAGCTGCCGGCCGTCCTTGCCCCGCGTCACGAGTCCTCCAGGCGGCGGTGGGCCTTCTTGATCAGGGCGACGGCCTCGTCCTCCTGGCCGCCGTAGTGCTTGGCCACCTCGTGCAGGCCCTTGGACGCGGCCGCGAGGACCTCGCACGCGCGGTCGAGCTGCTGGTTGAGCATCCCGGCCGCGCGCGTGTACGCCTCGGACGTCCGGAGGGTCTTGCCCAGCTCGCCGAAGCTGTGCGGGCGCACCGGCGCGGACCTCAGCTGCTCCCGCGCCCTGGACAGCTCCTCGGCCGCCTCGTCGACGCGCTGCGCGTACAGCTCGACCCACCGCGCGTCGACGCTGACCTTGCCGGACCCCGAAGCCGCGGGGCGTCGTGACTCGTACACCCGGACACCTCCCTCAAGCGTCAGGTGTGACGGTCCCGGACGCCCCGGGGTTCCGCTGTGCCGAATGGCGCGACTCCGTCGCGCGGCTCGGCCGCCCGAAAGTCGGTTCATAAAGCCGCGTTTCCCGCCGATCGGAAAAGCTGATCGGCGGGAAACGCGGCGCGACAAGCCGACGGCGGCCTCGCGGGAAGTGCCGGCCGGGCCGGCTGAGCCCGTTGCCGCACAGCCGCGGAGTCGCGCCGTCCAACACAGCGATCAGCCGCCGGATGCCTTTTTGGCCTGCTCTTCAGGGAGCAACCCGATGTTCTTGGGCACCGGGATGGAGTCCCAGCTACGGATGGCGTCGTTCCGGTTGAGCTGCGGCCCGTTGGGCAGCAACCTCAGGATCGACTCCGGGCCGGGCACGAACTGGTCGCCCAGTCCCAGCGCGCCCGAGATCACCGTGTCCGGGATGCCGTACTTCACGCCGCGGCCGGTGATCAGGTGGATCGGGCCGCTCTTGAAGTCCTGGGTGGACGTGGCCGAGCGGACCACGGCCGCCTTGCCCGGGGCCATGATGAACTTGCTCACGGCCTCGCCGGTCGCGCCGACCTGGTTGATGTTCACCGCGACCGAGTTGTCCGGGACCGGCAGCGTCGGCGCGATGGTCACCTGGGTGTGCTGCGACTTGTTGTCCGCGTTGACGTTCTCCGCCCGCCAGCCCAGGCACACGACCCGGTTGTTCTGGTTGGGCTCCAGCACGTCCGGCACGTCGGACGGGTAGTCCAGGAAGTCCAGCTTCTCGGACGGCTCCTTGGTGTCGATCTTGGCGATGTCGACGACCTTCGGCTCGCCCTGCGCGTTGGCCGCGCGGATCAGGTCGCCGGCGGCGCGGCTGATCTCCTGGAGGCCGTCCTTGAGCGCCACGTAGAACACCGAGTCGGCGCCGGTGCGCTTGACCTCGATCACGTTGCCGACCCGCAAGCCGGGGACGCCGTTGAGGTAGGTCACCGGCTCGTTGCGGCCGGCGATCGTCGGCGCTTCCAGCGGCTTGGCCTCGGGGATGGCGTTGAGCAGGCCGGCGCTGATCGCGCGGGCCGTCTTGCCGGTGAGCTTCAGCGCGTTCTGGACCTCGCGGTTGGTCAGGTCCACCTTGGCCCGCACGGTCGACGTCGAGGTGATCTTCGAGTTCACCGGGGCCTTGTAGATCAGGTAGGCCTGCTTGTCGTCGGTGCCCGCCTTGACCAGCAGCGCCTTGTTGCCGTCCAGCAGCGAGCCGCCGCTCATGCCGGCGATCACCGTGGTCTCGAACTTGTTCTTGGAGGTCGGGTTGTTCAGCGACTCGTCGAGGTCGAGCGTGTCGCACACCGACCACTCCGCGCCGATCCGGTCCTCCGGCTTGGCGGGCAGCACGTCCGGGCCGTCCGGGATGCCGGTGAGCCGGCCCTTGGGCAGCTTCGCCAGGGCCTTCTCGCTGACCAGCTTCGGCTCGCCGCCCGCGACCTGCGGCGCCGCGTTGACCTGGCCCGCCTGGGCGTCACCGCCGCCGACCTGCTGGGCCTTGTCCGGGTTCGACTGGTTGAGGATCAGCAGTCGGGCGGAGGCCAGGTTGGTCATCGGGATCAACTGCTTGTTGCCGCCCTGCCGAACGACGTAGACCTGGCCCGTCTCCTTGGAGATGGCGATCTGCGTGTCGTCGTCGAGCTTCGGGTCCGGCGAGAAGAAGCCGAACACGAGGAAGCCGATGAGCCCGATCACACCGAGGATCACACCCACAGCGGTGGCACGCGAGTGCGTGCGCATGGGGTCGTGCAGCATCACCGCGTCTCTGCGCACCAGGGCGGACTGCATCCTGCGCAGCACGAAGCGGTAGGCCTGGACCTGTGACTTGGTGGTGGGTGTTGATGCCATTCTCGGCTCGCTGCTCTCCCAGTCGCGGTACGGTCTGCACGATAGCCGGACGGCGGGTGGCGCGTGTGCGGGTTGGTCAGACCCGGTCGGTCCACCCGCCGAACGCCGACGGGAAAGAGAACCAGATCGGATGTCCGTGACCACCCCACATCCGGGTCAACCGAACCCTGCCATGGCCCGCCCGCAGGGCGGCCCCGGTGGCCCCGGCGGTCCCGCGCAGGCACCGGGCGGCGTGCGCGCCGCCCTGCTCCGGGCACGCCGGCGCGCGACCGGGGCCAGCCTCGGCGCGCTGCCGGTCGCCAACCTGGTTGTCCTCGAAGTCGGCGTCGCCGTCGGCCTGATCCTGCTCGCCGTCGGCACCACCGGTGACGAGGTCGCGCCCGCCCTGCTCTACACCGCGGGCGGGATCGTGCTGATCGCGCTGGTCCTCGCGTTCACCCGGTCGCGCGGTCGCTGGCTGACCCAGTGGATCGGCCTCGTGGTCCGCTACGCGTTCCGCTCGCACGGCCGCACCGCCAAGCGCGGCGGCCCGGTGGAGATGAAGCCGCCGTCGGAGGAAGAGGCCTCCGTCATCGGCTCGGACGACCCGCGCGTGGCGCTGCTGCGGCTGGCCGTGCCGGACCTGGTGGTGGCCAAGGGCACCGACCACGAGCGCCGGCCGCTGGGCCTGGCCTGGCACCAGGGCGCGTGGACGGCGGTGCTGCTGGTCGACCCGGCGCCCGGCCTGATCAACGCCGTGGGCACCGCGCCGTCGCTGCCGCTGGGCGCGCTCGCGCCGTGCCTGGAGGACCGCGGCGTGGTGCTGGACGCCATCTCGGTGATCTGGCACTGCTACCCCGGCTCCGCGGCGCTGCCCGTGAACTCGCCGGCCCTCAACTCCTACATGGAGGTCCTCGGCCCGCTGCCCGCGGCGGCCCGGCGCACCACGTGGATCGCGGTGCGGCTGGACCCGAAGCGCTGCCAGGCGGCGATCCGGGAGCGCGGCGGCGGCGTCGTGGGCGCGCACCGGGCGCTGATCGGCGCGCTGTCCCGGGTCCGCAACGCCCTGGAGTCCGCCGGCGTCACGATCCGCCCGCTGGACTCCGACGAGCTGATCCGCGCGGGCATCTCCGCGGCCGAGCTGACCTCGGTGGCGGGCACGAACAACCCGGTGTCGCTGCGGGAGAAGTGGGGCGGCGTCACCGCGGGCGGTGTCGGGCACGCCTCCTACGCGATCACCGGCTGGCCGGCGAAGGGCATGCGCAACAACCTGAACGCGCTGACCGGCGTGCGGGCGCTGTCCTCGACGCTGTCCATGACGATCTCGCCGAGCAGCGAGCAGGGCCAGGTCGGCCTGCGCGGCCTGGTCCGGGTCTCCGCGCGCACACCGTCCGAACTGGACCGCGCGGACGACCGGCTGAAGGCGTTGGCGGACAAGCTGGACATCACGCTGACCCCGCTCAACGGGCTCCAGGTCGCCGGCCTGGCCGCCACCCTGCCGCTCGGAGGTGTCGCGTGACCAACAGCCGCCTGCTGGACAACCGGGGCTCCGGGCGCGGGGTCGCACCGGAGTTCCTGGTCGCGCCGCAACTGCTCGACGTGGTCAGCCCGTCGGGCGACCGCGGCGGCATGGTGCTGGGCTCGGGCCTGAAGGGCGAGCCGCTGACGATCTCCGTGCTGCGGTCCGCGCCGACCCGCATGGTCGTGGTCGGCGGCCTGTACCTGGCGCGCCAGATCGCGCTGCGGGCCATGGCGACCGGCGCGTGGATCACCGTCGCGACCGGCCGGCCGCAGGCGTGGCAGCCGGTGGTGCGGGCGGCGGGCACCGGCCCGGACGGGCGTCCCGCGCCGACCGTGCAGCTGCGCCGGCTCTCGCCGGTGGACCTGCCGCGGCCGTCGGAGGACGCGCCGCTGCTGGTCGTGCACGACGGCGGGCACGTGCCGCAGGAGCTTTTCCCGCCGCGCTCGCCGTGGCAGACGACCATGTACGTGCTGCCGTACCTGCACCCGCAGGCGTCCGGCACGGCGAATTCCGCGGACCTCGTGCTGCTGCAGCGACTGCCGGTCGGGCAGGCGCAGTTGGCGGCGCAGATCTGGCGGTTGCCGCCGCAGATGGCGCACCAGTTGACGACGTTGAAGGACGACCAGGTGATCGCGCTGGGTGCGAACCTGTGGCGGCCGTTGCGGCTGGTCACCACGCCCGGTGAGCAGCAGATCCTGGGCGCCGTGCGCCGCGGCGACTGAGCCCGGCCCGCATTCACGTGCCCCGGATCGCCGGTCCGGGGCACGCTTTGTTTCCGGCGTCCAGTCACTCTCCGCAGTATTTCGTTCACAGGCCGGACCAATACTGTGGAGAGGCCGTCCGGCTCCTGTTCCCCGCGGATTCTTGCGCTCCCACCGCCGGGCGAACTAGGAACTGACTCACCGTGTCCGGGCGGTTTCGCCGCGGTGATCCTCCCGGGCGCACACCCTGCGAAGAGGAGAACCCCTGCGATGCGAGACTCCCGCGCGCCCTGGACCAGGCGGGTGACCGGCGTCGGCCTGGCCACCGGCACCGCGTTCGCCGTCACCGCCGCGCTGACGACGTTCACCGCGGGCGCCACCGAGGGCGAGATCCTCGGCCTCGGCGCCCCGAACGCCGTCAAGGACAGCTACATCGTCGTCCTCAAGGACGCGGGCGCCGCGAGCGCCGAGACGTTGGGCAGCAAGTACCAGGCTTCCGTGAAGCACACCTACACCACCGCCCTGCGCGGCTTCTCGGCCACGATGAGCGAGGCGCAGGCGCGCCGGCTCGCCGCGGACCCGAACGTCGAGTACGTCAAGCAGGACGCCGAGGTGAAGATCTCCGGCACGCAGTCCCCGACGCCGTCGTGGGGCCTGGACCGCATCGACCAGGCCACCCTGCCGCTGAACAACTCCTACACGTACCCGAACGAGGGCGAAGGCGTCACCGCCTACATCATCGACACGGGCATCCGGTTCTCCCACAGCGACTTCGGCGGGCGTGCGGTCACCGGCCGGGACACCGTCGACAACGACAACGACGCCACCGACTGCAACGGCCACGGCACGCACGTCGCGGGCACCGTCGGCGGCACCAAGTACGGCGTGGCCAAGAAGGTCAAGCTGGTCGGCGTGCGGGTGCTGAACTGCTCCGGCTCCGGCACGTACGCGGGCGTCATCGCGGGCATCGACTGGGTGACCCAGAACGCGGTCAAGCCGGCCGTCGCGAACATGTCGCTGGGCGGCGGCGCGGACGCCACCGTCGACCAGGCGGTCCGCAACTCCATCGCGGCGGGCGTGACCTACGGCCTCGCGGCGGGCAACGACAACGGCGCCAACGCGTGCAACACCTCCCCGGCCCGCACCGCGGAGGGCATCACGGTGGGGTCGACGACCAACACCGACGCGCGCTCGTCGTTCTCCAACATCGGCACCTGCCTGGACATCTTCGCGCCGGGCTCGTCCATCACGTCGGCCTGGCACACCGGTGACACGGCCACCAACACCATCAGCGGCACCTCGATGGCGACCCCGCACGTCGTCGGCGCGGCGGCGGTCTACCTGGCGGCGAACCCGACGGCGACCCCGCAGCAGGTGCGCGACGCCCTGGTGAACGGCGCCACGAGCGGCGTCGTCACCAACGCCGGCACGGGTTCCCCGAACAAGCTCCTCCGCCTGGTCGGCGCCACCACCCCGCCGCCCACCGGCTGCGCGCCCAAGACCAACGCGACCGACGTGAACGTGCCCGACCTGGGCACGGCGACCAGCACCATCGCGATCACCGACTGCGCGGGCGCGGCCAGTGCGACGGCCACGGTCGAGGTGCACATCAAGCACACGTACCGCGGTGACCTGGCGATCGACCTGATCACGCCGAGCGGCGCGGTGAAGCAGCTCAAGGTGTCGAGCGGTTCGGACGGCACGGACAACGTGGACGCGACCTACACGGTCAACCTGTCCGCCGAGACGGCGAACGGCAACTGGCAGCTGCGGGTCCGGGACGTCTACGCCCAGGACACCGGCTACATCGACACCTGGACCCTCGACCTGTAGGTCGCGGCGCTCCGGGCAGCACAACGAACGGCCCCCACCTCCTTCCGCCGGTGGGGGCCGTTCTGCTGTGCGGTCACCCGTTTGGCGCGGCCGGGGAAGGTGGAGAGGTGACCCTCGGCCCGAACACCGTCGACCGGTGGTTCGCCATGGACCAACCACCGGACGGCTCGAAGCTCGAACTCGTCCACGGCTCCCTCCACACGACTGCGGGCCGCTCGACGACTGGTTCCCGGTAGAAGCGGTCGTGGTGCCGACGGCCCCCAAACCATCACCGTCGCCCCCGTCCCGATCACCCTCGACCTCGCCGACCTCACCCCCTGAGCACCCCGCCGTACACCGCCCGCTCCCGGCAGGCCTCCAGCGCCTCCAACACCCGGGGCCACGTGCAAGGCGGGTCCGTAGACCGGTTGTGGGCCGCCATCCGCTGTCGCAACCCCCGGTCCGACACCAGCCGCACCAAAGCAGCAGCCAGGTCGTCCGACAGCAACCCCTCCACGCCGTCCCGCACGAAGTCCGCCACCCCGGTCCCCGGCCGCGCCACCACCGGCACCCCCGCCGTCCGCGCCTCCAGCGTCGCCAAGCCGAAGGCCTCGCACACGGTCGGGTTCACGAAAATGTCCGCCGACGCCAGCAGGCGCGACACCCCGTCGCGGTCCAGTCGACCCGGCAGGCTCACCCAGTCCATCCCGTGCCGCCGCACGTACCGCCGCACCGCCCCCATCTCCGGACCATCGCCGGCCAGCGTCGCGCGCACACCACCCACCGCCGAGGACACCTCCCGCAGCACCGACAGCAGGTGCATCGGCTGCTTGCGCGCCGCCAACCGCCCCACCGAGACGATGTGCACCGACCCGCCTGAACGCTGAGAAGGAATGCCGCGCCACACGTCCGGCGTGACGCCGTTGGGCACCACGAAAACGTCCACCGGCAACGCGACCCGCACCCGCGCGGCCGCGGCCCGGGACACCGCCGCCAGCACCAGTGGCGACCTCGACCAACCGCCGACGCGGTCCAGGAAGCGGTAGCACCGCTGGACCGCCGGGTCCCACATGCTGTGCACCACCGCCACCGTGGGCAGCCCGAGCTTCAGCGCCGACCGGATGCCGGACCACGCGAACGGCGACACCGCACCGACGTGCACGTAGACGACATCCGCCCCCAAAGACCCCAGCAACCGGTCCAGGTGGTGGCCGGCGCGCAGGTGGATCGGCGGGCCGAAGGGCATGGCGACCGGGTGGACCGTGCAACCCGGCGGCCGGGTGGCGTGTCGGGTCGCGGTGATCACGTGGACCTCTGCCACCGACCGGCGCTGGGCGTCGGCGAGACCGGCCACCTGGACCTCGATGCCGCCCAGGCGCGGCAGGAAGCAGTCGCTGACGTGGATGATCGACACAGGGACTCCCGTCAAGCCGCTGAACGGAGCAACTGACACTCTTACACCTGTGAGCCGAACCTGCGTGTTCTTCCACGCCCATCCAGACGACGAAGCCCTCCTGACGGGGGGCACGATGGCCCGCCTCGCCGCCGAGGGGCACCGGGTGGTCCTGGTCGTCGCGACCGCCGGCGAGCGCGGGCTGGCCGCTCACGAAAAAGACCTCGGGGCGGTCCGCACGAAGGAGGCGCACCGGGCGGCGAAGGTGCTCGGGTGCGCGCGGGTGGAGTTCCTCGGTTACGCGGACTCCGGGCTGGACGGGGGCGCGCCGGCGGGGTTCGCGCGGGCGGACGTGCCGGAGGCGGCCGGGCGGTTGGCCGAGATCCTGCACGAGGAGCGCGCCGACCTGCTCACGACGTACGACCCGGTCGGCGGCTACGGGCACCCCGACCACGTCCAGGTCCACCGCGTCGGCGCGCTCGCCGCCGAACTGGCGGGCACACTGAGGGTGTGGGAGGCGACGGTCGACCGGACCCTGTTGCTCCGCGCCCTCCGGGTGGCCCGGGTCGCGCGGCGGTTCGACCTGACCCCGTTCCGGACGGCCTACACACCCCGCGCGGAGATCACGCACGCGGTGGACGTCCGCCGGTACGCGGGGTGCAAGCGGGCGGCCCTGGCGGCGCACGCGACGCAGACGACCGGCGGCGACCAGACCCGCACGGTCAGCGCCTTGCTGAGCCTGCCGCCACCGCTGTTCCGGCTGGTCATGGGCACGGAGTGGTACATCGAGCGCAAGCGCTTGCGGGCAAGGTGACCCGACCACGGTCGCCGAAATTGCCGGTACCCCGTGCGACCATGGAACCGGGGGCCGGAGGCCGCACCCGCCGCCGTCTCAACCTGCTCGCGTCCATGGCCTCGCTGGCCCTGGCGGTCTACCTGGTCGTCGCGCTGATCCCGAAGATCGGCGGCGTCGGCTGGGCCACCATCACCGACCACCTCGCCGCCGTCAGCGCCGCCGCCCTCGCCGGCCTCACCGTGCTCTGGCTGGCCGGCCTGTGGGCCTACACCTACGTCCTGACCGGCTCGCTCCCCGGCCTGCGCAACACCCAGGCGTTCAGCCTCAACGCGGCGGGCAGCGCGATCAGCAACCTGTTCCCCTTCGGCGGCGCGGCGGGCGTCGCGGTCACCGCCGTGATGGCGTCGAGCTGGGGGCACACGGCCCGCGCGATCACCACGTCGACCATCGTCAGCGGCCTGTGGAACGCCCTGGGCCGGGTCGCCCTCCCACTGGTCGCGCTGGCGATCCAAGGCGCCGCGGTGCTCGGGCGCACGGTCCTCGCCGCCACCCTCACCACGGCGGCGGTCCTGGTCGTCACCGTCGCCGCGCTGACCAGGCTGCGCTGGCTCAGCGGCGTGCTCCGGGGTCGCGCGCGCCGGTTCGTGGTGCGGCTGCGCCGGCAGAACGCGCACGTCATCCGGCGGAACTGGGCGAAGATGACCACCGGCATGGTGGTCTACCTGGCCCTCCAGGCCCTGCTGCTGTGGTGCTGCCTCGCGGTGACCGGCGTGGACCTGTCGCTGGGCACGCTGGTCGCGGCATTCGCGGTCAGCCGGCTGCTCACCCTGGCCGTGGTCACCCCGGGCGGGTTCGGGGTCAGCGAGAACGGCACGATCGCCCTGCTGGTCGCGCTGGGCACGCCCGCCGCGCCGGCCGTCGCGGGCGTGCTCCTGTTCGCCGTCTTCACCTACCTCGCCGAGATCCCGATGGGCGGCGTGGCGTGGCTCAACTGGTCGGTGCGCCACGCACGTTCCGCGTGACCAGCGCCCGCGCGGCCAGCTCCGAGTCCTCCGGATAGTCCACCCGAACGAGTGACAAACCGTGTGGCGGAGCGACCGTGACTTCACTCGATCGAGCGGTCAACGACAGCAGTGACGCGGGCCACTCGACCGGCTTGCGCCCCTCCCCGACGGCCAGCAGCGCCCCCACCAGGCTGCGCACCATCGAGTGGCAGAACGCGTCCGCCGAGACGTAGGCCGTCAGCACGTCGCCGTCCCGCGCCCACGACAGCCGCTGCAACTCGCGGATCGTGGTCGCGCCGTCCCGCCGCTTGCAGAACGCGCAGAAGTCCCGCTCCCCCAGCAACAGCTCGGAGGCCGCGTTCAGGGCGTCCAGATCGAGAGCACGCGGCCACGCGAGGGTGTCCAGCCGCCGCAACGGCGAAGCCCCGAAGGGCGCGTCGGTCACCCGGTACTCGTAGTGCCGCCGCAACGCCGCGAACCGCGCGTCGAACTCGGCCGGCACCACCCGCGCCGAGAACACCCGCACGTCGGTCGGCAACGCCCGCGCGAGCCGCCGCGGCAGCCCTTCGACGTCCACCGACGCGGGCAGGTCGGCGTGCGCGACCTGGCCGGACGCGTGCACGCCGGCGTCCGTCCGCCCCGCCACGGTCAGGGACACGTCCTCCCGCAGCACGGTGGACATCGTGTCCTCCAGCACCCCGCACACCGTCCGCCGGCCCGGCTGGCGCGCCCACCCCGAGAACTCCGTGCCGTCGTAGCCCAGGTCGAGGCGCACACGAACGAGCCCGTCGCCCCGCGAGGGGACGACGGGCTCGTCGGCGGTCGGGTCCGTCAGGACTCGTCCTTCTTGTCCTCGGCCTTCGGAGCGGCCTCGTCGGCGCCCTCGGCGGGCTCCTCCGCGGCGTCCTTGGTCGCCGACTCGGGCGCCTCGGCGTCCTGGTCGGCGGCGTCGGCGTCGGCGTCAGCGGCCTTGGTCTCCTCGACCTTGGTCTCAGCCGGCTTGACCTCGTCCTTGGCGAACTTGGTCTTGCGGGCCCGCTCGGCCTCGGAGGTGACGGTCTTCTCCGGCACCAGCTCGATCACGGCCATGGGGGCGTTGTCACCCTTGCGCGGCAGCGTCTTGGTGATGCGGGTGTAGCCGCCCGCGCGGTCCGCGAACTGCGGGCCGATCTCCGCGAACAGCTTGTGCACGACGTCCTTGTCGCGGATGACCTTGAGGATCTCGCGACGGTTGTGCAGGTCGCCGACCTTGGCCTTGGTGATCAGCTTCTCGGCGTACGGGCGCAGCCGCTTCGCCTTGGCCTCCGTGGTCGTGATCCGACCGTGGGTGAACAGCGACGTGGCCAGGTTGGCCAGCATGAGCCGCTCGTGGGCCGGCGAGCCCCCGAGACGGGGTCCCTTGGTGGGGGTGGGCATCGAATTGCTCCTCGGATTTCTTTCTGATCCTCTGCTCCGGCCCGGCCGCTAAGCGGCCTCAGAGCTGCTCGGTCTCCGCGTAGTCGTGGCCGTCGTCGTGGTTGTCCACGGACGTGTCCGCGGCGCCCCAACCCTCGGCGGGGTAGTCGGACGCGGCGGCCGACGGGTCGAACCCGGGCGGGCTGTCCTTCAGCGCGAGGCCGAGGCCGACGAGCTTCATCTTGACCTCGTCGATCGACTTGGCGCCGAAGTTGCGGATGTCCAGCAGGTCCGCCTCGCTGCGCGAGACCAGCTCGCCCACCGTGTGGATGCCCTCGCGCTTGAGGCAGTTGTAGGACCGGACGGTGAGGTCCAGGTCCTCGATCGGCATCGCGAACGCCGCGATGGTGTCCGCCTCCGCGGGAGACGGTCCGATCTCGATGCCCTCGGCGTCGACGTTCAGCTCGCGGGCGAGACCGAACAGCTCCACCAGGGTCTTGCCCGCGGACGCGACGGCGTCGCGCGGCGTGATGGAGGGCTTGGTCTCGACGTCGAGGATCAGCTTGTCGAAGTCGGTCCGCTGCTCGACACGGGTGGCCTCGACCTTGTAGGTCACCTTCATGACGGGCGAGTAGATCGAGTCGACCGGGATGCGGCCGATCTCGGCGCCGGCCTGCTTGTTCTGGACGGCGGGGACGTAGCCGCGACCGCGCTCGACGACGAGCTCGATCTCCAGCTTGCCCTTGCCGTTCAGGGTGGCGATGTGCAGGTCGGGGTTGTGCACGGTCACACCGGCCGGGGGCACGATGTCACCGGCGGTCACCGCACCGGGGCCCTGCTTGCGCAGGTACATGGTCACCGGCTCGTCCTCCTCGGAGCTGACGACCAGCTCCTTGAGGTTGAGGATGATGTCGGTGACGTCCTCCTTCACACCGGGGACGGTCGTGAACTCGTGCAGCACACCGTCGATGCGGATGCTGGTCACGGCCGCGCCGGGGATGGACGACAGCAGGGTGCGGCGGATGGAGTTGCCGAGGGTGTAGCCGAAGCCCGGCTCCAGCGGCTCGATGACGAACCGGGAGCGGGTCTCGTTGACCGCTTCCTCGCTGAGCGAGGGGCGCTGGGAAATCAGCACTGGGTTCTTCCTTTCTCAACCCGACGCCCGCCATATGACGCCGGGAGTGCCAGTCGCGGAGACCGGCGAACGCGTTCGGCACACCATTCCGTGCCGTCGCGGGACCCGATCGGCGGGCGGTCCGGTGAGGGGCCGCCCGCCGAGAGGATCACTTCGAGTAAAGCTCGACGATGAGCTGTTCGGTCACCGGCGTGTCGATCTGCGCCCGCTCCGGCAGCTGGTGCACCAGGATGCGCAGGTTGGACTGCACGACCTGGAGCCAAGCCGGGACGGGGCGGTCACCGAAGGACGCGCGCGCGGCCTCGAAGGGCAGCGTCGGGAGCGACTTCGGCTTCACGTCGATGATGTCGAACTTCGACACCCGGTAGCTCGGGATGTTCACCTTCTGGCCGTTGACCAGGAAGTGCCCGTGGCTGACCAGCTGGCGAGCCTGGCGACGGGTGCGCGCGAGACCCGCGCGGTACACCACGTTGTCCAGACGGGACTCCAGGATCTGGAGCAGGTTCTCACCGGTCTTGCCGGTGCGGCGGACCGCTTCCTCGTAGTAGCGGCGGAACTGCTTCTCCAGCACGCCGTACGTGTAGCGGGCCTTCTGCTTCTCCTGGAGCTGGAGCAGGTACTCCGACTCCTTGATGCGACCGCGGCCGTGCTGGCCGGGCGGGTAGGGGCGGCGCTCGAACGCCTGGTCCCCACCGACGAGGTCGACCTTGAGCCGGCGCGAGATGCGGGTGGCCGGTCCGGTGTAGCGAGCCATGTGTGCTTACTCCTCCCCGTGCCTCAGACCCGGCGCCGCTTGGGCGGGCGGCAGCCGTTGTGGGGCTGCGGGGTCACGTCCTGGATGGTGCCGACTTCCAGACCGGCGGCCTGGAGGGAACGGATCGCGGTCTCGCGGCCGGAGCCGGGACCCTTCACGAACACGTCCACCTTCCGCATGCCGTGCTCGGCGGCCTTGCGGGCGGCGTTCTCGGCGGCCATCTGGGCGGCGAACGGCGTCGACTTGCGGGAGCCCTTGAAGCCCACGTGGCCGGCGGACGCCCAGCTGATCACGTTGCCCATCGGGTCCGTGATGGACACGATGGTGTTGTTGAACGTGCTCTTGATGTGCGCCTGGCCGTGCGAGACGTTCTTCTTCTCCTTGCGCCGGATCTTCTTGACCCCGGCGCCCGTGCGGGACTTGGGTGGCATTTCTGGGTGATCTCCTACTTAACGGGTGCGCGAGGTGTTACTTCTTGCCGGCCTTCTTCTTGCCCGCAACGGTCTTCTTCGGACCCTTACGAGTACGCGCGTTCGTCTTGGTGCGCTGCCCGCGGACGGGCAGGTTGCGACGGTGGCGCAGACCCTCGTAGCAGCCGATTTCCATCTTGCGGCGGATGTCGGCCTGAACCTCGCGGCGGAGGTCACCCTCGACCTTGAAGTTGTTCTCGATGTAGTCCCGCAACTTGGCGAGGTCGTCGTCGCTGAGGTCCTTGACGCGCAGGTCGGGGGAGATCTCAGTGGCGGTCAGCAGCTCCTTGGAGCGCGTGCGACCGATGCCGAAGATGTAGGTGAGCGCGATCTCCATCCGCTTCTCGCGGGGGAGGTCGACGCCAGCGAGTCGTGCCATGCGGCGATTGCTCCTGTCGTGTTCTCTCCAGGTCTGCTCCCCGCCCGCTCCCGGGACTGACTCGCTGTTGTCAGTTCCGGCCGCTCTCACGGTCGGCGTCCCGGCCCCGGCCTGGAGTCCGGGGGTGTGCTCCTCTGGTGGTGCGTCGAGGAGCAGGTGCGGGGAGGCTTACTTGTCTGCGTCGGTGAGGACGCTGCGACGTGGCGGTCTGCTCAGCCCTGGCGCTGCTTGTGGCGCAGGTTCTCGCAGATGACCATGACCCGGCCGTGGCGGCGGATCACCTTGCACTTGTCGCAGATCTTCTTGACGCTCGGCTGGACCTTCACGCCTGAGCTCTCCTGCTGGTAGCCCCGGTGTCACCGGTCGCCCGGTGGCACCGTGGAGGTCACTTGTAGCGGTAGACGATGCGCCCGCGGGACAGGTCGTAGGGCGAGAGCTCCACGACAACCCGGTCCTCAGGGAGGATGCGGATGTAGTGCTGACGCATCTTGCCGCTGATGTGTGCCAGGACCTTGTGCCCGTTCTCCAACTCGACGCGGAACATCGCGTTGGGGAGCGGTTCGACTACGCGGCCCTCGACCTCAATGGCCCCGTCCTTCTTGCCCATGTCCTCCGCGTTTCGTGACGGTGGTTAGCTTCCACTTGGATGCGGGCACGCGGAACCCCGACTCCTTCAGGCCCTTGCGAACCTGCCAGCCGGCGGTGAGGTGCGTCACAGGCATGGCGGAACCGGCGCTACGTGTGCGCCACCCGTCCATAGTACGCGCGCCGGCGAGTATGCCCAAATCGGGCCTGTCAACCCCGCGCGCGGTCGCGCCCGTGGTCGCGCCCGACCAGGAGCCAGACCACGCCCAGCACCGCCCCGGACGGCAGCGCCACCCACAGGAACCACGGGTGGACCCAGCCCCGACCGCCGAGGATGCTCACCAGCAGCCAGAGCGCGAAGTTCAGGGAGCTCACGCTCAGCCAGATCGTGGTGAGCACCTTCATCGCGGAGGGTCCCCGGGGCTTCACCCGCACGGGCGGCGGGGGCGGCGGCAAGGGCCGGTCGACCACCTGCGGCAGGTCCGCGGTCAGGGCCGCCAGCTCGCCCCGGGTCTTCGCCTGCCAGACCGCCACGACCCGCTCGTCGAACTCGGCCAGGTCCAGGCTGCCCTCGGCGTGGGCGCGGTGGAGCAGTTGTCGGACGACTTCGCGCTCGGCGTCGGAGACCCGCATGTCCTCGGGCCGCACGGGGTGGCTCACGGGGTCAATCGTGGCCTCGCGGTCACCCGGTCGAGAAGGGGGCTAACCCCCGTATCCCGCTCCGGCAGACCGAAGCTGTCGGTGGTCGACGGGACGATGGAACCGGGGCCGGAGGCCGGCCCGGCACCAGCCGTCGTCGAGCGCAGTGCCCGGGAGCGGCCCACAACTCGCGCCCCTCCCACCAGCCAGGACTCGCCCACCAGCCGAACTCCTCGCGGGTCCGCACGCCCGGAACTGTCGGTGGCCCGTGCGACGATGGAAGCGGGGGCCGGAGGCCGACCCCAGCGTCGCGGCGACCGCGCGCCGGCCCTGCCAAACGGGCGCGAGCCCTGCCAAACGGGCGCGAGCCCTGCCAAACGGGCGCCAGCCGTGCCAAACGGGCACCGGCCCGGCCGAAGCGGGCACCAGCCCGGACCTGCCAAGCGGGTGCCGTCCCGGCCGAAGCGGAGGCCGGCCCGGCGTCAGTCCAGAGCGGTGAGCACCCAAGGGCCGTCGGCGGTGATGGCCACGCTGTGCTCCCAGTGCGCCGCCCGCGACCCGTCCGTGGTCACCACGGTCCACCCGTCGTCCAGCTCCGCAGTCCGCTCGCTGCCCAGCGTCAGCATCGGCTCGATCGCGATCGCCATGCCGACCTTCAGCCGCGGCCCCTTGCCGGGCTTGCCGTAGTTCGGCAGGAACGGGTCCATGTGCATCTTCGTGCCGATGCCGTGCCCGCCGTAGCCCTCGACGATCCCGTACTCCACGCCGTCCCGCTCGCCCGCCAGGATCGTCGCCGACTCGATCGCGAACGAGATGTCGCTGAGCCGACCGCCCGGCACGGCCGCCTCGATGCCGGCCAGCATCGACGCGCGGGTCGCCTCGGACAGCTTCAGCTCCGCCTCGGTGACCGTCCCGACCGGGACGGTCACCGCCGAGTCGCCGTGCCAGCCGTCGAGGATGGCGCCGCAGTCGATGGAGATGAGGTCGCCCTCGGCCAGCACCTGCGTCTTGCTCGGGATGCCGTGGACCACCTGCTCGTTCACCGACGCGCAGATGCTCGCCGGGAACCCGTGGTAGCCCTTGAAGCTCGGGATCGCGCCGGCGTCGCGGATGGACTGCTCCGCCAGCTCGTCCAGCTCGGCCGTGCTCACGCCGACCTTGGCGTGCTCGGTGAGCAGCGCCAGCGTGCGGGCCACGACCAGGCCGGCGGCCCGCATGGCCTCCAGCTGGCCGCGGCTCTTGATCTCGATCATGCGGTCACCCGGGACGATCCTGCGCAGCGCATCGAGCAGGCCACCGGTCACTTGTCGCCGCGCGCGGCGCGGAGGGCGGCCAGGGCCCGCTCGCTGATCTCCTCGACGTCACCCACGGCGTCGATGGTCACGACGATGTCGGCGTAGTAGTCGAGCAGGGGTGCGGTCTCGTTGCGGTACACCTGCTGGCGGTGGCGGATGACCTCTTCCTTGTCGTCCGCCCGGCCGCGGGCGAGCAGGCGCTCCACCACGACGTCCTCGTCGATCCGGAACTCCAGCACGGCGTCCAGCGCGTGCCCGTCGGCGGCGAGGATCTCGCCGAGCACCGCCGCCTGGGCGACGTTGCGCGGGAACCCGTCGAGCAGGAAGCCGTCCTTGGCGTCGGCCTGCGACAGCCGCTCCCGCACCATCTCGTTGGTCACCGCGTCGGGCACCAGCTCGCCGGAGTCCAGGTACTCCTGGACCTCCTTGCCGAGGTCGGTCTGCTGGCTGATGTGCGCGCGGAAGAGGTCCCCGGTGGAGATGTGCGGCACGCCGAGCTTGGTCTTGAGCAGGTCGGCCTGAGTGCCCTTGCCCGCTCCGGGCGGGCCGACGAGAACGAGTCGCACTAGCGGAGGAACCCTTCGTAGTTGCGCTGCATCAGCTGGCTCTCGATCTGCTTGACGGTGTCGAGGCCGACGCCGACCATGATCAGCACCGCCGTGCCGCCGAACGGGAAGTTCTGGTTCTGGCCCTGACCGGTCAGGTCGAGGAACAGGTTCGGCAGGATGGCGACGATGCCCAGGTACAGCGAGCCGGGCAGCGTGATCCGCCCCAGGACGAAGCGGAGGTACTCGGCGGTGGGGCGCCCGGGGCGGATACCCGGGATGAACCCACCGAACTTCTTCATCTCGTCGGCACGCTCGTCGGGGTTGAACGTGATGCCGACGTAGAAGTAGGTGAAGAAGACGATCAGCAGGAAGTACGCCGAGATGTGCACCGGGCTGGACTGGCTCACCAGGTGCGTCTGGACGAACGTCTCCCACCAGCCCGGCGCGGACCCGTCGGTGGAGGCGGTCAGGCGCGAGATCAGGTCGGGCAGGTACAGCAGCGACGAGGCGAAGATGACCGGGATGACACCGGCCTGGTTCACCTTCAGCGGCAGGTAGGTCGAGGTGCCGCCGTACATCCGGCGGCCGATCATGCGCTTGGCGTACTGGACCGGGATGCGGCGCTGCGCCTGCTCCACGTAGATGACGCTGGCGATGATCAGCAGGGCCGCGACGCAGACCAGGAAGAACGTCAGGCCACCGCGCTGGAGGATCAGCTGGCCCTCGTGCGGGATGCGGGCGGCGATACCGGTGAAGATCAGCAACGACATGCCGTTGCCGATGCCCTTCTCGGTGATGATCTCGCCCAGCCACATGATGATGCTGGTGCCCGCGGTCATCGCGACCACGATGACGACGAGGTTCCAGACGCTCTGGTCCGGGATCACGTCGTACTCGCAGTTCTGGAACAGCTGGCCGCGCACCGCGAGCGCGATGATGCCGGTCGACTGGAGGACCGCGAGGGCGATCGTCAGGTAGCGGGTGTACTGGGTCAGCTTGCCCTGGCCCGCCTGGCCTTCCTTCTTCAGCTGCTCGAACCGCGGGATGACCACGGTGAGCAGCTGGATGATGATGCTCGCGGTGATGTAGGGCATGATGCCCAGCGCGAAGATCGACAGGTTGAGCAGCGCGCCGCCGCTGAACAGGTTGATCAGCGAGTAGATCCCCTGCTGGTCGACCTGCTCGACGCAGAGTTTCACGTTCTTGAAGGAGACGCCCGGCGCGGGCATGGTCGCGCCCAACCGGTACACCACGACGATCCCCAGGGTGAAGAGGATCTTCTTCCGTAGGTCCGGCGTCGCGAGAGCCGAGCGGAATGCGCCGAGCACGCGAACCTCCATCAGCGTTGCCGCCCCGCCTGGGTCGGCATCCTGCGGTACCGGCTGTGTTGCCGGCACAGTCTTGCGGTGGTGGCGGACGCGACGGGTAGCCGCGACCGACCCGGAGGACATCCGGGTTCAGCCCGCGACTTTAACAGCCGCGGAGCGGGTTGCCGTAGCCAGCCGCCCTTCACACTTCGTACCCGATCACGGCCCGTCGTTCGCAAGCCGCCGAATGGATCAAGTTGATCGGGACGTGGGGTGCGTCTCAGCGGGTGGCGCTGGTGGCCAGGACGCCCGCCATGCCGAGGAGGAGGGTGCCGGTGCCCTGGTCCAGCCGGCGCTGCGCGCGGGCGCCGAGGTCGGCCTTGCGGATGATCGCGCCGATCGTCACGTAACCGGTCCCTGCCAGCACTTCTGCGGCCAGGTAGACCGCGCCGAGGACGGCGAGTTGGGTCTGGACGGAGCCTCGCGCGGGGTCCACGAACTGGGGGACGAAGGCGGTGAAGATCAGCAACGCCTTCGGGTTCGTGATGGCGACGAGGAACTCCTTGCGCAGCGGGTTGCCCTTCTTGGGCGCTGAGGAGCCCTGTGATGGTGTGAAGAAGATGCGGGCGGCGAGGTACACCAGGTAGGCCACGCCGAGCCACTTGATGACGGTGAGGGCGGTGGTGGAGGCCGCCAGGATGGGGCCGAGGCCGGCGACCACGGCGGCGATCATGAGGGTGAAGGCGACCAGGCGGCCCACCAGCGCCGTCACGGCCTTGGCGGGGCCGTGGTGGACGGCGTGGTGCATGCCGAGGAGGTTGTTGGCGCCGGGCGTGAGAGCCACCAGGACGGCCGCGCCGAAGAAGACCACCAGCCACATGCGCCCACGCTAACTCCCCGCCGCAACTTCTTTCTGCCCTGCGCGAACACCACCGGCGGAGGGCCGCCCACCGAAAGCGAAGGACCCCCGGAGCGGGAGGCACCGGGGGTCCTTCTTGCGTTGCGTCGGGTCAGAGCACCGTGGTGGTGCCGCCCGCGGCGGCGATCTTCTCGACCGCGCTGCCCGAGAACTTGTTGGCCACGACGTCGAGCTTGACGCCGTTCAGGTCACCCTCGCCGAGGACCTTGACCAGCTCGTTCTTGCGCACCAGGCCCGCGTGGACGAGTGCGTCCACGTCGACCCGGCCACCGTCCGGGAACACCCGGGCCAGGTCGCCGACGTTCACGACCTGGTACTCGGTGCGGAACGGGTTCTTGAAGCCCTTGAGCTTCGGCAGGCGCATGTGCAGCGGCATCTGGCCACCCTCGAAGCGCGGGGAGACGTTCTTCCGCGCGCCGGTGCCCTTCGTACCGCGACCGGCGGTCTTGCCCTTGGAGCCCTCACCGCGACCGACACGGGTCTTCGCGGTCTTGGCGCCGGGGGCCGGACGCAGGTCATGGATCTTGATGGTCACGACTGGACCTCCTCGACGACCACCAGGTGGCGCAC
>NZ_JAPSLK010000119.1 GCF_031180885.1 Saccharothrix sp.
GGCCGGCGTAGATGCCGTACTCGTGCTGCACCACGACCACGTCGCAGTCGTTGAGCGCCTCGGCCGCCGCCTCGACACCGCCGGCGGCCATCTCGCACACCACGGGCGGCGTCGCGCCCTGCGGCCGGTCGGTGTCGGCGAGCACGCGGACGACCCGCCCCTGCCCGCCCGGGGTCGCCGCGATCAGATGGTGCAGGAGCGCGGCGGTGAACGTGGCCAGACCGCACTGAGTCGGGGGGAACGTGCTGAGGAACCCGTAGGTTCGAGCCATGCCAATGCCTTTCGGGGGATGAGAAGGGCGGCGACGGCTTCCCCGCGCACCAAAGAGTCCTTCGTGGATGTTCGCGGGCCGCACCGAACCGCCGCACGCCGACGGGCGTGGGCGGTTCGGTGGAGGAGGTCCTCCGGGCGGGCTCGCCCCGCTCCGCCGACGTGCCCCGGGTGAGCGCCTTGTCCGACTTCGGTCAAGACCGCTCGGCGGCCATCGTGGGCCGGTGGGGGTGGCGGAGGGAGCGCGACACGCGGACTGCTCGACCAAGCCCACGCTACGCCGCTTCGGCGCAATTTCCACTGAGGAACCGCTGAGAAAAAATATAAACACGAAAGTCTCGAAAAATTCGACCGGGTGTAGACTCGTGACTTACCCGGCCACGGTGGAATTCGAATTTTTCCCGCCACCGCCCGGACGATCAGACGAGTGGGTCCACCAATGGCGACCGGCAGCAGCTACACCTCCCCGTACGGCCTCACCCCGGGCTCCGCGCCGCGCGTCCTGCGCGAACCGCCGACTCTCGCCCACGACCTCGCGCGATCGCATGGCGGGGGCACGGGCCACACCCGCGACTGGACCCCGGCCCGTCGTCCCGGCGCGCGGTCGCCGGTCCACGACGTGCCCGGCCGGTCACCAGTCCGTGATGTCCCCGGCGGGCCACCCGTGGACGGCTCCGACGACGCGCGACCGGTGGATCCGCACCGCGAGCGCGAGGGCGCCCCGATGCGCGGTATGCCCGCGCGCGGCGTCCTGCAAGGGACCCAACCGCTCGGTCGTGCGCGCTGACGCCAGGGTCTGGCACAGGTCCACCGCCTGCTCCCCCAGCCGCGTGCCGGTGTCCACCCGGCCGTCCAGCAGGTGGCACACGGCCAGTGCGATCAGGCTGGAGGTCCGGCTGCGCGCCCGGTCCGGGCCGAAACCGTCGACCGCCCTGGTCAGCAGCGGCACCGCCCGACCGGCCTGCGCCGGGTCGGTGCGCGCCAGTTCCGCGCGGACGACGCCGCCGATCGCCGCGAGTTCGACCTCGGTGAAGAAGGCCGCCCAAGGCGCGACCGGCTCGCCGCGCGCACGCGCGTGGTGGTCGGCGGCTTCGTCCAGCAGCGCCACCGCGTGTCCCGAGGAGCCCAGTTTCGCGTGCGCCCACGCCTGGTTCGCGGCGACGACCGCCAGGGCGAGCGCGGAACCGCTCGCCCGTGCCGCCCGTTCGGCGGACCGGAACTCCGACAGGGCCGACCGCGGCGCGTCGTGGTGCAGGTGGACCCGGCCCAGCCGGTAGTGGATGTTCGACACGAGCGCCTCGTCGTCGCCCGCCACCGTCAAGGCCGTGCGGAGGTGGCGCAGGGCCTCACCGGTCCGGCCGGTGTCGAAGCACACCCAGCCGGCCACGTTGTGCAGGTCCGCCACCGCTGTGCGCAGCCCAGCGCCGATCCGCGCGGTGCCGGTGCGCTCCAGCAGCGCGAGGGCCGCCGGCAGCCGCCCGACGGCCTCGTCCACGCAGCGGCCTCCGCCGTGCCGCTGGTCGTGCGCCCGCAACCTCGCCACGCACGACTCCAACGCCACGACATCGGCCGCCCCCACCGCACGGACGCGGTCGTCCACCGGGCTGCCGGCGGCGACGTGGACATCGGGTCCGGGGCGAAGCATCGGGTGCCTTCAGGACCGCGAGAGCCGGTGAGGCGGCAGCGCGCTCCGGGTCGGCACGCCGTCGACATGCGCGTACATGTCGAACACGAGGTGCAGTCCGGTGACCGTCAACGGCCGCAGGACCGGCCGGGTGCGGGCGACGAGGAAGAACCGCACCCCGGACGCGTCGGCCGCGGATCGGGCCTCCACCAGCACGGTGAGCCCCGCCGCACCGAAGAACACGACCTCGCCGAGGTCGGCGACCAGGTCCGGGCCGGCCGGGCGGATCTGCTTCGCGAGGCGTTCGCGCAGGCGGGGCGCCGTCCAGAGGTCGACCTCCCCGGACACCGCGCACACCACGGTCGACGACGACAACGCCCGCGTGGCGACCGAGAACAGTCGAGCGGGCGGCGGCCCGGACCGCGGGAGCACGACGCCGGGCGACGGTGAACGAGCGGGGCTTCGGACGGGGATGGCCATGAGGGTCCTCTCACCTGGAGGTGGCGTCCGCAGGGTCCGGGCGGAGGAACTGCTGTCTTGAGGATGGACCAGGGGAGAACACCGCACAAGGCCGGTCCAAACCTCCCCGGGTGAAATTTCCAGAAATTTCGACCGATTCGGCGCGCGGCCGTGGGGGAAAGTGATCGACAGCGGTTCCCGACGATTTTTCGGCGTAGTCTGGGGTGTGCCCCGGGCAGCTCGCGCGCCGACGTCCGAGCCGGCGCCGCCCCGGGCGCACCACGACGTCCGGCAGGGTTCGACCGGCCGGAGGCGGGACCGCGCAGATGACCTCAGACCAGTCCGAGCCGAGCACGGGGCACGAGTGCCGGTGGGCGCTGAAACCGCACCCGGTGGCGGAGGCCTGCTCGACGGCGGCTGGTGGCCGCGGTCCACCGACCCCGCGACCGAGTTCCTGCCGTTGATCACCGCCATGGCCGCGCGGGGGCTGCCGGTGGTGCGGGTGTCGTTCCACCTCGGCACCTGGGCTCCCGGCGGGCGCCGGCTCACCGTGCGCGACACGGTGGTGGAACTGGAGGGCTTCCGCACCGCCGAACCGCACACGGTCGTCCTGATCGGGCCGCACCGCCGCCGGACCCGGCTGCTGGTGGTCCCGCCGTCCACCCCGGACGACGCCGCCCGCGCCGCCCTGCGCGCCGCCGCCGAGACGGACGCGACCGCCGAGGACATCCTGAAGCGGCACAACGTCCCCGTCCCCGGCAAGCGGGCCGGCACCACCGCCCAGCCCGGCTGGCGGATCGCCGCCGCGCGGCCCCGGCGCGAAGTAGCCGACGATGCCACCCGCGAGCTGCGCGCGGCGCTGCGCGGACCTCGACGGGACGTGCGGCCCGCCGGAGACACCGGCGCGTCGTGAGCATTTTCGCTGAACGACAACCCCCGAATGCGGCAGGCACTTTGACCGACACTGCGTCGGTAGCGCCACACACCCGCGCCGAGGGGCGCGAGGTGGTCGGTGTCAGCGTCGGAGTTGCTTGGCGCCGCCGGGTGCCTTGAGCAGGTGCGAGGTGTCGATGTCGCCGGAGATGACGTCGTGGGCGACGCTGCTCAGCTTGAGGTTGTGCCCGCGGGCGTAGCCGCGCAGCGCGGCGAACGCGGTGTCCATGTCGACCTTGAGTCGTTCGGCGACCAGTCCCTTGGCCTGTTCGATCGTCACCCGGCTGTTGAGGGCGGCTTGGAGCTGTTCGGTCAGCAGCTGGTGGTGGTGGATCGAACGTTGTTGCAGCAGGCCGATGGTGGCGACGTCGACCAGCGCGGTGGCGGTGCGCAGCGCGCCCGCGTCCAGCTCGCCCGACCGGGTGCGGAACAGGTTGAGCGCGCCGATCACCTCGCGGCGCAGGCGCATGGGCACCGCGTCCACGGCGACGAACCCCGCCTCGGTCGCCGCCGCGGTGAACCTCGGCCACCGCCCTTCCGCGTCGGCCAGGTGGGGGTGGCTGACCCTGGCGCCCGCGGCGAACGCGTCCAGGCAGGGGCCTTCGTCGTTCTGGAGCTGGAAGAGCTCCAGCAGCCGCACCTGCTCGTTCGACGACGCGACCAGTTGCAGCCTGCCCCGCTGGTCGGCCAGCAGCAGGCCCGCCGCGTCGACGTCGAGGAGTTCGACGCACCGGTCCACGAGCATGTGCAGGAAGTCGATGACGTCGAAGTCGTCGACCAGGGTGTCGGCCAACTCGACGAACGTTTCGACGAGACGTTCACCGTCCATCGCAGCCACCTCCGCTGGTGTGCTCACAGTGCG
>NZ_JAPSLK010000120.1 GCF_031180885.1 Saccharothrix sp.
TGAGCTCCATCCGGACCAGGATGTAGCCGGGCAGCACCTTGCGCTGCACCTGCTTGCGCTGGCCGTTCTTGATCTCGGTGACTTCCTCGGTCGGCACCTCGACCTGGAAGATGTAGTCCTCCATGTCGAGCGTCTGGATGCGCGTCTCGAGGTTCGTCTTGACCTTGTTCTCGTACCCGGCGTACGAGTGCACGACGTACCAGTCGCCGGGCGCGTTGCGCAGGGCCTCGCGCATCTCGGCGGCCGGGTCGGCGGGCTCGGCGTCGATGTCGGCGACCGGCGCCGCCTCCGACTCGTCGGCGGGCTCGGCGGCGTCGTCAGCGGACTCCGCGGTGTCCTCCGTCGCCTCGTCCTGCTCGACGTCCTCGACATCACCGTCGAAGTCCTGCTCGTCGGTCAGGTCGGTCAGCTCCTGGGCGTCAACGCCGTTCTCGGAGGTCACTGTGGGTCTCGCTTCCTTTCATCCACGTGTTCGCCACCGCCACCCCGGGCGGGGAGGCGTCGGCTCAGCCGAACACCTTGAACACGCCCCAGGCGAAGGCCGAGTCAAGGCCGAACACCAACGCCACCATGAAGGCCACGAAGACCAACACGACCGAGGTGTAGGTGATCATCTGCTTGCGGGTCGGCCAGATGACCTTCCGCAGCTCGCTGACCACCTCACGGATGTAGCGGACGATCCGGGCGAAGAAGCCCGGCCGCTTCTCCTGGTCGCCCCGAGCGCGCGTGGGACGGCCCTTGCGGTCCGCGGCGTCCGCGTCGGACTCGGCCGACTTCTTCGCCTCGGACGGCTTGGCGGCGGCGTCCTTGCGGCCCGCCGGGCGCGCGGAGCCGCGGCGCTCGCGGCGCGCTGCGGCGGTGACCGGCCGGGCCGCGCTCTCGCGCTCGTCCGGCTGGTCCTGCTCGCGGCCCTCGCTCATGCCGTCCTCCGCTCACCATCGCGCTTCGACGCAGGGGCGACAGGACTTGAACCTGCAACCTGCGGTTTTGGAGACCGCTGCTCTGCCAGTTGAGCTACACCCCTTCGGGGCCCCTGTGCGGAGACCCGCTGGCTGAGGACGTCTTGCACCCTCCTCACGTGGCCCGTGAGGCAGCGGCTGGACGTTCCCGGTGTCGAAGCATACGGCACATCGGGCCCTTCCTCCCAACCGGCCCGGTCAGAGGGGGTGCCGGGCAGCAACTCGGTTGTGCGGTCTGCCACGATTGGGGCCATGGCCTCACCTGAGACGACCTCCGCGCCCGGCTCCTCCGACTTCCCCCGGATCTCGAAGCGGATCGGCGGCATCGCCGAGTCCGCCACCCTCGCGGTGGATGCGAAGGCGAAGGCGCTGAAGGCGGCGGGCCGACCGGTGATCGGCTTCGGCGCGGGCGAGCCCGACTTCCCGACCCCGGCGGCCATCGTCGCGGCCGCGGCGGCAGCGTGCGCCGACCCGAAGAACCACCGCTACACCCCCGCCGCCGGCCTGCCGGAGCTGCGGGAAGCCGTAGCCGCGAAGACCAAGCGGGACTCCGGCTACGAGGTGACCGCGGCCCAGGTGCTGATCACCAACGGCGGCAAGCAGGCCGTCTACCAGGCGTTCGCCACCGTCGTGGACCCGGGCGACGAGGTCCTGCTGCCCGCGCCGTACTGGACCACCTACCCCGAGGCGATCACCCTGGCCGGCGGCGTCCCGGTGCAGGTCACGGCCGACGAGACCACCGACTACCTGGTGACCGTCGAGCAGCTGGAGGCGGCGCGGACCCCGAAGACCAAGGTCCTGCTGCTGTGCTCGCCGTCCAACCCGACCGGCTCGGTGTACAGCCGCGAGCAGATCACCGCGATCGGCGAGTGGGCGCTGGAGCACGGCCTGTGGGTGATCAGCGACGAGATCTACGAGCACCTGCGCTACGACGGCGCCGAGACGGTGTCGCTGCCGGTCGCGGTGCCCGCGATGGCCGACCGGACGATCGTGCTCAACGGTGTCGCGAAGACGTACGCGATGACCGGCTGGCGGGTGGGCTGGCTGATCGGCCCGACCGACGTGGTGAAGGCCGCCGCGAACCTCCAGTCGCACCTGACCTCGAACGTGGCGAACGTCTCGCAGCGGGCGGCGCTGGAGGCGGTCTCCGGCCCGCTGGACGCGGTGGACGAGATGAAGGCCGCGTTCGACCGGCGGCGGCGGACGATCGTGGACATGCTGTCCGCGATCCCCGGCGTGGAGTGCCCGACCCCGAAGGGCGCGTTCTACGTGTACCCGTCGGTGAAGGCGCTGATCGGCAAGACGCTGCGGGGCGTGGAGATCACCGACACGGTCCAGCTCGCGGCGTTGATCCTGGAGCACGCCGAGGTCGCGGTGGTGCCGGGCGAGGCCTTCGGGACCCCGGGTTACCTGCGGCTTTCGTACGCGCTGGGCGACGACGACCTGAAGACCGGTGTCACGCGCATGGCCGAGCTGCTGGGCGAGATCGAGCTGTAGAACACACGCGGGACTCACAGGGGGCACCCACTGCGGGTGCCCCCTTTGTGTTGAAGATCACCATTCACGGCTGCCGGCCGGCTCGTGCCACCCCACCGGGTGAATGGAGTAACCGACAGTAGAAAGTGGGCGATGATCCGTTCAGAGCAACCGATCTTCGCCCGAGGAGACCAACGATGACGGAGCCGGACCTACCGGAGTCCGACAAACCCGCCCGGAAGTGGGTCGTGATCGCCGGCTCGGCCGCGCTGCTGCTGGGCGCGCTGGTCCTGGCGTTCTGGGTGGCGAGACCGGAGCCGCGGTCCGTTGTCGTGTACGAGGTGTCCGGCGAGGCCGCGCGGGCGACCGTCGTCTATTCGACGTTCGCGGAGGACGGGGAAGCGGTTCGGGAAGTCGAACTGACGTCTTTCCCGTGGCACGCCGAATTGACCGTCGTCGGTGAGGTGCGTGACGGCGTGCTCACGGTGACCATCGGGCCGGAGGGCGGTTCCGTTGGGTGCAAGGTGAGCGTGGACGGCGTGGAACGGCGTGCCGCCACTGCAAGCGGCGCTTTCACCAGCGCCTTTTGCAGTGGCTTTTAGGCACGCCTTCGCGAAATGGTCAGGGGAGGCGGACGCGGGCCGACGCGCCGCCCAGGACGGATTTGCCGTCGTGCTGGGCGGTGATGTTGACCTTGAAGGTGCCGTCGTCGAGGAGTTTGGTCACCTTGGCGGTGACCTCCACCAGGGCGCCCTCCCCGTCGTCCGGAACGGGCACGGGACGGCCGAAGCGGACGCCGTACTCGAGGATCGCGCCGGGGTCGCCGGTCCAGTCCGTGACGACCCGGATCGCCATGCCCATGGTGAGCATGCCGTGGGCGATGACGCCGGGGAGGCCGACCTCCGTGGCGAAGCGCTCGTTCCAGTGGATCGGGTTGAAGTCGCCCGACGCGCCGGCGTACTTCACCAGGTCGGCCCGGGTGATGCGGAGGGTCAGCGGTGGCAGCTCGTCGCCCACCTTGACGTCTGCGGCCTTGATCACGCGTCCTCCCCTCGGACCACCAGCGTGCAGCGGCCGGTGCAGACGTGCTCGCCCTCGTCGGTGCCGACCTCGGCGCGGATGGCGAGCATGTCGTTGCCCATCCGGGAGGTGATGCCGTCGACGTGCAGTTCCACCACCAAGCGGTCGCCGGCGGTGATCGGGCGGGTGTGGGTGAAGGTCTGGTCGCCGTGGACGACGCGGCTGTAGTCCAGGCCCAGGTCCGGGTCCTCGACCAGGACGTCGTTGGCCTTCAGCGACACGATGATGGCGAACGTGGGCGGGGCGATGACGTCCTTGTACCCCGCCGCGCGGGCCGCCTCCGGGTCGCGGTGCACCGGGCTGGTCGCGCCGACCGCGTCGGCGAACTCGCGGATCTTCTCGCGTCCCACCTCGTAGGGCGGTGTCGGTGGGTAGACGCGTCCGATGAACGACTGGTCGAGAGGCACCGGAGCAGGTTACGCGACGAGGCCCGCCCCCTCGGTGAAGGGACGGGCCTCGTGGCAGTCGAGCTACGGCCTCAGCGGGTTTCCTTGTGCGGCCGGTGGGTCTTGCAGTTCGGGCAGAACTTCTTGATCTCCAGGCGGTCCGGGTCGTTGCGCCGGTTCTTCCTGGTGATGTAGTTCCGGTGCTTGCACTCCTCGCACGCGAGGGTGATCTTCGGGCGTA
>NZ_JAPSLK010000121.1 GCF_031180885.1 Saccharothrix sp.
GGGCTGGAGCGCGCCGGGCTGGAGCGCGCCGGGCTGGAGCGCGCCGGGCTGGAGCGCGCCGGGCTGGAGCGCGCCGGGCTGGAGCGCGCCGGGCTGGAGCGCGCCGGGCTGGAGCGCGCCGGGCTGGAGCGCGCCGGGCTGGAGCGCGCCGGGCTGGGGCGCCGCAGGTGGGGTGCGCCAGCCGGCCCGGCCTGTGGTCGCCGGCGGTGGCGGCCACGTCGGCCGGTGCCGGTGGGCCGGGATTGTCGGTGCCTCGTGGGACCATGGACTCGGGGGCCGGAGGCCACGCCGCGTCGCGTGCGCGGTGCGGGTCAGTCCTTGTGGTTGGCGTCGGTGGGGCGCATGGCGAGCTTGGCCAGCAGGTCCCGGCCGCGCTCGGCGGACCGCGGCTGGCACAGCACGTCGTACCGGCCGGCCACCAGCTGGCTCGCCGACTGGAAGTCCCGCTTGCCGCGCGCCGACCCGTACCCGACGGCGGCGAAGATGATGCCGAACGCGACACCCACGGTGAGCCCGACCAGGATCGGCCCGAAGCCGGCGCCGGCGGTCGTGTTGAACAGCGACAGCAGCACACCCACGAACAGACCGAACCACGCACCCGACGCCGCGCCCGTGCCCAGCACCCGTCCCCAGGTGAGGCGGCCGGTGACGCGCTCGACGAGCATCAGGTCGACACCCACGATGGTGACCTCCTGGACGGGGAAGTCCCCGTCGGCGAGGAAGTCGACCGCCCGCTGCGCCTCCTCGTAGGTGGCGTAGGAGCCGATCGGCCACCCGGTTGGCGGCGTGGGCAGGCGCGGCGGCACCCCCGGTCGGTTCTGGCCCGGGCCGGAGAACGAACTCGTCACGGTGACCACCTCTTCGCGGTGCTGATCACCCCATCCTGCCAACAGGGGGCGAGCAGCGCGAAACGGGTGCGGCGGAACTCAACGCTACCGTGACCTGCGGGGCGGGTTCGGGTGGAATTTCGGCCGGCGGGTGGCGCTTTTCCGGCGCAGCCGGGGTGGCTTCTCCGGCGCAGCCGGGGCTTTCGGGCTTGGTGCGGCGCAGCCGGGGCTTTCGGGCTTGGTGCGGGGGTGGCCTCGGAGGGGGTGGGCCGGGTGGACGCTCAGGTGGGACAGCCCTCTCACGCTGCCGAGATGGCTGGTAGCCGACCACGCAAGAGCCGCAAAAGCCGCAAAAGCCCAGCGCTGCGCGCGACCGCCTTCGGCGGAAAAGCTCCGCCTTCGGCCAACCGTCCCCCGGTACGCGAAAGCGGCCGGCCCGCCGACCGTCCAGACAAGAGCGCCCAACCCCCGGAACGCGAAAGTGCCCGGCCCGCGGACCGGGCACCCCGCCACACCTCAGCCGCGCGACTGGTAGTCCCGCAGCAGCCCCCGGCTGATGATCGTCTTCTGGATCTCGCTCGTCCCCTCGCCGATCAGCAGGAACGGCGCCTCCCGCATCAGCCGCTCGATCTCGTACTCCTTCGAGTACCCGTACCCGCCGTGGATCCGGAACGCCTCCTGCGTCACCTCGGCGCAGTACTCCGACGCGATCAGCTTCGCCATCCCCGCCTCGACGTCGTTGCGCGCACCCGAGTCCTTCAAGCGGGCCGCGTTGACCATCATCAGGTGGGCCGCCTCGACCTTGGTGGCCATCTCCGCCAGCTTGAAGGCGATGGCCTGGTGCTCGACGATCGGCTTGCCGAAGGTCTTGCGCTGCTGCGCGTACTCGATGGCCAGCTCGAACGACCGGATCGCGATGCCGCACGCCCGGGCCGCGACGTTCACCCGGCCGACCTCGACGCCGTCCATCATGTGCCGGAAGCCCTGGCCGGTGACACCGCCGAGCACCTGCTCCGGGGAGATCCGGAAGCCGTCGAAGACCATCTCGGTCGTGTCGACGCCCTTGTAGCCCATCTTGTCGATCTTGCCGGGGATGGTCAGGCCCGGACGGACCTCTCCGTAGCCCTCCGGCTTCTCGACCAGGAACGTGGTCAGGTTCTGGTGCGGCTTCTCGGCGCCTTCGTCGGTCCGCACGAGGACCGCGGTCAGGTTGGACGTCCCGCCGTTGGTCAGCCACATCTTCTGGCCGTTGATGACGTACTCGTCGCCCTCGCGGACCGCCCGGGTCCGGATGGCGGCGACGTCGGAGCCCAGTTCCGGCTCGGACATGGAGAACGACCCGCGCACCTCGCCGGTGGCCATGCGCGGCAGGTAGTGGGCCTTCTGCGCGTCGGTGCCGTGCTGCTTGAGCATGTGGGCGACGATGAAGTGGGTGTTGATCACGCCGGACACCGACATCCAGCCGCGCGCGATCTGCTCCACCACGAGCGCGTAGGTCAGCAGCGACTCGCCGAGCCCGCCGAACTCCTCGGGGATGGTGAGCCCGAACAGGCCCATCTCCTTCATGCCCTCGACGATGTCCGCGGGGTAGGTGTCGCCGTGCTCCAGCGCCTGCGCGTGCGGGATGATCTCCTTGTCCACGAAGGTGCGGACCGTGGAGAGGATCTCCTCCTGGATGTCGGTCAGTCCAGCGGTCTGGGCCAGGCGCGCCATCGCACGTTTCCCTTCGTAGCTCCGGGGTTACCGGCGAGTATGGACCGGTTAACGCACGTTCGCGTCACGAAGGTGCTCATCGCCACGCGCTGAACCGAAACAGCGGCTACCCTTCCGGACCACCGCGGAATCCAGGAGCGCCCGATGACGTACTACCAGCAGCCCGGAAACTACCCGCCGCCGCCCAGGGGCACGAACGGGATGGCGATCGCCGCGCTGATCTGCGCGTTCGTCTTCGCGCCCGCGGGCATCGTGCTGGGGATCGTGGCGAAGAACCAGATCAAGCGGACCGGCGAGGACGGCCGGGGCCTGGCCACCGCGGGCATCGTGCTGGGCAGCGTCTTCACGGTCCTGGGCATCATCGCGATCATCCTGTGGGTGGTCGCGGTCTACTGGATCGTGCGCGAGGGCGGCGAGATCGTCAGCACCCTCACGTTCACCCGCTGAGGCTCAGGACGCGAACAGCTCCAACTCGCCACCGCAGTGCCGGCACACCTCGGCGAACACGTGCACGTCGTTCGCGCAGCCGGGGCAGGTGCGGAAGCTGCGCTCCAGCAGGTCGTCCGCCGGGCGACGGCGGAACAGGCGTATCCGGGGCCTCGCGTTGCGGGTCCGTGACATGGCAGCCACCATGCACACGCCCCACCCCTTGATCGCCAATCAGCGAGCCGGTTTGTGGGAATGTTCACCGGTGGGACCAGCGCTTCGTGGTCCCACCGGCACTGGGCGTCACGCTGGGGCCGACGTGTTCTCCAGCCCTTTCACCCGGGACCGACAGGGAGCCGAACCCGGGATCACTCCTCCGGCGGGGACCACACGTTCGTGCGGGACATGCCGGCGGCGCGGCCCTTGGACGAGATCACCAGGGCCATCTTGCGGGACGCCTCGTCGATCATCTCGTCGCCGAGCATGACCGCGCCGCGCTTGCCGCCCTTCTCCGAGGTGAAGTAGTCGTACGCGTCGAGGATGTTCTCGGCGTGGTCGTAGTCCTCCTGCTTCGGGCTGAAGACCTCGTTCGCCGCGTCGATCTGGCCGGGGTGCAGCACCCACTTGCCGTCGAAGCCCAGGGCCGCCGAGCGCCCCGCCACGCGCTTGAAGCCGTCCACGTCGCGGATCTGCAGGTACGGGCCGTCGATGGCCTGCTTGTCGTGGGCGCGGGCGGCCATCAGGATCTGCATGAGGATGTAGTGGTAGGCGTCGCCGACGTCGTAGCCGGGCGGCTGTTCGCCGACCACCAGGGACTTCATGTTGATCGACGCCATGAAGTCGGCCGGGCCGAAGATGATCGTCTCCACCCGCGGGGACGCGGTGGCGATCGCGTTGACGTTGATCAGGCCGAGGGCGTTCTCGATCTGGGCCTCGATGCCGATCCTGCCGACCTCGTAGCCCATGGTCTTCTCGATCTGGGTGAGCAGCAGGTCCAGCGCGTGCACCTGCTCCGCGGTCTGCACCTTGGGCAGCATGATGCAGTCCAGGTTCGCGCCCGCGCCCTCGACGACCT
>NZ_JAPSLK010000081.1 GCF_031180885.1 Saccharothrix sp.
CCCGTCACCGGCAGGTGGCCTTCGACGGGAGTCGGACGCGGCGCCTTGCCCGGGGCGGACGGGGCCGGGGTGGTCGTGGACGGCTTCGTCGGCGTCGCGGACGGGGTGCTGGTCGGCACCGGCTTCTGCACGCCCTGCGCGCATGTGGCCGAGGCGATGTCGATCTTCTGCGGGCCGGCCAGCTCGACGGACACCGCGACCACGGTGAGCGAGCCGTCGGCGGCGCGGGTCTGCTTGTTCAGCACGACCGACAGCACGCCGGGCACCTGGACGCGGGTGTTCGGGCCCGGGTGCAGGTCGAGCGCGGTGGAACCGGCCTTCGCGGCGGCCAGGGTGACGGCGCCGGTGCCGTCCACGCAGGTCGCGCTGATGACCTCGGCGGTCAGGGAGGTCAGGTCGCCGAGCTTCAGCAGGCCGAGCTGGGCCTTGAGGTCGGCCACGCTCGCCTTGGCGGAGTTCGTGTCCACCTCGGTGTTCAGCACGCCGGCGGTGATCACCGGGGACTTGGCGTCCGGCAGCGCGACCGAGGCGACGGAGGTCTGGCGGTAGCCCTTGGAGCCGTCCAGCGCGGCCTGGGGCTCGACGGTGAGCAGGCCGGACGCGGACAGGGCGAACGCGGAGCTCGGGGTGCCGGCCGCCGCCTGCCGCTTGGCCACCTGGGCCTGCGCGGTGCCGGCGGTGGCGACGAGGAGGGCGGCGGTGACCAGGGCCGCGGTTCTCTTCATGGGGGATGTGCCTTTCACTTGACGATCACCACGGTCCCCAGCGGGAGGGTGATGAGGAGGTCGAGCGCGTCGTCGGGGACGCGGATGCAGCCGTCGCTGCTCGCCGTGCCGAACGGGGTGTCGTCCGGCCAGCCGTGCAGGGCCACCGTGCCGGGGCCGCCGCCGAAGGTCTCGTGGCTCTCGGAGTGCGAGCCGAGCGGGAGGACGTACGGGCTGAACGTCGCCACGGTCTCCTTGATGGAGGCCATGACGTAGGTCCGGCCGGTGGGCGTCGGGTGCTGGGCGCTGCCCGTGCCGACGGTCCACGTGCCGATCGAGCGGCCCTTCTCGGTGACGTCCAGCCGGAACGCGGCCAGGTCGACGGTGACCAGGTAGTCGTTCTCGGCGCGTTCGAAGTCGTCCGAGCCGGTGAACACCCAGCCGGCGGACCGGTTGGGCCGGGACGGCAGCAGGACCTTCGACCAGCCGTCCTTCCGGTCGACCTCGGGCACCCAGGTCGGCGAGCCGAGCTGGGTGGCGGGGAGCTTCGCGACGGCGCGACCGTTCACGGCGTCGTAAACGGGCACGTCCTTCTTGGCGCGCAGGACCTGGCCCGCCGTGGGCGACGTGTCGTCGTCCCGCGGGAGGGCTTCGATCTTCGCGAACGTGGTGGCCTCGGGGAGCACGGCGAACGACTGCACGTCGACGGCCTGCGGCCGGGGCTGGGGCGGGGGTGGTGGTTCGGAGCCGGCGCACGAGGAGACGGCGAAGGCCGTCACCAGCGCGACCAGCAGCACACGAAACATCGTGGTTCCTGATCGGTCGAGGGTCCGAAGGCGGCGGAGGTACCTCGAGGTTCGGCCGGATCACGGCCTGTCGGGCGCAAGATCGCGTCCGATCGGAAAGCTATCTACCGAGAAGTAGGTTGGACAAGAGGGCTAGGCGCGCATCACCCGAATGCCGCAGCGTTCTTTACGACACCCATGCGCACGCGCTGATCCGACACTGGACCTTTACCGGATTTGAACCATCCCGTTCGGACCGTCCAGAAGCGCCACGACGGCCGCTGCGGAGGTGGGCTGGACCTCGATGTCGATGCCCAACGCGGGCGCGAGGGTGCGCGGAGGCGCGGGGTGCGGGCGGGTGCGGGCGCGGGGTGCGGGCGCGCAGGGTGCGGAGGCGCGGGCGGGCGCGGGCGGGCGCGGGCGGGTGCGGGCGGGCGGGGGTGCAAGGGTGCGGAGGCGCGGGCGCGTGGGGGTGGGCGGGCGGAACGCCCGACGTGACGCAGCCCGTGTGTCACTACGCGAACGGCCCCCGAAGCGGGAGGCTTCGGGGGCCGTTCAGGACTGGCGAAATCAGCGGTAGTCGCGACCGAAGTCGTAGTCGTCGAGCGGGACCGCCGCGCCCGTGCCGGTGCCGAAGACGTCCGGGGTGTAGTACCCGTCGTCGTAGCTCGGGATGGCGTACGCCGCCGCCCGGGCCTCCTCGGTCGGCTGGACCTGGATGTTCCGGTACCGGTTGATGCCGGTGCCGGCCGGGATCAGCTTGCCGATGATCACGTTCTCCTTCAGGCCGATCAGCTTGTCCGACCGGCCGTTGATCGCGGCGTCGGTCAGGACACGCGTGGTCTCCTGGAAGGAGGCCGCCGACAGCCACGAGTCCGTGGCCAGCGACGCCTTCGTGATGCCCATCAGCACCGGACGACCGGCCGCCGGCTCGCCACCCTCGGCCACGACCGCGCGGTTGCCCGACTCGAACTCCGCGCGCTCGACCAGCGAGCCCGGCAGGAACTCGGTGGCGCCCGAGTCGATGATCGTCACCCGGCGCAGCATCTGCCGGACGATGACCTCGATGTGCTTGTCGTGGATCGCCACGCCCTGGGCCCGGTAGACCTTCTGGACCTCCTGCACCAGGTGCAGCTGGGCCTCGCGCGGACCCATGACGCGCAGCACCTCGTGCGGGTCGGGCGTGCCCTCCAGCAGCTGCTGGCCGACGGACACGTGGTCGCCGTCCTGCAGCGGGCCGGTGGGGGTGTTGGCCAGGCGCTGGCGCTTCGACAGCTTGTCGAAGACGATCTCCTCGGACCCGTCGTCCGGGATGAGGGTGATCTTCCAGAACCGGTCGCCGTCCTCGATGCGCACCCGGCCGTCGACGTCCGCGATGGGCGCCTTGCCCTTGGGCACACGAGCCTCGAAGAGCTCCTGCACACGGGGCAGACCGGTGGTGATGTCGTCACCGGCGACACCACCCTGGTGGAAGGTGCGCATGGTCAGCTGCGTGCCGGGCTCACCGATCGACTGGGCGGCGACGATGCCGACGGCCTCGCCGACGTCGACCAGCTTGCCGGTCGCCATCGAGCGGCCGTAGCAGGACGCGCACACGCCGACCGCCGACTCGCAGGTCAGCACGGAGCGGACCTTGACCCGGGTCACGCCGTTCGCGACCAGCGTCTGCAGCGCCGGGTCGCCCAGGTCGTCACCGCGGTTGAGGACGACGTTGCCGTCCGCGTCGGTGATGTCCTCGGCGATGGTCCGGGCGTAGACCGAGGTCTGCGCGAACTCGTGCAGGACGACCTTGTCGCCCAGCCGCTCGCCGACCGTCATGTTCACGCCGCGGCTGGTGCCGCAGTCGATCTCGCGGATGATGACGTCCTGCGAGACGTCCACCAGACGACGGGTCAGGTAGCCCGAGTCGGCGGTCCGCAGCGCGGTGTCCGCCAGACCCTTGCGGGCGCCGTGCGTGGCGATGAAGTACTCCAGCACCGACAGGCCCTCGCGGAACGAGTTCTTGATCGGCCGCGGGATGTACTCGCCCTTCGGGTTGGTCACCAGACCGCGCATGCCCGCCAGCGAGCGGACCTGGGTCATGTTGCCCGCCGCGCCGGACTTCACGATCATGCGGATCGAGTTGTCCTCGGGGAAGTTGGCCTCCATGACCTCGGCCACCTCTTCGGTCGCCCGGGTCCACACCTTGACCAGCTCGTTGTTGCGCTCCGCGTAGGAGAGCTGACCGCGCTGGTAGCGCTTCTCCACCGCGTCGGCGAGCTTCTCGTACTCGTCCAGGATGCCCTGCTTGGCCTCCGGCACGAGCACGTCGGAGATCGCGACGGTGACACCGGACCGGGTGGCCCAGTAGAAGCCCGCGTCCTTCAGCTTGTCCAGCGTCCGGGCGACGGTGACCATCGGGTACCGCTCGGCGAGGTCGTTGATGACCGTGGCCTGCCGCTTCTTGGGCATGACCTCGTTCAGGAACGGGTAGTCCTGCGGCAGGACCTCGTTGAACAGCACGCGGCCCAGGGTGGTCTCGGCCAGCCACGGCTGACCGGGCTCCCAGCCCTCCGGCTCCTGGCCCTTCGGCGGGTTCTTGTCCGCGATGCGGATCTTCACCATCGCCTGCAGGCCCAGGACCTTGCGGTCGAACGCCATCAGCGCCTCGGCGGGCGAGGAGTACGCCTGGCCCTCGCCGACGTCGCCCTCCTTGTGCCGGGTCAGGTGGTACAGGCCGGTCACCATGTCCAGACGCGGCATGGCCAGCGGCTTGCCCGACGCGGGCGAGAGGATGTTGTTCGACGACAGCATCAGCACGCGGGCCTCGGCCTGCGCCTCCGCGGACAGCGGCAGGTGGACCGCCATCTGGTCACCGTCGAAGTCGGCGTTGAACGCCTCACAGACCAGCGGGTGCAGCTGGATGGCCTTGCCCTCCACCAGCTGCGGCTCGAAGGCCTGGATGCCGAGGCGGTGCAGCGTGGGCGCGCGGTTGAGCAGCACCGGGTGCTCGGTGATGACCTCTTCCAGCACGTCCCACACGGCCGGGCGGGCGCGCTCGACCATCCGCTTGGCGGACTTGATGTTCTGCGCGTGGTTGAGGTCCACCAGCCGCTTCATCACGAACGGCTTGAACAGCTCCAGCGCCATCTGCTTGGGCAGGCCGCACTGGTGCAGCTTGAGCTGCGGGCCGACCACGATGACCGAACGGCCGGAGTAGTCGACGCGCTTGCCGAGCAGGTTCTGGCGGAACCGGCCCTGCTTGCCCTTGAGCAGGTCGGACAGCGACTTCAGCGGCCGGTTGCCCGGACCGGTGACCGGACGGCCGCGGCGGCCGTTGTCGAACAGCGCGTCGACGGCCTCCTGGAGCATCCGCTTCTCGTTGTTGACGATGATCTCGGGCGCGCCGAGGTCGATCAGCCGCTTGAGGCGGTTGTTCCGGTTGATGACCCGGCGGTACAGGTCGTTGAGGTCGGAGGTCGCGAAGCGGCCACCGTCGAGCTGCACCATCGGGCGCAGGTCCGGCGGGATGACCGGGACGCAGTCCAGGACCATGCCCTGCGGGTTGTTGCGGGTCGCCTGGAACGCGGCGACGACCTTCAGCCGCTTGAGGGCGCGCAGCTTCTTCTGGCCCTTGCCGCTGCGGATGGTCTCGCGCAGCACCTCGGCCTCGGCGTCGACGTCGTAGTCACCCAGCAGCTTCTGGATGGCCTCCGCGCCCATGGCGCCGGTGAAGTAGTCGCCGTAGCGGTCGTACAGCTCGCGGTAGAGCAGCTCGTCCGCGATGAGCTGGCCCTTCTCCAACTTGGTGAAGGTGGACCAGATCTCGTCGAGGCGGTCCAGCTCGCGCTGGGCGCGGTCGCGGAGCTGGCGCATCTCGCGCTCGCCGCCCTCCTTGACCTTGCGGCGCACGTCGGACTTGGCGCCCTCCGCCTCCAGCTCGGCCAGGTCGGCCTCGAGCTTCTGCGCCCGCGCCTCCACGTCGGCGTCGCGGCGGTTCTCCACGCGCTTGCGCTCGACCTGCATCTCGTTCTCGAGGGTCGGCAGGTCGTTGTGGCGCAGCTCGTTGTTCACGCCCACGATGACGTAGGCCGCGAAGTAGATGATCTTCTCGAGGTCCTTGGGGGCCAGGTCGAGCAGGTAGCCCAACCGGCTGGGGACGCCCTTGAAGTACCAGATGTGCGTGACCGGCGCGGCCAGTTCGATGTGGCCCATCCGCTCGCGGCGCACCTTGGCGCGGGTCACCTCGACGCCGCAGCGCTCGCAGATGATGCCCTTGAACCGGACGCGCTTGTACTTGCCGCAGTAGCACTCCCAGTCCCGGGTGGGACCGAAGATCTTCTCGCAGAACAAGCCGTCCTTCTCCGGCTTGAGCGTGCGGTAGTTGATGGTCTCGGGCTTCTTGACCTCGCCGAAGGACCACTGGCGGATGTCGTCCGCGGTCGCGAGACCGATGCGAAGCTCATCGAAGAAGTTGACGTCGAGCACGTCTACTCTCTTCCCCTTTTGGATCGGTTGCCCGTCGAGGGCCGGCTGAAGGAGCTGGTGGCGGGATCGGGCGGGGGATGCGGGAGGCGTCCCCCGCCCGACCGGCGAGGGTTCTTAGTTGACGACGTCGTCCACGGACGGCGACTCGGACCGCGACAGGTTGATGCCGAGGTTCGCGGCCGCGCGCTCGAGGTCTTCGTCGTCGCCGTCGCGCATCTCGATCGCGGCGCCGTCCGAGGACAGCACCTCGACGTTGAGGCACAGCGACTGAAGCTCCTTCAGCAGCACCTTGAAGGACTCCGGGATGCCCGGCTCCGGGATGTTCTCGCCCTTGACGATGGCCTCGTAGACCTTCACCCGGCCGAGAACGTCGTCGGACTTGATGGTCAGCAGTTCCTGCAGCGTGTAGGCCGCGCCGTAGGCCTGCATCGCCCAGCACTCCATCTCACCGAAGCGCTGGCCACCGAACTGCGCCTTACCACCGAGCGGCTGCTGGGTGATCATCGAGTACGGGCCGGTGGAGCGGGCGTGGATCTTGTCGTCCACCAGGTGCAGCAGCTTCAGGATGTACATGTAGCCGACCGACACCGGGAACGGGTAGGGCTCACCGCTGCGGCCGTCGAACAGCTGCGCCTTGCCGTTCTCCTTGACCATCCGCTCGCCGTCGCGGTTCGGGATGGTGGAGCCCAGCAGACCGGTGATCTCGTCCTCGCGGGCGCCGTCGAAGACCGGGGTGGCGGTCTTCGTGCCCGGCTCGACCTCGTACAGCTCCTCCGGCAGGTTCTTCGCCCAGTCCGGGTTGCCGTCGATGCTCCAGCCCTGCTTGGCGATCCACCCGAGGTGGGTCTCCAGCACCTGGCCGATGTTCATACGACGCGGCACACCGTGCGTGTTCAGCACGATGTCCACCGGGGTGCCGTCTTCCAGGAACGGCATGTCCTCGACGGGGAGGATCTTGCCGATGACGCCCTTGTTGCCGTGGCGGCCGGCGAGCTTGTCGCCGTCCTGGATCTTGCGCTTCTGGGCCACGTAGACGCGGACCAGCTCGTTCACGCCCGGGGGCAGCTCGTCGTCGTCCTCGCGGCTGAACACGCGGATGCCGATGACCTTGCCGTACTCGCCGTGCGGCACCTTCAGGGACGTGTCGCGCACCTCGCGGGCCTTCTCGCCGAAGATCGCGCGCAGCAGGCGCTCCTCCGGGGTCAGCTCGGTCTCGCCCTTGGGCGTGACCTTGCCGACCAGGATGTCGCCCGGCTGGACCTCGGCGCCGATGCGGATGATGCCCCGCTCGTCGAGGTCGGCCAGGACCTCCTCGGAGACGTTCGGGATGTCCCGGGTGATCTCCTCGGCGCCCAGCTTGGTGTCCCGCGCGTCGATCTCGTGCTCCTCGATGTGGATCGAGGTCAGGACGTCGTCCTGCACGAGGCGCTGCGACAGGATGATCGCGTCCTCGTAGTTGTGGCCCTCCCACGGCATGATCGCGACGAGCAGGTTCTTGCCCAGCGCCATCTCGCCGTTCTCGGTGCACGGCCCGTCGGCCAGCACCTGGCCCTCCTGCACCCGGTCGCCCTCGTTGACGATGGGCTTCTGGTTGATGCAGGTGCCCTGGTTCGAGCGGCGGAACTTGTGCAGGCCGTAGGTCTGCCGCGAGCCGTCGTCGGCCATGACCGTGACGTAGTCGGCGGAGATCTCCTCGACCACACCGGTCTTCTTGGCCACCACGACGTCACCGGCGTCGACCGCGGCGCGCAGCTCCATGCCGGTGCCGACCAGCGGCGACTCCGAGCGGAGCAGCGGCACGGCCTGGCGCTGCATGTTCGCGCCCATCAGGGCGCGGTTGGCGTCGTCGTGCTCGAGGAAGGGGATCATGGCGGTCGCCGCCGACACCATCTGGCGCGGGGAGACGTCCATGTAGTCGACGTCCTTGGGGTCGATCTGCTCGACCTCGCCGCCCTTCTTGCGGACCAGGACGCGGTCCTCGAGGAAGTTGCCCTCGTCGTCGATCTTCGCGTTGGCCTGCGCCTTGACGTAGCGGTCTTCCTCGTCCGCGGTCAGGTAGTCGATCTGGTCGGTGACCCGGCCGTCGACGACCTTGCGGTACGGCGTCTCGATGAAGCCGAACGGGTTGACCCGCCCGTAGGAGGACAGCGAGCCGATCAGACCGATGTTCGGGCCTTCCGGCGTCTCGATCGGGCACATGCGGCCGTAGTGCGACGGGTGGACGTCGCGGACCTCCATGCCGGCCCGCTCGCGGGACAGACCGCCGGGGCCCAGCGCCGACAGGCGGCGCTTGTGGGTCAGGCCCGCCAGCGGGTTCGTCTGGTCCATGAACTGCGACAGCTGGGAGGTGCCGAAGAACTCCTTGATCGCCGCCACCACCGGGCGGATGTTGATCAGGGTCTGCGGCGTGATGGCCTCGACGTCCTGGGTCGTCATGCGCTCGCGCACGACGCGCTCCATGCGGGACAGGCCGACCCGGATCTGGTTCTGGATCAGCTCGCCGACGGTGCGCAGGCGGCGGTTGCCGAAGTGGTCGATGTCGTCGACCTCGACCGGCACCTCCCGCTCGCCCGGCTTCATGGTCGTCTCACCCGCGTGCAGGCGGACCAGGTACTCGATCGTCGTGACGATGTCGTCCTCGGTCAGCACACCCGTGGTGATCGGGATGTCCAGGCCCAGCTTCTTGTTGACCTTGTAGCGGCCCACCTTGGCCAGGTCGTAGCGCTTGTCCTTGAAGAACAGGTTCTCCAGCAGCGCCTGCGCGGACTCCTTCGTCGGCGGCTCGCCCGGACGCAGCTTCCGGTAGATGTCGAGCAACGCCTCGTCGGTGCCGGCGGTGTGGTCCTTCTCGAGCGTGGTCAGCAGCGTCTCGGAGAAGGAGAACCGCTCCCGGATCTGCTCGGTGGTCCAGCCCAGCGCCTTGAGCAGCACCGTCACGGGCTGCCTGCGCTTGCGGTCGATGCGGACGCCGACGGTGTCGCGCTTGTCGACGTCGAACTCCAGCCAGGCACCCCGCGAAGGGATGATCTTGACGCTGAAGACGTCCTTGTCGGTCGTCTTGTCGATCGCGGTGTCGAAGTAGACACCGGGCGACCGGACGAGCTGGGACACGACGACCCGCTCGGTGCCGTTGATGATGAACGTGCCCTTGTCCGTCATCATCGGGAAGTCACCCATGAACACCGTCTGGCTCTTGATCTCGCCGGTGGTGTGGTTGGTGAACTCCGCCGTGACGAACAGCGGGGCCGCGTACGTCATGTCCTTGTCCTTGCACTCCTCGGCGGAGGCCTTGACCTCGTCGAAGCGCGGGTCGGAGAAGGAGAGCGACATCGAGCCGGAGAAGTCCTCGATGGGGGAGATCTCGTTCAGGACCTCCTCGAGGCCGCCGACCGGCGCCTCGTCACCCTCGTCGACGCGGCGCTGGAACCACGCCTCGTCGCCGGTGAGCCATTCGAAGGACTGAATCTGCAGGTCGAGCAGGTTGGGCGTCTGAAGCGGCTCGTGGATCTTCGCGAAAGAGACTCGCTTCGGCGCTCCGGGAATCCCCGACGTGGAGTTGGTCGCAGCAGTGGCCTTGGTCGCGCGAGAGATCGCCAAGATGCGTCCTTCCAGGGACAGGTAGCTGGCTAGCAGCGGACTAGCACGGCTGTCAAGGGTGCGGCGATGCCCGGCAATCCAGCTCTCGGCGAAGGGCAAACGGAAAGAGGGCAGCGCAAAGGGGCAGTCTAGCCACGCGCACGCCAACTGTCGAGAGGCACCTGGAAGGACCTTTCTCGTCGTCACCGACAGAGTGACCCCGCCGACGCCGTCAGTCAAGATGCCACGCGGCGATCACTCGCGTGGCGCAAGCGGTGTTCACGCCGGGTTACCGCGTTGACCTGCGGAATTACACGCTTGTGGGTCGCGGTGAACTGTTGGCTGGTGTTTGTCGCCCTTCGGGAAGGCCCGGCGATTCCGTTCAGTAGCCGGGGAAAAAGTGTGGCGGAGATCACTGTACTACGTCGTTGCGCGAGGCGGTTTCGACGGGCGGCGAACCTCTTGCGGATGATCGTCAACCTACCGCGCACGCTCAGCGACCCTTCGACTACCCCTCGCCCACCCCCGGGGCGCGGGAGCGCGGAATTGTCGGTGCCCCGTGAGATCATCGAGTTGGGACCGGCGGCCACGGCGGAGCGCTTCGGCGGGCGTTTCGGCGAGGGGCGCGGGGGTACAAGAGCGGACAACGGCGAAGGGCGAGCGGCGGGCAGGGCACATCCCGGCGGCAGCGGCGGCGGGCGGCCCAGCCGACAACAGGCGAGGGGTCGGGGCTCGGCGGGGCGGGGCAGGGCTCGGCGAGCGGCCCTGGGGCCGGGCGGGTGGCGAGCAGCCCGGCCCTGTGGGCCGAGCGGGCCGGGCTCGCCGTTACTCCACGTGGCCGGTCAGTTGCACTTGGCGAGGGCGGCGGACTGGTCGGCCGCGGCGCCGAACATCTCCATGTTGTCGACCTTCCAGCGGCCGTCGACCTTCTGGGCACCCGCGCGCATCATCGCGATGCCGCCGCCGCTCTGGTTGTCCGTCGTCCGCGTCGTGACCTGGTCCAGGAACAGCAGCACCGTCGCCCGGTCCGCGTCCAAACTCGTCACGCCGGTGGACACGGCCTTCACCGTCACCACCAGCTTCTGCTCCGGCGCCAGCGTCTTCACCGGCCCGAAGATCGCGTTGTACTGGCACTTCGCCTTGCCGACCAGCAGCTCGTTCGCCGCCTTCTCGGTCCCGGCCACGTCCGCGAAGTTGTACGAGAACGACTTCTCGACCGCCTCCCGCACCTGACCCGCGACCTCCGTGGTGCCGGCGCTGTCCACCAGGGCCTTGTTGTACTTCACGTCCCCGGACCGCATCTGGAACCACACGCCCAAGCCCACCAGCACCACCGCCACCAGCACCAACGCGATCGGCAGCACCACGCCACCGGGCTCGGCGGGCTCCTCGTCGACCTTGCGAACGGTCCGGCGAGGCTCCTCGGCAGCCGTCGGGACCGGGGTGCCGGAGCGCTTGCGGCGGCCGGTCGGGCGGGGCTTCGGGTCGGCGGCCGGGGCCGGATCAGAGGTCTCGGGCACCGCCTCGACGAAAGGTGACGGCTCGACCTCGTCCGCCGGGTGATCGACCGGGTGATCGACCCCACGATCGACCGGGCGGTCGCCCGCGAGGTCCGAAGCGGGAGTCGCCTCGGGATCGGCCGGGGGCGGCTGGGTCTCCGGGCGCTTGCGGAGGCCGGCTACCTTCGGCCTGCCCGTGGGGGTGGACGGGACGGGGCGGCGGCGTGACGGGGGCACGAGTGGTTCCTATCCTCAGGCGCCGCCGGCCGCGACCGGGCCGAGCGCGTTGAGCTTCCAGCCGACGTCGGTGCGGGTCAGGGCGGTCTGGTAGCGGTTGACCTTCTTGACCGGCTGGCCGCCCTCCGGGGTCACCGTCGTCTCGACCACGGCGATCACGTGCGCCTTGCCCGCCCGCGTGTCCAGGTCGGTGACGGCCGCGTCCAGCACCCTGCTCACCGTCACCGTCTTGGCGTCCTCGATCTGCTTCTTGCGGGTCGCGCGCCCGTTCTCGATCTCGGTGCGCAGGTCACCGGTCGACGAGTCGACCCACCGGTTCAGGTCGTCGTCGACCTTCTTGTAGTCCAGGGTCGTGAAGTTCGCGATGCCGACCTGGCCCACCCGCAGCACCTCCTCCCGCTCCCGGGCGAACGCCACCGAGTCGTTCGTCGAGGCGTTCCACCACGACACGCCGGCCCAGGTGGCGTACCCGGCGGCGAGCACCGCCAGCACGGCCGCGATCGGCAGGAAGAAACGTCGCACGATGTCCTCTCCGCTCTAGCCCGGCAGGCCGAGCAGCTGTCCCAGGCTGGTCAGGACCACCGGCTCGGTCGGCTGACCGGCGGGTTCCCGGCCGGGCTGGGACGTCTCGTCGCCCTTCGGGGTACCCGGGGTGCCACCGTACGGCGCGTTCTGGGCGCCGCGCACGCCGGTCACGCTGCCGGGCGCCAGGGCGCAGTACGCCCCGGCGTTGAACTCCCCGGGCGTGGTGTCGGTGCCCTGGCGGATCTTGGTGCCCTCGTAGCCGACCGTGCACGGCGGCGGGTCGAAGGCGTTCAGCGCGAGGCCGAAGTGGGCGCCGGTGCCGTCGCCCTTGGCCACGCTGAAACCGCCGCCGACGACGATCGGGTAGGTCACCGCGATCTGCTCCAGGCCGTCCAGCCTGGTCACCATGATGTTGCCGGTGGTGAGCAGGTTGGCGAAGACCACGCCCAGGTTCGGCCCGGTCTCCCGGAGCAGCGCGGACAGCTGCTCGGCGGCCTGCGGCGAGACGCCGATGAGGGCGCGGAGGTCGCTGTCGGAGTTCTTCAGGGTCTCCGACAGCGCCCGCAGGTCGCTGGAGAACGACCTGATCGCGCTGCCCTGGGCGACCTGGGTGTTGAGGACGACCAGGCCGTCGTTGATCAGCGCCTTGGTCTGCGGCAGGTGCTGGGTGGCCGCGTCGGTGAAGACTCGGGTGTTGTCCAGCAGCACCTGGAGGTCCGGGCCGGTGCCGTTGAACGCCTGGTCAAGCTCGTCCACCACGGTGCGCAGCGAGTCGGTGGGCACCGACTTGGCGAACGCGTCGAGGCTGGTGAGCAGGCCGTCCACCGGCGGCGGGGTCTTGGTCGCGCTGCGCGGGATGACCGAGCCGGCCTCCAGGTACGGGCCGTCCTCGCCGTGCGGGCGCAGGTCGACGAACTGCTCGCCGACCGCGGACCGGTTGGCGACCACGGCCTCCAGGTCGGCGGGGATGCGCGGCGCGGACGGGTCGATGTCCAGGTCGACCTCGATGCCGTCGGCGGTCAGCCGCATCTCGCCGACCCGGCCGACGGTCACGCCGCGGTAGGTGACCTCGGCGTTGGTGAACACGCCGCCGGAGTCGGCGAGCTGCATCTTCACCACGTAGCCGGTCGAGCCGAACGCGCGGCCCAAGCCGACGTACCGGGCGCCCACGTAGCTCACGCCGACCAGCGCGATCACCACGAACGCGATGATCTGCAGGCGGGTCCGGGCCGTCATCACCGCCGACCACCTCCCAGGAGTCCGCCGAGCACGTCACCGAGACCGGTGTGGCCGCCGACGTCCGGCAGCGGGAGGTTGGGCAGCGGGAGCGGCAGGGACGGCGCGTGGCCGTCCAGGCCGGGCAGCCCCGGCGGCGGGCTCTGCCGCGACCGGCCCAGGTTGTCCACGATCGTGCCCAGGTTCAGGTCGAGGTCGGCGTACAGGTTGGTGTAGTCGCCCTTGATGCCGTCGGTGGCCGCGTCCGGGAACGGGTAGGTCAGCAGCAGCTCGAACGCGTTGGGCAGGTTCGTGCCCGCCTCGACCAGCTTCTGCAACGTGGGCTGGAGCGCCTTCAGGTCGGCGACGATGTCGTCCTTGGACTTGTCGATCGTGTCCACGGCGACGTCGGCCAGCGAGTCCAGCGACTGCAACAGGGTCACCAGCTGGGTGCGCTGCTCGCTGAGCACCTTCAGACCCGGCTCCAACCCCTCCAGCACGCCGCTGATCTGGTCGCGCTGGGCGCTCAGCGTGCCCGCGAGCCGGTTCACGCCGTCCAGCGCCCGGGTGATCTCGGTCTTGTGCCCGTCCAGCTCGCCGACCAACGTGTTCAGGTTGGTGAGCAGGGACTTGATCTCCGGCTCGTTGCCTTCGAGGGCCGCGCTCAGCTCCTTGCTGATGTTCTGGAGCTGGGCGATCCCACCGCCGTTGAGCAGCATGGACAGCGCGCCGAAGACCTCCTCGACCTCCGGGTTGCGGTTGGTCCGCTCCACCGGGATGGTCGCGCCGTCGCCGAGCGTGCCCTCCTCGCGGCCCTCGGCCGGCTTGGCCAGCTCCACGTACTTCTCGCCGAGCAGCGCGGACTGGCGCAGCTTGGCGACCGCGTTGGCGGGCAGCTTCACGTCCCCGTTGACCAGGACGGTCACCTCGGCGGTCCAGCCGTCGGCGGCCAGGGCGATCCGGTCGACCCGGCCCACCGGCACGTCGTTGACCTTCACGCCGGCCTGCGGCACCAGGTCCAGGACGTCCTTGAACTGCACCTTCACCGAGTACGGCCGGTCGCCGACGTCCGCGCCGCCGGGCAGCGGCATGTTGTAGACGCCGTCGAAGCCGCCCGACCCGCAGCCGGTGAGCAGCAGGGCGCCGGCCATCAGACCCACGAAACGCCTCACTGGGGCACCCCCGCGAGCGGCAGGGGCAGCGGCACCTTGCCCTGGTTCAGGTCGGTCAGCACCTCGGCGGGCGTCTTGAGCGGCACCGCGCCGGACAGGATCGGTTCGAGCTGTTGGCACGCTTGCGACAGCACCAGGGGCACCTTGCCCGGTTCGACGGACTGGATCAGCTTGCAGACCAGCACGATCGGCGGCTGGTTCAGCTCGTTCAGGTCGGCGCGGGTGTCGAGCGTGCCCGACGCCGCGTTGTAGGCGTTCTGGAGGTTGCCCAGGGCCAGCGGGGCGACGTCCAGGGTCTCGGCCAGCGCCGCCCGCTGGTCCACCAGGACCTGGGTGATGCCGGTCAGCTTGTCCACGTTGGACTTGATGATCGCCCGGTTGTCCCGGATGAACCCCTGCACCTGGCCCAACGCGTTGGCCAGCTCGGTGAGCGCCGCGCCCAGGTTCTCCCGCTCGTCGGCGAGGAACCCGGCGACCTCGGCGAGCTGCCGGTTCATGTCGCGGACCTGGCTGTCGTTGGCGGCCAGCATGCCGGTGAACTTCTGGAGGTTGTCGACGGTGCCGAACAGGTCGTCCTTCGACCCGGACAGGGTCCGGGTGGCGTCGCCGAGCTGCTTGATGGTGTCGCCGAGGGCCTTGCCGTTGCCGTCGAGGTTGGCCGCCGCCGAGTCCAGCAGGTCCGACAGCGCGCCGTCCTTGTTGGCCCCGTTCGGGCCCAGCGCGGTGGTCAGCTTCTCCAGGCTCGCGTACAGCTCGTCCAGCTCGACCGGGGTGGCGGTGCGCTCGCGCGGGATCGTCACGTTGTCGCCCAGGGTCGGCCCGGCCGTGTAGGCGGGGGCGAGCTGGACGTACCGGTCGCTGACCACGCTCGGCGCGACCACGACGGCCTGCGCGTTCGCCGGGACCTTGACCGTCCGGTCGATCGACATGGTGACCTTGACCAGCGTGCCCTGCGGCTCGACGTCCTCGATGGACCCGATCCGCACGCCCAGCACCCGCACGTCCGAGCCGGGGTACACGCCGACCGCCGCGCCGAACAGCGCGGTCACCTTCCGGCTGTTCGCGCCGGCGAACGCCCACCACATCGCCGCGGCGGCGACGAGCGCGAGCACGCACGCGATCGCCACGGCACGGCCCAGGTCACGTCCGACTCTGGTGGTAGCCATATTCAGTTCCCACCCCCAGAAGGAGTCGAACGCTGCACGCCGGGGGGCAGGCAGCCCTCTTCGTTGAAGCCGACCACGCCGAGGTTCACCGACGGCGGCAGGAGGCCGCAGACGTAGGTGTCGAACCACCGGCCGTTGCCCAGGGTGTTGGCGAACACCCGGTAGAACGGGGCCATCAGCGCGAGGCTGCGGCTGAGCGTGTCCTGGTTGCGCTGGAGCATCGTGGCCACCCGGTCCAGCTGCTCCAGGGCGGGCTTGAGCTGGGCGTTGTTGTCCGCCACCAGGCCCGACAGCTCCTTGGACAGCTCGCGGGTGCCGGACAGCAGCGCGCCGATGGCGTCCCGGCGCTTGCGCAGCTCGCCGAGCAGCAGGTTGCCGTCCGCGAGCAGCTTCTCGAACTGCTCGTTGCGGTCGGCCAGGGTCTGGGTGACCTGCCGGGTGTTGGCCAGCAGCTTCGCCAGCTGCTCGTCGCGCGAGGAAATCGTCTTGGACAGCGCGGACAGGCCGTCCAGCGCGCCGCGGACGCTGTCCTTGGTGCCGTCGAGGGTCTCGGTCAGCACCTGGAAGCTGTCCGCGAGCTGCTTGGTGTCAATCTGGCCGACCGTGGACGCGAGGCCGTTGAACGCCTCCTGCACGTCGTACGGGGACAGGGTGCGCTCGCGGGGGATCGGGTTGCCCGGGTCCATCGGCTCGGACCCCTGCGGGTCCAGGGCCAGGAACTTCTGCCCGAGCAGGGTCTTGATCCGGATGGTGGCGGTGGTCCGGTCGCCCACCCAGGCGTCCTTGACCTTGAACGACACCAGCACCTTGTCACCGGCCAGCTCGACGTCGGTCACCTTGCCGACCTTCACGCCCGCGACCCGCACCTCGTTGCTCGGCACCAGGCCCGCGGCCTCGCTGAACTCGGCCTGGTAGGTGGTGCCGCCGCCGATGATCGGCAGGTCGTCGGAGTAGAAGGCGGCGAGCACCAGCAGCGCGATCACGGTCAGGCTGACCGCGCCGATGGTCACCGGGTTCCGCTGTGTCGCTCCTCTTGGGGTATTCACCGGCGGCACCTCGGATGGGTCACGGGCAGGGGCGTGATCGGGATCGGGTCCTTGATGACCGGCGGGACCGCGATCTGACCCGTGCCCTCGCACAGGAAGAAGTTGAACCAGGAGCCGTAGGACGCGGTGCGCGCCATCGCCTCGATCTTGGTCGGCAGCCGCTGGATGACGCCCTCGACGACCGCCTCGTTGTCGGCCAGCGTCTGGGACACCAAGCCCAGGTGGGCGATGTCGTTCTTCAGCGGCTCGCGGGCCTCGTTGAGCAGGCCGGCCGTGGTGTTGGTCAGGTCGCCCAAGGCCGCGATCGACTCGCCGATCGGCTGCCGGTCGCCGGCCAGGCCCGTGGTCAGCTCCTGGAGGGTCGCGACGAGCGTCGAGACCTGGTCCGTACGGCTGTTCACGGTGTCCAGAACGGTGTTCAGGTTGTCGATGACCTCGCCGATCACCTTGTCCCGGCTCGCCAGGGTCGACGTGAGCGACGCGGTGTGCCGCAGCAGGCTGTCGATCGTGCCGCCCTCGCCCTGGAGGACCTGGATGATCTCGTTGGACAGCTTGTTCACGTCGTCCGGGTTGAGCGCCTGGAACAGCGGCTTGAAGCCGTTGAACAGGACGGTCAGGTCCAGCGCGGGCTTGGTGCGCTCCAGCGGGATCACGTCGCCGGGCTTGAGCGGTGACGCGTCGCCCACGCCGTGCTCCAGCGCGATGTACCGCTGGCCGACCAGGTTGCGGTACTTGATGGTCGCGGTCGCCGAGGACGGCAGCCGGCGCTCGCCCTCCAGCGAGAACTCGACCTCCGCGAGCCGGCGGTCCACCACCCGGATCTCCTGCACCTGGCCCACCCGCACACCCGCGATGCGGATGTCGTCGCCCTCGTTGAGCGCGGTGACGTCGGTGAACCGGGCCGTGTAGGTGGTGGCGCCGTTGAAGTTGACGTTCGAGATGGTCACCGCGAGCAGCGCGGTCGCCATGACCGTGACGACGGCGAAGATCGACAGCTTGACCAGCGGCGCGGCGAGGCTCCTCACACGGTCACCTCCGCTCCCCGGTACAGCGGCCCCAGCAGCAGGGCCGTGAAGCTGGGCATCTCCGACTTCTGGAGGCCGAACTGCGGCGCGAGCAGCGCGGCGAGGAAGTCCATCTCCTCGGGTGAGTTCGCGAGGCTCGGCGCGATCGCGGGACCGCCGATCGCCGACGGGAACGTGGTGCCGTTGCCGTGCGCGTCCTGGCCGGTCGCGGGCGGCAGGACGCCGTCGTTCGCGACCCGGGCGGGCGGCGGTGAGGTCGAACCGTCCTTCACCGGGCCATCCGGCGGGTACTGGGGGAACGGGTCGGGCCGCGGGACGATGTCGTAGCAGCGCGGACCGCGCTTGTCGGCGTACTCCGGGTCGTCCTTGCCCGGCTCGTACTTGCCCCGGTCCGCGGTGATCTCCAGGGTGATGTGCAGGCCGGGCTCGTCGGTGCCCTTGCCGAACACCTGGTCCATGATCGGCTTGAACTCGGTGAGGCCCTTGAGCAGGCACGGGTACTCGGGCGCGTACTTGGCCAGCAGCTCCAGCGTCGGCCGCGACACGTCGGCGAGCTGGATCAGGTTGTTCCGGTTCACCGAGACGAAGCTGTTCAGGTCGACCGCGGTGGTGGTCAGCGCGCCGTACATGGCCAGCAGCTTGTCCCGCTGGTCGACCAGGGTGCGGCTGGTGACGGTGGCGTCGGACAGGGCCTGCACCAGGTCCGGCGCGGCGTCGGCGTAGACGTCGGAGACCTCGGCCAGCTTGCTGATGCCCTGCTTGAGGGCGGGCAGCTGCGGGTTGAGTTCGCCGAGGTAGCGGTCGAGCTGGACCATCGTCTCGCCGAGCTGCTCGCCCCGGTTGTCCAAGGCCTGCGACATGGCGGTCAGCGTGGTGGCGAGCTTCTCCGGCTGCACCGCCTGGAGCACCGGCAGCAGGTCGTCCAGCACCCGCTCCAGCTCGATCGCGCTGCTGGACCGGTCCTGCTCGATGACGTCGCCGTCGTCGAGGTGGTTGGCCAAATCGGGCTGCTTGGGCATGACCAGGTTCACGTACCGCTCGCCGAACAGCGTCTTGGGCAGCAGGCGCGCCGAGACGTTGCCCGGGATGTTCGCGACCTGGTCGGGGTGCAGCGCCAGTTCCAGCACCGCGCCGTCGCCCTCGGTGCGGATGCCCGCGACCTCGCCGACGATCAGCCCGCGCACCTTGACGTCCGAGGCGAGCAGGAGCTGGTTGCCGACCCGGTCGGTCTTCAGCGTCACCTTCACGACGTCGGTGAAGGCGTCCTTGTACAGCGCGACGGAGAGGCTGAGGAAGAGGGCGATCACCGCGAGGAAGACGACGCCCAGGAGCCTGCGGGTGATCATCCGGCGATCCTCACCGTGGTCGTCGTGCCCCAGATCGCGAGGCTCAGGAAGAAGTCCAGCAGGCTCGTCGTGACGATCGCGGTGCGCACCGCGCGGCCGACCGCGACGCCCACGCCCGCCGGGCCGCCGGAGGCCCGGTAGCCGTAGTAGCAGTGCGTCAGGATGATCACGACCGAGAAGACGAGGACCTTGCCGAACGACCAGAGCACGTCTACCGGGGGTAGGAACAGGTTGAAGTAATGGTCATATGTGCCTGCTGACTGCCCATATAGCTCGACTGTGATGAGCCGTGCCGCGAGATAGCTCGTGAGCAGGCCGATCACGTAGAGCGGGATGATCGCGATGAAGCCCGCGATGATCCGGGTGGTCACCAGGAACGGCATGCTCGGGATGCCCATGACCTCCAGCGCGTCGATCTCCTCGGAGATCCGCATCGCGCCGAGCTGGGCGGTGAAGCCGGAGCCGACCGTGGCGCTCAGCGCGAGACCGGCCACCAGCGGCGCGATCTCGCGGGTGTTGAAGTAGGCCGACACGAAGCCCGCGAACGCCGACGTGCCGATCTGGTTCAGCGCGGCGAAGCCTTGGAGGCCGACGACCGTGCCGGTGAACACCGACAGGCCGACCATCACGCCGATGGTGCCGCCGATGACCGCCAGCGCGCCCGACCCGAAGCTGACCTCGGCCAGCAGCCGGAGGGTTTCCCGCAGGTAGCGGTGCAGCGTGCGGGGCACCCACATGAGGGCGCGCAGGTAGAACCAGAGCTGGTCGCCGAACGTGTCGAGCATGTTCAGCGGGGCGTTGGCCGCCTTGCGCGCGCGGTTGCCGATCGTGGCCATCTCAGCTCCCCTTCGCCGGGACGACCTGGAGGTAGATCGTGGTGAGCACGAAGTTCACGAAGAACAGCAGCAGGAACGTGATGACCACGGCCTGGTTCACCGCGTCGCCCACGCCCTTCGGGCCGCCCGCCGGGTTCAGGCCCCGGTAGGCCGCGACGATGCCCGCGATGAAGCCGAAGATCAACGCCTTGATCTCGGAGATCCACAGGTCCGGGAGCTGCGCGAGGGCGCTGAAGCTCGCCAGGTACGCGCCGGGCGTGCCGTCCTGCATGATCACGTTGAAGAAGTAGCCGCCCATCACGCCGACGACGCTGACCATGCCGTTGAGCAGGACGCTGACCAGCATCGCGGCCAGCACGCGGGGCACCACCAGGCGCTGGATCGGCGAGACGCCCAGCACCTCCATGGCGTCGATCTCCTCGCGGATCTTGCGCGAGCCCAGGTCGGCGCAGATGGCGCTGCCGCCGGCGCCCGCGATGAGCAGCGCCGTCACGATCGGGCTGGCCTGCTGGATGATCGCCAGCACGCTGGCCGCGCCGGTGAACGACTGGGCGCCGATCTGCCTGGTCAGCGAGCCGATCTGCAGCGCGATGACCGCGCCGAACGGGATCGAGACCAGCGCCGTGGGCAGCACGGTCACGCTGACCACGAACCAGCACTGCTGGACGAACTCGCGGACCTGGAACGGGCGGCGGAACGTGTTGCGGACGACGTCGATGCCGAGCGCGAACATCCGGCCGGTCTCCCGCAGGGCGCCCGCGCCGGGGAAGGTCGCGGGGGTGCTCACAGCTGGCCTCCCTGCCGGGGCCAGGGGCTGGGCGCGGGCCGGTCGGCGGGGATCGTGCTGCCGCCGGGGATGGTCCGGTCCGGGATGGTGTTGTCGTAGGACTGCCGGCTCTGGCTGGAGGTGGCCAGCACGCGGTAGTGGCGCTGCTCCTCGGGCGTGAGGCTCGCGATGATGCCCTGCTGCGCCTGCGGCGGCAGCGTGTGGATGATGCTCATGACCCGGTCCTTGCGGCGGCGCACGGCGGTGCGCGGCGGCAGGCCGGGGGTGGGTTCGAGCTGCGGCACCACGCCGCGCACGTCCTCGTCCGGGGAGCCGTCGGAGTGGCCCGCGTCCCGGTGCGCCAGCTCGGCGGCCATGGTGGCCTGGTCCTTCTCCTCCGACATGCCGATCGGCCCGATGCGGCGGCCGTTGAGGAACTGCTCCACCACCGGTTCGTCGCTGGTCAGCAGCACCTCGCGGGGGCCGAACATGACCAGTTCGCGGCGGAAGAGCATGCCCAGGTTGTCCGGGACGGTGCGGGCCACGGTGATGTTGTGCGTGACGATCAGGATCGTGGCGTCGATCTGCGAGTTCAGGTCGATCAGCAGCTGGGAGAGGTAGGCGGTGCGGACCGGGTCGAGACCGGAGTCCGGCTCGTCGCACAGGATGATCTCCGGGTCCAGCACCAGGGCGCGGGCGAGGCCTGCGCGCTTGCGCATACCGCCGGAGATCTCGCCGGGCAGCTTCTTCTCCGCGCCGACGAGGCCGACCATCTCCATCTTCTCGAGCACGATCCGCCGGACCTCGGCCTCGGTCTTGCGGGTGTGCTCGCGCAGCGGGAACGCCACGTTGTCGAAGAGGTTCATCGAGCCGAACAGCGCGCCGTCCTGGAACAGGACGCCGAACAGCTTCCGGATCTCGTAGAGCTTGTGCTCGGAGCACCGGACCAGGTCGGTGCCGTTGATCATGATCCGGCCCTTTTCCGGCTTCAGCAGGCCCACGAGGGACTTGAGGAAGACGGACTTGCCGGTTCCGGAGGGACCGAGCATCACGCTGACCTCGCCGGGCGGCAGGGTGAGCGTGACGTCCCGCCAGATGGTCTGCTTGCCGAAGGACTTGGTCAGACCTTCGACGACCACCTCGACGCCCATCGCACCTCCAGGTCACCGGCCACAACGCCTCGGCGGACCCGCGCAGCGGGTCGCCATACCCGTGCAACGAGCCCGTCGCGCGGTGGTTACTCCTCAGTTGGGTTAGCGGGGGTCACGGAAACGTAACACCGGATGTGATCTCCGTTTCGCCCGTTTCGGCCAATCTACGGGTCACAGGTACGTGAACGTCACACGCGTTCTTGCGGTCTTCGGGACGGCTTCGGGGCAGGTTCGGGAGCTGTCCGGGACATGCGAAAGGGCGGGCACCCACACGGGGTGCCCGCCCTTTCGCGCGTTCAGCTTTCAGGCGCCGACCCGCCGGTGTCCCCGGCGAGCCGCTCGGCTCACTTGAGCGAGATCTTGGCGCCGGCGGCCTCGAGCTTCTCCTTGGCGGCGTCGGCGACGTCCTTCGCCACGTTCTCCAGCAGCGGCTTCGGAGCGGACTCGACCAGCTCCTTGGCCTCCTTCAGGCCCAGGCCCGAGACGACCTCGCGGACGACCTTGATGACCTGGATCTTCTTGTCACCGGCGGACTCGAGGACGACGGTGAACTCGTCCTTCTCCTCCTCGGCCGGAGCAGCGGCGCCACCGGCGGCCGGGGCGGCGGCGACGGCGACCGGCGCGGCGGCGGTGACCTCGAAGGTCTCCTCGAACTGCTTCACGAACGCCGACAGCTCCAGGAGGGTCATCTCCTTGAACGCGTCGAGCAGCTCGTCGGTGCTGAGCTTCGCCATGATCGGCGGTCCTTTCTAATTCAACGCCCGAACTGGACGCGATGTGTCGGGTTGATCAGCTTTCGGCCGGAGCCTCGGCGTCGGCGGCGGGCGCCTCCGAAGCCTTCTTCTCCTGCAGGGCAGCGGCCAGGCGAGCGACCTGGGAAGCCGGGGCGTTGAACAGACCCGCGGCCTTGGCCAGGTTGCCCTTCATCGCGCCCGCCAGCTTGGCGAGCAGCACCTCGCGGGTCTCGAGGTCCGCGATCGCGGTGACCTCGTCGACCGAGAGGGGGCGGCCGTCCATGAAGCCGCCCTTGATGACCAGGGCCTTGTTGTCCTTCGCGAAGTCGCGCAGCGCCTTGGCCGCGTCGACCGGCTCGCCTTCGACGAAGGCGATGGCGGTCGGGCCGACGAGCAGGTCTTCCAGACCCTCGACGCCCGCGTCCTGAGCGGCACGCTTGACCAGCGTGTTCTTCGCAACGGTGTACGTGGTGCCCGCGCCGAGAGCGCGACGCAGCGTGGTGAGCTGCGCCATGGAGAGGCCACGGTACTCGGTGACGACGGCGGCCGAGCTGCCGCGGAACTTGTCCGTCAGCTCGGCGACGGCCGAAACCTTGCTGGGCTTCGCCATGATCGCCTCCTCTCTGGGCTTCGGTGAACCGCCGGCCGGCTCGAAGAGGAGGCATGAAAAACGCCCCGGCGCACAGCAGCACGGGGCGGAAGAGACGCGCTGGGCGCGTCCGATGCTTACCTCGTCCTCCTGCGCGGGCCGTTCGCCGTGCGAACCCTTCGTTCCCACGCCCGAGGGCGCGGGAAGACCAGCGGTCTTTGGTGGAACCGTCGAACAGCGTACGGGATGTGTCCCGACGCCTCCAAATCGGCATGATGTGACCCGTGACCGACGAACCCCCGCGGAACCCGCCGCCCCCGGACATCGACCCGGAACAGCTCCGGCAGTTCCAGGAGTTCCAACGGTTCCAGGAGTTCCAACGCTTCCAACAAGCCCAGGGCACCCAAGCCCTCCCCCCGGGCACCCCGCCATCCCAACCACTCCCCCCGCCCCCGCCGGCGCGTAAGCCTCTGTGGAAGGTCCTGCTGGGCAGCAAGCTCGTCCGCCGCCTGATCTATCTCGTGCTGGTGCTGCTCCTGCTGTCGTTCGCCTACGATCACTACTTCGGCAGCGACGACCCCGGCGACGTCGCGCAGAGCAAGGGCGGCAAGCAGGGCAACCAGACCGCGCCGAGCACCCCGTTCGGCATCAACGGAACCGTGGGCCGGCTGTACAGCCACGTGTCCCAGGACATCTCCGACCGGGGCTGCCTCTTGTTCGCCGATGACGGCGAGGCGAAGAAGGCGTTCGCGCAGGCCTTCGGGGCACCCGACTGCGAGTCCGCGATCCACGCGCTGAAGAAGCAGGTCACCAACGTCGACCTCTACCAGCGTCCGAAGTTCCCCGACTCGGCGACCGGCACCCCGTCCGGCAACACCGCGGTGGTGTCGTCGTGCGAGATGGAGGTGACGGGTGGTCCGCGGCTCGGGAAGTTCACGCTGACGAAGCTCGAGCCGAGCGGGTCCTGGGTCATCACCGGTTACCAGGCCGAACCCACCTGCTGAAGCAAAGCGAAAGCCCCTCGGCACCAGGTGCCGAGGGGCTTTCGTCAGCTACAGCGCCGAGCCGGATCAGGCGGTGGCTTCGTCGCTCAGCAGGTTGCGGGTGCGGTTCGGGTCGACCGGGATGCCGGGGCCCATCGTCGTGGAGACGGTGACCTTCTTCAGGTAGCGGCCCTTGGCGGCGGACGGCTTCGCGCGGAGGATCTCGTCGAGGGCGGCGGCGTAGTTCTCGACCAGCTTCTCCGGCTCGAAGGACGCCTTGCCGATGACGATGTGCAGGTTGGCCTGCTTGTCCACGCGGAAGTTGATCTTGCCGCCCTTGATGTCCGTCACGGCCTTCGCGACGTCGGGCGTCACGGTGCCGGTCTTCGGGTTCGGCATCAGGCCGCGCGGGCCGAGGATGCGGGCGATGCGGCCGACCTTCGCCATCTGGTCCGGGGTCGCGATCGCGGCGTCGAAGTCGAGCCAGCCACCCTGGATGCGCTCGATCAGGTCCTCGCTGCCGACCGCGTCCGCACCGGCGGCGGTGGCCTCGTTGGCCTTGTCGCCGGTCGCGAAGACGATCACGCGGGCGGTCTTGCCCGTACCGTGCGGCAGGTTCACGGTGCCGCGGACCATCTGGTCGGCCTTGCGGGGGTCGACGCCGAGCCGGATGGCGACCTCGACGGTCGCGTCCAGCTTGACCTTGGACGTCTCCTTGGCGAGCTTCGCGGCCTCCAGCGGCGTGTACAGCCGCTCCCGGTCCACCAGCTCAGCCGCGGCCTTGTACGCCTTGCTGCGCTTCATGCTTCTGTTCCTTAACCAAACAGTAGTGGTGACGAGCCAGCGCTTGGCTCTCCCACGGGATCAAAAAGAACGGGTCAGCCTTCGACGGTGATGCCCATGGAGCGGGCGGTGCCGGCGATGATCTTCGCCGCCTGGTCCACGTCGTTGGCGTTCAGGTCGACCATCTTGGTCTGGGCGATCTCGCGCACCTGGTCCATGGTCACCTTGGCGACCTTGTTCCGGTGCGGCTCGCCCGAGCCCTTCTCCACGCCCGCGGCCTTCAGCAGCAGCTTCGCGGCCGGCGGCGTCTTGAGCTTGAAGTCGAACGAGCGGTCTTCGTACACGGAGATCTCGACGGGCACCACGGTGCCGCGCTGCGACTCGGTCGCCGCGTTGTACGCCTTGCAGAACTCCATGATGTTCACGCCGTGCTGACCCAGCGCGGGGCCGACCGGCGGCGCCGGGTTCGCGGCCCCGGCCTTGATCTGCAGCTTGATGATCGCTGCGAGCTTCTTCTTCTTGGGTGGCATCTCAGTGCTTCCTGTTATTGCGGTGTCCGCGCGCGGCCCTGCCAGCCGCAGCGTGGCTGCCGACACCCGACCAGGGCGCCGGAGTCTGGTGACCCGACCGGGAGGGACCCGGTCAGATCTTGGAGACCTGGCTGAACGACAGCTCGACCGGAGTCTCGCGGCCGAAGATCGACACCAGGACCTTCAGCTTCTGGCCGTCCGCGTTGACCTCGCTGATCGTCGCGGGCAGCGTGGCGAACGGGCCGTCCATGACGGTGACCGACTCGCCGACCTCGAAGTCGACCTCGACCGTGGACTTAACGGGCGTGGCGGCCGTTTTCTTCCCGGCGGCCGGCTTCTGCTCGACCTGCGGCAGCAGGAACTTGAGCACCTCGTCGATGGTCAGCGGCGACGGCTTCGAGGTCGCGCCGACGAAACCGGTGACGCCCGGCGTGTTGCGCACCGCGCTCCACGAGGCGTCGTTGAGCTCCATCCGGACCAGGATGTAGCCGGGCAGCACCTTGCGCTGCACCTGCTTGCGCTGGCCGTTCTTGATCTCGGTGACTTCCTCGGTCGGCACCTCGACCTGGAAGATGTAGTCCTCCATGTC